>OZ247586.1:0-1479996 GCA_965233855.1 Rickettsiaceae bacterium | reverse complement strand
CGCCAATCGATGGTTTGCCGCGCTGAGAAAGCAAGCTTTTTACTTGCTCTGCAGCACTATCTGTTAGTTGCATTACTTGTTTTGTAGACATTATTTTTGCTTGTTTTTGTAATCAGAAACAGCGGCTTTTATTGCATCTTCAGCAAGCATTGAGCAATGTAATTTTACCGGTGGAAGCGAAAGGTGCTGAGCTATTTCAGTGTTCTTAATTTCCATTGCCTCGTCGATATTCTTACCTTTTACCCATTCACTAACAAGAGAGCTAGAGGCAATGGCAGATCCGCAGCCAAATGCTTTAAATTTTGCGTCGACAATCATTCCTTTGTCATCAACTTTGATTTGTAGTTTGAGTACGTCTCCGCAAGCTGGTGCTCCAACAAGTCCAGTTCCAACTGCTTCGTCTTTTTTATCGAGCGCTCCAACGTTACGTGGATTTTCATAATGATCGATTACTTCGTTACTATAGGCCATAATATTTCTCCTTTTTTTATAATATAACAATTTTAATGAGTCGCCCACTTAATTGCATTAATATCAATTCCTTCTTGTACCATTTCCCATAATGGGCTCAATTCCCTTAGTTTTTTTATACGCGAAAGCATTAGATCTGCTGCATAATTAACTTCTTCTTCAGTAGTAAACCTTCCAAAGCCAAATCTGATAGATGTATGAGCCAGGACATCGCCAACTCCAAGTGCACGTAATACGTAAGAAGGCTCAAGAGAACTAGATGTGCATGCAGAACCAGACGAAACGGCTAAATCTTTAATAGATAATATCATCGATTCTCCTTCAATATATGCAAAACTAAGATTTAGATTTCCAGGATATCTTTGTTCTTTGTCACCATTAAGGTAAATTTCTTTAGCATTTGATTGGATAGTATTTAGGAATTTATCAAATAGCTTTTTAACATGAGCGTAATCTTTTTCCATTTCTTTTGAGGCGATAGAAGCTGCCATTCCAAGTCCTACTACGAGTGGTGTTGGTATAGTTCCGGATCTAAAACCTCTTTCTTGCCCACCGCCATTGAACAGAGGCGACAACCTAATTCTTGGTTTACGTCTAACATATAGAGCACCAATGCCTTTTGGACCATAGATTTTATGTCCAGAGATACTAGCTAAATCTATATTGCATTCATCAACATTAATAGGGATTTTACCAAAGCCTTGAGCAATGTCTGAATGGAAAAAGGCGCCTTTTTCCTTACAAATTTTTCCTATTTCTTTTAGAGGTTGAATAACACCAATTTCATTATTAACTGCCATGACAGAAACAAGCATTGTATCTTTAGTCACTGCATCTTTTAGTTTATCAAGATCAATGATTCCATTTGGTTTAACTGGTAGGTAAGTTACTTTGAATCCATCTTGTTCGAGATGCCTACAGGTATCTAGAATACATTTATGCTCTGTTACAACGGTCACTATATGTTTTTTCTTTGAGCCATAAAATTTTGCAATACCTTTTAGAGCCATATTATTAGATTCTGTTGCTCCAGAGGTGAAAACTATCTCCTTTGATGATGCTCCAATTAGTTCTGCAACTTGTCCTCTTGCAAGTTCACAAGATTCTTCTGCTTCCCAAGCATATGAGTGACTTTTTGAGTGAGGGTTGCCAAACTTTTCAGTGAAATATGGTAACATAGCTTCAACTACTCTAGGATCTGTTTGTGTTGTAGCTTGATTATCTAAATATATAGGAAATCTACTTTCACTATCTGCTACTTTTTGTCTTAATTTTTCTAGATTTGTCATAATTTTTTATTTATTAATCTCGTTATATATTTCAATAAATTTATCAATATCTTCTTCAGTAGTATTTGTTCCAACAGAAATTCTCAAAGCAGAATGTATTTTATCTTCTGGATAACCCATTGCAGATAAAACATGAGAAGGTGAGGCTTTGCCAGAAGAGCAAGCGGAGCCAGAGCTAACAGCAACTCCTTTTAAATCTAGCGCTATTAGTTGAGTTTCAGCTTTTTTATTCAGATTAAATACTAAACTTGTGTTTGGCAGCCTCTCTGTATTTATTCCTGCTATTTCAATTGAATGATCACTTTCTAAAAGATTTTTTTCAAGTTTTGATTGTAGCTTGGTCATATGAGAGTTTCTTTCGGGAAGTTCTTCTTTTGCTATCTCTGCTGCAAATCCAAGTCCAACAATTGCCGGTACATTTTCAGTTCCCGAACGCAGAGATCTTTCTTGTCCTCCTCCAATGATCAGGGGCTGCAAGGGAATAGAAGTTCTAGAGACTAGTGCTGCTGAACCCATAGGCCCACCAAATTTATGTCCAGAGATTGAAAGAAAATCTATACCAAGTTCTGGCATATTCACTTCAATTTTGCCAGCTGCTTGCACACAATCACTATGAACGAGAACTCCATAATCATGTGCTATATCACAGATTTTTTTTATTGGATGAATAACGCCAGTTTCATTATTTGCAAGCATTACTGACAGTAATTTTTTGTTGGATTCTGAATTTTTGAGTTTTAGAATTAAATCGTCGATATCTAGAACACCATTTTGATCAACCTTAATTACTGTAATGTTTTTTAGATATTTACTATGCGCATAGATTGATGGATGCTCAGTTGCTGATATAAAAATTTCATGATTCTTAAAATTTGAAATAATCAAATTGTTTGCTTCCGTTCCGCTTGATGTAAATGTAATTTGATATTTCCGGCGATCAGATTCAAAGCCCAGCAGAGAGGCAATAGATTTGCGAGCATTTTCAAGTAAGTTTTTGCCTTTTTGTCCATTTGAATGAATGGAAGATGGGTTCAGAGGGCCATGCGCTGCAAGTTCGTGCATTTTATTTCTAACTTCTGGGTGTATGTTTGTTGTAGCGTTGTGATCTAGATATATCATAATTTTATGTAGCTCTTAATCAATTTGCAATATTAATTTTTCCAGATATTACATCAGCTATTGAGATATTTGCAAAATATTCTCTTATATGACGCCCTAAACCCTTCCATAGATCGTGAGTTTTGCAATTAATACCATTTTTTCTACAGTTTTTGTCTTTTGAACATCTAGTCATTTTTAAATTTTCTTCAACAGCATCTACGATACTTTCTATAGATATTTTTTCGGATGATAAATTTAAGTAATAACCACCACCAGGGCCTTTTACAGAACTAACTAAGTTTGCTTTTTTTAGTTTTAAAAAAATTTGTTCAAGGTAATTTAGGGGGATATTTTGTCTTTCAGAAATATCAGCTAGCCTAATAGGAGATTTATTATTTGTAGCTGCAACTTCAATTACAGCCATTACGGCATAGCGACTTTTTGTTGTTAACATCATGGCAGAATCCTCTTGACTATCGAGGGATATTTTAACTTACCCAACAAAAATAGTCAAGTATTTGAGTGCAAAAACTCAAATGGTTCTATTATTTGTAATGATGAGCAAACTTGTTATTTCTTAGTTACCTGAATTTCTCCATCTTGCATTTTTATATTTAGAATGGAGTTTTGCTTTGCTTCTGATATTGTAGAAACATATTTCTCATTTTTATCACTGATCATAGCAAACCCTCTTTTTAAGACGTTATTATAGTCAAGGCTATGTAGCAGCGAGCTGTTGAGAGTGAGTTTATGTTGATACTCGGATAGAAGGGTATTACTTTTGGTGAGTGAAATATTATCAAAATGTTTATATTGAAGATACTTATACTTAAGTATTTTTATAGGTTTTAGACGTGATGATGGGTAATGTTCCAGTAAAGTTTGTTTTTGTTTTAATAAATTTGGTAGCGATCCGAGAAGTCGGAATGAAAGATCATCAATTTTTTGAGCGTAGTTTTCAACAGAATTTGCAACTTGCTCAAGTGCTCGTTTGTTATTAGATAAAGCTTGAGAGTAAAATTTTAATAGATCTATAAGCCTTGTGTGCATACGATCGCCAAGTGTACGCAGTGTGTATTTTAGGTCCGTAGCAACAGGAACTGCAAATTCAGCGGCAGCAGTTGGAGTTGGAGCTCGTATATCTGCTGCAAGGTCAATTAGCGTGTAATCCGTTTCGTGACCCACTGCAGAAATAATTGGAATTTTGGAGTTATAGGTTGAGCGCACCACGTTTTCTTCATTAAAAGACCATAAATCCTCAATTGATCCACCGCCTCTTGCAACAATTAACAAATCGGGTTTTTGATGTGGTTCTAGTTTGTTAAATTTATCAATAGCGTTTGATATTTCATCGGCTGAAGTTTCGCCCTGAACTGCTACTGGCCATATAACTAGATTAGTATGACATCTGTCGGATATTCTATGGATAATATCTTTGATGACAGCTCCTGATATGGAAGTAATTATACCGATCTTTTTGGGTAAGTAGGGTAATTTTTGTTTGTGCTCTTTTGCAAAAAGCCCTTCTTTTTCTAGTTTTGCTTTACGTTCTTTTAATATCTTCATGAATGCACCAGAACCAGCGGGTTCAATGTGCTCAATAGATATTTGATATTTAGATTGCCCAGCATAGGCTGTGATTTTTCCAGTTGCTACAACTTCTAGTCCTTCTTCAATTTTAAAGTTCACTCTAGCAAGACTATTTCTCCAACAAATGGCAGCTAAAACTGCATTATTATCTTTAAGTGAAAAATAACCATGTCCAGATGCAGCTATTTTTAGGCCAGAGATTTCGCCTTTGATTCTGACCACGCCAAATTGATTTTCAAGAAGCCATTTTATTTTTCCTGAGATTTCAGAAACAGAAAATTCAGTTTGGTTTAAGTTATTTGTTAAACTATCTTCTAACATAATGTATGATCTAGAATATTTTTAATTCACAAAATTAAATTAGTTTAAATGCTTAGAGTTTGCAAACTATTACTCTTTATATTTTTAACTTCTCCAGTTGTCGCTGTGGGTAAGATGAGCAGTGATAATGTTTTGAAAGCTCATGAAGTACACTATGATTCTAAAAAGGATATAGTGAGAGCTAAGGGTGATGTTTACATTGGAATGGATGGTTTTGTCCTTAATGCACAAACAGTTGTTTATGATATAAAAAATGATGTTATTTTTGCAGAAGGTGATGTGCAGATTACAGATAAAAATGGTCGTATCATGAGGGGTGAAAAGGCTATTTTTAAAGATAAATTAAAGCAAGGCGCAATAGAAGGGTTTATTGCAAAATTTGATGAAAATTCGATTTTAACAGCAAGGCTTGCAAAAAGATTGAATATAAATAGAGTTACTCTTGAAAAATCGGTATTTACTCCATGTAAAATTCATTGTAGCAATAAGCCAATATGGCAAATTAGTTCGGGAAAAACAGATATTGATTATGACAAAGAGAAAATTACATATAAACATTTATTCTTTGAACTTTACGGTGTTCCAATAGTATATTTCCCCTATTTTTCTCATCCAACACCAGATGCTAAAGCCCAGTCAGGGGTGCTTGGGCCTAAGATTTTAAAGGATGATTTTATGATTCCTTTCTATTTTAGAGTAAAGCCAAATATTGATTTTACTATTAGTCCAAGATTTTCAACACATTATACTATTTTTGAAGGGGAGTATCGTCATAAAGTTGAGGATGGAAGTTATCAAATCAATGGTAGTTATGGTAATCCACCTTTCAGAAAAAAAGATGAAGATGGTGTTTTAAATAGTACGAACCCAGGAAGATATCATGTTGTTGCAAAAGGTGATTTTTCTAGAAATAGTATAAATTATGGGTTTGATGTTCAAAAGGCCTCGGATAAAGCTTATTTAACAAATTATCAAGAAAAATATGATTCTTATTTAACGTCAAAAATTTATACAAATACGGTTGATAGAAGAAATTATTTTTTACTAGAAGGATATCATTTCCAAGACTTGAGAGATCAAAATCAAAAATTAAAAATACCATTCATTTTGCCAAGCATAAAAACGCAGAATGTCATTGATTTATCAAATGATGAAACGGTTTTACTTAATATCAGAAATAATACAATTATATATAGTGAACCAAACGAGTTGCAGCTTGCAAGAACTGCTCTTGAGCTAGAAATAATGACTAATCTAATTTCCAGTAGTGGTCATATGTTTACATTGGGAATAGCGAATCGTGGAGATTTTTATATTGTTGATTTGCATGAAAGGAAGTTTGAAAAAGATAGGCAAAAAATTTGGTACAGAAACATCCCTGAAGTTAGTGCAAAATGGAGATATCCTCTAGCAAAATCAATTAGTGCAAAATCAAGTATAAAGATTGAGCCAATAGCAATGATTGTTTTAGGCCGTAATTATGAGAAGCGTTTTGAGAAATTTGCATTAGTAGACGCTCCGAAGAATGAATTATCAGAAAATAATATTTTTAGTACGAATCGTTTTAGTGGAATTGATTATCACGAATATGGTACTCGTTTAAGCTATGGTATTAATTCCACGTTGCTTAGTGATTTTCTGTATATTGACACATTTTTAGGACAACTAATATATAATAATAATGTAGTTGAAAGGGGAAATTCGGAGTATGTAGGAAGTGCTCGTGCAGACATATTTAATAATACATCGATATTTTATAGATTTAGAAGAGATCAAAGTCTAAAGCCAATTAGGAATGAGGTTGGTGTTGATGTTGTTACTAATGACCTTCTGGCAAATGTTTCTTTTGCAGAGTTCCATCAAGCTTCAAGATATTTTGCAGATGATGGTTTTGACCTAGAAAATGATAAGGCTTCTCAAATTAGCATTAAGGCTGATTATAAAATTCATAAAGATTTATGGATTGGGGGAACAACAAAACTTGACATTACTTCGAGCTCTCCTCGTGTTTTAGTTAGAAGTATCAGAGTGACATACTTATTTGATTGTGTTAGTATTAGTGGCGTTATTACAGATAATTTCTTACATGATAGTCTTCGAGGCGTTCAAAAGACTAGAACTAAGTCATTTTCTGTCGGTTTAAAAGTTTTAAATATGTGAGCAAAAAATCTATGAAAAGATTGGTAAGTATTTTTCTTGTGTTATTTTCATTTAGCGCCATTGCAGAACTACCTGATATAGTAGCGTTTGTAAATGATGTGCCAGTTACTAGATATGATTTTGAATCTAGAAAGAAGATGGTAGTAACATTGAATAATATTGATATTTCTGATGCATCAGTGAATAGTAAGGTTAATAGCGATATATTAAATATTCTGGTTGAAGATGAGCTTTTAAATCAACATGCAGAAAAGGTTGGTGGTGATGTTAGTGATGAAGAAATAGATAATGCTATTCGCTCGATTGAAGAAAGAAATAAAATGCCAAATGGTGGCATGAAGAAGCATATGAAAGAGAGTGGTGTTGATGCTGAAGCTTTTAGAAAACAAATCAGAAGTGAATTAATTAAACATAATATTATTAGCTCTTTATCTCAATCGGTTTCAGTTTCTCCTAATGAAATGGATATTGCCTTAATAAATAGCTATAAAGATTTTGATATTGAAGCCTGGGTTTTTACTTCTAGAGTTGGTGATGATGATGCTAAGAAAAAAATGCATCTTTTGAAAAAGCGTCTATCAGATTGTAATAAAGTAGATGATAAGCTGTTTGCAGAGTTTGCTGATGGAGAGAAGTTTGATCGGAAATTGTCTAAGCTTCCGGAAAAGACACAATCGATTGTTCTTGATACTAAAGCTGGAAATGCTAGCAGCGTTTACAAGCAAGATGGTAGCTTTAAAATGGTTTTTGTTTGTAAGAAAGATGCTGGTGTATCGACAGGAGATTTGAACAAAATTAAATCATTTTTATCAAATAAAAAAATGACGCAAAAGGCCGCTAAATTTTTTAAAGATTTAAAGGTTAAATCTACTATCAAGATAATGATTCCTGGTTAATAATATGTTGCCATCAATAGCAAAATTAGCTAGCAAACATGGCATTTCTCCTTTAAAAAAATATGGTCAAAATTTCATTTTTGATGAAAGTTTGTGCGATAAAATTGTAAATTATGCAAATATAAATGCAGATTCTTCTGTTTTGGAAATAGGGCCAGGACCATCTGGCTTAACTAGATCAATATTAAAATCATTACCAAAAAAACTTACAGTAATAGAAACAGATTCTAGATGTTTACCCCTTCTAGAAGAGATACAAGAATCTTATTCATTTCTTGAGATTTTGCATGATGATGCATTGAAGACTAATTTAGATGATATTCTGAGTAATAGTAAATTAGATATTATTTCCAATTTACCATACAATATTGGTAGTCAACTTTTGATTAATTGGATTAATCAGATAGCTAATGTAAATAGCATGACTTTGATGTTGCAGAGGGAGGTGGTTGATCGGATAGTTTCTCTGCCTAGTAAAAAATCATATGGGAGATTATCAGTTATTTGTCAGATTAGCTGTGATGTGAATAAATGTTTTGATGTTAGTCCTAAGGCGTTTTATCCCGAGCCCAAAATTTGGTCTAGCATAGTTAGGCTTGTTCCAAAATCTACTCAGCCTACAAAGGAAGTAATGTTGCAATTAGAAAAAGTCACACACTTTGCTTTTTCAGGAAGAAGAAAAATGATTAAATCTTCCCTAAAGCAATTGCGACCAGATATTGAGGATATTTTGGGAGTGTTGAAAATAGAATCTTCGTTGCGAGCTGAAAATTTATCACCAGAAGATTATTTAAAAATTGCTGAGTTTGTTGTTTAGTTATTATTCGTTGCCTTGATATTTGAGTCCCATTGTGTGGTAGAATTCTGGATTATCTTCCCAGTTTTTTCTAACCTTTACAAAGAGGAATAAATGAATTTTACAGCCAAGTAATTTTTCGATATTTACTCTAGCTTCAGTTCCTATTTCTTTTATTTTGCTTCCTTTCTTCCCAATTATCATATTTTTGTGAATTTCGCGTGCAACAACTATAACTTGGTTAATTTTAATAGAACCATTTTTTTGTTCTTCCCAGCTTTCGCTTTCAACAGTTAAGTTGTATGGGAGTTCTTGTTCTAGTTGAAGAAATAATTGTTCTCTGGTTATTTCGCTAGCCAAAAAACGCGATGGTAAATTTGTTATATCATCTTCATCATAGCCCCATCCAGAATTGCTAGCATTCTCTTTTAAATATTCAAGGAAATCACTTACACCCTTGCCTTTCAAGGCTGATATGTTAAATATTCTAGCTTTTGGTGTGGTTTTTTGTAGAAAGCTAATATTTTCTACTGCATATTTTGATCGAAGATCAGTCTTATTTAGGAGAAATATAATAGGTTTACCGGATTCCGAAATTTTATGAACAATATCTGCCATCATTTCATCAATCTTACATGAACCATCAATTATTAGAACAATCATATCTGCGCTATTAAGACTTGACCACGCGCAGCGAACCATAGCTTTTTCAAGTTTCTTTTTTGGTTCGAAGATGCCGGGAGTATCGAATAATGCAAGTTGCACATCATCAAGAGTGATTATTCCTGTTATAATTGATCTAGTTGTTTGTACTTTCGGAGTAACAATGGAAATTTTCTCGCCAATGATATAATTTAGAAGCGTTGATTTTCCTGCATTTGGTTTCCCAACTATGCAAACTGATAAAGATTTTTTTGTAGCATTCTTAGACATTATTATTTTCCAATTTTAAAAGTGCTAATAATTGTCTGGCGGCATCTTTTTCAGCTTCTTTTATTGATTTTCCTTCGCCAATTTTAAATTTGCTATTTGATGAAACTTTAACGGTGAATAATGGTGCGTGTACCGGCCCTTCTTGGTTGATAAGTTCATATTTGGGGGTGTTTAGTTTCTTTCTTTGTAACAATTCTTGTAGATAGGTTTTTGGATCAGCATCACTAAAGTTGATATTGTTAACAGATTCTTGCCAGAGTTTATTTACTATTTCGCGAACATTTTCAATATTGCTATCTAGATAGATAGCAGCAAGCAAAGCCTCCATAGTATTTTCAATATTATTTGGGTTTGTACGTCCACCTGAATTTTCCTCACCTTGAGTGATTATGAGGTAATTTGCCAAATTCAAAGTATTTGCAATTTTTACTAGTGTATTGCAGGAAACTACGTGAGCTTTTATTTTAGCTAGGTTTCCTTCTTCGTATCCTTTGTATTTATTGAAGATCATTTCCGTTACTAAGAATCCAAGGATAGAATCGCCTAAAAGCTCTAGTCTTTCATAATCTCTTACAGAGGGGCTTATCTGTTTCATAGAAGGGTGAGTTAGCGCTTCTATTAGAAACTCAACGTTGTCAAATTTATAATCTAGAGTTTTTTCAAGGGAATTAATTTGTTCTTTAGTAATCTTATTTATCATAATTTTTATTTGAAATATAGAGACTACTAGATATTCTATTGAATCTAATTGATGTTACCCAAGTGCCTATTCTAGCGATTTGTTCAAAGAAGGTTGTATTTGAATCCCATAAAGGTATTTTAGTTGAAAATAAGACGAATTGGCCTTTCGCAATGAAATTTCTAGGATCTACAGTTTGGAGTTGGTATCTGCTGTCGCCTGAATTATCTCTGTTGTCTCCAAGAAAGAAGTATTTTCCATCTTCAACTATTTTAGGTCCATAATTATTAACATCTATATCCAGGCGTAGAGGTTGGTTTTTATGCTTATAAGAAAAGTAGCTTACTTTATTTGGAAGAGTTTCTTTAAATTTGATATATTCAACTTTATCTTCGCTAATATATCTTCCAACTTCTATTCTATCTATTGGCTGATCATTAATATGTATTAGGTCGTTTTTTATTTCGATTTTATCTCCTGGAAGACCAATGAGTCTCTTGATATACCTTTCTTCCATATTATGAGGAGGACGCATAATTATAACATCTCCTCTTTGCGGAGGAGCGTCAAAAATACGTCCCTCAAAAATATCAGGATTAAATGGTATGGAATATATGCTGTATCCGTAGTTATACTTGGTTGAAAAAATATAATCTCCTTCAAGAATGGTTGCACGCATGGAACCAGTTGGAACATAAAATAGTTCAATAAAAAAAGTCCTGACAGCTAGAGCTAATAATATTACTATAATCAGCGAGCTTATTTCGGATTTTGTGGATTTATGTGGATTTGATTGAATAGATTCAGACTCGATCACTTTATAATGTTCCAATATGCTATATTAAAATATATTTTCGGGCTATAATATAGCTCTTAATGAAAATTAAATCTATATAATTATGCTTATTAATAATAATTTCTCTTCTCCTAATTTTACTGAGCGTAAAGAGCTGATAGAATATGTAATTTTACATTTTACAGAACTAGCATTTAAATCAGCTGTAGAAAGGCTTTGCGATAAAGAGAGTGAGGTTAGTGCGCACTATATTATTAAGGAAGATGGAGAGATATTTCAGTTAGTTGCAGATGAAAAAGTTGCATGGCATGCTGGCATTAGTTCATGGCATGGAGAGAATAGGTTAAATCAAAATTCTATTGGAATAGAGCTTGATAATTTGGGGGATAGAAATTTTAGCAAAGTTCAGATGCGTTCATGTATAAAACTATGTAATTTCTTGGCCAAAAAACATAATGTTCCAAAAGAGAATTTTATTGGTCATTCAGATATTGCTCCTGAGCGCAAAATAGACCCTGGAATCTTTTTTGATTGGAAGTTGTTGTATTTGCAAGGTTTTGGAATTTGGCATAACTTGGACCCCGTTTCGTTATATATTGATTTATATAAATTTGGTTTTGCTGGAGAGGCTTTAGTTACAGTTCAAACTAAGCTAAGAAAATTAGGATATAATATTGAGATAAATGGAACTTTTGATCAGCAAACTAATTATGTTGTCAGAGCGTTTCAGTCTAAATTTTGTCCAAATATAATTAGAGATTTAGGATTGCCTTATTACAAAAATTTAGATTCAAAATATGCTTGGAATTCATATTCAGATGATGTTTTGGATCGACTGATTAAGTTATGAATATTTCTAAAAACTGGCATTGTAAAATAACAGTGAAATTAATAATTTTGTTTCAGTCGGTAACAAGCTTTTGTATTAGTATGTTTATAATTTAACCCCAACTATGCATAAGAATCTAATTTTACCATTTGATCTAGAGATGGTTTATCAGTTCTAATTTGGTAATTTATGAGTCCAGCAAATAAGTGAGAAAAAGCGTTGATAGGTGATCTGTGCCTACTATGAATCAAAGTATTCAATGACTTCATAGAGGAGAATATAGTCTCAATAAAACTACGACGCATCAACATCATTTTATCTGTAGTATCCATTAAAATATTTTTCATATTCTTTTTGATTTTAGTAATCAAAGTCACTTTTTGTTCAAATAATTCAGCGGATAGTTTTTTGGATATATACCCTTTATCACCAATAAGTTTACCAGTAATACCTTTCACCATTTCCATAACTGGAGAACGATCATTAACGTTGCCACCAGTAATAGTCATACTTACAATTTCTCCGAATGTATTGAGAATAAAGTGCAACTTAAAGCCAAAAAACCAACCAGTAGAAGTCTTGCCTTTTTTAGCTAATCCTTTAAAAACTTTATGTCTTTTTTCTCGAAGATTATGACAAACAGCCATAGGCGTTGCATCTATAAACATATATTCTGTTACCTTACCTTCAAGGCTTTTAAGCATGCAAACCACAGCAGGGAAAGCAAGTTTTATTAGTGCTGTAAAGCGATCGTAATGTACTAAGTAGCTGAATAAGTTTCTGTGATTCCTCATAAGTTCTAGGTAAAAATATTTAAAGCATGACATTCCAGATTGATGGAAAGCTATCAGGATAGTTATTATTTCTGACAAGCTCATTTTACATGGTTTATTACGCTTTCTAATACCACTGGTAATGAGTGTCTTTTTGTACCAATTTTCAAATCCTTTACAAAAATCATCGACAAAGCAGAACAAACTATCGTAATCTATATTCATTGGGGTACCTTTTTTAGATTGCAAAAATACAGAATACCCCAATATCACTAGCTATGCAGTCCTTTTCTTATACATAGTTCGGGTTAATTTAGCAAAATTATGCTGCTTTTATGGTTTTGGTCGTTCATAGCAATGCATAGCAGTTACACCAATATATCCCAAACATGCACCAAAAATCATATAAAAACTAGAGGATAGTTGATTGCCTGATAGTATAACGAGATATGTAGCAATCATCGGAGTTGTGCCGCCTAAAAATGCTTGTCCTATTGTTATACCAAATGCAATACCACTATATCTTTGTTGCACTGGGAATAGCTTTCTGAATAAACCTGTAGCTGGTCCAAAAAATCCGGCAGCACATGTAATTAAAAATATTTGACATGCAAGGCATTTTATAAAAGTAACATCATGGTATAGCAACACGAAGATGGGATATGTAACTATTCCAGTGACTAATGTGCTAATCTGCATTAGTTTTTTTATACCGATTTTATCAGATATATCCAGCTGCTACTACTAATATCATCCAATATAACATCAGAAATGTATTTATAGCTAAAATTTCTGATTGTTGTATATGGAGTATATTCTTATAGATAGTCGATAAATATATAGTAGTCGTATATAGAAAAATATGGCCGGTTGCGCCTATGCAAATTGTGCACATTAGATTTCTAATATCAGATTGAAATACGGCTTTTAAAGGATTGTTTAAGGTAGAATTGCTTTGTTTGAACTTTTTAAACTCAGGTGTTTCATCCATTTTTTTTCGTATAACATAACTTGCTAAAGTTACAACTCCTCCTATAAAAAAAGGAATACGCCATCCCCAATCTGGCATGAATGGTAATGTTGTTATAGACCCGATCATTGTTCCTACTGCAACTCCTAGGAAGCCAACAGCACAAACTAAGCTACCATTAAAGCCCTCAGATTTTAATTCGGAATGCTCACCTATATATAAAGCTGCTCCACTAAATTCTCCACCAGAACAAAATCCGTGCATCAATCTGCATAAAATTAAAATAATCGGCGCGTAAATACCAATGTAATCATAGGTTGGTAAAATGCTTATGCCAAAAGTTGGTATTGAGACTAAAAGTACAGAATACAAAAATGATTTTTTTCTCCCTAAAATATCTCCTAAATATCCAAAAAATATACCTCCTATAGGTCTCATTAAATAGCCAGCAGCAAAGCTACCATAACTGGCTATGATAGAGTAACCTCCTTCTCCAGGAAAGAAGCTAGGAGCTATGCTGGCTGCAAAAAAGCCGTAGAGTACGACGTCATATCTTTCAATAGCATGGCCAATAAGAGCGGCCAACATTGATTTTTTTAATTGCATCTTATTTAGTTTAGTTAAATAGAGATAATTATACTGTAGGTTAAAAATATATAGTTGTCTATGTTTCTATTAACAACGTTAAAAGTTAACAAAACTTACTTGCTTATTAATAAATAAGGATGTAAGGTACGGGTGGGAATTTAATATATTAGGTAGTTGTATGAATGAAGCAATAGAAAATGAAGCAATAGAACGATTAATTAAAGTAGGATTCAAAAAAGAAGATCTTGTTGAGTTAATTGATTCTGAAATTATGCATTTAGAGTTTCTTAGGATTAACAAATTCAAGTTAGTAGCAGAGACTATAAACTCAGAAAATATTTATATTCTTTTTGGGTTAGAGAATGGATATATTTCTGAGGATTTTGTTAATCAAATAAGAAATAAGCTAAGTGATGAAGATAAATTAACATTAGATAAAATTATGGATTATTATCATCAATATTATTTTCCTGTTAATAATTCATCTGCAGAAAATAGTGATCTTGAGGATGTTGTATGCATTGATCCTTTTGAACTGAGTTCATTAAGTGATAGTATTTTAGATATATTTGAGCTTAGCTCTACGGACGATGACCCCTTTGAACTTAGTGATTCATCAGATCCATATGTCAACAATGATCCTATATGGGGTAAAATTCCAGTGTGGACATAGCTTGTTAGGATTGTAATAAATCTATAAAATAGCTGTTGTTCAATATCTTGTGGCTGTGATTACTTATTATATCAGGAGAATATTATCATAAAATTTCTTCTTGAAAAAAATATTGATTTGTACTATTATCGTCCATCGTTCTTAGAGAGTGGTTTCTAAGAATAATTCACACGCATTAACTTTGTTAGTCTGTTTTTTGTAGCAGTCATATAGTTTTTGCGGAGGTTTAACTAACAATTTATAGGAGATATTAAATGTCTAACTTACCTAAAGTTAGCGTCGGTGATTTGCTAGACGCTGGTATTCATTTCGGTCATAAAACATCACGCTGGAATCCAAAAATGGCACCATATATATATGGTTCTAGAGATAATATTCATATTATTGATCTTCAACAGACAGTTCCATTAATGCAAATTGCATTAAAGAAAATCTACGAAACAGTTAAAAATAACGGAAAGGTTTTGTTTGTAAGTAGTAAAGTACAAGCAACAGATTTGGTTGCAGAATATGCTGAGAAATGTGGTCAGTTCTATGTAAATAATAGATGGTTAGGTGGTATGCTTACTAACTGGTCAACTATTTCAAAATCAATTAAGAAAATTGATAATATTGAAAAAGTACTTGAAGATGGAGAGCTAGTAGCGACGTATACTAAAAAGGAAGTTCTTGATTTAAATAGAAAAAGAGAGAAGCTTTTAAAGTCACTTGCTGGAATTAGAAAAATTGGTGGAAGACCTGATTTGATTGTAGTGATAGATACTAACAAAGAGCATTTAGCGATTAGTGAAGCTGTGAAATTGGGGGTGCCTCTTGTAGCTGTTGTTGATAGTAATTCTGATCCAGATAATATTGATTATCCAATTCCTGGTAATGATGATGCTATCAGATCAATTAGATTATATTGTCATTTATTTGCAGAAGCAGCTCTTGCTGGTATTCAAGATGCAATGACGGATGCTGGTGCTGATGCTGGTCTTTCTAAAAAAATAGTAGAAGGAGATAGTCTTGATGGCGTTAAGAAAATTGAAAAAGTAGCAAAAGTTTCAAAAGCAAAGCCAGTAGCTGCTCCAAAGAAAGCTGAAACAAAGGCTGTTGCAAAACCTGCTGCTAAAGCAGAAGCTCCTAAAAAGGAAGCAAAATCAGCGGCTAAAAAGTAAATTACAGAAGTAAATTAAAAAATTTAGGAGATTGATATGGCTATTACAGCATCAATGGTTAAGGAACTAAGAGAAAAAACTGGCGCAGGCATGATGGATTGCAAAAAGGCGCTAGTTGAAGCGAATGAAGATTTTGAAGCTGCAGTTGATTGGCTAAGAACAAAAGGATTAGCCGCTGCTGCTAAGAAGGCAGGACGCGTTGCAGCTGAGGGATTAACTGCTGTTGCCGTAAGTGGAACAAAAGGTTCGGCAGTTGAAATAAATTCTGAAACTGATTTTGTTTCTAGAAATGAAACTTTCCAAAATTTAGTGAAAGAAGTTGCGCAAGTTGCTGTTAATCATGCTGATCTTGAGGCGCTTAAAGCAGCAAAGGCAGGTTCTGGAAAGACAATAGAAGAAGAAATCGTGGCTAATGTAGCTACAATTGGTGAGAATTTAAACTTACGTCGTATGCAGACGTTAGAAGTTAGTGATGGAGTTATCGCTTCATATATTCATAATGCTTCTGCAGATGATATGGGTAAGATATCAGTTCTTGTATCTCTTGAGTCAACTGGTGATAAAGAGAAACTTATGGAAGTTGGTAAGCAAATAGCAATGCATGTTGCTGCCGCAAGACCACAGAGCTTAAATAAAGAAGGCGTTGATCAATCGTTGATTCAAAGAGAGAAGGATATATTTACAGAGCAGTCAAGAGCATCTGGAAAGCCTGATAATATTATTGAAAAGATGATTGAAGGTAGGATTCGTAAATTCCTTGAAGAGATTGTTCTTCTAGATCAAGCATTTGTTATTGATGGTAAAACCAAAATATCAGATGTAGTTGCTAATCTTGCAAAAGAACTCGGAACTTCAGTTGAGCTAAAAAATTTCGTAAGATTCGAAATTGGCGAAGGCATAGAAAAGGAAGAGTCAAATTTTGCTGATGAAGTAGCAGCTGTTGCTAAGAGCTAGGAGTAGGCTTGAATATATACATAAAGTTTTTTGTTTGTTACGTTTGCAAGTGATTTATATATTTAGATTTTGAGTATAGTGTTTAGTCTTTTTTGATTTATTTATAACTCCAAAAAAGAAGCTTGTGAAATTATAATTAAGTCGCTAAACACTAGAATTTAGTGAGGAATAGAAGGTATTTACTTTTTAAATGAGAACTATATATAATCTCTATCGAGAGTTTAAACTCCATCTTTTTATCATTGTGATATATAAATAAAATGTACAAATTATATGAATATTCAAAATTTGTTAGAAGTAGTTAATTTTAAACCGGAATCTCACAAGTTTCCACATTCGTGGTGTGGTCATTTACCTTTTGCAAGTTGGATTATAAGAGAACTAAATCCCAAAAATTTTGTTGAGCTTGGTACGCATACTGGCAATTCTTATCTCTCGTTTTGTCAAATTGTAAAACAACATAAATTACAAACAAAGTGCTTTGCTGTTGATCATTGGAAGGGTGATGAGCATGCAGGTTTATATAATACTAACATATATGACGACTTAAAAGCATATCATGACCCTTTATATAAAGATTTTTCAAAACTTTTAAAAAAATCCTTTGACGAAGCTCTTGATGAATTTGAAGATGGCACTATTGACTTATTACACATTGATGGTTTTCATACATATGAGGCAGTAAAACATGACTTTGAAACTTGGCTTCCTAAGCTTACATCAAATGCAATTGTCTTATTGCACGATACTGAAGTTCGTGAACGTAACTTTGGGGTATGGAAATACTGGGATGAGATTTGTAAAAAATATCCAAACAATATAAACTTTAATCATTCAAATGGGCTAGGGGTTGTTCAATTATCTACTAATTCTGAGGCTTGTGAGTGGATAAAGCCTAAATCAGTTGAAAAAGAACAGATATATAACTATTTTTCATCACTTGGTGAAAATATAATGCATAGCTGTAATGATAATACGTTGTCAGATATACGGCATCATCCACATTTTATTGAAGCTCAAGAAGTAATTGATAGTTTAAATCGTAAAATAGAATCAATTTATATAAGCCATTCATGGAAAATTACTCGTCCATTGAGATTCCTACGGCGTACAATACATATTTCAACAATTCGTTCAGTAATTTGGGGTATTAGGAGATTTCTTCTCCAATTTAAAGGTTTTAGATTCCTAGAAGGATTAGTAAAGCATTTTCTTACATTAAAACTCTTCAAAAGTAGTAATTTGATTGCTCATAACGAAATCGTTTCATATAGAAACAATATTACAGAAAATTTAGATAGAAATTTTTTAGAAATAAAGTTACCTAAGGATCTTCCAGAAATTGATATAAATATAGTAACTTATAATAGTCAAAAATGGGTTGGTCAATTTGTTAATAGTTTATTAAATGTTGATTATCCTGCAAAAAAATTGAATCTATTCTTTGTAGACAACAATTCAGAAGATCAGACTATTAAGACAATTGAATCTTATAGAAATCAGCTTGAGAAGCAGGGTTTTTCTATCAGTATTTTTTCTCAAAAGTCTAATAGTGGATTTGGTTCCGGACATAATTTTGCAGCTAAACAGGGTAAGGCTGAATATTTCATAGTTTCAAATATAGACCTAGAATATACGAAAAACTCTTTGAAGAGTATAGTAACAGCGGCATTAGCAGATCCTGCAAGAATTGTGGCGTGGGAATTTAGACAAAAACCTTATGAACACCCAAAATTCTATGACCCTGTAACAGGAATTACTACATGGAATTCACACGCATGTGTGATGATTAGGAGATCTGCCTTTAAAAAGGTAAAAGGATATGATGAAAATATATTCATGTATGGTGAAGATGTTGATTTGTCTTATAATTTTAGAGAGCATGGATTTTTAATTCGTTATTGTCCTAATGCCGTTGTTATGCATTATTCATATGAAACTAAAAATCAAGTGAAACCTCTTCAATACGTAGGTAGTATTTTTGCAAATGCTTATCTTCGAATTAAGTATGGCTCTTTCATACAAGCTATTACATCTACAATGATCATGGCAGGGCTTTTAATTCAACCAGAGCCTTTTAAAGGAGCAAGAAAGGAGTTGTTTGCAATATTTTTGAAGTTAAGTAAGTTATTACCTCAAATAGTATTATTACGTCTAAGAAGAGGAAGTAAAGTAGCACATCCTTTTAGATTTTTTGATTATGAAATGAGTCGTAAGGGAGAATTTCTTGAATATAAGAATGATGATTTAGAAGATTCCCTTCCTTTAATTAGTGTTATAACAAGAACTTTTAAAGGAAGAGAAATGTTTTTAAAGCAGGCTATTTTATCTGTTGCACATCAAACCTATCCAAATATTGAACATATTGTAGTTGAAGATGGCGGTAAGAATCATGAAGTAATGGTAAAAGAGGTTGCAAAAATCACTGGTTCTAAAATCAAATATTTATCAATTAAAAAATCTGGTAGATCTACAGCAGGGAATCGAGGTTTGGAGCAAGCAAAAGGAAAATATTGTTTGTTTCTTGATGATGACGATTTGTTATTTTGTGATCATGTAGAAACACTTTATAATGAATTAACAAAGAATCAAGATTGTGTTGCCGTATACTCAGATGCTATCGAAGTAAAAACGAAAACGAAAACGAAAAACAATAAATTAATATATTGTAATGAATTTGTTGAAGAACCTATGAAATCTTTTGCTCTTAGTTTTGATAGAAAATTGCTTCAAGAAAGAAATTATATCACTATTCAATCAATTTTATTTGAAAAGCAATTATTTGAATCAAGAGGTGGTTTTGACGAGGATATTGATTTCTTAGAGGATTGGATTCTATGGAATAAATATGCAAAAGGGAATAAATTTCACTATGTAGAAAAATTTACTTCTATGTATAGGGTACCGCATAACTTTTTGTCTGCTGAAAATAGAAAAAATAACTTCTTGAAAGCTTACAAAGAGGCGCAAAATAGAATTAAAGATTATTCCAATAAAAAATAATAGTTTTAATTATATTAAAATTTGGAAAAAGACGTGCATACTACATATATTTCTATATATGTAAAGCTTCAAATTTAATCTGACAGAGTGGTAAAAAGAGAGTAATATATTTAGTAGTTGAATATATTGCATTTAACCACTCAAACAAGAGATTAAAAATGAGTCAATTAGAAAAAATCATCAAACCCAAATTAGGACTTTTAGAATTAGCGAAACAGCTTGGTAATGTAAGTCAAGCGTGTAACGTTATGGGATATTCAAGGGATACCTTTTATCGTTTTAAAGAATTATATGAAAATGGTGGGGAAGCTGCTCTACAGGAAATCAGCCGCAAGAAACCTATCATGAAAAACAGAGTACCTTCTGATGTAGAACAAGCCGTCATAGATCTTGCTATTTCAAACCCTGCTTTAGGGCAATTACGAGCTAGTAATGAGCTGAAGCAACAAGGTGTTTTAATATCAAGTAGTGGAGTTCGTTCTATTTGGTTGCGTAATGATTTAGAGACAATGCGTAAGCGTCTAAAAGCCTTAGAAGCTAAATCAGCGCAAGATGGTATGATATTAACTGAAGAACAGCTAGCAGCTCTTGAGCGGGCTAAAGCTAGCAAAGTAGCTCACGGTGAAATCGAGACTGAGCATCCTGGGTATCTTGGTTCACAAGATACTTACTATGTAGGTAATATGAAGGGGGTTGGAAAAATTTACCAACAAACTTTTGTTGATACATATTCTAAAGTGGCGCAAGTAAAACTTTATACTGAGAAATCAGCTATTACTGCAGCTGATATACTAAATGATAGAGTGCTGCCATTTTATACAGAACAAGGCCTTAGCATGTTTCGTATACTCACTGATCGCGGTACTGAATATTGTGGTAAACCTGAGCATCATGCCTATCAACTTTATTTAGGAATTGAGAATATTGATCACACAAAAACAAAGGTTCGTAGTCCGCAAACTAACGGTATTTGCGAGAGGTTCCATAGAACTATGAAACAAGAGTTTTATGATATAGCATTTCGCAAAAGAATATACGGCTCTGTAGAAGAGTTACAAATTGATGTTGATTTATGGATTAATAAGTACAATACTCAAAGAACACATTCAGGAAAGCATTGTTATGGAAAAACACCTATGCAAACCTTTCTTGATTCAAAACATATTGCTTTGGATAAGAATATTCCTAGCTACGTGAATGAGTGTCAGACACATGATACTCAGAACTTATCTGACAGTAATTATGCTGTATGATAAGTAACTATCTGTCAGATCAAGTGTAGAGTTTTACATCTACAGAGCTTTTTCGTGCAGATCTATTATGTGTTCAACACTCAAAAGCAATCAATTTTATACTCTTTTGGATCAATCCTAACCAAAAACACAGCTTTTTGAGATTATTTCAACAACTCTGCACGAAATAAATATTTTTAATACGTTAGTTCATAACGCCTACAGTTCATATTTCGAATTGCTGTATGAATGGTAACTGCTTAGCGTGGTTTTTAACACTTTTCCGAAAACTACTCTTTTAATAAAGACATTGCTTTTTCTTTAGGTGATCCATCACCATTAATATATTCGTATAGAGTGGCAGTGGATATATTGAGTTTTTTGGCAACATCTTTGGTAATAGTAGTTGGATCGCTTAAAGCAGACATGGCTATTTTTAGGGTAGGGAGATCCATTTTTCTTGGTCTTCCACCTAGACGTCCTCTAGCACGAGCTGCAGCTAGACCTGCTTTTGTTCTCTCAACAATAAGTTCTCGTTCAAACTCGGCAAGAGCGGCAAACATACCAAAGACTAATCTACCATGGGAAGTAGTGGTATCTATTTGTGCACCTTGTCCAGTTATAACTTTAAGTCCGATTTTACGTTCATTCAAATCTTCAACTATATTAACTAGATCTTTCAAGCTTCTTCCTAAACGATCAAGCTTCCATATGACTAAAGTATTGTTAGGTTGTAGAGCTTTAAGGCAGCTTTGTAAGCCTGGTCTGTTATCATGCCTAGAACCAGATTGAGTGTCAGAATATATCCTAGTTTCATCAACCCCAGCAGAGAGTAGGGCATCTTTTTGCAGATCAAGTACTTGTGAACCATCTGCTTTGGAAACTCTCATATAGCCTATTAAAACTGTCATAATGCAAAGTTAATTATCTAATTAATTTCAGTTTGAGTTTAGGTAGATCAAGCTCAGCCCATACTTTATCTGCTGTATAAACAGTAAGGTCAAGATGTAGAGCAGTAGCAATGCAAGCTCTATCTCCTAAAGATAAGCCTTTATGTTTAGTTTGAGATCTTAATGCAGCTGCCATGTAGCATTGAGTTTTATCAAAATCAATAATTGAATGTATAAATGGTTCTATAGATAATTTACATTGTTCCTCATTATTACTATCCATTAAGTCATAAACTTTACTTGCTACTTCAGTAACGTTGACACTGGACATAATAATGCTACCTATTAAAGGTTCAATTTTATCAGCACCTTTTTCATTATTGATAAGAGCTAAGAGAGCAGATGCATCTAAAACAACTTTATTCATCTTTTATCTCCTGTTTTCTTTCCTGTATAAGTTCATCGACTAAACTCCTATTAGAAGGATTATGATCTTTTAAAAATCTTCTAACCTTTTGTAAAGTAAACTTAACTGGTGATATAATAACTTGGTTATTACTGATATTAAATAATAGCTCATCTCCATCTGAGATGTTAAGAGCTTTTTTACAAGCGGATGGTATAGCTATTTTTCCACCTTTAGAAACTTTTGCTTTAGCTAACATAAATATCCTCTAATTTAATAAAATAAGATACAGTTAATATTGTAACTATATAGTATAATGATGTCAAACATAATTAATGATATTATTAGTAAATATGGGGCAGATTACTATAATAGTGGTAAATAGCAAGAAAAGACAAAACATAGGTATAAAACTAGCGTAGATAAACAGAATAAGTTATTGAGTGCTTTATGTAGTTTTTGATTGATTTTTTGTAAGTGTACAGAAAACGGTCGTTTTCTGGAAAGTAATCTATATACTTGTTATTGTGCAATAATTATTATACAATAACTATTATACAGTAATGGAGGTTATTATGAGAACAATGAGTATTAGTATACAAGAAGCTTTATATGAGAAGTTAAAACATTCTGTTCCTTCTAAGAAAATAAGCTTTTTTGTGAGTAAGGCTATATCTCATGAACTAGAACGTAAGGAGGAAGAATTATCTTTGGCTTATCAAGAATCTGAAAAGAATTCTCAAAGACAGGAATTATTAAATGAATGGGATCAAATAGATGAATTCAATAAAAGATAAAGCAATAAAAAGAGGAGAGGTTTATTGGGTAAATCTTGATCCAACAATTGGGACAGAAATTCAAAAAACGCGTCCAGCTGTTATATTCTCTAATAATATTCAAAATAGAGTCTCTAGCAGAGTGGTTGTTATACCTATTACCTCAAATTCAGATAAAATGTTTCCATTTGAATCTAAAATTAATTTACAAAATAAAGATGCAAAAGTTTTAACTGATCAAATTAGAACAGTAGATAAATCTAGATTAAGTAGTTGTATATCTACTCTAACTAAGTCTGAAATAATTGATGTGGAAAGGGCTATTAAACTAACTTTAAGTCTTGAATAGTACAACTTCGAACAATTAACATCCATTCTCTCCTAAGCATAAAAGTTCTGTTACTTCCCCATATAAGATTTATATCTCTTTATTTTATTATTCATTTTGAAGATCAACTACCCATTTTATTTTATCAGCATATTTACTGTTATTGATATTCTTATTATTCACAATAGAGAATCTAGAATAGGCATCAAATATATCAACAGGAATATTCATGTTTTTATTATATATAGCTGATTTTAGATAATTTATTTCATTCTCAACCTTGTGTTCTGGTAACTCAATACACCAAGCTTTAAAACTATGGTCTGCATGTATATTCCACCTATATTTTCTATTGCGTAAAAGATCTTTATATTCATAAGGAGCATTCTTAGCCCATAGCTTATAAGTAGGTTTCATAGCATTATCTAATAACTGCTTTAATACAAGTTGCTTTGAATTATATAATTGTTGAGCAAGTATATGAATGCCAACTAAACAATCAATAATAGCTCTATGACCTTCATAGAAGAAATTATATTTATAAGCTATATATTCAAGTTTATGGCTTTCAACCTTTTCATTATTCCAACTAATATCATGCATAGAACAAGCCCAGGCTTTTGGTTCTATACAGGGAAAGGTAGTTTCAAAGAAAGCTCTATCAAATATAGCATTATGAGCAATAACTAGATCAACATCTTTTAGAAACTCATTTACAGAAGATTCTTCTATATGTTTATCAGAAACCATATCATTTGTAATACCAGTTAACTCAGTAATAAACTGCGATATATCACGACCTGGATCTTGATATTCATTAAACTCCTCAAGAATACGAAATATCCTACCATTATCACTATACTCAAACTTAACCATACCAAGTTCAATAAGTTTATCATCAGAAAAAGATAATCCAGTAGCTTCAATATCTAGAAACACACCAATCTTCTTAGATACATCAGCACTAAGATTATAGAACTCAGGTTTTTTATATCTAGTAATAACTCGATGATTATCTGATTGATTTAGAACATCAATTGCTTTTGAAATATCTTTCATGTTAGAAGTTCTTTTAGTTGAGTGAAATTATTACGATGTTTGATATCTTTTAATATTCTAACATATATAATTTCTGATTTGAATATTTGTAGAGAGGTGGTACCAAAAAACTGGACAGGTGAATAAGGATAAATTCTACTATATTATGATGAGGAATCGGAGAATTTATAATAAATCAAAAAAGAAAAAGTTATAGTGCAGAATTTAAATCAAAAGTAGCTCTGTCCGCAATAAGGGAAGAAGGTAGTCTATCTGAACTATCCAGTCGTTTTGGAGTCAATGCAAATATGATTAGTAAATGGAAGAAGCAGGCTTTGTTGAACTTATCTGATATTTTTTCTAGCAAACATGAAACTAGACAATTATCAAATAATCAACAAGTAAAAGCACTGCACGCAAAAATAGGGGAATTAACAGTAGAAAAAGATTTTTTGCAAGAAATATCCATAAGATTTGCTTCAAACAGAGGAAAGAAATGGTAAATTCTATAAATCAAAAACTATCAGTAACTGAGCAGTGTAAACTACTTAATATAAATAGATCTAGCTATTATTATAGGCCATCTTTAGAGACAGATTACAATCTGCTTCTGATGAAAATAATTGATCAGGAATATTTAAAATATCCTTTCTATGGATCACGTCAAATGAAACGACATTTAACAAGAATGGGTTATCAAGTACCTCGTCATAGGATTCGTAGATTAATGCGTAAAATAGGAATAATGGCAATTTATCAACGACCTAAAACTACAAATAAAGATATCACTCATAAGATATACCCATATTTGCTAAGAGGTATGAATATCAATCGCCCTAATCAAGTTTGGTGTAGTGATATTACATACATACCAGTTAAAAAAGGATTTTTATATTTAGTAGCAATTAAAGATTGGTACTCTAGAAAAGTTTTGTCTTGGCGTTTATCAAATACTATGGATACATCATTTTGCATATCAGCTTTAGACGAAGCAATAGAAACTTATGGTACTCCAGAAATATTCAATACTGATCAAGGTTCACAGTTTACTAGCTTTGACTTTACAGCTGTTCTGAAGCAGAATAATATAAGAATATCTATGGATGGTAAAGGATGTTGGATGGACAATGTATTTATTGAAAGACTCTGGAGGTCTCTGAAATATGAGTGTGTCTATTTGCAAGAATTTAATAATTCTATGCAAGCAAGACATGCTGTTAGCCGATGGTTAGATTTTTATAATTGTATAAGACCGCATTCTGTTTTTAATGGAAAAACTCCAAATGAGGTTTATACTGGAGAATTACAGGCAAATAATTTAACATTAGCAGCTTAATTTTAACAACTTTATTTATCCTTATTTTTGCTGCTATTCTGTCCGATAAATTGGTACCACCTATATCACTTATATTTGGACAAAGGAAGGATGGATATATCTAGCTGTGATATTGGATTTATGTTCTAAGAAAATAGTGGGCTGGCATATTCATGACAGAATTACCAAGGAGCTTGTAATCACTGCTTTTCTAAAAGCATATTGGTCTAGAAAACCAGCTAAAGGCCTGATACATCATTCTGATCGCGGATCACAATGGCTTTGTTTCTTTACCCTCTCTTTTCCCATTTTCTTAAAATTTAGGCGCAACGATAGCTTTGCGGCATGCCTAATGAAGTCATTTTATTGAGAATTCCAGAGCCAATCATAGCTTCGACTTTTTGTCTGGAAATATCACGCGCGTGTAATTGGTTACCAAGTATTCTTTTTCTACGCTGGATTGATAATTTGCTGATATTTCTGCGTCCATATTGATTTTCTTTTTGCCAGTTCATCCTTCCATGTTCTTTGATCTCCTTCAAATGATGGTTTCTAATATCATGATTCTTGTCATTTATTACAGCGTTTTTATCTGGTGGAATAACAATGTTAGCATTAGGGAACCTGTTTGTAAGTGAAACATAAACATCCTTGCTGTCATATGCTCCATCAAGGGATACATGATCCGCATCTGCAGTCACTTGTTCTATTAAATCATCTATAGTTCCTTCGTCGCTTGCAAAACGATCAGTTAACACAGCACCATGAATATAATGTTTATCATCAACGCATACATGCAATTTGCGCCAACTACGTTTTGCAGGCATCGTCAAGTTAACAAATCGATTGTATAAAAAGGCGGTAATCTTAGATTTTAGGCAGCAAGAAGCCCTTGAGTAGCTTCATCCCAAATTGCCTTAGCGTAATTAAATGCAGATCTTTGGTCAGTGGCATTTTGTGTATAGCGTCCAACGTCAACAGCAAATATATTTCTAATCTTACCCATTAATGACAATGTATTTTGTACTCCTTGAGGAGATTTGAATTTAATTGTTATCTTTTCCTTTTTTCGAGTGGGTTGATGCGCATTTTCCACTCTATTATTTAATCCTTTATGAGAACGGTGATCAGACTCAGAACACATACTGCGTATCGGTTTAATATAGGATCTGAGTTTATCTGTAACTATCACTCTTGGAGCTGGATAACTTCCTAATAAACGCGTCAAAAAACGTATAGCTGCTTTCCTGTTTTTACGTTTCTGTAGAAACACATCTAGCTCATAACCATCAGAATCAACAGCTCTCCATAATACGAAATATTCACCATTAATTCTTATCGTCATCTCATCCAAATGGCATTTGGATGAGATGACTATTACTGGTGGCAACGTTAATGATCGTTCTCCAGTTATGGAAATGGTGAAAGGTATTACTGGTAAACTTATTGGTGATAAAGGGTATATATCCAAAAAACTATCCGCTGAATTATTTGAACAAAAAGTGACTTTGATTACTAAAATCAAAAAGAATATGAAAAATATTTTAATGGATACTACAGATAAAATGATGTTGATGCGTCGTAGTTTTATTGAGACTATATTCTCCTCTATGAAGTCATTGAATACTTTGATTCATAGTAGGCACAGATCACCTATCAACGCTTTTTCTCACTTATTTGCTGGACTCATAAATTACCAAATTAGAACTGATAAACCATCTCTAGATCAAATGGTAAAATTAGATTATTATGCATAGTTGGGGTTGTATTAACTAAAAATGATTCGCCACAGAGTGGCAGGGAATATAACCAAGAGAGATTTAAGGAAGGAATATGAAACAAGGCACTAAAGACCAGGCAAACTATGCATTCGACGTGGCATACAACGCACACGACAAACAGCCAAGAAAGGCAATTAAATATTATAACACAGCTATCAAGTTGAATCCCCAATTTGAAGAAGCCCACATAAATTTAGCCCACGTATTCTTAAAACTACATAACTACCCGAAGGCCGTGTTACATTACCAGCGTGCTTTAGATATTAACCCAATCTCCACGTCGGCGAAGCACGGCATCGCACAAATCGCACTTAAAAACGCAGATTACGCACGCGCGGAAGAGATATTTAAAGATGTGTTGACACACAACCCTGAGCATGAGCAAGCAATAAATGGCCTGGTTAACACTCTAATCAGCCAACAAAGGCTAGAGGAGGCGATGGATAATATGTGTAAATTAATAGGGCGATCACCTAGCAACTACCTTTACCATGAGAAAATGGGATTTATCAAAGCGCAGAACGGGCAGTTATACGAGGCATCGCAATCATACAAATCAGCCATAAAGCTGAAGCCTAGTGAAGCCAATCTCCATTACGATCTAAGCCGGATATATAACAAATTAAAGCAGCTCGACCTATGTAACGCAGAGTTCAAAAAAGCGTATAAGCTCGACCCACAAAGTGCTCTCCGGCCCGACATCACATCCGTACCTAAACTGCATGAGTGTAAATGCAAAGACATTATTGAAAGTAGTACACCTCAACACTCAGACATACAACCGCTTGGGCAACAGGAGGACACCTTTTTTGAAGAGGATAGTGGACTGATTTAGCGTATCCCTTCAGTTATAATGGACTGAAAAAGTCGGACAAAAAAAAGTAAAATTAGTTCTTAGATAAAAATGTTGATTATGATAATAAAAAAGTGGATGTTGCTATGAAAAATAGCAAGGAGTTAGAGATGCTTCCATGCTATATCATAAAACGGCACCGTCAAGTTAACAAACAGAGAGCATAAAAAGACGTTGTTCTTGAATTTCAGGCATTAAGAAGCTGTTGAGCAGCATCATTCCAGATGGATTTAGCATGATTAAATGCAGCTCTTTGATCAACAGCATTTTTTATATATCTTCCAATATCTACAGCAAATATATTACGTATTTTTCCCATGAGTGATAATGCATTTTGTACACCTTGTGGTGATTTGAATTTAATTGATATTTTTTCCTTCTTTCTCGTGGGTTGATGAGAATTCTCAGCACGATTATTTAAGCCTTTATGAGAAGGATGATCAGCTTCTGAACACATACTGCGTATAGGTTTTACATAACTTCTAGGTTCTATCGCATGTGTTAGCATCTAATCTTAAAAATTATAATTCTCAGATTTCAGGCGTTATGAAGCCATGAGGTTTTGAAAATTCTCAAAAGCATAAAGGTAAGAATCAGCTCCAATAATTTGGCCTTTCTGAATCATTCTAATATTTTCTATTCCTGTAATAGTGATTTTTGCAGATTGGAAGTTTTTAAACCCCAGCATAGGCTTTGTTCGCTTCTTAATAAATCTATGATCTTGTTCCATAATATTATTGAAATATTTGTTTTGAATAATCTCTATTTTCTCATTTTCTAATAGATTATCATTTGCACTATTAAGAGCTGATTTATTACTTCCGCTTTTATCAATATTCACCTTATCAGGAATATCATTATTTTTAAACGCTTTACGGAAGAACGCCTTAGCAGCCGCTTTATCCCTGCGCTTCCTCAGCAAAAACTCTATAGTATTACCCAAAGAATCTACAGCACGATAGAGATAAATCCAGCGACCATCCAGCTTGATATAGATTTCATCCATACGCCAACTTGAACCAACTGCTTTCTTTCTTTTTCTAACTTGCTTATCTATCAACGGAACAAATCTTTTAATCCATCTTTGTAGAGTACTATGATCTATTACTGCGCCTCTGATATGAACTATCTCCTCAAGATCTTGATAGCTCAAGGAAAATCTACATTTCATATAAACAAACAGCATTATTATTTCCGGCGAAGAACAAAAACCTTTGAAATATTTTGTTAATTTAGGGGAAATAGCATATCTCATGTAAAGCCTTTTTTATTTTCAGTATATTCTCTTTGATTGACTTTCACAACACATGCGACAGAACCCAAAATGCATTATCACTCATGGGAAAAATACGTAATATATTTGCTGTAGATGTTGGAAGATATATAAAAAATGCTGTTGACCAAAGAGATGCATTTAATCATGCTAAATCCATCTGGAATGATGCTGCTCAACAGCTTCTTAATGCCTGAAATTCAAGAACAACGTCTTTTTATGTTCTCTGTTTGTTAACTTGACGGTGCCAAGAGCAGCTAGTAGCGCTTGAACAAGCAAAATCTATCAAAGTAGCTCATGGTGAAATAGAAACAGAGCATCCTGGCTATCTTGGTTCACAATATACATATTATGTGGGTAATATGAAGGGTGTAGGTAAAATCTATCAACAAACTTTTATTGATACATATTCTAAAGTGGCTCAAGTAAACTTATACACTGAGAAATCAGCTATTACTGCTGCTGATATACTTAATGATAAGGTGTTACCATTTTATGCTGAGCAAGGCGTGGATATGTTACGTATATTAACTGATCGTGGTACTGAATATTGTGGCAAATCTGAACACCATGCTTACCAACTGTATTTGGGTATTGAAAATATAGATCATACAAAAACAAGGGTTCGTAGTCCGCAAACTAACGGTATTTGCGAGAGGTTCCATAGAACTATGAAACAAGAGTTTTATGATATAGCATTTCGCAAAAGAATATACAGCTCTGTAGAAGAGTTACAAATTGATGTTGATTTATGGATTAATAAGTACAATACTCAAAGAAAGCATTGTTATGGAAAAACCCCTATGCAAACTTTTCTTGATTCGAAACACATAGCGAAAGACAAAAATATTCCTAGCTACGTTAATGAGTGTCAGATAGATGATACTCAGAACTTATCCGACAGTAATTATACTATATGATAAGTATCACTCTGTCAGATCAAGTGTAGAGATTTACAAATTGCATGCACGAGAGTTTTCTAGACAAAAAGTAGAAGCGATGATTGGTTCTGGAATTCTTAACAAAATGACCTCACTAGGTATGCCTCAAAGCTATCGTTGCGCCTAAATTCTAAAAAAAGGAGGTAGCTCGTGGTAAAGAAACAAAGCCTCTACGAAATACGTTTTTTTAATGCCTTATAATGCAACGCTTCTAGCTCATATTTAGAATTGCTGAACGATTTGTATCTACCTTTGGTATTGCTGCTTCAAAGCGTAAATATCTTCAAGAGATAAATCGGTTATATCAACAATTTCCCCATCAGATAGTTTTTTTTGTTTTAACAATGATATTGCTATCTCTGTATTCCTTTTTTCACTACCTTGCTCTATACCTTGCTCCAAAGTTTTCTTTAGAGTGTTAGCTTCGATTCTAAGCCATTTAAGATGATCCTCATAGGCATCTCTTTCACTAGAGCTAAAGTTCATAACTTCCAGTACGTTTAATGCCTTCTTTAATTTATCGTCATTTAATGCCTTAGGTAAATCATTCGGTTGTAATAAATCATTTCTAGTTAAAAAAGCTAACCACATATCTAATGAGTCTTTAACTTTACTGATTATATCTGATAATTCTTCATTAGAATCTTTGCTAAATTTCTTTAATTCAATAGTATGTAATTCTAAATCCTTAAAGTAAGAGTCCCCACTTTCTTTCTCGGTAATATGGAATACATTATGATACTTATCTACCTCCGGAATAGAAATAAAATTTAGTATATGGATTCCTATAGCTTTTGAAAGAGTGGAATAATCCTCAGCTACTTCTAATTGTTCAGTATAAAGCTTAGCCCAGTAAAATAGAGCTCTTTTGTCATAATCAGCTTCATCACTTATTTGTATCTCAATATTAAAACGCTTACCATCAATTCCCTTGGCTTTAATATCTAATATAGACAGTTTATCTCTAGTAAAACTTTGTGGGTTATAAGGGTTAAGTAAGGTTACATCTTTTACTTGGTCTTCTTTTCCTACAATAGAATTAATTAAGGAGATCAATAAATCCTTGTTTTCTTCAACACCAAAGATCTTTTTAAAGGCTATATCTACTCTTGGGCTTATTTTAGTCATAACTTTTATTTTATGTACATTAGGATACATGTATTCTACAGCATATTGTATTTGCTAGCAAGTTTCTCTATACCGTTCCAGGAAATAGCTTGTACGCAGCAATTCTAAATATGAGCTAGAACCGTTGCATCATAACGCATTGAAAAAACGTATTTCGTAGAGCAAAAAGAAAAAAATAGTAAAATGCAGACTTTGTTTCTTTACCCCTACATAAATAGAAAAAGTTAGAAATATATTTGCAATCAGCGTTGGAAAATATACCAAAAATACCACCATCAACTAATAACTATTCGCCACAGAGTGGCGGAGAATCCTACCCAAAGAGATTAAACACTCTGATTCGCCAAAATCAACAAAATCTATGCATACAGGAATTGATTTACTGGAACTTGACCGACTTTATGTGATTGTACCCGTAAATGTTGATTTTAAACTAGACGTGTATATTAACGTTATAGAGTGAAAAAAATTATATTACTAAAAGGGGCTGTGGTTAGTGGCTTTGTTGCATGAATAGGATTTTTCATAGATTTCCCCTTACCCCAAAATATGGGTTTAAGCGATACGCATAGATTTAGGTTTGCCAATTTCGAACATTTTGTTTAACAATTGACACTTGATCGTCATTTCATTTTTCATGTTATCTTCACTCCTCGATAGAAATTTACTACCGAAAGAATTTTTAAATATGAAGAAGGTATTTTCTGCAGATTCTCTTCTACCATATTTATTCTTATTCCTCCATGGGTGATATCCTTTGTTTTGTTGATACGCAGCACTATGCTGACGCTCGGTTTTTGCTTTTTTAGCAGCTAGATTATTTGGTGGACGAATAGTTGGCTTGATGCCTTTTTTGCGTAACATCCTGTATATATTTTCTCCATCATACCCTGGATCACCAAGTAATTCTTTGGTTTTGACATTTTTGGTTAGATCTTTTACTTGTGATCTATCATCTTTCTTATGATCAGTAGTGGAATTGGCAACAATCTCGCCATTGTCGCCAACGACTATATGCAACTTTTTCCATATTCTACGTATATATTGAAGACCATGTTTATTTTCTAACCACTCATTACCTGTATAGGTTTGAATCCCAGTACTATCAATAGACACATGGTTAAATTCCTTGTCTGCATCACCAAGCCAAGACTCAAGATCTAAACTCTTACCACGCCTACTTAAAGTGGTATAATCTGGACAAGTTATTTGAGCTCCTGATATCTCAAATATCCAATTAATGAATCCTTGGCATTGTCTTAGCTTTAGTTTAAACAAACATCTAATTTGCAAACATACCAGAATAGCTTGATCACTATATCTTCTTTGGCCTCCACGTTTTTTATTGTTGTTGTTTTGTTCGTACCAATTCTCTCCTAAATTCTTTGAAATCATCAAATCTATACGACCTCTATTACGTAGAATATTGTTGTATTCCGGCCAATTGATGATTTTAAATTTAGATCGTTTTCTGGAATTACTAAATGGTTTTTTCTTTGGAGAACGCATATATTATAGAAGTCAATTTATCTGACGAACACAATAACATTTTACTAGATTTTGTCATAGGTCGATTATTCATGCAACAAAGCCATCTATTGTTGCTCCTCGAATATATGATAATTCTTCTAATTCTCGGTAACTCAATGAGAACCTACATTTCATGTAGACGAACAACATTATTATTTCTGGTGAAGAGCAAAATCCTTTAAAGTGCTTAAGCAACTTCTTGTCGATATGGAATGGCATACTCAGCTTTTTCTATATCACTATACCTATATATTTTCCCTCTGGCAACAGATGCGACAGAACCCAGTTTATTAAACACTCACAAATACTCAATTCTTATCAGTAGGTCTTATTAGGATCCCTGCAGAATTGTCCATTAGCTGCACGCCAGCGACCATTAGAATCTAGTTTAGGACCTCTCACTGTGGAAGACGAGCCTTGTATTTGCAGTTGGGGTGATGAGTTGTAGTCTTCCTCTTGAAACATTCCGTGCATAGCACCCATTCCGTGCATTCCACCCATTCCGTGCATTCCACCCATTCCGTGCATTCCACCCATTCCGTTCATTCCGTGCATTCCGTGCATTCCACCCATTCCACCCATTCCACCCATTCCGTTCATTCCGTGCATTCCGTTCATTCCGTGCATTCCGTTCATTCCGTGCATTCCGTTCATTCCGTTCATTCCGTTCATTCCGTGCATTCCACCCATTCCGTGCATCGCCATCAGGCCTCGCATTGCTTCTTCCCTTGCTTCCTTTGCTTCTTGTCTTCTTTCTTCCCTTGCTTCCTTTGCTTCCCTTGCTTCTTGTCTTCTTTCTTCCCTTGCTTCCCTTGCTTCTTGTCTTGCTTCTTGTTCTAATTTTTTATTTTGTTCCTGTACTTCTGCTAATTTTTGTTGAGCTAACAATTTGTCTTTTTCTTTTATCTCTAATTCTTTAATATTTTTTTCCTTATACAATTTTTGACAAAGATAGTTGACCAATTCTACCCACTTGCTTTTTATGTCTTTATTGTTTTGGTTAGATTCGGAAGTGTTGATTTCTCTATTACATTCTACAGATTGATCAAGTATCTTTTGATCCTGTAGTAGATCATGGATCTCAAGCTTTCTTATTGTGCAAGATACTTGCTCAATAAGGGGATTGTTATCTTTAGATGATATTTCTGTTAGAGTGCTCAATCCTAGCTCAATATCTTTGAGGGATTTTAAACTATTATTAATTTTGGATTTAATAGTATTTTGTATTATACGAAATGACATCTCAGATTTGTCTCTAACTTGTTTTGCTAGTTCTGTTTCTAACGAAGTGAGATTCTTTTCTAATGTAATAATCATGCGATCAAGTTTTACAGCTATCTTTGTTGTATCAATTGTCTCAATTTTTTTAAGCCAATTATAAAATTCAACAATTAATAATGATTTATTACTATCATCTGATAGGATTTCCAATCCACTGCATGAACTGAGTTTAATAATATTATTTTTTATTTGCTGTACTGTGCATGGATTTTGTAAATTATTTTTTACTTCAGTAAGCAACTTTGTATTTTTTCTAATTTCTGACAAAACATCTAATTTCCTATCGATGTCAGAGCTAGCTTTTGTTAAATCTGCTTTGTACTTATTTTCTAATTTTCCTTCAAAATTCTCAAAGTCGCTATAGACGTTCTTCAACGATGTTTCATATAACTTTTTAAGTTGTGTCTCTGCTATCGGTGAGAGTGTATAATTTGCATCTTTAATTGAAGAACTCTGAGATTCATTAACCATAGATCTAATCTTATCTCTATCTTCATCGCCTAATACCTCATTGATATCTGATGGCTTTGGAAAAGTTTGTACTTTACCAGTTTTTGATATTGCTAGCTTTACTCTTTGAAGTTCTTCTAGCTCCGATCCAGACTTATCCTTGGCCAATACAGTTATATTGTTAATCATTTTACTTATGACTTGTTCTGTCGTCGTATTGGTTTTAGTCACTACTATTTGTACAGACTCTTGAAAACTCTTAGGGTTACCTAAGAGGGTGTCCGAGAAGCTAAAAATATGCTATAGTATGTCCTAAAAAAGGAGGTTGCTATAGAAGAGAAGATTTACCCTTCGGATTTAACAGATACTCAATGGGATTTAATTGCCCCACTGATTCCCAAGGCGAAAAAAGGAGGTAGACCAAGGGGAGCAGATATGCGCAATATATTAAATGCAATATTATATATTAGTAGAACTGGTGCTCAATGGCGTTATTTACCCGAGAAATATCCTCCTCGTTCAACGGTTTTCGAGTATTTTAGTCAGTGGCAAAAAGATGGCACATGGGATTTAATGAATAATACCTTGAGGGAGAGTGTGCGCTTGCAATCTGCACGTCAGTCTACTCCCACAGCTAGCATCATTGATAGCCAGACGGTAAAATCTACACAAGAAAGCTCTATTGCATCAGGGTATGATGGAGAAAAAAAAAATCAAGGGTCGTAAACGTCATATTTCAGTGGATGTGCTTGGATTATTAATATGTGTATCTGTGCATAGCGCCGCTATTTCTGATAGAGAAGGAGCAAAACTGGTGATAGCAAGAGCTCTTGCTATTTGTCCTACAATACAGTTGTTTTGGGCTGATGGTGGATATACTGGTAAGCTTATTACTTGGGTTATGTTGTTTTTTCAACGTACTCTTAAAATTATCAAGCGCCCAAAAGGAATGTTTAAAGTCGTTCAATGGCGTTGGATAGTAGAACGTACCTTTGGTTGGCTGAGCAGATATAGACGATTGAGCAAAGATTATGAGCAAACAACATTTAGCAGCGAAGCTTGGGTAAAAATATCAATGATTAATCTAATGATACACAGATTGGAGCCTGGATAATAACTTCTCGGACACCCTCTTAAAATTTAGGGCTTTGTTGCATGAATCGCTAGACTCCCAAAATATTTAATAAGATGGTATGCTGATGATCGTATAAATCAAATAAGAAATCACATGCGATCTCCAAAGAAAAAGCCATTTAGTGAATCTCGAAAATGCTCAAAATATAAAGTCATTAATTGGTCGGAATATAATAATATCTTGCGTAACCGAGGTCGTATAGATTTTATGATTGCCGAAGATTTAAGCGAAGGGTGGTATGAAGATCATGGTAGTCGTAGAAAGCGTGGAGGATCAAGAGTCTACAGTGATAAGGCAATTTTCATGTGCCTGCAAATCAGATGTTTATACATACTAAAGCTACGCCAAAGCCAAGGTTTTTATCGATTGGATATTTAGAGGGTGTCCGAGAAGTTATTATCCAGGCTCCAATCTGTGTATCATTAGATTAATCATTGATATTTTTACCCAAGCTTCGCTGCTAAATGTTGTTTGCTCATAATCTTTGCTCAATCGTCTATATCTGCTCAGCCAACCAAAGGTACGTTCTACTATCCAACGCCATTGAACGACTTTAAACATTCCTTTTGGGCGCTTGATAATTTTAAGAGTACGTTGAAAAAACAACATAACCCAAGTAATAAGCTTACCAGTATATCCACCATCAGCCCAAAACAACTGTATTGTAGGACAAATAGCAAGAGCTCTTGCTATCACCAGTTTTGCTCCTTCTCTATCAGAAATAGCGGCGCTATGCACAGATACACATATTAATAATCCAAGCACATCCACTGAAATATGACGTTTACGACCCTTGATTTTTTTTTTCTCCATCATACCCTGATGCAATAGAGCTTTCTTGTGTAGATTTTACCGTCTGGCTATCAATGATGCTAGCTGTGGGAGTAGACTGACGTGCAGATTGCAAGCGCACACTCTCCCTCAAGGTATTATTCATTAAATCCCATGTGCCATCTTTTTGCCACTGACTAAAATACTCGAAAACCGTTGAACGAGGAGGATATTTCTCGGGTAAATAACGCCATTGAGCACCAGTTCTACTAATATATAATATTGCATTTAATATATTGCGCATATCTGCTCCCCTTGGTCTACCTCCTTTTTTCGCCTTGGGAATCAGTGGGGCAATTAAATCCCATTGAGTATCTGTTAAATCCGAAGGGTAAATCTTCTCTTCTATAGCAACCTCCTTTTTTAGGACATACTATAGCATATTTTTAGCTTCTCGGACGCCCTCTAAGAGTCTCAACAAATTTTACTATTTTATCTTTTTTTTCTAAGTCCAGATATTGTTCTGAGTGTTTTCTGATATTGCATAACCCTCTAGGTTTTGTATCTTCTGAATGTATGAATTTAAACTCACCACTACCTTTAGTAAGTAACTCTCCGTACTGAATTATTTGATCATCACTATCTTGTAATATATCTCTAATTCCAGTGGTTTTTAATATCATAATTTTTACAATATATTCTAGTCTGACCTTTAATTCAGGCAAATCTTTTAAAAAAGCACTCTTATACTGTTCGTGTTTATGATTATCTTTTTTCTTAATAGTTGATTGCAAACAAGAGATAATTGTTACTACTTCATCCCATGGAAAATTGGTAAAATATGTTCTAATACTAGATGCTCCCCTGTATAATGAATTAATATTATTAGAAATAGTATTATATAACGTACCTCTATGATCTGTAACAGTTGAAGCAATGTAGTCGTTTATTACGGTCGGATTGGTATCGCTACTATGTGCAGAAACTGGAATAATACTTCCCTCACTTTTACTATAGGCATCATGATCAAGTTTTAAAGATTCAAGACAATCGATAATTTTTCTAATCCTAGCAATGTCTAATGAAATTAAAAAAGCATCGTATGATTGTTTATCCTTAACATTTTTACATTCTTGTGGCATATATTATACTCATGGGTTAATTAGTGGCTAATTTTTCAAGGCAATTTGCGAGTTTTAATTCTCTTTGTCTGACTGCTTGTATACAGATTTTTGTCTTATTTTTTTCAGTACATTATAGCTATAGAATTTTTAATTTGCCGCACTTTTTTCAAAGAATCTTCTTGGATTTTTCTGGTTATAATTTTGTAAATAATTTAGGAGAGATGTAGGCTTCCGAACAAAGCCCTTAAGATCGAACAAACAATGACTTCCTTTTCTATATAACTGCATCGTTATATTATACTGAAGTCTTCGCCTGAAGGCGAGGGATTTAACCCACCCAGTTTACAGACATTAACCAAAAATAACTCTAAACAACTGAACTAGCAACCACTGGTCTTGTTCTCCTTTTTTAACTTTTTAATGTGTTCCTCAGTTAACTCGCTGAGATCTACAATTTCAGCCATAGATTTATTTTGTATAAGCATTTTACGAGCAATAGTGATATTGCGTTTATCTATACCTTGTTCTATACCCTGTTCTATACCTTTCTCTAAAGTTTTCTTTAGTGTGTTAGCTTCGATTCTAAGCCATTTTAAATGATCCTCATAAGCGTCTCTTTCACTCGCACTAAAGTTCATAACATCCAATACGTTTAATGCCTTCTTTAATTTATCGTCGTTTAATGATTTAGGTAAATCATTTTGTTTTAACAAATCATTTCTAGTTAGAAATGCGAGCCACATATCTAATGAGTTTTTAACTTTACTAATTATATCTGATAACTCTTCATTAGAGTCTTTGCTAAATTTCTTTAATTCAATTGTATGTAATTCTAAATCTTTAAAATAGGATTCACCACTTTCTTTTTCCGTAATGTGGAATGTATTATGATACTTATCTACTTCAGGAATAGAAATAAAATTTAGTATATGGATGCCTATAGCTTTTGAAAGAGTGGAATAATCCTCAGCTACCTCTAATTGTTCAGTATAAAGCTTAGCCCAGTAAAATAGAGCTCTTTTGTCATAATCAGCTTCATCACTTATTTGTATCTCAATATTAAAACGCTTACCATCAATTCCCTTGGCTTTAATATCTAATATAGACAGTTTATCTCTAGTAAAACTTTGTGGGTTATAAGGGTTAAGTAAGGTTACATCTTTTACTTGATCTTCTTTTCCTACAATAGAATTAATTAAGGAGATCAATAAATCCTTATTTTCTTCAACACCAAAGATCTTTTTAAAGGCTATATCTACTCTTGGGCTTATTTTAGTCATAACTGATATTTTTATCATATATTACATACAGACATTCTACAGCATATTGTATTTCCTAGCAAGTTTATCTAAATTATGTCGACAACTGACAGATTGTACTTTGCATATCCAATTTAGTTACTGAATGTACATTTAGGGTATGCTATTGATAATTTATGTATAGTAACAGCAAACACACCCAAAATAAACAATTATTATAGGAAATATTGTTCATTAAGTAATGTATTTTTTGAGTATACCCTTAATAACAAATAATCGATATTACTTCTTAATATGAACATCATATTGAGGAAAAGGTATAACAATATTATTGTCTTTAAAACTACGCCATATAGCACGCATTACATCGCTTTTTGTTTCAATGCGCTTTTCCGCAATGTTTTCTACCCAAAAGAAAAGTAATAATTCAATTTGACTATCTGCAAATTCAACTAAATGACATTTGGGTAATGCAGATTTAGAACAATTTGTATGTTCAGTAGCTGCTAGCATCATTAGCTTGCGAGCTTCTTCAATATCTGAATCATAAGAGATGCCAATTTTAATTTCAATACGTCCGCGATTATTAGAGTGAGTCCAGTTAGTTACTCTATTAGTAATAAACTCATCATTAGGAATCATTATCTCTTGACCGTTAAATATTTCAACTAAGGTATGCCTAGCACTAGTATGTTTTATAAATCCATATACCCCAGTGCTAATTTCAATTAAATCACCTTCTTTTATAGATTGCTCAAATAGTAAAATCAGACCACTTAAAAAATTAGAAGTAATCTTTTGTAGACCAAAACCAACCCCAATACCAACAGCACCTCCGAGGAATGCAAATGCGGATAAATCCATTCCGTGCAAATCTAGAATAATGATAAAGAATATGAAATATATAAAAATCTGAAAAATCTTAGCAAGAATTGCTCTATTAGCAGTTTTTATTTTGGAAATTTTTTTGATATTACGTTCTACAAGTCCATGCAAGGATTGTGCTATCCAGAAAAATACAATTAATAAAACTGTAGATTTGATTAGCTTATATACTGAGAAAGATACAGTGGCAAACTTGAATGTTAATAAATCGGAGTCTAAAAAGTTGATAACTGGATCAAAATAGCCAAGATTTATGCATAGTAAGCAAACTAATAAGCTGGAGTAAATAAACCACCATGTAGTAGGGCTGTGCTTATTAAATATTGCCTTTATTGCTTTTTGCACATAATTTTTAATCATATACTCCTTGTCCTATATCCTAATAGTTTCTGATAATAATTCTTTATCCCAGCTTACTCTATGCAGCATTTTTTGTACTTTTTTCCTGAGCCGCATGGACATGTTTCATTACGACCAACTTTAGAATCTACCGTTTGCTTATTTTGAGAATCAAAAAAATGACTGGATAGAAAGGTAGGGGTATTAAATGGTGAGGGTAGTATACCCATGTCAATCTCTATATCTTCTACATAACCCGTTTTGTCAGTATATACGACGTTTCTTTCTATAGCATCTGCAATGTTTTGAATTTTAAAGGTAGCACCTAATTCAATTAAAGCTTGAACTATTAGTGTATTTAAGTTAATTGATTCTTGTTTTTCATTATCTAGTTGATCTGCAAATAAATCAATTATATGTGGAGCTTCTAAAATATTACTTATAGCAAGTTTGGTTAGTGATTCTATAATAACATACGAAATAAATTCATTAGCAGAAAAGATTTTGAGCTTTTGAGATAATGGTATTACAACATCGTTACCCATCATTGCAAAAACATGAGGTAATTCATGATAACACCAATCAGAATCTGGGTAGTATTCCAAACATTCAATTAGAGGAACGATTGAGTCTATTACTTTTAATCTACCCAACAATCTCCATGCATGAATGGGAATACAATAATTACCATGATCCTTATCATGGAAGTAATCTGTGCTTGTTGCTAATGCAATTAAATCTGGAATATCGGCCTTAGTAATAATAGAATTTTCATAATAATCATTCTCTTCTGACCACACACAAGTATATTCGCATTTACCAAGACTTTTTAATTTGTCCAGGAGAGTTGAATTTATAACAGATAAATTTAAGGATTCTTGCATATATAATTACTAAATATTTAATGCTCCACGATATAAGTCGATTAAGCAATCTTCTTCTGCTAAAGCCTCTTTGTCCTTTTTACGTAATTTAAGCACATGTTTAATTATTTTTATATCAAATCCTAAAGCCTTAGCTTCATTGTAAGTATCTTTAAGTAAATCAGTGTTTTCTTGACGCTCAGCCTCAATGTTTTCTAACTTCCTTACTATTTTCTTTAATTTATCGGTTTCTATTGCTTCTTCCATGATCTTTATTTTAATATGCTTATATGAGTTTTAGATTTACAGCATTAGATTTACCATTTCTAGTTTGTAGCTCATAATTAACGGTTTGGTCAGTATTCAAACTATTGTAGCCAGCACTTTCTATTTCGCTAATATGTACAAATACATCTGTTGCGCCGTCATCCGGTGCAATAAACCCATACCCTTTTGTAGAATCAAACCACTTAACTTTTCCTTGTTCCATATGATTCAATTATTTGTTATTAACTGCATCTTTCATTTTTTGACCAACTTTAAATCTAGGTTGATTATAAGCTTTAATTTTTAAAGCCTCACCAGTTTGTGGATTGCGTCCATCCCTAGCTGCAACTTTACTTACAAAAAAGCTACCAAAACCAACAAGGGATATTTCATCTCCTTGGCCAAGAGCTCCTATAGCAGAGCTGGTAAACATATCAATTATCTTTTCTGCTTCTATTTTTGTTAAGTCATGTTTGTCGCTGATATAAGCAATAAAATCGCCTTTGTTCATTATGTTTCCTATGTATAAATTGTTAATAAAAGGTGGCCTAGCATGGAATTCAACAGCTAGACCATAAAAATAGAACCTTATTTGTTATTCTTAATTTTTAAAATATCTTCGATTGATAAACCGGTTACAGATGAAATGAATTTGATTTCAGTGTTAGATTTTAGCATTTTATTTGCAATAAAGTGTTTTTCTTTCTCAATACCTTCCTCTCTACCTTTCTCAATACCTTCCTCTCTACCTTTCTCTCTACCTTTCTCAATACCTTGAAGGATGCCTTTTTCAAATCCTTGTTCAATGTAGCTATCAGCAATAGTCCTCATAATATCCCCTGTATCTTCTTTTGGTAAATTATCTACAATTAATTGTTCCAGTAGTTGCTTTTTTTCTTCTGGTACTTTGGAGTCAGTATACCAAAGAATTAGCTTAGTGTGAATATAATCTTTGCCCTTACCAATAATGAGTGCTTTAGTACATCGCTGCATGGCATTTTCTAGCATTTTTAATGTATCACGATTATGAATATGCTTCATACTATATAAGACAAAGCTTAGATGTTTTTCATAATCGATGTCATCATCAGATATTGCATTTAAATCAATAAGATTATAATCTTCTGCCATAGCTTTTTTAGCAAGATCCGGATGGGCAAATAGCTCCCATATATTTTTTGGAGCCGAGTATTTTCTTTGGCCGTTATAGAGAACCAAGGGTAAAATAACTGGTAGCTTGTTTTTCTTTTTAGCATGAAGCTCTAACAGGAGTAGGGCGTATTTTAATAGACGAAAAGCAATCCAATGGTCAGGGATTGGTGCTCCAAGAGAGTGTAAATGAAAGCAGTCTCGGTCTCTGAATCTGGTTCTGATTTGGTTTTAACAGAATATACAATATCACTAAATCTAGTTTTTAAAGAATCTTCTACGTAGCTCTCTTTTTCTACCTGCAAAGTATTTAAATCAAGTAATTCTTTAAATTCAGATGGTAGAAATTCATCCAAGAACTCGGCGGCTGCCACTGGGTTCTCCATAACTTTTTTAACCAGAGAGTCGTGATTAGCATTTTTACGCTTTGCTTGTCTGAGTTCCTTCCATGCAGTCCAGTTAATTTCTTCCTTTAGAATTTTTGATGCAGGTGTCCCATCAAGATTAAATCTACTCTTATCGATAACCAGCTCTTTGCGATATTGTCGCCAACTAGTATATCTTTTCAAAGCCCTACGTATTTTCATACGAGAAAATGGCATATCAGGAATGGCAAATATTTGATGATGAATACCAAGAGCCAAGGGTACTAGAGATTCTTCTGGTGGAAAGCATTTAGGATGATGTTTTTGTAAATATTGTAATATAGATAAATAATCATCATCACTAAGTAATGGCTTCTTCTTACTGTTCTTCAGAGGAATAACTTTCTTAACTTGCTTTATTACTGTTAAATCAGTTGTTTCCTGATTGTTATCTGCAGTAAAATTTTTATTTGCCGTAGACTCTGTAGATATAGAGTTATCTTTTTGCTGTGAATTGATATCTTTTTTTTGAAAGTTTTTAAGAGTTAATGTTGGCTTATTGGTCATAAATGCATTGTTATTAGTTTTAATAGATTAGTAAAAGACTACTAATATTGAACAGAAAGCTCAGTATTATGAGGTTTACCTTTAAGTGCCTTAAGAGTATCCTCACAGATTAGTAGCATTAGCTTTGAATACTCACTTAGGCTGTTGTAGGATTTTTTGTGTAACTTTTTTACTAATCTCTTTAAATCTCGTTTGCCAGCTGTATATATAACTATTTTGCCTTCAATATCATCCATATATAAAATTCCTTTTATAATTATTTGTGTAGCAGCGTGTATCTGCTTGTTATTTAACGGCGTAGCACCTTCTTATGAGGTGAGCAGCATTTCTTATATTTTCTGCCAGATCCACAGCAACAAATAGTATTTTTTGTTATATATTTTTCAATGCTAGATCCCTTGATTAATATTGGCTTTTTCTGTACTGGCTACTTTTTCTTGTATTTTGAAACATATTTATAAAACACTAATAACTCCTGGTGAATATACGTAAAAACTCTATTCAAAGTAACTTTCAACCTATTTCTTAATCATAATATTTCTTGAAGAATATTATATTATTTGTGCTCAGTAAATAACAACTTAAAAACCGTGTTGAACAGGTCATATAGAGCTGGCTGCATCTGATTATTGAGTTGCACCTACACCAGTTGTTTTTAATTTATCCACCTTGGTAATAGTATACCTACCTTCAGTTTTGCTTTCAATGAAGTTGCTTAACTCACTAATAGTTAGATCATTCTTTGCCATATAAAGGTAATTTAGTAGTAATCTTTTATTAATTGTATCCATATACTCAAGCTGTATTTAATATTTTAACTTGCAATAGCACGATTAGCTAGTTTGCTACTGGGAGTAAAATATACTATTTGTTGCTGCTTGGCCTTAGCTAAAATAATATTATTACGATGATTAAAATTCTTTGGTAATAATGGCATTGCTTCAAATTGCCCGATTTCATCAATATTTACATCAACACCAGCAATTAGTAATTCTTGTAGAGTATCAGAGAACATATCAACTAACGTTTCAGCAACAGAGAAATCAATTCCATATCGTTTTGCTGTATATTCTATAAAATTAAACTTATCCATGAGCACCTCATATTAAATTGTTGATCCAGCTATTAATCAATAATCTCTAGATTGTAATTAATCTTATCACCAAGAGCCATTTTTAGAACATCTAAGCTGCTAATATTACCATACCATTCCCCGCGGAAACTATTCCAGCGTAAATTATGGGATCTGATATAAGTTTTAGTATCAGCATCTGGTTCTTCATCAAACTTAATTATAACAGCAGTAGTTTGTTTTTGCTCTTTATGGAATTCCTTGTTGCCAGCAACTACCCAAGTTGATACAAGATTTTCATTTTCAGCAAGCTTTTTCTTCAGATGGAGTAGGGCTCCATAAATTGCATTAGTAGGCAAATGATCTAGCCCGGCTTTTGTAACTAGTCCACCAACTTCTATTAGTTTTCTAGTTCTAGCTTTCCGTTCTTTGAGTTTAAGTTTGGTTTCTTCAGCGGCTAATCTAGTTTTCTTTTGTTCTAATTTAAGTTTAGCCTGCTCCATAGCGTCATCCTGCATAATAATTATTTATCCTAAGTTTCATGGTAATATAAAATGGTTAAGAAACTCTTGTATCAATAAAGAAAAGAGCTGATTCTTTTTGGTTTGTGTATTCTAATGATTTACGTTGCTCTCTAATTTTACGATAATTCTCTAAAGCATCAGCAGATTCTCTATTAGCAACTAATTGTGCTAATGATATATCCTGACTGTTTTCATCGAACTGCTTATTAAGCTTTTCAACTTTACCAGCTCTTAGTTTTCGCTCAGACTTTGATAAATTCCCATCTTCAATATATTCGATACTCATAGGTAATACTCTTATTCCTTTTAGTAAAACTAAATGTAATCATATAATTTAGATTAAAAGATATAGTTTATAAGAAAATAATTCAGTGGTCAAGAAACTCACTACATTAATTTGAAATCTGATGGCTATCTTTGTTCTTGTATATTCTTATTATAGTAATATTTATTGTAATTTTATATTCTTTATTGTTATTTTAATAACCCCGTTGCCTACCATTCCAAACAAACTAAAGTTGTCCCTTAGTTACTTGCTTTCTAATTCCTTTGTTTTTCTGAAGTGGGTTAAAGTTATAAAATCTCTTCCGTAAGGAAAGTTTTATACGCAAGATGCATTGTGCCAATGCTTGCTTTACAAATGATTATTTAGATTATAATATATGTATATTAGAAAATGGATATGTGAACAAAGAATGGCAATCTGTTTTGTTAAGTCTAGGTATATAGGTAGAAGCTCAAATGGCAATGCTTGTAATAGCAGTGCCTATAATGCGAGAAGCAAAATAGTTAATGAAGGAACGGGTGAAGTTTTTAATTATTCGAAACGTAATGGCAATGTTTATCATGAAGTTATGTTACCCGATGGAGTAGATCAGAAGTTCAAAGATATATCTATATTATCAAATGAAGTTGAAAAAAATGAACTACGTAAAGACAGTCAACTTTATGTAGAGTGGGTTCTTGCTCTTCCAAAAGAAGAAGAAATAACTCTTGAGATGAAAAAAGAGCTAGTCTATAGATTTATTGAATATAAAGGCTGGATAAAAGAAAGGGTTGGTGTTCAGCTTAATATCCATGAACCACATGATAAAAATGATAATTGGCACGCTCATTTACTGACTCCAACACGTAGATTCACGAAAGATGGGAAGGGTTTTGAGAGATTAAAGGCCCGTGATTTACAACCAAAGGTAGCTGGTGGTTTTGTTGTTGAAGAAACTAAAGATAGTATTGCTTATACGGCAATACAAAATGAGTATTTCAAAGAATGTGGCCTTGATTTACGTGTTGACTTGCCTGGTATGATTACACAGGAGCATGTAGGCCCAGTACGTATGAGAAGTATATTAAACCAAGCTCAAGAACGTAATGAACAAAGGGTGCTTGCTAATATTGAATCTCTGCAGAATGGTGAGGATGTTGTTGCTAGAGTTGCTGATAAAGCATCTGTTTTTAATAGAGGGGATATAGAAAGGGCAGTCAAATGTATCCCTGATAAGGATAGGGCTGATATGTTGATAGAAGAAGCTCTTTGTTCTAAATCATTACTGAGTTTATATGATGATAATGGTAAGAAAACAGACTTTTATACAACTATTGGTATTAGGAAGGAAGAGGAAAAACTGCTACGTCTTAGTGGCTATGTTGCAGGTAATAAGAATATATTTACTGCTAGTGGTGCTAAAATTGCAGATATTAGTAAGCAGATGATAGATAACTTGCAGGGCTCTTTAACAGAAGAACAGCATGCAGCATTGTCGCATTTGATAATGGATAAAAATGGTATGCGTATTATGCGCGGAAGGGCTGGTACTGGTAAGTCACATGTACTTGGCCAAATAGCTACTATTGCTGAAGCTACTGGTGTTGGCTTTGTTGCATGAATAGGATTTTTCATAGATTTCCCCTTACCCCAAAATATGGGTTTAAGCGATACGCATAGATTTAGGTTTGCCAATTTCGAACATTTTGTTTAACAATTGACACTTGATCGTCATTTCATTTTTCATGTTATCTTCACTCCTCGATAGAAATTTACTACCGAAAGAATTTTTAAATATGAAGAAGGTATTTTCTGCAGATTCTCTTCTACCATATTTATTCTTATTCCTCCATGGGTGATATCCTTTGTTTTGTTGATACGCAGCACTATGCTGACGCTCGGTTTTTGCTTTTTTAGCAGCTAGATTATTTGGTGGACGAATAGTTGGCTTGATGCCTTTTTTGCGTAACATCCTGTATATATTTTCTCCATCATACCCTGGATCACCAAGTAATTCTTTGGTTTTGACATTTTTGGTTAGATCTTTTACTTGTGATCTATCATCTTTCTTATGATCAGTAGTGGAATTGGCAACAATCTCGCCATTGTCGCCAACGACTATATGCAACTTTTTCCATATTCTACGTATATATTGAAGACCATGTTTATTTTCTAACCACTCATTACCTGTATAGGTTTGAATCCCAGTACTATCAATAGACACATGGTTAAATTCCTTGTCTGCATCACCAAGCCAAGACTCAAGATCTAAACTCTTACCACGCCTACTTAAAGTGGTATAATCTGGACAAGTTATTTGAGCTCCTGATATCTCAAATATCCAATTAATGAATCCTTGGCATTGTCTTAGCTTTAGTTTAAACAAACATCTAATTTGCAAACATACCAGAATAGCTTGATCACTATATCTTCTTTGGCCTCCACGTTTTTATTGTTGTTGTTTTGTTCGTACCAATTCTCTCCTAAATTCTTTGAAATCATCAAATCTATACGACCTCTATTACGTAGAATATTGTTGTATTCCGGCCAATTGATGATTTTAAATTTAGATCGTTTTCTGGAATTACTAAATGGTTTTTTCTTTGGAGAACGCATATATTATAGAAGTCAATTTATCTGACGAACACAATAACATTTTACTAGATTTTGTCATAGGTCGATTATTCATGCAACAAAGCCATCTACGATCATTCAAACTCTCTGGTATGGCATTTTGCTTAGAAGAAAGATTAATCTATGCTCAAACAAATAAACTCTCTTACCAAGAGCTATTAGAATTGTTATGTGATGATGAAAAAAGTAATCGCAAAGACAACAACTACAAAAAGAGAAAAAATGCAGCAAAGCTTCCTTCTCTCAAAAAAATAGAAGATTTTGATTTTAGCTTTCAACCTAGTATAGATCAAAAAATTATCTCGGATCTTGCAACATGTCAATTTATCAATTCAAAAGAAAATATAATTTTAGTTGGTGCATCAGGAACTGGTAAAACACATTTAGCAATATCATTTGCTATTAAGGCTTTATCCAAGGAATATAGCGTGTATTTTACGACTGTATCAGATCTATTATATAATCTTCATATTTCAAAAGCCGATAATAGCTATCCAAAGAAGCTAAAGCAGTTGATAAATTACGACTTGCTGGTACTAGATGAGCTTGGGTTTAAGCAATTACCCAAATATTCCTCTGATGATTTTTTTGCAATAATATCCAAAAGATATGAGCATAAATCAACAATCATTACCACCAATAAAGAATTATCTGACTGGAACGATATTTTTGATGAGGAAGTGTTAACCAGAGCAATTGTTGATCGTCTAATGCATCATGCTTCAATATTTAACATTAAAGGTAAAAGTTATCGAATGAAGAAAATTAAAAAATTGGAGGTAATATGGGATAAATTTTTTATTTCTAGTGGTACACTTTTTACGCGAATTAGTGGTACACTTTTAATTGACATTGACACTGATCGTTACTTATGCATACTAATACAAACTGCTATATATAAAAAGGTATTGGTACAAAGGAATAAATACTAGTATGTACTAATATGCATTAGTTGTTATTGCTTTTGTAAATAATTCTCTAGAAGCAGGGGGAGACCAGCTGTCATTCCTCAAAGTGGAGTTCAGCGATTTTAGGCAAAACCCTTTTAAAGTAAGGATATAAATTTTCAGAGTGGAGTTCAATTTTATCATAGACAAGTTCAGTATATAGTATTTTAATCATAGTTATGTTCAGTATATGTAACATATGAGATTGATTATGGACGATATCTCTAAATGCCATGATTAATAAATGCCATGATTAATTATTTACACCTTTATCTTTTGTAAATGTCAGATATTACTATTTCAGTGTCTCTTTAAAACGAGGGTTTTAAAGAGTGATTTGTTACTGGTAAGAAAATTGCAAAAAATATTGCCAAACTACCTGATTTTTATCTTAAAACTATCTCTTGAAATAAAACCTCTTAAAATGTATAGTTTTTATGAGTTATAAGAAAAAAATAGAAAAAATGTTAGTAGGTTATGCCAGAGTTTCAACGCAAGAGCAAAATTTGGAGTTGCAAATAAATGCTTTAAAGGAAGTAGGATGCAAAAAGATCTTCATGGAAAAAGCTTCAGGTGCACAACGTGATCGTCCAGAATTAAAAGCAGCATTAGAATATATGCGTGCTAATGAGGACGATACTTTAGTTGTATGGAAACTTGATCGGTTAGCCAGATCACTCAGGAAGTTAATTGATACGGTTGAAGAACTGGAAAAACAAGGCATAGGGTTTAAATCTCTCACTGAAGCAATCGATACTACGAATTCAGGAGGAAGATTAGTCTTTCATATATTTGGTGCCTTAGCTGAATTTGAGCGTGGTGTGATTAAAGAGAGAACAATGGCAGGACTTAAAGCTGCTAAAGATATGGGCAGGACAGGCGGGAGACCAGCATCATTAAAGATTGATGATCTAATAGTAGCTAAAGCTTTACTAAAAAACAAGAAAATTACCGTCAAAGAAGCAGCCAAGAGATTAAAAGTGAATCCTTCTACTCTCTATCGATACTTACCCGGAGGACGTAGCGCTATAGAAGAAGAAACATAAGAATTGCTGAACGTTTTCTGACTTATTACGTGTGAAGGACAACAAAAGCGTTACCATGTGATAGTTATATTATATTACTGAACCACACTTTGACAATTCACTGAACTCCACTTTGAGGAATGACAGGCAGGTGGTAGAGTTATCATTCCTGCCTCTATTCGTAATAATTTACATTTAAACCAAGGTGATAATATTATTCTCCATTGCGAAAGCGGTAAATTGATTATTACTACAGCAGAAAAGGCTTTATCTAGTTTACAATCTAAAATACGCAATTGTTTAAAAGATAAGACAGTCTCTATGTCGGATCAGCTAATAAATATCAGAAGATTTGAATCAAAGAATGAATAAAAAAGTAGTATTTGACGCTTCGTCTTTATTAATCTTATTGCAAGAAGAGAGTGGAGCGGAAAAGCTTAAACCTTTGCTTGGGGAGCGTTAATATATTTGTTTTCTAGGCTACTTTAGTCTTAAGGGAACTAAGGAAAAACGTGCGTAAATGCGGCATAAGGCTATATCGTATATACTATAAGCCTTGCGGATGGTGCTTTTCGTGATTTAGTCAAAATACTTTCCCTATAAAGACGTTATTGGCTTTAAGAATAATTCTCTGCATCCCTTATGTTTTGGTTCTGAATTAACCAGACTTTCCCGAAAATAAACTTTTTAGGGAGACTCTTATAATTTTACCCTTTCTATCTGCATTTACACCGAATCTTTCCCTAAAACAGCAAAAGATGTTTGTCATAGTTATCGTTTAATTTTTTCTATATTAATTATATATTCACCATATAACACAACATTATCCCAACCTACAGGACTTATGTGTGCCATTAGCTTAGGATTAAAGCCCATTGTTTTAAATTCTTCAGAATTAATCAACCTATTGAGCTCTTTTGCTTGCCAATAAATTATTGCTGCCAAAATAATGGTTAATGAGTTGCAACAAATTATTAAGCCTTTATCAGTTCGTGCTGATATTTTTCCTCTATTGGCATAGTTAATATCACGACCTAATTGATGAATTTCTTCTCCTTTCAATAAGCCTCTATGCTTTTTTCTTCTGTACTCTGGGTCGCTCATATGTTGTAGGATATGTTCTGTTTTTAGAATGCGTCCCAACATAAGATTAGCCTTAAAGAATTCATTTTTTTTACTTAAAGATAATAATCTTCTTAAGGCTACTGAAGCTGTTATCTTACCTTTTTCTATGGAAGCATGAAACTGAGCCATTTGATCCCAGTGTTTTTCTATTAATTCCATGTTGATGCGAGCTGTTTTATGTTTTAATAAAGGAGCTAAGTTTCCATAGTCTCTTTCAGTATCAATCATATAAATATTATGATTCTGAATGCCTTTTATTCTCGGGCTGTATTTTGTGCCGTACCATTCGAATGATGAAAATAAAATTGTAGCTGCAGACCTGCTATCAGTAAAATGTTCTTCAAATTCTAAATCGCTCTCATTGTATAAATGACCATCCAAAGCATGTGGAGCTTCACCCTCAGTACATTCAAAAGGCTTGCAATGGAATGGAGCATAATTATCTGCTACAAAAGTATAGAAAGCTATAGCAAAACCACCAAAATTAGGTTGATATGTTTGTTGGGATATTTTCTGTTTAAACTCCTTCAAATGTGCATCGCTGCTAGAGCATTGCCCTGACCCCCAATATTCAGTTACACCTAACTTTGATATAGAATTCACAAGCTTAGACAAAGAAGATCGCAAAGCATCTTCTGTTAATTGCCAATCAGTTACTCTGCAAATTCGTTCATAAGTAATTCCTTCCATGAGCTTTGGCATTGTGTATTTCCCAATGTTACAACCATGAGCCATAAGAGTTGCTAAAACATCGAATATATCTTTGATACGGTTTGAAATATTCTGATTAAAGGTAGTCATTGGTTCAGTAAAATATAATTCATTATCTACTTCTACTAACAATTCAGGTAATTTTATATCACGCATTTTATTGCTTAACCAAGATTTCATTTTTTTTAATTCTTCTTTTTCATCGTGGCTTAAATCATCATTTGTATCTACTCCTATTGACCACTCTCCATCCACAACTTTTGCATAGTTATTTTGAGACTCGGATGCAAAATAATCTGAGTAAGCTTTACCCAGCCTCTCTGTTAAATATGACCTTGCTTCCTTAACTTCTTTAGGAAAACTAGAACGTTTAAAAAAATCATTTCTAAAAATAGCCCAATCATTATCATCTATATTAAAAGTTTTAATACTTGAATAACGCTTGCTTTCAGGGGCATTTATATTGCCCTGTTTAATCTCATCTCTAATCTTTAAATATAATAAACATTCCCAAGCACGCTTATCAACTGTACCATCTGCTAACACTACAATCTTTTTTAATTCTTTTGAGACAAATGACAAAGAGACATCTTTTGGAAGTTTTCTTTTAGAATTATTGTTTAAATCAATTAGTATTTTGAGCGATTCTAATGTAGTCGATTTATATGAAGATAATTCATTTTGCAAGCGTAGCAAAGGAAAGATTTTGGTCGTGAATTGTCTAAAGTAGCTATACTTCTTGATAAATACTTGGAATATTTGTCTGCTCTTACCGTTCAAAAAACAACGCATTGCTGGAAGGTCTTTCTCAAATTCTTCGGAAAACTTTTTTAATAACGTTGCACGTAATTGATCATCAGGTATATCATCACCACGTATAATATCTTTCATTTCTTCGTAACTTTCTAAAGACTCTCTTAGCTGATCCTCATTTCTATGATTTTGTTTAACAACTTCATTCTCGGCTCGTGTATAAGCTGTATTTATTAATTTGATATAAGTTGAAATCAAAATATCTAAATAATCCTGATACGCCTGCTGCAAGAAAAATATAATTGCTGTATATTTTTTTGTAGTTTCAATTTTACGTATTCTGCTAACAGAACATCTTTTAATTTCATTAGCTAAAGTGCGTTTATAGTTATTATTAATGTCTGATAAATCAACATCCATAACACCTGTTTGGATAATAGTTTCTAATCTTGCTATAATATCTAGGACTGCATCCACAGATGCATTTTTTATAGGGCGTTTTATATACTCAATTTCTGAATAGGTTGATTTAACAATTAATAATGTATCAAGGTTCTTGGTTATAACAGATGATAGCCTTTCTCGAATTTTGTCAAACAACTTTTTTCTTACAAAAAATCTTTGCTTTTTTACAATCCGTAATAATGTATCCGGTGCTGGAAGTAAAATCTGTAACTTTTGAAGAAATTCTACTGACTTGATTTGTAATAAACCAACAGACTCAAATTGGCCCACCTTGAACAAACGTGTAAAAAGCGCAAACATGAGTTGAATTCTCCTAATATTAAAGCGCGTTATTCACGTAAATATTTAAGAGAAGGTCAAGGAGTATCGGCTTATACTCTGCTTGCCAATCACTTACCATTACAATGTAAAATCATAGGCACTCATGAGCATGAAAGCTATTTTCTATTCGATGTTTGGCAAAGTAATAATTCAACAATAACTCCTGATGTCATTACAGGTGATATGCATATCATCAATAAAGCCAACTTTGCTATAATGAATTGGTTCGGTCCAGCGATAAATCCAAGATTTAAAGACTTTAATAAGCAATTAAAGCATCTATATTGCACAAGAGATATCAAAAACTATAAGAACTTCCTAATAAAGCCTGTGGCTCAGATTGATCTCAAAATTATCACCGAACAAAAAAAGAATATAGACCAACTAGTTGCTACATTAGCACTGAAAGAGCTTAATCAAGCTAATTTGATAAAAAAGTTATGCCACCTGCCTACTTCCAATAAATTACGAAAAGCAGTGTTCGAATACGATAAACTAATCAGAAGTATTTACACACTTAAATATATGATAGACACTAAACTACAAAAAACCGTAGATAAATCACAAAATAGAATTGAGTCTTATCATCAGCTAAGAGCCGCTATATCCAAAGTGGGTGGTAAAAAACAATTATACGGAAAACCGATATTGACGTAGAAATAAGCAATCAGTGCAATAGGCTTGTTAGCCATGCGATCATTTATTATAACTCTATCATTTTATCTAAATTAGTAGATAAATATGAAAACCACAAGGATAAAGATAAATTACTATTAAACATCAAGAAAATATCACCAGTGGCTTGGCATTACCATATTCATTTTTTAGGTCAATACACTTTTCAAAAGAAAAATGATCATATTGATATACAAGAATTTTTAAAAACTTTTGAGTTCACGTTGTAAATCATCACAAAGAAGTAAATTTATATACTTGTTAAACAGCATAGTTTGTACGTCTCAAAACCATAATCACTAAGGATACATTCCCTAATAATTATTATCTTAGTATAACAATTTTAGTTGTCAATCTTATACTAAAAAATCTCCATTTTTCTGGAGTTGTGCCTCCCCTAGATACTATTTTTTTAAAACTTAGAGTCAAGAAGAGGCAATGTATTGCTAGCTGTTAATTAAATATTAATATTGAAAGGCCTTTTTTATTAAAATATGCTCCAAAAATGGCTGAAATAAAGTGATTTCTAGCAAAAAATGTTTCTAAACCAAAATCAGAAATTTATCAGGTTAAGGCTGAGAACCCCAAAACCGCTTGTCAAACCTCCTCTAACATTAGATCATTTCTACTAAAAGACTTTCAGTTGTTTCTCCTACAATCTCCACAGTTTTATCAATAAATTCGATTGCATCGATATAGGTTTTTTCTTGAGTAACAAATTCTTCGCCCAAATCCTCAAGCATTTTATCATGTATATATGGTAAATTAGCAAACTCCTGTAATAACAAGATTTCTGGTTTAACTCCTTGTTTTAGATTTATAAATTTAATTTTAAATAGTAGATCTTTAACTTCTTTGGCAATGTTAGTTGCATCTGGAGGGGAATTTAAATTTTCTCGAAGCTTGGTTAATAAATCGTTGATCGAGTCTTTATAGGGATCTAGCAAATCTTGTTTTTGTTCCTTGAATTCAATTACAAAATCTGCTATTATTCCTTTAGAGAGCTTTATTTTTGCAGTTAACTTTTCCTTATCGTTGAACTGATCCAAGGCTTTCTGTGCTCGAGCTTTAATTTCATCTGCATTACCATATTCAGTATCAAACTTTATTATATCTTCAAAAGCAGTGACTGCCTGCTCACTTTTTCCTAAATATTGATAACACAACGCTTTGTAATGCATAGGAACTATCACATATTCATCATCCAATTCAATCGCTTGACTAAAAAATTCAGCAGCTTTTTCATACTCCTTATGGGAATATAAATACTGCCCTTTGTAATTTAGCGCATTAAATTTATTACCAACTTTTATAAAATAATCAGTCAATATTTCAATAATTTCTGGAGTTGTACTATGGTATTCATCTCTACCAAGTATATTATTAATATCACGATAGGCATCAGGGAGTTGATCGCGCTCCAAAAGAACTTCTAAAACTTCCTTATGTTTTTGATTCATCGCTTTAAGTATAAGATCTCTCCTATGATCACGTAGAGTATCAGCCATCCACCCACACTCCTTAAGAAGTGTATCCAGTCGAGCATGATCATTAGCTTGACATAAAGTCTCAAATTCATCAGAAATAGATTTGTAACTCGAGCTAAAATCTTGTTCCAATCTAGTTAAATGATAATGTGCCATTCCTCGGTTAGTTTCTTCAGGAGTCATAGGCATATCTTGCCTCACTTGAGGAACTTCTTCCTGCTGATATCTTTCTAACTCTTCTTCGGGGTCAGCATTTTTATCAAATTCAAATTTTTCTTCTGGTGTATCAGCAGTTAATTCCCTTATCACTTCTTCAAGTTTTGTTTGAAATTCAGCATTGAATTTGAAGGGGGAAAGTTTTGCTAATAAATCATGATTTTCAATCTTAGCAAGAAATGGTAATGCTTGCTCTAAAGATTTCTCCAACCCACTGTACATATAGTTATAATTTTCAGGTCTTAGTTTTGTTCTTTTCATAGTAAATCTCTTATCAAAAATTAAATTTTATATATAATCAAATAGGAAAATCTTCCATTTGAAGATCACCAATTAATTGTGATACTTCCCCTATAACTTCAGCTGTTTCAAGTTTTGTTATATCAAGTGCAGGTACAAGCTTTTCATATAGAGTTGTTTTTGGGTTTCCTTGTTTATCCTTTTCCAAAACAACTTCTTTCTTTTTGAACAAATCATCTACAAATGCTTTTGCTGCTTCTCTTGTTGCTGAATCAGACGATTGCAGCGCTCCAAACAATCCTATTTCTTTCGGAAGATTTACGTTTGTTATTTGTTCTACCGCAGCATCTTGTACTTCTTTAACACTACGAAGATTTACATCAGATTGCTTTTCGATTAATTCGAACGCGATTTTAACAGCTATATCAACACAATCACGAGGATATTTGTGTGAATTTTCTGGTAGAAATTTATTCAACTTTTCTAAATGTTTTTTTGTATAAGAATGATTATTGGGCTTATATATCATACCACATTCTGCACTCACAAATTGAAATTTTAACAAATCCATACCATATAAAAAAGAACTAAACGTACTATTACTAGGATCTATTACTGTGATTACCTTATCTTTGGTTTTCCATAACACAGTAGTATGAGTTTCAACTTCGTTAGGATGTGCTGAATCTACTTTGATTACTTTATACCCTGGTAATAATTTATCCTCATTGCGTTTAAAAAAACTTACTAATACAACATTGTTTTGTACAGGTGGTGAGGATGGTAAGGGTGCAGCTACAGGACTCTGCGCGCTTATTAAGTCATATGCATTAGCTTTACTACATAAATAATTAATCGCTTGCGTAAAGATGCTCATTTCTAATGGATGTAAATCTCCATCAGATATGAGACTATCTTCTAGAATCATGGCCTCTCTACCATTTATACCATAATGCGTAATCATTGGCTTTGCTATACTGAATGTTAGATCTCCTTCGCCTTCTACTCTATGTTGAAATAGCCTTGTAAATTTTAAATCTAAATTGTCATCACCTATTGGGTTTGGAGATAATTCCTTATCCAAAGATTTGAGAGGTTTTTCAAATGCAGCAAGGAGTCCTTGCATCTTATTAGGATCACCGTAAGATTCCAGTTTCTTTAACTGTTTAATATTAAACTCCTTTCGCTGTTGCACAGCTCGGTGCTCCATATTTCTTTCAGAGATCACCTTATCTAAAACTTTAATCGACTGTAAATCAAAAGATTCTAACTTAGTGTGTCTAATTGTTCTAGGTGTAATAGACCCTTTGCTTACATCTACTGCGCTTTTTGCCATATGAATTTCCTTTGTTTTCTCAATTATCTATAAGAACAGTTATACTGCAACTAAACTCAATGTTGCTATTCCTAATTAGCCAATCAAACAATAACTCATTTTAAATTTAAATTCAACCTTAAGTTGTATACGAAGTAGATTATTTAGCTATAAATTTATTAAATTGACTTAGGTAATTCAAAATAATTTAATTTTCTCGAGTTCACCTCTTGTTCTCGATTCAATCCGTGATAAAATATAAGGATATAAATAATCCTTGCACAATAAACCATGACTAATTTTATAAACTCATCCCCAATATTGGGAAGAGGTTTACAAATTGCATATCCAGTTTTTCTAGAGGCAGCATATAAGAAGCAATTATTGCGCCTTGTTAGTTCATAAGTCATAATTTACTCTCAATTTATGTTATCAAAAAGTTGTTTAAAAAATATCATTCATAATAATAGCTAAGCTGCTAAATCTTCGCTAGCTTTAAAACTCACCATCTTCTTTTTAGCCAATCTTGCCAGTGCAATTTTGTTTTGGTGATTTAGTCCATTTGGAAAAAGTGGTAATTTCTCAAAAGTACCTACCCCATCAATTTCTACCGATTGCCCTGCATCTAATAATTCAGATAGGCACTCAGAAAACATACCAACAAAAGTTTCAGCGGTGAAAAAATCAATGCCATACCTACTAGCTGAATATTCTATAAAACCTAATTTATCCATAATTAAAATATCTAACCTCTCTTTTGAATTATTATTTTAAATCCTCAATAATTTCTAAATCATATTTAATCTTACCGAGACTACTTTTTAAACCATCAATATCTTTAATAGAGCCGTACCACTCTTTTCTAAATTTATTATACTTCAATCCATGTGATCTAATAAAATCTCTAATATCTTTATTAGGCGCATCATCAAACTTTAAAATAACAGGAGTAGCATTTTGCTTTTCTTTATTAAAAGCAGCGTTACCTTTTACTATCCAACCGGATACAAGATTATCATTATCATCTAAATCTTTTTTGACAGAAAGTAATGCGCCATATACTGCATTAGTAGGTAAATGATCAAGACCTGCTTTGGTAACCAAACCACCTTTTTCAGTTAAAACTCTGGTACGCATTTTACGCTCTTTAAGTTTTAATCTAGTTTCTTCTAATTGCATTCTAGCTTTCTTTTGTTCTAGTTTTATTTTTTGTTCATCTAAGTTTTGCATAATAACTTTACTTTTTTAAATAGTAGTTGCTCAATTTTGTAATATTAACTTATAAAGTAATCTATCTATATTCATAATAACAGTAAAAACTAATACCCCGCTGCCTACCATACCAACTCTATAACATATAGCTGATATCTATACACTATACTATTTTTCTTGTGTTGGAAATGAGTTATATAACTCATTTCGTAGAAATAGTTTTATACGCAACATGTGTTATGAATAACACTTGCTTTTAGAGAAAATCTAAAATAAAATATAAGTAAATATAAATATAGGTTTTTAAAACAATAATGGCAATAGCATTCGCAAGACCAGAGTACGTAGGAAGAAGCGACAACAAGAATGCTTGCTGTAAAAGTTCATATAACTCAAGAAGTAGAATAGTTGATCAGAAAACGGGTAAGGTTTTTAATTTTACAAGTCATGGTGGCAATGCCTACCATGAGATGTTGCTTCCTGAATATGTAGATAAGAAATTTAAAAATGCAGAAGGATTTGCAAATGAAGTAGAGCGTGCTGAAAAACGTAAAGATAGTCAGTTATATGTTGAATGGCTACTTGCTCTTCCGAAAGAAAAAGAAATAACCCTAGAGATGAAAAAGGAAATTATCAAAGAGTTCATAGAAAGAAAGGGGTGGATAAAAGAAGGTCTTGGAGTACAAATTGATATTCATGAGCCACATGATGGCGAGAAGAATTGGCATGCTCATTTACTAGTTACTACAAGAAGATTTAGAAAAGATGGTTTGGGATTAGAGGATAAAAAGGCGGTGGATTTACAGCCAGAAATAAAATATGGGAAAGTACAAAAAACTACCGAGATAGATAATCATAAATTTTATGAAAACGTTTTAAATGATAAGTTCAAAGCGTGGGGGTTGGATTTAAGAGCTGATTTGCCTGGAGAGATAACTCAGGAGCATGTTGGTGCGGTACGTATGCGTAGTATATTCAACGAGGCAGCAAAAAGAAACGAAGAGTGTAAGGAAGCTGAAATGGAGCTTTTAAGTTCTGGCGTACGAGTACTAGAAAAAGTAACAAAACATATGAGCGTTTTTACTAAAGGCGATCTTACTCGCGCTGTTAAATGTATTCCAGATAGTGACGCAAGAGCAAGACTCGTAGAAGATGCTGTATCTGATAAATCAATTATACCGTTATATAGAGAAGAAGGTAATAAAACTCAATATTTTACTACTGAGGCAGTAAGAGATGAGGAGAACAAAATAGTTCGCCTATCCCAGTATGTGGCAAATGAGAGTAATGTCTTTGCTAGGGCATCTGGCAAGAGTGTTAATTACAACAGCCTTCTAACTGGCGTTTCCAGCAATGCTGGATTATCAGAAGAGCAAAGCACGGCATTATCTGATCTTATATTGTCAGATTCTGGCATTAGGGTATTACGTGGCAGGGCTGGAGCTGGTAAAAGCTTTGTTCTTAAGCAAATACCTCTTATTGCAGGATATGCTGGTGTCAATGTAATAGGAGTTGCTCCTACCCATAAAGCAAAGCTAGAACTTGCCTCTGATGGTTTTAAAAGTACCGATACTATTAAAGGCATGCTTTTTAAGCTTGCAAATGGTCGTTTTAGCCTACCAAAACATAGCCTTATTGTTGCAGATGAAGCTGGCATGGTTGGTAATGATGATTATAGAGAATTACTAAGAGTCGCAGCTACTCGCAAGTGTAACGTAATATTAGCAGGAGATGAGAAGCAATTAGCTTCTGTGCAGCGAGGGGGAATGTTTGAAGTATTTGCTGATCGTTATGGTAGTAGTTCAATACTTGATATCAAGCGTCAAGATAGTAATTGGGGTAAATCTGTTGCGATGAATATGTCTGCTGGTAATGTAGAGACTGCGTTATCTATATTAGACAGAGAGAATCGTATCAAGTGGGATGCAGATAGAGATTCTTCGATGAGCGCATTACTTACTAATTGGAGCAAGAGTGATCATGATATTAGCGACAGATTAATACTTGCTGTTAAAAACAAGGATGTTGCAGCACTTAATCACGGGGCTAGGCAGTATTTAAAGCTAGAAGGAAGACTTACTGGCAATGAGATTGCGGTAGCCGGTAATCATTACATGAGGGGCGATAGAATCCTTATTACTAAGACCAATAAAGAGCTTGGCTTGATTAATGGAGATTTAGCCGAGCTTGTTCTTGCAAGTGAAGATAAGTTCACCATTAAGCTCGCAGGAGGAGAAGGAAGTCAAGATCAGAAAATATCATTTAATCCATCTGAATATAATGGGTTCAGACACGGATATGCAACTACCGTATTTAAGGCACAAGGTGCAAGTATAGCGGATGTTTATATGTTCCATAACGGTTTTGCGGGTATTAGAAATAGCTACGTTTCCTTATCGAGAAGCAAGATTGATTTAAATTTGTATGCAAACAAAGAATCTACCTCAAATCTAAATAGCCTTATCAGGCAATTATCACAGGATGCCGAGGCCGGTAGCTCTCTTAGTTATCTAACTGAATCCGAACTAGAAGATAGAGGAGTAAGTTATAGGCTTGCAAATGACAAGAATATGCTTGTTAGAGGCTTTAACAGCCTGCTAGATTTTGCAAGTGATACTGCAACTAAATTGACTGATAAATATATACCGTCTGCCGAATATTATAACTATAAAGAGCCTGAGGCAAAATATGAGCCTGTAAGTCAGGTAATAGAGAAAACCTTTGCAGAAATTGAAGAATATAGTCAAGCAATTATAGAAGAGAAGCTAGTAGTTGGTGGAAACGCATTTTATGGCTCAGATAAATCTAAAATTAGATCTGCCGGCAATGAAAGCCTTAATGTAGCGGCCAATATAAACATTATTAATAATGTGCATAATACTGCGTCTAGTAATGTAATTAGCGCAAAGGTAAATGATGCAGAAGTTGGTATCTTAAGTCACGGCGAAGATAAACTTAAAAAATCAGCTAAAACCAGATTCTATGCAAATGTAGATAGAATCAGAGCGCAGAAATTATATGAATCCCAAAAAGACGAATGGGACAGTGAGTATAAACAACTACAATCTGAGATTAGGTTTAAAGCAGAATTTATCACAAGAGACTTGTTAGGAGATCCAAACAAGCGTTTATCAAACGGTAGGGAGCTTCGTTACGGTGATCACGGAAAGCTTGCCGTACGCATTACAGGTGAGAAAGCTGGTACTTGGTATGATTTTGCACGAGGAGAGGGTGGTGATTTATTCCATTTAGTGCAAGAGACTAGAAAAACTTCCTTCAAGGAAGCTGCTGAATATTTGCGGGGTCAAGTTGGCATGAGTTCATCAAATACCAAACCTAATTTACAATTAGTCCATGATCATGCAAATAGCGATTTAACTATTGATCGTATTAAGAGTAACGAATCAGAGAAGCGTTTATCTGAACAAAAACAAGCTTACTCTACAAAACTTTTCGAGAGATCAAAGGATATAGGCGAAAAGTCGGTAGCGCATAGATATTTAAGCGGAACAAGGGGTATAAATATTGATTTAGGAAATGACATTAAGACGGCCGGTATATATGAGAAATCACATAAGGGTTATTTACCTGCTCTGATTGCCTATGCTAGAGACAAAGAAGGTAATATCATCGGTGGGCAGCATCTACTACTTGATAAAAAAACAAATAATAAGGCCGGTATAGATAACCCGAAGAAATCCTTTGGATCTATTAGTGGTTCATTCGTTGATCTTGGTAATATAGATATCAAAAACATTACAGACGTTCATTCAGAAAATCACAAGAGATCAGATATTACAATAATAGCAGAAGGTATAGAGACCGGCTTATCCGTAAAACAATCACTTTATGAGCATAGCAACACAGAAGAGACAACAACTGCTAATATTAATATAAAAACACTATGCTCACTTGGCATAGGTAATATCAAGAATTATGAGCCGGCGAGTTATGAGAAAATAATAATAGCAGCCGATAATGACGGTAAAGACTTGATTACTGCTAAAACAATAGCTAATGCCAAATCCGCCTTAGAGGAAAAAGGAGCGTTTGTAAAAATTATAAAGGCGGAAAATAAAGGAGACTTTAATGATGTTCTGCAAGACAAAGAAAACGGCGGTAGTAGAGTAATTGCAAATTGTTTTAAGGAGGCAATAGCAAGGCACTCAAGCCAAACACTAGGGGCATATATTGCAAATACCGATACTTCAAGAGATATTATAGCAGAAGGTCATCAACATCTTAACAAAGAAGATAAAGCAAATATAGCAATTATCCAAAAATACAATATCAGCCAAGAAAGTATATTAAATGCGTGGCGCAGTAGTCTAGACAAAGGAAGAGAGGAGCTTACCTCTAATGCTTTACAAATATCACTTACTGCAAAACAACTTGAGGCAAATAGAGATATATTAGATTTAGCAGCTAAACATGGGGTTAATGTAGATGAAGCTAATCTAGTTAAAACTCTGCTCAAGTCACCCACATCTTGCAAGCAAGAATGCATAAAGCACGTTTTATCCGGTTTTGCAAAGCAAAAACAAGAATCAGCAAAAATAGGTCAGGTATTTAATATAATCAAAAAAGAGGATCAATTCTTATCTGAGGTTAATATCAATAACAAAAAAGAATTAGATCAAAACTTACAAGACAGAATTGATTTATCTAAAACCGATCAAAGTAAAAATATCATAGCTAGTATTAAACAAAACATAGAAGCTAACTACAAGCAAGGGATAGTCAGCTATGATGATTTACTCAAGAAAATAGTAGACGGTGTTTATGATATTAAGGACTTGGATAAAAGCCTCAAGCACCTTGCCGATGAGAATAGAGAGAAGAATTTACGCTTTATGGAGTTTGATTTATCTCAACTAAGTAAATTAAATTATAAATATGACCCGGACATTTTGGTAAATAATGTTAAATTTATACCTGACCTAGAAAAGGTAGTTTATAGTAATAAATTGCTTGCCGAGCATGGAGATAAATATTTTAGTGCAGCATTAGCAGGTCATATAAAAGAAAAAAATAATGCTACTAATTTTAATGATTTTATGAAAGCTATAGGGCGAGAACAAAAAATATTGCTAGATTTATATAATAATCATAAATTTGCAGCCCAAGCAATAGACGAGCATTGCCCGGGTAAATTTAAAATGCTTTCCTTGTCTCGATCTGCATATGAAATCAATGCTCTTGGCGGTATGAATAAAGTAATGAAGACATTTAATTATGCGGTAAAATATAAAATTACCGATCAAGAAAAGATTATGTCAGATTTAAAACGTACCGGTGGTGATTTAGAATATATCCACGATATGCTTGATAGAAAATGCAAGACTCACCTGAATAATCATTTTAAAACTCAGAAGGAACAGGAAAAGTCATTTAAGCAAGAAAAACAGCAAAAGTTTACTCCCGAAAAAAGTTCATTTCATCGGGTTATATTAAGATTTGATAATGAGCCTAAAAAAGATACTAGAAAAACTATAGAATCTTTTGGTATACAGTTTAATAAGTTCAGACAAGAGTGGTCAGGTAACGTTAAAGAGCATAATTTAACTAAACTCACAAAATCTCTTGCAAATGAAAAGCATTACATAGATATCGGTTTTAAAGAAGAGTATAGTAAATCAACCAAGGCTGAAAAACAACAAGCAATGAAAATAGATAAAGGCTTTAGCATGTAGTGTCAGTAGACAAGAGTAGCTATATTTTAGAAAATAAGTTACAATAGACAATAAAGAGCAATAGAATAAAAAAGTAAATTATATGCTAAGAATTAGTCCCAGAGTAGATGTGGCGTTCAAGAAAATCTTCGGAGTGGAGGAGAATAAAGACTTGCTAATTTCGCTGATTAATTCAATTGTTTCACTTGAAGATCAAGTATCTGATATTACTCTACTTAATCCTTATAATGCGCAAAACTTCTCACGTGATAAATTATCTATATTAGATATAAAAGCACAAGGTATAGACGGTAAGCGTTTTAATATAGAAATACAGATTAGTGATGAAGCAGATTATGATAAAAGAGCATTATATTACTGGGCAAAACTATACACAGAGCAATTAGAAGTAGCAGAAGATTATTCTGCTTTATCAAAGGCAATAGGAATTCATATACTTAATTTTATTTCTATTCCGGAAGTAGATAAATATCATAATGTGTTTCACATTACAGAAAAAGAAACAGGAGAATCTTATTTTAAAGATTTAGAATTACATACTATTGAACTAAAAAAGTTTAGTAAGGATTCAAATGAGAAGTTACCTGATATAATAGCTAAAGTAAAAAGCTCTTTGGATATGTGGTCGGCATTTTTAACAAGAAATGACTTGTTACAACCCGATAATTTACCAAAAGGCCTAGATGATAATAATTTAAAAAAGGCTTTAACAGTACTTGATGTAATGAATTTCAGTTCTATGGAAAGAGATGCTTACGAGGATCATCTTAAGTGGCTAAGGATAGAGGCTAATACTCTTAAAAAAGCTGAGGCTAAAGGGGTTGAGAAAGGAAGAGAAGAAGGAAAAAAAGAAGGAAGAGAAGAAGGGGCAAATATTAAAGCGCAAGAAATTGCAAAACTTATGTTATCTGACGGTGACTCTCCGATAAAAATATCTAAAATTACCGGATTAAGTATTTCTGAGATTAAAGAAATGGGGTTAAAAGAATGAGCGAAGTTAGTGATTTAAAAATGCAAAACTTACAAAATCACTATAATCCTCTTTTAAAGTGGTTTTTAGAGGCAACAGGTAGTTTAATGATGAAAATACACAAGAGGAGTAACGGATATTCTACTGTAGAGGCATTTATGAAAGTGTTATTTATACAACATAAGTTAATCTTTATTAACTATTTTACCAAGATAAGGAAAAGCATTATTAAAACTTAACTGTTTTGTAATAAATATTGCTTTTATTTATCAGTGGACTGAGGTCGTTACAAATAAGCATAATTTTCGTCCTGTGTGAAGAATTGCAAGTTTTACCGTCACTTGAAGTTTCTAAAACAAAACATCGAGACCCTTTTATTCTAATACTTAACAATATAACAGATTACTAATCCTATCTGATTTTTAAGTTTTAGATCAGAAGTTTCTATAATTGCATTCTAACTTAAAGTACTTTTCTATATATTCTGTACTTAATTTTTGAATTTATACTCAAATTATAGTTACAAAACTTCATTTATTTTAGAATAATACAAAAATAATTAAGTAGCAACTATTTTCTAAATTATTTTCCGGTATATATTTTTTTTAATTTCTTCCTTGGCATTATTGCTTGCTACTGGGTTGATTTCACACAGATAACTACCAAGGAAGTTTATAGCATATAACAAAATAGTTAATGCATTATGAATGCCCGCTAATTTTGCATTTAAAATTTATGTTTATTTTTTATGTCATTCTTTTTTAAACTGTAAAGCTTCAAATTTAATCTGACAGAGTGGTAAAAAGAGAGTAATATATTTAGTAGTTGAATATATTGCATTTAACCACTCAAACAAGAGATTAAAAATGAGTCAATTAGAAAAAATCATCAAACCCAAATTAGGACTTTTAGAATTAGCGAAACAGCTTGGTAATGTAAGTCAAGCGTGTAACGTTATGGGATATTCAAGGGATACCTTTTATCGTTTTAAAGAATTATATGAAAATGGTGGGGAAGCTGCTCTACAGGAAATCAGCCGCAAGAAACCTATCATGAAAAACAGAGTACCTTCTGATGTAGAACAAGCCGTCATAGATCTTGCTATTTCAAACCCTGCTTTAGGGCAATTACGAGCTAGTAATGAGCTGAAGCAACAAGGTGTTTTAATATCAAGTAGTGGAGTTCGTTCTATTTGGTTGCGTAATGATTTAGAGACAATGCGTAAGCGTCTAAAAGCCTTAGAAGCTAAATCAGCGCAAGATGGTATGATATTAACTGAAGAACAGCTAGCAGCTCTTGAGCGGGCTAAAGCTAGCAAAGTAGCTCACGGTGAAATCGAGACTGAGCATCCTGGGTATCTTGGTTCACAAGATACTTACTATGTAGGTAATATGAAGGGGGTTGGAAAAATTTACCAACAAACTTTTGTTGATACATATTCTAAAGTGGCGCAAGTAAAACTTTATACTGAGAAATCAGCTATTACTGCAGCTGATATACTAAATGATAGAGTGCTGCCATTTTATACAGAACAAGGCCTTAGCATGTTTCGTATACTCACTGATCGCGGTACTGAATATTGTGGTAAACCTGAGCATCATGCCTATCAACTTTATTTAGGAATTGAGAATATTGATCACACAAAAACAAAGGTTCGTAGTCCGCAAACTAACGGTATTTGCTAGAGGTTCCATAGAACTATGAAACAAGAGTTTTATGATATAGCATTTCGCAAAAGAATATACGGCTCTGTAGAAGAGTTACAAATTGATGTTGATTTATGGATTAATAAGTACAATACTCAAAGAACACATTCAGGAAAGCATTGTTATGGAAAAACACCTATGCAAACCTTTCTTGATTCAAAACATATTGCTTTGGATAAGAATATTCCTAGCTACGTGAATGAGTGTCAGACACATGATACTCAGAACTTATCTGACAGTAATTATGCTGTATGGTAAGTAGCGCTCTGTCAGATCAAGTGTAGAGTTTTACATTTAAACCCTTCAATACCTTTACGTTATCAGTTCCCCATAAAGCAACTTCACTATCGTATAGAATAATATTCTCCGGCTTATTAATAGTAACTCTTGTTGGAAATGTCTGCATCATATAAGAGGCTGCATAAGTGGCGCATCCTACTGAGATTGCAGATGATATAATGATCCCGAAGAAAAAACGGATAATCCTTCTTTTTTCTATTTTTATCATATCTTGAGTTAGTTTCTGCATCTTAGCTTGATGCTCTTTTAGAAACTTATCATGAGCAATCATATCTTCTGTGTATGAGTATTTTACTATATTTAATTCTTCAGTAACGACTGTTTTCAGTTCCTGTACTATTTTTGGTACAACAGACTCAAGCTGCTCTGAAAATTTCTTAGGCGTAGATTGGATCATACAATTTGTGTCCGATAATTCCTTCAGTTTTACATCTAGTTCATCCATTGTACGCACAATTTTATCCCTGCCCGATTCCAGTGCGTTTAATAATATTTTACCTTCAATTATAACTTCTTTGTCTATACTCATAGTCTTTAATACCTCTTGATTTAATATTGATTTTTTTAATTCTGTTGATTCTATTTATTTTTTCTTGCTGATTATTTCTTTACAAAGCCTTGGTTGTTATCTTTTGCTTTATCCTCCGGCGTTTGTATTTTAGATAGTCTTACTTCCGGCTCTGGGAGTAATGCATAACACTCACCCACACTCAAAGCTGCCAGATCATTTAGTTGAGCTATAGGCTGTTTTTGTTGATGCTCACTGTAACTCACTCCATCTCTAAAAGTATTTGCCCCGAAGCTAGTGTTTTTCTGCTGCCTTGTAACAGTCTCCGTTCCGCACATATCACTAAATAGCTTGGCAATAGCCGGCTCTGTGTTTCTGAAGAAGAAACTCGTACCAAACTGACCAAATATGCTAGAGCCACCATAATGACCGTAATTATCATATAATTGGTTTAAACTCTGAAGAGCAGCTACTACGCATGCTCCATATTTTCTTCCCTCTGACATAAGAGGTGGAAGTGATGGTAGCAGTCCAAGACTTGCTAGCTCATCAAATATACACCAGACTCTTCTATCTTTATTGATGCCGATATCCATTAGCTGAGTTATGGCAAGTTCACTAAGACAAGCAATAAGTGGCAATGTGAGTTCTCTGCTGCTTGGTTTGGTGCTTAAGAATAGCCAAGAGTTTGATCCTTGTTTGATATTTTGGAAATGTTCCCTTAGAGTGAACTTACCGGCTTTAGCATCATTGATATGAGGTAAATGACTCATAGGTTTTGCACTTGTTGCAAGCATTGAAAGTACAGAACTTGCAACTCCCTTACCGTCATCTGTTAAGTATCTCTCTGCCGGTGTTCCTTTTAGCTTCTTTTGAAGGTTTTTGAGGTTTGAGTCAATAGCCATTCGTTTTAATGATCCAAGATTTGCCTTGTCGTTTTTAACTAGATATTCTACGCATGCGTTAAAAACATATTCTGCTGATTGCTCCCAGAACGGGTCTGAATGAGATCTACTACGCTTTCTATTAAAGCTAAATAAGATCTTTGAGAATCTCTCTAATTCCTCTGAAGTAGAACAATCTCCAAAAAAGTCCCAAGCATGACTTCTATCGTCAAATGGGTTAAAAATGATATCATCACGCTTAGGGTTATAGTATCTTGCTATCATCTCTCCTGTCTGGTCAATGATAATAGCAGGTTGGTTTTTTGCCTCTATTTGAGGAAGTAACTGATGCATTAGATTAGTTTTACCCGAGCCTGTAGAGCCGGTTACTAAGAAATGCCTTGTTTCGGTATCTTTAACAAGCGGCATTTTGCCTATATAAAATGAACTAGCCTTATTTAAAGAAAAAAGTTTAGATTTAACTTCGCGATCAGTTAGCACTATTGCACTTCCTGCTTTTTTCTGCTCAGTTTTAAGACTCTTGCCAAATTTGCTCCATACAAGAAATACCATACTACCTGCAAGCATGCCAAAGCCGAGTGATTTTAAAATTAAAGATTGAATAGTTGTAATAAGCATATTCCATGCTGACTTAAAATGATTATTAGATAAAGCCGAACTTGCCATCATGTTTTTCTTAAAAAGCCGGCCTTCTGAATATGCATGCACATTAGCCGGAGTTTTACCAATTGAAATAGCCGATATTGCAGGATGTAGAGTTAATGCTATTTTGGCTTTTGCAAAGGTTATTGCCCCGTCTATATCTAGTTTTGTATACTTATCAGAGGAAAAACTCCATGTCAGGATAAATCCAGCAAGCAGTGATACAAATATAGTAGTAACAAACACTTGCCTGAGCATGCGTACTTTATGTAGAAATACCTGGCCGCCAGCAATTCGAAATATGAACTGTAGGCGTTATAAACTAACGTATTAAAAATATTTATTTCGTGCAGAGTTGTTGAAATAATCTCAAAAAGCTGTGTTTTTGGTTAGGATTGATCCAAAAGAGTATAAAATTGATTGCTTTTGAGTGTTGAACACATAATAGATCTGCACGAAAAAGCTCTGTAGACCATATGCTAGTTCATATTTCGAATTGCTGTAAGGACTATAGCAAAAATAACAAGCCTAATGAAGCATTAGTAGCATATAAAAAAGTTATTAAAATAAACCCTGATCATGGGGATGCTTATTTTACTATGGGAAATGCTCTAAGAAAATTAGATAATCATGATGATGCCATTTGTGCATATAAAAAATCAACGGAATTTAACTCCCAACATTCATCATCCGCTTTTTATAATATAGGTACGTTATTTATGTTAAAAAATAAATATCAAGATGCCGTAGCAGTTTTTCAGGAATCAGTAAAATTACAACCTGGTCATGCAGGTGCTCACCTAAATATGGGGAATGCCTACACAGGTCTTGAAAGCTGGGCTAACGCCATTAATTCCTATAATAAAGCAATACTTACTTATAACCAAATGATCACAGATGATTCAGAAGACAAAATTCTTACAGACAGAGATAAAGCTTATTTATATAAAAGGGAGGCTTTAAATAAACTGGGTATTAAGCATTATGTCACTGGAGAGTATAATGAAGCTATATCTTGTTTTAATCAAATTCTTGAGGAAAGCACTGATAACATTGAAATATTATACAATAGAGGAAGATCCTATCAAAACAATGCTCAAGTAGAAAATGCAATAAAGGATTTGAAAGAAGTAATAAATGGTAATAGTTCTCATGCTAAAGCTCATCAATATTTAGGTATATGTTATAAAGATACCGGAGATATAGAAAAGGCTAGAAAGCATTTAGAAAAAGCCTTATTATTTGATGGCAAGTTAAAGCTTGCAAATGAATATTTACAAAATATACGTGCAGAGGCAAAAGAGATTAAAGTTGAGATGTCTCCTGTTGATTTAGAAGTTTCTCATATTCAAGTAGCTGGTGGTGATCAGGAATCTAACTCAGAATGTACGTTTGACCAATAATATTACAGAGTAGGATTAAATGAAATATTCTTTTATTTTGGGACAAAAACGGCCGTTTTTGCCCCAGACATTAAAATGCATTTCTAACTTGGTCTTACTTGAGTTGTAGAGTGTCATAAAGTATAGTCAATATCAAAGTATATAAATATACCATCTAAGTTGGTATGCGACACACTTTGTTACAGAAACATAAATATAAATCAGGAATATTAAGAATGTTAATAGGCTATGCACGGGTTTCAACAATCGAACAAAATTTGGATTTGCAAATTGATGCATTGAAAAATGCTGGTTGTAAGAAATTATACGATGATAAGATTAGTAGTTCAAAATTAAACCGTCCTGGTTTAAATGACGCACTAGATGATTTAAGACCAGGTGATACTCTTGTGGTATGGAAACTAGATAGATTAGGTAGATCTCTTCGTAACCTTATTGAATTAATCAATGATCTACAAGAGAAAGGAATCATGTTCCGTAGCATCCAGGATGGAATTGATACCTCAAGTTCAATTGGCCAATTTTTCTTTCATATTACAGGTGCATTTGCAGAATTAGAACGTAACCTGATAAGGGAGAGAACAAGGGCAGGGCTTGATGCTGCCAGAGCTAGAGGAAGAAAAGGTGGAAGGAAGCCTATTTTAAGTACAAAGCAGATTCAAATGATGTTGGAAATTTATAATGCCCGATGTACTCCAATTGCTGAAATATGCGAGCAATTCAAGATTAGTAGAAAAACTTGTTATCGCTACATAGAAAAAGCAAAAGTGATAATTTGATTATCAAAGAATGTTCTGCAATTTAAAGCAACAATTAGTATAATGAGCTTTGCCTTAGAAAATAAATTAAATTGGCTGTATATAGATGTAAATAGTTATTTTGCAACAATAGAGCAGCAGTTAGATATCTCATTAAGAAACAAACCAATAGCAGTAGTTCCCTTGCTGTCGGATTCAACTTGTGCAATAGCGGCAAGCTATGAAGCAAAGCAATGTGGAATTAAAACGGGCACTAAGATCTATGAAGCTAAAAAACTATGCCCAGAACTAATTTGCATTGAATCAAGGCATGCAATTTATGTTGATTACCATCAAAAGATCTTCCAAGAAATAGATAAATATTTGCAGGTTGATCACGTGTTTTCAATAGATGAGGGTGTCTGTCGCTTAACTGGTAAATATTGCGAAATAGAAGAAGCAATTAAAATTGCCAAAGAAATTAAGAGCGCTATAAGAAATAATGTAGGTGATTATATAGGCTGTTCAGTTGGAATAGCATCAAATAGATATTTAGCTAAAATTGCGACTAATTTTCAAAAAGTAGATGGTTTAGTCGTAATTAAGCCTTCGGAGTTACCCAATAAATTATATAGTTTAAAGTTAACTGCTTTGCCAGGCATTGGTAAAAAAACATATTTTTGCTTATTCAGGAATGGAATATCAACTATGCAAGAATTATGTGCAGCAAACCAAGCGAATCTAGCTAAAAAGTGGGGTAGTATTAATGGAGAAAAAATATGGTCCTTAATAAGAGGAGCAGATTTACCAATTGAGGAAGTTAAGAAAAGCACAATAGGACACAGCCAAGTATTAGGTCCTGCATTAAGAGGTGTTGAGGATGCAAGAAATGTTTTAATATCACTGATATTGAGAGCAGCCCAACGTCTTAGGTCAAAGGAATTATATACTAATAGTATTTTATTGACTGTAGATACAATTAGTAAAGAAATTATACACTCTAGAATAAAGCTAATATCATCATGTGATAATCATAGTTTAATACATGCTATTATGCCATCATGGGATGTGCTTTTAAAATCAAGAAAAATTTCTAAAGTTAGGAAAATAGGAATTAGTTTCCATGGGTTAAGCAGAAATTTACAGCAATTGAGTTTTGATTATCTTCCTGAGAAACGAAAGCAAGAAAAATTATCTAAAGTTATTGATGAATTAAATAAGAAATTAGGCAATGGTGTAATAGGGCAGGGCTTAGTATCTAAAGATTATCAATCAAAAGAAGTAATAGCTTTTGGTTATGTACCAGATAATAAAAAAAAGTGAGGTGCTTTATTCAAAGGCTCAGTGTTTTTTTTGCATAGAATCTCATCAGGTAACTAGTAAATCTGTTACATACCAAGTAGTTATCTTTACATCTTGTATTATTGATTTCATAATCCAGATTACTAAAGAATGGTAGAGAGTATTATGAATATTATTCACTTGTTTTGGCAGCAAAGCTCCAGCGGTTTTGGTAATACAGGTAAATTGTACTTATGGGTTGAAAAGGATAGCAAGCTCAATAATAAGGGCTTGTACCCTTATCAGATGAAAGATGATAATCTTCTTGAATGGGTTAATATAAATTTCAAAGGAACATATAAATCAAAGAGGGTAAAGGTTAGATTTCCCTGTAATTCCAAAGGAATGGTTATCCCTTCTCCTATTATCGCTAACTTGACCAACATAGATGATACAAATCATGCTGATCTTCAAACATATAGTCTCAATGTTGTTGAAATAGACTCTTCAATTAAATTTCTAAAGGAGCTTAATTTTCAGAGTTATTATTTTGAAGATAATTTTAAAATAGGTGATGATGCTAAATTTTGGATTAATATGGCGTATGAACTCAGCTATATTATTAGAAGAGATCAGTATATTCCGTATATAGCAGCAGAAAAAACAAAGAGTGGGGTCAATTATTATGGTAAGTGGCAACCTATCTCTTCTGAGTATGATGAGCGTTTGAAAAAAATAGCTTCATTCATGCCTATAGCCGCTTGCATGGGAGAATTTGACGCATTTAGTGCAGCATCAGTTTTGTATAATTTTTCAGAAATAAGTTTAACTAACTTTATAGCTCAAACTAGTTATGCCCAAAAAACTTATAAAATGGTTGAAGGTACATTGATTGAGCAATGCCTTGATTTGAAAAAGTTTAATATGCCAGAATCAGTATGGAAAGATTGGAAGCTATGGTCAAATAATTTAGCGTATGATCAATTTGGAGCTGCTTTTCAAATTTGTTTTCGACTTAATTCTGCATCTAATGAGGGTGGCAAGGATTGGGGGCTTGAAATCTTATTGCAGTCGAAAACTGATCCATCTTTTATGGTAAACTTGGCACAGTATTGGGAGGAGAAATCATCAAAAAAGATGCTTTTTTCTAAAATGCTTGGTACATCTATTGAAAGAACTCTGCTTCTACAGATTGGTTATGCTAGCCGAATATATCCTTTATTAGAGCAAGTGTTTGAATCTAATATGCAAATAGAGGAAATAGCACTTAATACAAAAGAGGCATTTCAATTTCTAAAAGAGGATGCATGGGGACTGCATGCATGTGGTTATCGTATTATTGTTCCTTCATGGTGGACCAGCAAAGGTCGCATGAAGGCTAAAGTCAAAATGAATGCTACCAGAAACAAAAGTACTGGTAGTGACGCTCCTACTTCCTACTTTAACAAGGAGGGCTTGGTTAAATTCAATTATCGTTATGCTATTGGTGAGAATGCGGTTACAGAAGAAGAATGGGCACAATTAATTGAGTCTAAATCAGAGTTAGTTTATTTCAGAGGTTCTTGGGTAGAAATCAATATTGCTGAAATGGAGAAAATGCAGAAATTGATTGAATCTTCAAAGAAGGATAAAAAGATAGGTAATATCAAAGATTTATTGATGATGTCCGCGGATGAAGATCTTTATGAAGTAGAATTAGACGAATCAATAGAAAAAATGCTTTCTAGCTTGGAGAATAAGGACAAGATTGAATTGATGACTCAACCAGAACAGTTAAATGCAACCTTAAGACCTTATCAAAATAGAGGTCTGTCCTGGTTATCTTACTTGGAAGACTTAGGAATGAGCCCTTGTTTGGCTGATGATATGGGATTAGGGAAAACTATACAGGTAATTTCCTTACTTCTAGCGCGTCCTAGAGAAAAAGCTGCTCTATTAATTGCGCCAACGTCCGTTATAGGTAATTGGTATAAAGAAATTCAAAAATTTGCACCATCTATTAAAGCAATTGTTCACCACGGCTCAGTGCGTGCACAAAAGAATGATTTTAAACAACAAGTTGAAGAAAATGATTTAATAATTACTTCCTATGGCTTACTTCTTAGAGATAAAGCATTATTCAACAATTTTACTTGGTCACGTTTGATTATTGATGAAGCTCAAAATATCAAGAATCCTTCTGCAACACAGACTAAGACACTTTATAAGATACCTTCTGAGTCAAGAATTGCGCTTACAGGAACACCAATTGAGAATAGATTGATGGATTTGTGGTCAATATTTAATTTCTTAAATCCAGGGTTTTTAGGAACACGTGGTTTATTTAGAAAGGGCTTTGAGGTTCCTATTCAAAAAGACAATGATGAAGGACAAAGCAAGATACTGAAGAAGCTTGTTGAGCCCTTTATTTTGCGTAGATTAAAAACAGATAAAAACATCATTCATGATCTTCCTGATAAGATAGAACAAAAAATATATTGTGAACTTACAAAAGAGCAGGCTTCTATTTATCAATCAATTGTAGATGAAGTTGACAAAAAAATGGAAAGTATAGAAGATGAATCAGAACGCAAAAATATTATTCTTTCTGTCATTCTTCGTTTAAAACAATGTTGTAACCATCCTGCACAAGTACTACAGGATAATAGTGAATTTAGTATAGAACGCTCTGCAAAGTTACAGCGTCTTGCAGATATGATAAAAGAAGCTATTGAAAATGGAGAGAGCATTCTTATTTTTAGTCAATTCACAGAAATATGTAATTCATTGCATAAGATGCTGAAGACACAGCTTGGATATAACACATATTATTTACATGGTGGTACTTCAAGAAAGAAACGTGAAGAAATGGTGGAGCAGTTTCAATCAGCAGATACGCCGCCCAGTATATTTGTCTTATCCCTAAAGGCGGGTGGTGTAGGTATTACACTAACCAAAGCAAATCATGTTATACATTTTGATCGTTGGTGGAACCCTGCTGTTGAGAATCAAGCTACTGATAGAGCGTATCGTATAGGGCAGCAAAAAACAGTATTTGCATATAAATTTATCACGATGGGAACTATTGAAGAGAGAATAGATAAAATGCTAGAGGATAAACAAAAAGTTTCTGACCTGATTGTTGGCAATGATGAATCTTGGTTATCTAAACTTGATGCAAAATCATTTATGCAACTTATTAGGTTAAGCAAATCATCAATGGATGGCATAGAACAAGAAGAAGAGGAGCATGATGAGTATACATAAAACTTGGTGGGGAGAGGAGTTTGTTGCAGCACTTGAGGGATTTATTGATTCTGGTAGATTGCAAAGAGGAAAAGCATACAGAACTGATAGTAGGGTTTTAAAATTCGCTACTGATGACAGCACAGTCACAGCTACCATTCGTGGTAATATAAATCCCTATTTTGGCATTACAAAAGAGCCCAAATATAAAGTTAAATTGGTGTTTAAAGTAATACCATACAGTGATTGGCAAAACATCATTCAGAATATATGCAAAAATGCAGGTTGGTTATCTAAACTCATGTTAAATGAAATACCCAAGGATATTCAACAAGCATTTACTGGCCATAGTTTTTTACCATCTTCTTATAAAGATATAGATGCAAGTTGCAGTTGTCCAGATTATGCAAATCCATGTAAACATATAGCTGGTGTTTACTACAGAATTGCAAATATTTTAGATAGTAACCCAATGCTATTATTTCCTTTGAAAGGTATTCAGGCTAATGAGTTACATAATGAACTAAAGAAGTCAGAATTAGGCAAAGCATTTGCTGAGTATTTAACAATTCCAGAAGATGTTGAAATGGAATATATGCAGCAGCTGTTTTCCCCCATAATAACAAATGCTCAGAAAAAAAACTCTACACAAGAAAAGTTTTGGAATATGCCACACTGGGATTTAGAAACACAAAGCAAAAATAACATAGAGGATATCTCTGCCTCACTAATTAAGAAACAAGGCGATTATCCAACTTTTTGGAGTAGGTCAAATTCATTCATTAGTACTATGGAAAATTTTTATAGCTCAACAAGAACAAAAAACAGAAAAGCCCTATTGTAAAGTTTTACACTATATTTTTTTAGATATAGAACCGATCAGTAATGCTATATTACCTCCTATTGTTTGCCTATATACTCCAGATTGTAGAAAATTTATAGGTCTTAGAAAGAAGTTTGAGTTTTGAGCTTTTTCAAATTTGATTAGAGTATCAAGGTTTTTTTCGGTAAATAGGTTTTTACACTTATATATAGCTTGAATATTAAGTCTATTCCATTGTTTATAGTTTCCTTTAAATAGTAGCAATAATCTTTTGATTTTGGCTTTAAATGTATTATTTGCTCCGATAACATTTGAGTCATGTTGTCTATATAATAGACTTGCTATAGGATCATATATAATTTTTCCACCAGCGCCAGATACTAATATATAGGCCCACCAGTCGTGACTTACTATCTTTAACTTTCCAGCGCTGCGAAGTAGGTCCATTGTTTTATTATTAAACACCATAGTATTTCCACCTGCGATACTTTGTACGAGTGCGTTTTTGAAAGTTGGAGGTTTTAAAAATAATGGTGACATACCAATAGAATTTTCAGATTCATCAATTAATTTTGTTCTAGTTCCATATAATTGAGGTATTTTTGAATTCTTATCAAGATTTTTTATTGCTCTGGTAATCTTATCTTCTTTCCATATATCATCTTGATCAGAATATGCATAAAAATCAGCTATAATTTTTTTATTACAGGTGATGTTCATAAAATTTTCGATACATCCATTTTGTGGCCCTTTGATAATGAATAGTCTATTTTTTCCCCAGAGTTTTTGGTAGTTTTTTAAAATTTCTAGAGTTTTATCTGTTGAATTATCGTCAGAAACCCAAATTTCTAAATTTTTATGAGTTTGATTTGCAAACGATTCTAATTGTTTTTCAATGAATTTCTCACCATTATATGTGCACATTAATATTACAACTTTCGGGCCAAAATTATTAAAAGTCATCAATTTAAATCCCTAAGTAATTTGCCATTTTGATCTTTTTCAGAAACAGCAATAATATCTTTATAGGGCCATGTTATATTTAGGTCAGGATCATTCCACATTATGCAGGCTTCATGTTCTGGTGAATAGTAATTGGTTGTTTTATATAAAAACTCAGCATTTTCAGAAAGAGTAATAAATCCATGTGCGAAACCTGGTGGAATCCAAAGTTGGTTTTTGTTTTCTTCAGATAAGATTTCTCCTACCCATTTACCAAAAGTGGGTGATCCTTTTCTTATATCCACAGCTACATCAAAAACCTCACCTGATACAACTCTAACTAGTTTTCCTTGAGCCATTGGTTTTTGTTGATAGTGTAATCCTCTGAGTACACCTTTTGATGACTTAGAGTGGTTATCTTGTACAAAATCTATATCTAATTCTAATGCTTTTTTAAACTCTTCAGAATTAAAGCTTTCATAAAAGAACCCTCTTTCATCTCCAAAAATCTTTGGCTTTAATATTACTATTTCTGGTATTTCTAATCTTTTAAATTCCATTTAAATTATCTTATATATGAATCCAACATCATTTTAACATGATATTGCCAGTTTGGTGTATTTAAATTAAAAGCTTTTCTAATTTTTTCTGTGTTAAGTTTAGAATATGCGGGTCTTTTTGCCGGGAGTGGGTACTCTGAAGTTGCAATAGGGGTTATATTGTCTGTTGATGTTTTTAATTTCATTCCCATATTATCAAGCTCCTTAATCACGAACTGTGCAAGTCCATGCCAGCTCACTTCACCTTCTGACGTTAAATTATAGATACCTTGCTTTTTTCCATTAAGATTTTGTGTAATACAATGCGCGCTGACATCGGCTATAAAATCAGCACTAGTTGGAGATCCTATTTGATCTGAAATTATTTTTAGTTCTTCTCGTTCTTTTGCTAAGTTGATTATGGTTTTTATGAAATTTTTTCCTCTTTCGCTATATACCCAGCTTGTTCTAAAAATTAGGTAATTACAGCCAGAATTTATAATTTTATTTTCACCAGCTAATTTTGTTTTTCCATATATCGATAGTGGGTTTGGTTGGTCGGTTTCTGTATAGCTTTCTCTTTTCTTTCCATCAAAAATATAATCAGTGGAATAATGAACTAAAAGTGCATTTAAGTTTTTAGCTTCATTTGCAAGGGTTTCTAATGCCGTAGAGTTGATAGACTCTGCTTTTTCAGGCTCCTTTTCTGCTTTATCGACCGCAGTGTATGCTGATGCGTTAACTATTACTGATGGCTTATAGTTTTGTATTAATTCTTTAATTTGTGTATGATTTTCTAGATCTGCTTCTGATCTAGTGCAGATTTTTACTTCGCTAAGAGGCATAAGAGATCGTCTTAATTGCCATCCAACCTGTCCATTTGCACCTAGGAGTAATATTTTCATTATTATTGATAATTAGTATGATGTTAAGTTTATCTAGAGTTTTTAACAGTTTTCATACAAATTTTCAATTTAAAAATATGGTTGAATTTATATATATTAATTAAAATTAATCTGACTAAGTTAAAAGTTGATAGAGCATTGTAGATATGGTAAGAAACTGCACGTAGTTTATGCTGTATTAGTTAAATCAGGTTTAAAATATAGTCACCATAGCCAGATTTTTTTAGTCTTTTTCCAAGTTTAATAGCTTGATTTTTATTAATGAAACCACAATTATATGCTACTTCCTCTAGGCAGGCTATTTTATATCCTTGACGTTTTTCAATTGCAGCAACAAAATTTGAAGCTTCAAGTAGGCTATCGTGAGTTCCAGTATCAAGCCATGCAATGCCTCGACCTAGCAATTCTATATCACAATTATCTTCGTCTAAATATGACTGGATAACTGAAGTTATTTCTAATTCCCCTCTTTTTGAAGGTTGTACTTTTTTTGCTTTTGAGATAGCTGAATTATCAAAGAAATACAGTCCTGTGACTGCATAATTTGATTTAGGGTTTTGTGGTTTTTCTTCTATAGATAAAACCTTTTGATCTGGCATAGATATTTCGGCAACGCCGTAGCGATGAGGATCGTGTACGTGATATCCAAAAATTTTCGCTCCCTTTGTTATTTTTGCAGCATTTTGTAATTGTGCTACCATACCATGGCCGTAAAAAATATTATCTCCAAGAATCAAGCATATATTTGAGCTGCCAATAAAATCTTCTCCGATGATAAATGCTTCAGCTAGACCATTTGGTTGGTCTTGAAGAGCATATTCAATAGAAATACCTAGTTTCTCTCCGTTTCCAAGAAGTAGTTCATATAGAGGCTTTGACTCTGAATTGGTAATTATCAAGATATTCTTAATTCCTGAAAGCATAAGAATTGATAAGGGATAATAAATCATTGGCTTATCATAAACAGGCAGTAATTGTTTTGATATAGCAATTGTTGATGGATAAAGTCTTGTGCCTGAGCCGCCAGCTAGGATTATTCCTTTCATGGTTTTATTAAAATTATTTTTATATTATTTATTAGTTTTATAACAAAATTTTCCCTGCTTGGCGAGCAGTTAAATTAATAATCATTATATAAATTTATACCAAACCTTATCTTAGGTGGAAACTGATCTGACCATCTGTGCTTAATAGCAACATTTTTACTTGGAGTAACTATTTTGTATATTATCTACGTACCAGTCTAAAGTATTTTGTAGGGCTTGTTCAAATGAATATTTAGGTTCCCAGCCTAGTTCGTTTGAAATCTTACTATAATCTATTGCGTATCTAAAATCATGTCCTGCTCTATCTTGTACAAAAGTAATTTGGTCAATATAGCTTCCTGAAGATTTAGGGTTTGATTTGTCAAGAAGTTGACAAATTTCATTTGCTAAATTTAGGTTCGTTTTTTCATTTTTAGTTCCAATATTATAACTTTCTCCCTTGATGCCTGCCTGAAAAATTAGTTCTAAAGCAAGGCAGTGATCTTCTACATATAGCCAGTCTCTAATATTTTCTCCATTGCCGTAAATTGGTATTTTTTGTCCTTTTAACGCTTTTCTAATTACTGTAGGGATTAGTTTTTCATCATGTTGCATAGGGCCGTAATTATTAGAACAATTACTTATACAAACAGGTAGATTAAAAGTATGAAAGTAGCTTCTTACTATCATATCACTCGATGCTTTTGATGCGCTATAAGGAGAGTTTGGTGCATATGGTGTATTTTCAGTAAAATATCCAGTTTTTCCAAGTGTTCCATAAACTTCATCTGTAGATACATGTAAAAATTTTGAATTTTTATACTCGGCGCGTAATTCGTTATTATCATTTAACCATAAATTTTTTGCTGAATGCAGTAAGTTTTGGGTTCCAATAACATTTGTTTCAACGAATATTTTTGGATTTTTAATTGAGTTATCAACATGTGATTCGGCTGCTAGATGTATTACTCCATCAATTTTATTTTCTATAAAAATTTTATTCACTAATAATTCGTCGCGAATATCTCCCTCTATAAATTGATAGTTTGATTCATCTTCAATATTCTTTAGCCTACTAAGATCAGCTGCATAAGTTAAAGAATCAATATTGATAATATTGGTTTGTGGATATTTTTTTACTAGTAAATTAACGAGATGACTTCCAATAAATCCCGCTCCGCCAGTAATTAATATTGAGCTATTTTTCATAATTATTAAATGAGACTTTTATAGATAATAAATAACATTTTTAGCTAATTTCCTGTATATAAAATAGCTAATTAATGAAACAATAATGCATACAAGCCAAGATTTGGCTATTAGCATTATTCCAGGTAGTTCTGTAGTTATCACAAGATCTTGTATGGGTTTGATTACTATGTAGATTGGGTGTAATTCAAAGAATATTTTCTTAGATTCAGGAACCATACTATATGGATAAATTATAGGAATAGTCCAATATAAAACGCCAAGTAGGACATTTAAGAATTGAGGAATATCTCGAATATAAGGTGTTGCATATGCAGCTACTATACTGCTAGTCATTACAGATATGATCAGTGGCAAGGCTAGGAAGGGTATAAATATAATTTTCCAAGTAAATAATTCAGGGAAAAAAAGTATAAGAGAAAAATACATAGCTATGAATGAATATAGTAATGTATAGCAGTTTGCAAGTACATCTGAGATTGGAAAATATGTTTTAGGCAGTAGAACTCTTTTTAAAACTTCTGAATTTGCTTTTAGAGATTCTGCCGCATTACCCAACCCCAACATAATAAAAGTCCAAAAGGGCAGTGAACCAACAAGGTTTGTTACTATAACTTTTGGTTCGAATCTAAGTAAAAAACTCATAAAAAATGAGATGACTGTGATATGTAAAAATGGTTGGATGAGTCCCCACAGACTGCCAAGAAACGTGTTTGCATTTCTGCGCGCGATCGAAATCTGTGTTAATAGCAGAATGCCACTCCAGTATTTTTGAGTAAAAATGTGCTTAAACATCAATAAATTCCTGAGTTGTAAATTGGTAAAATTTTATCTGGTTCTCCATCTTGGATTATTCGTCCGTTTTTAACTAAAATACAGCGATTGCAATGTTCTCTGATGATCTCTTCCTGATGCGAAACTAAAATAGTGATTGGAACCGTGTTTATTTTATTTTTCATAAATTCAAGAGATTTTGCAATGAATTTACCATCACCAGCGGCAAACACTTCATCTAAAAGTAATATATCAGGATTTTGGAAAATGCAGGTAGAAAATGCTAAGCGTGAGAGCATTCCCGAACTATAATTTTTAAGTGGTTGGTCAATTTTTTCTCCAAGTTCAGAGAAATCAATTACTTTTTGTTCAAATTCTTTGTTGTATTTATCAAGCATATTATTATATAGCATTAATATCTTGATATTTTGTCTGCCAGTAAATTCTGGTTCAACGCCAAGACCCATTTCAATGATTGAAGTGATTTTACCTTGAATCGCAACATTTCCTTTTTTGGGTGGATATATACCGGAAATTAGTTTTAATATAGAACTTTTTCCGGATCCATTGCTTCCGATTAAGGCTACTTTATCGCCTGTTTTGCACGAAAAACTAATATCATTTAGGATTGGTATTACTGCGCCTGTGATTTTTCCAGGACTTAGAAACATTTGTCTTAGGCTTTGGACTCTTTTAATTGAATCGATACCAGATAGGCTACAATTCTCAATTCTAACAAATATTTCGTGAGACATGGATTTTAAAAAGTACATACTATGATAGAGACTATACAGTTTAAATAGTATTTTGTAAACATGTCTGATTTAGATATTTATATTAATTTCAAGTGTCACAGCCCTATGTTTTATATGTAATATATGAAAATATAGATGGTCATTAGTTAAATTACATGACAATATTAAGCCTATATTAAATGAGAAATTAAGCAAATGAGAATAGGAATTTTATCTCGCAGTGCCAAGATATATTCTACAGCAAGACTGGTTGAAGCTACGGAGGCAAGGGGGCATGAGGTGATGGTCGTGAATCCTTTAAAATGCTATATGAATATTACTGGCAATCATCCAGATGTTTATTATAAGCCAAAAAATGAACAAGAAAAATTAGAATTTGACGCGGTAATACCAAGAATAGGTGCATCTGCAACTGTTTATGGGGCGGCAGTGCTGCGTCAGTTTGAAGTTGCTGGAGTTTATGCAGTAAATGGATCGGTAGCAATTACTAGGTCACGTGACAAATTACGTGCGCACCAATTGCTTGCTAGAAAAGAAGTAGGTATTCCAGTTACTAGCTATGCTAACTCAGGTAATGCTACAAAGGATTTGATTTCATCAGTTGGTGGTGCGCCATTAATTGTAAAGGTCTTAGAGAGTACCCAAGGAAAAGGAGTATTGCTTGCTGAAACACAAAAAGCAGCGGAAAGTTTAATTAGTGCTTTTTTAAGTTTGCATGCAGATTTTCTTGTTCAAGAATTTATCGAAGAATCCGCAGGTGCTGATATTCGGTGCTTAGTAATTGGTGATAAGGTTGTTGCTGCTATGAAAAGGCAAGGCGCGGAAGGAGAGTTTAGATCTAACCTACATAATGGTGGATCTGCTGAGATGATTAAAATATCTCCGGCAGAGAGAGCAATTGCCGTTAAAGCTTCTAAAGTATTAGGTTTAAAGGTATCTGGAGTTGATCTTGTTCGCTCAAATCGTGGTCCTCTTGTATTAGAAGTAAATTCATCTCCCGGACTAGAGGGTATTGAGGAGGCAACTGGAAAGAATATAGCAGGCAACATAATAGAATTTATTGAGAAAGATATTAATAGAACCTTACGAACTCAGATATTTATGAAAGGTTAGGATTTATGAAGGATGAACTTGTCATAGACGGTGTTAGTATAGAGAAGGGAGAAAGGAAGCGCTTTGAAATAGTTGTTTCCAAACTCTATGATCATACTGAGATGACTATTCCGGTGGAAGTAATACGTGGTGAAAAGCCCGGCCCTACCATATTTGTGTCTGCGGCAATTCATGGAGATGAGATAAATGGTGTTGAAGTAATTCGAAGATTATTATCTCGTAAGAAATTATTATCAAATTTAAGGGGAACTCTTATTGCAGTTCCAATAGTGAATATGTTTGGGTTTAATCGAAATCTTCGTTATCTTCCAGATAGAAGAGATTTAAATAGGGTTTTTCCTGGGTCAAAGAAAGGGTCTTTAGCTGGTCAGATTGCATATAAATTCATTAAAGAAATAGTAGAAAAATGCGAGTATGGTATTGATCTTCATACAGGTAGTGCGCATAGATTTAATTTACCTCAAATAAGAGCGTATTTAGATAATCCGGAGATTAAAAATTTGGCAAAAGAGTTTGGAGTCCCGGTTATTTTGCATTCAAATTATAGAGATGCCTCTCTTCGTCAAGCGGCAGCAGAAAAGGGTGTTAAAATTCTTTTGTTCGAAGGTGGAGAAGCTTTAAGATATGATGAAAAAATAATTAGATCAGCTGAAAAAGGCATACTTTCTATTTTGGCAAGCATTGGAATGTTAAGAAAAGAATTAGTCAGGAAAAAAATTCCTAAGAAAAGAGAGATTTTTTGTGCAGATTCTAGTCATTGGGTACGTGCTCCTCATAGTGGGAGTATGCTTGCTCGCAAACATGTTGGGAACAAGGTAAAAAAAGGTGAAATATTAGGAGTGATTTCCGATCCATTTGGAACTGAAAAACATTTTGTAAGAGCTAGAAAAACTGGAATAATTATTGGAATTACAATGATGCCTTTGGTAAATAATGGTGACGCACTATTTCATGTTGCTACTTTTGATAATCCAAGAGCTGTTGCAGATGGAGTTGCAAATTATGATGAGGAGCTAGGATGAATACCGACTCTTTATTAGTTGGATGGAGAGAGTGGGCTGGGTTACTTGATTTTGATGTTCCACTAATTAAGGTAAAGATTGATACAGGGGCAAAAACCTCTGCTCTGCATGCATATGATATAAAAATAGTTAGATTGAATAATAAGGAATGTGCTGAGTTTATTATTCATCCTATACAAAATAATGATAAAGTTTGTCGCAAAGCCGTTGCAGAAATTGTAGGAATGCGAACTGTAAAAAGTTCTAATGGTCATAAAGAAAATAGAATAGTAATAAGGTCACCAATCAAGATTGGTAAATGTATATGGGATATTGATATTACCCTAACAAATCGTGATATTATGCATCATCGAATGCTTTTAGGGCGAGCAGCAATGACTAATGTACTTGTAGATCCCACAAAATCATATTGTCAGGGAGTTATTTCTGATCAGCAGGCAGTTTTAACGTATGAGCCAGTAATTTTGGAGTAAGCCCTACAAGATTTTTAACTACCCTTCTTCGTTATTATAATCTCCCATAAGATAATTTTCTGTATCCTCAGGTTCAGGTGTTAACCCTATTTTTTGAATTCCTTCAAGAGTATTTGCTCTTCTCGCTATTATCATATCATCATAAAGTTTTAGAAGTGCTTCTCGTGTTTTTTCTTCCATAATACAGACATTTTATATTAATCAACAATTCTAAGTCCTATTCCAAAATATACTTTATCCTCGAGTTTTGCTCTTCTAGAACTCAGACTTTCAAAAACAATTCCTTCAATAGGGCTTGTTATTATAACCCGAACTATGTATAAGAAAAGGACTGCATAGCTAGTGATATTGGGGTATTCTGTATTTTTGCAATCTAAAAAAGGTACCCCAATGAATATAGATTACGATAGTTTGTTCTGCTTTGTCGATGATTTTTGTAAAGGATTTGAAAATTGGTACAAAAAGACACTCATTACCAGTGGTATTAGAAAGCGTAATAAACCATGTAAAATGAGCTTGTCAGAAATAATAACTATCCTGATAGCTTTCCATCAATCTGGAATGTCATGCTTTAAATATTTTTACCTAGAACTTATGAGGAATCACAGAAACTTATTCAGCTACTTAGTACATTACGATCGCTTTACAGCACTAATAAAACTTGCTTTCCCTGCTGTGGTTTGCATGCTTAAAAGCCTTGAAGGTAAGGTAACAGAATATATGTTTATAGATGCAACGCCTATGGCTGTTTGTCATAATCTTCGAGAAAAAAGACATAAAGTTTTTAAAGGATTAGCTAAAAAAGGCAAGACTTCTACTGGTTGGTTTTTTGGCTTTAAGTTGCACTTTATTCTCAATACATTCGGAGAAATTGTAAGTATGACTATTACTGGTGGCAACGTTAATGATCGTTCTCCAGTTATGGAAATGGTGAAAGGTATTACTGGTAAACTTATTGGTGATAAAGGGTATATATCCAAAAAACTATCCGCTGAATTATTTGAACAAAAAGTGACTTTGATTACTAAAATCAAAAAGAATATGAAAAATATTTTAATGGATACTACAGATAAAATGATGTTGATGCGTCGTAGTTTTATTGAGACTATATTCTCCTCTATGAAGTCATTGAATACTTTGATTCATAGTAGGCACAGATCACCTATCAACGCTTTTTCTCACTTATTTGCTGGACTCATAAATTACCAAATTAGAACTGATAAACCATCTCTAGATCAAATGGTAAAATTAGATTCTTATGCATAGTTGGGGTTATTTACGGACTATACCGTGATTGGCTTCCAGAATCTGGAGAAGAACTAGGCGATTTACCTTGTGTGTTCTGTTATCAAAATTTTGATCATGAAGTTGCAGAAACAGAGCTTTTAACTGAAATTTGGGTATTGCTTAAGTAAGGCAGAACTATAGAAATTATTGTAATTTCTGTAGTTCTTTACTAGTAAAAAAACTATAAAAATCTAGCAATTACATTTGCTACCATATACAATTCCAATATGAGTATTACATTTAAAAAAGCCACAATTGATTATCATCATATTATTTTTGAATGGTTATCTAAGCCGCATATTCAAGAATTCTGGGATAATAGTTCAGCTCATAAAGATGATATTTTAAATTTCATGCATGGTAGACAAACCCCGTCTACCTATTGGAATGGCATGTTCGAGTATTGGGTTGGGTTCCATGATAATACGCCTTTTTCACTCATAATGACTCATGAAGAACATAATACTGAGGATACTCCAGAATATATCAAACCATATCTATCACAAGATCGCAGAACTTTTGGATTAGATTTTTGTATTGGTAGTGTTAATTATATAGGAAAAGGTCTAGCTGCGAAAACCCTCAAAGAATTTATAAGATTCTTTTGCACTAATATCGAATCTAATATAAAAACATTTTTAATTGATCCGCTGCAAAACAATCCAAAAGCTATCCACGTCTATAACAAAGCAGGCTTTAAAAAGGAATGCGAATTCATCCAAGAAGGAGGTTATTTTGACCAAAGCCGTGGAGTTTTAATGGTCTGCAACATTAACTAACCCTCTTTAAAAATTAAATATTTTAGTTGCACCTAACCTAAGTAAATTAAAACAAAAAGAATCTGGACTCACCGAACAGTACGCTGAAATACATCTACGTGTTGAAGATTTAGAGAGAATAATTAGAAGCAAACCATCACAACAGAGATAAAAATTATACTATTTTTTAAATCGAGCTAACTAAACAGAAAATGATTAAATTCAAAGAGAAATTTTACTGGACTTTTAACGCGCGCGGATATATAAAATTAAACTCAAACTGACCTACTATAAAATATAGGGCCTGTAGCTCAGTTGGTTAGAGCGCTCCGCTCATAACGGAGTGGTCGCAGGTTCAAGTCCTGCCGGGCCCACCATTTTTTCTTGAGTATATACCCGTATTATCAGACTACTATCCTATAAGTTTAGAAATAATGTTTTTTAGTTTCACTAAGATTTCCTCTTCAAACCAGATATTCTTCTTGAGCCAAAGATTATCTCTTGGACTCGGATGTGGTAAATGATCTAGCCAATATTCCTTCCATGCTCCTAATCGATTTCCACTAGGATCGTTAAAAGGAATTCCTGTATCAGGCACTATTCTACCTGGTGCCTGTCTAGCAATTAAATTTAGCATTAGAATGAACTTGTATAATTGGACGCGGGACTAAAGGCAGTTTTGAAAAGTATAATGTGCAACATCTCGCTTCTTCTACTAAACTTTTATAATCCGCAACCACACTACCCCATCTAAATCAACAGCGAGAAGCTAAACTTAGCGCTCTTGCTACTGTTGCTTTCTACGCGGCGCTGTTGCAATAGCATCACCTACTATATCTAATTCTCGATCATTAACAGCAATGCTGGATTTAAAAGAAGCTCTATACGCCTTATGATACATAATTTACCAGGATTTTTTTAAAGGAAGGTTTGTGAATAATATTTTTTGGAACTGGATAAAGTCTATTATAATACTTAATATATTTTAACTTTACCTTATTTAATATTAATGTATATTAAGTATTATAATAGACTTTATGGAAATTACTTATGGCTAAAAGAGCAGAGGATACACTTGAAAACCTAGAATCTTTATTTGCGCAATATGTCGCAGAATTTGAATGTATGAAAAATTTTATTAAAGATGATTATCAAAATACCAGATTAACACAAGATGAGTTTGAAACCCATCTGTACCAGATAATTACTGTAATTAAAAAAATAGAACAAGTACAAGTATCTATAAATAAAATATCTCAAGATCCAAATCATATAGATCAATGTGATGCTGAGATTTTATTTATATTTGATGATAATCTACCAGTTCCAGATATAAACTCAATTCAATCAGAATTGAATATTGATAGGATTGTTTGGAGTTCTTTGATAGAAAACATTCAAGACGCTCTCAATAAAGACGATGTTATATCTGGTCTTGATGTTGATTTAAGTGGAGAATATGAAGATTCTTTGTTAACAGTGCCAGAAGTTTGGTAGTATATCAAAAAAACTTCCTTTGATACTGTTTTAAGAGTCAGTTAATAAAATTAAGATCAGAATTAGTTTTATGTTTAGTAACACTAAAAACAATATCTAATAATTTAGAATCTGTTGCAAATCGTAAATGAGCCTAATATTTTCTAGAAATCATTAAAAATATTATCTTACTTCTAACAAGAAAAACAAATTATTCATTTTATGAATTAGCTGAAATGTAAGGATTGGAGATCAACTAGATTTATCAAATAATCTGCATTTAGATTAGTATTTTAACATTTCTAATGAACTAGAATATACTAGTTCTAATGGTTAAGATGTAACAATAATAGGTAGTAGTTTCTCATACTCATCAGCAAGTAACGGAATTCCGGATCTAGATTTAGAATAAATTTCTATCTTCTCTGCTTCTGATAATTGTAATGAGGAAAAATCTACGATTAAATCAATTTTTACTATTTCTGCAAAGAATTTCTGAGTCATCAAGACAAAATCATAATATTGTTTTTGGTATATTCCGACATGACGATTCTTGGATAGAATCATTCTACTAAACTCAGCTTCTAGGGTAGTAAAAACACTTTCTTGCGAATCAATATCAGATATAGATGTAATTGTATTAGTAATGTGTTCCCACAAGCTACCACCTTCCTCTAAACCACTTACTAAGTTAATGCAAATTGTCTTCATAGAAGTAACAGTTTGACCTTCTATAGACTTCATTTGTTGATACAGATTTTTATATTCTTTCGCTATCAATAAGCTCTCCTTATATAGTGCAAATATTTTTCGAAAAACGGAGTTCTGGTGTTCTATAAAACTTTCATGATTATGATGACCTTTGGTAGTAAAATATTCTTTTGCTAAATTATTATAATACTGATTGAAAACATATATGTTGTAGTAGATGATTGGTTTTTGCCATAAATTTTATTCTTTATAAGGTTAATTATCAGTAATAATTCGAATTTCACCTTGCACCCATTTACCTTTAACCTTTACATATGTTTCGTCAACTCTCCAGCTAAGTCCAAATCGAGGCTTCCTCAAGTTTATTTAAGATTTCAGAAGAAATAATATTGAACCCAACGATATATAATTGAATGATCTACTTCTACCCCTCTTTCAGTCAGCATCTCTTCTAAATCTCGATAGCTTATCCCATATTTACAATACCATCTCACTGCCCATATTATTATGTCGTATTTGAAGTGACGGTGCTTGAATATGTTCATTATATCTAACTCTAATTAATATGCTGTTTCTACACCTTAGAATTTTTTTTTAGATATACATTGCAGAAATATGTTAAACTAAATTTATATAAGAAACATTCTGGGGGGAATATTATATGGAATATCAAGATATTACTGTATTGCTGGTCGACGATGATTATGACCATGCAAATCTATTCAAAGCTAATTTACAAAGAAAAGGAATTACTAGTGAAGTAAAACATTTTGGTAATAGTTTTACTTTAGGTAAATATTTATTTGATAAAAACATTGACCATCAAAAATATAATTATCTAATGGTATTAGACACTAATATTCCTGGGCTTGATTGCCAAAAACTCTTATCTAATATAAAAAACCAACCAACCTTAGACAATATTGTTATTATTGCACTTACTGAGAAAGATTCGAATACTAATAAAGATTGTAATGCTACACTTTCAAAACCTCTAATCCAAAAAGTTTTCGAAGAAACTCGCTCTAATCTCAATATTCTTATTCAAAATTGTAAAATTTCTTGTACAAAGAAACTAGTTATGATTATACCTAATAAATAAAATAAATATTTTTATAATCATGACTCTAATAGATAATAAAACTGAATTAGATAGATATGCGAAAGCTTATGCAGTAAAAACACCGCCTAATTCGTTAAAAAGCCTTGCATTTAGTAAACTCCCAGATCTATTCAAAAAATATAAAACAGGGTCTAATGCACTAGATTTTGGCTGTGGCACTGGGCATTCAACTAATTTTTTAAAATCCTTAGGCTTTAAAACCTCAGGAGTTGATATTAATCCCAAGATGATAGAGCTTGCACAGCAAGATGACCCAAATGGAGATTACTTAACTATTACAAACTCAAAAATTCCATTTGAAAATACTAAATTTAATTTAGTGTTTTCATCTTTTGTATTACTTGAAATGAGTTCCTTAAAAGATATAGAAAAAACGATGAAGGAAATTAGCAGGGTTCTTAAAAAAGACGGGCATTTTGTTGCAATTTTAGATAATGAAAATACATATAAATATAATTGGAGCGCTCTAAATACAGACTTCCCTCAAAATAAAATTCTGGAAAGTGGAAAAAAGGTAAAAATTGAGTTTATTGATAAAGGATTTTCAATTGAAGATTACTACTGGACTAAGGAAGATTATTTATCCGCTATGAAAAAAGCTAATCTTGAACTTCTTGAAATATACAACCCACTAGCCGACCAAAACAACGGAACAGATTGGAGAGAAGAAATCTCTGTCTCTCCAATCTCAATTTACTTTATGAAAAAATGCTAACTTATTTTTTAGCTGATTTCTTACTTGCTTTCGCACCTGGATTTTCAATATTAATCAAATTTTTACGACTCAAAGGCAGTTTCTTTTTATATTTCCGCTCTTTTTTTAAGTAATTCTGACTAGCTTGCGATAATTGTCTAAAAAGCAATCTCTTTTGCTTATTTAATTTTGCTACTGATTTTCTGTATTCAATAATTTCATCCCTAATTTTCGGAGGAATTTTAGCTACATAAGCCTTATAATCATCAATTACTTTTTGAAATTCAGCTGGCCCTCGCAATTTCGCTTTTGGCGCCGAAGAAGTCGTTGCATTCGTCTCTGCTGCGCCCACGTTTAGGGTAAATAAAATTAATATTAACCCAGCAATAATATTTTTTGTAAAACTCATATTTATCTCTCTTTTTTTCTGAAAACATTGAATAAATATCAAATAATTGATATACACATTTTTAAAATAGAACATATATTATTAAAACAATGAATAACCCATTTAGTCAACCAAAAATAACTCATAAAATTTGCTTTAATACAAACTATCAATATATAGAGCTTTTTGAGAAACTCTTCCCAGAAAATATTCTAGGAATAAGTACATATGAAGTTGAATCTTCTACAATAGACTCACAGCCTGATGATTTATGGGCATTCGAAGTTTTTGTTGAAGAAGAACCAAAACTCTCAACCTTGCAAAATGAACTACAAAAGTTTGCTACTAAACATAATCTCAGAATCAATTCTCCAATAACTTTTGAAGTAGTTGAAGATAAAGATTGGGTGACTGAATACCAAAAACAACTACAGCCAATAGAAATCGGAAAATTTTTTATCACCTCTTCCAATAGAAGCAAAACTTGTCCAAGTGATAAAACTCCAATCTATATAGAAGCATCAAGAGCATTTGGAACAGGAGACCATGCAACTACTTCTCTATGCATACAAGCAATGGAAGAATTAGAAAATTATAAAATAAATAATGTATTTGATATTGGAACAGGTAGTGGAATTCTTAGCTTTGCCGCTGAAAAATTATGGCCATCATCAAATATTCTTGCATGTGATATCGAGGAAATATCAATAAAGGTTGCTAAAGACAATCAAAGTTTTAATAATTCAAATATAGAATTTTACCAAAACAACCAAGATAGTTTGAATGTTCCACCAAAATGGAATAAACCATTTGATTTAATTGTAAGTAACATCTTATCCGCTCCTCTTATTTCCATGAAAAACAACATTAAATCCCTTTGCCACAATGACACTCAAGTCATTCTATCCGGGTTTTTAGATTATCAGCAAAAAAACATAGAAGAACATTATTCAGACGCTGGATTTGCAGTAGAAAAAATATTTTCTGATAATAGATGGATTTCACTTTTACTTAAGGTAAACAATAATTAACTATTGGTATTGACTTTTTACAAGTTTTCCTCTATGGTGTTAACATAATTAATCAACTAAATGCATATATAGTAATGGAAAATTCTGAGAAGAAAGACTTTTTAGCTGAACTAAGAAGAATATTTTGGCCAATAGAATGGAATGAGAATAAGAAATTCATCCCCATGGCTTTAATGATGGCCTTTATATTATTTAACTATGCAACTGTTAGATCTGTAAAAGATGGCCTAGTTGTTACACACATTGGTGCAGAATCAATCAGCTTCTTAAAAACATATGTGGTTCTTCCAACAGCAATTATCATGATGATCATGTATGCAAAACTTTGCAACATGATGAACCCTCAAAAAGTATTCTATACAGTAACAGCCTTTTTTATCGGATTTTTTGCTTTTTTTGCTTTTGTTTTATACCCAAATCCGGAAATGTTTCATCCACAAGCTAGCACAATTGATGCACTAGTTAAACAATATCCAAACTTACAGTGGTTTATTAAAATAGCTGGTAATTGGAGTTATGCTTCATTCTATGCAATGGCAGAACTTTGGGGAAGCATGATGCTTAGCTTATTATTCTGGCAATTTGCCAACCAAATTACTAGAACAGATGAAGCCAAGCGATTCTATTCAATGTTTGGACTACTTGGTAATATTGCACTTCCACTTGTAGCAGTATCATTCTATTTCCTACTAAATAAAGACATTCAATTGGTACCGGACGAAGTAAAATTAATCCCAGTTCTATGTACTGTTATATTTAGTGGATTCATAATCATGTTCCTATATAGATGGATTAATAATAATGTTCTTACTGATCCTAGTCTATATGATGGCGCAAAATCAGGTGTCAAGAAAAAGAAAAAAACTAAACTTAGCCTTGGCGATAGCTTTAAAATGATCTTCACATCTAAATATCTTGCACTTATTGCAATGCTTATCTTAGCTTATGGAATTTCAATCAACCTTGTTGAAGGTGTTTGGAAATCTAAACTCCACGAAATGTATCCAACTGTTGAAGGTTATACTTCATACATGGGAACATTCCAGGCTTATCAAGGATTTGCAGCTATATTCTTCATGCTAGTAGGTGCTAATATTTTAAGAAGAGTATCTTGGTCAGTAGCGGCAACATTCACACCATTAATGATTCTGTGCACTGGTCTTGCTTTCTTTTCTTTTATAATATTTGAAAATAGCTTTGCCCTACAAATTGCAGCATTCTTGGGTACTGGACCTCTTGCAATGGTTACAGCAATTGGCGCAGCACAGAATGTTTTAAGTAAAGCAGTTAAGTATTCACTATTTGATTCAACAAAAGAAATGGCTTACATTCCTCTTGATGATGAAATGAAATCAAAAGGTAAAGCTGCTGTTGATGTTGTTGGTGGTAGGTTTGGTAAATCTGGTGGTGGTATTATCCAATCAACCTTCTTTATCCTAATGCCTGCATATAGCTTCGTTGAAGCAACACCATATTTTGCAGGTATATTCTTTGTTGTAGTTATCTTATGGCTATATGCTGTTAGAGGACTTGGCAAAGAATATAAGAAAAAACTTGCTGAAAATGAAGCAGAAGCAAACGGTTAATTAGCTTTTACTTATATATAGATAAGCCCCGTAAATAGTTGATTTGAAACTTTGCGGGGTTTATTATTACCCGTATGAAAAAAATTGAAATTACAGAATATAATTCAGATTGACCTATATGGTTTTAACAGGAATCTCTGAATCTGAAATCTTCGCTTGGAGATAATTGTATCAATATTTATCATATAGGCTCAACATCCATTCCAGAGCTTTATGCAAAACCAAAAATAGATATTATTATAGAGGTCAACTCTTTATCGAAATCTCATTCCCCACTACTATCAATAGACTATGAATATCGTGGTGAGTTTAATATTCCATTGAGGCATTTTTTTAGAAAGAAAACTCCACACGACATAAACTTACATGTTTACGAGAAAGATAACCCAGATATAAAACTTAATATCTTATTTCGAGATTATTTACTAAGCTCACCCAAAGCAAGAACAGAATATAATATTCTAAAACAAGAATTAATTGAGATTGAAGAATCCCATAAAAAAAACAAATCAATCTTTACCGGATATAATTTAGGTAAAGATAAGTTTATAAGAAAAATATTGGATAAATCTAGATATAATGGTCTAAATTTTAGATTTTGCACTCATCATATAGAATGGAAAGCATATCATAACATTGCATATAATTTTTTTAACTCTCAAGGAATAAAATATAACCCTAATCACTCAAATTTCTCTAATAGTAATTATTATCATTTTATTTTAAACAAAGGTTCAAAAATAATATGTATAGCAGAACTCAAATGGATTAAAAATTCAAATCCAACTATAAAATATCTAACAATAGATAAGCCCTACGAAATGCAGAACTTAAAACTATATTTTGAAAACTTAATTGCCAAATGGATAAATTCTAAAAAATAAACTTTATCTACTTTGGCCATTCGGCTTGGGAGCTGCAACATTTGGTGTAGACATAACTCGAGCTTTCCCAGCACCTTTTGATTGAGCACCGCGTGCGACAGCAGGATCTACATTTTCTCTAGTATGAGCACTAAGTCTTTGAACAGCCGGAGACACTCTTTCTCCTGTTCTTGCATTAATACCAGGTTTTGCTGCATCCTTTACACCCTTAACCAAGTCAGATAACGCATCAGCTACTTTAGCTGCTGCATCTAATAGATTTGCTTGCCTCCCAACATCAGGCAATTCTGCTGACTCAATATCATCAAGTTTTAATGGCTTAAACTTGGGTTCTGGCTTGGCCTTAACATTAACAACCTCACCACCACCTTTTGATTCAGGAGCGGAAACTTCATTGCCTCTAACAGCACGGCTTTGTTTCATTTTCTCAGCCAAAGCCTGAGCTTCAGTTTGTTTTTTTGGTTCCCCTTTCGGCGCATCTTCAATCGCCAACGGCTTTGCAGCTTGTTTAGGTTTCTTTGCTGGAGCGTCTTCAATAGCCAATGGTTTAGCTGGGGCGTCTTCTATTGCTAATGGCTTTGGCTTATCCGTGTCCTCAATAGACAGAGGCTTCTCTTTCGGAGCATCCTCTATTGCTAGCACTTCTTGCTCCTTATCTTGCATCACCACTTTATCTTTAGCTTCCTCAATGCCATTATTTTTAGCAACTTCTTGCATCATCTCCTGGTATTTTCCTTTGGTTACAGGTAAGGTATATGCCTTACCATCAACCTCAATATATCCAATAGCATCAGGACCATCTCCAGAGAAATGTACTGGTGTTGGAGAACTAACTTCTGTTAATTTACCATTATCATCATAGTGAGCAGTAAAATAAACAGCCTCTTTCTCGGAAATATTATTACCATTTACGTCTCTAACTGCCATAGAAACGTGCATCGGTCCATTCCCCGTTTCAAGCTCTCTTGGAAAATCAATTTTTCTAAAATTATTAATTGTCTGCTGAGACCCGTCAGCAAGAGTAACAGTCTGAGGATCAGTATCAACTGTTGTTTCTTTCAATGTACATACAGCTTTTCCATTGTCATCAGTAACATCCGTGATTCGCACTTTATCAGCACTTTTATCCCAATCAACATCACGGAAACTTTCCTCAAACTTTGTATGCACGGTTTTATAACCATCCCTCTCAATGCCATGCATTTGCTTTTGAAGTTCAGGATTTTTCATTACATCATCAACAGCTTGTTTTCCTGCATCACTCTGCAAATAAGAACGAATTGCTGTTAAATCTTGAGCTAAAAAATCTTCTTTCTCTTCTCCTTCCATGCCCTTAGCAATTTCTTCCTGAAGAAGCAATTGCTGCTTAGCCAAGATTTCATCACGTATTGCTTGTGTAATGGGATCAACTACATCACCTGCACTGACTTTTTGGGCAGCACCTTCTTCCTTCGGCGCAAAGATTACACTATCTTTTGCCTGCGGTTCTGTACTAAGACCCACTTCTTGCGACGCCTCTCTTGGAACTACTGCTTGTGACATTTCCTCAGGAACAACTTCCTGATCAGATTTCATCTGAGCTGAACCTGCAAATTTTGCTCTTGTTACATCAAAATGATTGTCTCGCATGTACTTTACAGTATCTGGATTAGTTGCAACATCTTCAATAATCTGACAAAATTCATCAGCGTGTGCATCCAACTCTGGATGAGCTAACAATATAGTTTCAACTCCCTGTAATTTTCCACTTACCTTTTGCATCACTCGTGGAGATTTACCATTCATTAAATTAGATGTATGTACCATTTCTGTAACTAAACCTTGCTCTGCAGGAGAAAGAGTAACACCATTTTTTTCAAAAAATGCAGCAAGTTTTTTATTAGCAACCTCTTTCGGATTTTTTGGCGTGTCCTCAGAATCAGGACCTTCAACCGGTTTATCAGCTTGTACATTTGGCTTAACTGTTACCGTTGGTTCAGCTTTTGGCTTTGCCCCAGCTGCTTCCACTTGATTTCCTGCATCAGGAACCACTGAATCTTCTTCCCTTTCTTCTTCAATTGAATCAATAAAATCATCTTCTTCAGAACCGTCCATTACATACCCTGCTATTTTATAGTAAATACACTAAATTAATGGTAACGCAGTTTTGCAAACTATTTCAAGAAAATACTTCTTTGTTAAGGCCTCAAATATCAACCTTTTATTAAAAAGTTAGTTTTTATGTGCTAATACATCAAGCATAGTAATAATTTTATCTATAATTCTCTATTATCTTTATTAGCCATATGCTTAGCCACCGGGTGAGCGGAGGCTGAACCTTTGGATTTTATACCCGCCCAAGATCTAGTAAGTTCCTCACGCATTTTATTGACCACATCTTTCACTTTTGCAGATCAACTCCTTTTACCAGGAATCTCATCATCAATTTCAATCGTTGTAGTTGATTCCTTTTTACTCCCTCCCACGTGAGGTTTATCATCTTCTATCTCAATATCGACCTCCTTACTATTAAGGTGTCCATACCATCTCTCCTGCGCCGACATTAGCTTCTCTTGCTTCTTAACGCGCTCTGTCTACTTCTTCCTGTGTTCTAGCCGCTGCATCTAAACCTGTACTTTGCTTTTCATTATCTTTCATAAATCTCTACCTAAAATATATAGATTAAATCGAATGCCCTTTATGATCAGCTTTTCTTTGAATAGCTGGAGTAGAAGTATGACCAACTGAGTCAACCTTACTTGCGTCTACATCCTTTCCTATTGTGGCTGCTTTTCTCGCGAGTTTTGATGGAACATCTTTAGCATTTGTTACAACAATATCTACGGCTAATTTTTCCATCTCTACACTCTGCGATAAATCTGCATTCATTCCTTTATTCTTAGCAACCTCTTGCATCATTTCATAATACTTTCCTTGAGTTACTGGAAGAGTAAAAACTTTTCCATCTCTTTCAATATATCCAATCGCATCATCTCCTTTACCCATAAATTTTACAGGTACAGGCGTGCTAACCTCTTCTAATTTACCAGATTCATTGTAATGAGCCGTAAAATACACTGCATCTTTTTCTGCTATATTTTTTCCATTCTCATCCTTAACGGCCATGGAAAGATGCACCGGTCCTTTTCCAGTCTCTAGTTCTTTTGGAAAATCAATCTGCCTGTAGCTTCTAATAACACGCGCAGTTCCATTACTTAGTACAACATTCTGTGGCACTGTATCAAATGTAGTCTCAGATAAATTACAAACAGCTTCTCCTTGAGAATTCGTAATATTAGTAGATCTAACCTTACCAGCACTTGGCGCTTGCCATTCAACATCATGAAATCTATCACTAAATTGACTATGTACCGCCTTATAACCAGCAGTTTCCATAGAATGTAATTGTTTCTGAACCTGAGGCTTAGCAGCAACTTCTTCTAAAACATCCTTACCTCTTTCTGATTCAACAAATGATCTGAATTCTGGAAGATTTTGATCAAGAATTTCCATTCTTTCAGCGCCATCAACTACTTTAGCTACTTCTTGCTGTAAATATAATTGCTGACGTGTGATCACCTCATCACGAATAGCCTGTGTAATAGGATCAACAACATTACTTGTTACTGTTACACTAGGCTCAAATTGCCTTTCTTCTGTCGCTTCATCACCAAATATAACGCTATCTCTTGCTTCCTGCTCTTGGTTTTTAGGTTGAGCTTTGACTGCAGGACGTGATCTATCTTCTTCCATATCATCTATGGCTAGACAGAGAAGGCTCTAAGATTTGTACTGGCTCTAATATCGTCTCTAAATGCTCTTCCAATACAACAACTAGCTGACTCTCCTGGCTAGCTAACTCAATAACTTCTACTTCTTCTATTCTTGCGACTCCAGTTTCTCTTTCTCGTTGTCTTTCTTCAAGTTCTAGAACTATTGGATTTAAGTCAGGATTATCCGCAACAATTACTGCAACTTCACGTTTGACCAAACTATCCTCAACAGCTTGAGATGGCACTCCTCCAGCTCGTCGAACTTCTGACATTAATTGTTGCTGAGTTGATTTTTCCAATGCAGTTACTTCATCAAAAACCTCTGCTAATGTTTCCATATCAGCATCAGACAAATTTTGTGGCCTAATATCAGAATCTGGATCATATTCCGCTTTTGATTTTCTTGAAAATGCACTTTTTATTCTTCTACTCAGAGGTAATACTTTGTTTACCGCTTTCCTCATCACAGCTATTTCTTCTGCAACATCAACGTTCCCAGCTTTGATTTTTTGACATGATTCATATAGCTCCATATATTGATCAATTGTCAAACCAATATCATAAGTTCCTTTTCTCGAGTCATGCCCTTTTGATAATTTACTTTCAATTTGACGAAGCTCAGGGTAATCATCCACCATAGAGTCGATCACGTGACGAATTCTAGCAACTCTAGTTTTCTCACCCAACTCCTCTGCTGATTGTCTTTGTAATGCAAGATCTTGGCTAAAAGCTACAGTATTAGATACATCAACTAATTTTTTTCCCTTTTCAGGTATTAATTTTTGCCATTGTTTCAAAAAATAATCAACAAATTCACGATTAACACCTTTGGACATATGACTTATAGACATAATAATATTCGAAATGTCTTTGTCAGTCATTTTTGCGCCGGAGGTTCCATCAAATCTAGCTACTGCATTATCACATAGTTCATGCCACTGTTTTTGCAGCTCCTCATATTGCGTAAAATCAATATCGATTCCTTTACGTTCAGCTTTTTCTTTCATTTTCTCAATAGTTCCGTCGAAATAACCACGAAATTGCTTTAAATCTCTAAGTACCCCTTCTTCTTTCGCTAAATTATATTTCTCCGCGATACCAGCTGACGCTTCGGAAAAATCATGTCCTTCAATTTTTTGACCAGACATTCCACTTTCCAAAGCAGCAGAAATATCAGCAGCAATCGCACCTTGATGCTCCCTAATATATTTAGGATCGAGTTTCATCATATCTTTTCGGAATACTGATGAGATTTTATTATATTGTTGCGCAGTAATATCTAACTTCTTTTCTTTAACCAAAGAAGAAACTGCAGACTGAATCAGTAATTCTGCTTCACATGCGCTTTCTAATCTTTGCTGCAAAAGAGGGATAGCTGTTTCCACATTATCTTCTCGAATTTCCTCTGCAGCAACGCACTCCTCCATAATTCTTCTTGAATTAGGTGTAAAACTCTACACTTGATCTGACAGATAGCTACTTATCATACAGCATAATTACTGTCAGATAAGTTCTGAGTATCATGTGTCTGACACTCATTCACGTAGCTAGGAATATTCTTATCCAAAGCAATATGTTTTGAATCAAGAAAGGTTTGCATAGGTGTTTTTCCATAACAATGCTTTCCTGAATGTGTTCTTTGAGTATTGTACTTATTAATCCATAAATCAACATCAATTTGTAACTCTTCTACAGAGCCGTATATTCTTTTGCGAAATGCTATATCATAAAACTCTTGTTTCATAGTTCTGTGGAACCTCTCGCAAATACCGTTAGTTTGCGGACTACGAACCTTTGTTTTTGTGTGATCAATATTCTCAATTCCTAAATAAAGTTGATAGGCATGATGCTCAGGTTTACCACAATATTCAGTACCGCGATCAGTGAGTATACGAAACATGCTAAGGCCTTGTTCTGTATAAAATGGCAGCACTCTATCATTTAGTATATCAGCTGCAGTAATAGCTGATTTCTCAGTATAAAGTTTTACTTGCGCCACTTTAGAATATGTATCAACAAAAGTTTGTTGGTAAATTTTTCCAACCCCCTTCATATTACCTACATAGTAAGTATCTTGTGAACCAAGATACCCAGGATGCTCAGTCTCGATTTCACCGTGAGCTACTTTGCTAGCTTTAGCCCGCTCAAGAGCTGCTAGCTGTTCTTCAGTTAATATCATACCATCTTGCGCTGATTTAGCTTCTAAGGCTTTTAGACGCTTACGCATTGTCTCTAAATCATTACGCAACCAAATAGAACGAACTCCACTACTTGATATTAAAACACCTTGTTGCTTCAGCTCATTACTAGCTCGTAATTGCCCTAAAGCAGGGTTTGAAATAGCAAGATCTATGACGGCTTGTTCTACATCAGAAGGTACTCTGTTTTTCATGATAGGTTTCTTGCGGCTGATTTCCTGTAGAGCAGCTTCCCCACCATTTTCATATAATTCTTTAAAACGATAAAAGGTATCCCTTGAATATCCCATAACGTTACACGCTTGACTTACATTACCAAGCTGTTTCGCTAATTCTAAAAGTCCTAATTTGGGTTTGATGATTTCTTCTAATTGACTCATTTTTAATCTCTTGTTTGAGTGGTTAAATGCAATATATTCAACTACTAAATATATTACTCTCTTTTTACCACTCTGTCAGATTAAATTTGAAGCTTTACAAATTAGGAAACCTTCCAGCCCTAATAATTGCATCAGAAGGCATTGAGAAACTAATCGAACTAACCCTAATTCCATGCTTTTCCTGAATTACATGCCTAAGATCCTGCTTCATATTACTTTCAGCCTGTGATCTTTCAAACTGTGTTTCAACTGGAAAAGAACCAAATTCTAAGGCTTTATAAAAAATCTCTTTCTCAAGTTTTTTTATTTTTTTACTATTCGGTGATTCTTCAGACTTCAATGCACTCAAGCGTTGCCCCACTTCTATCACTTCATTTTGTGCAACAGCAAGAGGACGCTTATTGGACTCTTCTAAGTGATTTCTCATCACATATCTCTTCAACTCATGACCTAATTCTACACCCCCTTCAGAAATTTGAGAATGCAAACTATCATACTGCTCTTGCGAAAGACCGACCTTATATTTTCCAGTTTCATCCTGCTCTTGAGACAATAACTCATCAAGTACAGCCAGTTCAGGATTCTCAGCTAGTGTAGATTTTATTTCTTGATGCAAATCTGCAATTCTAACCCGACTCTCGGCCTCAAGTTGTTTATTAGATTTAGACATAAACTTTACCACTAATTCTTATTACATAAATAAGTTAATGGTAGTAAGTTTTAGTAAGCATTTCAACTAATACTTGACTTAACTCGTAGGATAAATATGAAATGCTATTTAAATGATATTATCCTTCTAGCATCATCAATAATTTTTATATTTATACAAAGAGAGTCATCTGGTAATAAATGCTCCACAAGCTCTGGCCACTCAATCAAAGTAATATTATTAGACAAAGCCTCTTCAATTCCCAGCTCATATATTTCGGAAACATTTTCTAAGCGATATAAATCATAGTGATATATTGTACAATCATCATAATCATATGTTTGTAATAAATTAAAAGTAGGACTAATAACTTTTGTGTCCTCACCGCATAAAAACTTAATAATCTGACGGCAGAAAAATGATTTTCCTGCCCCAAGATCTCCAATAAATGCAATAACGTCTCCTGGTTTAACACCTAAAGCAATTTTATGCGCAAGTTCTTTGGATTCATTTTCACTAGTAACGGTAAATTCCTGTTTTTTTTCAAGCATCTATTTAACAATCTGAGTAACGAATGTTGGCATAACTTTCATTTCTTTAGCGCGAGTATGCAATGCAGAAAGCTTATCATCCATCGTATCATGCATTTTATGGAAATTATTTGCATTCCCCGTCATTACAAGACCAGAATGAATCCCAGCACTATTTGCACCTAATATATCAGTTTCAAATGTATCGCCGACCATCAAAATTCTATCTTTTTTAGCTTTATTTTTTCTTTTAATCACTTCATCATAAATAATGCTTTTTGGCTTACCAGTATAAACAACCTCACCGCCAAACTTTTCTATAATCTCAGCAAAATACCCCGCGCAATATCTTACTATCCCATGTTTTGGAATCGTCGTATCTGGATTTGAACAAAGAGTAAGTAAACCTGTTTTTTTTGCTGCTCTTTTTAGCAAATCATCAAATTCTGTAATATCTTCATGATCATCACGATATAAGCTCAAAAGCAATATATCAGCTTGATCTATATCTTCTGTTATCTCATGCTCAATATCTATCAAGATATCATCATTACGATCAGCTCCTAAATGATAAACAACTGGAACTTTACCACTTAACTTTAATCTATGCTCTTTAACTAATCGCCTTGCAATATCACCTGAAGTCAAAACATGCTCTGGAGTAACATTGCACAATCCCCAATTACCCAAATTTCTAGCAACGATAAAATCTGGGCGAGGTGCATTTGAAAGAAATACAACTTCTTTTTTAATCATAATTTCATTTACCGCATCAACCACACCATGATAAGTATCACCTCCTTCAATAATTACTCCCCAAAGATCAAATAAAATTACATCATATTCATCAATCGCTTCTGTAAGATGTTTAAAGGCAAGTTGAGGCATTTTTCTCTCCTGATTTTACTTAAGTTTTTCTTTCAAAAATTACAGTAATCCTGTATGATGGACACATTATTTTTTATCACGTTAGAGATACACATGTCAAACATAGAAGAAGAAGTCAAAGCTGAAGGTTATGAAGCCGATTCAATTAAAGTTTTAAAAGGACTTGAAGCAGTTCGAAAAAGACCAGGTATGTATATCGGAGATACTGACGATGGGTCAGGACTTCATCACATGGTTTATGAAGTTGTTGATAATGCAATTGATGAAGCTCTTGCTGGGCATTGCGATCTTGTAACGGTTTCCATCAACAAAAACGGATCTGTTTCTGTTAGCGATAATGGTCGTGGTATACCTGTTGATATACATGAAGGAGAAGGAATATCCGCTGCAGAAGTAATTATGACACAATTACACGCAGGTGGTAAATTTGATCAAAACTCATATAAAATATCTGGTGGTCTCCATGGTGTTGGTGTTTCAGTTGTAAATGCATTATCAGATTGGTTAGAACTAAGAATATGGCGCAATCAAAAAGAGCATTTTATTAGATTCAAAGATGGTGATGCAGAATTTCCACTACGCGTAGAAGGTGAAAACAAAGAGAAAAAAGGTTCTGAAATTACATTCATGCCGTCTTTATCTACCTTTAAAACAATTGAATTTAATTTTGCAACTCTAGAGCATAGGCTACGTGAACTTGCATTTCTAAATTCAGGTGTCCACATTCTTTTAGTAGATCATAGAGGCGATGAAAAACAAGAAACTGAATTCCTTTACGAAGGCGGTGTGCAAGCTTACGTTGAATATAATAACCGAAATAAGGTAGCCATCCATCCATGTATCTCTTTAACATCACATGATGATTCGAGGGGTATAAGCGTTGATTTTGCTATGCAATGGAATGATTCGTACCATGAGAATATACTCTGCTTTACAAATAATATTAGACAGAGAGATGGAGGAACACACCTTTCAGCATTTAAATCAGCTTTAACTAGAGTGGTAAACTCTTATGCGGATAAAAGTGGCATAGCTAAAAAAATGAAAATAGCTATCTCCGGTGATGATGCACGTGAAGGTCTTGCATGCGTACTATCTGTTAAAGTACCGGACCCTAAATTTTCATCCCAAACAAAGGATAAATTAGTTTCATCAGAAGTAAGGCCAGTAGTTGAATCAGCTGTATATGGAAAATTACTAGAATGGTTCGAAGAACATCCAAACGAAGCAAAAGCAATAATTGGCAAAGTAGTTGAAGCTGCTAGCGCGCGCGAAGCTGCTAGAAAAGCAAGAGAACTTACTAGACGTAAATCCGCTCTAGAAATATCAAACCTACCTGGTAAACTTGCGGATTGCCAAGAAAAAAACCCAGCACTATCTGAAATATTCATTGTGGAGGGAGATTCTGCGGGTGGTACGGCAAAACAAGGCCGTGACCGTAAAACTCAAGCTATTCTTCCACTTCGTGGTAAAATTCTTAACGTAGAACGCGCAAGATTTGATAAAATGCTAGGCTCTGAGCAAGTCGGAACACTTATTACTGCACTTGGATCAGGTATTGGCCAAGATTTTGATGTAGATAAAGTCAGGTATCATAAAATTGTGATTATGACAGATGCGGACGTTGATGGATCTCATATCCGTACATTGCTCCTAACTTTCTTCTACCGTCATATGCAGCCACTCATTGAAAAAGGCTATTTATATATTGCTCAACCTCCTCTTTACAAAGTCAAAAGAGGCAGTTCAGAAATTTACCTAAAAAATGAACAAGCTCTACAAGATCACCTAATTAAAGGAGCTCTAAATGATAGTTCTATAACACTTAAAAGTGGTGAAGAGATAGTTGAAGACAAATTACAAGAAATGCTCGATCAAGTCACAAAATTCTCAGAGAACCTGACATCCGTTGCAAAAAGATTTGATAGAGAAATCGCTGAGTGTTTAGCAATAAATAATTTACTACATACAGATGTATTAAATAAGAATAAGGAAGCAGAGATCTTAGCCGCACTTGCACCATTAAATCTTGGTGAAATTGAGCCTGATAAAACCGACTGGGAAATAAATACCCTTGATAATTCCATTGAATTTTTCAGATTTGTCAGAGGTGTGAAAATTATAAAAACACTATATCTAGAACAAGTTGAATCGCCTGAATTTGTTGCACTAAACAAAGTTGGTCAACAGCTAGAAAGTTTCTTCCTAGGTGGCTGCACGCTGAATATCAAAAACCATACGCATGAAGTAAATCGTCCAACAATCCTGCTAAATCTTATTATAGAAAACGGGAAGAAAGGACTTTCTGTTCAAAGGTTCAAAGGACTTGGTGAAATGAATGCAGAACAATTATGGGAAACAACTCTTGACCATGATAAACGCACATTACTGCAAGTAAAAGTTGGTGATATTGATGATGCAGAGGAAATTATTTCAACGCTAATGGGTGGAGTGGTCGAGCCTCGCCGTGACTTTATTAACGCCAATGCACTGAATGTAGCAAATTTAGATGTTTAACTAAAGTTAAATGCTCCGCGTTGCTTAGGCGCGGAGCATTTAACCCATCTATTTTTTTAAATTACAATTTCAACTTCTCCCCAATCAAACCGCATAAAATATTCATGGTTTAACTTGCATTGAACTCTATGTACCCGTTTTTTACTATCATACAAAACGCTTTGACACCGTCAAGTGAGCATATAAAAAATTAATATTATTGAATTTCAGGGAACAAGAAGGCTTTGAGTAGAATTATTCCAAATTGATTTAACCTTATTAGAAGCCCTACCATTTGGGCCTAAACAGGATAATGCGGATAACAGGGTTGACGATTTTGGAAAGATAAGATCGAAGGAATCTGAATTACACCGGTGTCAATATTGATAGCTTTACGAATGGTTTCATCTTTTTGCCAACTGTTACGACCACCCATCACAGTTGGTAAATAAACAATGAGAGCAGCTGATATGGCTCTCGAAGCACTTTCCCATAAATAACTTGGCGTATGATCCACGGCGTAATAATCTACTACACCTACTTTAAACATAGGATTTTCAAATGTGGTAGGTTTAGCAAAAAAGAAACCCATCGCTTCATCACAACTCACATCAATAATTAGGCATCCTGGCTTAAGACAAGATTCTTCTTGGATTACAAAATCAAAAGGATGGTTAGGATCTTGAAAAGTTCCATTGATTATAATATCTGACTCACTAATCAAATCTCTTAAGGGACGTTCCGTACCATCATGTTCAATAGCAATTATACGTGCTTTTCCTAAACCTCCTTCTATAATGCGAATATAGTGGCAATCGAGCACTTCTTCACGCACTTCATGGTCGGGTCGTTGAATGCATATAGTAATATCACGAAATCCATGTGCCTTGAGTGCATATATGGCACCACGGCTAACTGCTCCAAAGCTAAATATAACCACCTTGCGTTGGTTGCCATAATGACCATCAATGCCTCTAATTTGCAAAGCGTGCAAGACGGCACAGTAGCCTGCCATTTTATTATTTTTATAAAAACTATGACGACCAACTTCTCCACTAGCACCCCAAACAAACATATCCTCAAAAGCAATAATTGTTAGTTTTCGATCAATTGCTACTTGTGTAATTTCACGTTGCTGGGCGCAATGTGGATAACCCCAGAGAGTTCCACCTAGATTAAGCTCTTTTAAATCTTCAAGCACAGGCTTGACAATAATTACCACATCATTATTGGCTAATAATTCGCTTCTTGATGCAACACCTCTTGTCTGCGTAGAGATATCTGTGTCAGAAATGCCAAAGGGTGATCCATACCCCTTTTCAAACGTCATATACCTCCTAATATCTTCTGGTAAACGCGATAAATGCTCGGGATGAATAGGCACACGACGCTCACCTTTTTTCTTTGAAGTTCCCACAACGCCTATTGTTAACTTGCTCATTTCAGCCTCTGACATGATATAATGTTTATTAATGTACTGTGTATTTTAAAGTCTAGATTAACAAACTAAGAGAAATTTATATGGAATTCATAAAGTTCTTGAGAAGTTTTAAAACTCAATGCCTTTTGAGCTCCCTCAATAAAATATGTAAAAAACCCTATACAATTTATGTACTTTTATAAATGGTAGTCTAACCTAAAATTCAATTGCTAGAGGAAGTACATAGTATTATACGATAAAATTAGTGCTAATTAATTATACTGACTGCTTACATCTTAATTTTGAATTTCAAAATGTTGTCAGTAATAAAGATCCGTAACAGAAGAGATGAACTTAATATCAGTGTTTTTCTTTGGAATATGGCAAGCTATTTCTACATTTCTTTGCTCAATGCCTTTATTTAAGCCTTTTTCAATGTAATTATCTGCAATTATTCTCATAAGCGTTCTCCATCGTTTTTAGATAAATGTTCTATTATTGAGCCACTTAATTCATCACGTTTCTTTTCAGATAACCTTCCATCAACATACCATAGTAAGCTACTAATGTAAAAATATCTAGCTCTTTATCTACTTATAACAGGCATCTATTAGTTTTTTTAATAATTTCCCCCAGAGTTATATATGCTTCAAGAGCCGTCAAGTTGACAAAGCACCAATTCCCTTACTACCTCTAAAAAAAATTTAATCCCTAAGCAACTCATTAATACTGGTTTTTTCTCTTGTTTTTTGATCTACTTTTTTGATAATTACTGCGCAGGAAAGGCCTGGTAGGTTAGGTTTTTCGGCTGGTAAAAAACCAGGGACTACTACAGAATATGCTGGGATTTTGCCATATGATATCTCACCTGTATAGCGATCAACAATCTTTGTAGATGCGCCAATAAACACGCCCATACTGATAACCACACCTTCTTCAACAAGCACACCTTCAACGATCTCAGAACGCGCTCCAATGAAGCAATTATCTTCTATAATCACTGGCTTTGCTTGAAGGGGCTCAAGAACTCCGCCAATTCCGGCACCTCCAGAAATATGACAATTTTTACCAACATACGCACATGAACCAATTGTTGCCCAGCTATCAACCAAGGTTCCGCTACCAACATATGCACCAATATTAATAAAAGAAGGCATGACTACTACGTTTTTAGCAAGATATGCACCTTTCCTGACAAAGGCGCCGGGAACAAGTCTTACACCAGATGCTTTTAATTTTTCATCATCATTTTCTGAATATTTTGGATCAATTTTATCATACCAACGCATGGAGTTTCCATCATATATTTTCATTTCTGATGTACGAAAATTAAGCAAAATAGCTTTTTTTACCCATTCATTTACTTGCCAAACATTTTCTTTCTTCTCACAAACCGATATTTTTCCGTCTTCTAATTCAGATAGAACTGCATCAATAATTTGTTTTGCCTTTGAAAAATCCTGTGACTCCTTATTTAGTGAATCTCTTGTTTGCCAAATTTCTTCAATTGCTGTAATATGATCTTGCATGTTTGACTCTATCTATAAAAATTGTTGAATATAGCAACAAATAACTATATTTTTAAGCAACGTAAATAGTTTTTTGTATTTATAACTAATTTTTTTAGGATTTTACGCGGATGTATATTGCTTGCCCAGAATGTGATACAAAATTTGTGGTAACACCAGAGCAAATTGGAAAACATGGAAGAAAAGTAAAATGTTCTAAATGTTCACATATATGGCATCAAAAACTGGATAGCCCTGTTCGCATTGAGCCAACAGTGCTCGCACCAATTGAGGCAGCGCCTCTTGGAAATGGCGTGAATCTTCCAGCCTTACTACCTATAAGAATTCAACCATATTTATATGCATTACCAATATTCATGATTAGCATGATCATATTTATGCTTGTTATGCTATTTCCAAATAATCTTGGTTTTGACTCGCTACTTAATAGCAATCAACTAAGCATTCGTGATATCAAAATCGAGAATCAAAAAGAGATTAACAAAATCACAGTGAGCTATAAAGTTTTAAATAATTCTGCAAAGAATCTTAAAATGCCACTAGTGCGAATCCGTTTATTTGATAATAGTGGTAGAATAATAAAATCTCTAATTGATGATCATACTAATATTAACATGTCACCAAATCAGTTTATTCAAGTGAAGACTGAGTTTGTTCCTGCACCTCCTTCGGCGCAAGATATAGACATCATGATTGGAAATAAAATTGATTTTATCCTGCGCTAAGCAAATTTATTTTACTTTTATCATTAGATACTTATTCTTATATTAGAATATAAATAAACAATTCGTATATGAATAAAACTAACTCTTTGATAGAATCAATTTTTACGCTTTTACCACAATTCATACTTAGTCTTTTTATCATAGCTGGCTTTTTAGCAGTTTGGATAATTACAAAAACAATAATAACTAAAATTCTCAGTAGAAAAGCCGCAAAATTTAAGAACCACATCATATTATTCGTAGTTCGCACTGCAGGAACTCTTTTATGGATCGTTGCTATTATTACGCTCCTAGGAGTTTGGGGCATTGATGTTAGCTCACTGATTGCAGGCCTTGGATTAACTGGCTTTGCACTCGGCTTTGCCCTAAAAGATGTACTTGCAAGCAGCGTTGCTGGATTGCTTATACTTTTCTATCAACCATTTAAGATAAAATCTAGAATCTCTGTACTAGGCGTGGAAGGAATAGTTATTGATATTGATATGAGGTATACTACTATTGAAGATAAAACAGGAAAACATCTGATACCAAACTCAAAATTACTATCAGAAAAAGTTACTCTCCTGAAATAAACACCATTTCCCAACTTGAAATACGGATATATAATTTAAGTTGTGAAATGTATTAAATTACTTTGATTTATTTTTAGCTAATCTCTGCTGCCTAATACGCGCCTTAAATTTTCGTACATGTCGGTTATGTTCTTTGAGGGTCTTAGAGAAACTATGACCACCTGTACCATTTACAACAAAATATAAAGCATTAGTTTTTGCAGGAGAAACCACTGCTTCTAGTGATGCACGCCCTGGACAACTAATGGGCCCAATCGGTAATCCATAAATATGATAAGTATTGTATGGTGATTTAATCCTCAAATCTTTTCTTTTAAGACTTCTATCAAACTTATACTCACCTTTAGTAATAGCATATACGGTCGTTGGATCTGCTTGTAATTTCATACCCTTTTTAAGACGATTAATAAAAACTGCAGCTATTTTCGGTCGCTCTTGATCATTACCAGCCTCTTTTTCAATAATAGATGCAAGGATTAAAACATCCTTCCTGGTTTTTAAAGGAGAATCTTTTGAGAGCTTTACCATCACTTCATCAAGTGCACTAGACATATTCTTACGCATTGCATCAATCAGCTTCTCTCTTTGATCTTCATATGTATAAAAATAAGTTGAAGGCATTAAATACCCTTCCGGGACATTACCATTAATTTTTCCAACTAATCGTTCTTGGCCATTCACCATATCAAGTATCTGACTGACCATATAACCTTCTGGAATAAATAATCGATGAACAACAGATCTACCAATTACAAGCTTTCTGAGAACCTGATATGGAGTAATGTTTTTCGTGAATTTATACTCACCACTTTTTAAAGGAGAATGATATGAATATATCTGACTAATTACCTCAAACAATTTAGCATTCTTAATGATATTTTCTTTTTCAAGAAGAGCACTAATTTTATGTATAGATAATCTAGGCTTAATGATGATAATCTTTTCTTCATCTAAATCGCCAGGCAGAAAAAGATATCCGCCGAGAATATTCGCCAAGCAAATAATCACGACAGAAATTGATATCAAAATGAATAACTTGATTTTCAATAAATTTGAAAAAAGCACTAAAGATCAACCTCGGTAGTCTTTATTTCACCTTCACTTGAGCTAGTAATTTTTTCAATCTTTAACTTTGCATCTTTCAACATTTTCTCACAATGCTTTTTCAATAAAACACCGCGTTCAAAACTATCAACAGCATCTGCCAAATTTTCTTGACCTGTATCAATTTTTCTTACTATATCTTCAAGTTCGGCAAGAGCAGATTCAAAACTTATCTTTTCAATGGATTTTGACTTTGTCATAAGATAGAATATTTTTAAGCCAATTAAACAATATTTGTTTTTAATATGCAAGTGAGAATTTCAAAGCCAGCTAAGTCTGCCATGCAATCTGCCGATAGTGAGATTCGTTGGCAACTAGAATTTGTAAAAAAACCTGAAAGACGTTTTAAGGAGACCATTATGGGAAGGACTTCATCGTCAGATATATCAAATGAAATTAAAATCTCATTTGATATACTAGAAGAGGCAATTGCTTTTGCTGAGAAAAAAGGATATCAATATGAAATCATCAAGCCTAAAGAAGCAAAGATTCCTAAAAAAAGCTACGCAGGCAATTTTGGTTAAGTCAAATTAGATATTATACCAATTCCCATCTTAAATATTATTCCTTGTCTTATAACAAATTAAATAATCTAAAGAATATCTTCCAGCACCGTGAAATATTATAGTGCATAGTAAAATCACCCAATATAAATGATCTATCAAATTAAGATACGTAAACTGGATCACAGCTACCATACAAAGCATTGGAAATGCTGCAAATCTTGTCATCAAACCTAAAACTAAAAATATTGGAGCAGTCAATTCAGTGGCAGTCGCCATTGCTGCAGCAAGTTCAGCAGGAATAATAGGTACGGCATACTCATACTTAAATAAATACACAGTTGATTGCCAGCTACTTATTTTTGTTAGACCTGCATACCAAAAAATCTTTGCTATCCAAAATCTCATAAAGAACAATAAAGCAGAAAATAAATATTTATTCGCAAATTTTACTACAGCAAAATATATCTTCCCAATCATGCTATTTTGTAAATTCTCAATACGATCAATCATCTTCTACTCCACAATTCTTTTTATCATTCGTTTAGATAATAATAGCTGAATCATAGTAGATAACTCACTCTCAACTTCCTTATCTGCAAAACACTCTATAGCTTTACCAATAGCATCACCATTATTAAGATTATATAAAAATTGCCATTGATTCTTTAATAAATATAAAGTTTCTATTTTCCCTTGCAGACGGCACACAATAATATATGAATCTGAATCATCCATAATTAGTTCATTAATTTCTGGATTATCCAATAATTCTTGAATATTCATTAATGGAAATCTTGATTTTAAAAAATAAATTGATGAGTTAAGTTCTAACCTACCACCTTCATCACTGTTAATAAAAAAATCCTGCATATCTTCAATAGATAAAAAAGACTCATTCATAGCCTCATAGCTTCTAGCACGCAACCATTCCAACATAGCAAAATCAGCTAAATATTCTAGATGATTAGTAGATGCAAAATTCCTTAAAAATTCTGGAAAATCCTCTCCAAAAGAATTCATATCATCACGATTTCTTATATGCATTAAATTATGTGAATAGGCTAAAGAAACACCTCTAGCGCATTCTTCACCCACTAATCTCCAAACACCTGGATAGATTATCTTTAATGAAGAAACAAAATTTTCAAGCACAGTATCTCGATGAATTTGAAGTCTATCAACAACATCTATATCACCATTTTGCTTAACAAAATCTAAGGATAAATTATTTTCCATAATTCCGAGCAATAATTTACTCTGCAATTCTTTCAAATTATGCATATTGTTTCTCAGATATAGCACTTAAATATTTCTCAGCTTTTTTAGCCTCATCCACAAGAACAGAAAGCTCTGGAATATCCACATCCCACTCTAATAATGTGGGAATTTTCCCAAACATATTTAGAGCTACTTCATATAATTCCCAAACCTCATCACAAACATGATCACTATGTGAATCTATATATAGTTTCGTATTGTTAGATAATTCCTTGACAACATGACCAGATAAATGAATCTCTTTAACAATTGATGCATTAATATTTTTTATATATTCAAGAGGCGACCAACCATTATTTAAACCAGATACATATATATTATTTATATCTAGAATCACCTTTGCCCCCGTCTTTTTTGTTAATATATTTAAGAACTCAAACTCAGACATAGTCGATTCATTGAACTCAAAATATGTAGAAGGATTTTCTAATAACAATTCTCTGCCTATCTTTTCTTGTGCGACAGAAATATTTTTAACAAAAATTTCTAAAGACTCATCATTAAATGGGGTTGGTAGCAAATCTGGCAAAAATTTATCAGACACAGTATTCCATGATAAATGATCGGAAACTAAAAAAGGATCAATTATATCAATTAACTTTTTTACCTTATTTAGATGGTTCTCATCTAGCCCCTCGTAAGAACCTAGAGACATTCCAATTCCATGCAAACTGACTGGATAATTCTTTCTAACTTCCAACAAACAATCAAAAGCAGGCCCGCCTAAAGAATAAAAATTCTCACTATGAACCTCTACCCAACCAACATCTGGTTGTTCAGAAACAAATTGTTTAAGATGTGGCGAACGAAGGCCGATACCAATAGATGAATTTAGCATATAAATTTAGTATGATAACCCCAACTATGCATAAGAATCTAATTTTACCATTTGATCTAGAGATGGTTTATCAGTTCTAATTTGGTAATTTATGAGTCCAGCAAATAAGTGAGAAAAAGCGTTGATAGGTGATCTGTGCCTACTATGAATCAAAGTATTCAATGACTTCATAGAGGAGAATATAGTCTCAATAAAACTACGACGCATCAACATCATTTTATCTGTAGTATCCATTAAAATATTTTTCATATTCTTTTTGATTTTAGTAATCAAAGTCACTTTTTGTTCAAATAATTCAGCGGATAGTTTTTTGGATATATACCCTTTATCACCAATAAGTTTACCAGTAATACCTTTCACCATTTCCATAACTGGAGAACGATCATTAACGTTGCCACCAGTAATAGTCATACTTACAATTTCTCCGAATGTATTGAGAATAAAGTGCAACTTAAAGCCAAAAAACCAACCAGTAGAAGTCTTGCCTTTTTTAGCTAATCCTTTAAAAACTTTATGTCTTTTTTCTCGAAGATTATGACAAACAGCCATAGGCGTTGCATCTATAAACATATATTCTGTTACCTTACCTTCAAGGCTTTTAAGCATGCAAACCACAGCAGGGAAAGCAAGTTTTATTAGTGCTGTAAAGCGATCGTAATGTACTAAGTAGCTGAATAAGTTTCTGTGATTCCTCATAAGTTCTAGGTAAAAATATTTAAAGCATGACATTCCAGATTGATGAAAAGCTATCAGGATAGTTATTATTTCTGACAAGCTCATTTTACATGGTTTATTACGCTTTCTAATACCACTGGTAATGAGTGTCTTTTTGTACCAATTTTCAAATCCTTTACAAAAATCATCGACAAAGCAGAACAAACTATCGTAATCTATATTCATTGGGGTACCTTTTTTAGATTGCAAAAATACAGAATACCCCAATATCACTAGCTATGCAGTCCTTTTCTTATACATAGTTCGGGTTAAGATAACCAAAAAACTCAAGACCATGCTGGCACTAATAAGTAATATGAGTATTAAAATATTTTATGTGAAAACAAAGAATTTCGTATAAGACTAATCTTTAATCAATACGATCCAATCCCAAGCTTAAACTTAAGATTGGAAGTAATACCATTCCTTTTTAAGGGAACTCAAATAATGATTCAAACACTAAATGTTAATGCTTTGCATCAATTTTAGCTTTAATTTCATCACTAACTCCAGATAGATCTCCTTTGTTAATTTTATCACACTCACCTTTTGGAACAAGAATCCACGCATCTGGATCACCAGCAACATTATGACCAGAGCAAGAGCTGCTTTTAGTAGCGCAATCACCTTTATGCTCCATAATTAACCCTTTATCATCCTTGTCTACAACTTTACATTTTTCCATATCAGCATGGCTATCTGCATTTGCACTTCCAATTGAAAAAGCCGCAGCTGCAAAAGCTGTAGCAAGTAATTTCGCTTTTTTCATTTAAATTTACCAATAATTATTATAAAAAAAGAGACCTTACGAATATAATCATTCTAATATCTCACATAATAATTGTAAGTTCAGATTGAACAATCTAATAGATTTTTAACTTTTAATTTCGTTATATAAGGTTAATTTTATTACTAACGTGTATTTTAAACACATTTTTAACTAGCAATAATCATACGATCTAATCCAGCTAGATCACTCTTAACTTGTATCTCTTTAAAGCCTGAAGACCTTAAGATTTCAACTATAGTTGATTTCTGAGAATAACCAATTTCAAGAATTAATTTTCCATTAGCATTTAGAAAATTATAAGCATTCTCTACGATCGCCTGATAAGAAGATAAACCACCATTATCAGCATATACGGCAAGGTCTGGTTCATAATCCACTGTTTCTTTTGCCATTTGACCAATCTCAGTTCTACAAATATACGGCGGGTTGCTAACAATATAATCATATTTCTTTGACTTTGCTAAATTTGAGTACCAATCACTTTTTAATAAATTAACTTGCCTTTGAACCTGATGATTCAAAATATTGGTTTCTGCAACTCGTAAAGCTTCATCACTTATGTCAATTGACGTTATATATGATAAAATGATCTCCTGCGCTAAACATACAGAGATTGCTCCGCTACCCACTCCTAGTTCTAAAATATCTACAGATTTATTTATATGTCTAGATTGACAATCTTCCTTAATAAAATCAATAATCAATTCCGTATCCGGTCTTGGGATCAAAACATGTTTATTTACATAAAATTCTAAACCATAAAATTCCTGCTTCTCTAAAATATAAGCTATAGGTTCCCTTTCTTCCCTTCTTTCCACAAATGTAAAAAACTTTTGTTCAAGATTCACACCCAAATCACTATCATAATTTATTAACAACTCTTCTTGAGTACATTCCATCACTGAAGCTAATAAAAGCCTAGCATCTAAACTTGGTGTAGAGCTCTCTTTGAACTTTTCTGTTGCCAATTTTAAAGCGTCACGAACTTGCATAATTAATAATCAACTTTCACAAAATATAAACCATGTGCTGGAGCGGTTGGTCCAGCTGCCCTTCTATCTTTAGCTTCTAATGCGTTTTTCATCTGAATCGGCTCCCATTTCCCTTCTCCAACTAAAATCAAACTACCAATAATATTGCGAACCATATGATGCAAAAAAGATAAAGCAGAGACATGGATATCAATACTATCTCCATCTTTAACAATATCAATTTTATCTAGAGTCCTCATCGGCGAGTTTGACTGGCATTCACTTGCACGAAATGAACTAAAATCATGCTTCCCAAGAAGAAACTTTACCGCCTCTTGCATTTTATCTGTATCTAAATCATGCCTAACCCAATGCTTTAAGCCACTATTAATAATGTTAATTGATGGACGATTTAAAATCTTATATACATAATGTCTAGATTTAGCAGAAAAACGCGCATGAAATTCAGAATCAATCTCCTCTGCAGATACCACTCCAATAGTATGCGGTCTTGAAAAATGGTTAATAGACTGCATCAATCTCCTCGGATCATAATGATTTCTTAGATCAAAATGCGCCACTTGACCATAAGCGTTAACACCAGCATCCGTGCGACCTGCAACTGCCACTGTTACCTTTTCTTTAGTAAAAGAAAAAATTGCTTCTTCAATAATTTGCTGTAGTGATAATGATTCTTTTTGCCTTTGCCAACCACAATAGCCGGCTCCTATATATTCCAATATAATTTTATACCTATACATAAGAATAACCGACTATTAGTCTAATAAATTACTAAAAAATCTAGTTTGAAGTATGCTTACTACTGCTTGAGCTACTTAAAAAGCTAATCATTTTCTTTGATCTTGTTGGGTGCTTTAGCTTACGAAGTGCTTTAGCTTCAATCTGTCTTATACGCTCACGAGTAACGTTAAATTGCTGACCAACTTCTTCAAGAGTATGATCAGTATTAACACCAATACCAAACCTCATACGAAGAACCCTTTCTTCTCTTGGAGTTAGAGTAGATAATATTCTAGTAGTAGTCTCACGCAAATTTGATTGAAAAGCTGCCTCACTTGGAAGAACCGCATTTTTATCTTCAATAAAGTCACCTAAATAGCTACCATCTTCATCACCAACCGGATTCTCAAGACTAACTGGCTCTTTAGCAATTTTCATTACTTTTCTTACTCGATCTATCGGCATGGATAATCTTGCAGCAATTTCGGCAGGTGTTGGTTCATAACCAAGCTCTCCCATCATCTGTCGCGTTGTACGAATAATTTTGTTAATAGTCTCTATCATATGCACTGGAATACGTATAGTTCTTGCCTGATCTGCAATTGATCTAGTAATAGCCTGACGAATCCACCAAGTTGCATAAGTAGAAAATTTAAAACCTCTACTATATTCAAACTTATCTACAGCCTTCATTAGGCCAATATTACCCTCCTGGATTAAATCCAAGAATTGCAGCCCACGATTTGCATATTTTTTGGCTATAGAAATAACAAGACGTAAATTTGCTTCAATCATCTCTTTCTTAGCTCTTGTTGCCTGTCTTTCTCCTTTTTGGATAGCACCTACAACTCTTTTAAACTCAGATATTGGAAGACCAATTTCTGATTCCACTACTCTTATTCCTTTTAAAATTCGATTAATAGCTGTGGATTCTTCTTGCAAGAAATTTTTCCAAGCAGCTTCTCTTTTCTTGCTAACTTTCTCAAGCCACAAAGCCCCTGCATCAGAACCATTATATTCTTTCAGGAAATCTGCTCTTTTAACTTTATATTTTTCTGCAAGCTTTAATAACTCCACCTCTTTTGACACAAGATTCTTATTTACATCGTAAATATCCAAAAGCATTGCTTCAACACGCTTCGTACTAAAATGCATAGAAGTAATTTCACTTACGAGAAATGTTAATGCTTCTGAATATTTTTTATTATCTTTTAGCACACTCTTTTTGGAAGCATCTTTACAATGCTTTTTTGCTTCACTCAAAAGTAATTCACATGTTTGGGAAATAACTTCCATCTTATCCATTATTGAAGGCAATAATTCAGCCTCCATTGCCGAAATCGAAAGCGATACTGGCTCCTCTTCATCAGAATCTTTATCGCCTTCTGCAGATTCTATTTCATCTTCTTGATCCTTCTCAGATGCTTCAATTTCAGCAGCTTCTTCTTCCATTAAAGATTCATCACTATCAAGGTTTGCATCAAGATCAATAAGATCTCGGAGCAAAATCTTTTCATTCACAAGGTCTTCATACCATTTAATAAAACGCTTTATGGCAAGCGGACTTTCACAAAGTGAATTTAGCATTAGCTCTTTACCAGCATCAATGCGTTTAGCAATTTCAATTTCATTCTCACGAGAGAGAAGTTCAACACCACCCATATCACGCAAATATAATCTTACAGGATCGTCCGTAGAACCTAAATTCTCAGAAACTTCTTCCTTAGAATCTTCTTCCTCACCAACTGTACGATTACTAACCGTCAACTCTTCGTTAACGTTAATATCTAATTTAATATCCTCATTATCGTCTTCGATGATATCAATACCAGCTTCTGAAAATTTTGAGATCGCTGTCTCAAGCTCTTCAACTGATAATTTCTTAGTAGCAGAAATAGATTTATTCAACTGATCATATGTAACAAACCCTTTCTTTTTGCCCTCAGTCACTAGACTTTCGAGATTTTTAGCATCTTCTTTATTTGCGTTTTTATCTGACTTACTTTTTTCCATAAACCTGTGCTTACTGAATCAAAAATTATTGATTATTTATAAAATTATCGCTTAACTGATTAAGTTCTTTTGTAATTCGCCTAATCTCTTCGATATATGACATTGTTTTGGATTGTTCTTCATAAGCACTACTTTTTAATACTTCCATGTACTCATTTTTTAAGAGTAACAAGTAATGTTGTTTACATAACCATTCAAAAACTTGCTCACGATCTATACTATCATCATTTAGAAAAGCATAATCGGGAAACAAAATATCAGAGGAAGATAATACTAAAAAACTATCATAAAATCTAGTATTTTTTACTTTATCTGCAATCAAGCCACCGTCTAAGTTATCATTATCATTTACAATATCAATCATCCAATTCTTAAAATCTTCTAAATGAGCATCTTGAAAATTAATATCATTATCTAAATCACATACTAAACTTGGGAATTTTAATAAAAAAGAACAAATAGCATTTTCCATATATTCAATCTCTGAATATTTTTTTGCAGCAAATAATTCGTCGCTATTTTTAGCATTTGATTCCTTTTTACTTTTCTTACGAACCAAAGAATTCCAAATCATATCCTTAAAATAGCTTTTAAAATTTACCTTTAAAGACGAGTCTTGAATTTGAATCGAATACTCATCAAGTGTTTTTTCTAATCTAGATTTATCTTCAGCATTCTTAAATTTCCTCCCTTTAAATTCCGTTTTCCAAATCATCTCAGATAAGCCAAGACGCTTATCTAAAAGAGACCTAAATGCCTTAGACCCCTTATCTTTTATTAAATCGTCTGGATCAACCCCCTGAGGCATTTCAACAAATGAAATTAACTTATCTGCAGATATTTGTGATAAAGACATATTAATCAATCTAGCGCTTGCTCGAATACCCGCATTATCACCATCTAAACAAGCAATTATTTCATCGGCAGAGCGCCATAATTTTTGTATATGTTTTTCAGTAACGGAAGTGCCCAAACTTGCTACAGCTTGTTTAAATCCAGCCTGATGCAAAGCAATTACATCCATATAACCTTCAACGACAATAGAATAATTATCTTTATATGATTGACCAGTAGCAATATTTTCTCCATACATAACTTCAGATTTCTTAAAAACCATAGTTTCTGGAGAGTTAATATATTTAGGCATAGCATCGCCAACAGCTCTACCACCAAATCCAACTATTTTATTGTAAATATTCCTTATTGGAAACATTATGCGTTTATTGAAAACTTCATATATTCTTCCATCTTCTTTTTTCCCAAATAATCCTGACTTTAGCAAATCCTTTAATGGTATAGATTTTTGTTTAAAAAATTTTTCAAGCGCTCCTCCTCCAGGTGCAAAACCAATAGAAAAACTCTCTATCGTGCTAGTATCGACACCTCTTTTACTTAAATATTCTATTGAAGATTGATCTAAATTATTTTTAAAAAACCCTGAAGCAAGCTCAAGTATATTATAAATCTGGTCTGCTTCTTCATATCTTTGTTCTGCTGCTGCTGACATCTTTGGAAGCTCAATTCCATTATCATTAGCAATCTTAATCGCAGCGTCCTTATAACTAATACCACTTATTTCCGAAACAAATCTAATAACATCCCCGTGCGCACTGCAGCCAAAACAATGATAAAATCTTTTCGCATCATTAACGGTAAATGATGGTGTTTTTTCATCATGGAATGGGCAAATGCCTGAATATTCATTTCCTTTTCGCGTAAGAACTAAACGCTGCCTTACAATATCTGAAACCCTTACTGAATTTCTTAGATGATTATAAAACTCTAATGGAATTCTCATAAAGTATTAAATTAAACTCAAGATAAAAGTAGATAATGCATAAGTTAATGGAATAGATAAATTATCATTCACATTAATTTGATCAGAAAAAAATTCTACTACAGTACAAAGCAAGCAACTAATTATTATTATAAAAAAACTAGTGCTAAATCCAACAATATAATACGATAAAATACTTATTAACATTGCTGACAAAAAGAATGCAGCCGCACCCATGTATGACTTTCCATTAAACAAAGGAGAACCAAATTTCATACCAACAATAGCTGCAAAACAATCTGATACTATTAAAACCAACCACGCCGTAATAGCCAATCCCTTTGAAAATAATAAACACGTAATTAAAAAACCAAAAGCCATATAACTAGCACCGCTTAAGGTAAATTCACCACTTTTTTCCTCAAAACGAAGAAATCTTCCAAGAAAATTATCGATAAACCCTTTAATTTTTGTATTGTAATGCCTAGATATATCTAGATAGAGGGTAATACCAGCAATAATTGTTAAAGCAATACCCATAGTAATTTTAGAAACAAAGATATATACTATAGGAAATAGAAGACTACAAAGATGAAAGATTTTACGTTGAATTTCAAAATTTAGTGTTTCACTAGACATAGGCTTTTTGCAGCTAAGTTTGACAAATTATACCTGTATAAATATACTTTCAAAACTTAATTTAAACAAGACATAATAACTATGGATAAATTCCCAATAACCCAACAAGGCTACGATAAGTTGGAAAAAGAAATAAAACAACTAAAGCATATTGAAAGACCAGCTATCATTGAAGCCATTGCAACAGCAAGAGAATTTGGTGATCTATCTGAAAACGCCGAATATCATGCCGCAAGAGAGAAACAAAGCTTTATAGAAGGTAGAATTTTAGATCTAGAAGATAAATTCTCTAGAGCAGAAATAATAGATACATCAAAGCTTTCTGCTGACAGCGTGAAATTTGGTGCGACAGTAAAATTGATCGATGATGACACTGAGGAAGAAAGTATATACCATATTGTCGGTGAGTATGAAGCAGATATCACAAAACGCAGAATTTCTACTAAATCCCCACTTGCAAAAGCACTTATTGGTAAAGCCAAAGGCGATATCGTAGAAGTAACAACCCCTAAAGGTGGGAAGGCATTCGAAATAGTAGAAATAAGTTTTGAGAAAATTAAACTAGATTAAATAAATATTTTTGCTTAATATTTTTGTAACTTTATGCTATAATACTAAGCAAATAAAAGGAGGGATCCCTTATGTCAGACATAATAAACACACCTGTTGTCTCAACTGGTTCGGGTTTTAGCAAGTATTTGCAAGAAATCAACAACATCCCTTCACTTACAAAAGAAGAAGAATTTATGCTATCTAAGGCATATCTTGAGGAACATGATCTTGACGCGGCTCATAAGCTTGTAACAAGCCATTTAAAGCTTGTGGCAAAAATAGCGATGAAATATAAAAATTATGGATTACCTGTTACTGAATTAGTATCTGAAGGAAATCTTGGCTTAATGCAGGCAGTAAAAAAATACGACCCTGAACTAGGTTTTAGACTATCTACATATGCAATGTGGTGGATTAAAGCATCTATTCAAGAATATGTACTAAAATCCTGGTCGCTAGTTAAAATTGGAACAACTTCTGCGCAAAAGAAATTATTCTTCAGCCTAAGAAAAATGAAAAATAAAATCACAACTTCCAATGCAAGACCTGTTAATGAAGGTGATTACGAAACCATTGCCAAAGAACTCGGCGTTAGTGTAAAAGAAGTTGGGGAAATGAATCAAAGACTATCGGGTCAGGATATATCCTTAAACCGCACGATAGACCAAGATGATGACAGCTCAGGTGAAATGATAGAATTAATCCCTGAAGTAAAACCATCCCAGGAGATAACCCTTGAAAAAAGCCAAATCCTTAGCAAGCAGAAAGAAATTCTGGCAGATGCAATGCAAGTTTTAAATGAACGTGAGATTAAAATACTTACAGCAAGAAAACTGAACGACTCTCCTTCGACACTAGATACATTAAGCAATAAATATAACATTTCGAAAGAAAGAGTTCGTCAAATTGAGAACAGAGCTTTTGAAAAAATTCAAGATTATGTCCTTGAAAAAATGACAAGAGATGGTCAAATGAAATTGGCTAATTGCTAAATAAAAAACAACTCTGCAAGAACCTTTCATAATTGCTTAATAAGGTCATTTTTAGAAAATAACGCATAACATTGTAAATTAGCTAATGTTCCATCATGCCTAGGCCACCCTCCCTTGGTTACGTATTCCAACGCAAAACCTAATTTTTTAGGAATCATCGTAGATGCCACGTTTTCAGAATCACAAAAGATTTCTACTTTCTTAGCGCTAAGCACATCAAATGCCAGCTCTACCATTGCCTGACTTGCTTCAGACGCGTATCCATTCTTTCTACAATTTTGAGTAATAAAATAGGAAATACCAAACTGAGGAATTGACCAATTAGCCTGAAAAGAAGGAAAAGCGCATCTACCAACAATACGCTGCGTATCTTTCTCAATTATAAGATATCTGATAAATTCTCTTAAAATAAAATCAGCATGATGCCTACGACACTCCTCTTCAATCATTTCAATTGTAGGAATTGTCTTAGACCAATTTAACCATTTTATATAATCTGGATAGCCATCTATAATTGCTTTATGCAACTTCAAACCAAACCCTGCTTTTGGCATCTGCAATAATAGACGTTCAGTCTCTATTGTTTCAGGTAAATCAATAAATATTTTTTCCATAATAAAACCCTTTAATTATTCAGATGAGCTTAGCTTCGCTAAAGCTTCGAAACTAACTCGTTTCTTAGCTGCATCAGTTTTTCTAAACTTCTTACCACCAATTACTCCAGCCGCAAACACCATTAATGTGGCAACCAAAACCTCTTCTGTAAGTTCCGCTAAGCCAAATACAATAAGCGCAAGAACTGATAATATTGGATCACCATAAGGAAGTATATTAAGCAATTTAAAATGCCCCTTTTTTATCGCATAATCCCATCCATAATAAGCAAGGCTATGAGTAGTTATGCCCATAACAACCAATATAACCCACTGATCTAATGAGGGTATTATTGTTTCTTCAAATAGCACATGCATAAGCACAGAAAACACCGCCCCAACAAAACAATATACTGCAAATAGTTCTGGTGTAGATCTAATATATTTTCTAGAAATAACTATATAAATAGCCCAAAGAATTGCTGACATAAAAGCAAAAAAATAACCAACCCAGTATTGTTCGTTAAATCCTCCTTCTTCACCGACAGAGCTAACTAAGAAATAAACACCAGAGAATGCTAAAATACATGCAAATATATGATTAATCCTAGTATCTTCAGATAATATTAATGATGCTAGAATCAATACCATCATTGGCCATAAGCATACTATCAAATCAACCTGAACAGCTGGAGCATATTTAAATGATAATATATAAAAAATATCATTACCCACAATTCCAAAAATCCCAGCAAATACTAAATGTTTTGGACGAGTCAGAACAGATTTCCAATTTTTACGCGCAGTATTCATTATTGACGAAGACAAAAAGCCGCTGAGAAAAATTCCAGATAATATCTAAAATGCAGGCAAGGCACTAAGCGCTACCGCACCACTAGCTGACAACGCCCAAATCAACAAAGAAGCCTGTCCAATAATTATAGCTTTTACAGATGGTTCTGGTCTGATTATCTCAGCCATAAATAAGCCTTTTGAGCATATAATTTAGTTTAAAAATAAAAGCATTAGGACAAAAAGTCAAACCCTAGCCTTGTATAATTAATTAGTTTTACATTTTCCAATTAAATTATTAAATATTACTTAAACTAACAATTTCAACTTTTAAATTGACTTATAAATTCTAAAAAATTATGCTCCACATTTCTTTATCAAAAGTAATAAATTAAATTATTGAAATGAATATTCTTATTAAGATATTATACATAACCCCAACTATGCATAAGAATCTAATTTTACCATTTGATCTAGAGATGGTTTATCAGTTCTAATTTGGTAATTTATGAGTCCAGCAAATAAGTGAGAAAAAGCGTTGATAGGTGATCTGTGCCTACTATGAATCAAAGTATTCAATGACTTCATAGAGGAGAATATAGTCTCAATAAAACTACGACGCATCAACATCATTTTATCTGTAGTATCCATTAAAATATTTTTCATATTCTTTTTGATTTTAGTAATCAAAGTCACTTTTTGTTCAAATAATTCAGCGGATAGTTTTTTGGATATATACCCTTTATCACCAATAAGTTTACCAGTAATACCTTTCACCATTTCCATAACTGGAGAACGATCATTAACGTTGCCACCAGTAATAGTCATACTTACAATTTCTCCGAATGTATTGAGAATAAAGTGCAACTTAAAGCCAAAAAACCAACCAGTAGAAGTCTTGCCTTTTTTAGCTAATCCTTTAAAAACTTTATGTCTTTTTTCTCGAAGATTATGACAAACAGCCATAGGCGTTGCATCTATAAACATATATTCTGTTACCTTACCTTCAAGGCTTTTAAGCATGCAAACCACAGCAGGGAAAGCAAGTTTTATTAGTGCTGTAAAGCGATCGTAATGTACTAAGTAGCTGAATAAGTTTCTGTGATTCCTCATAAGTTCTAGGTAAAAATATTTAAAGCATGACATTCCAGATTGATGGAAAGCTATCAGGATAGTTATTATTTCTGACAAGCTCATTTTACATGGTTTATTACGCTTTCTAATACCACTGGTAATGAGTGTCTTTTTGTACCAATTTTCAAATCCTTTACAAAAATCATCGACAAAGCAGAACAAACTATCGTAATCTATATTCATTGGGGTACCTTTTTTAGATTGCAAAAATACAGAATACCCCAATATCACTAGCTATGCAGTCCTTTTCTTATACATAGTTCGGGTTATACATACTAATTTTTACTGTTAACATTAATATTTCTTATGCTTCAACAATTATCTGCATAACAGGTGGAACTGGGGCTGGTAAAACAACTATAGCAAAAAAATTAAAAGAGCATCTGAATAATGATGTGGTAATCATTAGCCAAGACTCTTACTACAAAGATCTATCTCATATCGCAAAAAAAGAAAGAAAAAAAACAAATTTCGACCACCCGGATTCCATAGAATTTGATCTACTAAGAAAACATTTATTGGAACTAAAAAATGGCAAAATAATTAAAACACCTACATATGATTTTACCACTCATAATAGAACAAATGTTACAAATACCATTCAACCAAAAAATATAATAATACTAGAAGGCATCCTATTATTAGCCATACCAGAAATTCGCGACCTTATTGACATCAAAATATTTGTTGATGTTGCAGATGACGAACGTCTATTAAGACGAATAAAACGAGATATTGAAGAAAGAGGAAGAACTATAGACACTATCCAAAAACAATATCTTGCAACCGTCAAACCGATGCATGAAAAATTTGTAGCACCTAGCAAACAATTCGCAGACATTATAATACCTCATGGAGCGGATAATAGTATCGCTATAAATCTTCTAGTTACCAAGCTAAAAGAAATAGCTTTAGTCAGCAAATCCTCTGTACACGCAAGCAAATAGGAATAACCTAAACATCCAACAAATACTCTGATTGCACGAATATTCGATGCAGGAAATTATTGTCATGCGAAATAACCAGCAAACTTCCAGTATATTTATTTAGTACATCGATCAAATGATTCGTTGTCTCCATATCAATATTATTGGTTGGTTCATCAAGAATCAACAATCTGAATGGCCTAGATGCTATCACAGCCACACTTAATCTTGCGCGCTCACCACCGATAAAGTCTGTATATCTGTATAAACCTCTTCATTCGAGCTGAATAAATAATAGTTTAAATGCTTGCGTATTTCAGCATCATTAGCATTAGGCATATTGAGTTTTATTTCATCAAATGGAGTGTTCGTCTTAAAAGACCTATAAAACTGATCCAAATACCCTATATCTTGACTCTGAGGAACAATCCATTCTCCAGCAATTGCGACTTGATCATCCGACATGATTGCTTTTATTAACGTTGTCTTACCTGAGCCATTTCTACCTTGTATTGCGAGCCTTTGACCTGATTCCAATTGTATAGATATATTATTTAAAATAATATCATGATAACCAATTGAACCATGCCTAATTTCTAATAAATTTCTTTCTTTACGAATCTTTATTTGATTAAAAGCAAATTTAGGAATAATTTTTTTAGGTCTATAAATAGAATCCAATTTCTCTACTAGTTCATTCCTATAGTGAGATATATCTGATTTTCGATTTCCAGTCGTAGTCTCACCTTTTCTTTTTTTTGCACTTAAATTAAGCTTATCTCCTTTATATTTATTTTGTCCATATTGCCTACTTTTTTTAGCGCGCTCTTGCTCTTTCATCAATTTATTATGCACAGTAAACTTATCTCTACTCAGCTTGCATAATTGTTGTTTGAGCTTAGCTTTATTATTTTCGTGCTGCCTAATATACTCTTCATAATTGCCTCTAAATTGATGAACAATACCATTATCAATATGCCATATTATTTCAGCACACCGATCTATTAACTCTTTATCGTGAGTGGCAAAAATGACCGCACAAGGTAGCGCATTTACTATAGAAATCAATGATTCTTTATTATGAATATCTAGGTGATTAGTTGGCTCATCAAGCAATAATAAATCTGGATTTGATTCAATTTTCTGAAAGAATTCTTTATTAAACCGCTCACCCCCACTCAAATTCTCATGTTTTTCTATTATCTGATCAACATATCCAACACTTAAATTAGATTTAAACTTTATTTGATTAGAAATTAGATCAACTTCACATCTTAATAATTTCAATAAACTTCTTTTACCAGAACCATTATTGCCAATAATAGCAATTTTTTGACCTTGCATTATTTGAGTAGTGAAATTCTCAAAACAAATATTTGAAGCGAACTGAAGAGATAACTCTCGTATTTTTAGTATTATCATAAAATAATTTTTAAGCAAATTTGGAAATTTTTAACGCTCCAAATTCAAAGTGGAGCAGGCTTAAAGATTATTATTCATGACTTTTACTAAACTAATTAAGATGATCAAACGTTAGCAAATATATCAGTATATGTCAATATACTTACTTGACATATACTAAAAAATCTATATGAATTAAATTCAGACAAGTAAAAAAATATCATAATGAATAAAGAAATAATTGCACTATTGGAAGGGGTTCACAACCTTCTACCTTCACTTATAGAGATTGTCATCCATAGCATTGAAAGCAATAAAATAATCTATAAAAAAGGCACTTTAACAAAACGTATTATTGGTGACACTTCTTATCTAGAGCAAACTGCAGATTACAGAAATATAGATAACTTAGTCTATAATTATATTACGATCAATGAGAAGGAGCTAAGATCAATTTCTATACCCATATATGAAGGTTCAGTAGTTAAAGAATTAATCTGTATAAATTGTGATATTTCTATATTTACCCAGATGCAATCTATATCCGATAACTTTTTAAACGTTAAAACTAATTCAAAGCCAACAATACTATTTCAAAATGATTATAAAGAAAAAATAGATAATTGGATAATAGAAGAACTTAAAACGCAACAATTAACACTTGAAGAACTGACTTCAAAAATGAAGAAAAAATTTATTCTCAAACTATATAAACAAAACGCTTTCAAAGAAAAAAATGCAGCAGACCATATCGCATCATCACTCAAAATGGGCAGAGCAACTATTTTTAAATATTTAAAAGAATGGAGAAATAATAATGATAAATGATTTTAAACTAGAAGAATATCTAGCAAAGTATGAGTTCAAAGCCCCATATCTTCTATGCAATAGCGACTCTGAAAGCTGGAAAATGAACGAAATAATTAAAATGGCTTCAGAAGAAGACTTAAAGTTATGGAACAACTTAAAGCTTAGCTATACAGAAGACCAAGGATTGCCTCAACTCAGAGAAACAATAGCAAAACAAGATTTTCCGAATCTAGATAAAGATAATATCTTATGCTTTGCTGGCGCCGAAGAAGGAATTTTTTGCTCACTATCCGCACTCTTGGGTCAAGATGATCATGCAATTGTTCTCACACCATGCTACCAATCTCTTTTGGAAATTCCTAAATTTCGTAAATCAAATGTAACTGAAATTGAATTAAACCAGAAAGATAATTGGAAAATTGATATTAACGCTATAGAACGCGCTATCAAACCCAACACAAAAATAGTAATAATAAATTTCCCTCATAATCCTACTGGACAGGTCATGACACCTAATGAGCAACAAGAATTGATAACATTACTACGCAAGAATGATTTATGGCTTTTTTCTGATGAAGTCTACAGGTTACTCGGAAATCCAATCGAAGATTGGGCACCTACTGCTGCAAATATATATGAAAAAGCAATCTCACTTGGTGTTATGAGCAAAGCTTATGGCATGCCTGGGCTTAGAATTGGGTGGATAGCTTGTCAAAATAAAGAAATTATAGATAAAATCCGAAAAATAAAACATTACACAACAATATGCAACAGTTCACCTGCAGAAATACTCAGCCTAATTGGCTTAAAAAACTCTGCAAAAATTTTAGAAAGAAACAACAATATTGTTAAGTCAAACCTAAAGTTACTTGATAAATTCTTTGAACAGAATTCTAATATTTTTCGATGGATAAGACCTCAAGGTGGCTGCGTTGGTTTTGTAGAATATTTAGGAAATAAAGGAGTAGATGATTTTTGCAATGAACTAGTAACCAAGCAGGAGTTTTGTTACTTCCTGCATCAGCATATTCATACGAATCATCACATTTTCGCATAGGATTTGGTAGAAAAAACATGCCAGAAGCATTAGAAAAATTTGAAGAATTTATTACTAACCAATAAAGTAAAATTATATGTAACTTGACTAACCATAAACTTACCTTTAGAATTTGGCAATTCTCTATATCATTTAAGAGGTGATAATGAAAACTTTCATAAATAAAATACCTTCTTACATTAATTCTAAATTATTAAGAATATCACTAGGAACCACGCTTATCTTTCTATGCGCTCAAGTTCAAATACCTCTAAAGCCGGTGCCTATAACATTATATAGTGTAGGAGTTCTGATCATCGCTCTTTGCTATAAAAAAAAAGAAGCTCTACAATCAATGATTAGTTTTATATCACTTGGAGCAGTCGGTATGCCAGTATTTGCTGGTTTTAAAGGAGGAATACAAATTTTAATGGGGCCAACAGGTGGCTATATTATTGGTATGCTTCTATGTATTTACGTTGTCACATCATTGCGAGAAAAATTTGGTGAAGATAGTTGGTTGAAGCTAGTTGCATATAGCGCAATTGGATCTGCTTGTTTATTTATAGTTGGTATCCCTCAACTTGCCTTATTTATCGGAATTGAAAGAGCACTAGATTTGGGCTTATATCCTTTTATTATCCTAGGTATTATCAAAGCCATTTTCACAGGCTCATCTGTAAAGCTTATTAAAAATGGCCTCAATAAAATTTAGACCCCATCATTTTATGTGTACCCTTGCTTTCAAAGGCAAGGGATATTCTCTTGGTTTTATCAAAAATTATAAAAAGATCGTTCAAATCTTGAACGAGGATGAAGATACACCTATTGAAGTTACTGAATATATGGACAGTATATGCAGCGCTTGCCCAAATAAAATTGATGAAATTATTTGCAAGACTCAAGAAAAAATTCTCAGACTTGATAATGCTCATAAAGATATTTTATCTTTCAAAACTGGCAATACTATCAGTTGGAAACAAGCAAAGAACCGTATCAAACAAAACATGACTATAAAAAAATTCCACAAAGCATGTAACGGATGCTCATGGAAACAATATGGTATTTGTGAGGAAAAACTTGCTGAATTAATTAATTCCTAAAAAAGCAATCCAAAATATCAACTATTCAACAATTCTACATCACCACCAAAAGCTGTTGTATTTATTGATGTCGTACGCTCAGTCACAAAACGCAATAAATAATTAGGACCACCGGCTTTAAAGCCAGTGCCTGACTTATTTTCTCCACCAAATGGTTGTGACTCAACCTTAGCCCCAACTATTGATCTGTTAGCATAAAAATTTCCAACTTTAATTTTTGATCTAATATATTCTATTTTCTCTTCTATTCTAGAATGCACACCAAAAGTTAAACCGAAACCACACTCGTTTATTTCCTTTATAACCTTATCCAAATTTTTTGATTTAAATTTAGTAATGTGCAAAATAGGGCCAAATTTTTCATCCGGAATATCATTAATCGATTTAACCTCAATAATATGTGGATAAAAATAATGTCCGTTCTTTATCTTACCACTGTGTGGATGAACATATATATTATGTCCTTTCTTCTTCATATCCTCAATATGTAAGTCTAAAATATTTTTAGCAGATTCATCTATCACAGGCCCAACGTCAATAGCAAAATCAGAAGTATCTCCAACTCTTATTAATTCAGTTGCACCTTTTAACATTGCAAATAGTTCATCATATATTTCTTCTTGAACATATAACATACGAAGAGCTGAACATCTCTGCCCTGCCGAATAAAATGCCGAAGTAAGAACATCATCAGTCACTTGCTCTAGAAGAGCTGAACTATCAACAATCATAGCATTCTGCCCACCAGTTTCTGCAATAAATGGCACAATACTAGACTGTCTGGTTGATAATGTTGAATTGATTGATTGTGCTGCGCCACATGATCCTGTAAAAGCAACACCAGCTATTCTCTCATCAGCTACTGCATATTTATTAATATTATTCCCAGATGTAATAACAAGATGTAGAGCTGATTTTGGCAGACCAGCTTTATGCATTAATTTCACAACAAAATTTGCTATTACCGGAGTTTGACCAGATGGCTTTGCGATTACGCTATTTCCTGCAGCTAATGCGGCAACTATTTGACCAGCAAAAATAGCAAATGGAAAATTCCAAGGGCTCACGCACAAAAATACCCCACGCGGATGCATAGTTAGACTGTTTACTTCACCTGTCGGTCCAGGAAGTTCTCTTTCTACCATTATTAACTTTACCTGCAAAGCATAGTATCTACAGAAATCAATAGACTCAATTACCTCATTAATAGCATCATGAATTGACTTTCCAGCTTCTTTTATAAGTAAAGCATATAGCTCAAATTTATTATCCTCAAAGAGCTGAGCTATTTTCTCAAGTATAATTGCTCGCTTTTCAACGTTGACCTCACTCCACTTCTCAAAACCACCACAAGCATAGTTAATTGCATCTTTGATTTCAGCTTCAACACAATCACCGATAGTTGAAAATTTCTCAGCCGATCGAGCTGGACAAAAACCTTCCTTTGAATTTTTTACTATAGCGCTCTCCTTACCATTGATAATCGATCCAACTTTATGAACCTTATCAAAGTAACTCGCTACTTTTTCTTGAATATAATCATAATTATTTTTATAACCTAATTCGTATCCCATACCATTCTTCCTATTTGGATATATATTTTCAGGGAGCTCAATTTTACTAGCGCTATCTAGCAAACTCAACGCCTTATCATTCACATCATAAGCAATCTTACCAAGCCCAATATCTAATGAATTCACTTTACTAACAAAATTTGCTGATGCTCCATTTTCAAGCATTCTACGCATTAAATAAGCAAGTAAATCCTTTGTCGTACCGACAGGAGCATAAATCCTAATATTTCTATTATTAAGCAACTCCGCATGCAAAGCATTACCCATCCCATAAAGCTTTTGAAATTCATAAGATTTATCACCAGATATCTCCATAACCGTAGCTGCTGTTACAGCATTATGCGTTGCAAATTGTGCATAAATATGTTCATCATTTTCAAGCATTTTCTTTGCACAAGCAACATAATTCAAATCTGTATAATCTTTCCTAGTAAAAACTGGATAATGCTTTAAACCTTGCTCCTGCGCATGTTTTATCTCTGAATCCCAATATGCGCCCTTAACCAACCTGATTGGTATCTTTTTCTTTAAACTTTTTGCAAGGAAAATAATATAATCTAGACATTCATAACTTCTTGTTTGGTAAGCTTGTAACACCAAACCAATCCCTTCAAAATCCTTAAAAGATTTATGCTTCAAAAGCTTATCTATAAATAATAAATATATATCTAATCGATAAGATTCTTCTGCATCAAAAGTAATCGTTAAATTCTTATCTTTAATTTCTTCCACAAGCTTTACAACTTTTGGAAATAAATCTTTCTCTATATCTTCAATTTTAGAAAGTTCAAATCTAGGATATAAAGCTGTTAATTTAACTGATAAGTTTGGCCTATCTGACAATTCCTCACCATTATAAGGAAAAGCAGATGAAATAAGTTTTACAGCATCTTGATATTGCTTATAATAAATATTAGATTGCTCAAGAGTTCTAGAGGATTCACCTAATAAATCAAAAGCAAATTTATATTTTGAATAATCACTACATTTTTCTAATGCAGAATGCATTTCATCTGAAAAAACAAATTCCTTACTCAAATATAATATCGCAGATTTTAAAATACTAACAAAAGCACCCTGACCAACTCTTTCAAAAAGCTTAGAAACAATATTTTTAGATTTTATAATATCAGAATATTTACCTGAGAAATATAAACCAAATGATGCAAAAATAGTTTTAAATGATTTAGTACGTTTAAATAAAAAATTTTCCCAATTCTTAGCAGATAATTTATCTTTTACCAGTTCAGAGCCAACGGAAAAGTCTGGAATTCTAAGTAACCCTTCAGCAAGACCAAGTATTGCCACCCCTTCATCTTCAGATAGGCTGAATCTATGAAGAAACTCTTCCATAGAAAAGCTACTATCATCTCTTATCTTATTCATAAATTTTTTGCTATTCGCAATAATTAGCTGCTGCTCTGCTCTTCTAAATTTAGTATGAGGTAAAATTCTTTTTACTAAATCTACTTCATTTTCAAAATCATTCACAAAAAAATATTAACCATAAGCAGATTCTAATTTACTCTGACAATAAAAAAATTAACTTATATGGACTGCATGATCTTCCAAAGATCTATCTTTATAGAAATATAATGCCACTAGGCTAGCAACTGCTGCCGATATAATATAATACACACTTGATGTTATTGTACCTGTATTCTGTACCAGTGATTCAATAATATATGGTACCGTCCCACCAAATACACTTGTTGCAGTATTATATGAAATTGATAGAGCAGTGTTTCTTATAGATGTTGGATAAAATTCAGCCTGTAGCGCCGGCTCTGGACCAATATACATTGCTGCCATTATCGCAATGATAATTTGAGCAACTATAACATATGCAAAACTTGCAGACTCCATCACACTTAAAAGAAATGGACTTGCGATAATAATAAATATTATATTACAAACAAAGATCTTTCTTCTGCCAATTTTATCTGATAGCCATCCGGCAAACAAAGTAACGAAAATCATTATAACATAGCAAGAATTTACTAAAAAACTTGCGTCACTCTCAGGAAAACCACGACTAATTTTTAAATATGAAATCAAATATATAGCCTCAAGATAAAAAATTATAGACCCAGTAGCATTGATTAAAATTGAAATCAACATATCAAACCAGTGATTTTTCATAACTGTTTTCAATGGAGATTTAACTACTTCACCACGATATTTAGCTTCTTCAAAAAGCGGCGTTTCCAAAGTATTATTTTTAATATAAATTCCTGCAAAGAAAATCGCTATACCTAAAATAAATGGAATTCTCCATGCCCATAAGTCAAATTGATCTGCCGAAAAAGCGTTCTTAACGCAATAAGAAACTAATGACCCAAGTAATATCCCAACGCATATACTCATCATAGAGATACTGCCAAATAAACCTCTTTGTTTCTTCTCTGAATGCTCGATCACAAATGAAATAGAACCTGTTAGCGCTCCGCCCATCGATAAACCTTGCAACATACGAACAAATATCATTAAAATAGTAGAAGTTATTCCCCAAGTTTCATATGTTGGAATAAAACCAATAGCTGCTGTCGGGATGGCCATACACATTATTGCTAAACTAAGAGAAGTACGCCTCCCAAGCCTATCGCCAATAATACCAAAGAATATACCACCAATTGGACGCATCAGATACCCAACTGCAAAAACCAAAAATGCCTGCAATAAGGCTGTGCTTGGGTCACTATCTGGAAAAAATTTCTGTCCAATTATAGGCGCAAAGTTCCCAAATAGGGCATAATCATACCATTCAAATGTATTTGCTACACCGCTCGTTAACACTAATTTGTGTTTTTTCATTTTCTCTCTCCCATATTGAAAGATTATAGTAGACGAACCAGTAGATTAAGTCGCTAAAATCACATGTTTCAAAACTGATTCAGACGAATGTTATTACTTCTAACTCTCTTTACTGAACTGCTTCTTCTCTGAATAAATAATAAACAAAGTAGAAGGTATTACAATAATTGCTCCCCAAATTGTCGCCTCAGTTGGAATTTCCTGAAACACGATATAAGCAATGATAGCTGAAACTACTAACTCAAAATACCTATACGGCGCAAGAGCTGTAGCATCGGCAACCGCAAATGCTTTAAGTAAGAAAAACAATATTAGATTTGCACTTGCACCAAGAATAAATAACAATACTAACTCCTCTGCAGTAGGAACAACCCAGTATTGTAATGCGAATGGAAAAGCTAAAATTGCTGTTACAATTGCTGAATAAAATAACATACTGATCATCGATTCTTTAATAACAAACTTTTTGTTTATAATATCCAAAATCGCAAAACAAACAGCAGAAGCTACAAAAATTAAGACCTCAGGATTAAACTCTTCAGCATTTGGATTTAGCGTAATAACTAAACCTATAAATGCTACAACAGTTACCAACCATCTTTGCCAAATAATATGTTCACTAAGAAAGAAAACACCAAGAACTAAAACAAAAATTGGTATAGTAAAACTAACTACAGTGGCTGTTGTTACTGGAGCTAGTGTCAATCCATATGTCCATCCTGCAATTCCCAAAAATAATAATAGACCACGCATAAAATGTACAGTAGGTCTACTAGTTTTCAGGGTTGATACACCATAATACATAACAAATGGAATCAGAGTAATTGTACCAAACATAAATCTAAAAAATACAATCTCATAGCTATGCAAACGAACCCCTGCATATTTTGATATAACATCATTAATAGAGCTACTGATTAAGCTTAAAACAAACCAGGAAACACCTACAAAATACATACGAAGCTTAGAGTCCATTTTTTAGCTCACAAATTTATTATAAAAAATTAGGCACAATGATATAGTGTTTTCCATAATTAGTGAAGGAGTTTTTTACGAAACCTCCAATGTTGTATTATTCACACTAAATATTTTCACAAAATCATCAAACTAGTTCTAGATAAATTCTAAAAGAGCAATTTCTACAGTTTTGCACTAAAATGTCAGACAATACATAAAATTTAAATTAAAGGTTTATCATGAAATTTACTAAGCAAATTCTTGTTCTATTTGCAATATTATTTACATTCAATGCGGCAGCAAGTGAGTATAAAAACGATTATTACGAAGATGAGGGAGATCTATTATTCAAAATTCGCGGCTTTTATTTAAACACTAGTGCAAAATTATCTAAATTGCCTGCGTCAGTTTCTAATAGCCCAAAACCAAAATCTTTTGCACAAAACGGTTATGGATTTGATACAGCTACTACATATTTTTTCACAGAGAATATTGCAGCTGAGTTATCACTTGGTTTCGGCCTGATAAGAGTTAAAAAATCCGCCCTAAATGAGGCTTCTGAATCTTTTGGTAATGGTTCAGGTGAAGCAGGGAAAAATAATGAAATATTTTACATACCAGCATCAGCTACTGCTCAATACCATATAGCTCCATTTGGAGCTATTAGACCATATGTTGGTGGTGGCTATCATGGCGCTTTCATGCATTCACGATCTAAGGCTATTAAGGTTTCAACTGGCCATGGAGCTGTGCTACAAGCTGGTATAGACTTCATCTCTAAAGATGACATGATATTTACCTTTGATGTGCGCCAATTTTTTCTAAAATCAAAAATAAAATTTAAAAAAGGTTTTTTAGGTTCTGCATCTGATGTTGCTTCTACCGTAGAATGGAACCCACTAGTAATTTCCGCTGGAATAGGATTTAAGTTCTAAGATAACTTAATATAACAAAAAAGGCTCTAGAGAATCTATACTAGCTTCTCTAGAGCCTTTTTTAATTTACCTTCTAAACTAACTCTTTACTTCGGAGGAATTGCATCTGGAGGCCTTATATAAAGCGGCTCAATAGAATCCCATTTACCAGAATTTATTATATCATCTGCATATCTCGCAATATGAATTGCTCTAATCATAGGAAACCTAGGAAGACAAAATACATTATCTGTATATTTTATTTGTTCGTATATTTCCTTTAAACCACTGCCGGCACAAATAATTTTTCCACTTTGACTAGCTAAATAATTTTTTACATCCGATATATCCATTAAAACAGGATCACTTTTTTTCCCATTCTGAAAAAATTGTTGAACATACAGCTGATTCCTATATGCATTTAATAAAATTACAGCAGAATCAAACTCTTTGACCTGCATCTTTAAGCGATAAAAAGCAGCTTCAAAATTTGTAATACCAACTCCTTTAACCTGACTTGCATAAACTATTCCCTTAGCTGCAGCCAAACCGATTCTTATACCTGTAAAACTCCCTGGTCCAATTGTAACAGCTAAATAATCGAGATCTGAATATTGCATTTGCGCCTTCTCAAGTACTAACTCTATCATTACTAATAATTTTTCTGCCTGCACTGACGGCGTAAACTCTTGCTCAAACGACAAAATCTCCTGCCCCCTAGCTATTGCAACAGAAGCACTATTATTTGATACGTCAAAACAAAGAATCTTATTCATAGAAAAATTTATCACTTGTATATGTTCTATTTTATGCAATAAGATATATCCGATATTAGTTATAATTTAAAGAAAACTATGAAAATAATCTCAGGATTAAGTAACCCGAATCTAGCGGCCAGAATTTCAAATGAAATAAATGCGGAATTATTAACGACGACAATAAATAATTTCAATGATGGAGAATTAAAAGTTCAAGTAGATGGAAATATTGGAAAAGATATAATTATTGTCCAATCGACTAGCACTCCAGTAAATGATCATTTAATGGAATTACTTCTACTCGCAGATACCGCAAAAAGAGCAGGTGCCAAAAATATCATTGCTATCATTCCATATTTTGGTTACAGCAGACAAGATCGTTGCACCCATAAAAATGGCCCAATATCTGCAAGCTTAGTAATTAGAATGATAGAAGCTGCTGGCATTACTCATGTCATTACTCTTGATCTGCATTCAACTCAATTAGAGGGAATATTCAATATTCCTATAACTAACTTAAGTACTGAAAGTCTTTTTTTCTCTGTTGGCGAGAATAAACAAAATACTATAATTGTATCACCTGATATTGGAGGAACCCCAAGAGCTAGAAATTATAGCTCACTATTTGGAACAGATTTAGCAATAGTCAATAAAACTAGAGATATAAATAATAATTGCTCTATGAGCGAAGTTATAGGAAATGTTAGCAACAAGCATTGTATTATTGTTGATGACATAGTTGATGGAGCAAGTACGCTTTGTATGGCTACTGATTTACTCTTAAAACAAGGAGCAAAATCTGTAGAAGCAATTGTAACCCATGCCGTTCTCTCAGATGGTGCAATTGAAAAAATTAAGGATTCAGAAATTAGTAAAATTTATATTACAGACTCAATTTACCATGAAAAGCTACCAAAGAAATTCATAACGCTTCCAATTCATGAACTAATTGGTATTATTTTAAATAATCAAATCATTTAAAAAGCATATAATAATATGGTCAATTTTTCAAAAGCCCTAAAGAGCATATTTTTACTATCATTTTTATATTCTCAACTAACAGCCTAGCTTCTAAAAACTTACCTCATCACCATAAGGCAGGCAACCTTACAATTGAAGATATTATTCAAACAAATGAAAATATTGCTAATAGCGCATCATCAAAATTTGTTAATAAGTCAATTCCAGGTACGATAATAGAAATCAAAGGCAAAAAATTTGAGATAAGGTTTTTTAGCTTTGAAGATAAGACAAATATTCTTGAAAAAAACACCAAATTTAAAGATTATATAAAACAGAATAATTTACTAAAACTTGAAACTATAATAACCCCAACTATGCATAAGAATCTAATTTTACCATTTGATCTAGAGATGGTTTATCAGTTCTAATTTGGTAATTTATGAGTCCAGCAAATAAGTGAGAAAAAGCGTTGATAGGTGATCTGTGCCTACTATGAATCAAAGTATTCAATGACTTCATAGAGGAGAATATAGTCTCAATAAAACTACGACGCATCAACATCATTTTATCTGTAGTATCCATTAAAATATTTTTCATATTCTTTTTGATTTTAGTAATCAAAGTCACTTTTTGTTCAAATAATTCAGCGGATAGTTTTTTGGATATATACCCTTTATCACCAATAAGTTTACCAGTAATACCTTTCACCATTTCCATAACTGGAGAACGATCATTAACGTTGCCACCAGTAATAGTCATACTTACAATTTCTCCGAATGTATTGAGAATAAAGTGCAACTTAAAGCCAAAAAACCAACCAGTAGAAGTCTTGCCTTTTTTAGCTAATCCTTTAAAAACTTTATGTCTTTTTTCTCGAAGATTATGACAAACAGCCATAGGCGTTGCATCTATAAACATATATTCTGTTACCTTACCTTCAAGGCTTTTAAGCATGCAAACCACAGCAGGGAAAGCAAGTTTTATTAGTGCTGTAAAGCGATCGTAATGTACTAAGTAGCTGAATAAGTTTCTGTGATTCCTCATAAGTTCTAGGTAAAAATATTTAAAGCATGACATTCCAGATTGATGGAAAGCTATCAGGATAGTTATTATTTCTGACAAGCTCATTTTACATGGTTTATTACGCTTTCTAATACCACTGGTAATGAGTGTCTTTTTGTACCAATTTTCAAATCCTTTACAAAAATCATCGACAAAGCAGAACAAACTATCGTAATCTATATTCATTGGGGTACCTTTTTTAGATTGCAAAAATACAGAATACCCCAATATCACTAGCTATGCAGTCCTTTTCTTATACATAGTTCGGGTTAAATAGTGTCACCAATATTGTCACGAGAACCTTTGTGTGTTGTGATGGTGTATCTGCCAGATGGTAGAGATTTTTCTATAACTTGGTTATTTAGTTTAAAATTTTCTGGAATATTAAGAGCTAAATCAAAACGAAATTCCTCAGCTGGGACCTATCTGGGGTCATGATATCCAAAGCCAAATGCTTCACCAGATTTTGGTTTTAAATTTATAGGCTGTGATTTTGCCCATGATATTAAATTATCTAAAGTAACAGATAATTTTATCGGATCACCATAATGTTCCATAACGGCTAACCTTCTTGAAGGTAATTCTTTAATTGTTATTGTCATAATTTTTTTCCCTTTTATTTGCAATGAATATGGTGGATTCTCCCAAGCGTACCAATTTGCTTCGTTTCTAAATTCACTAGGAGATTGCTTGCAAATTTGTTTAAAAGCTCTGCTAAATGATTCATGAGATTCAAAACCTGCATCCAAAGCAATGTTAATAATCGTATCCTTTTTATACATAGTCAATTGGTGTGCGGCTCGTTTAAGCCGGAGCCATTTGATATAGCTTTGCAAGGATACACCACTATGTGCTGTAAAAAGGCGATGAAAATGATGTTTTGAAAAACAAGCAACCTTGCAGAGTTCATCTAAGGTAAGTTCTTCATCAAGATTCTTCCCTATAAAATCAATAATTCTGTTGATACGTTCTTTGTAATTCATAGTGATCCATACTCATTTACCTATTTACACATATAATATTATGGTAATTATTGAAAGTACGCTTGATCGTTTTTGCTAAAATAGAAGAAAATATATTTTTTAGAGATGTTGGGGTGTTTGGTACGTTATTCGAACCTTTTTCAAGATCTGTAAACTAATATATTTACCAATATTACAATTCTTATATCCCATCTAGTCCTTAGTGATAGTTAACCTGTTGGCTTATTATATTAAGAATAATATTTACAATGAAGCAATTAACATGTTTACAAATCAAAGAGCGATTAGCTACGCAATTCAAATATTAGAATTAAGAATGCAATTATTCGATATAAGAATAAAGTATTTTGAAAACAATGCATCACCACTTCCTGGAAATAAGATAAAAGAACTTGATAACAAGTTATGTTATTTGATGAAAAGTATATCTCAATATAAATTTTGTTAATCGTATTAATGCAGGAGCGTCTCTACTAGTTGGTGAAGGAAATTTAAGTTTAGCCTTGAGTTTAGCGAAGCAGGTTAATATAACATCTAAAATAATAGCATCATATAAGCAAGTGATGTTTTTTTTATCTTTAAGATCAAGCTTTGTCAACACCTTCTATCACCGTTAATTTTTGTAAAATTACAATCAAATCTTTTTCCTGTTTTTTCGGAATCTTGCCAAAAAAATCCTCGTCTACTCCTTCTACAATGGGTACTAACTTACGTGCTAAAGCCACCCCCAATTTTGTTAATTGCACGGATTTAGCCCTAGTATCCTCTTGGTTTTCATGCCTTGCTACCAAATCCATCCCAACCAATTTCTTTAATGATTTTGAAACAGTCATCTTATCTAGTTTAGACATTGTGATAATATCAATTTGGGTCACATCTTTCTTTTGGCCGTGCCACCAAAGCAATATAGCCATAATAACAAATTGGGCATGGGAGATGTCATGTGGCTCTAATGCTTTCTTAATCATGCGTTGCCAAGAAATAGTTGTTTGCCATAGCAAAAAACCAGGGCTGTCTTCGGGTGCATCAAAGCCAAATGGTGGATTAGTCATATCTTTCAGCCTTTGTTTCTAGCAAGGTTAACTAAAGAGTCCATCTCATCTGGAACGGTATCCGCAACATGCTTTGCCACAAGCTTGATCCAAAGCCATTTTAAGGGTCCGGTAACCACCAACTTATTCGAAAGCAGAACACCGTCACCTTTCACTTCCATGCTATGGGTATCGTACATTTTAGCTCCGAAGAACTTTGTGCAGTCAGTAAAATTCTGCATCTCATTAATTTCAGTCAGTATAATCTTAACTGCTGGCGCACCTTTAGGCTTCAGCATAAAATGATTACCCACCTTAAAATTGCCATTAAGCTTGCAATAATCCAAATCTCCGTGCCAATTAGGCCAGTTATTGATATCTACCCATATCTTCCAAATAGCCTCAGCGGAGATATCAGGATAAAACTTGCTATGCTCTCTAATCCACATAAGTTACCTACATTAAAAATTGATTCTGTCACTCATATTATATGCAAGTTTACTAATGTCAAGAATTGAAGTCAGGAGATTTCTCTGACGAGGAGTACTCCTCCACCTGCTTTTCAAAAACGAACCTCAAAATACCAAAATTGCAAAAACTCAGTAAAATTAAGGGGTTGATAGATGCGTACCTTCGGGTCGGACGTTCGCATGTAACGGAGAAACGGAGAGTAAAAAGGGAGATTTTGGGGTGATTTTTGCGATTCTCTAGGTACGCATGTGTTGCGTAGATTAAACTTGCTAAAGCCTATGAATACTGGGGTTTTGAAGCGCTCTAGAATTTACAAAAAATTCATAAGCAACTTTTCGAGAAATAAAATCTGGCGGAGAGGAAGGGATTCGAACCCTCGATACGATTGCTCGCATACACGCTTTCCAAGCGTGCGCCTTCAGCCACTCGGCCACCTCTCCTGGGTATAATAGAGCTGATTGCACTATCATTGAGGCCGGATAATAAAGCAAAATTCACTTTTGAGCAAGTGCTACTTATTGATGAGTTCTTATGAATTCAATTATTTCTTCGGCTTTGGAAGTCATATAGAAATGCTTGAGGTATTTTCCATTTTTATCCATAAGATATACAAAAGAAGAGTGATCAAGCATGTATTTATCTCCAGCTTTGTCCGCTCCTTCAGCCTTCGCATAAAAGACTTTATATAGATCGGCTACTTCACGGATCTTTTCTTCCGTTCCTGTAAGTCCTAGAAATTTTGGATGAAAATGTCCAAGATATTCTTTTAGTAATTCTTGAGTGTCTCTTGATGGATCAACAGTGATGAATATTGGTAATACGTCGATATTATATTTATCTAATGTAGTAAGAACATTTGTAAGTTTTTGTAGTGATGTTGGGCAAATATCAGGACAAAATGTGAAGCCAAAATATACTAAGCTTAATTTGCCTTGCATCATATTATTATTAAATTTATTACCATTATGGTCTGTTAAGGTGAATTCTCCCCCGATTAATGCTTCTTCATTTGGCGCCCCTCCTTGACCAGCAAGTGGCTTATCTGGAAGTTCTATTGCTATTAGAATATATAATGAAATTGCAGCAATGATGGCGCTCAGTGCAATTATAATTTTCGATAATTTTTTTGATGAATTGTTTTCCATAATTATAATTTAATTTTTAGTTAATTAACTCTGCGGCTTCTAGAGCGGCATATGTAAAAATTGCAGACGCTCCGGCTCTTTTAAAGCAGATTAATGATTCAATGATTGTTTTTTCCCAATCTAGTGCCCCATTCTCTGCTGCGATTTTGAGCATCGCATATTCACCACTAACTTGGTATGCTAGTATATGTACATCAAATCTGCGAGCTGCTTCACTTATTATATCTAAGAAAGGCATTCCTGGTTTGACCATTACCATATCTGCTCCTTCTTCGATATCATGTTCAATCTCTCGCATTGCTTCTGTGCTATTACGAACATCCATTTGATAGGAAGCTTTGCATAAATAGTCTTTTTGATTGCTACCAACTGCATCTCTAAATGGTCCGTAGAAACTAGAGTTATATTTGGCAGCGTATGCTAGAATATTGACATTAATAAAGCCACTTTCATCCAAATCTTCACGTATCGCCATTATTCTTCCATCCATCATGTCAGAAGGAGCTACGATATCTACCCCAGCTTTTGCTAAAACAAGAGCTTGATTTGACAGAGCTTCAACAGTCTGGTCATTATCTACATCTCCATCGATTAAGACTCCATCGTGACCGTGTGTTGTATACGGATCAAGCGCAACATCACAAATGATACCGATAGTAAGTCCAGCATTCTTTAATGATCTAACAGTTCGACAAATCAGATTATCTAGATTATATGCTTCGTCAGCATTTTCTGATTTCAAAGATGGATCAATTGATGGGAAAAGCGCAATAGCTTTTATACCTCTTTTTTCTGCTTCTAAGGCTGTGACTACAACCTGATCAATCGATTGCCTATAGACTCCCGGCATTGTTTTTACTTCAGTCTTAAGATTTTCACCATCAATTACAAAAATTGGTAAAATCAAATCAGAGGCTTGTAAACTATTTTCTGAAGTTAAGTCTCTTAGCCAGTTTGTTCGTCTATTACGTCTAAGCCTTACTATTGGGTACATCATCTTAGTTTAAATTCTTGATTGTATTAAAATAGATCCTATACAACCTTGGCGCTTTCTTCAACAAATCTTTTGAATAAGTTTTTGTCTAGATCTGAGTTTTGATATTCTGAATGCCACTGTACACCAACAAGAAATTTATAATCTTTAGATTCAATTGCTTCAATAATACCGTCAGGTGCTCTAGCTGAGATAGTAAGATTTTTTGCTATCTGATCAATTGCTTGATGATGAGTTGTATTAACCTTTATGGTTTTAGCAGAAGCTAGTTCCGATAAAATTGTATTGTCTTCAATTAAAACGTCGTGAGTTGGAGCGCATTTTGGGTTTGGTTGCTCGTGGTTGATGTCGCTTTTATGAGTATCTGGTATATGTTGAATTAAGGTTCCTCCTAGTAGAACATTAATAATTTGTAGGCCATTACAGATCCCAAGTACGGGCATGTTTCTTTCAAGTGCAGCTTTAGTTAAATCTAGCTCATATGAAGCTCGAGTATCATTTATTTTTACTTTATGAGATTTTATTTCTTGTCCATAAAATTTAGGGTTAATATCTTCATCCCCTCCTGGAATTAACAATCCATCAACTATATCTAGTTGTGATTCAATATCTTGAGAGTATGGAAGCAAAATAGCATTTCCACCGGCTTTTTCAATTATATTTGAATAATCGGCTCTAAGAGCATACCATGGTTTTGGGGAATAAGAATACTTCCCTCCATCTTTTGCTAAATCTAAAACGATTCCAATTACTGGTTTTTTCATTCTTTTAGGCCTCCAACCCGTGACAATGTTTGTATTTTTTCCCAGATTCACATGGACATAGTTCATTTCTTGAAATTTTACCCCAGCTATCTGGGTTACTAGGGTCCCTGTCTTTAGGGTTTATTGCCGATTTAAAAGGCTTTGCTTTTACCTCAATATCTATACCAGAGTTATATTTTTTGAAAGCTGGATCTAAGCGGCTAGTGCTCATTTCTTGTAGTTCTCTATTTGCAAGCGCCATTGATTGCTTATTTACGTGTTCTGTATCGATATGTAAGAAACATAGTCTTTGAATGAATAATTCTCTTAAATGATCTAGCATTCTTTCAAATAAGCCAAAAGCCTCTCTTTTATATTCATTGAGTGGGTCTTTCTGGCCATAAGCTCTTAGCTGGATACCTTGTCTTAGATAATCAAGATTATGTAGATGCTCTTTCCATACCTGATCAACCGTTGTTAAGAGTAGATATTTTGCAGCGGATCTCATGAGTTCCACGCTATATTCTATGTCTTTTTGGGCAAGAAATTCTGTTACTTTTTCGTTTAGTTTAACAGCAATTTCTACTTCTGCGCCTTCTATAGACTCGATCTCATCTGGAGTTATATTTAAGCTGAAAGTGCGCTGAATTTCAGCACTTAGCTCTGTTAATTTCCAATCTTCTCGAAGTGAATTTGCGTCAATGAAATTTGCTGTAATTTTTTGACAAAGTTGTTCTAACATGCTCGACGTAAAGCTACTTACGTCACTTGATGCTATAATTTCATTTCTTTGTTCGTAAATAATTTTACGTTGATCATTCATTACATCATCAAATTTTAGAAGATTTTTACGAATCTCATAGTTATGACCTTCAACTTTTTGTTGTGCTTTTTCAAGTGAACGGCTGATCATCGGATGGTGTATAGCTTCGCCATCTTTTAAGCCAAGTGTACGCAGTACTCCTGATATTCTTTCAGAAGCAAAGATACGCATTAAATCATCTTCAAGAGAAAGAAAAAACTTTGTTGATCCCGGGTCTCCTTGGCGCCCTGATCTGCCTCGGAGCTGATTATCAATTCGTCTGCTTTCATGACGTTCTGTTCCAATTACACAAAGACCGCCAGCTTCTAAAACTTTCATTTTTTCATTTTTGACTAGCTTTGTGATTCTATCAATTTCAAGCTTTTGTTGTTGTTCATTGAGTGTTTTATCAATGTCTTCTATCATCATTTCTGGATTACCACCCAGCATGATATCAGTTCCACGACCAGCCATATTAGTTGCGATTGTTACAGCTTCGTGTCGTCCTGCCTGTGCAATAACATGCGCCTCTCTTTCGTGCATTTTAGCATTTAGCACATTGTGTTTTATATTGTTTTTTGAAAGTTCTTTTGAAATTTCTTCAGATTTTTCAATGCTAATTGTGCCTACTAATACTGGTTGGCCTTTTTTATAGCAATCTTTAATTAGTTCAATAACTGCTTTATATTTCTCAGCAGTAGAGCCATATATAGCATCGTCATGATCAATTCTTGTTACTTTATTGTGGGTAGGAACTGATATAACTTCAAGGTTATAAATATCTTTCAATTCTCCAGCTTCTGTCATCGCTGTACCAGTCATACCAGATAGTTTTGGGTACATTCTGAAATAATTCTGGAAAGTAATAGAGGCTAAAGTTTGGTTCTCATTCTGAATAGGAACATTTTCTTTTGCTTCAAGTGCTTGGTGCAGGCCATCAGAATAGCGTCTTCCATCCATCACTCTTCCAGTAAATTCATCGATAATCATTACTTTCTTTTCAGAAATTAAATAATCAACGTCTTTAGAGAAGATAAAGTGAGCGCGTAATGATTGGTTAATATAGTGAACAAGGCTTAGATTATCAAAATCATACAGGCTGGAATGTTGAATGATTAGACCATTCTCAGCTAGCATTAGTTCCATGCGGTTAATTCCGCTTTCGGTTAGTGTTACTGATTTAGCTTTTTCATCGATTTCATAATCGCCTTTTTCTAAATTCTTGACTAAGATGTTAATTTTTCCGTGAAGCTCCGTGCTATCATCTACTGGTCCTGAGATGATCAAAGGAGTTCTGGCTTCATCAATTAAGATAGAATCTACTTCATCAATAATTGCATAATTAAATGGGCGTTGAGCTTTCGAATCTTCGGTGAATTTCATATTATCTCGGAGATAATCGAATCCAAGTTCATTGTTTGTTGCATATGTTATATCACAAGCATAGGCAGCTTTTCTTTCTTCATCATCCATTTGACCAATGACACATGAAACCGTGAGTCCTAGAAATTCGAATATTCTTCCCATCCATTCGGAGTCCCTTTTTGCAAGATAGTCATTAACCGTAACAACATGAACTCCCTTTCCTGACAGAGCATTTAGATATGCGGGAAGAGTAGCTACTAGGGTTTTACCCTCACCAGTTCTCATTTCAGTGATCATTGCTCTATGTAATATTAAACCACCAACAAGCTGCACATCGTAGTGCCTTTGGCCTATAACTCTTTTTGATGCCTCACGTACAACAGCAAAAGCTTCATATGTTATGTCATCCAGTGATTGGCCATCAGCTAGTTTTTGTTTTAGGTAGTTTGTCTTAGATTTTAGTTCATCATCTGTAAGATTAAGTAAGTCTTTTTCAAACGCATTTATTTTAGGAACTTCTTTTTGAAGTTTCTTTATGATTCGGTCGTTGGCTGTGCCAAAAATTTTAGTAAGAAATGAAAACATTGAACTAGATATTCCCTGATAATATTATTTTATGTTTATATAAGATATTGCATTTTACTAATTTTTCAAACAAATTGTAAATAGGAATTGACTTTGTTTCGTTGAGCTTTTAAAAACTTTAGAAGTAGTAAATTAAATATAAATAGTAAAATTATGAAAAAATTAGCAGTATTGTTCTTATCAGCCACCTTGTTATCAACACCCGCACTAGCAGTGAAAGATAAGGTTGTTGGTACATATGATGGCGGAAAAGTTACAGAGCAACAGGTGATGCAACAATTTAAACCTGTGCTTGCAATGCAAGCAGAAAATAAAGGAAAAAACTTTTCTGAGCTTGATAAAAAAGTTCAAGAATTGCTAGTTAGAGGGTATATAAATCAGAAACTTTTTGAAAAAGAGGCTGATAAACTTGGTATAAGAAAATCTAAAGAGTTCCAAGAAAAGCTTAAAGTTGCTGAGTCTCAAATGCTTCAACAAGAGTTGATCGAGCGTCATTTAAAGACTGCGGTAACTGATAAAATGGTTGATGCTGAGTATGATAAACTTGCTAAAAGTTTAAAAGGTCAAAGAGAAGTAAAGGCTAGTCATATCCTAGTTGACACTGAGGAAAAAGCTAAAGAAATTAAGAAAAAACTAAATAAAGGATCTAAATTTGAAGCTTTAGTAAAAGAATTCTCTAAAGATGAAGGGTCAAAAGCTAATAACGGTGAAATTGGTTATGTGATTAAAGGTCAGTTAGTTCCTGAATTTGAGAGTAAAGCTTTTTCAATGAAAAAAGATGAAATATCTGATCCAGTAAAAACACAATTTGGTTGGCATATTATCAAAGTGCTAAATTCACGCGCCGTAAAAGTTCCAACAAAAGAGCAAGCGGCTGCCGGTATTAGAGGAAAGTTATCTCGTGAAGCAGTGGAAAAATATTTCACTAAGCTTGCAGATAGCGCCAATGTAAAAATTGATCTGAAATAGGGCGTTTTTTTAGTAAGAATTTAAACTGTTATCCCGGATGAAGGTCCGGGATCCAGGAATATTTACAGATTGTTCTTAAGTTAGCAGATAAAACTCAGGCGGCCACCCTTGTTTCCCATATAGATTCCTGCCCAGTGCAGGAACGATATCGTTTCTAGTTATTTAGTGGCGCCTTTTTTCGTATCTTTCATTTTTTGAGTTTGCATGTTATGCTACTAACTTTCGTAGTTTTAATTATCTAATATGTCTATTTTTATAAATTTCATTCCTATATTGCTGTTTGTCTCGATCTTTTTTGGATCTGGGGTGTATTTTGCGATGCAAGGTGTTGAGAATGCATTTTATCAAATTCCTCCAACTGCGGCAATTTTACCATCATTGATTGTTGCTTGGATAATGCATAAAAATGATACGAAGGAAACCATGTCTAGTTTTTTAGATGGAGCTAGGCACCCTGATATCATCACTATGTGTGTAGTTTTTTTGCTTGCTGGAGCGCTTAGTAGTGTGACCAAATCTATTGGTAGCGTTGAATCCACAGTTAATTTTGCTTTGACTGCAACACCGGAAAGTTTTTTGTTAATTGGTGTATTTATTATTAGTGCGCTTATTTCTACAGCCATTGGTACGTCAATGGGGACAATAGCAGCTCTTGCTAGCCTTGTAGTTGAACTGAGTGCTCAAGGGGCGTTTGGATTAGAGTTAGGGGCGGCAACTTTAGTGGGTGGTGCAATGTTTGGCGATAATATGTCGGTGATATCTGATACTACTATTGCATCAGTTTCTTCGCAAGAGGCCAATTTAAAAGAGAAGCTAAAACTAAATATGAAAGTTGCTTTGATGGCTTCTGCGATAACGGTTTGCTTTTTGTTATTTGCTGATAGTCCTGCAATTGATATTGCAGATCGTGAATATAGTTTGTTACTTATTACCCCATATATTTTTCTGATTATTTTGGCAGCTATTGGTATTAATGTTTTTATAATTCTTGTTGTGTCTCTTATATTTTCTGGCTTTATTGGAGTGCTTGTAAATAATTATAGTGTTATGCAATTTGCGCAGGATATATCGAAAGGTTTTTATGATATGCATGAGATTATGCTTTTATCTATATTGATTGGTGCATTATCTGGATTATCAAATCAAAATTCAAAGGAATTTGCTCAAGAAATATCGAAATTATTACCAAAGAACGCTGGTAAAAGAGCAGCAGAGCTTCTGATATCCTTACTGGTTTCATTGTTTGATATATTACTTGCAAATAATGTGGTGGCTATTATTTTCTCTGGTGAGATAGCTAGAGAAATAGCAGAAAAATATAAAATAAAACCTCATGAAAGCGCTGCTTGGCTTGATATCTTTTCGTGCGTATTTCAAGGAATTATACCGTATGGCGCGCAAATTTTGCTTGTGTGTGCTGTAGCTCACCTATCACCTCTAGCTGTGATAGGTAAAGTGTATTATTGTTATGTTTTAGGTGCGGTAACAATAACTTATATAGTTTTAAGAAAGAAAGAAATTTAAGAATCGGAGCCAACTAATTCTATTTCATTTGGCGTATCGAATTCATGGTTGCATTCTTCTGCAAATTTCAGCGTTTCATTTAAAGATTGTGTTATTACTCTCTTGGATGCGTGTTTGGTGAGGTCGAAGACTTTTTGTTTCATCGCGTCTGCTTCTTCTCTAGAAAGTGATATTGTGGTAGAAGAAGTTGTTGTTTTTGCACGACTTTTAAAACCAAAAAAATCTTTTACTTTTTCCCAGCCCGAATCTTCTTGTGTTTTTGCCATTATTTTATTCCCCATGTAATTAAATATAACCCGAACTATGTATAAGAAAAGGACTGCATAGCTAGTGATATTGGGGTATTCTGTATTTTTGCAATCTAAAAAAGGTACCCCAATGAATATAGATTACGATAGTTTGTTCTGCTTTGTCGATGATTTTTGTAAAGGATTTGAAAATTGGTACAAAAAGACACTCATTACCAGTGGTATTAGAAAGCGTAATAAACCATGTAAAATGAGCTTGTCAGAAATAATAACTATCCTGATAGCTTTCCATCAATCTGGAATGTCATGCTTTAAATATTTTTACCTAGAACTTATGAGGAATCACAGAAACTTATTCAGCTACTTAGTACATTACGATCGCTTTACAGCACTAATAAAACTTGCTTTCCCTGCTGTGGTTTGCATGCTTAAAAGCCTTGAAGGTAAGGTAACAGAATATATGTTTATAGATGCAACGCCTATGGCTGTTTGTCATAATCTTCGAGAAAAAAGACATAAAGTTTTTAAAGGATTAGCTAAAAAAGGCAAGACTTCTACTGGTTGGTTTTTTGGCTTTAAGTTGCACTTTATTCTCAATACATTCGGAGAAATTGTAAGTATGACTATTACTGGTGGCAACGTTAATGATCGTTCTCCAGTTATGGAAATGGTGAAAGGTATTACTGGTAAACTTATTGGTGATAAAGGGTATATATCCAAAAAACTATCCGCTGAATTATTTGAACAAAAAGTGACTTTGATTACTAAAATCAAAAAGAATATGAAAAATATTTTAATGGATACTACAGATAAAATGATGTTGATGCGTCGTAGTTTTATTGAGACTATATTCTCCTCTATGAAGTCATTGAATACTTTGATTCATAGTAGGCACAGATCACCTATCAACGCTTTTTCTCACTTATTTGCTGGACTCATAAATTACCAAATTAGAACTGATAAACCATCTCTAGATCAAATGGTAAAATTAGATTCTTATGCATAGTTGGGGTTAAATATAGATAAAATATTAGCAGTAATACGTTATTTAGAAACTTAATAGTTAATTAATTAACTCTTGGGTAAATATTTTGTGACTTTTATATCGATTGTAGATTACTGTTGATTAACTTCTATTTTGGCTATCTCTACTTCAAGTCGTAGTTGTATTTCTTCAGAAAGTTCTGCTAGTTCAGGAGTTTCAATGATGAATTTGCTTCCTTGCAGTGCGTCTTTTAGGTTGTGTAGATGCCTAGATTTGATATTTCCGTGTAATAAATCTATTTGAAGATGTTTTAGTGTATCAAATGCGCGTTTACTAAATTCTTCAAGATTTTGTTGATCCTCTGCGCGCTGGTCAACTTCTTGTAAAAATAACATTCCACCTATGTCAGCGACTCCACTGGCAGACTCTCCTGAGGCGCTTTCTTGTGTTTTATTAGTTGGGGCAAATTTTACATTACCTTTTTTACTAGAAGATTTTTTTAGTTTAGTAGTTCCAGTAATGCCTTGGGTTTTTGGATCAATAGAAATCATAGTTTATATTTGGTATCACTTGAATTTATAGCAATAATAGCATATTCTGCATTCATTAAATTCAAATATACGTCTTAAAATCATATGTTTCAAACATTAACACAAAGTTTAACAAAAATTTTCGATAAAATTAAAGGTACTGGGGCTTTAACAGAAGATCAAATTGATTCTGCAATGCGTGATATTAGGGTTGCATTATTAGAAGCAGATGTTGCTTTACCAGTTGTTCGTGCGTTTATAGAAAATGTTCGAGAAAAGGCGAAAGGACAGGAGGTAATCAAATCTGTTTCACCTGCGCAGATGGTGATAAAAATCATCAATGATGAGATGGTTAGTTTCTTGGCTCCTAATGTTGATGAGTCGAAATTAAACTTAAGTAGCACTCCTCCTGCTAATCTTTTAATTGTTGGTTTGCAGGGTAGTGGTAAAACAACGGCAAGTGCTAAACTTGCTTTGAAGCTTAAAGACCAGAATAAAAAAGTGCTTCTTGTATCTCTAGATACTTACAGACCAGCGGCGCAGGGCCAGTTGAAGATTTTGGCAAAAGATATTGGTGTAGAATCGCTACCAATTATAAAAGAGCAAAATCCCTTAGAAATCACTAAACGCGCAATATCTGAGTCTAAATTATTAGGTTGTGACGTAGTGATTTACGATAGTGCAGGTAGATTGCATATTGATGAAGAAATGATTGAAGAAGTCGCTTCGGTTAAAAAGATGATTAATCCGACAGAAACTCTTCTCGTGATAGATTCAATGATTGGTCAAGATGCGGTTACTGTTGCGAGCACATTTGAAGAAAAGCTGAATATTTCTGGTGTTATATTATCAAGAATAGATGGTGATTCACGTGGTGGGGCTGCACTTAGTGTTAGGCATGTAACAGGTAAGCCTATCAAGTTTCTTAGTACTGGTGAAAAGCCGTTAGATTTTGAGGAGTTCGATGCTAAGCGTATTACTTCTCGTATTCTTGATATGGGTGATGTTGTATCTTTTGTTGAGAAGGCTGCAAGTGTTATTGATAAAGCTGAAGCAGAAAAATCTGCGGCTAGACTTAAGAAAGGTAAGTTTGATTTAAATGATTATATTGCGCAAATTAAAACTATAAGAAAAATGGGTGGCTTTGGAAGTATGATGAGTATGATACCTGGTGTTTCAAAATTCGCTGATAAGCTTGAAAAGGGTTCGGATGGTGATAAAATGTTGAATGTCCAAGAGGCGATAGTACTTTCTATGACTAAAAAGGAAAGGCGTAATCCTGATATTCTAAATGCATCAAGAAAGAAAAGAGTTGCAAGTGGATCAGGTGCTACTGTGCCGCAAGTTAATACTCTTTTAAAGCAATTTAAGCAAATTAGTACTATGATGAAAAAGGCATCGAAAATGGATCCAAAATCTTTAATGCGTAGTGGAATCGGGAAACTTTTTTCTTGACTATATGCAAAAAAAAACTTATGCTGCGGCAAATATTAAATCTAAAATGATGTAAAATTATGGGTAAAGCAAAAATCGCCTCAAAGAATAATCCAGAAGGAAGAGGTCAAGCCAAAGAATATTTCCATAATGGTAAAAAAATTAAGCCAGTCAAACTAATCACTGCTTCGCAATCATTTTTTGCGGCAGAATATGAAGATTCTGGTGAAGTAGTTGTTAATCAAAATGGCAAGCCTCTACCTTGGGGTAGCGCGAAATATTTAGGTTAATTTTAGTTTTTATACCCTTCTATGAATTTATCAGCTGAACTTCTTAAACTAATCACCTGCCCTGTTTCTGGTGACAATCTTGAATATGATCCTGTCAGAAAAGTTCTAATCAGTAAAAAAGCTGGTCTTGAGTATCCTGTTGTGAATGGTATTCCTTTGCTTCTTGAGTCTGAAGCTAAAAAAATATAATAAAATAAAGTTCTAGGCATAATTTCTATTATCAGTATAATTTATTCGAATTAATGTAATTATACGGGCGGAGAGCTTATTATGCTTAGAGTAGAATATAGTAATTTTGATTTTAGTTCGTCTGAGTTTCAGAAATCTAATCGAATTGCAGGTGATGCTACAAAACTAGTTGTTGATTCAATAAATAATAATTCTCCTTACTATAAGATTTTTTCCATAGATTTGGCTAGAGACATGGCTGCATCTTGCAAAAAACAGGCTCAAAAACTTCAATCTAATTTCTCTGATTTAATCATTATTGGAATGGGCGGTGCGGTTCTTAATCCTGTGTCCTTGCTTACATTGTGCCAAGATAAGAAATCTGACATCAACATTCATTATTTGCATAATACTGACCCGATCTATTTAGAAAAATTATTAAATCAAGTTTCTCTAAAAGATTGTGCAATTCTAGCAATCAGTAATTCTGGTAACACCCTTGAGACTAATTCTTTGGTGGGCGTTATGATTGCTGAGTATGAAAAAATATCTATTAGTGATTTTGGTAAGAATTTTTATTTTATAACTAGTTTAAAATCTGGAGCATTAAATAAAATTGCAAAGAAAATTGATGCGACAATTATTGAGCATCAAGAGCAAATTAGTGGTAGATATTCTGGCATTTCAAATGTGACAAGTTTTGTAGCTCAAGTTGCGGGACTAGATATTGATGCTTTTTTTGATGGAGCTTCTGAGGTTATTGAAAATTATATAAGCGAAGGTGTGGATAGTTTTCCAGCCCGTTCTGCTGCGGCAATCCATGCTTCTGGGATGAATATAATGGTAAATATTGGGTATTTACAGAGTTTTGCTACTTATCTTGAGTGGTATTCTCAAATTATCGCAGAATCTCTTGGGAAAGATGGTGGTGGCATTACGCCAATTAGAGGTCTTGGTCCAAATGATCAACATAGTATGATGCAGCTTTATCTAGATGGAAAGAAAGATAAAATATATAGTCTATTTTATATAGAGAATTTATCTAGTGATTATGCGACTAGTGATATTATAGCATTAGATTCTGCTGTAAGGAAAAAATTGAGTGAAATTAACACGGTGAATTTTGAAGCAACTAAACATGCATTGATAGAGCGCCAGTTGCCGGTTAGATCCATTTCGTTGAAAGATTTATCAGCGAGATCAGTTGGTGTATTAGTAGCGTATTCAATGCTAGAGATTATTACGTTATGTAATATGATGAAGGTGAACCCCTTTGATCAGCCTGGTGTTGAATTAATAAAAAGAGAATCAAAAAGATTAGTTCACTAGTTAATTGATTAGGTTTATTTTACCTATTGTACGATAGTTTATCCAGATGTTAGTGTGAACTTATTAATTAATTCGGGAGAGTATTATGAGTAAAGAGCAAGCTGCGAGTACGGCAACAGATGGTCAGAATGGATCACCATTAAAGCGTGGCACAGCTTTTCGTGGAGTGGAGCAAGCGCGCAACGCTTTTGCAAAAGATTGTCCTGGGTCAGAATTTTTTTTGATGAACATTTTGGTGCGCCTAATAATTTGATGGAAAAAGATTCACTTTCTGGAGATTTAACACCAACATTAGATTATGATACTAGTTTGCCTAGTGATTAATTTTGCTTATTGTCGGGAGATGTAAGTCTATGCTACTATAAGCTTATAATTAATTTGGGAGAATTTATTATGAGTGATGAAGGTGGGCCAGGTAGTGATGTTGTTGAGGAGGTCCTACCAAGGCCACAATTAATACGTGGCACAGGCTTTTATGGCTTAAGGGAAATGCGTAATGCTTTTGAACGAGATGATCCTGGATCTGGTGCTTTGATTGATAAAACTTTTAAAAATAGTCCGGAGCTTGTTGGTGAGGCTCCTGACAATGTTTCCGCTGAGAGCTGATTTGTGTGTTTGCAATTATTATCTTAGAGCAATAATTGCAAGCACAATTGCTCCAGTCATGAATTTCAGATCAGTCGGCGCAAGGCCAGCGGCAAGTGCAATACCTTGAATCTGTTGGTAAATTAATGAACCAATTATTGGGGCAAATACTAATCTAGGGATATTATTTGTTCCAACCAGTTTTTCGCCAATCATCATTGCAGCAAGTGCATGAATGACTATACCAATACCAATACCAATATCAGCATATCCCTGAATTTGTACAAGTAGAGCTCCAGCAAGGCCAGAGAACGCGTTACCTATGAATAAGCCAGCAATAATTTGCTTATTTAGGTTCACCCCTTGTTTTTCTCCAAATTGCGGGTTTAGTCCTACTACTCTAAATCTCAAGCCTTTTTCTGTATTTAAAAATAAATATAAAATTCCAATAATTGCTATGTTAATCAATAGTAAATAGATTATTTGAGACAAGAGGCCGTTCGATAAATTATTGAATAATGTTGGGTGATTAAATAATGCTATGTTAGGTTTTCCCATAACTCTTAGATTCACGCTATAAACCATGGTGCTTAGGATAATGCCTGCTAAGAGTGTATTTATTTTATATTTTATGTGTATTAAGGCGGTTCCAATTCCAACGAATCCTGCACAAATGCAAGCAATAATTAATGATAAAGCTGGACTAATTCCAGCTACAATTAATGATGCGCATAGTGCTCCGCCAAGAGGGTAAGATCCCTCTGCTGTCAAATCAGGGAAGTTTAGTAAGCGGAATGGTATCATGACGCCTGTTACTAATAATGAGAGAATAAGTCCCTGTAATAGTCCGGTTGGTGCTATTTCGATTAATGTATGAATCATAGTGACCCTCCAATCTTATGCAGAGTATTTAATATATCTTTGCTAGTTAATTTATTTTTCTCTGCCCCCTTTAAGTCGCATGCAATTTCTCCATGATGCATGATGATTAATCGATTGCCATATTTAACTGCATCCTCAATATTATGTGTGATCATTAGAGAAGTAATTCTATGTTTCTTAATAAAACTATCTGTGAAGTCCATGATTTTTTCATGGCTGCGTGGGTCTAGGGCACTGGTGTGCTCATCAAGTAGTAGTAAATCTGGTGTTGGATGCATTGCCATTAAAGTTGCAATTGCTTGCCTCTGTCCACCAGATAGGTTAGACATATTGCTGTGGAGATATTTTTCTAAGTTTAAGTTGAGTGATTTTATTTTTTCAGAAATTATGTTTATATTATTCTTAAAGAATGTGAATCTTGATTTTCTGCCTCGGATTATGCTAAGTGACATATTCTCGAGCAGAGTCATGTCTTGAACTGTACCCTTTGTAATATCTTGCGCGACATTACTGATATTGATGGCCCTCTTATGCATTTTTTGTTTTGTAATATTTTTTCCATTTAAAAGAATTTTTCCTGAATCGGATTTATATTCACCAGAAATTATTTTAAGTAAAGTAGATTTTCCTGAGCCGTTGCTTCCAAGTATTATGCAATATTCCCCAGCTTCAAAATTAAGATTAATCTCTTTTAAAGCTGGGGTTTGCATTTGCGGAAAGGCTTTGTTAACATTTTGTAGTTGTAGCATAATATTAGTTTTTATTAGTTGTTTTATTCCGACTGGCATTTTGTAAAAATGCTTCATTTACTTCACAATTGTTATATTCATTAAATCTTTTGGGATATCTAGCCCTATTTTTGCTGCTCTTTTTGCGCTAATAAATCCAGCATGGTCGGATTTCCCTGGATATACTGGTTCTATTTTCCCTGGTTTCTCTCCATTAAAAATTCTATGGATTATTTTTGCTGCATTTGTTCCAACTTGTTCATGTGTCACACCGAAGCTTGCTAAGGCATTGTGAGACAAAACTTCTTTATCATTGAAATTAAAAAGAGGTAATCCCATTGATTCTGCGGTATTCACTATAGCTGGGAGAGATGCTTGAATAGCTCCACTTGAGCCAGTATATATAAAGTCAACACTATCTTTAAAAGCCCGCATTCTTGATATGACATCTCTATTATGTTCAACTGGTATTGCAACTACTTCAAGATCAAAATCTTTTGCACTTTTCTTTAGCATGTTAACTAAGGATAGGTCGTTAGCTTCGCCGGTTGAATATAATATTTCAATTTTTTTAGCCATAGGTAGCAATTCTTTAGCAAATTTTAGCATTAGAGTTAGATCTTGCTTATCTGATGCTCCAGTAATATTTGAAATAATATTGGGAGTGTGTAATCCAGCTTCAATAGGGTCTGTGACATCAGCAAAAACTACTGGTATATCCTTTATCATGTTTTTTGCTGCTTGAGCAATCGGGGTTGATATAGCAACTATTAGTTTGGGTTTGCTGGCTTTTAATTTTCCAAGCATTTGAATAATAAGTGAGGTTTCAAAATTTACATCACTTATCTCATATCTGATATTTTTATTTTCTATGTATCCAAGATTGGTGAGCTCTTTTTTAATCCCATCGATTGTTTCTAGTAGGGAAGAATGAGGGCCATAATTGGCAATTGCAATTATCGGAAGATCATTATTTTTATGATTTGAGTTGAAATTAATTAATATTATTAGCGAGGTCGCTGCTAGAACAGCAAGAATTTTATATAATTTGGTCATGACTGAATCCTTTAAAAGTATTTTTTATAAATATATTATGGTTTGGTATAGCAGTAATGCTATTTACGCCAACGCCAATTCTCACTATTCAAAAAAATTACTTCTAAATTATTCATCTATATAAATATTTAAAATTGCAAAATATTAATGCCTTAGGGTAACTTGTAAAACATTCTTCTGTCAAGATTTTTTAGTATTTGGTGCTAAACGCATTGCAATCAGTAATGTCGTATTATTAATTTAGTTAGGTTTTAAATTGTTGTATTAACTGTGAAATTACACCGCAATATTATTTCATTATCAAGATAAAAACAGTTTGTAAAATTTATGATTACATATATATGGCGAAATAAAATCGTAAGAAATTATCGCATTTTTTTAAAATAGTGTTTGACAAGCTTCTAGAATATCTATATAAAAATTCTCACACAAACGACGAAACATTTCTTCTGCTGTGTAGCTGTTTAAAAAGTTGATAAAGAATAATATAAACTAAATACACACCGCGATTTAATTATCGTGAGTTCAAATACTGAAGAAGCGTGCAAAATTAACTCTGCATGCATCGTGTAATCTCAAGTTTAATGGCAAACTAAATAATATAAGAGCATTTGGTGGATGCCTTGGCGTTAGAAGGCGATGAAGGACGTAATACACTGCGATAAGCTCCGGGGAGTTGTGAATAGACTTTGATCCGGAGATTTCCGAATGGGAAAACCCACCTGATTTATCAGGTATCCTATGGTAAATACATAGCCATGGGAGGCAAACTCAGTGAACTGAAATATCTCATTAGCTGAAGGAAAGGACATCAACAGAGACTCCGTTAGTAGTGACGAGCGAACGCGGACCAGGCCAATGGCTTTAAAGTAAAAACTAGAACAACATGGAAAGGTTGGCAATAATAGGTGATAGCCCTGTATAGGTAAAAAGCTTTTTAGTCTTCGAGTAGGGCGGGACACGTGAAATCCTGTCTGAACATGGGGGGACCACCCTCCAAGCCTAAGTACTCTCTAACGACCGATAGTGAACAAGTACCGTGAGGGAAAGGTGAAAAGAACCCCGATTAGGGGAGTGAAATAGACACTGAAACCGAATGCTTACAAGCAGTAGGAGCAAAAGCTTGCTTTTGTGACTGCGTACCTTTTGTATAATGGGTCAGCGACTTAGTTTATCGAGCGAGCTTAAGCCGATAGGTGTAGGCGTAGCGAAAGCAAGTCTGAATAGGGCGACCATAGTTCGATGAATTAGACCCGAAACCGAGTGATCTAGCCATGGCCAGGTTGAAGGTGGAGTAACATCTACTGGAGGACCGAACCCACTAATGTTGAAAAATTAGGGGATGAGCTGTGGTTAGGGGTGAAAGGCCAATCAAACTCGGATATAGCTGGTTCTCCGCGAAATCTATTTAGGTAGAGCGTCATATGATTACCACTGGAGGTAGAGCACTGAATGAGCTAGGGGGTCCAACAGACTTACCAAACTTAATCAAACTCCGAATGCCAGTGAGTACAGTATGGCAGACAGACCATGGGTGCTAAGGTCCATGGTCAAGAGGGAAAGAGCCCAGACCGCCATCTAAGGTCCCAAAATCATAACTAAGTGTTAAAGGATGTGGGAAGACCAAAACAACTAGGAAGTTGGCTTAGAAGCAGCCATCTTTTAAAGAAAGCGTAATAGCTCACTAGTCTAAATAAGTCTTCCTGCGCCGACAATGTAACGGGGCTAAAGTTATGTACCGAAGATGCGGATTCATATGCTAGGCATATGAGTGGTAGCGGAGCGTTCCGTAAGCCTGTGAAGGCAATCTGTAAGGATTGCTGGAGGTATCGGAAGTGAGAATGCTGACATGAGTAGCGACAAAGAATGTGAGAGACATTCTCGCCGAAAGTCCAAGGTTTCCTGCGTAAAGCTAATCTGCGCAGGGTTAGTCGGCCCCTAAGGTGAGGCTGAAAGGCGTAGCCGATGGGAATCAGGTTAATATTCCTGAACCTGTAGGATGTGACGGAGGCTGTAAGCTGTACAATCTTATTGGATTGAATGTGCAGCGAAGGACTTCCAGGAAATAACACCTACATTATAGACCGTACCCCAAACCGACACAGGTGGACAGGTAGAGTATACCAAGGCGCTTGAGAGAACGATGCTGAAGGAACTAGGCAAATTGCATCTGTAACTTCGGGAGAAAGATGACCTATTTTTGGGCAACCAATTATAGGTGGCACATACCAGGGGGTATCGACTGTTTACTAAAAACACAGGGCTCTGCTAAGTCAATAGACGAAGTATAGGGTCTGACGCCTGCCCAGTGCTGGAAGATTAAAAGGAGGGGTGCAAGCTCTGAATTGAAGTCCCAGTGAACGGCGGCCGTAACTATGACGGTCCTAAGGTAGCGAAATTCCTTGTCGGGTAAGTTCCGACCCGCACGAATGGCGTAACGAATTCCCCACTGTCTCCAGTATCGACTCAGCGAAATTGAATTCTCCGTTAAGATGCGGAGTACCCGCGGTTAGACGGAAAGACCCCGTGCACCTTTACTATAGCTTTGCACTGGTATTAGGAATTAGATGTGCAGAATAGGTGGTAGACTATGAAGCAGAAACGCCAGTTTTTGTGGAGTCGCAATGTGAGATACCACCCTTCTAATTCTTGATATCTAACCATTAATCCTTGAATCAGGACTTGGGACAATGCATGGTGGGTAGTTTGACTGGGGCGGTCGCCTCCTAAAGAGTAACGGAGGCGCGCGATGGTTAGCTCAGGTTGGTCAGAAATCAACTGTTAGAGTGCAATGGCATAAGCTAGCCTGACTGCGAGACTGACAAGTCGAGCAGAGACGAAAGTCGGTCATAGTGATCCGGTGGTCCCGAGTGGAAGGGCCATCGCTCAACGGATAAAAGGTACGCCGGGGATAACAGGCTGATGATTTCCAAGAGTCCATATCGACGAAATCGTTTGGCACCTCGATGTCGGCTCATCACATCCTGGGGCTGGAGAAGGTCCCAAGGGTACGGCTGTTCGCCGTTTAAAGTGGTACGTGAGCTGGGTTTAGAACGTCGTGAGACAGTTCGGTCCCTATCTGCCGTGGGTGTAGGAAGTTTGAGAGGATCTGCCTTTAGTACGAGAGGACCGAGGTGGACGTACCTCTGGTGGACCAGTTGTTGCGCCAGCAGCATAGCTGGGTAGCTAAGTACGGACGGGATAACCGCTGAATGCATCTAAGCGGGAAACCCACCTTAAAACTAGACTTCCCTATCAGAGCCGTGGAAGACCACCACGTTGATAGGCCGGGTGTGGAAGTGCGGTAACGCATGAAGCTAACCGGTACTAATAGCTCGATTGTTTTATTTTGCTTTTGAGAATATACGATTGCATGTAGTGTTAATTATGTATTTTTAGGATTTATCTTACTGATAAAAATGGCGAAGTATTTACAAAATACATATTATTCTTTATTGACGAACTTATGTAGTGATTGTATAAATTACTACAATAACAGTACAAAACTAAATATTAAAAAGTTTGTATTGCTAGCTTGGTGGTTATAGCGTGGGTGAAACACTCGATCCCATTCCGAACTCGGAAGTGAAACCCCACAGCGCTGATGGTACTTTGGCCTGAGCCACGGGAGAGTAAGTCGCTGCCAAGCTTGCAATGCAAACTTTTTTTTATGCCTTACTTATTCTTAGATTCAGCTCAATTCCTTATATTAACCCCAACTATGCATAAGAATCTAATTTTACCATTTGATCTAGAGATGGTTTATCAGTTCTAATTTGGTAATTTATGAGTCCAGCAAATAAGTGAGAAAAAGCGTTGATAGGTGATCTGTGCCTACTATGAATCAAAGTATTCAATGACTTCATAGAGGAGAATATAGTCTCAATAAAACTACGACGCATCAACATCATTTTATCTGTAGTATCCATTAAAATATTTTTCATATTCTTTTTGATTTTAGTAATCAAAGTCACTTTTTGTTCAAATAATTCAGCGGATAGTTTTTTGGATATATACCCTTTATCACCAATAAGTTTACCAGTAATACCTTTCACCATTTCCATAACTGGAGAACGATCATTAACGTTGCCACCAGTAATAGTCATACTTACAATTTCTCCGAATGTATTGAGAATAAAGTGCAACTTAAAGCCAAAAAACCAACCAGTAGAAGTCTTGCCTTTTTTAGCTAATCCTTTAAAAACTTTATGTCTTTTTTCTCGAAGATTATGACAAACAGCCATAGGCGTTGCATCTATAAACATATATTCTGTTACCTTACCTTCAAGGCTTTTAAGCATGCAAACCACAGCAGGGAAAGCAAGTTTTATTAGTGCTGTAAAGCGATCGTAATGTACTAAGTAGCTGAATAAGTTTCTGTGATTCCTCATAAGTTCTAGGTAAAAATATTTAAAGCATGACATTCCAGATTGATGGAAAGCTATCAGGATAGTTATTATTTCTGACAAGCTCATTTTACATGGTTTATTACGCTTTCTAATACCACTGGTAATGAGTGTCTTTTTGTACCAATTTTCAAATCCTTTACAAAAATCATCGACAAAGCAGAACAAACTATCGTAATCTATATTCATTGGGGTACCTTTTTTAGATTGCAAAAATACAGAATACCCCAATATCACTAGCTATGCAGTCCTTTTCTTATACATAGTTCGGGTTATATTAGACTAGTTTATAACTAGATAACTTATGATACATTATTATTTATTTCTTCAGAAAATACAATTTTCTATTGTTGCAAGATTCTTACTTATCATAGCTCCTATGAGTTTATTTACTAACTCTGAATATTTTTTGTATCATTCTAATTTACTACCTAATTTTATACCAAATTATATATCTTTTATTCTTAGTTTTTTTATAATCTTTGTGCTTTATATATATTCGGTTATCTATGTTTTTCGTGATATTTCTTTTAAGGATTATGCAATTTATAGAACAGGTAAAATATCGGTTCTGTCGCATGTGTTAGCATCTAATCTTAAAAATTATAATTCTCAGATTTCAGGCGTTATGAAGCCATGAGGGTTTGAAAATTCTCAAAAGCATAAAAAAGTGTAAAGCTTCAAATTTAATCTGACAGAGTGGTAAAAAGAGAGTAATATATTTAGTAGTTGAATATATTGCATTTAACCACTCAAACAAGAGATTAAAAATGAGTCAATTAGAAGAAATCATCAAACCCAAATTAGGACTTTTAGAATTAGCGAAACAGCTTGGTAATGTAAGTCAAGCGTGTAACGTTATGGGATATTCAAGGGATACCTTTTATCGTTTTAAAGAATTATATGAAAATGGTGGGGAAGCTGCTCTACAGGAAATCAGCCGCAAGAAACCTATCATGAAAAACAGAGTACCTTCTGATGTAGAACAAGCCGTCATAGATCTTGCTATTTCAAACCCTGCTTTAGGGCAATTACGAGCTAGTAATGAGCTGAAGCAACAAGGTGTTTTAATATCAAGTAGTGGAGTTCGTTCTATTTGGTTGCGTAATGATTTAGAGACAATGCGTAAGCGTCTAAAAGCCTTAGAAGCTAAATCAGCGCAAGATGGTATGATATTAACTGAAGAACAGCTAGCAGCTCTTGAGCGGGCTAAAGCTAGCAAAGTAGCTCACGGTGAAATCGAGACTGAGCATCCTGGGTATCTTGGTTCACAAGATACTTACTATGTAGGTAATATGAAGGGGGTTGGAAAAATTTACCAACAAACTTTTGTTGATACATATTCTAAAGTGGCGCAAGTAAAACTTTATACTGAGAAATCAGCTATTACTGCAGCTGATATACTAAATGATAGAGTGCTGCCATTTTATACAGAACAAGGCCTTAGCATGTTTCGTATACTCACTGATCGCGGTACTGAATATTGTGGTAAACCTGAACATCATGCCTATCAACTTTATTTAGGAATTGAGAATATTGATCACACAAAAACAAAGGTTCGTAGTCCGCAAACTAACGGTATTTGCTAGAGGTTCCATAGAACTATGAAACAAGAGTTTTATGATATAGCATTTCGCAAAAGAATATACGGCTCTGTAGAAGAGTTACAAATTGATGTTGATTTATGGATTAATAAGTACAATACTCAAAGAACACATTCAGGAAAGCATTGTTATGGAAAAACACCTATGCAAACCTTTCTTGATTCAAAACATATTGCTTTGGATAAGAATATTCCTAGCTACGTGAATGAGTGTCAGACACATGATACTCAGAACTTATCTGACAGTAATTATGCTGTATGATAAGTAGCTATCTGTCAGATCAAGTGTAGAGTTTTACACATAAAGGTAAGAATCAGCTCCAATAATTTGGCCTTTCTGAATCATTCTAATATTTTCTATTCCTGTAATAGTGATTTTTGCAGATTGGAAGTTTTTAAACCCCAGCATAGGTTTTGTTCGCTTCTTAATAAATCTATGATCTTGTTCCATAATATTATTGAAATATTTGTTTTGAATAATCTCTATTTTCTCATTTTCTAATAGATTATCATTTGCACTATTAAGAGCTGATTTATTACTTCCGCTTTTATCAATATTCACCTTATCAGGAATATCATTATTTTTAAACGCTTTACGGAAGAACGCCTTAGCAGACGCTTTATCCCTGCGCTTCCTCAGCAAAAACTCTATAGTATTACCCAAAGAATCTACAGCACGATAGAGATAAATCCAGCGACCATCCAGCTTGATATAGGTTTCATCCATACGCCAACTTGAACCAACTGCTTTCTTTCTTTTTCTAACTTGCTTATCTATCAACGGAACAAATCTTTTAATCCATCTTTGTAGAGTACTATGATCTATTACTGCGCCTCTGATATGAGCTAGCTCCTCAAGATCTCGATAGCTCAAGGAAAATCTACATTTCATATAAACAAACAGCATTATTATTTCCGGCGAGGAACAAAAACCTTTGAAATATTTTGTTAATTTAGGGGAAATAGCATATCTCATGTAAAGCCTTTTTTATTTTCAGTATATTCTCTTTGATTGACTTTCACAACACATGCGACAGAACCAAAAAATCTCCTATACTTATACTTGATGCAGCTACTTCTGCACTTGATTCCGTGAATGAAAAATATATACAAAAAAGCCTTAAAAAATTGATGCAAAATAAAAATACTATAGTAATCGCACACAGACTTTCTACTCTTGCAGGAATGGACAGAATATTGGTTTTTAATAAAGGAACAATTATTGAAGATGGTTCTCACGATGAGCTAATGAGAAAAGAAAGCCATTATAAAAAGCTATTGAAAATGCAAGCTAATGGCTTTCTAGCAGACAAGGAAGAAGAATATTATATATAAAACTCTACACTTGATCTGACAGATAGCTACTTATCATACAGCATAATTACTGTCAGATAAGTTCTGAGTATCATGTGTCTGACACTCATTCACGTAGCTAGGAATATTCTTATCCAAAGCAATATGTTTTGAATCAAGAAAGGTTTGCATAGGTGTTTTTCCATAACAATGCTTTCCTGAATGTGTTCTTTGAGTATTGTACTTATTAATCCATAAATCAACATCAATTTGTAACTCTTCTACAGAGCCGTATATTCTTTTGCGAAATGCTATATCATAAAACTCTTGTTTCATAGTTCTGTGGAACCTCTCGCAAATACCGTTAGTTTGCGGACTACGAACCTTTGTTTTTGTGTGATCAATATTCTCAATTCCTAAATAAAGTTGATAGGCATGATGCTCAGGTTTACCACAATATTCAGTACCGCGATCAGTGAGTATACGAAACATGCTAAGGCCTTGTTCTGTATAAAATGGCAGCACTCTATCATTTAGTATATCAGCTGCAGTAATAGCTGATTTCTCAGTATAAAGTTTTACTTGCGCCACTTTAGAATATGTATCAACAAAAGTTTGTTGGTAAATTTTTCCAACCCCCTTCATATTACCTACATAGTAAGTATCTTGTGAACCAAGATACCCAGGATGCTCAGTCTCGATTTCACCGTGAGCTACTTTGCTAGCTTTAGCCCGCTCAAGAGCTGCTAGCTGTTCTTCAGTTAATATCATACCATCTTGCGCTGATTTAGCTTCTAAGGCTTTTAGACGCTTACGCATTGTCTCTAAATCATTACGCAACCAAATAGAACGAACTCCACTACTTGATATTAAAACACCTTGTTGCTTCAGCTCATTACTAGCTCGTAATTGCCCTAAAGCAGGGTTTGAAATAGCAAGATCTATGACGGCTTGTTCTACATCAGAAGGTACTCTGTTTTTCATGATAGGTTTCTTGCGGCTGATTTCCTGTAGAGCAGCTTCCCCACCATTTTCATATAATTCTTTAAAACGATAAAAGGTATCCCTTGAATATCCCATAACGTTACACGCTTGACTTACATTATCAAGCTGTTTCGCTAATTCTAAAAGTCCTAATTTGGGTTTGATGATTTTTTCTAATTGACTCATTTTTAATCTCTTGTTTGAGTGGTTAAATGCAATATATTCAACTACTAAATATATTACTCTCTTTTTACCACTCTGTCAGATTAAATTTGAAGCTTTACACATAAATTGACTGATCGTTTATGCAAGAAGGCAATTGATGGTTTTGTAATTTAAACTATTCAGCAAAAAAATCTTCATCATTATTTTGCCATGCTTTGACTGCCTCTAATGTCTTTTTCAATACTATTTCAACACCTTCTCTAGTATAACCAGATATTGGGTGTATTTTTTTGCCAGTTAGATCAGTTAGAAGTTTGATTTTTTCAGCTACTTCTTCTTTAGATACGCTGTCTATTTTATTAATACAAAGAATTTCATATTTCTCTTTTAGCAAAGGAGAGTAAGATTCAAGCTCCTCTCTAATTGTTTTGTAATCATCAACAACATCTTCGTGAGTTGCATCAATAACATGGATCAGCACTCCGCATCGTTCAATATGTTTCAAGAATCGATCACCAAGACCACTACCTTCATGCGCACCAGCGATTAGGCCTGGAATATCTGCAAGAACGAATTCTTCTTCACTAACATAAACAACTCCAAGTCCTGGTTTTAATGTAGTGAAGTGATAATCTGCAATTTTTGGTTTTGCAGATGTTGAAACTGAAAGGAACGTTGATTTACCCACGTTAGGTAGACCAATTAGTCCTGCATCAGATAATAGCTTCATCTTCAGGGCTACATCCATTTCTTCGCTAATTTCACCATCAGTGCGCTTTCTTGGAGATTGGTTTGTAGATGATTTGAAATGTGAGTTACCGAGTCCACCTTGACCACCTTTGATGATTTCAAACTCGTCTTGATCCTTCACAAAATCATAAATAAGAAGGTGGCCATCTTCTGAAAAAATTTGTGTTCCAACGGGAACTTCAAGAATTAATGGATCTCTAGATTTGCCAGTTTTATTATATCCTTTGCCTTGTTCGCCATTATCGGCTTTAAAATGTCTCTTAAATCTGAATTGAATTAGAGTATTTAGATGCGAGTTGCTTTTGAAAATAATACTTCCACCGCTTCCACCGTCCCCACCATCTGGTCCACCACGTTCTATGTATTTTTCGCGACGAAAACTCACAGCCCCGTGTCCACCGTTGCCCGCTTTTATGTATATTCTTGCTTCGTCAATAAATTGCATAGTATGATATAATGGATTAAATTTATGAAGATATATATCATATAATGAGTTTGATGTCATTTGGTAAATTATAAAGTAAATTTTTAAGAATATATTTGTAATTTATATTTTTTTTATTTAACATAAATTAATGATTAATTTATAAGAAGGTGAATCTATGGGAAAAAATAATGAACTTTTAGATGAATTAGTTGCAGCTCAGAATAAATCTTTTAAATGTGCTGCATTTAGTGGTGGTGGAGCGAAAGGTGCCATATATTCTGGTGCACACGAAGCTATGGCTAGCTCTGGGGTGCTTGATGGTTTGGAGGCTGTAGCCGGTAGCTCAGCTGGTGCAATTACAGCAGCTGTTATTGCCACTGGTATATCTACTGAAGATTTTAAGCGCTTATCGAGTGAAACAAATTTGCCAAACTTGTTAGGTAAGGGAGTAGTCATCAATAAGGATGGTAAACCGCTTTATCAGCTTATGAAGGATACGACTAGTAACAATATACTCAAATATTTTGAAGCAAATGACATTATGGAAGTATGTGGCCGTCAAAAAGAAGTATTGGATTTAGAGATAGGCCGCTTGTTAGAAAAGGGAAATCCGGAAGATTTAGCAGAAGTTGAAGCGTTACAACAAAAGAGAGATCGTTTGGAGTCAATAATAGCGCATGATGGTCAGGAACTATTTGATATTCAAGAACGCATAAAAAATAATGGTACTGTATATTTTAGAGATTTGGATATTATGCACCTTATAGACCCTGTAAAATTTAAGGATTTAGTCATTACAGTTACTAATAAGGAGACAGGGGAGCTAACAATATTTGATGCAAGAAAAACACCATATGTTGAAATTGCTTTAGCTTGTAGGGCATCTGCATCTATTCCAATAGTTTTTGAGCCAGTAGAGATTGATGGCGTGCAATATGTAGATGGTGGATATAGAGATAATATACCGATGGATCATTTTGAAGAGGCTGGTGATAAATCTATTGAAGCAGAGGATATTAGTGATTCTCCGGATAAGGTAAAAGCTGCTCAAAAACAGGGGAGAACTTTGTCTTTGGCTTTTGGATCTGATGGTATGGATAGCAGTGCGCATGTGGCTGTTTATAGCGCTAAAGAAAAAATCATTGATCCTAGTCGGTTGATGAAGTTTTTGATGGATGTGGTGTTTAAAGTGCTTAACGGAGTTGGTGGAAAATTCAAATATTCTGAGTCAGAGGAGAAGAATTATCAAGGCTTAAGAGAGAATGCTTTGAATACTGTTATCTTAGATACTAAGGATGTAGGGACTTTGTCGTTTAAAGAAGCCCAGGAAAAGGCGGAATATTTACATATAAAAGGTGCGATTCAAACTACTAGACATTTTGAGAATCATGGCATAGGTAGTCATGAGGATCCGAATTTGGCTAGAAAGGAATTTTTATTACAAGTTTATGAAGAGACTCAAGAAAAAGGTATCGTTTCTAAGTGGAAAGATAAGATTTTAGGTGGTAAGGAGGAGAAACTTGGTGAGCTCTTACAATTTTGTAAAGATGATGCATGGAAAGGAAAAGATGCTGATTCTGTCATTGCTGATTTTGTTGAAGTTGCATCAACAGCGCGATCTGATGGGAGTTTGACAGTAAATACTAGAACGATGACAAAGATGGTGTCGATGCTAAATGACCCAACTACTCCATCTTCAGTTAAAGAAGATTTTGTAAAAGCATTAGGAGTGGATATTAAGCAAGAAGCCGGACAATCAAGAGATGAAGCTTTAGTTAAATTTAAATTTGAGCCTAAACATTTTGAGAATATTGTGAAGGAAAAAAGTGCTAAGAAACCAAATAAGACTTCATTTGTAAATAAAACAGGTGGTACTAAAAGAAAAAGAGAAGATGTAGTAAAGCGAACTTTAAAAAAAGCACGTAAATCTTCAAAATCTGATCAGGTAATAGATGAATTAAAGGCACGAGAGTCTCAGAAAAAAGGGAGGTAAGATATTAACTGTAAAGCTTCAAATTTAATCTGACAGAGTGGTAAAAAGAGAGTAATATATTTAGTAGTTGAATATATTGCATTTAACCACTCAAACAAGAGATTAAAAATGAGTCAATTAGAAAAAATCATCAAACCCAAATTAGGACTTTTAGAATTAGCGAAACAGCTTGGTAATGTAAGTCAAGCGTGTAACGTTATGGGATATTCAAAGGATACCTTTTATCGTTTTAAAGAATTATATGAAAATGGTGGGGAAGCTGCTCTACAGGAAATCAGCCGCAAGAAACCTATCATGAAAAACAGAGTACCTTCTGATGTAGAACAAGCCGTCATAGATCTTGCTATTTCAAACCCTGCTTTAGGGCAATTACGAGCTAGTAATGAGCTGAAGCAACAAGGTGTTTTAATATCAAGTAGTGGAGTTCGTTCTATGGTTCTGTCGCATGTGTTGTGAAAGTCAATCAAAGAGAATATACTGAAAATAAAAAAGGCTTTACATGAGATATGCTATTTCCCCTAAATTAACAAAATATTTCAAAGGTTTTTGTTCCTCGCCGGAAATAATAATGCTGTTTGTTTATATGAAATGTAGATTTTCCTTGAGCTATCGAGATCTTGAGGAGCTAGCTCATATCAGAGGCGCAGTAATAGATCATAGTACTCTACAAGGTTCTATCGCATGTGTTAGCATCTAATCTTAAAAATTATAATTCTCAGATTTCAGGCGTTATGAAGCCATGAGGGTTTGAAAATTCTCAAAAGCATAAAGGTAAGAATCAGCTCCAATAATTTGGCCTTTCTGAATCATTCTAATATTTTCTATTCCTGTAATAGTGATTTTTGCAGATTGGAAGTTTTTAAACCCCAGCATAGGCTTTGTTCGCTTCTTAATAAATCTATGATCTTGTTCCATAATATTCCGGCGAGGAACAAAAACCTTTGAAATATTTTGTTAATTTAGGGGAAATAGCATATCTCATGTAAAGCCTTTTTTATTTTCAGTATATTCTCTTTGATTGACTTTCACAACACATGCGACAGAACCCCAGTGCCAGGGGAATTGCGACAAGCTGTGCAAGCAAACATTCAACGAGGCGAAAGACACAACTTCCAGCGCCTACAGCAGCTGGAAGAACTGAGCAAAACACTGGCAAAGGGAGATAGAACGAACAACTCCCTAAATATCTAAAGCAGCTCTATAAAGGTCAAGCATTGCTTCTTGTTCTGCTAAAGAATCTTTGTCTAACTTCTTAAGCTTTAAAACCTGCCTTAGAGCCTTTACATCAAACCCATTAGCTTTAGCTTCGTCAAAAACTTGCTTCATATCATCCGCAATTTCAGCTTTATCACTCTCTAATCTTTCAATCCTACTAACATACTGTCTTAATTGATCGGCTGCGACTACTTCACTCATTGTATTTTCTCCATCATTTAATTCACATATTTTATATACTTTTATAAAAAAATATACAAAAAAAACTAGAAAAAACTTGCAAGGTTTAAATTGTATCTTCATACTGAACCGTAAGTTAAATAGATAAAAGCTCTAGAAAGGAGGGCTAAACGTAATGATCATAGGAAATGCAGGGGAATTTGCACTTACTCTTTTTGTAATTCTGCTTCAGGTATTGCTGTTTTATAAAGTGATAAGCTACAAAAAAGTACTAGATAATAAAAATGTCCAACTAATTCAGTTTCACCTCGATACGAAATTTATTTGCAAAGGGCTTATTGATAGTTTATGCATTTCTGACTCTGCCGCTTTTTGCAATGCCTTAATTAAAAAAATTAAAGAATACTATAACTTAGAAGATATTATTATAATTGACTCTCTTAGCATGATTGATGGGGAAAATAATACTGCTGCGCGTAGTGAGATTGTAAATTTTATACAAAATAACATGCAGCAAATAACAAAAAATTTACATGATCATAAACTCACAAAAGTAAGTATAGATAATCCTCATATGCAATATGTTCTGTACTTATCTAGACTAATGGGGAAGGATGAAGGAGATGGGCTAATTGTTTGCGTTGAAAACACTCCAGCATTACTAAATAAAAATGAAAAAACTAGCTTAGAAAACTGTATCAATTTACTTAAAACCAGATTTATATACGAATAAATTTGGAATATAAGTAATCAAAAAATATAGAATATCTAATATGGAATTGCCCCTCGGAAAACCAACTACATATGAAGACCAATATAATCCTAATCTATTAGTTTCCATACCAAGATCTCTTGGAAGAAAAGAAATAAACTTACCCAAAATACTACCATTTTCTGGAATTGACATATGGAATTGTTACGAAATTTCGTGGTTAAACATGAACGGAAAACCAGTCGTATGGATCTTACAATTTGAAGTCTCAGCAGACTCGGAATTCCTGATCGAATCAAAATCACTAAAACTCTATCTTAACTCATTTAACGGCACAAAATTTGATAATAATGACAAGGTTAAACACCTTATTTCGCAAGATCTAAGTGCTACCGCAAAAGCCAAAGTAAATATTGAACTTACAACATTACAAGAACATAATCAAAAAAAAATATCACAATTCTCCGGAAAATCTATTGATGATTTAGATGTCAACATTTCTGAATATAATGTAAACCCAAAACTGCTAGTACTAGATTCAAACAGTGAGTATGTTGAAGAAACCCTTTTTTCAGATTTACTAAAATCGAATTGCCTAATCACAAATCAGCCAGATTGGGCATCGGTTCAGATCCAATATAAAGGGCAAAAAATTAATCATCAGTCATTACTAAAATATATTATATCTTTTAGAAATCATAATGAGTTTCATGAACAATGCGTGGAGCATATGTTTAATGATATAATGAATATATGTAAACCAGACTTTCTAACGATTTTTGCAAAATATACTAGAAGAGGCGGTATTGATATAAACCCTCTCAGAACAAATGAAAATCTAGGAAACATGGAAATTAGCAAACCAAGAGATATTAGACAATAAATAAAATATCTTATATATTTTATACATCTTCAACAAAATACATTAATATCAAATGCCATCCCATCGTTTTATTGCTGATGCATCAATATGAAACAAATCCAAAATCCTAGCAAGCGAATGTATAATCAAATCATCAATCGTATTTGGCTTGTTATAAAAAGCTGGAACAGCTGGAGTAATAGCCACACCACATTTTGACAATTTCAGCATATTTTCCAAATGAATAGCATGCAAAGGAGTTTCCCTGATCATTAGAACAAGTTTATTCTGTTCCTTCATGGTTACGCTTGCTGCCCTAATAAGTAAATTATCTTCGTACCCATTCGCAATTGCAGAAAGTGATTTCATGCTACAAGGCAAAATAACCATCCCATTAGTCTGAAATGACCCACTTGAAATTCTAGCTCCAATATCTGCCGGATTATATACAAAATTTGCAAGCTTTTTTACATCATCAATAGAATAGTCAGTTTCACAATTTATTGCTAAATTTGCGGATTTTGATATGACTAAATGCGTTTCTATATTAAGTTTTTTTAACATCTCTAATAGTCGAATTCCATAAATCACCCCTGAAGCTCCGGTAATCCCTACTATTAATTTTTTAGACATAATTTTTACTAATTTAATTTCTTAAAAAAACTGTTTTCAAATGATTTATATTCTAATATTCTATGAATAAGTATGCAATTATTTGGATACTTCTCACAAACAAAAAATTTGGAGGCCTATCAATGAAATCCCACATCAACACTCTAAAACAAAAACACACACAACTTGAAAACTCTATCAAATCTGCGAATGACAATCACCTGGACGACATTACTATTAACGCTCTAAAAAAGCAAAAACTTTTACTCAAAGAAAAGATAAATAGACTTGAGAAACAAGAATAATGGTTCTGTCGCATGTGTTGTGAAAGTCAATCAAAGAGAATATACTGAAAATAAAAAAGGCTTTACATGAGATATGCTATTTCCCCTAAATTAACAAAATATTTCAAAGGTTTTTGTTCCTCGCCGGAAATAATAATGCTGTTTGTTTATATGAAATGTAGATTTTCCTTGAGCTATCGAGATCTTGAGGAGCTAGCTCATATCAGAGGCGCAGTAATAGATCATAGTACTCTACAAAGATGGATTAAAAGATTTGTTACGTTGATAGATAAGCAAGTTAGAAAAAGAAAGAAAGCAGTTGGTTCAAGTTGGCGTATGGATGAAATCTATATCAAGCTGGATGGTCGCTGGATTTATCTCTATCGTGCTGTAGATTCTTTGGGTAATACTATAGAGTTTTTGCTGAGGAAGAGCAGGGATAAAGCGTCTGCTAAGGCGTTCTTCCGTAAAGCGTTTAAAAATAATGATATTCCTGATAAGGTGAATATTGATAAAAGCGGAAGTAATAAATCAGCTCTTAATAGTGCAAATGATAATCTATTAGAAAATGAGAAAATAGAGATTATTCAAAACAAATATTTCAATAATATTATGGAACAAGATCATAGATTTATTAAGAAGCGAACAAAGCCTATGCTGGGGTTTAAAAACTTCCAATCTGCAAAAATCACTATTACAGGAATAGAAAATATTAGAATGATTCAGAAAGGCCAAATTATTGGAGCTGATTCTTACCTTTATGCTTTTGAGAATTTTCAAAACCTCATGGCTTCATAACGCCTGAAATCTGAGAATTATAATTTTTAAGATTAGATGCTAACACATGCGACAGAACCGATTTTAATAATGCAGTGCGTAATTGTTTGAGAGAAGAAGAAATTGAAATTTTAGGAGATGGTACATGACAAAAACAATTTCAGAACAAATGTATGAATACTGTAGATATAATATATCATGGAAAGCGAATAAGCTTCTTAAATCTAATGAAGAAATAGATTTATTGCACAATGAAGGATATTCATTTTTATTCGTAATAAAAAATAGGAATGCTGAGTTGTTATTTAAGATGATAGAGTATTACATGAAAGATATTAATCCTATTCCAAGAAAAAGAACTTTGGATGAAAATCTTCATGTACATAAGCTAAAGGTTGTAATAGAAGATATAGAAGAGCGAATGGATATTCCTGAAGCACTAGAGGGTATATTAAGACCATATTCCTCATACTCAAATTCTTCTGAATCAGATGAAGACTCTCAGGTTTTTGATTTAGAAGAATTTACTGAATATGCTTCTGCATATGAACCTGGTGAGAATAATGGTCTTACAAAAAATATGCTAGATGCTTTGGGACAAGATAGTAATATTGATGAAGTTTAAGTCAGTCATTCACTATTTGCAACAGCACTGTGAAGTTAGTTGAATCACTCTTAATCTAAGAAAATTTTCTTTGCAGCTTTTGCAGGTTTTGCTTCGGATTTTTTAGTTTTCTTTGGCTTTTCTTCTTGGTGATTAAATGTCGCTTTTAAGTAATCATCTATTTCATCATTTAGAAGATCTATTTTATCTCGGAAGAAGTGATCAGCTCCACCTATCATACGGTAATCAACATCAATATTTTTTTGCTTAGAGAGTCTCTGAGCTAGTTCATGCACTGACTCTTCTGAAACAACACTATCTTTGTCTCCTTGTACTATCAGTCCAGGGATAGGGCATGGGCTTAGGAATGAAAAATCATATTTATCTACTGGTGGAGAAACAGCAAGGAAATTTGTTATTTCCGGGCGGCGCATGATTAATTGCATTGCGATCCATGCCCCAAAGGAAAATCCAGCTATTAGGTTCACTTTGCTCATCGGGTAATGAACTTGTAGCCAATCAAGTGCAGTTGCAGCATCAGTCATTTCACCAATGCCTTCATCATATTCACCCATTGATTTGCCAACGCCTCTAAAGTTTAGTCTTAATACGGTGAAATCGTTTTCAAATAATGTTTTGTAGACATTATATACAACTTTATTATTCATTGTTCCGCCATACATTGGGTGCGGATGAAGAACAAGTGCTATTGGAGCTTTAGGATTTGTAGATTCGGCATACATCCCTTCTAGACGACCAGCAGGACCATTGAAAAAAATTTCAGGCATTTTTATGACGCTTTAATTAAATACTATATTAGCGCAGTCTATTACTATCTTCATAAAAACTCAATAAAAATCTATGATTTGAGCTACACAAAATGGATAAGATTTATAAAGTATTTATTTATCCTTCCATCTATTATGAAACCAAAACCATTGTCCCGGATGTTGGCGTATCCATTTTTCTAAGATGAGGTTGATGGTTTTCATGATGTTGAAGCAATCTTTATCCATGTCTCCTGTTTTCTTGAATTTTAATGGTTTATGCACTTTGAGTTCAAAGTTACTAGTGCGACCATTTCGAATTAATTGGCATGGAACGATTGGGTAATCATATTGCAGGGCAAGGCGGGCTATTGCAGGCGCAGTCATCGCTGGTTTGTCGAAGAATGGAACTTCAATCCCATCATTCATTTTTTGATCAACAAGCATTGCTATAGACATTTTCGACTTAATAGCCCGAACTAATCCTTTCGCACCAGAGGGGCCTTTTGCAATCATAATAATATTAGAATCATCATTTCTTTCTTGGAATATTTCTTTATCAACAAGAGGGTTGTTCGCCTTACGATATACAATTCCAAATTTGGGGTAGATATCATTTATTTTACGAATCATGATGTCCCAATTTGCTTGGTGACTGAGGAATAGCATGAAAGGTTGATTATCACGGCGAAGATGTTCTATATGTTCTAGTCCTGTTAGGTTTACTCTTTTGTTTAACTCCTTTTCGGGGAGCTTATTGATAAAAGGAAATTCACCAATATATCTACCAAAATTATCCCAAAGATCATCAATTGTTTGATTAATATCAATATTATCTCCATAAACATTTTTTAGGTTTTTTCGTGCGATTTTGCTTACTCCAATTAATGGGCCAATTTTTCTGGCAATAAAACTGCAAAGATTTGCAGATTTATCTAGAGGCAATAATCCAAGAAGGCGAGTGATTAGAAAAAATATTATATATTCAAGATAATGTTTCATCGATCAGTTTTATAAATTCTGGTTTATTTTCAAAAACTATATCTACTATTGCGCATTCAATATCGTTTGTTTCTGTAATCTTAACATAATCTTTTTTTGTAGTGATTAAAGTATAATTATGTTTTTTAGCATCATTTTTTAACTTAAGGATTTCTTGCTCAGTAAATTGATGGTGGTCTGGAAAATGCTGCGTTTGTTTTATATTTGCACCATTATTCTTTAGAGTATTGAAAAATTTATCTGGGTTGCCAATGGCGGAAAATGCAAAATACTCAGCATTTTTATTAATTGGTGACAGTAAATTGATTTTTGCTTTGAATATTGGCTTATGATTTTTAATTGCATTTTTAGTAATATTTAAATTTTTACAATCATTTTCTCCAATCATTATCAGTGCGTCGCAGTTTTTTATTGCGGGTTCGATTTTTTGTCTTAATGGACCTGAAGGGAAGATTCTTCCATTTCCAATCCCTCGCTCATTGTCGATAACCATGATTTTACAATCTTTGATGAAGTTGGGGTTTTGTAATCCATCATCGAAAATTATGATTTGCGGTTTTATTTTTACAATCAAAGGTAGTGCATATTTAATTTTTCTAGTAGCAAGTACTGGTGCAACTTTACTGAGTAATATTGATTCATCGCCAACTTCAGCTGCAGTATCAGATTTTTTGACTAGCTTTGCCTTCTTCAATGTTGAACCATAACCTTTTGTTATAATAAGTACTTTCTTATTTTCTTGCTTGTAATGTTTTGCAAGTGATTCAACTATTTGTGTTTTACCAGTTCCTCCAACTGTGATATTGCCTATACAAATTACTTTAGCATTTAGTTTAGTTGGAGTTGCAATAATTTTTCTAAGCATTGTAAGTACACAATATATCCATGAGAATGGAGTAAGGATAATTGAGATTATACCGTTTTTAGACCAGAATTTGGGATAGATTAGTTTTATCATTATAAAAACTTTTTTATCTTTTTTAGATAATTATCTATTGTTTCTTTTCTATTATCTACAAATTTTCGCGCGTTGTTTATTAATTGGTTTGATTCTTCCTCATTTTTTTTATTAAGAAAGAAAAGTATTTTGTCAGCTAATTCATCTTTATTTTGAATTTGAATAGCTGATTTGCTGTTAATCATGTCGGTTGAAATATTTTGGAAATTACTCATATCTGGTCCTAAAATAATGACATTGTCAAAATAAGCGGGCTCTACTAAATTGTGACCACCTCTTTTGAATGAACCCCCGACAAAAGTAATGTTTGATAAACTGTAAAATAACCCTAGTTCTCCGAAACTATCAACTATATATAAGTCATCTTTAATAGATGGTGTTTTATTCTGAGATCGAAGTGAAAAAGTTAAACCTAATTCTTTACATTTTTCACTTATTTCATTCCTTCTTTCTGGGTGCCTGATAACAATAATAGGATAATAATTTATTTTTTCTTTTTTCAAATCTTTGATTATTTGAAGTGCTATTTCTTCATCTTCAGGGTGAGTGCTACTTGCAATGAATATTGGTGTGTTGTGGAAGATATTTCTTAAGCCTTGTAATTGCTGAGTGTTGACGTTAAGTTCCTTATTAGCAAATTTTAAGTTACCTAAATTTATTGCATTTTTACATTCTAAATTTGTATATTTATCTAGATCGTTAGCGCTCTGAGTGGCAATTAGTTTAAAGTTTGAGACGATTATATTAAACAAGTTTTTCCTATTTAGCCACCTAGAATAAGATCTATCCGATAGTCGTGCATTTACAAGAATTAGATCAAATTGTTTTGCTGCTTCACTTATTAGACATGGCCAAAACTCAGATTCAATAAAAATCCCCAAATCTGGTTTCCAATGAGATAAGAATTTTTTGACAATAATCACATTATCTAAAGGGGCAAATTGATGTGTTGCATTATTTGGCAGTGACTCTTCTAGAATTTTTGCTGAAGATAAAGTTCCAGTAGTAATTAGGAAATGTACATTTGGATAAATATGATTTATTGCATTAGTCAATGTAATAGCAACCATCGACTCACCAACACTTGCAGCATGCATCCAAATAAGTTTGCCCTTTGGTCTGATAGAACCAGTTCCTTTTAGTCTTTGAAGTGCAGAACTAATTGTGTCCTTATTTCTTATAATTCTAATGAATAAAACTAAGCAGTAAATTGGAAATAATATTAAGTTTGCAATGTTATAAAAAGGAATCATTATTTAGATTTTATCGTGTTGAAAGTTGTATTAGTGTTTGCTCAAGTAGTTTATTATCCGTGGCTTCATCGCCACATAGATACAATGGTTCCCCCATGTGGACAGTAATTGTTCCAAATAATTTAGGAATAATCATTTTATCCCAGCTTTTGAGTTCATAATATTTATTCGCTGAGCATGAAAGAGGAATTAATGGCTTATCAAATTTTTTTGCTACCTTGGTAATACTGCTATTGATTTTATAAACTGGTCCTCTTGGACCATCGGGAGTTATAACTACATTATTCTTTGCGTTAATTTTATTTATTATTTCTTTTAATGCTCTAGTAGGATTACGATTTGTTGATCCTTCAATAACACTAAATTTCATCTTTCTTACTATATTAGCGATTAATTTTCCGTCAGCATGGGAGGATACAAGAGCGTATACGTTATCAATATTTTGAAAAATATGCAGGCTAAAAGCTAAACGATTATGCCATAGAGCAAATAAAGCTCCATCTAATTTATTAATCCTCTCTTTATCCCAGCCGTCCTTCCATACAAATTCCCATCTGTTAGTAAGATATGCAAGTTTTAAATACAGGTATAGAATATTTGTTGATATACTATGTATCAAACTACTAGTTTTAAGAATTTTTTTGATTTTTCTTTTTATCATTAATTTAACTGCGATATAGCATCGGAAATTCTAGAGCAGCTTTCTGTTAAGAGCTTTTCAGATGTTGCGTAGGAAATTCTGAAATATCCTTCTAAGCCAAAACCAATGCCAGGAACGATTGCTACATTGGCTGTTTCTAGTAGGTAAGTTGCAAGATCAGAGCTTGTTTGAATGATATCGCCAGCAGGTGTTTTTTTTCCAAAAAGCTTTGAACATTTTGGAAAAAGATAAAAGGCGCCTTCTGATTTATAACACTCAATTTCTTCTATTTCTCCTAATAGTGAAAGAACTAGATCGCGTTTCGCGCAGAAATTTTCTGCATTGCCTTTTATAAAATCTTGCGGTCCGTTTAATGCTTCAACAGCAGCTACTTGACTGATTGATGAAGGATTCGATGTGCTTTGGGATTGTATAACAGTCATTGCTTTGATTATATCTTTGTTTCCGGCGCCATATCCAATTCTCCATCCAGTCATGGAATAAGCTTTAGATACTCCATTAACAATAAAGATTCTATCCTTTAAATCAGGTGCAATGGTAGCAAGAGTCTTAAAAGTAAATCCATCGAACGTAATATGTTCGTATATATCATCGCACATAATATTTACATGTGGATGTTTCTTAAAAATTTCTGCTAAGGCTTGAAGTTCTGATTCCGAATATGTGGCACCAGATGGGTTGCTAGGAGAATTTAAAATAAACCATTTTGTTTTTTTAGTAATAGCAGCTTCAACATCATGTGGTTTTACACGAAATCCTGTATCCATACTAGATATTACTGTCACGGGCGTGCCACCTGCAAGCAGTATCATATCTGGATAAGAAACCCAATAGGGGGCAGGGATTATTACTTCATCACCTTCATTAATTGTTGCCATGAACAAATTATATATGACTTGTTTTCCGCCTGTTCCAACAATTATTTCATTTTGATCATATTCAAGATTATTATCTTTTTTAAACTTATCTCTTATAGCATTTTTTAGCTCTAAAGTTCCAGATACAACAGTATATTTTGTTGCGCCATTTGTGATGCCTTCAATCGCTGCTTCTTTTATATTTTGTGGTGTATCAAAATCTGGTTCACCAGCAGCAAGAGAAATTATGTTAATCCCCTGACTAGAAAGTTCTTTGGCCTTTGCGGATACGGCTAAAGTTGGTGATGGTTTTACGGCTTGAAGTCTGTTTGCAATAAGTGACATAATTTTACGCTCTATTTTATTTAGTTTTTACGCAATATTTCGTATTAGTTTGAACTTACCGAGATTATATGAGAATATTCTTTGTAAATCAAATCAAACCCAATGAATAAGTCATATGGCAAGAAAATTTTTTCTAAAGACATCTAATATATTTAAATCGTTTTTTTCAACTTTAATTTCGATTCCTACACTTATTAAGAAACAAATTATTAAAGTGGGTGATGAATTTTTAAAATTACGATATAATCTTGGTAATCTCGCAGATAGCAATATGGACCTTGGTATATACCATTTGAGATGCAGAAATTATAATGATGCAATATTTAGATTTAAGTTGATTGATAAATTTTTAGATCCAAACAATAAAGTTGCATATTATTGGCTTGGTTGGACTTATTTTATGAAGCAAGATTATAAAAATTCTATTATATATTTAACTAAGGCAGAAGAAGAGGATAAAGTTGAATTGTTGTCTTTTGTAAAATCTATAGATAATATTACATCAATCCCATCAGAGATTTATTCAATGCATAGGGATATTATTGCAGATATTGCTGTTGATAAATATGTAAGTGAAGAAGACAATATTACCTTGGAGTTGGTTACAGAATTTAATTCTCAGGCTCGAAATTTGCCAGAGGAATACTCTATTTTGGAGTTAGGATCTAATATCGGTATGCTTGGTAACGAAATTAAACTAAGAATGCAGGAATCTTATCAATTAACTGGTGTTGAAATTTCAGAGAAGATGATTGATCTTCAGCCTAGATGTTTTCCTGAAATTCAGATCTATAATAGAATAATGAATTCTCCAGTAGATACTTTTCTAGCTTCAGAGAAAAATAAATATGGTGTGGTTTATAGTTTGGATGGGTTTGCAACAGAAATAGATCTGAAAAAGATTTTTGCGAGTGTGTTTTCTGTGTTAAATTCAGGTGGTTACTTTGCTTTTGCTGTACGTACTGACAAGAAAAATCAATTGTCATCTAAATTTTTAGAATTCGCATATAATACAGACTATGTTAAGGAAAGTCTTTCTGAATCAGGTTTTGAAGTTTTATCAACGAAAGATTTTTCACTAGAAATAAAAAATAATTACTCTATATTTGTGTGCACCAAATGATTTTTTAGGAGGTAAATGTGTCTGTAAGATCAATAATCAATACATTAACATTAGTAATAATTTGTGGTTTTGTTAGTAGCTCTATAGCTGCTGAAAAATCAAAGGATAAATATTCATATAATTATGCGGCTTTGAATAATCGCTGTCAGGTATATGATCCATATGAGTCATTAAACCGTAAAGTCTTTTTTGTTAATGGTGTTTTAGATACTTTTATTCTAAGACCTATTGCTAAAGGTTATGGAAAGGTGACTAATCAATATACAAAGCAAAGAGTTGGTAGTTTTGTAGATAATATTTCTGAGCCTTTATCTACTGTGAATTATGGTTTGCAGGGTAAATCAAACGGAATGTTTAAAACATTTTGGAGATTTGCGATTAACTCCACTTTTGGAGTTTTGGGAATGTTTGACGTTGCAAGTAAATTTGGATTGACTGCTGAACCACAGACTTTTGGTAGTACTTTAGGATATTACGGTGTTGGTTCAGGGCCTTATTTGGTTCTGCCTATTTATGGTGGAATGGGTGCACGTGATGTGATGGATCCGATATTGCTTAATAGTATATTAAATCCTATAAAGTCTAGGTTAATTCCAGCTAATTATCAGATGCATAGTGACTTTAAGAATGTTGTTACAGTTGTGAAAACTATTCATAAGCGTGATATGATTATGCCATTTACAGATCACGTGACTAAGAATTCGCCAGATCCATACATAGCTATCAGGGATGCTTTAATACAACAAAGAGAAGCTAAAATGGATTATCCAGTAGGGTTCAAGTGCCCAGCGGTTAATAATCAATAGAATTCACGTTTAGTTTTTTGTTATAATTTATTTCATCCAGTATATTTGCTCGTAGGTGCATTTGCTGGCTGAATTTATGTTTTGCATATTTAAATTATATTTTAAAAGGTTATAACAATGAAAGCTGTAGCATCTATTCTTTTTTCTATTCTATTTTTTTCTTTACCCGTTAGTGCTAATAACGATACGGAAGATTTAAAGAAATATGTCGAAGATCTTATAGACGAAGGGTATAAATTGGTTCATGATGAGAGCTTAACACCAGTTCAAAGACATAAAAAATCTAGTAGGTTGATTAGATCGCATTTATATCTAGATTGGATGGCTAAATACACTCTTGGTCGTAATCGAAGAATAATTTCTGATGATAAAATTGCTGAATTTGCAAGGATATATTCAAAATTTGTTGTTAAAGTATATGCTGACTTGTCTAGTAATTATAGTGGTGAGAAGGCGATGCTTAAGAATGTTAAGCAGATAGATGATGATATGTTTATAGTAAATATGGAAATTGTCCGCCCATCAGGGCAGCAATCTGTAAAAATTGATTATTTAATTCATAAATTAGAGAATAAAACTAAGAGACCGTATAGAATTGGTGATATTATTACTGAAGGTATTAGTATTCTCAATTCTCAACAATCTGAGTTTAATAGCGTTATTTCTTCTAGAGGTATCGATGCGTTAATTTTAGACCTCAAACAAAGGCTTGAAAAACCACAGGGGATTGAGCAAACAAAAGCTAGGTATAAAAATTAAAGAATCTGATTTTGTAACCAAGCCTTTGCATCTTCTGATAGAAGGGGCATAACTAGTTCCTTGATGCGCTTATAATAGGTTGCAAGAAATGCTAGTTCATTCTTGTTGAGCATTTTTAGATTAATTAATTCTTTTGAGTATGGAACTAATGTAAGCATTTCAAACTCTAAATAACCTATATTTTTTGACTCTTTTGCGTACATCATATTTTCGATTCTAATACCAAATTCTCCAGGGACGTAGTACCCAGGTTCATTAGACATTACCATATCTTTTTGTATTTTAGCAGCAGAGCCAGTTAAGCTAATATTTTGTGGTCCTTCATGAACGCTCAAGAAACTTCCTACTCCATGACCGGTGCCATGTGCATAGTCTTTACCTTCATTCCATAAATATTGCCTTGCTAAAATATCAAGGTTTGCACCTGTTACTTTGTTTTCAGGGAAAATGGCTGTTGCAAGCGCAATATGTCCTTTTAAAACATTTGTATAATTTTCTTTATGCGTATTGTTTGGTGTTCCGATAGTGATTGTTCTAGTGATATCAGTTGTAGCTCCCATATATTGACCACCTGAATCAATAAGAAGTAATCCGTTTCCTTCTATTTTTTTCGCTGTTTTTTTGTCTGCTCGATAATGAATTATTGCACTATTATTTTGAAAGCCACAAATTGTTGGAAAACTATCCATTACGTATGACTTTCCTTTTTCGCGGAATTTAGTCAGTTTTTCTCCAATTTTATACTCAGATAAAGAGGATATATTTTCTTTGTCAATATAAGAAAGTATTTCGCAGACAGCAACTGCATCTTGAATATGCCCTTCTTGCATGAGTCGTATTTCAGTAGGGTTTTTTTGAGCTTTCCAGTTGATGCAAGGATTTTTAATATTTCTATATTTTCTAGTTTCAATAAGAGTGGAGATATAATCAGAACATAAGTTTTTATCATATAAAATTATTCCTTCTATAGAGTTAATGATATCTGTAAACTCATTATCAGAAATAATAGTAATATCCTTTTTACCATGATTTTCATATCTTTCACTATCAGTAAAAAGATATATTTCTTCTTTGGTAATTATTGCATGAGCTAGTAATAAAGGAGAAAATTCAACATCGTGTGCTCTAATGTTCAGAAGCCAACATACACAGTCTGAATCTGTTATAACTAATGATGCAGCGTTATTTTCTTCAATAAATTGTTGGCATTTTGTGATTTTGTCCTGATAATCCTCGCCTGCAAATTCTACTGAATAATCATATATATTTGAATTTGGTTTCTTGGGTTGGTTATTCCAAATCTGATCAATTAAATTATCATTATGTGGCTTTATATTAAGAAATTTGAAGTGCTGCAAAAAATTATTAGAAAATATTTTAGGATCATAGGCAATTTTATGATCATCATCTAAATAGTCTTGCCAAGGGAAATTGACTATTAATTGTTGGTCGAATACTTCAAATATATGGTCGTCGAGTTGAGTGAGCGCTTGGTCTATATATCGCCCATCTGTAAAAAATAATATTGTATCCTGTAAGATAAGAGCAAAGCCATTTGATCCAGTAAAACTTGTTATATATTCTAATCTTTTTGCATATTCAGGAGTATACTCGCTTAAATATTCATCTGAGGTTGAGATGATGTATCCTGAGTAATTATGTTCCTTAAGTAAGTTGCGGAGTTGGTCAATTCTGGTGTTAATCATTTATTTGCTCTCAATTACAATTTTTTGCCATTCTTCTTCTGATATTATTTTGATTCCAAGTTCCCTAGCTTTTTTTAATTTGCTTCCTGCCTTTTCTCCAGCGATAACTAAATTAGTATTGTTGGTTACTGTGTTTGCAACTTTAGCACCAATTTTTTCAGCTTGAGATTTAGCTTCGCTTCTAGAAATGGATGTTAGGCTGCCAGTAAAAACTATATTTTGTCCAGATAATGTGCTAGATTCGATGTTATCTTCATAATCATCTATAATAAGTATATCTAGTAATTCATTGATAGTATTGATATTTTGTTCGCATTCAAAAAAGTTTTGAATATCAATGAGAATTTTGTGACCGATTCCATCAAGATTTTCTAGAGTATTAAATATAGATTTGTCTCTATTCTTAAGTTGAATCATTGAATCTATAAATATTTGAGAGGTTGGTAATTGTCTGCTTAATATTTTTGCATTACTTTCCCCAATGTGCCTAATGCCAAGTGCATAAATAAATTTTGGCAAAGTTATATTTTTGGCTTCTTTGATGTTTTTAAAAAGATTTTCAACTGATTTTGCTCCCCAACCGGGCATGTTCTCAATTTTTTGTAGAGAATTTGTATTTAGCTTTTCTAATTTAAATATATCTGCTGGGTTTTTGATCATGCCTTTTTCGATAAAAAATTCTACCTGCTTTGCACCCATTCCATCAATGTTGAGCGCATTTTTTGATACAAAATGTTTAATGGATTCTCCTAGTTGTTTGGGGCAATTTAGACCATTATCACATCTGACAATAACATCTATTGGATCTACGTGTAGTATTGAATTGCAAGATGGGCAATTAGCGGGGGTAGAAAATTGTTTTGTATTGTCGGGCCTTTTTTTCAAGTTTACTTCTGTTATCTTTGGAATAACGTCGCCTGCGCGGTGCAGTAATACTGTATCTCCAACTCGAATATCAAGCCTTTCAATTTCTTGAAAATTATGAAGGGTAGCGCGCGATACTTGCACCCCCCCAATCTGTATTGGTTCTAGTTCTGCAACTGGTGTTAATGCTCCTGTTCTACCCACTTGTATGGTTATATCAAGTAGCTTAGTTTCAGCAATTGTTGCAGGAAATTTATGAGCGATCGCAAATCGTGGGCTTCTTGCTATGAATCCAAGTCTATCTTGGAGAGCAAAATCATTTACTTTATATACAATTCCATCAATTTCATGAGGCAAACTATCTCTATTGTGCATTTGTTCATTATAGAATTTAAGGATCTCATCAATATTTTTTGCTAACACTCCATTTGGATTTATTTGAAAGCCGAAATTCTTTAATTTTTCTAGTAATTCACTCTGTGAACTTGCAAGAATTTCACTTGAATGCCCAATTGCATATACAAAATATTTTAGTGGCCTTGCTGCTGTTATGCTAAAATCCAGCTGCCTTAGTGATCCAGCTGCTGAGTTTCGTGGGTTAGCAAATTTTGCTTTACCATCACTTTCCTGTTGAGCATTTAGTTTTGCAAAATCGTTTTTATCAATAAAAATTTCACCTCTTACCTCCAGAAATGAAGGTGCGTTTTTTATGGTGTGAGGTAATTTGTCTATAGTTTTAATATTTTGTGTTATGTTTTCACCGACATGTCCATCACCTCTGGTTGCGCCGGTTGATAGTTTGCCATTTTTATATGTGACAGAAAATGAAACGCCGTCAATTTTAGGTTCGCAGAATATTTGTGGAAAATTACTAATGGATAAGAACCTTTTGATTCGCTCAATAAAATCAGAGAGATCGCTTTCAGAAAAGCAGTTTCCCAGTGATAGCATTGCTTGTTTATGAGTATGCTTAACAAATTTATCCTGGACAGTTGTGCCTATGGTTTGAGTAGGGCTTTTTTTATCTATAAGATCTGAGAATTGTTCTTCAATTTTTTGTAACCTAGAAAATAGTTGGTCATACTCGGCATCGGAAATGGTCGGTGCATCGCTTAAGTAATATGATTTATTATGTTCTCTTATCTGTTTGGATAGAGAGTTGATTTCTTTTTTCGCTTCGGCTTTTGAAAGTATATCTGTCATTTTATATCTAATCCAATATCTGCTGATGGGGCTGAGTGTGTTATTTTCCCAACTGAAATATAATCTACTCCTGTTTTTGCTATAGCTTCAACTGTATCTATAGATACATTGCCAGATGCCTCAATTTTTGCTGTATTATCAATTATATCAATTGCTTCGTGTATTTGATCGATAGACATATTATCAAGTAATATTATATCGACACCTTCATTTACTGCTTCCTTCACTTGATTTATTGTATCACATTCAATTTCTATTTTAGCATAATGGGCATTATTTTTCTTAGCATTTCGTATAGCTGCAGTGATCCCTCCGCATATTGCAATATGATTATCTTTGATCATTATGCTGCTATCCAAAGTTAATCTATGATTATGACCTCCTCCGCAAGTTACAGCATATTTTTGTGCTGATCTAAGCATTGGTGTGGTTTTTCTTGTGTCTAGAATCTTAGCGTTTGTATTATTTGTTTTTTGGACAAATTGATTTGTTAAGGTGGATATACCAGACAGATGTTGTAAATAATTTAAAATAATTCTTTCGATTAGAAGAATTTCCCTGGCATTTCCTTGTCCTGATATAATAGTTTCACCAGATTCAACATGATCAGAATCATTCTTATGAATTTTATAGTTTATAGAAGAATAGTTATCTAAATAATATTTAGCGATTTGAATTCCGCATATAATAGCCTTTTGCCGGCTGTTTATAGAAAATTGTATTTTTGCTTTCTTGTCGATGACAGAGTCGGAAGTGATGTCTCCTTTTATTCCAAAATCTTCTTTAAAACTATTATCTAAAAGCTCTTTTATTGTGTTTAATTGTAGTTGCATAAAAATCTCACTTTGCAAAAGTTATTTTTATGTAAATATATACTATTATTTTTTTTGTGGTAGCTAGTATTAAATAGTATTAGAAGTAGGCGCTTTAATAAGGAAATAAGTGATGCATTGGAGTAATATTGAAGAATTAGCTGTTGAACTTGAGGAATCATATGCTGAGGAAGAGATTCCTGAGTATAATTTGAGTTATTTAAAGGAAATGGTATTGTCTCTGGCTGATTTTGAAGATCAAGAAGTTGAAGTTAGTGATGATAATCTAAAGCAAATTTTAGAAAGCTGGATAGAGTATCGCGGCGAAAAATAATATTTTTTGTACATTATTCAAGATTTCTCTAGATTTTATTGTCTAGAGGTAATATAACTTATTTTGAATATAATCTATTGATAGAGGGAAAATGACGAAAGAAAGCGCATTAGCTGCAGCACTCAGCCAAATTGAAAAAAACTATGGAAAGGGCTCAGTAATGAAATTGGGTCAACGACAGGAGATGAACATTGAAGCTATACCAACAGGTTCAGTTGGTCTTGATATTGCTCTTGGAGTTGGTGGCATTCCTAAAGGAAGAGTAATTGAAATTTTTGGTCCTGAAAGTTCAGGTAAAACAACTTTGACACTTCACGCAATAGCAGAAGCGCAGAAACAAGGTGGAACATGTGCATTTATTGATGCAGAGCATGCTTTGGACCCAGTATATGCTAAAAAACTTGGCGTTAATATCGATGATTTAATTATTTCTCAACCGGATACTGGTGAACAGGCTTTGGAAATTACGGATACATTAGTAAGATCTGGAGCAGTTGATTTGCTTGTGATTGATAGTGTTGCTGCATTGGTACCAAAAGCTGAAATAGATGGTGAAATGGGCGATTCGCATATGGGATTGCAAGCAAGGTTGATGAGTCAGGCGCTTCGTAAGTTAACTGCATCCACGTCTAGAACAAATTGTACAATTATTTTCATTAATCAAATTAGGATGAAGATTGGTGTTATGTTTGGTAGCCCTGAAACGACTACTGGTGGTAATGCTCTAAAGTTTTATGCGTCCGTTAGAATGGATATTCGTCGTATTGGTTCTATTAAAGATAAAGATGAGGTAACCGGTAATCAAACTAGAGTGAAAGTTGTAAAGAATAAAGTCTCGCCTCCCTTTAGAACAGTTGAGTTTGATATTATGTATGGCGAAGGGATTTCCAAACATGGTGAACTGATTGATTTAGGTGTAAAATATGATTTAGTCGAGAAGGCAGGCGCCTGGTTTTCTTATGGCGAAGAAAGGATTGGACAAGGGCGAGAGAAAGCAAAGCAATATATGAAAGATAATCCAGATACTGCTTTGGAGTTGGAAACTAAAATAAAGAATTTACTATTGAACAATGGTAGTGCTTTGATAGAAGAAGCTATATCAGAAGAAGTCAATTAGATTATAACTTCTTTTCTTGGTTGCTGATTAATCAAAAAAACTATATTACTTTTTATAGTATAAAAAATATAATTTTGGAGTTTAGATGATAGATTTATCAGGAAATAATGCGCTGGTAACAGGTGCAAGTGGTGGTATTGGTAGTGCGATTGCAAAACAATTACATAAGCTTGGTGCGCATGTTTATATTAGTGGTAGTAATGTCGAAAAGCTAGAAGTGCTTGGTGCTGAGCTTGGCGATAATTACACAATTAAGCAATGTAATTTATCTGATTCTGCAGCATGTGCTGGATTATTTGATGATATAGAGAAGCTAGATATTCTTGTATGTAACGCAGGTATTACAAGAGATACTCTTGCCCTTAAAATGTCAGATGCAGATTTTGATGATGTAATAAATGTTAATTTGAAAGCTAATTTTATTTTAAATAGAGCGGCGATTAAGAAAATGATGCGTGCAAGATATGGTCGTATAATTAATATATCATCTATAGTCGCTGTATCTGGAAATCCAGGTCAGGCAAATTACTGTGCATCAAAGGCTGGTTTAATAGGAATGACAAAGTCTCTTGCAATTGAGGTTGGTACTAGAGGAGTTACTGTAAATGCAGTTGCGCCCGGCTTTGTTAAGTCAAATATGACAGATGCTTTAACAGATGCCCAAAAAGATGCAATAATGCAAAAAATTCCGACAAAAACTTTAGGTCAGCCAGAAGATATAGCGAATGTTGTATCATTCTTAGCTAGCCCTTTGTCTTCTTATATTACAGGCCAAACTATTCATGTTAATGGTGGAATGTTGATGGTATAATTGCTTTTTCCACTAGTAAAAGATTTTTTTTTATGGTAGAAAGTTGAAACTAAGAATTTTAGCCATGTCTAAAACATTCTAAAATAAAACTATAAAGAGGTTACTTATGACTGAGAATATCGAACAAAAGATTATAAAAACTGTTGCTGAAACTCTAAGAGTAGAAGAAGGTAGTATTTCACCAGAGTCTAAATTTGTTGATGATTTAGGTGCAGATAGTTTAGATTTAGTAGAACTAATGATGGCAATTGAAGCAGCTTTTGATTGTGATATTCCTGATGAGGAAGCGAGTAAAATTGCAACAGTTGCAGATGCTGTATCTTACGTTCAAAAGAATCTAAAAGCATAATTCATTATACAAAACAGTAAGAGTTTGAAGCTATGTCACTCCGAAGAGTAGTTATAACAGGTGTTGGTCTTGTTAATTCACTTGGTTTAAATGTTAAAGATTCATGGTCTGGCATTTTGTCTGGTAAAAGTGGTGTAAAAAATATTACTGCATTTGATACGGATAAGATACCTTGTAAAATCGCTTCGACAATTCCAGAGTTTAATCCTGAAGATTATATTCCAGCTCGTGATATTCGTAAAATGGATAGATTTATCCAAATGGGTATTGCTGCTGCGATTGAAGCCGTTGAAGATAGTGGATGGAAACCTGAAGGCGAAATAGCTCGAGAAAGAACAGGTGTAATGCTTGGTTCAGGAATTGGTGGCCTTGGAACAATTGAAGAAACTTCAATTGAACTTAGACAGAGTGAACGTGGTAAAGTAAGTCCTTACTTTATTCCCGCATCGTTAGTTAATCTATTATCAGGACATGTTTCTATAAAATATGGTTTTTCAGGTCCAAATAGCGCGGTTTCTACTGCTTGCTCTACCGGTGCGCATGCGATTGGTGATGCTGCTAGAATGATTAAATATGGTGATGCAGATGTTATGGTAGCTGGTGGCGCTGAAGCTCCTGTTACTCCAGCTGGAGTTGCTGGGTTTGCAGCGGCAAGGGCATTAGCTATTGATTTTAATGATAAGCCAACAAGAGCATCTAGGCCTTGGGATCAGGATCATGCTGGTTTTGTGATGGGTGAGGGGGCTGGTGTAGTAGTAGTTGAAGAGTACGAGCATGCTGTAAAACGTGGTGCAAATATATATGCAGAATTAGTTGGTTATGGGCTAACGGGTGATGCATTCCATATTACTTCTCCAAATGGCCGTGGCGCTTTTAGGGCAATGGAAAATGCACTGAAGGATGCTAAAGTTAATTCCGATCAAATTAATTATATTAATGCACACGGAACTTCTACTAAAGTTGGGGATGCTATAGAATTAACCGCAGTTCAAACTTTATTTGATGGTAATGAATCACTTAAAATGTCTTCTACTAAGTCAGCAATAGGTCATTTGTTGGGTGCTGCTGGCAGTGTTGAGGCTATCTATACTGCGCTTGCAATTCGTGATCAAGTTGCTCCACCGACATTGAATTTGCATAAGCCTATTGATGAAGCTAAGATTAATCTTGTCCCGCTTAGTTCTCAAGAAACTGAAATTGAATATGCTCTTTCCAATTCATTTGGATTTGGTGGAACTAATGCTAGCTTGTTATTGCGCAGAATTTAATATTATTATTTAAGTTTTTATTCTTAACGGTAATTGCTTCTATTTTTGCTCTTTATTAGATGGAAATAACAGGTTTATAAATGTCTAAAATTATAAGACTAACACTGCTTGCAATAAGTTACATTGCTTTATTTAATATACCTATCTTTTTTTTAAAGCAATCAACAGGAGATTTTTCTTCATCTGATTTTGTGTTGGAAATGTTGATGATTATTCCTATTACAATAATTTTATTTTTTGTATTATCTATTATCCCATATATAGGGATTTTTTTATTATCTCTATTCTTTGTAGCTGGAATAGCTTCAGATTTTTTTATTTATAATTTCAAAAAATCTTTTGATGAAGGGGTGTTGAGTGATCTTCTATCAGTAGAAACGCATCTGATACTTGAATATATAGATATATTCTCTTTTATAGTGGCTATATTAGGTTCTTTATTAATTTATCGTTTGATTTTAAAGTTATTGAATACACATAGTTATAAAGAAAATAAGAGATCTAGCTTTGTTCTATTAAGTATTTGTTTGCTTGTTATTATATTTATTACGAACGGTTTTAGAAATCATTCATTTGGTTATGTGTTATCAAATTATCTTCCTTATAATGTTATATTCAGCATTAAAGAATATAATAAAACATATAAACAACAGGTAGAAAGGTTAAATAGTAAAGTAGATTTAACAGAGAAGAATTTATTTATTAGAGATACGATCTCCCAAAAACCATTGACAGTGATAATGATTGTTGGTGAGTCAATGAGAGGATCTTTTGTTTCTAAGAAAAATATGCCATTACTATTAAGTAGAAAAAATGTTGTGATTTTTGCAGATGCAACGAGTTCTGAAACGTCAACCCGTGAAGCTATTCCGTATATGCTAACTTCAGCAAAATCTCCTCATTTAGAACAATCATTGACTGAAAAAAGTTTTATATCGATTTTCAAAAAACTTGGTTTTGAAACTAGTTGGATAGGTAATCAGGGTATTTTTGGCATGTTTGAAACTAGTTTTGCTTCAATTGCATTAGAAGCTGATTATATTATTACAAAAGCAGAACTAAGAAAAACTTTCCCAAATGAAAAAATGTGTGATGAATTGTTACTTCCATTTATTGATAAAAGATTGAAAGAATATTCTGGAGACAATTTAACAATTATACATTTGCTAGGAAGTCATTGGCGTTTTGATCAAAGGTTGCCAGATAATTTTAAGGCACCATTTTTGCCAGAGTGCGTTAGTGCAGTGCCAGCACAGTGTTCTCAAGAACAATTAATGAATTCATACGAAAATTCTTTTTATTATACTGATATAGTTATAGATAAATTATTAAAAAAGTTGGAAGATAAGAATGCTATAGTAATTTATTCTTCTGACCATGGATTTTCTCTTGGTGAAGAAGGTTTCTTTGGCAATGCTAGTAAAAATAAATTAGCTCAAAAAGAGCAAAAAGATATCGCAATGTTTATGTGGGTTTCTGATTATTTTATGAAGCAAAATCCTGGAATTCTAGATAAAGTAAAAAAACATAGTAAAAATAATGTTTCTCAAGATTATATATTTCATTCAATTTTAGATTGTTCTGGTGTTAAGTCAGGTTATATTGATTCTTCGCTGAGTTTTTGTAAATAATACCAATTTCCTGTCTTAGATTATATATCCGCATTTTGCAGGTCTCGGCTGTGCTCACGTACCTAAAAGTACGCTGTGTAATCTCGCCTTGAAAAGCGAACTTCTAATCTAAGATAGGAAATTGGTATAACTCTATTGATTAGTATTTTTCTTGGATTTTATAGGTGCCAGAAACTAGACCGCGATGTTTTTTATTGCCAGTAAAAATCCTTCCTATTATTGGTATTGATCCCACTATCGAGCTAATGCCGTAAAGCGCTGGATTAACGTGGCCTTTAAGATTAAGATCTCTATTCTTTGTATCGATGGTGCCCTTCATACTAAAGTCAAAATATGGTCCAGTTGCAAAGCTGTTATTTATCTTGAGTAGATTGTTCTCAAAACTAAAATTGCCATTCATTCCTGAAAATAAAATATCTTTATTCCCACTAATAAGGCTGATAAAGCCAGGCAGAGATACGAATGATACAAGTCTAGTTATCGCTGGCGTATCTTGTAATTTAAATCTTTCAAAAGTAAAAGTTCCATCTAAAATTGGTATTATCTCTCCAGGTCTTACTTCTTTTCTGCTGGTACTGATTTTTAGAATCATTCTTCCCGATTTCATAGAGTCATAAGCTCCAAGGCCTTTTAAAAAGCTTCCCGCATTGCTGCATTTTATTAGCCAATCTTCACGATCATTTTCTGCAGTTAGTAGCATTTCAATATCTCTGGAGCCTATCTTTGAATCAATATAGCCAGAAAAGCATCTAGTATTATCACATTGAAGCATTAATTTAAGATCATCAAGCCAGATATCATCCTTGAGTTTTACCCGATCAATATTAATTTTAAGCCTTGAGTCGCCACCATCTCTTTCTTTTTCCAGAAATTGCAACATGTCTGCATCTGTTAAATCTAGAGTTTTTCCATTTAACTGAGCGATTATTTCATTGTCAAAAATATGGACAATACCAGATATATCGGTTTCTTTATTTTTGATTTCACTTAAATTAATTTCTGTTTTAGAATTTTCAATTTTTACATCTCCAACTATGCTTAGACCTTGATTGTTGTATGTGTTGAAGGTTAATAATCCATGAGTTGGGTCGCTAAATAATCCATCAATTTTTACTCTAGATGGTACATTTTTTCCTTTCCTAATACCTAGTTTGTCAAAATATAATTCTAGGTTAGAAATATCTGAGTCTACTGTAATATAGCCCTTAGATTGCTTATTTATGTACTCTATGTCTAAAATAGAGCTACCACCGAGTAGGCTAATGAAAGCAATTTTTTGATCTTTGCCAGAACGGTGAGATTTGGTTTTGAAATGGGTTTTTATATCTAACTTGTGATTAAACTCAGATTCATCTTCAATATTATATATAAAATTTATATCCGTATTAAATTCATTTAGTTTACCAACACCATGAAGTTTTACTTGGTTTCCATCAAATACACCGGAAATTTTGGCTTTTCTTAATTTTACATGATTTTTAAAGATATTAAGAGAGGCGTTCGGTATTTCTGCCCTGATATCATAAATATTTTTTGTGCCAGGCTTTAACGGTATTTCAATATAAACTTTTGCACTTGTAGTTCCTTTGATTTTTCGTATATCAATATTGGCTTTGTTCATTGATTCATGCTCGGTGAGGGGGATGAAGTCTGTAAGACTTTTTGTTGGCCCTTTACCGATAGCTTTAATATATAGCGTGGTATTATCTAAACCTTGCCAATCCATGTCTATAACACCTTCTGAGAGTAGTATCTCAGAACTATAAGCGCTATTAATTTTAAATTGGGTTTTAGTCCCATTTAGGGCAATATCAACATCCATAGATTTTAATGTAGGGAATTCTTCATCATAAGAATAATCTAGCTTAAGTATTTTGGCAGTTCCGTTGAGGTTGTTTTCTAAATTACTGTTTTCTCCAAGATTAATATTAAAATCAGCGTTCTTGATATAGCCATTTTTAACCGATGAATTTAATAAGTCTAACAATGCGTTGTTAGGTAACATTTTGTCAGCAATTTTGTAAAAAAGTAAAGGTGTGTTTTCTGCATGAAAAAGTATATGTTCGGAGTTTTCTGTTGAATTGGAAATATTGAATTTTATTGAATTTCCAAAATTCATATTACATTCAATAAGATTTTTGTCAGTAGATTTTATATATGATAAGTGAGCAGAGCCAATTTCAAGAGGTTTATTATTTATATCTTTAATTTCATCTGATATATTAATTTCTTCTATATTTATGAGGGTTTCTTGAATACCACCGATATTCACTCTCATTGAACCATTAATGAATGAATTTGCGAATAATTTTGAATTCTCATCAATTACAACAAGATTTGTTGGCATCAATTTTACAGATAGTTCAAGTTTTGGTGAGAATGAAGTTTGGAGTGTGATATTTTTTAGTTTTGTTGTTCCACTGCCAATTTTAATGTTTAGATCAGATGCTGTAATTATGCCATTTTTAAATTTTAGATTATAAAATTTGGCTTTAGCCCCATTAATTTTAAAGCAGTATTGTAGAGCTAGTTTGATTTGCTTATCAAGCGCTCCAGTATTGGCAAGGATAAACAACCCAATCATTAGTGCAGCTGAGAGCAAAATGATAGATAGTAATTTTAAAATAACTTTCATTTAGAGGGCTTATTTATGATTGTAACGAAATATATAACTATAAAGCCTTTTATAGTTATTGGCCAATAAAAGCAATAGTTTTAATTTTACTTTTTTGCATTTTGAGTTAAGCTAATGCTCATTAAAATTATATAGCTTAAATATATGAAAATTTCGTTTGTAGGAACTGGGTACGTTGGTTTAGTTTCTGGAGTTATGATGAGTCACATTGGACACAATGTTGTATGTATTGATATTGATGAATCTAAAATTAATGAACTTAAAATGGGAAATAGTCCAATTTTTGAACCAGGGCTAGCAGAATATATCACGAAATATGGAGATAGTGATCGTTTAAAATTCGTGTATGGCTATGATGATTCTATTGTAGATTTTGATTGTTTATTTATTACTGTTGGCACTCCTCCAAAGGATAATGGTGAAGCAGACTTAAGTGGTGTGTATAGTTCAATTGAATCAGCTGCTAAATATATAAATTCTGGCTGTGTAATAGTAATGAAATCAACAGTTCCACCTGGAACTTGTACTCTGGTTGAAGAGTTTTTGAGAAGTAAGGGGTTGAGTAATTCCGTTGTGTCAAATCCTGAGTTTTTAAGGGAAGGAGTAGCAATTAAAGATTTTCTAGAGCCGGATAGAATTGTGATTGGTGCAAATAATGAGGAAGCTTTATTGGTTATGAATGAAGTATATAAGCCATTAACTGATAAAGGTGTAGCTTTAGTTGAGACCGATTTGAATACTTCAGAATTAATTAAATATGCATCAAATACGTTTTTGGCTAATAAAATTGCATTTATTAATGAAATGGCGGATTTGTGTGAAGTAATTGGAGCTGATATATCAAAACTTTCTAAAGCTGTTGGTATGGATAAACGAATTGGTAGTGCTTTTTTAAATGCAGGCCCTGGTTTTGGTGGTTCGTGTTTTCCAAAAGACATACTTGCTTTGCAGCAATTATCAAAAAGAGTTGATTCTGAATTTTTAATTCTAGATGCGGTTATTAAAGCAAATGCTAATAGACCAGGTGCAATGATTAAAAAGATTAGTCATGCAGTTGGAGGAGAGATATCTGGGAAAAAAATAGCAGTACTTGGTTTGACATATAAAGCCGGTACTGATGATTTGCGAAGCAGTCCTGCTATAGAGTTAATTAATAGCTTAAGGGAAAAGGATGCAGAAATAGTTGCATATGATCCAGAAGGAATGAAAAATGCTGGTAAGTATTTTGACAATTTAGATTGTGCAGAAAATATGTATGCTGCGATTGAGGGCTCAGATGCGATTGTCATTATTACAGAATGGTCAGAATTTAAGGATATTGATTTAGAGAGAGCTAAAAACTTAGTTAAATCGCCATTAATAGTGGATTTACGTAATATTATTGATGTTGAATATGCAGAAAAAAATGGTTTTAAACATTATTCGGTAGGAAGAAAGAGTGGCAAATAAATTTGTTCATTTCCGTACACAAAGTTCTTATTCAATGCTTGAGAGCGCGATTAAGGTTGATCAACTTGTTGATCTTGCGGTTAAGCGTAATATGGATGCTGTGTGTCTTGCAGATAGAGGTAATTTATTTGCTTCATTAGAGTTTGCTCTTGCAGCTACTAAATCATCGGTGCAGCCAATACATGGTTCGATTCTAAATATTTTATTCACTAATAAAGGAAAAGAGGATTTTGCAGAAATTCTTTTGATAGCAAAAGATGAAACAGGCTACCAAAACCTTTTAAAATTAGTGAGTTTTACATTTACAAAGAATGATAGAAAAATTTGTAATCATATAAATTTTGATGATTTACAAAAATATAGTGAAGGTATTATAGCTTTATCAGGCTATAGCGAAGGTGTTGTTGGCAGATTAATGCTTACATCTTCAAATGATGCTGCTGTTAGCGCGGCAAAGAAATTACAAAATCTTTTTGAAGATAGGTTTTATTTTGAAATAATACGTCGTGGCAAGGCTGATGAACAACGAATAGAAGCTGAATATTTAAAAATCGCTAGAGAGTTGAAAATTCCATTAATTGCGACGAATCAAGTGCTATTTAGTGATATTTCTATGCATGATGCGCATGATGTTTTGCTTTGTATTTCAGATGGTGTTGTCCGTGAAGTGCAGAATAGAAGAAGAGTAAGTAATCAATGTTACTTTAAATCTGCAGAGGAAATGATTACCTTGTTTAAGGATTTACCTGAAGCGATAGAAAATACCGTATGTTTAGCAAAGCGTTGTTATGTGATGTCAGAAACTAGACCTCCTTCATTGCCAAACTTTACAGATGGTTCGCTTTCAGAAGGTGATTTAATTCGTAGGCAGGCTAAAGATGGGTTGGATGAAAAGCTAAACAAAAAGTTCAAAAAAGAAAATATAAAGAAACAAGATCAAGTAGCAATTGTAAAAGAGTATAATGATCGTCTAGATTATGAATTAGATATAATTTGTGAAATGGGTTTTCCTGGTTATTTTCTTATTGTTTCTGATTTTATTAAATGGAGTAAAGATAATAATATTGCGGTAGGCCCGGGGCGTGGTTCAGGTGCTGGTTCTATTATTGCATGGACGTTGCAAATTACTGATTTAGATCCAATCAAATTCGGATTACTTTTTGAACGTTTTTTGAACCCTGAACGTGTATCAATGCCAGATTTTGATATTGATTTTTGTCAGGAACGTAGGGAGGAAGTGATTTCTTATGTGCGTTCTAAATATGGTGATGAAAGGGTTGGGCAGATTATAACTTTTGGTAAGATGCAAGCAAAGGCTGTAATTAAAGATGTATCAAGAGTTTTGGGACTTAGTTATACGGCTGCTGATTATTTAACTGAGCTTGTTCCTTTTAATGCAATTAATCCTATCACTTTAAGTCAAGCGATGAATGATGTTGTTGAGCTAAAAGGTGCTGCAAAGGGAAAAGGATTATATAATTATGATGGTGATAATGAGCTAATTGCTCAGGTTCTCTCTACCGCTTTAAAACTTGAAGGCTTGCAGAGGCATGCATCTACACATGCTGCTGGTGTGGTTATAGCAAATCAGGATATGACTGAAATAGTTCCAGTATATAAAGATGTGAATGCTGAGATGCTAGTAGTTCAATATTCAATGAAATATGCAGAAGCAGCTGGTTTAGTTAAGTTTGATTTTTTGGGATTGCAGACTTTAACTGTAATTACAAAGGCGTTGAAATTAATTGAAGATAGTGGAACTAAAATTGATATTGACTTAATTCCATATGATGATACTAAGACATATGAAATGCTATCTCAAGGACTTAGTACCGGAGTATTCCAGTTTGAAAGTATTGGAATGAAGAATGCTCTTCGGAAATTAGGGCCTGATACAGTTGATGATATTATTGCGCTTGGTGCTCTTTATCGCCCTGGTCCAATGGATAATATACCGACATATATAGCATGCAAGCATGGTGAGCAGGAAGTTGATTATTTGCATCCGTTTCTTAAACCAATTTTAATAGCAACGTATGGAGTGATTATCTATCAAGAGCAAGTGATGGAAATTGCTAGAAAATTATCTGGTTATAGTCTTGGTGGAGCAGATTTGCTCAGAAGAGCTATGGGTAAGAAAGTTAAAGCTGAGATGGATGCACAAGAAGAAATGTTTGTTAGCGGTGCGGTTGAAAATAAAGTTCCAGCTTCGCAAGCAAAATCAATTTTTGCTACTGTGGCAAAATTTGCTGGATACGGCTTTAATAAATCGCATGCATCTGCTTATGGAGTGATTTCTTATCAAACTGCATATTTAAAAGCAAATTTTCCCGCTGAGTTTTTAGTGGCTTGCTTGAATTTAGATATGGATAGTAGTGATAAGATAAATATTTTCTTGCAAGAGGCTAAGGTTTTTGACATTGAAGTAGTTTCACCATGTATTAATCATTCTTTAGGTGTGTTTAGTATTGATCACATCAATGGAAAGAAATCAATTATTTTTGCTGTTGGAGCAATTAAAAATGTTGCTGCAAATTTTGGTGAAGCTGTTGCTATTGAGCGTAAAAAGAATGGTGATTTTAAATCAATTATTGATTTTGCTGAGAGAATAGAACCAAGGCTAATTAATAGGCGCTTACTTGAAAATGTAATAAAAGCCGGTTGTTTTGATAAAATTAACCCGAATCGCTCTAGTTTAATTAATAGTGTTCCAAAAATTATGGCATATTGTGCTTCATATCATGAGGAGCAAAATTCAAATCAATTTAGTTTAATTTCGGTCGGGAATAATAGCGCGGATGTATTGCTTGATGCTAAAGAATATTCAATCGCTGAATCAGCATATGCTGAATTTGATGTTATGGGCTTGTTTTTAAAGAATCATCCTTTTACTGAAATTAGTAAATCATTGGATAAATGTGGAATAAAAAGCTCTGCTTATATTAAGGGTGATATTAAGGATGGTTCACATAAGTTAAAGTTAGCTGGGGTGATAACAAAAAAGGATGCTAGAATGTCTCCGCGTGGGCGTTTTATCACTTTAGTATTGTCTGATCAGTGGGGAATATTTGAAGTGACTATTTTCAATGAAGATATTTTGCGTAATTATGCTCATTTGATTAATGTAAAAGAAGCTGTAGTAGTTTCATGTGATGTATTTAAAGATAAAGGTGGAATTCGTATTACTGCTGCCAAGTTTATAAGTGTTGAAGATGAACTTGATGGTGTGCAGCATAGCCTTAAGCTATATCCACAAGGAGAAGTAGAAGTAGAGAAAATTGTTAGTTTTTTAGGCGGCAAAAAACATTCTACCAAGAGTAATAGTTCAATTGAAATTTTTCTGCCAATTGAAGCAAATTTTGTTGCTAAAGTCTCTATGCCAAAGCAATTTGTCCTTGACGAAAATGATGTGGCGATTCTAGAGAAGAAGTAGGTGTTTAATGTGTAAAACTCTACACTTGATCTGACAGAGCGCTACTTATCATACAGCATAATTACTGTCAGATAAGTTCTGAGTATCATGTGTCTGACACTCATTCACGTAGCTAGGAATATTCTTATCCAAAGCAATATGTTTTGAATCAAGAAAGGTTTGCATAGGTGTTTTTCCATAACAATGCTTTCCTGAATGTGTTCTTTGAGTATTGTACTTATTAATCCATAAATCAACATCAATTTGTAACTCTTCTACAGAGCCGTATATTCTTTTGCGAAATGCTATATCATAAAACTCTTGTTTCATAGTTCTGTGGAACCTCTCGCAAATACCGTTAGTTTGCGGACTACGAACCTTTGTTTTTGTGTGATCAATATTCTCAATTCCTAAATAAAGTTGATAGGCATGATGCTCAGGTTTACCACAATATTCAGTACCGCGATCAGTGAGTATACGAAACATGCTAAGGCCTTGTTCTGTATAAAATGGCAGCACTCTATCATTTAGTATATCAGCTGCAGTAATAGCTGATTTCTCAGTATAAAGTTTTACTTGCGCCACTTTAGAATATGTATCAACAAAAGTTTGTTGGTAAATTTTTCCAACCCCCTTCATATTACCTACATAGTAAGTATCTTGTGAACCAAGATACCCAGGATGCTCAGTCTCGATTTCACCGTGAGCTACTTTGCTAGCTTTAGCCCGCTCAAGAGCTGCTAGCTGTTCTTCAGTTAATATCATACCATCTTGCGCTGATTTAGCTTCTAAGGCTTTTAGACGCTTACGCATTGTCTCTAAATCATTACGCAACCAAATAGAACGAACTCCACTACTTGATATTAAAACACCTTGTTGCTTCAGCTCATTACTAGCTCGTAATTGCCCTAAAGCAGGGTTTGAAATAGCAAGATCTATGACGGCTTGTTCTACATCAGAAGGTACTCTGTTTTTCATGATAGGTTTCTTGCGGCTGATTTCCTGTAGAGCAGCTTCCCCACCATTTTCATATAATTCTTTAAAACGATAAAAGGTATCCCTTGAATATCCCATAACGTTACACGCTTGACTTACATTACCAAGCTGTTTCGCTAATTCTAAAAGTCCTAATTTGGGTTTGATGATTTTTTCTAATTGACTCATTTTTAATCTCTTGTTTGAGTGGTTAAATGCAATATATTCAACTACTAAATATATTACTCTCTTTTTACCACTCTGTCAGATTAAATTTGAAGCTTTACATTTAATGTCTACCTCCAACATTTTTGTCTTGCTGTTGTTTTCGATGAGCGCTCACGACAGGTGGAGTTGTCTTGCTGGGAGTGGTGATCTTATATGCAATATTTTTGCGGATATTTGCTGTTTCTGCTTGTATGGATGGATCAAGTTTTTTTGGTTTTGCGGTTATGGCGTTTGATCTTGGTCGCGTTGATATTTCAGCTCCTTTTGCCGTGTCTTGAGATTGATCGGGTGTTTTCTGGCCTTTTACCTCCGGTCTAGTGTTCGACTCTTTTGGTTTTGATTCTTTCTTTTGAAAAGCTTTAGATATAACATCCTGAATGTTTTTTCCTATCCTTTTAAAGGTATTGAGAGCTTTTTGACCAAAGGTTGCTTGTTTTGTTTCCTGCTGTTCTATTTCTGGTTTTTCCCTAGTAAGCACAGGAGGCTCTTTTTTTGTAAAATCAATCTCTACTTTTGTTCCAGCTTCCGGAATTTGATCAAGCAACCTATCTCTTGATCCAGGAATTGATGGACTATAAACTGTTTTACAAGTTTTTCCACTTGTTCTAATGATATTGTTACGCTCAGCACCTTCAAGTTCAATTTTTGCGTATTCATTAATAGAAGTAGTTAGAGAATGAAAAGTTAAATTTGTTGTAGCACCCATTTCATTATTATTTTCTCTATAAAATTCTTTGATAGTAGAATAATGATCCTGTGAATAGTCAGGTACTTCAAAATCTTGTAATTTTTTGGTGGCAGCTTCAGTATTATTGACTTTTAAATCCTTATATATATCGTGACCTAAGCCATTTTTAGTGCATTCATGTAGCATTGAAACTTTTGCAAGCGATGTATTTCTCATATACTCAGCGCATCTTTGTTTCATTGCTTTTGTTTGATTTTGCAGATCTTGTTGATCATTAACTGGAAATTTTTCAGACACGATTTGTGTTTCGACTTCTACTAGCTTGGAAACAAAATCATGATATTTTTCATTAGTAATTCCGCTTTTTTCTAGATCTTCAATAATATCTTTAATTGCCTCATTTTTTACTGAGGCTCCCTTAATATTATTACAGACCTGATAGAGTTCTTTTGCTTCTTCAATGGTGATACTGCCATTAAGTATTTTAGTTTTTAAACCTTCATAAGAGGACTTGAAATCTGCAATTCGTTGCTCATTATTAGGTTCGTCGCTATTCTTTGACATGAGAAATTTTCAATAGTTAGTTATTTATCGTATGCTAAATAACTAAACTATTGTTAATTTTTTCTCAAAGGTTTGTACGTTTTTCTTATGCTTGTCTTGACATTCTTTTACGTTCATTTGAATCTAGATATACTTTTCTAAGTCTAACAGATTGTGGTGTTACTTCTACTAGTTCATCATCTTGTATATATGAAATAGCTTGTTCAAGTGACATTAATCTTGGAGGAGATAGTTTGATAGCTTCGTCTTTTCCACTTGCTCGGACATTAGATAGTTGTTTAGATTTGATAGGGTTGATTTCTAGATCATTATCTCTGTTATGCTCACCAATTATCATACCTTTGTAGACAGGAACACCAGTCGTGATGAACATGTCTCCTCTATCTTCGAGATTCCATAGCGCGTATGCTACTGCATTACCGTCTTCCATTGATATCAAAACGCCATTACGTCTTCCATCGATTTTACCAGTATATTGACCATATGAATGGAAAATTCTACTCATAATTCCAGTACCGCGTGTTTCAGTTAGGAAAGTTCCGTGATATCCAATAAGACCGCGCGATGGCGCTATAAATATTAATCTAGTTTTACCTGCGCCTGTTTCTCGCATGTCTTGCATTTGGCCTTTACGAAGATTCATTGATTCAACAACGGATCCAACAAATTCAGAATCTACATCAATTTGTACTTCTTCCATCGGTTCAAGTTTTTCGCCAGTTGCTTCATCGTTTTTAAATAATACAGATGGTCTACTTATAGATAGTTCAAAGCCTTCTCTTCTCATGGTTTCAATTAGCACGCCAAGTTGCAATTCACCACGACCAGCAACATTAAACGAATCAGTTTGATCAGTTTCAGAAATTTTTAAAGCTACATTACCTTCAGCTTCTCTCATTAGACGAGCACGAAGTACTCTTGATGTTAGCTTATCACCCTCTCTCCCAGCTAAAGGAGAGTCGTTAATAGAAAATTTCATTGATAATGTTGGTGGATCAATAGGTTGGGATTCTAGTGGTTTTTCAACTTCAGGAGCTGAAATAGTATCCGAGACATTTGCTTTTTCTAGACCGGCAATAGCAATAATATCTCCAGCTTCTGCCTCATCTATTGGAAGTCTTTCTAATCCTTTAAAGGTTAGCATTTTAGTTATTCTGCCATTTTCTACTAAGTTTCCATCACGATCCATTACCTTAATTGGCATGTTAATCTTCGCAGTTCCGGTTTCAATACGCCCCGTTAGGATCCTTCCTAAATATGAGTCATATTCACGTGTTGTTGCAATCATTGAAAATGCGGCTTCAGTATTTGAAGCTGGTTCTTCAACGCTAGTTAAAATTATATCAAATAGTGCATTTAGGTTTTCTCTTGGATCTGTGAGTTCTTTCACCGCCCAACCGCTTCTGCCAGACGCGTATACCACAGGAAAGTCAAGTTGATCATTATTGGCATCAAGTGACATGAATAATTCAAATATTTCATCTAATACTTCATCTTCTCGTGCATCTGACCTGTCAATTTTATTAATTGCAACGATCGGTTTTAAACCAAGCTTTAGAGCTTTTCCAAGTACAAATTTTGTTTGTGGCATAGGGCCTTCTGCTGCATCTACTAAAAGAACGACGCCATCGACCATACTTAGTATTCTTTCTACTTCACCACCAAAGTCAGCGTGTCCTGGAGTATCGATAATGTTTATTTTTGTATCTTCCCATATTACCGAAGTGCATTTCGCTAGAATAGTAATACCACGTTCTTTTTCAAGATCATTTGAATCCATTGCACGCTCTGCAACTGCTTGATTATCACGAAACAATCCGCTTTGCTTAAGCATGTTGTCTATTAAAGTAGTTTTCCCATGATCAACGTGGGCTATAATTGCTATATTGCGAATTGATGATGTCATTAAACTACCTGCGCCTTCTTTAAAATAAAATTATGAATGCGCGATCATACACTATTATGCCTTCTTTAGCAATTTTTAAAATACCTGATTAAAATTGTATGTTTTGTGATTGCACCTGAGGCAATTATTCTTTAGAATATTCTAAAATATAAAAAGAAAAGTTTGATGAAAAAACCTTCTAACAATAAAAAGAAAAAAAATTATGCTTTGATGCTGTGTATTGTTTCGATGATCATATTAATTTACGCTGTTACGATAATAAAGCTCTCAGCTTAATTTTATTTGTATCAGCAGCTTATTTGCTATAAAATATCCTTGAAATATTAATTAGTCATTTGTAAATGAAAAGAATTTTATCATTATTTGTTACAAGTTTTATGTTGATTTTTATTCCTACAGAGATGGCATATGCTGGGTTTTTAGAGGTTGATTTGATAATAAAAGATCATAAATTTGAGCCTGAAATTTTAGAATTGCCAGCTGGGAAAAAAATTCGTATTACAGTGTATAATAAAGATAATACAATCGAAGAGTTTGAAAGTTTTGACTTGAAAAGAGAAAAAATTGTTTTGGCGAATTCAAAAGCTAGAGTGATTTTAGCTCCATTAAAACCCGGTGAATATAAGTTTTTTGGTGAGTTTCACGAAGAAACTGCTCAAGGCAAAATCATAGTAAAAGAAGAACAAGAGAATAATGATTAAATTAGCTATTGTAGTTTTTCGTGAGTGTATGGAGATCGCATTTTTATTAGGTGTGGTGATGGCAGCTACTAAGCCAGTGAAAGACTCAAGAAAATATATTATCCTTGGTTGTATGTGCGGTGTATTCTTTGCGGCTTCATTCGCATTTTTTGCCAAAGCTCTTTCTGATAGTATGGGAGGATTGGGCGATGAAATGTTTGATTCTTGTGTTATTTTATTTACTGCAATATTGATAAGTTGGACCGTTGTTTGGATGCAGGGTTATACAAAGAAGATACGTAAAAATTTGAGTAAATTATCTGAGAAAATTTCAGCGGGCGCGGTGAGCCAGTTAATGCTCGTTTTTGTAGTCGCTTCGGCTATTTTCCGTGAAGGGGCGGAGATAATACTATTTGTACATAGTATTGCATCGGCGGGAAATATTGGTGGTAATGATTATATAACAGGTATTGGACTAGGTGCATTTGGTGGAGTTGTGGTTGGAACTTTATTATATTTAGGCTTAATGACATATGCGGGTAAGTATATATTCAGAATATCAACAATCTTGTTAACTCTTATTGCAGCTGGTCTTGCTGCTGAAGCTGCAGGTATTATGACTTCATCTGGAATTATTGAATTATTTTCTGATCAATTATGGGATAGTTCTTGGTTGGTAGATAATGGGAGTATTACCGGTAAAATACTAAATATTACTATTGGTTATGATGCAAGACCAAACGGTATGCAAATTATATTCTATTTTTTAACAATTATATTTACAGTAGGTATGATGAAATTTAGAACAAAGGTTTCAAGTAAAAATAATGCTTAAATTTATTACAGAGTTTGGTCCATTAGTTGCATTCTTTATCGGCTATAAGACTGGTGGAATTTTAGATGCTACATTATATATGCTAGTTGCATCTGCAATTGGTTTGATAGTTACATATATAAAAGAACAAAAAATCAATATGGTAAATCTGATTTCATCAGGATTGCTGCTTGTTTCGGCTAGCCTCACTTTATTTAGTGGCAATAGCATTTTTATTAAAATGAAACCTACTGTTCTTTATTGTGTTTTTGCTTGTGTGTTTTTAATAACCAACTTTAAATGGAAGCCAGCTATTCAATATGTTCTTGGTACGGCTATACAATTTAGGGAAGATAAGAATTGGTATAGTTTGAATTTACGTTTTATGTGGTTCTTTATTCTTATGGCTTTTGCAAATGAGTTTGTCTGGCGTAATTTTTCTGAGGATTTGTGGGTGAGTTTTAAAGTATTTGGTGCAATGCCAATTACTATTATATTCATACTTTTGCAAATGCCATTCATTATGAAAAATAAATTGCCTGATGATCCCGCAGTTTAATCGCTAAAGTTTTTTAGTTTTCTTTGTAGTTTTATAAGTGTTTTATTAATAAACTTAATACTTTTAAGTTTGCAAAAATCTTTTTATCATTGAATTAATTTGTTCCGGCTCTTCCGAAGTAGCTCAGCATTTTGAGCCAACAACTTTACCTAATTGAAATTTTGCTGTTTCTTTTTTTAGTTTTTGATAGGAGAAATGATGTTCGTAGGTGGCGATGCATAGCACTGGGCATGTTATCTCTTTTAAAATCGGTTCTGTCGCATGTGTTGTGAAAGTCAATCAAAGAGAATATACTGAAAATAAAAAAGGCTTTACATGAGATATGCTATTTCCCCTAAATTAACAAAATATTTCAAAGGTTTTTGTTCCTCGCCGGAAATAATAATGCTGTTTGTTTATATGAAATGTAGATTTTCCTTGAGCTATCGAGATCTTGAGGAGCTAGCTCATATCAGAGGCGCAGTAATAGATCATAGTACTCTACAAAGATGGATTAAAAGATTTGTTACGTTGATAGATAAGCAAGTTAGAAAAAGAAAGAAAGCAGTTGGTTCAAGTTGGCGTATGGATGAAATCTATATCAAGCTGGATGGTCGCTGGATTTATCTCTATCGTGCTGTAGATTCTTTGGGTAATACTATAGAGTTTTTGCTGAGGAAGAGCAGGGATAAAGCGTCTGCTAAGGCGTTCTTCCGTAAAGCGTTTAAAAATAATGATATTCCTGATAAGGTGAATATTGATAAAAGCGGAAGTAATAAATCAGCTCTTAATAGTGCAAATGATAATCTATTAGAAAATGAGAAAATAGAGATTATTCAAAACAAATATTTCAATAATATTATGGAACAAGATCATAGATTTATTAAGAAGCGAACAAAGCCTATGCTGGGGTTTAAAAACTTCCAATCTGCAAAAATCACTATTACAGGAATAGAAAATATTAGAATGATTCAGAAAGGCCAAATTATTGGAGCTGATTCTTACCTTTATGCTTTTGAGAATTTTCAAACCCTCATGGCTTCATAACGCCTGAAATCTGAGAATTATAATTTTTAAGATTAGATGCTAACACATGCGACAGAACCTTGCATAGTTACTATTGATTAAAAAAAATATATGAAAAATTTTTCTGAAATAAGTGTAAGTCATTTAAGAGAATATTTAAAAATTAAAGAAATTCAGCTCATAGATGTTCGTGAGCCTAGTGAATTTAATGATGGGAGTATTGAACATTCTATTAATATACCATTGTCGTGTTTGTTAAGCGAGATTGATGATTTTCAGTTTGTCCAAAAAATAGTAATGATATGTAAAGTTGGTGTTAGATCAAAAATAGCATGTGATATGATTCAAGCTGAAGGGTATAATCTGGATCTTTACAATTTATCTGGAGGAATTAATGCGTGGCAAAATTCAGGCTATGAGATTAAAAAATAATAAATATAATTTTTTTCTAAAAAACATAATTATTGACGCGCGGTTCGAAAATTGTTATAAATTGCCGAATATTTCTATTGGGACGTAGCTCAGCGGTAGAGCAACGGTTTTTGATATCGTAGGTCGGAGGTTCGATCCCTCCCGTCCCAGCCAGTATTCTTAAAATATTATTTTTTTATATAAATTCGTTAGTGTGGATTGATAGCTCTATCATTTTAGATATATTCCATCAATAATAAGACTGCATGAAAATCCTATAGACTCACTAAATTATTAAGTTTACATTAAATTGTATGCGTGGTGCATTTAAGTTTAAAGGTAAGGTAATAGTGGCAGAAAATGAAGGCGCTTTAAATGGTAAGGGAATTGTTCTTCAAGAGCGATATTATCCAGAAATGGAAAAACCAGATGAAAAGAATTTTGGCCAGGAAGATTTTCTAGAAGTTGATAAAGAGCAAAGTGAAGAAGAGCATGATTTAGAAGTGGTTCTGTCGCATGTGTTGTGAAAGTCAATCAAAGAGAATATACTGAAAATAAAAAAGGCTTTACATGAGATATGCGGTTCTGTCGCATGTGTTAGCATCTAATTGTAACAAAAATATACATTTCTTCAATTTTGTGCTTGATCTTTTCTACCTTTTTTGTATTTTATGTATGTATAAATTGCTGTATTAGGAAATATTCTGTAGAATATCTATTAAGAGTTTTATAATTATAGTGATTATATTTTAAAGAGCGGGTGTAGCTCAGGGGTAGAGCGCTACCTTGCCAAGGTCGAAGTCGAGAGTTCGAATCTCTTCACCCGCTCCATTTTCATTTTGCGAACATTCGAGGTACCACCTATGTTCAAAAACATAAATTTTATTGCAGCTTTTGCACTTATTTTCTATCCAATCGTAATAATTTCTCTTACAATTTCATATACTGTTGAACATTCAGTTGGATGGTTTGAAATTATTTTACTTCTAACTGGCTACTATATGGCTAACATATCTGTTGGACTTGGATTACACAGATTATGGTCACATGATACATATAAAACAAATAAATATGTTGAATTTGTTCTAGCTCTTCTATCAGCAGGAACTCTTCAAGGACCAGCTTTATCTTGGGCGTCAAACCACTTTGATCACCACACTTATACAGATACAGAAAAAGACCCTCACACTCCATTAAAATACAAAAGCCGGTTCTTAGGATTTTGGTGGTCTCATATGGGCTGGATGCTTGTTGGAGAAGGAAGCTATAAATCAATTAACCGTGTTACTATGGTTAAACTTGGTAGAAACAAGGTTTTAAGGTGGCAACTAAAATATTATTGGCATATAGCCATTCTTATGAACACTGCTATCCCCGCACTAATTGGCTTTATTTTCGGCGGAACCGCTCTAGCTGCTTACGCAGGATTTCTATTCATTGGTCTTGGTAGAGCTATACAACAACAGGTAACTTTTTTTGTAAACTCACTTTGCCATTTTGTTGGAACGCAAAAATATACAAATGGCACATCAAGAGATATATGGTGGTTAGCATTTTTGCTTCTTGGCGAAAATTGGCATAATTTTCATCATGCTTTTCCGTCAGACTACCGTAATGGAGCTAGATGGTATCAAACAGATGTACATAAATGGCTTATATACTTGATGAGCAAATGTGGACTTGCTTGGGGATTGAAGAGGACAGCAGAGGTGAGAGTCGAAGCTAAAATCTCGCAAACTATGGATCAACTGGTTACTCTTAAAAAACAAAAAATTGATCTGATGCAAAGTACATTAAATGAATTAAACTCCATGTGTCAGGAAAAATTTTCTGAACTCGAAAATTCATCCATTGAAACGAAAAAGAAATTTTGGAAATCACTTACGACTGCTCAATATAAAATAAACAAACTAAAGTTTCAACTTCACGAGTATGTAAAAAATTATGAAAATCCATCTGATAAAATTCTTATTGCTCTAAACAAGAAAATGCAGAAAGCAGAACTTGCCATGCAAAAAATTTACTCAGAAATTGAGACTATAAAAGCTTTTTCGTAAGATTATTAATTAGCCTCCATGGCATTATTCCTTTGGGCAAGAATCCATGCAGAAGAACGTAAAGTACCTGAGTTCTCACCTAATAACTTTATAACAAATAGAAAGCATTCCTGGATTTTGGATTTTATTCCGGAATATAGATTTACCCAACCTGAAAAACTCTAATATCATTCCTGAGCAAGGTGAGAATACATACAGAGAGAAGATAGAGCACGAGTTTTTATGCTAACTATAAAAAACATCTAAAACATCACTGCCTCCTTTCCTTCGCGGAGTAACAACACTTCTACACTACAATAAAAAATAAATTATTTAGCTACTGTCTCACCAAGTACCCTACTAATAATAGTAGCACTTGCAGAATTCAGCCCTACAATCTCAACTTCAATACCGTTTTTGCGTAGTTTATCAGAAACTTTGTTCAAAGCTTCAACTGCTGACACATCCCAGAAATGTGCACTTGATAGATCTATTACAACAACAGAAACTTCTTCTTTATACTGAAACAAAACTAGAAACAGAAGCGAAAAATACTTGACCTATAATTTTATAAACCCTTTTAGTACCGCATTCCAATAAGTCAGATTCAACTGCAAATGAATGTGATACTTTATATGCAAAGAATAACACACTCAACAACACCCCAATAAATACGGTTCTGTCGCATGTGTTAGCATCTAATCTTAAAAATTATAATTCTCAGATTTCAGGCGTTATGAAGCCATGAGGGTTTGAAAATTCTCAAAAGCATAAAGTGTAAAACTCTACACTTGATCTGACAGATAGCTACTTATCATACAGCATAATTACTGTCAGATAAGTTCTGAGTATCATGTGTCTGACACTCATTCACGTAGCTAGGAATATTCTTATCCAAAGCAATATGTTTTGAATCAAGAAAGGTTTGCATAGGTGTTTTTCCATAACAATGCTTTCCTGAATGTGTTCTTTGAGTATTGTACTTATTAATCCATAAATCAACATCAATTTGTAACTCTTCTACAGAGCCGTATATTCTTTTGCGAAATGCTATATCATAAAACTCTTGTTTCATAGTTCTGTGGAACCTCTAGCAAATACCGTTAGTTTGCGGACTACGAACCTTTGTTTTTGTGTGATCAATATTCTCAATTCCTAAATAAAGTTGATAGGCATGATGCTCAGGTTTACCACAATATTCAGTACCGCGATCAGTGAGTATACGAAACATGCTAAGGCCTTGTTCTGTATAAAATGGCAGCACTCTATCATTTAGTATATCAGCTGCAGTAATAGCTGATTTCTCAGTATAAAGTTTTACTTGCGCCACTTTAGAATATGTATCAACAAAAGTTTGTTGGTAAATTTTTCCAACCCCCTTCATATTACCTACATAGTAAGTATCTTGTGAACCAAGATACCCAGGATGCTCAGTCTCGATTTCACCGTGAGCTACTTTGCTAGCTTTAGCCCGCTCAAGAGCTGCTAGCTGTTCTTCAGTTAATATCATACCATCTTGCGCTGATTTAGCTTCTAAGGCTTTTAGACGCTTACGCATTGTCTCTAAATCATTACGCAACCAAATAGAACGAACTCCACTACTTGATATTAAAACACCTTGTTGCTTCAGCTCATTACTAGCTCGTAATTGCCCTAAAGCAGGGTTTGAAATAGCAAGATCTATGACGGCTTGTTCTACATCAGAAGGTACTCTGTTTTTCATGATAGGTTTCTTGCGGCTGATTTCCTGTAGAGCAGCTTCCCCACCATTTTCATATAATTCTTTAAAACGATAAAAGGTATCCCTTGAATATCCCATAACGTTACACGCTTGACTTACATTACCAAGCTGTTTCGCTAATTCTAAAAGTCCTAATTTGGGTTTGATGATTTCTTCTAATTGACTCATTTTTAATCTCTTGTTTGAGTGGTTAAATGCAATATATTCAACTACTAAATATATTACTCTCTTTTTACCACTCTGTCAGATTAAATTTGAGGCTTTACATATAATGATTCTTTGGGTAATTCTATTCCAGAAGCTTTAAAATCAAATAATTTATTAAGTTTTCTAAAAACCTCGATCTAAATTTCTATTTGCAACAGGACTATGTAGAGTTCTTTAAAACAACATTGACAATAATTAGTATTTTTGTTATTAATTTAATAATCATTTAACTAAATCCAAAATTGACTCATGTCAAAACGACTAATAGATGCTATTACAATTAATAATATAGAATTAATCAAAGAACTCGTAGATAATGGAGCAGATGTCAATGCAGTAGTTGCAGAAGGGGCTTATGCTGGTTTTATAGCTCTTCATATTGCAGTTATTGAAGGTAAAACAAAAGTTGTATCAGTGCTTGTAAATGAGTGTGGAGCAGATGTTAATGCAGTAGTTATAGAAGGGGTTCATGCTGGTTATACAGCTCTTCATATTGCAGCTAATTCTGGTAAAACAGAAGTTGTATTAGCTCTTGTAAATGAGTGTGGGGCAGATGTTAATGCATCAATTACAGAAGGGGCTTGGATTGGCATGACAGCTCTTCATATTGCAGCTAGGCTCGATAAAACAGAAATCGTTAGACTTCTTGTAAATGAGTGTGGGGTAGATGTTAATGCAGTAGTTACAGAAGGGAGTTATGCTGGTAAGTCAGCTCTTCATATTGCAGCTGATTGTGGTAAAACAGAAATTGTATCAGCGCTTTTAGAATTCGGATGTGTAATTGATGATGAGGTTACTAGCAGTGATCCTAGAATAAATAATCTTTTATCTAAATATAGAAATGCAAATAATCATGTAGATGATGGAGAAAGTTTAGCATATGTAAATGATCTAGCATTTGCTATTTTTAATGCACTAAGACTTGATTCTCACTCAAATGTTAAACCAGCTAATAGTATGTTAGATTTGTTTAAATACAAAGGTTTAGTTGGCGAATCGAATTTTACGTTAGCGGGTTATGAATTAAGCGAATTACCATGTTATATATTTTATGCAGATTTACTTTCAGATTATACGAAGTCATTACTTAACCCCAACTATGCATAAGAATCTAATTTTACCATTTGATCTAGAGATGGTTTATCAGTTCTAATTTGGTAATTTATGAGTCCAGCAAATAAGTGAGAAAAAGCGTTGATAGGTGATCTGTGCCTACTATGAATCAAAGTATTCAATGACTTCATAGAGGAGAATATAGTCTCAATAAAACTACGACGCATCAACATCATTTTATCTGTAGTATCCATTAAAATATTTTTCATATTCTTTTTGATTTTAGTAATCAAAGTCACTTTTTGTTCAAATAATTCAGCGGATAGTTTTTTGGATATATACCCTTTATCACCAATAAGTTTACCAGTAATACCTTTCACCATTTCCATAACTGGAGAACGATCATTAACGTTGCCACCAGTAATAGTCATACTTACAATTTCTCCGAATGTATTGAGAATAAAGTGCAACTTAAAGCCAAAAAACCAACCAGTAGAAGTCTTGCCTTTTTTAGCTAATCCTTTAAAAACTTTATGTCTTTTTTCTCGAAGATTATGACAAACAGCCATAGGCGTTGCATCTATAAACATATATTCTGTTACCTTACCTTCAAGGCTTTTAAGCATGCAAACCACAGCAGGGAAAGCAAGTTTTATTAGTGCTGTAAAGCGATCGTAATGTACTAAGTAGCTGAATAAGTTTCTGTGATTCCTCATAAGTTCTAGGTAAAAATATTTAAAGCATGACATTCCAGATTGATGGAAAGCTATCAGGATAGTTATTATTTCTGACAAGCTCATTTTACATGGTTTATTACGCTTTCTAATACCACTGGTAATGAGTGTCTTTTTGTACCAATTTTCAAATCCTTTACAAAAATCATCGACAAAGCAGAACAAACTATCGTAATCTATATTCATTGGGGTACCTTTTTTAGATTGCAAAAATACAGAATACCCCAATATCACTAGCTATGCAGTCCTTTTCTTATACATAGTTCGGGTTACTTAATAAATATTTAACACCAGGAGGAGAATTATCTGATGCTGAGATGAGGTCATTAAAGGTATCGATGTATATTGCGTGTGAGGAATATATAGCATCAGTACCTGAGGCTCAGTTGATTGAAATTCTGCAGAAAGAATCATCAATAGTTGTAGATCCAGGTGAATTAGATTTTAACTCTATGACTTCTATCTTGGTGCTAACGCCAGTATCAATGATAATTGATTTCTTACTATCTCCAGTGATAGCAAGAGATTTATTTGGTAACGAAGTATATGATGTTTTAAGCAATGCAAATGCAATATTACTAGGAGAAAGTGAATAGATTGTTGGAAATTAGATTCAATCAGAAACTTTGTGTAAGTGCTACAATAAATCTTGTTTAAAATCATCACACAGAATCTCAAATTGATTCAGAGCAAGGGGCTAATTTTGTTTGATGTATAAAGAAGTTATGATCACCTCAAGCATTATGAACAAGTACAAAGTTCAATGATCCTCGTCCATTTATTTTTTTGATATACGTTTTCCTACTAACCTTAATAGATTTTATTATAAATTCATAATTAGAGCATTAAATGAATTTTTATTTAGAACAGACATCGTAATATATGTATTATACATATGGGATAATTTTTTAAACCTGCAAAGCTTTAACAATTTCTTCTACAACTTTTTTTGCATCACCAAATAGCATTAGGGTATTATCTTGGAAGAATAATTCATTTTGAATCCCGGCATATCCTGGTGACATAGATCTTTTTATAAATAAAACTGATTTTGCAAGGCCAACATCAAGAACTGGCATGCCATAAATGGGGCTAGATTCATCTGTTTTTGCAGCTGGGTTAGTAACGTCATTTGCTCCAATAACTAATGCAATATCTGTTGATCCAAAATCATTATTAATTTCATCCAATTCTAATACATCTTCATAGTCAATATTTGCTTCTGCTAATAGAACGTTCATATGCCCTGGCATTCTGCCGGCGACTGGATGAATGGCAAATCTAACTTTCACTCCAGCTTTTTTTAGGATTTCTGTCATTTCTTTAATTGCATGCTGGGATTGTGCTACAGCCATTCCATAGCCTGGAATAATAACTACAGATTCTGCCTGGTTCATCATGAAGGCTGCATCCTCAGCGCTGCTTACTTTTGCAATTCTGTCATCTTCTTCATTGCTATTTGATTGAATATTAGCTTTCTGAAATGCGCCAAAAATAACATTTATGAGAGACCTATTCATTGCTTTGCACATTATATAGCTGAGGATTGCGCCACTAGCTCCAACTAGCGCTCCTGTAATTATTAGCAGGCTATTTCCCAGAGAGAAACCGATTCCAGCTGCTGCCCATCCAGAGTATGAGTTTAGCATGGATACAACCACTGGCATATAAGCTCCGCCAATTGGAATGATAAGTAATACACCTATAATAAGAGATAGGATCACAAGTAATGAAAACAGAAAAATACTTTCACTATTTGTGAATTTATATAGCAACGTAATAATTGCTACAGATATTAGTAAACAGACATATTGTTGACCAATAAATTTTATTGGTTTTGCTCCGATTAAACCTTGAAGCTTGCCAAAAGCAATTATTGATCCGCTAAATGTTATGGCGCCAATAGATGCCCCAAGTGACATTTCAATTAGCGCTCCTACTGGTAAACTGCCAGATATTCCAATAGAAAAATTATGTGGCGCAAGTAGTGCAGCATATGCTACTAGTACTGCCGCTAAGCCAACAAATGAGTGAAAACCAGCGACAAGTTGAGGCATTGCTGTCATAGGTATTTTGCGAGCGATTACTGTCCCAACTACTCCACCTGTAGCAATAGTTATCATTAATGGTATTGAATATGCAAAATTTGGTAAGTTAAATGTCGCAATTAGTGCAATCGCCATACCGACTATACCAATGATGCTACCATTTCTGGCGGATTTAGGTGATGATAAACCTTTTAGAGCAAAGATAAAACAGATCGCAGCTATAAGGTATGAAGATTCAATTATTTGTGTATTCATGATCAATTATTTTTTCTTAAACATTTCTAACATGCGCTCGGTAACTACAAAGCCACCAAAGATATTTATGGCGGCAAAAAAAGCGGCAATAAAGCCAAATATCGATGAGACGCCAAAAATTTGTGACGAGCTTGCAATCATTGCACCAAGAATTATTATTCCTGAAATAGCATTTGTAATCGACATTAGAGGTGTATGCAGGGAGGGGGTTACCTTCCAGACCACATAATATCCAACGAAACATGCTAGAGTAAAGATTGTTACTGCAAAAATTAATGGATCTACTCCGCTAACACTTTGTGTAGCAGTTTCATTTGCTATGCTTATTTCTTGTAGTTTTGTAGCAAGTGCGTTAGCTTTTCCAGATATTTCTGACGCTTCAGTAATTGCTTTATTTAGTTGTTCATTCATATCAAACCTTAAATTTTTTGTTTACCATTTGACCATTTATGCCGATTAGCATTTCTTCAACTAAGTCGTCTTTGAAGTTAATTTTATTGTCTTTAATCGCATACTCTAAAAAATTATATAAGTTTTTTGCATATAGTTTTGAACTATCGCAGGCAATTTTTGCTGCCATATTGCTCCAGCCAATAATTTTAACTCCCTTTTTTGCAACTATTTTGTCAATAGCTGAATCTTCAACATTACCACCGTTTATTGTTGCCATATCAACGACAACAGATCCAGGACGCATTTTCGAAATCATAGATTTTGTTAGTAAAAGAGGGGCTTTTTTGCCTGGGATAAGCGCAGTAGTTATAACAATATCATAATTACCTATGATTTTTGTCAAAAAATGCTCTTGAATAGCAGCAAAATCTTGTGTTACTTCTTTTGCGTATCCAGACTTATCTTCAGCCTCGTCGCTTGAAGTAGATGGATGAACAAATTTTGCACCAAGGCTTTCAACTTGTTCTTTAGTTGCTGAACGTACATCATAGGCAGATACTATGCTGCCAAGCCTTTTGGCTGTGGCAATTGCTTGTAATCCAGCTACACCTACTCCAATTACTAGAGTTTTTGCTGGGGTAATAGTCCCTGCTGCTGTCATCATCATTGGCAATGCTCTATCAAAATAATAGCTAGCTTCAATTACTGCTCGATATCCATCTAGGTTGCTTTGTGAAGAAAGTGCATCCATATTTTGTGCTTTAGTAATGCGTGGTACTAATTCCATTGCAATAGCTGACAATTCTTTCGATAGAGCTTTATCAAGATATTCAGAGTTTGAGTAAGGTGAAAGCAAACCAATTATGGTGGCGTTTTTTTTGCTCATCTCGATTTCGTTATATTGATCTAGAAGAGGCGATGGTTGAACTTTAAGAATTATATCTGCATCAGAGAGAATTTCTAGTGGTATGCTAGAAACTGTTGCGCCGGCAGATTCATATTCGCTATCTGTAAAATTTGCAGCAGTCCCAATATTTTTTTCTATAAAAACATCATGACCATTCTTACAAAAAAGTCGTGCAGTTTCTGGTGTTATGGCAGTTCTGTGTTCACCTTTAGCTCTTTCTTTGAGTGCAGCAATTTTCATAATTTCTTAAATATAAGTTTTATTTATTGAACTTATAATACTCATTACCTAGACTGTGAATAGTGTAATTATTTTATTAGGTGGATTTTTATGTTGAGCAAAACAAGTAAGTCACAGTTTTTTGTGGCAAGAATTATTCTTTCTTTATTTTTAGTATTGAACATGCAGCAAGTAATGGCTGCTGATGTTTCTGCTGAGATTAAAACCTATATTAAAAATATTAAATCAATCGCTCTTGAATTTACTCAAATTGATTCAAGTGGATCAAAGTCTAGCGGCATGTTAATTATTGATAAGCCATACAAGTTCCGCTGTAACTATTATAAACCATTTCCTTTAGTAATCGTTGGTGGAGAGAATTATGTTTCGGTATATGATTATGAAATGGAGCATTTAAGCCGGATAAAAGCAGAAGAAAATATATTTAATTTTTTGTTGGTTAATGATATTGATTTTGAAAATAAGTTTGAACTCTTGTCTGCAAAATCTGTTGAAAATCAATATGTGCTAAAATTAAAAAGCCACGATTTAAATAAAATTAGTGAAATTACTTTTGATAAAAATACTAAGCATATCAAGCAAATGAAGATATTTGAGGATAATAATATTATTTCTCTAAGCTTTAGACAAACAAAGCAAATTAAGAATGTTTCGAAAAGCTTGTTTGTCATGAAAGATCCAGAAATTTTTGGAAAGCCAAAAAGATTTGATAAAAATGATTTGGAAAAAAGGTTTGTAGAGATTTAAGTTAGCTCTTGAATAAAATAAATAAAACTATTATCTTAGTCCTTGGTTAATGCTGGGCGTTTTGTTTGTCTAGTTGGTCAGGTTCGAAAGAAAGCAGCCAGGGTATTCTTAAACGGGTCAGCATTAACTAAATATTAGCTGTGACGTCGTTGTTTCATTGCTTACCTATGCTTATAGGCTACGCAATTTCTTTCCTAGTCGCAAACTTACAAGCTAAAAATAATAATATTATAGAATTATTCTCGACAAAGTTTAGAGATTTATATGCCTAAAACTCCTTCTACATATATACCATTCGCGCGTAAATATAGACCTACTAATTTTAGTGAGTTATTAGGGCAGGAAGTTCTTGTTAAAACCTTATCATATTGTATAAAAAATGATCGTTTGGCTCAGGCGCATCTTTTGACGGGTATTCGAGGAGTTGGAAAAACATCATCAGCTAGAATCATTGCAAAAACAGTTAATTGTACTGATCGCAAGATGCAAAATGATCAGGTTGCTCCGTGCGAAAAATGTAAAAATTGTGAGAGCTTTAACAATCATAGTCACCCTGATATTATAGAGATTGATGCAGCAAGTAGGACTAGTGTTGATGATATTCGTGAAATTATTGAAAGTAGTGAATATAGACCGCTTCTAGGCGCGATGAAGTTTTTTATCATAGACGAAATTCATATGTTATCAAAAAGTGCATTTAATGCGCTACTTAAAGTTGTTGAAGAGCCTCCAGCTCATGTGGTGTTTATTTTTGCAACTACGGAAGTGCAAAAAATTCCACTAACAGTAATTTCAAGATGTCAAAGATATGATTTAAGGAGATTAACTTTCGATGAATTGCATATATTAGCAAAGAATATTACAAAGCAAGAGAAGTTGAAATTTGAGGATGAGGCGCTTAAAATTATAGCAATAAAGTCTGAAGGGTCTGCACGAGATGCAACTTCAATGATTGATCAAGCTGCAAGTTATGTTCATAATGCTGGTGAATCTGATTTAATTAGCGCAAAGATTATTGGTCGTATGCTTGGTTTGTTGCAAATAAGTACAGTAATTAAATTTGCTCAGCTTATCATTGCTAATGATCCAAAATCTGCGATTGAATTGCTAGAACAAATTTATGCAAATGCAAATAGCTTGGAGAGTTTTGTGCAAACGATGTCTGATTTTTTTGCAGAGCTTAGTAAATCAAAAGTTATTCCTAATTATCATAACCCTTTATATCAAAGCTATACAAATGAGATAGCAGATATTTTAATTGGTACTAGTCTATCTAGGATTACAGTCCTTTGGCAAATATTTAGCAACGGGGTTCTTGAAATCAAACAATCACATAATGAGCTTAGCTGTGCAGAGATGTTGGTTATTAAGGCTATCTATGCTTGCAATCTACCGTCAGTAGAAGAAATTATGGATGCTGGGAGTGCTCCAATTTCACCAAATTTGGCATTTGAAAGTGAAAAGAAAGAACCAATAGTTGCCTCCGAGGTTGAGCAAAAATTTAAAAATGTATCAGAAAGTAATATTATTGTTGAGTCAGCAAATGTTAGTGATTCAAAAATATTTGATTTCCTAAAATTTTGTCATAAAAATAAGGAGATGGATGTTTATTACATGTTGCTCAATGAAGCAGAAGTTGATTTATTCGATGGAGGTAGAGTAGAAATTGCTGGAAAGGTTGCAAACTCAATGCAAAGTAAGCTTGAAAAATTGCTGCAAGATTATCTATCTTTAGATTGGAAAGTAGCAATTAAAAAACGTGAAAAAATAGTTAGTTTGAAAGATAAAATGCTTAAAAAAGTCGAGCTAACTGGTGATTACCAAACAATAAAAAATAATTTTCCGGATGCTAATATTTCGGATATAATTCTTAAGTCATAAAATATAAGAGGAAATAATGGATATAAGTAAATTGATGAAACAAGCTCAAACTATGCAAAAAAAAATGCAAGAAATGCAGGAAGAGATTGCTCAGAAAGAATTTGAAGGTAAATCTGGTGGTGGCCTTGTTTCTGTCGTTATGAGTGGAAATGGCGAAATGCGTAAGGTAAATGTTGACTCTTCTCTTATGAGCGCAGATGAAAAGGAGATGATGGAAGATTTAATCGTAGCTGCGTATAATGAAGCAAAAATTAAAGCTGATGAAGAATCTAAGAACAATATGTCTGGTGCATTTGGTGATATGGGTGGGTTGCCACCAGGTATGAATTTCTAGTATTGATAAATTATGCAAAAAAACTCTGGTCCTGATCAGTTAATATATCTCTTCTCAAAGTTGCCTGGTCTTGGTGTTCGATCTGCAAGGCGCATTGTTTTTCATTTATTGCAAGATAAAGAACTGCGTTTAAAGGGCTTGATTGAAGGCTTGGAAGATGCTGCCAGTAGAATTAATATTTGTAATTCTTGTGGGAATGTTGATTATTCAGAAATTTGTGGAATATGCGTTGATGAATCAAGGTCGGACTCTTTGATTACAATTGTTGAAACGGTTGCAGAATTATGGGCATTGGAGCGCAGTGAAACGTTCCGTGGTAGATATCATGTGTTAGGTAATACACTTACAAATTCTTCAGTTAAAAATCCTGTTGCCTTAAAATTACCTGAGCTTTTAGAGCGTTGCAAAAATAACGGAACAGAAGAGTTGATTATAGCAACAAATTCAACTCTTGATGGGCAAACCACTGCTTATTTTATTACCGAGTTTTTTAAAGATTTTCCAGTAAAAATTTCTAGGCTTGCCAGTGGTATTCCAATGGGTGGAGAGCTTGATTACCTTGATGAAGGAACGCTCACTGCTGCATTCGAGAGTCGCAAGGAATTTAGTTAGTTCATTTTTATTAAATTGCTTGCATGTTATTTAATATTTATACATTTATAACTTAGCATTTTCTTAATGTTAGCATTCTTGACGTAAAATCCTTGCATTTACTTGATATACATGGGTAAAATGAACTATTCATGCGCTTACAAGGAGCGTAAATTAGTATATCTGCATGAGAGGGAATAGAGTGAGTAGCGATTTTGAACAGACGGGATTTTTGTTTGGTAGTAACTCAGTTTTTATTGAAGAGCTTTATCAAAAATATTTAGAAGATCCAGAATCCATTGATCCTAGTTGGGTTGAGTTTTTTAAAGATCAAGTTGATTTTGCTCCGATGAAGAGTACATCAAGAGTAATTATTAAAGATACGCCCAAGGCGGCAGTTGGAACTGTTGCTCCTTCTGGAACTATGTCAGAAAATTCTTTGCGTGCAAAGTTTATGATTATGGCATATCGTGAGCATGGACATCAGCTTGCAAATTTAGATCCATTAGGATTAGAGATAAAGAAAACTCACGCTGAATTAAAGTTGAATATTGAAGATTTTGGTTTTGGTTCAGATCAATTGAATGAAGAGATTGATATTTCAGGAGAACTTAGTGATATATCTATTTGCACGGTTGGTGAACTGCGGGATATTTTGGAAAGAACATATTCAGGAAGTGTTGCTGCTGAATTTGCACATGTTGAAAAACTAGACGAGCAAAAATGGTTATATGATCAGCTAGAGGGTGCTAATACTCATACTACGTTTTCAGATAGTGATAAGAAAAAAATGCTGAAAGATCTTGTGGAAGTTGAGGGTTTTGAGCAATATTTACATACAAAATTTCCAGGCGCTAAGCGCTTTTCAGTTGAAGGTGGCGACGCATCCATTGTTTGTCTTGATAAGGTAATTGAATTATCGGCTCTTGCTGGTGCAAGCGAAGCTGTACTTGGATTGGCGCATCGTGGTCGTTTATCAACATTGACAAAAGTAATGCAAAAACCTTATCGCGCTGTACTTTCTGAGTTTATGGGTACGAGTTCTGTACCTTTGGATATTGGTGTTGCTGGCGATGTGAAATATCATATGGGGTTTTCGTCAGATAAGGTGATAAATGAAAATAAGAAGATTCATTTGTCGTTAACGCCTAATCCTTCGCATTTGGAAGCGGTGAATCCTGTGGTTTCTGGTAAGGTTCGTGCAAAGCAAGATTGTATGGGAAGAGATCGCTCTTCAGTTGTGGGAATTCTAGTTCATGGTGATGCTGCCTTTTGTGGGCAGGGTATAGTCGCTGAGAGTTTAGTGATGTCTGGTTTAAAACCGTATGATGTTGGTGGAATTTTTCATTTAGTTATTAATAATCAAATTGGTTTTACTACCAATGCTTATGATTCAAGGCCAGGTAGATATTGCACGGAAGTTGCAAAGATGGTTGGTGCGCCTATATTGCATGTAAATGGTGATGATATTGAAGCTGTGGTTCTTGCAACTAAAATTGCTTGTGACTATAGAAGTAAATTCGGTAAAGATGTTGTTGTGGATATTATTTGCTATAGAAAGTATGGGCACAATGAAGGTGATGAGCCAATGTATACACAAGGTTTGATGTATAATGTTATTAAGACTAAGCCAACACCAGGAGCTGTTTATGCTGAAAAACTTGTAAGTCAATCAACGATAGATAGCGAGTATTTTACTCAATTAAAGCAAGAATTTAAAGAGCATTTAGATGGGGAGTTTTCTCAAGTTGAAAGTTATAAACCTAGGGCTCAATGGCTTGAGGGGCATTGGTCTGGCTTGGAGAGAAAGAATGGCGCAAAGTTAGTAACGGGTGTTGCTAAAGGGGTTTTAAAGAAATTAACGGCTTCTCTCTGTTCTATTCCAGAATCATTTCAAGCTAATAAAAAGTTATTAAAATTATTTGCAAATCGTGTTGATACCATGGCAAAAGGGAAGTCTATTGATTGGGCAACTGCTGAGCAACTTGCTTTTGCAACTCTTTTGAAGGAAGGAACTCCTATCAGAATGACTGGTCAGGATGCTGGGCGTGGAACATTTTCGCATAGACATTCAGTGCTTCATTCTCAAGTAGATCGTTCAATCTATGAGCCACTTAATAATATTTCTGATAAACAGTCTTTTTTTGAAGTTGCGGATAGTAATTTATCAGAATATGGAGTGTTAGGTTTTGAGTATGGCTATTCGTTAGTTAATCCAAAGAAATTAGTTATTTGGGAAGCGCAGTTTGGTGATTTCTGTAATGGAGCGCAAATAATGTTTGATCAGTTCATTTCATCAGCTGAAACAAAATGGTTACGCATGAGTGGCTTGGTGTGTTTGTTGCCAAATGGTATGGAAGGACAGGGGCCTGAGCATAGTTCTGCGAGATTAGAGCGTTTCTTGCAGCTTTGTGCAGAAGATAATATGCAAGTTGTTTATCCAACAACGCCAGCATCGATCTTTCACTTACTTAGAAGACAAGTGATGCGTAATTTTAGAAAACCATTGATGGTTATGTCTCCAAAATCATTACTTCGTCATAAATTAGCTGTTTCTGATATATCGGAATTGGATGAAGGGACTTCATTCGTACCGGTAATTGATGAGATTGATTCCGAAGTTAAGGTGGGATCGGTTCGAAAAGTTATATTTTGTGCAGGTAAGGTATATTATGATTTACTTGAAAAGCGTAGAGAGGCTGAAAAGAACGATGTGGCAATAATACGTTTAGAACAGCTATACCCTTTCGCGGAAGATGATATAGTAAAACTGTTAAAGAAATATGCCAAAGCAACAGAGTATGTTTGGGCTCAAGAAGAGCCGAGGAATATGGGGTGCTGGCGCTTTATAAGGGCGCATATGGAAGCGGCTTTTGTAAAAGCGGGCGTAAAGAAACATATGAGTTATGTTGGTCGAGTCGAAGCATCATCCCCTGCTGTTGGATATATGTATGTGCATAATAAGCAGCAAGAAACGCTAGTGCATGAAGCGCTTGGTTTGAAATTAAAATAAAGAAGAATATTTTTGGAGATTATTTATGAGTGTTGAAATTAAAGTGCCAGCTTTAGGCGAGTCAGTTTCTGAAGCAACAATTGCAAAATGGTATAAAAAACCAGGAGATGCTGTTCGTGTTGATGAGCTTTTATTGGAATTGGAAACTGAGAAAGTAACGTTAGAAGTGAATGCAGCAGCTGAAGGGGTTTTAGAATCTATAGATGTAGATGAGGATGCTACTGTCGAAGTTGGTCAAATTGTAGGTAAGATAAAAGCGGGTGCTGCACCAGCTGTTGCTGCAACACCTCAGCAAACAGCTGCGCCAGCTCCTTCTCCAGTAGCAACGCCAGCTCCGGCAGTTGCTGGGAAGGTCGATCCTGCTGCAACTATGCCTCCTTCTGTACAAAAAATGGTTAAAGAGAATAATCTAAGTCCTTCTAATATTCCAGGTACTGGCAAAGATGGTCGGATTAATAAAGGTGATGTTTTGAATGCGCTAAACAACCCTGGTGTTGTTAGTGCTCCATCTTTGGAAAATGGTGAAAAACCAGTTGAGCGTGTTCGTATGTCACGTCTGCGTAAAACAATTGCACAACGTTTAAAGGATTCGCAAAATACAGCAGCTATTTTGAGCACATTTAACGAAATTGACATGACGAATGTAATCGCAATGCGTAAGAAGCATCGTGATGCGTTTCAGGAAAAGCATGGAATTAAGCTCGGCTTTATGTCATTTTTTACAAAAGCGGTATGCTCTGCCTTAAAAGAAGTTCCATCTGTGAATGCGGAAATGGAAGGTGACGATATTGTTTACAAGCAATATTATGATATAGGTGTTGCTGTTGGTACTGAGCAGGGGTTGGTTGTTCCTGTGGTGCGTAATGCCGATCAATTGAGTTTTTCTGGTATTGAAAGTGAGATCATATTTCTTGCAACAAGAGCAAGAGATGGTAAGCTTTCAATGAAAGAGCTGACTGGTGGGACATTCTCAATTACTAATGGAGGGGTTTATGGATCGTTGCTTTCAACGCCGATTATCAATCCGCCTCAAACAGGTATTATAGGTCTTCACGCAACTCAAGAACGCCCAGTCGCTGTTAATGGCAAGGTAGAGATTCGCCCGATGATGTATGTTGCTTTATCATATGATCACAGAGTAATTGATGGTAAAGATGCTGTAACTTTCCTAGTAAAAGTAAAAGAAGCAATAGAAGATCCAGAAAGGTTGTTGCTTGATTTGTAGTTGATTTAGATGATGGATATTTTAAGTTGTTTTTTTGAATGACGCTGAGTTTTTACAAGGTATGGACTGTGTCATCATTTTGGATGAAGATCTAGAATCAAGGAAGTTTTTAGGCTCTTTAGTCAGCAGATAAAACTCATGCGCTACCTTCGCTCTCCGCATGCGTGGGAATGACACAAGGGGTTTGTAAGCATTGAGAAGATGTATATGATAAAAAATCTTGACTTCATTTTTAATTCTTTTTGATCCAAACTCGGAACGGTGGATTGCCGTTTTGAGATTTGACAACCTTCTGCCATAGTAAAGGTACGTATCGGCCGCATAAATGATATGCTCTCGATGTTTTTATGCGCTTTGATTATAAGTCAAAAATTTGGAGTATAATTTAAAAAAGAATCTATATTTATCTATTCTTCCTCAATAATTGAGTTTTTTGCTTCTTCTCCTTCTGGAACGAAGTTTAGGGTAAGTGAATTCATGCAGAATCTTTTGCTTGTTTTGTCTTTTGGTCCATCGTCGAATACGTGACCTAAATGAGCGCCGCATCTGCTGCAGGAAACTTCAATGCGGGGGGCGAAGATGCTAAATATTCGTTTTTCTTCTGTTAGTGTAACGCTAGATTCTGATATTGGCGCCCAAAAACTAGGCCAGCCCGTTCCGGAATCATATTTCGTTTCAGAAGAGAAGAGGGGGTGGTCGCCGCCGCAACAATTGCAGTGATAAGTACCTTTCTCATAGAATTTATCATATTTCCCAGAGAATGCTCGTTCTGTTCCGCTTTCTCTGCAAACATTATAAACTTTAGGAGATAAGTGTTTTTTCCAAAAATCTTGCGTTTTGTTTTTAAAGTCAAGCATACTCATATCCCCAGTCTTTGCTATTGCGGTATTTGGTATTAAAAATAAATAGATTATAAAAACAATTATATTATAACGCATTATGCTATGGTTTTTATTAATATCTTTAGATGTTAGCTTAATAGAACTAGTCGTGACAAGTTGATATCTTTGTGTTTAAATAAATTTTTTCTTCACGTGATATAATGTTATGAAAATTCAAATTATTTCTGTAGGTAAACTTTCATTAGAATTGGCAAAATTATCTGATCAATATCAGAAAATGACTAATTGGCAAATCAAGAATAGTGAAATAGTTTATTCAAAAAAATTATCACCAACTCAGATTAAGCAGTATGAAGCAAAGCTTATAGAAGATAAGTTGTTGAAAGGATCCTATGTTGTAGCTCTTGATCTTTCAGGAAAGCAGCAAACTAGCGAGGAGTTTAGCTCTATTTTTTCAAGACAAATGATGGAGGGTAGAGATGTTGATTTTATAATTGGTGGTGCATTTGGTCTTGATCAATCAATCCTAAATTTAGCGAATGCAAAATTATGTCTTTCAAAAATGACTCTTCCTCACCAAATGGCAAAATTAATGTTAGTTGAGCAAATATATAGAGCAAGGAGTATTCTGGATGGTCATCCATATCACAAATAGTTTGGCAATGTCACGTTAAATCACATATTATAAGAGTCAAATAATATAATTGCATGAAACTGAAGAATGCATTATAATGATATCAGATAATGATAACTAATATTATAAATTTAATGAGAACAATAATTGACATACCAGACATTCAGGTGAAAGTTTTAAATAAGCTTTCAAAAAAGAAGAGAGTTTCTAGAGCTGAAATAATAAGACAGGCATTGACAAATTATATTGCTAATCACTCTAAAACAAAAAAAGCATATAAAAAAGCATTTGGCTTATGGAGAGATGAAAAGTTAGATAGTATAGAATATCAAAAAAAACTTAGAGATGAGTGGAAATAATGCAAGCTCTTTTTGATACTAATATTCTAATAGATTATTTAATTGGTTATGACCAAGCTAAGCAAGAGATTGAACAATATGAAACACCTCAAATTAGTATCATAACTAAAATGGAAATTTTAATTGGTGCGACAGAAGAAAATGAGGAGATTGTAAGAGAGTTTATTAATAATTTCAGCATTGTTTCTTTAAATGAAGAAGTTTTAGAGATAGCAATAGAAATTAGAAGACAAAATAAAATAAAATTACCAGATGCAATAATATGGGCATCAGCTAAGTTTAACAATAGTTTGTTGATAACCAGAAATACTAAAGATTTTTCAATGCATTCTCCTGATATTAAAGTTCCATATAATATTTAAGGCGTTTTTCTGATTTTTGTATAGTTTTTAAGATATTATAAGGTAATTCTTTCTTAGAAAAACAATGGTGAGCCCGCCGGGGCTCGAACCCGGGACACCCTGATTAAAAGTCAAGTGCTCTACCAACTGAGCTACGGGCTCATTAATTAGATCGCCGTATCTGATATTCATCTTATGTTTAATATCAAAACTCACCATTGTGAGGTACATTTTATTGGTCTTAGCAAAATATAGTGGATTGCTTTCCCATGAAAATGTGATTTACTTTATCGTAGAAAAACTATAATATGTCAACAATTATTTTATAAAACAGGGTATATATTTAAGTGACTCATTCTGACGTAGCATTGATTGTTCCATCACGTCTTGGTTCTACTCGCTTACCTGAAAAGGCGCTTGCGGATATTGGTGGTAAGGTTATGATTGAGCATGTTGTATCAAGATTAAGTGCTTATTCAAAGGATAATTTATATGTCGCTACGGATTCTGAAGATATTGCAGAGAAAGTTAGAAATGCCGGCGGAATTGCCATAATGACATCAGAAGATTGCCTAACTGGGTCTGATCGAGTGTTTGAAGCTTTCCAAAAAATACCACATAATGATAAGATAAAATACATAATTAATATTCAAGGCGATATGCCATTTGTTGATTATAAAGTAGTAGAACAGATTATTGATAAGCTAAAAGAAAGTGATTTTGATATAGTTACTCCAGTTGTGAGGATTGGTAGTGACGTTGCAGCTAGCGATTCAAATGTGAAAGTTGTTGCTGATATAAATGATAAGGCAATGTATTTTTCAAGAAGTGTTATACCGCATGGGGCAAAAGATTTTTTATATCATGTGGGAATATATGGTTTTAAGGCTGAGTCGCTTGAGTATTTTATTAAGCTAGATGAGACTCGATATGAGTCGGTTGAGAAATTAGAGCAACTTAGGGCTCTTGAAAATGGAATGAATATTGGAATTGTATTTTCAAATGAGATACCAATTTCGGTGGATACGCAAGTTGATCTTGAGAAAGCAAAGGAATATTATGCAAATATTGCATCAAAAAAATAATAGAATGTTTATGAATATTAGAAATATAGCTGCTATACTGATTGTAACTTTTTTGTCTATGAATGTTTTTGCTAAGACAAGAATTAAAGATATAGCTGCTGTTGAAGGAGTTAGAGAAAATTTACTTGTCGGGCATGGCCTTATTGTGGGTCTTAGCGGAACAGGCGATAATTTAAAAAATACAGTATTTACAGAAAAAGGGTTGACTGACTTCTTAGAGAGGCTTGGTGTTAATGTTCAAGGTTCAAACCCTAAAACAAAAAATATTGCAGCAGTTACTGTAACAGCTAGCTTGCCGGCTTTTGCTAGAATGGGTACAAGAATTGACGTGAAAGTTAGTGCTCTTGGCGATGCAAAAAGTTTAAAAGGTGGTACTTTACTGGCGACTCCGTTGATCGGTGCTGATGGTAATGTATACGCAGTTTCTCAAGGAGCCGTGGCACTTTCAAATTATACTCCAGCATCAGGGGATGTTAAAACTAAATCTACGGGTGTTGAGACTAATGGTTATATTCAAAGTGGTGGTATTGTTGAAAATGAAATAGATTTCTCTTTTGGTGATATGCAAACCGTCAAATTCTCCTTATATTCGCCTGATTTTGGTACGGCAATTGCAGTTGCTGGTGCTATTAATGATAATATACCAGGTAATACAGCAGGCGCTCTTGATGCAGCTACGATTGAAGTAACTGTGCCAAAATATAGACAAGGTGATGTGGTTGAATTTATTGCTGAAATTGAAGGGCTTGAAGTCAAGCCAGACTATAAGGCTAAAATAGTGATTAATGAATCAACTGGTACTGTTGTAATTGGTGATAAAGTGAATATTAGACCTGTCGCAATAGCGCAAGGCAATTTGATTGTTAATGTTGGTCAACTTGCTTTCGACGAAAAATATGGTCCAGAGACTGATGAGAAAACACGTGATTTGGTGAGTAGTTTCGTTGATCAGAGGCGTGGTCGATCTTTGCATCATGTAAAAGAAAGTGCGACTTTGAGTGATTTGGTTGCGGGACTCAATAAGCTAGGAGTTTATCCGCGTGATATTATTAATATTTTGCATAGTATGAAATCAGTTGGTGCGCTTGATGCGGTGATTGAGGTGAGATAACTATGTCTGATATTGGTGGTGGGGGTGTTGCAAATGTTGGTAAGCCTGTTGAGTATTATAAGATAATAGATCAAAGGAAGGCAGATTCTGTAAAAACTGGGGCTGATTTAAAGGTGTCACAGCCTGGGAAGCCTAATACTTTTAGTAAAGTGCTAAATAATCAAGCAGGTTCAAATAAAAAATTAGATCTCAAATCTGGAGTGAATTTAAGAGTTGATCGGGCTAAAGCGGCTCTTGAAGCTCAAACTGCAAAGAGCAAGGCTTCGTTAAAGCCAACACAAGCTGATATGGATTCTATAATTAATGCTAGTGGTTTAACAAGTGATCAAGTTAGTCAATTGTTAGGTTCTGGCGTAGGAAATAATTCTTTAGAGGTAAAAGCACCTCTGAACCCTAATGATGGAAAGGTTGGCACAAATCTTGCTCTTAAAAAACTAGCGAAAGAAATGGAAGTCCAGATAATGGGTATGTTTTTTACGTTAATGGATAATGCAAGAGAAGTTGATCCTGAAGGTGGATTTGGCGAAACATTATTCAGAGGCCAGTATTTAACAGAAGTGGTTAAAGGTAGCGCCGATGAAGAGCTCGGTGAAATAGGGCTCGCGATTTATCGCAATTTAGTTCAAGATGATAATATAAAAAAAGTTCGAGATGTTAAATAGTAAAAATAATAGCAATAATTTGAGTCAAAGCGCGGTAGTTAGTAAAATAACTAAGTCGCTGAAAGACCTTGTTGCAATTCTCGACAAGGAAAATGACACTCTTAAGAATGGTCAAATTTCAAATATTGATATGGTTGTTGAACAAAAAGTTGATGCGATCTCTAAGTTCAATGATGCACAGCATGATATAGAAGATTTTGTAAAGGTTGGAGGAGAGTTTGATCAAAATTCTTCATCTATGAAAAAATTAAAGGAATTATTTTCTAAGTTGGATATTGCAAAAAGAGATAATGAGATTCTTATTCGCAGTAATCTCGAAGTCAGTGATCAAATGATTGAAATGTATAAGGAAAATAAAACGCAAGAAACCATGCGTCAATATGGTTATAATAAAGATGGTAATGTTTCTTCTGAAAAAGTGAAGAATACTATGCCTTCTGTTGGTTTGAATAATAGGGTATAAAATTATGACGTCAGCATTAGCGGCAGCAAATAATTTACGCACAGCATCAAGTGTTCTTGGGCAAGGATCTGCAGATAATTTAAGCAGATTAGGAGATCCAACTGCTCGCAAACTCGATGCTTCAACTACGGTTGGTAGAATTGGCTCAGGTGGTATGCTTAGAACTAGCTTGTCCCTAACAAGAGCTACAGATCCTTTGTTGGAAGCTGCTCAGAGAAAGCAAATCACTCGTCTAGAGGCGAATAATGTGATTACGACTTATCTGAGATCTATGCAATCGGTGGTGGCTGGAAGTGATAATCCTCAAAAATCTGTATTAGTTGATTCAGTTAATGAGTTTTTTGCTCAAGCTAAGATTTTGGAGTCTAATAGTAGCTCAGCTATGAAGCAAGCTTTTGTAGATAGAGGAGAAACACTAGCTCAAAGGATTACTGATGCAACTGCAAAAGGTGCTAGTTTGCAGCTTGAAGCTGATAATCAAATGCAAAGCAGTGTTGCTGGTGTGAATTCTACAGTGAAAGCTTTGTTTGATTTTAATCAGCAGTTACGTATTAGTACGTCACCAATAAAATTACATGATCAACGTGACAATCTTGTAAATGATCTTTCAAGATTTATGGACGTTAAAATTTCCTACGAAGCTGGAGGGGCTGTTTTGGTTCAATCTGCAAAAGATGGAACAGTTTTAGTTTCTGGTGAGAAATATGCAAAATTTGATTATCCGGGAATCAGGACAAAAGAGAAAATTTTAAGTGGGCTTGATCATCCACCAATGATACTTACTCATAAATTTGTTGATGGTAAAAAGTCACCTGACCCTATTGTTTTCATGGGTGGAAGTGACGATAGGACTCAAAAATTTTCAGGTGGTGTGTGGGGTGCTTTAGTTGAGCTTCGTAAAAATATTTTGCCAGATATGATTGATTCTGCAAAGGCGGTTGGCCGTAATGTTGCAAAAGCTGTAAATGATATACATAATAGTGGTTCAACATATCAACCAAAGACTCGTTTTGAGAGCTCAATAAGCGTTTATGGATCGCAAACTCTCGATTGGAATCCATTTATAATTCATGCAGTGAGTAAAGATGGTGATCAGCTAAGGGGTGCAGCTGGATTATTGAATCCAGTTACTATTGATATGAGTAAGGTAAGAGTTGGGCAAGATGGTAGCAGCAAAGCTACAGTAGCTGATATGATCAAAGAAATAAATGCGGCTTTAGATACAGGTCCATCGCGCAGTCGTGCAGCAATTGGTTCAATAACTGATGGGAATGGTGCTCAAATTGCTGGGCAATATTTAGTAAATAATATGCAGCTTAAGTCAAATGGTCCAGTGGTTGGTCCAAATAATAGCTTTACGTTTGAACTTGACCTGCAAGGTAATTCACATTTTGGTAGTAATATTGAGGTGATGGGTGTTACGACGGCTGATATTGGTGGGGCAAATGCTGTAAATTTAGCTGCTAATCAATTACCTGCGAGTTTTAGATTGGATCAAGGAGTAAATGCAGCAACTGGTTTACCTATAACTGTTGATGGTTTAAATGTTCAAAAACAAATCACAGTAGAGGTGCGTGTAACTGGAGATAATGGTGTAGTTCAGCGTGGAACTATTACCTATGTGGTTGATCCAGCTGTTGATTTGAATGATAGAATATCAATAGACTTGGCAACAGCAGCGCAAGCTGTCGATTTTGTTGATCCAAATACAATTAATGGGTTTTTATCTGTGGCTAAAGCTATGCTAGTTGATGATCAAGGAGTTGAGATTGATCTTGCTGCAAATCCTGGAGCTAATGGTAAGCTGGTGATTCAAACTGCAGATGATTCATATCGTTTGGCAATTCAAGGTGGTCTGGGGCCATTATTTGAATTTAATAATATGTTTAATTTCGATGAATTTACTGGTGAACTAAGTGTAAGTTCTGAAATTTCAGCAGATGTAAGTCAGCTCGCAGTAGGCCAAGCTGGAAGAGATGCTGGTATTGATACAGTTCATACTGTGGGCGATGCAAAAGCAACGGCCACACTTGGTTTTGCTGGTGCTTTGGCTGATCTAGATACGGTTAGTGTAGGTGGTCAAACTTTTACTTTTGTAGCAGCTTTAGCCGTTCCAGCTAATCCAAATGAGGTTTTAACTGCAAGTGGGATTAATGGCCTCAGAGATGCAATTAATAATCACCCAGATATTGGCGGTTTAGTTACGGCAACTGTTGCAGGTGCAACCTTAACGTTGGAGGCAAAAAATGCTGGAACTGGCGCGAATGCGGCAGCCGGAGCTGGTGTGCATGTTGCTTTTGTTTTAGTTGGAGCTACAATTGATTTAAATGCTGCGGGTGCTCAGCTAAACAGTGTCGCTCTTCCTGCAAATGTAGGTTTAATTGATGGAACAGACAAAGTTGAAACATCTAAAGTTTATAGCTATAGTATAAAACCAGAAAGTGGTGAAGTTCTTGAAGCCTTAAGTAATTTGCAATTTGGTTTAGTGGATATTGAGGCAAGTGGTTTAATTCCCGCGACTCAAGTTTCTCTTTCTAACTTAGCTACTATTTTGACAGGCGTTTTAGCAGACAAGTTAAACGCTTCGGAAGTTGAGTTTGGTATATCATCTAATGTACTTAAGCAGATGAATAGTACGCTAAAAGATAAGTTTGGTATAAAAAGAGATGAACAATATCTCCAAGCTATTGAAGATGGTCGTTTGTTGCAGGCGTTAGCACGCTTAATTAGCATGGTAAATAATATAGAAACAAAAGCCCAAGATATTATGTTTGGGTAGAGTGTAAACTCATTTAATTAGGAAAAGAGAATATGGTAAATACATTAAGATCTTCAGTAGATATTTTAGGTGCAAGTGCAACTCGTGTAGGCGATATTGGAGCTAAAGCCTCTGAGTTAAAAGAAGCGCAAGCAGCAGTTACGCGACCTGAGAAATTTCTTTCAAGAGATGCTTTGGATAAATCTGGTTTAGCTAGAGAGTTTGATGAGTTGCAAGCAACTTTACTTAATGTAAAATCTTATGATACTACGGCAAGTATTACGTCTACAAGGCTAAGTAACGAACAGAATGCTGTAAAACAAATCAATGACATTATGGTGCGTTTTGAGCAGGAAATGTCTCAGTCTAATAGTGTCGCTGGTTCAAAGCAGGAAAAAGTTGATAAGGCTCTTGCTGCTCTTGAAGTTGCGATGAGGTCTAAAGATACTTCTGGAAGATTTATTTGGGGTGGTAAAGATTCAGGCACTGATCCTTTATCAAAATTAGATGCTAACGGAAATAGAGTTGCTGTAAGTTTGGTTAATGAGAGTAATGTAGTAAATGGTTTGATAACAAATAATTATAGTTCAGTTTCTCCTAGCGGTACGATAGTAACTATTTCTTCTGAACATGAAGTAAAGGAAGGTTTTATTCATCCTGGTCATGAGGCTATGGCAAAAGCTATAGGCTATTTAAATATGGTTAAAGAAAACGCCAATGCAATTGATGCAGGTGGAGCTGGTGCTGCCGTATATACAGATCAACAGCTTAGCGTAGCTCAACGTGATCAAATAGATGCGCGCGGGGAGCTGAAAGTTTTGATTGATTTAGAAGTAAAAAAAACTGAAGCAGCATTTGATATAAATAAAAGGGATGCAAAGGATGCAATGAAAGCAAATAATGATTTGTTTTCTGCTAACCTTGTAGAAAGAACTCAGCAAGTTCAGGCGTTACTTACTAGTATGATGGCTTTAATCGCTCTTTCAAATGTTGATGGAAAAGTCTCGGACACTTTGGCTAATTTAAGAGTTTAGTTATAGTTGATATTGTTAATTTAGAGAAAAATTATTATTTCTAAAAAGAATTAGTATATATGATAGCACTAGAAAAACATTTGGAAATTAATTCCAAACATTTTATGGTGATTATCAATCACCTAAATTCTAGTGGTGGATCAGCTCGTATTGTCGGTGGCGCTGTAAGAGATAGTTTGCTGAATATTGAATGTTCTGATATTGATATTGCAACTGATTTACTCCCAGAGCAAGTTATAAAAATCCTTAGTAAATTTGGTATTAAAGTCATTCCAACAGGAATAAAATTTGGTACTGTTACGGCTATTATTAAAGATGAATCATTTGAAATAACAACTCTTCGAAAAGATATTGATTGTGATGGTCGCCGTGCGAGAGTTGAATATTCTGATGATTTTGCTGAAGACGCGATAAGAAGAGATTTTACGATCAATGCTCTTAGTTATTGTCCGCTTGAAAACAAGATATATGATTACTCTACAGGCCTTGAGGATCTTAAGGCGCGAAGAGTGATATTCATTGGTGATGCTGAAAAAAGGGTGCAAGAAGATTATTTGAGAATTCTTCGTTTTTTTAGATTTTCTGCAAGATATGCAAATAAAATTGATTTAAAAGGCTTGGATGTTTGTAAGAAGTATAAGAAGCATTTAAAGGATTTATCACGAGAGAGAATTAAATCTGAGATTGATGAGCTGTTATTAAGTCAGAATTCTTCAAAGATGCTTGAGGTTATGAGTAAAAATGGTGTTTTATCGGAAATATTAGCAGTTAAAAAATATGATGCTAATCTTCATCAACTAGCGCTTTCTATATGTGAGCAATTTAATTCTACTCCATTATTGCCTTTGATATATTCAGTTTTGTTTAGGCATAATGATAATATTACTTTTTCATATTTAATTGATTTGAAATTTTCTAAGTCTCAGACAAATTCTATTTTAAAAATGTTGGATTTAGTGGAGTTGCAGGATAAAAGCGATATTACTTTTGTTTTGAAGAATATTTGGCTTGAAGAAAAAGCTTTTGTGCAGTATTTTGTCTTTGCTTCACTTTTGGTTAAGAATAATCAATTTATTTGTAATTTGTATTTTGATTCCGTTGATAAGGAATTGCCAATTTTTCCAGTTAGTGGGGACGATATATTAAAGTTAGGGTTCCAAGGCAAAGAAGTCGGAAGAATCCTAGGTAACTTAAAGAAAAAATGGATTGATAGTGATTTTTCTCTGGATGAATCATCTTTATTAAATATGGTTTTAAAAAATGAAGAATAAAATTTTATTATTGATATTGGTTATATTTGTGAATTTTAATGCTCAGGCTGTGCTTAAGATAACCACGAGTATTACCCCTATTGCTAGTATTGTTGCAATGCTAACTGAGGATAATGTAGAAATTTCTGCAATAAATATCTCTGCCGGATGTCCGCATCACTATCAGATGAGACCAAGTGATAAAGAGAAAATTATTAATGCATCAATGTTAATTTATATAGATGATAGTTTTGATGGATATGCCGCTCATTTAGCAACTAATTTTAAAGGTAAAGTTATTAGAATTAGCAATCTTAAATCGATTAATTTTGATGATGAAAACGGTCGGAAAAATTGGCATTTTTGGTTGGATTTAGATAATGTGCTTAATCTGCAGGAAGAGTTGGCTGTTATAATTAGTGCAGAAATTCCATCGCTAGCTAAAATTGTTAGTGATAATATAAATAAAGCACGAGAAAAGATAAAGTCGCTTGATCGACTAAAAAAGTATGAGCTGGCCTCAGTTGGAGAAGTTGTGGTTCTTAGTGATAGTTTGGATCATTTTGTAAAAAATATGGATGGGTCAATTATAAAGCTTTATCAGAAACATCATTCAAGCTTAAAAGATTTTGATAATTTAGAATATATTTTAAATACAGATCAGCCTCAATGCATTGTTTTGGATATGTTGCAAGATCCAGCGTCATACAAGAAATTTAACAAGAAAATAATACGGCTAGAAACAGAAAATTGGCAAATGCCAGCAGATATGTCCGATAGTTTTGATTTATTCTGTACTAAATATTTGAAAATGATTAATCAGTTAAAAGCTTGTCGTTAAGGTGTTTTTCTGGTTTTGTTAAGGTGATAAGTTAGTGATTTTTTAATGCATTTTTTTAGTTCTTTTTCTTTTGATATTTCATTTTTGTGAAATATTATGACTCTATTAGTTTCAAATTGAAATAATTCTCCATATGTTTTTTGGAAAGATGCTATTAGATTTGTTTTGCAATTGAAATACATGCAGTATTTGTTTGGTGTTTTTTTTATGCCAAGCGAGTCAATAGTGCTGCCATTTTTATTCGACGTTACATAGCTTGGATCACCCCATTTAAGAGTTTCTTCTTTGTACCAATTTCAGGATTTTCTATTGCGGTATTAAATATTAATTGGCGGAGTAAGAGAAGTTTTTTTCTATGTTGAATTGGATAGGATGAATAGACTTCTCTTAGATTATGTTCCATTAAATTTTAATAATTTCGCTTTCTTTAGATTTAACGTTTGTTTCAACTTTTCCTATAAATTCATCAGTTAGTTTTTGCACTTCATCAGAGTGTGCATGGTGCTCATCCTTGGAAATTTCATTGTTCTTTTCCATTTGCTTTAATTTATCCATACCATCTCTACGTATATTACGAAGAGTGATTTTTGTATTTTCTCCATATTTATGAGCAATTTTTACTAATTCTTTTCTTCTTTCTTCGCTTAAAGGCGGAAGGTTCATACGAATTAATTGTCCATCTGAGCTTGGGTTAACACCTAGATTTGCATCAGCAATTGCTTTTTCAACAGTTTTTACCATTGCTTTGTCCCAAACTTGAACAGTTATAGTTTTTGCATCTGGTGTTGACACTGTTCCAACTTGAGATATTGGCATTTTACTGCCGTATACTTCAACAATTACTGGATCTAGTAGGTGCGCTGAGGCTCTGCCTGTGCGCAAACCGCTAAATTCTCTGTCAAGCATATCCATTGCTTTTGTCATTTTATCTGATAGTTCGTTTTTTAAATTTTGATCCATTAGTTTCTTCTTATAACTGTGAATTCACCTTCGCCTTTTAGTACTTTTGCGAAATTTCCTCTTTGTTTTATAGAAAATACTTTTATTGGCAAGTTATTTTCTCTAGCTACTGCAATAGCAGCCATATCCATTACTTTTAAATTGTCTTTTAGTACATCCGTATATGTTATTTCTCTATGTTTTACCGCATTGTCGTTTTTATTTGGGTCTTTGTTATATACACCATCAACATTAGTGCCTTTCAATAGATAATCACATTTCATTTCAACTGCTCTTAGAACCGCCGCGCTATCAGTTGTAAAAAATGGGTTTCCAATTCCTGCTGCAAAAATTACTACGCGGCCTTTTTGCATATGTCGTGCGGCTCGTCTTCTGATAAATGGTTCAGATATACTTGTCATAGGAATGGCTGATTGAACTCTTGTGTACACACCTTCTTTTTCTAGGGCGTTTTGTAAAGCTAATGCGTTAATAACAGTTGCTAGCATTCCCATATAATCAGCTGTCGCTCTTTCCATACCTAGGTCGGCAGCATCAATCCCGCGATATATATTTCCACCCCCAACAACGGCGCAAACTTGTATGCCCATTTCGCAAACTTCTTTTATATCTTCGGCAATTGCTTTAAGCGTATCTGGGTCATGTCCGTAGGTGCGATCCCCCATTAGAGCTTCGCCTGAAACTTTAAAAAGAACTCGTTTGCATTTTGGTTCTGTCATAAGAATTATTTAGAATATTTTTGAATATGCTAGCGTAGATGCAATAATTGTCAAGCTTCTGTTGGTCTTTTGAGAGTTAAATAATAAAAATATATATGTTCTGGTTTGAGTTGTTTTCATTCAGGTGAATATAATAGAGAGTTAGAATCTATTAATTTTATAATTAATTTTTATCTTTTTCTTGCGAGATTGGCTTCGTGTGCAACAGTATTGAGTGCAAAAATTCTGTATTACTTGAAAAACATTGGTTTTATTGGTCTTCCTTGGGTATGCTTGATGTGAATAATAAGATTAAGTCTGGTTGAGATAAAGGATGCCAAAACTAACGATTGATGATAATGAGATAGATGCGGAAGAAGGGCTGACAGTCATGCAAGCCTGCGAGCAAGCGGGTATAGAGATACCTCATTTTTGTTTTCATGAGAGGTTGAAAATTGCTGGTAATTGTCGTATGTGCCTTGTTGAAATGGAGCGTGCGCCCAAACTGATAGCTTCATGTGCAATGCCAATTGCAGAAGGTATGGTTATCAAGACTAATACACCAAAGGTAAAAAAATCACGCGAAGGAGTGATGGAATTTTTGCTAATTAATCATCCATTAGATTGTCCAATTTGTGATCAAGGTGGTGAGTGCGATCTGCAGGATCAAGCCTTTAAGTATGGTAAAGGATCAAATAGATATACTGAAAATAAACGCTCGGTTAAGGACAAAAATTTAGGCCCATTGGTTCAAACTCAGATGACTAGGTGCATTCATTGCACGAGATGCATACGTTTTGGTGAAGAGATCGCGGGTGTTCCGGAAATGGGAGCGATTAATCGTGGCGAACATATGGAGATAGCTAGTTATCTTGAAAAAACTTTAACTTCTGAATTATCCGGAAATATTATCGACCTTTGTCCCGTTGGAGCGCTGACATCAAAACCTTATGAGTTTACTGCTCGTAGTTGGGAATTAGAGAAGACAGAATCGATTGATGTTATGGATGCTTTAGGGTCAAATATTCGTATTGACTCTAGAGGGTTAGAGGTGATGCGGGTTTTGCCTAAGTTGAATGAAGATATAAACGAAGAATGGCTATCTGATAAAGCTAGATTTTCATATGATGGTCTAAAGGTTCAACGTCTTGACGCGCCATATGTTAGGCAAAACGGCAAACTTGTAGAGTCTAGTTGGGATGAAGCTATTTCCAAGATTGTTGATAATATTAGCTATATAAAGAGTGAGTCTATAGCAGCTATTGCAGGAACGACAGTCAATGCTGAATCGATGTTTTTGCTGAAAAAAATGCTAGGCACGCTTGGTTCAAGAAATGTTGATGCAAATCAATTTGGTTATAAAATTGATACTACAAGCCGTAGTAATTATTTATTTAATTCAGGAATTTCTGGTGTTGAGGACTCTGATCTATGTTTGTTAGTAGGTGCAAACCCAAGGCAAGTAGCCCCTGTTTTAAATGCAAGAATTGGTAAAATGGTTAGAGGTGGTCATTTGAATGTTGGAAGAGTTGGCCAGATTGATGATCAAACATACCCAATTGAAGAATTAGGAAGGGATCTTGGTGTCTTAGAATCACTGTTGGCTGGAAAGGGTGAGTTTGCTAAAAAAATGAGTGCGGCAAATAAGCCAATGATAATTATTGGTGATGGTGTTTTGACTAGATCTGATTCACATGGCATATTGTCTTTATTACACGATATTGCAGAGAAATATGATGTAGTGAGTTCTGTATGGAATGGATTTAATATATTGCATAACCACTCTTCTATGGTTGCTGCCCTTGATCTTGGATTTTATTCTGGAAAAAATGGTTGTGGTACTTCTGATATCTTGAAATCCACTAGGGAAGGAAAAATAAATGTACTTTATCTTTTAGCTGCAGACGATATTGATATAAATGAAATTGGTAAGGATTGTTTTGTCATTTATCAAGGGCATCATGGTGATGCATCAGCAGGCCGAGCTGATGTAATTTTGCCAGAAGCTGCATATACGGAACAAGACGGTATTTTTGTAAATATGGAAGGCAGGCCACAATATGCAAGAGCTGCTATTTCCCCGCTTGGACAAGCAAGAGAGAGTTGGGATATTATTACTTATTTGGCTAAGAGGTTAGATGTAACTATACAAGCTGATAGTTTGTCTGCTGTTCGTGATATGATGGCAAAAGAAAATATAGTTTTTGCAAATATTGATGAAGTAATCCCTACGAATTTTGTTCCTTTTAAATCATCTTCAAAGTTACTTAAAAAAGATTTGGAAAAGATTGAGATAAATTATTATATGACGGATCCGATCAGTAGAGCATCTGTCACCATGGCAAGATGTGCTAAGCTTAGATTAGAGAGTGAGGAATTGTCATGATAGAGTTGTTTTTTGAATATGTCCTTCCAATTATTTATATTATTGCTAAAATTTTACTCATCACTCTGCCGCTACTTCTCTGCGTTGCATATTTGACTTATGCAGAGCGTAGAGTAATTGGATTAATGCAAATGAGAAGAGGGCCGAACGTTGTTGGGCCTTTTGGTTTATTGCAGCCAATTGCAGATGCTGTGAAATTAATGTTTAAGGAAATGATTGTTCCGACGCCCGCGAGCAAAGTGGTGTTTGTAATTGCACCGATGATCACATTTATACTGAGTTTAATCGGTTGGGCGGTGATTCCATTTGGGGCTGGGCTTGTGCTTGCAGATATTAATGTTGGTGTTTTATATGTCTTAGCAATATCATCTCTTGGAGTTTATGGGATTATTATGGCTGGTTGGGCAAGTAATTCTAAATACGCATTCCTGGGTGCTATTAGATCTTCTGCACAAATGATATCATATGAAGTGTCAATGGGTCTTGTTATTGTTACAGTGCTTCTTGTGACTGGCACATTAAATCTATCGGAGATTGTTGAATATCAGAGGACTATGCCATTTTGGATTCAATTGCTTCTAGCGCCCATGGCGGTCGTTTTCTTTATTTCAGTTTTGGCTGAAACTAATAGATTACCATTCGATTTACCTGAAGCTGAAGCTGAGTTAGTGGCGGGTTATAATGTTGAGTATTCATCTATGGCATTTGCGTTATTTTTCCTTGGTGAATATGCTAATATGATATTGGTTAGCGCAATTACAGTAACATTTTTTATGGGTGGGTATTTGCCACCATTTAATATTGAGTTTTTGGAATTTATTCCGGGATTTATATGGTTTGTACTAAAGGTTGCATTTTTATTGTTCATATTTTTATGGATAAGAGCAACGTTGCCACGTTATAGATATGACCAGTTAATGCGTGTTGGTTGGAAGTTTTTCTTGCCTTTGACGCTTTTTTGGGTTGTTTTGGTCGCATCACTTTTGATGTGGACAGGAAATTTACCAGGGTAGGTTTAGAATAAATTATGATGAAATTTATAAAATCTTGTGCATTATATGAAATAGTTATTGGGATGGCATTGACCTTGAAATATTTTTTCAAGCCAAAAGTAACGCTTAATTACCCATACGAAAAAAGTCCAATTAGTCCTAGATTTAAAGGTGAACATGCGCTTCGCAGATATGCAAATGGTGAAGAGCGCTGTATTGCTTGTAAATTATGTGAAGCGATATGTCCGGCGCAGGCGATTCTGATAGAAGCTGAAGAGCGAGAAGATGGTAGCCGCCGCACCACAAGATATGATATAGATATGACGAAATGTATCTATTGCGGAATGTGCCAAGAAGCATGTCCAGTGGATGCTATTGTTGAAGGGCCGAATTTTGAGTTTGCAACGGAAACTCATGAAGAGCTTTTATATGATAAAGCTAAGCTTTTACGGAATGGCGAAATGTGGGAGCAAGAGCTTGCTAGAAAATTAAAAGATGATTATCCTTACAGGTAGTATATATGGCATTATTTTTCTATGGATTTGCAGCGCTGATAGTACTTTGCAGCATTATGGTTATTTCAAGCCGTAATCCTGTGCATGCTGTGCTTTGGTTGATTTTTGCATTCTGTAATGGCGCAGGTCTTATGGTGCTTATGGGTGCTGAATTTATCGCAATGATGCTTATTATTATTTATGTTGGCGCTGTTGCAGTCTTGTTCTTGTTTGTTGTGATGATGCTTGATATTAAGTTCGCAGAATTAAAAGGAGCAGCTACTTCAGAAATGACTTTTGCATTTTTTCTAGCTTTCTTTTTGTTTGCAGATTTGGTTGTAGTAGTACTACTTGGAAGTAAGGTTATTGTTCCACAAGGGAATGCTTCGTTTGCTATTTCTCCAGATGTTGGAAATGCTTACGCTATTGGTAGGTTGCTTTATACAGAGTTTATTTTATTATTCCAAACATCAGGCGTGATATTGTTCGTTGCAATGGTTGCAAGTATTGCTTTAACTTTGAGGTTGAGACCGGGTGTGAAGAGACAAAATGTAGCAGGTCAACTTTCTCGTAATAAGGAAAATAGTCTTCTTGCGGCAAAATTAGATGGAAAAACAGGGTTAGATAATTTGAATTATGACGATTAGTAAAATATCTTTAGAACATTATTTAATTCTTTCTTCGTTGCTTTTTGCGATTGGGGTTTCTGGTTTATTCATGAATAGAAAGAATGTGATTACAATTTTGATGTCTATAGAGTTGATGTTGCTTGCAGTTAATATTAATTTTGTGGCATTCTCCGTGCATTTACAGGATATAGTTGGGCAAGTATTTAGCATCATTGTTTTGTCTATTGCTGCTGCAGAAGTTTCGATTGGACTTGCGATTCTAGTTCTATACTATAGAAATCGTGGATCGATTGAGATTGAAGATATTAACCAGATGAGAGGTTGATCTATGGAATTAATGTTAAAATTGATTGTATTTTTACCTTTAGTATCTGGCATTGTAAATGGTGTTTTTTGTAAGAAGTTTTCAAATCAAATCGCTAGTATAATTTCGAGTGGGTCAATTGTCTTTGCTGCGCTTTGTTCATTAGTAATATTTGCAGAGGCTGGCATTGGGCAAGAAATCCTTCATATCACTTTAGCTGATTGGATTAGTATTAATTCTTTGAATGTTAGTTGGGCCATTTACGTGGATCAATTAACTGCAATTATGTTTGTACTAGTTACTTCGGTTTCTGCAGTTGTACATATATATTCACTTGGTTATATGTCTGATGATAAGAATTTGCCGAAATTTTTGTCTTATCTTTCCTTATTTACATTTTTTATGCTAGCTCTTGTTTCTGCAGATAATTTTTTGCAGTTATTTTTTGGTTGGGAAGGTGTTGGCTTATGTTCTTATTTATTGATTGGTTATTATTACAAAAAAGCATCAGCTAATAATGCCGCGATTAAGGCTTTTGTTGTTAATAGAGTTGGTGATTTTGCTTTTATAATTGGCATAGTGATGATTGCTTTATATACAGGGAGTATTGATTTTGAACATGTGTTTGTTTTATCAGAAAATTTAGCACATACGGACCTTGAGATATTTGGTTGTAATTTTATAGTACTCGATGTTATTTGCTTGATGTTATTCCTTGGTTGTATGGGGAAATCTGCACAAATAGGAATGCATGTTTGGCTTCCAGATGCAATGGAAGGCCCAACGCCGGTATCTGCATTAATTCATGCCGCTACTATGGTCACAGCAGGAGTATTTTTAGTTGCTAGATGCTCATTTATGTTTGAATATAGTCCATCTGTTTTACAATTTATTACAATTATTGGTGGTATTACTTGCCTCTTTGCAGCCCTTGTTGCTATTGCCCAAACTGATATCAAGAAGATTATCGCATATTCTACCTGTTCACAGTTAGGTTATATGTTCTTTGCATGTGGTGTTTCAGCTTATCATGCTGGAGTATTTCATCTTGTAACACATGGTTTCTTTAAAGCTCTACTCTTTTTATCAGCAGGAAGCGTTATTCATGCTTGCCATGAGCAAGATGTATTTAAAATGGGTGGACTTAGAAAGAAATTACCTATCACCTATGCTAATTTTTGGATTGGATCACTTGCTATTGTTGGTATATTCCCATTTGCAGGTTTTTATTCAAAGGATTTGGTCCTTGAGTCCGCATATGCAGCGGGAGGAGTAGGGAGTTTGGCTTTTGTGCTTGGTATTCTTGCAGCAGTTTTGACGGCTGTATATTCATTTAAAATTATTATGCTTACATTCCATGGTAAAACAAAGTTAAGTGCAAAGGCTTTTGAGCATGCGCATGAATCACCTAAAATTATGAATGTGCCGTTGCTGGTGTTGGTCGCTGGAGCATTATTTGCTGGTATGTTTGGGCATTATATTCTAAATATAGCAAATCCGAATGGATTTTTTGCTGGCAGTATATTCAATTTAAATATTGGTGAGCACGATCATCATGTTAGCTTAGGGGTACAGTTGTTACCATTGATTGTTGGCGTATCTGGTGCATTGTTTGGAGTTTATGTGTATAGCGGCACTTTATCAGAAAGAATTGCTAGAAAGATGAAAATGATCCATTGTGTGATAAAGAATAAATTCTATTTTGATGAAATATTTGATCGGATCTTTGTTAAAACCACTAAACGTCTAAGTAATTGGTCACGCATATTTGACATAAGAGTGATCGATCGTTTTGGCCCAAATGGTTTTGGATTAGCAACTAAAGGGTTTAGCTGGTGCATGTGTCAGATTCAAACTGGTTACATATTCAATTATGCATTTTATATTATCTTTGGGGTAGTTATGTGTATAACAGTGTTTGTTGCAAAATATTTGTATGGGGCGTAAGAGGTTATTATAAATGTCAGATTTGCCAATCTTATCAATTAGTATTTTTTTGCCGCTAGTTAGCGCTCTTTATATTACTTTTTTTATTAGTCATAGTAAGTCTAGTCGTAAACAAATATATGCTATGTATGTAGCTATATTGTCTTCTGTTTTGACTTTAATTGCTACGTTATATCTACTAATTAGATTTGACCCTGAGTTTCAAGGATATCAATTTATTGAGAAATATAGTTGGATAGATGCAATTGGACTTGATTTTCACGTTGGAATTGATGGTCTTTCTGTTTATTTTGTCTTTTTGACCGCTCTTCTGACATTAATATGTATTGTAGCTAGTCTATTTACAGTGAAGAAAAATATAAAGGAATATTTACTTTGCTTCTTACTGTTAGAGTCGTTCTGTATTGGTGCATTTTCTGCTTTAAACTTGCTATTATTCTATGGTTTTTTCGAAGTTATTTTAATACCAATGTACTTGATTATAGGTATATGGGGTGGTGAAGATAGAGTTTATGCTGCTATAAAATTCTTTTTATATACATTTTTTGGCTCTGTATTCTTATTAATTGCGTTGATTTATATGTATAGTCAGACGGGCACTTTTGAGTTTGTTGAGCTTTATGAAAAATTGCCATTACTATCATTAGAAGTTCAGCAATATTTATGGTTAGCGACTTTTATATCGTTTGCTATTAAGGTACCTATGGTGCCGTTCCATACATGGCTCCCAGACGCTCATGTTCAGGCTCCAACGGCTGGTTCAGTTATGCTTGCTGGGATATTATTGAAGCTGGGTGGTTATGCTTTTTTAAGGGTTTCCTTGCCCATGCTTCCAGGCGCTTCCGAATATTTCTCTGTTTATGTGATGTGGATTAGTGGTCTCGCGGTGATTTATGCATCTCTTGTTGCTCTTGCTCAGAAAGATATGAAAAAAATGATAGCATATTCATCTGTAGCGCATATGGGTTATGTGACGGCTGGTATATTTAGTTTAACTATTGCTGGAATTGGTGGCGCGGTATTTCAAATGATTAGTCATGGATTAATATCATCAGCATTATTTTTGATTGTTGGTATGCTTTATGAGCGTCATCACACAAAAGAAATTAGTCGTTATGGAGGTGTGGCGACGAGTATGCCAGTACTTGCGACTTTCTTTATGATTGCGATGCTTGGTTCAGTTGGTCTGCCAGGACTTAGTGGCTTTGTTGGTGAATTTTTGAGTATAATTGGTGCATTTGATGCAAGTCCAGTAATTGGAGTTATATGTGCATTTGGTGTGATTCTTGGCGCTGTGTATATGTTGAAATTGTATAAGTGCGTTATGTTTGGAGAAGTTACAGATGAGTCTATTCTTGGTTTTAAGGATTTGAAATCATACGAAATAGCAGCGCTCGTTCCTCTGATAGTTCTGGTGATATATATAGGTGTTTTGCCAGCAGGAATTTTAAGTTCAATAAATATTCCAGTAGAGAATTTAGCTGGAATTTATGATGCATTATAGAGTTGGAAAATAACATGTTAAATCAATTTACGATGATATTACCTGAGATTTTACTTACAAGCCTTGCGATGATTATGCAAATTGTTGGCGTATATTGTAAAGGATGTACTAGATGGGTAGCCTCGACAACATCAGTTTTATCTTTAGGTATAGTTTGCTACTTATTATTTAATATTCCGGATTTTAAGCTTGGTTTTTCTGAATCGTTTGCTATTTCAGTACCTATATTCTTGTTCAAGGCCTTAGTGCTTGGTTTGACTTTGATGAGTTTAGTTGTATATCATGATTTAACCAAGATAACTAAATCTTCTTTAAAAATGGAATTTGTAACTCTGGTGTTACTTTCTACTGTTGGAGTATTTATTTCAATCTCTGCTCGTGATCTCATATTGTTGTTTTGTGGTTTAGAATTACAGGCACTTGCTGGTTATGCACTTGCGGCGTTTAATTCTAAAGAATCAAAATCATCAGAAGCTGGTTTAAAATATTTTGTTCTTGGTGCTTTGGTTAGTGGGTTAATGTTGCTTGGGATTTCATTTTTATATGGATTTAGTGGTAGTATGAAATTTGATGATATTCGAGTGGCATTAAATGGAGAATTGAATATGGGTCTTGTTGTTGGTTCTGTTTTATTACTCACTGGTATTTTATTTAAGTTATCAGCAGCACCTCTGCATGTATGGACTCCTGATGTATATGAAGGAGCTCCTATTTCTGCAGTATCCTATTTTTCGGTGGCTCAGAAAATTGGTATGCTGGTGGTATTGATAAATGTTGTTGATAGTATTATTGGTGATTATGTTCATATCTCTGTCGAGATAATTAAGATAGTAGCTATATTATCAATGATAGCAGGAGCGCTTGGCGCGATCATGCAGACTTCACTTAAGAGATTGATGGCATATAGTACAATTTTAAATGTAGGGTATGTGTTAATTGGAATTTGTCTGCATTCGGCAGAAGGTAACTATGCAGCTTTTTTCTATATGCTCATATATGCAGTTGGAGTAATGGGTTTCTTTGCTTGTTTAGTTGCATTGCTAGGTAAAAAAAGTGATGTTGCAACGTTTGAAGATTTGAAAGGAATAGCTAGGCAAAGAAAATCAATAGCAGGTTCTATTGCAATCATTATGTTTTCAATGATTGGTTTGCCTCCTTTGGCTGGATTCTTTGGAAAATATCAAATTTTTTATAGCGCTGTGCAGCAAGGAGAAATAACATTAGCTTTGATTGGTGTTCTGACAAGTGTCGTAGCTGCATTCTATTATTTGAAAATTGTGAAATATATGTATTTTATGGAGTCGCAAGAGGAAATCACTGTCATTTCAACACATCGTGGCTTGTTATTAGTAACTGTAATTAATGTTGCATTTATTATGTTCTTCTTTACGTTTGCTCCTCAGTATATTTTATAATATAGAAATTATGAAATTAGATTGGTTAGAGAGATATAATTTAATTACATTTGAAGAAATTGATAGTACTAATTCAGAGGCTTTAAGAATTACAACTTCTGGGGCTTTAGATAATTGTGTAATATCTTCGCGAATTCAAACAGGTGGACGTGGTACAAAAGGGCGTCATTGGAGCTCACTTGATGGTAATTTGCATGCAAGCATATTAATTGAAAGTGATTTTTCTTCCAAAAAGAATTCACAATTGTCATTTGTGATAGCTAATGCTGTTTTTGAGACAATAAATCATTTCACAAAATTATCTAATATCAAGTTAGATATGAAGTTAAAATGGCCAAATGATGTATTAATTGATGGTCAAAAGGTAGCTGGTATTCTCTTGGAATCTATTTCGATTAAAAATAAAAATTATGTAATCATTGGTTTTGGAGTTAATATTAAGCATGCTCCTAAAATAGACAAAAAAGTTACTAGTTTAATAAATGAAGGAATTAAGATTGATAATACAAATGATTTTCTAAATATATTAATGAATAAATTTGAAAAATTATATCAACAATGGAAATTTGATAATAATTTTGTTAGAACAAGAAAGGATTGGATGCGACGCGCATATAATTTAAATAAAGTTATAACCATTGATGATGGGGTGCGAAGAATATCTGGTCTTTTTAAAGAGATCGATCTTGATGGAGCTATGCGCTTACAGTTAGCAAGTGGGCAGTATTGCAATATAGTTGCTGGTGAGTTGATAGTTCAGGAAGATATATAGATGGAATTGGAATCTTTATTTCAGAAAAATATTTCTATTATATTAGTAGAGCCCCAGATGGGTGAGAATATTGGCGCATCAGCAAGAGCAATGAAAAATTTTGCTATTTCGGATTTGCGGCTTGTTCAGCCTAGAGATGGGTGGCCAAATGGAAAGGCACAAAATATGTCAGTAGGGGCCATTGATTTGATTGATAATGCAAGAATATTTGAATCAATTCCAGATGCAATAGCTGATCTGGATTATGTTTATGCAGCAACTGCAGCTCCTCGAGATATGAATAAAAATTATATTTTATCGCGTGATTTGTGTAGTGATACTAACAAACTGAAGAATATTGGAATTATGTTTGGCAGGGAGAGTTCTGGTTTGAATAATCAAGAAATATCTCATGCTAATAAGATATTAACAATTGATACTCAAAAAGACTTTAGCTCATTAAATATAGCGCATTCAGTTGCGGTTATTTGTTATGAGTTGTTTCAAGAAAAACGTCAAAATCGTGATGATTTAAACAACATTCAGGATCTTGCAAATCAGAAAGAATTAGAATATTTTTATGATCATCTATTTAAAAAATTAGATAAAAAATTGTTTTTCAGAACTGCTGAGAAGAAAGAGCATATGAGTTTAAAGATTCGCAATATATTTAGTCGAATTGACGATCTTTCACAACAAGAGGTTCAGACTTTGAGAGGTGTTATAGCAGCTCTTTCAAAAGATAGGTAAGAATATGATTGATAATTATTTTGAGTTACTAGGTTTAAAGCAGCAATATGTGGTTGATCAAACTTATGTTAAATCGCAATATTTAACAATGCAGATGAAATTCCACCCAGATCGAGCCAAAAATGAGCAAGAAAGGCATTTGTTTCTAGAAAAATCTATAAAGCTTAATGAGGCTGAAAAAATATTAAAAGATGATTATTTGCGTGCAGAATATATGCTAAAGCTAGCAAATGTGGAATTCAATGATCGTGTTTTAAAAGACACTCTTTCTCAAGATGAGCTTGAAGAGATAATGGATATGAATGAATTAATTGATGTGAATGAAGATCTGATTGATTTAAAAAATATTGAGATGCAAAAATTGCAGGATAAAAATAAAATAGTAAAAGAATTAGGTGCTAGTTTTGAGAAGAATGATATTGTAAAAGCCCTTGATCTTACGGTTCGATTAAAGTATCTTACTAATTTAGTCAAGAATATAAAATTAAAAATCAAGCATGCAAATAGTAGGAATTTCTGAACCTGGGGGGTCGTCTATAAAAGATGAGTTAGTTGTGGGGATAGATTTTGGCACAACAAATTCGCTAATTGCTATTTCAAAAGATTATAATGCACAAATTATAAAGATGCAGGACGGATCAGAAATTGTTCCCTCGATAGTAGGTTTTGATTCTGCAGCCAAAGTAAGTATAGGAAATAGTGCAAGAAATAGTAGTAATTATATTAGATCAATTAAACGATTGCTTGCAAAAGCATACTCTGAAATTAGTTCCAATTCAAATTTGGCAAATCTATCTCCGTGCATAATTGATGATTCTAATATTCCTAAAATTGAATTATCTGGCAAAAAGCAAACGCTACCTGAAGTTGCTTCTGAGATATTTAAATACTTAAAGCATCAAGCGGAAATAGCTTTAGGAAAAGATGTTTTAAAAGCTGTAATATCAGTTCCAGCTTATTTTGATGATGAGGCAAGAGGTCAGGTAATGCTTGCCGCAAAACTTGCTGGTTTAGATGTCATAAGGCTTATTTCTGAGCCTACTGCAGCAGCTTATGCCTATGGTTTAAGCAAATCAACAAGAGGAACATATCTAGTATATGATTTAGGCGGTGGAACATTTGATGTTTCTATCTTGAATATGCAAGAAGGAGTGTTCCAAGTAGTTGCTACTGGTGGTGATAGCATGCTCGGTGGTGATGATATTGATCACTTAATTGCTGATTATATATGTACAGAGACGAAAATTGAATTCTCAAATAAAATTCTTCAGATTGCTAAGAAAACTAAAGAAGATTTTTTATTCAAGAATGAGATGAAAATTGAAATAGATGGCTGTGTACTTCATATTTCAAAAACAAAATATGAAGATATAATTTCTCCGATAATTGCTAGGAGTATTAATCTTGCACAAGATGTTTTAAATGAAGCTGAAGATATTGAGCTTGACGGTATACTATTAGTAGGTGGGTCTACTAGAATTGAACAAATTGCTCAGAGATTACAGGATGCTTTTGGTGTGCGCATTTATGATGATGTGGATCCAGACAAAATTGTTGCACTTGGCGCAGCAATGCAGGCAGAAAATTTAGCAACAAAATCTAATGCACTATTAATCGATGTTGTCCCTTTGTCTATAGGATTAGAATTATATGGTGGTATTGCAGAGAAAATTATTATGCGAAATACACCTATTCCATTTTCCGTAACAAAAGAATTCACTACTCATAGCGATAACCAGACTGGGATGAAGTTTCAAATAGTTCAAGGTGAACGAGAGATGGTTAAAGATTGTCGTTCATTAGCACATTTTGAATTAGTAGGTATTAAGCCAACCAAAGCGGGCAAAGCAAGAATAGAAGTTACGTTTGCAATGGATGCAGATGGAATATTATCTATTAATGCAATTGACGCCTATACTGGAAGAGCACAAAATGTTGAAATTAAACCGAGCTATGGTTTAGATGAAAAGCAAATAAATGATGTTTTAGAAGAGGCTTTTAGAAATGCAGCTAGTGATCATGCTAAAAGATTGTTGATAGAGTCTCAGGAAGATGCCAAGAGCTTAATTCAAGGGCTAGAATCAGCATTGCTTGAAACCCCTGATATTCTAGATGATACAGAATATAGTGATATGCAAACTGCAATAAATACTTTACAAAAAGCAATAAATTCAGATAATCGTGATATCATTCTATTAAAAACAGATGATCTTAATAAGCTTGCAAATGGTTTTATCCAGAAGCATTTGGACCAGGGGGTAGATTTGTTTTTGAAAAATCGTCATGTTGATGAAATAAAATTTGATAAATAAGAAGTATTAAAAAATGGCAGCAGAAAAAATTAAACTTATTTTTATTGAGGGAGAGCAAGAAAGAGAGATCGAAGCTCTCGTTGGACTTTCAATATTAGAAGTAGCTCACAATAATGATATTGACCTTGAAGGAGCTTGTGAAGGCTCTCTTGCATGCGCTACTTGTCACGTGGTTTTGGAAGATAAAATATACAACATGCTCGAAGAACCAGAAGAAGCTGAAGAAGATATGCTTGACTTGGCTTTTGGGCTTACTCATACTTCTAGATTGGGATGTCAAATTATTTTGACAAAAGAGCTAGATGGAATGAGAATTAAGCTTCCATCAGCTACAAGAAATATCAATTTATAGTTTTATTAATGTGATTCGTAAGATCCTTTTTCTTAGTATTGTTCTGATAGCTATTGTTTGGTTAGCAGGAGCTCATTATATTAAAAATAAAGTGCTAGATTCTCTGGACTCTTTGGGAAGTGATAATATTGAAGTTTCTTATTCTGACACCAGTATTGGGGGGTTTCCTTTTTTGTGGAGTTTTACCTTGCTGGAACCAAAAATCACTCTAATTAATCAATCTTCAATTGGTGAGCTGTCGACAGAAGAAGTGAGATTCTATTTTAACTACGATCTTAGTTCTGTTCGTGTTCAATTGCCAAAAAAAATAGGGTACAAAGAAAATCAAGCTGAAATTTCTTATGATTATTCTTTAATAAGTGATAATCGAATTACTGCAGATATTAGTTTTGTAGAACCTTTGTTGTTTATAAAAAAAGATATTATAGATGTAGAATATATTAGATCATTTGATTTAAGCATTCCCTTTGTGAAAAATATTTTAGATAATCGTGATATTTTTCATATAAAAACTTCTAAGTTACAATTTAATCGTAAAGATGTAGGAGATGATATTGCGGAATACGATGTAAAACTAACAGGAGAATATAAATCATTAGCTAGTTATTTAAAGTTAGATAAGGCTAATCTATTGTTTGATGCAAGTTATATTGTGAGTAACGATAGTTTTATTGAAAAGTCGGATCGTGATTTTGATCATAAAATTAAAGTACGCAAAGGTTTATTTCAGTTTGATAATGCATTTGTTGATATCAGTGGAGTTGTTAAGCTAACAAGAGCTAGCTTGCCTCAAGGAAAAATAAAAGTTTCTATGGCGCAATATCAAGATGTAGTTGATCTGCTTGTACCAGAAGATTTTATGATTTCAAAATCGTATATTAAAAAAGTAATAGCTAAAGCAACAATGCCTTCACTTAACAAGGTTGCTTCGAATGAAGATGTTATAGGATTTGAAATTGATTTTTCAAATAATGGTGTTTCTATTGGTGATTTGAACTTATTGGAACTTAATATAGATTAAAAAGGAGTTAGTAATTATGCTTAATATCGAAGAGGTTTTTCAAGGGAGAACTTGTAATAAATTCTTAGACAAAGCCATTAATAATGATTTGCTAGTAAAGATTCATGATATGGCTAAATTAGGTCCAACTTCAGGTAATTCCTGCCCACTCAGAATTGTTTTTGTCCAGAGTGTTGAGGAAAAAAGTAAGCTATATAAATGCCTTATGGAGGGGAATATTGAGAAAACCAAATCTGCTCCTGTAACAGCCCTTTTTGATTATGATGCGAAATTTTATGAGGAAATGGAAACGATCAACCCGGTGGCTCCAGATTTAATTAAGTTTTTTGCATCTTCAGAAGAAGTTGCGCTAGATACAGCTGTTCGAAATTCTACTTTGCAAGCAGCGTATTTTATGCTCGCTGCAAGAGGTGTGGGTTTAGATTGTGGCCCTATGTCTGGATTTGATAATAAAGCAATAGAAGAAACTTTTTTTCGAGGAACAAATTTTAAGATAGATTTCATTTGTAACCTTGGCTATGCGGATGGTGAAAATGAACATGCAAGATTGCCAAGATGGGATTTTGATAAGGTTTGTAAAATTGTTTAGATATAGTGAATTTACTTTGAATTGGGGCGTCACTGGTCGGCTAATATTTATAGCACTCTCTCCTTGCGCCTAGTCTCTGTTTATTTAAGTCACAATAGTAATATTATATAGAATCTTATAATAAAAAGGTGGCTACTAATGATATAGAGCCACCTAAATTTTTACTTATAAATTAAAACTATCTTCCCATACCTTTGTTTTCATTTATCTTTTTTGCATTTAAAGCTCCTCGAGCTGAAGTCTTTAGCCCTGTTGAAACTACTTTTGCTGTTGCTTTCATTTTCTCTGCATTCTTATTATTCATTGCAAATTTTGCTGAAGCAAGTTCGAGTTTAGCAGATTTATTCATTCCAAGTGTACAAACTACTTTGAGGGAGGCTTTTAAGAACATTCATAATTTTGCCAAATTTACCTTTGCTAGCTTGTTTTTCAGCATTTTCAACAAATTTATTTACTTTGCCAATTTCTTCAACAAGAATATCGGCACGCTGTCCTTGATTTTCAACACCTTCAAGCCTACTATTCATTTGCTTGACCATATCAGCAAATTTGTCAGCATTAGCATCGCCCATATTTTGTCTAATAATAACACTCTCGCTTAATTCTGTAACAGTATCTTGTACAAGATCTAGAGATTCTTCAATTCCTTTCTTTTGTGATTTGTCAGCGAATTGTTCCTTCGTCTTCACAAATGCTCCTTGTAGCGCTTGTTTTGCTTCAGGAGTTGGTGCCGTGTTTTCTTAAAATTTCACAGATTTTTGTAGCATGCGGAGCTAGTTCAGGGTTACCTTCTAATATTCTATCAATTGTGACTTTTGCATGATCATTCATCATACCATGACGTGATTCTTTCTTTCCTAAAACTGTAATTTTATGTGTTAGTTCCGTAATTAAAGTATTATGTTCTGCTGAACATTCAATTCCTGCTTTTTCGAATTCGTCTAATATTTGTTTGTTTGCTTCTGTTTTATCTAAACTCATAAGTACCTACTCTGTATTTAATTAAAAATTTCTTTATCTATTTATAAGTAGAGAATAAAGTGCGAGAAGAGTACAGTTATTTTTATAGAAAAATAGACTAAATATATCCAAAATGTGAATTTTGTGTATTTTAAAACACTAGTTTAGTAGCTAAGAAGTAGCATATCTTGTGTTATTTTAAAATCTTTGAAATCTTCTATTAAGCTCATTCCAAGCAATGAAATGTCTAAACCACCTGAAGTTACATGACCTTCAATATTATAGAAAGTTTTCTTGCCGATTGTAAGTTGTTGGATTCTGACAGGCGCTGCAGCGCTTGGGCCGTTAGCTGTATTATAGGTTCTTGTATATTTTAATTTTGATAGATTAAACCCTAATTTTCTAGCGTCATCTTTCGTTAGTGCGATATCAGATGCTCCAGTATCGACAAGAAAATGTATTTTGGCTCGGTTTTTTGTGTAAGCATCGAGATAAAAGTGACCATTTTTATGTCTTGCGATCACAAGCTGCCCCTCATCATTCGTCCAGCTATATGATGGGATTAATACAGCAAGAACTCGGTCTTTTAAAGTTTCTAATTCAAATCTAAAGGCGTAAACGATGATTAAAACTGCGAAGATGATAAACCATATAAAAATGTTTGAAGAAGATCCTTGGCTTGATTTTCTAGAAAAGAAAGACTTCGCGATGAACCATAATAAAATAGCAAAAAATAAGATTTGCATTATGGTGTTTGAATCAATTTGGTTCATGCGTTTTTGTCCTTTGTATGTTTGTTATTTTCTTAGATATGGCATTTGTTCAGTGGATTCTTCGCCTCCTAAAGGTATAATAGATTCTTATTATTTATTTTCTTAGCTTGTGTTTATTAAGTAAAGCTATAATTAAGCTGATTGTATAGGTAATTCTTAACCAAAGAAAAGAAGGGTTTGTTCATTCTTTGTGAAGTGTTATTTTTTTGGAACAATATCCAGTTATTTTAAACTAGGTTGTGGCGAACTCGATTACTATAAATTTTGTGATCAAATGCACCTTGGGTTTAATTTTATGAAAAATATTGATATATGGCTGATTTAAATATAGAATTTATAAATATTCATGTTTGAGTGGAATAGATCGTGGCAAAATTTGTAGGTGATAGTGTTGATTTAGAAGATGCAATTATTGTTGCCGCAAGGGATGGAAGCAATATAGCTTTGTTGAAAGCGTTTGCAAAAGGTAACTATTCTGAGGCTTTATCGAAATTTTCTGACTTAATGGCGAGAGTTTTGTATACCGCGCATATGAATAAGCATGATGATGTTATTAAAGCGATCTTAGGTGAGAATCCACAAAATATAGAGGCTTATGATAGTAGGACGCTTGGTTATGATCATATCGCTGATATTCATGCTAAGTTGTCGGGTGAATCAGGTGATTCTGCTGATAGTTCTGGTGGTGGAGATCATTAGAATGAGGTAATTAACTATTTTAGTTAATGTTCTTCATGTGCTAGCATATCCATTTCGATATTTATTATATCTTCAGGTCTAGTAGCGTGATACCACCTGGCGTCATGCGCTGGCAGGCCAATCACTTTGTCGCTATTAAGATAATATTCGCGGAGTGAAAAGATGCGCAATGGATGTTTTGCAACTTTCCCAGGTTTTAGGATTTGCAATCCGGCATACATATATTCATAATTTTCCTGTTTGTCAGGTCGAACTAGTTTGCCGTGCTCATCTAAATCAAAATCTCCATGACCAGAATAACCAACTGAATCTTTGTATGGCTGCATTAAAAGCAGAAAGTCCATCTTATCTTTATTCCATTTCTGCAGCATGAACTCAAAAATATTATATTCAGCTCGAAGTACTATATCCGTATTAAGAGTGAAAATTGCTTCTTCTCCTAATATATCATGAGCGTTTTTAATAGCCCCACCGGTTTCTAGTAGCTCTTCTTCATATATAATAACGATCTCTGGGCAGTTTGGATGAGACTCTTTGAAATCTTCGATAGATTTCTCAACTTGTTTATTTAAATAATGTGTATTAATTACTATTTTTTTAAATGGATAATTATTGCATAATTCAAGAGCGTGGTGCAATATTGGCTTTCCAAGGATAGGTAGTAGAGTTTTTGGACTATTTTCTGTTAGGTGACGCATTCTATTTCCAAGCCCGGCAGCAAACAGCATTATTGTATCAATCATATAACTATATTATTTGAGTTTTTAAAAGCCAATTCTTGATAGGTTCAAGAGCCGGGTGGGATACATCGTACTCAAGATATTTAAGCACTCTTGGGATATATTGTAAATAGGTATTATCTTTATCTCGGTTATATTTTCTGGCAAATACACCCAAGATGCGTAAGTTTCTTTGGGCTCCAAGGATGTGATAGTTAATTAGAGCTTGATCTATATTAATATTTTTTTCCTTTGCGTAATATTGGACACATTCGAGAGCGAAATTACGATCAATATCTATTCTTGCATCTTCTAAGATAGAGACTAAATCATATATAGGCGATCCAATTAAAGCATCTTGAAAGTCAAGAAGGCCAAGTTTTTTTATGCCTTTTTCATCTTTGAGATACATCATATTTTCTACATGATAATCTCTTAAAACTATACTTTGTTTAATAGGAGCTTGTTTAATTAGAATTTCTTGCCATGTTTTATTGAATTCACTTAGTTCGTCAGTATGTATTTCCTTATTTTTTTTATAGGGAATGTAATGGTCAGTAAACACGCTAAGTTCTGAGCGCAATAGATCATTATTAAACTCTATAAGCCCTTTTGGAGGGGAGGTTTCTTGTAGTTTAATAAGTAAATCAATGCTTAAATGATAAATATTTTTTTGTTCTGAAGTGCCAGTTTTAATAAGGTAGTTTTTGACACTTAGTGTGCCCAAATCTTGTAGTATTAAAAAGCCATTATTTATATCGTGTTTAAAAACCTCTGGAGCAGAGAAATTATTTTGATTCAGAAAGTTAGCGATGTCGATAAAAGGCTTGATGCTAGTATAGCTCGGGGGGCAGTCCATAATGATATAACTATCATTATCTGTTTTTACTCTCAAGTAATCGCGCAGGCCTGCATCCCCAAGAATCGGTTCCATTGAGTAATTAATACCATCAAAGTGATCGTCCACAAATTGTTTTAATTGGTTAGATCTACTGATAGTTTGTAACGCCATAAGATACTATACAGCTAGTTTCTTTTTTTGTAATTTTGTATTAGCTTTAGTGATTTTTGCAGCTTTTCTAGTTTTGATTTTTGCTTTTTCAGAATTCTCAACTGCTTCACGATTATATACAATTTCTTTGTCTTTGAGATCTGAGAAATTATACATATCTTCTAAGAGTAAATCTTCTATGATTGATCTTAAGCCTCTTGCGCCAGTTTTTCTCTTGAGAGCTTTTTCAGCAACTGCATCAAGTCCATCTTCTGTAAAATATAGATTTGCATCATTAAGTTCGAAGAGCTTTTTGTACTGCTTAATAATCGCATTTTTAGGCTTTGTTAGAATGCTAATTAAAGCCTCTTTGTCCAGCTCTTTTAGAGTAGTGACAACAGGTAATCTTCCTATAAATTCAGGAATCATGCCAAATTTTACTAAGTCTTCAATCTCAAGGTCTTTTAGCACTTCGCTATGGCGTAAATCTTCTTTGGTTTTAACGTTCGCTGCAAAACCAATCGCGCTTTTATCGCTTCTTGCTGTTATGATACCTTCAATCCCCATGAAAGCGCCGCCACAAATGAACAATATATTTGATGTGTCAATTTGGATAAAATCTTGTTGAGGATGTTTTCTTCCGCCTTGCGGTGGGACATATGCAACTGTTCCTTCCATGATTTTTAGTAGAGCTTGTTGCACTCCTTCACCCGATACATCGCGCGTTATTGAAACATTTTCGGATTTTTTAGCAACTTTATCAATTTCATCAATATAGATAATTCCTTTTTGAGCTTTTTCTACGTTGAAATCAGCAGCCTGGAGCAGTCTTAATAAAATATTCTCAACATCTTCTCCAACATATCCAGCTTCGGTTAGGGTTGTTGCATCTGCCATGGTAAAAGGCACATCAAGGATTTTAGCTAATGTCTGCGCAAGTAGTGTCTTACCAGAGCCAGTGGATCCAATCATCATAATATTAGATTTGGCAAGTTCTACATCGTTCTTGTTTTCTGATAGGCTTTCAAGTCTTTTATAATGATTATAGACTGCAACCGACAAAACTTTTTTTGCTCGTTCTTGTCCTATCACATGCTCATCAAGAGTTTTGCAAATTTCTTTTGGATTTGGGATAGAAGAAATTATTTCCTCTACAGCTTCGTTCGCTTCTTCTTTAATGATATCTAGGCATATTTCAGTACATTCATCGCAAATGAAAACCGATGGTCCTGCAATTAATTTTTTTACTTCAAATTGATTTTTCCCACAGAACGAACAATGTAATGATTTTTTATCAGAGCTTTCAGTCATTATCTACCCAAATTTACAATATAATACAACTATTAACAGTTAATTGTTAAAAAGTAAATATCTACTTTTTAACAACCATTAAATCTCTGTTTTGAATTATTTTATCAACAAGTCCAAAGTCCTTTGCTTCCTTGGCGGACATGAAGTTATCTCTATCCATACTTTTTTCAATTTGGGCAAGAGTTTTGCCAGTATGTTTTGCATATATTTCATGAAGCATTTTTTTCACTTTCATGGTTTCTCTTGCATGTATCTCGATATCCGTGGCTTGCCCGCGATATCCTCCAAGAGGTTGGTGAATCATTACTCGGCTATTTGGTAATGCATATCTCATGCCTTGGTCGCCAGCTAGTAATATTGTAGCGCCCATTGAACAAGCTTGCCCTATGCAAAGCGTTGCAATCTTGGGTTTGATATATTGCATCGTATCATAAATGGCTAAACCAGAGCTAACAACTCCACCTGGTGAATTAACATACATATAGATTTCTTTTTCAGGATTTTCCGCTTCAAGGAAAAGTAATTGTGCAACAATTACATTGGCCATTTGATCTTCAAATTCACCATTTACAAATACAATTCTTTCTTTTAGTAATCTTGAATATATATCATAAGATCTTTCGCCTTTTGCAGTTTGCTCTACTACTATTGGAACATATGCCATTAAATTTCTCCTAACTAAAATTTTATTTATTATAATTCATCGTTGTTTTCAAGGTCTAGTAAATTTTGGAAACCACCTATAAAGTCATTATTGATAAAGATGTACGGGACAGTGTTTTGTCCAGTTTGACTAGCTAGTTTTAAGTGTAAGTCTCTGTTGTCTGATAGTTCAATAAGTTTGTACTGTATTTGCTTTTCATCTAAAAGTTTTTTTGCTTTTATGCAATAAATACAACTATTTTTTGAATAGATTACTATATCGAGATTTTTCTCTGATATTTTAAGCGCTTGTTCATTCTGGTTGTTGGTGTATTTGAAATATATTTTTGTAATAGCGAAAATAACTAGCGATGTAGCAAGTATTAGGAATACTTTGTCAAATATTTTATTACCCATGATTAATCGATTTTATATTTAGAGATAGCTAGCTTATCATACTACTAAATGAACTCATACAACAAATTCATATAAAATAATCATTTATTACTAATATTCCGATCAAGTATGGGTTTAACTCTGCTATACTAAAAGTTATATATTGGGAATAAAATTCAATAGATGGTAAGAATATGCTTTCAAATGATCTTGAGCTTACTCTAAGAAACGCTCTGACAATAGCCACAAATTATAAGCATGAATATGCAACATATGAGCATTTGCTTTTAGCCCTTGAGGATGACAAGGATGCGAAAGAAATTTTTCAGGAGAATAAAATTGCACTTGAGTCTTTTAAACACCGCCTAACAATCTATTTGAAGCATGATCTGGCAGAGCTCGTTCATGAGGGTGTCAAAGAGGCGAAGCCTACCGCGGGATTTCAGCGTATTATTCAAAGAGCTGCATTGCATAGTCAGGCAAGTGGGCAGAAAGTTATTAATGGTTCACACGTGTTAGCTGAGTTTTTCTTCGAGCATGAAGCATATGCTTTACTTTGTCTTCGAGAAGAAGGGTTGTCTAGACAGGATATACTCAATTATTTGAAGAAAAAAGAAACACTCGATTCAGTTTTGTCTAAGAACGATCAGTCTACTCAAGCAACGCAGATTACTTTGGTTGAGAGTGTTGCTAAATCAGGGAACCAGGAAAAAATAGATGATATTCAAAGTAGTTTAAAGGAAAACTCAGATGATGAAAATAGCATAGATAAATATTGTATAAACTTGAATGAACGTGCTGATACTGATGCAATAGATTGTTTAATAGGGAGGCAAAATGAAATACAAAGAACTATTGAAATTCTATGTCGGAGAAAGAAGAATAATGCTATCCTTGTTGGGGAGCCAGGGGTCGGTAAGACGGCAATTGCCGAGGGGCTTGCGATCCGTATAATTAAGGGAGATGTACCAGAATTGCTTAAGAATGCAATTATTTATTCTCTTGATATTGGTAGTTTAGTTGCTGGGACGAAGTTTCGTGGTGATTTTGAAGAGAGAATTAAGAAGCTGTTAGAATTTCTAAAGAACAATAAAGACGCTATATTATTTATTGATGAAATACATACTATTATTGGAGCTGGATCTACTACAAGCGGTGCAACAGATGCAAGCAATCTTTTGAAGCCTGCGCTTGGAAAAGGGGAGTTAAGATGTATTGGTTCTACAACTTTTAAGGAGTATCATAATCATTTCGAGAAAGATATGGCCTTAGTTAGAAGATTCCAGAAAATTGTTGTCGAGGAGCCAGATGAAGAGGCAACGATGGAAATTTTACAAGGTTTGAAAGGTTATTATGAAAAGCATCATAAGGTGAAATACTCAGATTCTGCTTTAAGTGCTGCGATTAGTTTGTCCGAGAGATATATAAATGATCGACACCTCCCTGATAAAGCTATTGATTTGATTGACGAAGCTGGTGCTAGAAGTAAGATTGCTGATGATAGTGGTACAAAAACTATTATTACTAATAAGCAGATTGAATCATTGCTTGCTAGTATTTTGAATATACCTAACATTGGTGACAAAGCGGATGATATTAGTCAATTGAAACAGCTGAGTGCTAATCTCAAGAAATGTATTTTTGGTCAGGATCAAGCTATTGAAGATCTTTGCGCTAGTATTAAATTATCTAAGGCTGGGTTGAAAAAAGGAGATAGACCAACAGGTTGTTATCTTTTTGCTGGTTCAACTGGTGTTGGTAAGACAGAGCTTGCAAAACAACTCGCAATTTTTAATAATATGAAATTGATTAAATTTGATATGTCAGAATTTGCAGAAAGTAGCTCAGTGTCAAAATTATTAGGAAGTGCTCTGGGATATGTAGGATTTGATCAGGGTGGTATGCTCACTGAAGAAGTAGCAAAATATCCATATTCTGTTGTACTGTTTGATGAAATTGAGAAAGCAAATCCAGAGATTTTTAACATATTATTACAGATAATGGACGAAGGTAATCTTACTGACAGCACGGGTAAGCATGTAAATTTCATGAATACAATGATTATTCTTACAACAAATTTAGTTGCACAAAAGGAAAAGGCCTCGATAGGCTTCAATGAAGACAGTTCTAAGGAGCAAATTCCTGCATGGAACCTAGACCCTATAAATGCTCAGTTTAGTCCGGAATTTAGAAGTAGGCTAGATAATATAGTATTATTTAATCCGATAGATGGAATAATTGATAAGATTGTAAGTAAAAATATAAAAGAGCTTGCTGCTCAACTTGCAGATAAACGAGTGCGATTGAGTGTTAGTTCTTCTGTAAAAAAATATCTTGCTGAGAAGTGTTTTAGCAATAATAGTGGAGCAAGAGAGTTAGCAAGAACAATAGATACTCATATTAAGCAGGCAATTGCAGATGAAATTTTGTTTGGGAAATTAAAAAATGGTGGCTCTGCTAGTGTTGATTTGTCTAAAAAAGATCAGGAAATTATTTTTAAATTTACTCCTATGCAAAAATCAAATAAAAGGCATCTGGAAACAAGCTAACCTCTAAAAGTTTTAAGAGATTTGAAAAAAATGAAATTGTCCTTGACAATAAGGGTGGGTAACTGCTATTTTTACGTGCAAAATGTCTAATTAATAGAAGAACTAATTGTGAAAACTTATTCAGCAAAGCCATCAGAAATTGAAAAAAAATGGCTTATTATTGACGCTAAAGATATCGTTCTTGGTCGTTTGGCAAGCCAGGCCGCTTTATTACTTCGTGGCAAGCATAAGCCTATGTTTACACCTCATATAGATTGTGGGGATCATGTTGTAATCATCAATGCTAAGCATGTTCATCTTTCTGGTAATAAGGGTGATAAAAAAGATGGTAAATTCTATTATCGTCATACAGGTTTTCCAGGTGGAATTAAAGAAACAACAGCAGGAAAAATATTACTTGGTAACTATCCTGAGAGAGTTGTTCAGATGGCTGTTAAAAGAATGCTAAGTAGAAATAAAATGGGTAGTAAGCAATTTGGTAACCTACATGTTTATGCTGAAGCTGAGCACCCACACACTGCGCAAAAGCCTGTTGCTTTTGATATCGCTGCTAAAAATACAAAAAATAAGAAGTAATCGCAATGGAAGTACCAACACTTAAGGAATTAGAAGAAAATACTAAAGATGCGAAAGCACCAGCTACAGAAGCTGTAAAAGCTGAAGCACCAAAGATTATTCAGTGTAAATCAAAAAAATCTACACTAGATGGTGGTGGATATGGCACTGGAAGAAGAAAAAATTCTGTTGCAAGAGTTTGGGTTAAGCCTGGTAAAGGTCAGATCATTGTTAATAGCAAAGACTTTTCTGCATATTTTCCTCGTGAATCATACAGAGCTGCTATAATGAGGCCGTTTGTTGATACTAAAACTACTGCTCAGTATGATGTAATTTGTACTACGAAAGGTGGCGGAACTACAGGTCAAGCTGGTGCTATTGTTCATGGTATTGCAAGAGCACTTGATTGTATTTCTGATGAGTTCCATTTAGTACTTAGAAAAAATGGTTTCTTGACAAGAGATTCAAGAGTTGTTGAGCGTAAAAAATACGGTAAGCGTAAAGCGCGTAAGAGTACACAGTTCTCGAAACGTTAATATATATTTTAGCCCAGGACTTTTTTGGTTCTGGGCTTTTTTTATTTAAATATAGATTATATTCCCTATGGCGGGGTAGCTCAGCTGGTTAGAGCAGCGGAATCATAATCCGCGTGTCGGGGGTTCAAGTCCCTCCCTCGCTACCATTTTCTTTTTAGATTGCATTATCATTTGCACGTATTATTAAGTTAGCAAACTTTTTTGATTAAGATATTAATAGCTTTATATAGCTATCGAATGTAACTTTAATCAAGTGCGTAATACCTAAATTAAATGACTACATATTGTGTCTTGATTAGCTTTGCTCTTTGCAGTTATTTATCAGGATGGTAGAATATAGGGTTTAAAGCTGATTATTATATATTTTTCCATTAATGATTAAATCATGGTTTTTTGATAAAGTATTTGTAATTAGGGAAGGAAACTAGTAGTCATATATTATTCAGGAAAGGTGAATAAGTAATCATAGTAAGTGTTTATACTTCATTTATTTTATTACCGATTTCAGCATCGAGTGTTCTAATGGCCCAAACCTATAATCCTAAAATTATAAAAAATATTGATGCAAAGAATGGGACAGCACTTTCAAATGTTGCAACTGGTAAAATTATAAAATATGTTGATTGAATAACTCCACCTAAAGATTTTCCGCATCTACTTGCTACTACATCAACAGCTGCTTTGCCCTTAGTTCTAAACTCGTTATCACTATGCATATATACCATTTCTTTAGTTGAATCAAACAGTGAATATTTAAGTAGCTTTAGTTAGTATATTTTGTGCACTACCAATCATTATTACTAGAAATAGTGGTCCTGTACCTATAAAGGCAGAAATTTCTATTGTAGAAAAATTTTCAATAGTAATGAGTAAGAAGAAAATAGAACCTGTAAAAAGCATCATAATGGGAGTAAACATAGCCGCTTTTTTCCATGATAATATCCTCAATATATTACTACCAATGAACATAAAAATAATGGCTACTATTCCTTGGTAAGCCTGGAATGAGCTCATGAATAAGGTGTATTCTTCTTTACTTGGGTATATTTCTCTAATTTTAGATTTCCATATTCCTTCAACTAAGTTGATTGATATCCCGTATGAAATTACGAATAAAGCCAGCAGCCCAAGATATTTCGAAGATAATATCATTTTGATACTATCTTTTACATTAAGTTTTTTTGTTTGCTTTGCATCATACACAGGCTTATTTTTAATAATATTTCTATTAATCCAATAATATAAAAACAATATTGCTAAGCCATTGAGTATTGTTATGCATAATACAGGTATAAATTTTATTTCACTTGGGACTATGTGTATATTTTGGTCTAAAAATATATTAAGCACGAATGCTACTATGAGCAGTGAGCAATTACCTAATAGACCAAACATTGGGTAAAAACGTCTGACTTCATTATTAGTTGTTATTTGGTTTGCAAATTGCCAAAATAATAGACTAAGAATCATATTCCCCCAAATCTCGGCTATCACATAAAATGAGGCATAGCTCCAGTTACCTGCTATTTTGATAAACCATTTGAAATTTGGATATTTAATGCATAAAGATTCTATTTTTTGTATATTTGGATGAAATAGATCAGCAAATGGATATAAAATAAACGTAAAGATAGCTATGTATATTAACCCCAACTATGCATAAGAATCTAATTTTACCATTTGATCTAGAGATGGTTTATCAGTTCTAATTTGGTAATTTATGAGTCCAGCAAATAAGTGAGAAAAAGCGTTGATAGGTGATCTGTGCCTACTATGAATCAAAGTATTCAATGACTTCATAGAGGAGAATATAGTCTCAATAAAACTACGACGCATCAACATCATTTTATCTGTAGTATCCATTAAAATATTTTTCATATTCTTTTTGATTTTAGTAATCAAAGTCACTTTTTGTTCAAATAATTCAGCGGATAGTTTTTTGGATATATACCCTTTATCACCAATAAGTTTACCAGTAATACCTTTCACCATTTCCATAACTGGAGAACGATCATTAACGTTGCCACCAGTAATAGTCATACTTACAATTTCTCCGAATGTATTGAGAATAAAGTGCAACTTAAAGCCAAAAAACCAACCAGTAGAAGTCTTGCCTTTTTTAGCTAATCCTTTAAAAACTTTATGTCTTTTTTCTCGAAGATTATGACAAACAGCCATAGGCGTTGCATCTATAAACATATATTCTGTTACCTTACCTTCAAGGCTTTTAAGCATGCAAACCACAGCAGGGAAAGCAAGTTTTATTAGTGCTGTAAAGCGATCGTAATGTACTAAGTAGCTGAATAAGTTTCTGTGATTCCTCATAAGTTCTAGGTAAAAATATTTAAAGCATGACATTCCAGATTGATGGAAAGCTATCAGGATAGTTATTATTTCTGACAAGCTCATTTTACATGGTTTATTACGCTTTCTAATACCACTGGTAATGAGTGTCTTTTTGTACCAATTTTCAAATCCTTTACAAAAATCATCGACAAAGCAGAACAAACTATCGTAATCTATATTCATTGGGGTACCTTTTTTAGATTGCAAAAATACAGAATACCCCAATATCACTAGCTATGCAGTCCTTTTCTTATACATAGTTCGGGTTATATTAAGAAGCTAGATGTTATAAGGTAAAAGACTTTTTGCTGTGAAAACATATTGCAAAGTTTGGTATATATCACCATCATTAAAATCGCAGTAGGTAATACAAAATAGGTTTTTAGGAAACCAATCGCTTCAGGTCCAATGCTAGTTACTACAAAACCGTCTTTTATTGATCTAAATGCTGAGTAGTTAAATAATATACAAAATATCATTGCAGCCATTGGTAAAAATTTTCTGATCTCCGAATTTTCAATCGGCCAGAAAATATTTTTAATTTTTAGAATTTGGGGGTGGTAAACTGCTTTGGTCATAATAAATAATATTAGGTAAAATTAAAATTTGGGTTCCAGGCTAAAATTATGAACCCCTGTTTTTGTATAGTGAAATTAGGTAATCCTAGATTTTTTATAAAATTTTCTAGTCTTTGATACTCAGCTTTTGGATTGTCATGGATCTTATTGTTAACTTCAAATTCAATAAAAGTACCAACATCTTTTACCGTATCAACATCTATTAGGAAATCTTTATAAATATAGCTTTTTCTAGATTTCTTGATTTTTGTTTTTTCGGTAAAGCCTATTGATTCAAGTAATAAAATATATTTTTCTGTGTTTGGAATTGGCATTTCAAGATCTTTGCAAAATAACCCTGATTTTCCATTGTTTTCACTAGTGTTCCAGTCTTTATAGCATATGGAGCTACCTCGGTTAGTAACACGTATTCTTAAATATTTTAATGCGTATTTGTATCCTTCTTCATGCATTTTAAACCATGAATTATCTGGATTATTAAAATAATAATCTTCTTGCAAGGTTTCGCTGAGATATTCGGCGTTATTATTTAGCCATTTTTGCAGGTGGATGAAATTAGTTTCATCTACTTTAATTTTAATTTCAACTTCGGTCCCCAGATTTTCAATAGGTGATATTAAATTTGATTTAGACATTAGTAAACCTCTTGGATAATATGCTTAATAGTTTGCTTAATAATTTCTGCTGCTTCTCTGATATTAGACTCTGTTATTCCTTCGTGTGTTGGAAGAATTAGCAGTTCTTTCATCATACGATGTGCATTTGGGAATTCGATGTTTAAAGAATTATATCTATTCTTAGTAAAATAAGGCTTAAATATTTCATATTCTGGGAGCATTTGATATTTATACCTGATAAAATCAGTCTCAATTCTTTGTTCAAATAGATTCAAGGATAATTTATTATTTGAGATTTGATTTGGCAATTTAAAAAATTTAACTACTGAATAGCCATTTATTTTTTGCTCGGAATTGTTTACATCAATATCGTCTAAAAATTCTTCACAGTCTTTAAGTTCTTTATTCCACAGATGTACTTTATTTTGCCGATTTTCTATTTTTGAGATAAGTCTATTTATTTCGCTAATTCCTAGCGCAGCAGACATAGCGTTTAGTTTAAAATTTAGACCATAAAATTGTCCAAACCCACCCTTGGGATTAGATTTTTTATCTAGCCCTAATTTAGAAAAGCTCCTTACTTTGTTAGCTAAACTATCGTCGTCAGTAAGAACAAAACCTCCTTCGCCAGTGCTAATCATTTTGATTTCATGCGTGCTAAAACAACCGATAGTACCTTTTGTTCCTTCGTATTTATTATTATTCCATGTCCCTATAGCTTGCGCTGCATCTTCAATAATTGGTAGATTGTTTTTCTTTGCAACATTATTGAGCTCTTCTGAAAAAGCTGGGTAGCCCCACATAGGCACCGAAATAATAGCTTTGGTTTTTTTTGTAATTTTTGTTTGTAAATTTTCTAGACAGATTTTAAAGCAGTTTTTTTGACAATCTACAAATACAGGTGTTGCTCCAAGAGCAATAATTGGTAATCCCGACATAACAGCGGACGTCACTGGCAATATTACTTCATCACCATGAGATATATCTAGTGCATAAAGAGCTGCGTAGATTGCAGTAGTTCCAGATGATACGGCATTGCATGATTAACTTTGAAAAACTTTTGTAGTGCTTTTTCGTAGTCGTCAATTAAATAAGAATTTCCAGACAATCCTTTCGATTGTAATATTGTATTTACTAAATTCTGAATATCTTCAGGATCTCTTGCAGTAAATTTAGTTGATGAAATTAACATAATATACCTACTTATATTGAAGTTGAAATAACATATTCAGCAAAATATTTGCTAATTTTATTAATTATTTTTTCTTTGTGTCGTCTTGCTTCCTGCGAACGGTTATTAGCTAAATCAAAAGAAGTTTCTAAAATTCTCTCGTTTTTATTACGAATATAATCAGTTGCAAAATGCATATTAAAATATTTAATTTTAGTATCATTTGTTGTATTGAATTCGTATATTGCATGTGCAATTTGAGAAATTTCATTATCAATGGATTGAGCTTGATAATTTTTTGACGCGATTTCTCTTTGTCTATAGTCCTCTTCTAACACTGTTGGAACAGAGATATGACAATTCGTGTTTAGTTCTGGAAATAATTTCACTAAAGGGTTCTCAAGCTGATCCACGTAATTAGTAATTTTAAGAGAAGACATGCATAAATGGCTTGTGGCAGAGTAAATCTTTGTATACAAGTCTTCAGGCTTAGTGAGGCTGCCTTGCTTAGCTATATATATCAACTCATTTATTCCAAGCTTGCAGCATTTAGTAGCAATATGGCTGCTTATATTCCCCCAGAAACTATATTTTACGCCGAGGAAATTAAGGGTTTTATTGCCTATATTATATCTCTTTGAGTTATAATATTCATTTTCAAAAGAGGTTAGTTTTTTTAACGATAAATGCTTGTTTAAATATTCTTCAATTTCTCCCACAGAACCCAGAAAACTGCTGATGCATATCTAAAAACAGATTATGTACTAACTGCGCAGGAATATTCAGAGTTAATTAGAACAGTGGTTGCATCTATCACAGCACTACAAGCAGCTAATAAAATACCAGAAGCCGCACAGAGATTAGTTGATGCATTAGCTAGATAATCCAAATTTTATTTCTGATCCAAAGACTTCCCTTTTAAAACTTCAGATAATATATTTGCGAATTTCCATACATCATGATACCCATTATATAAAGGCATTGGTGAAATCCTAATTATATTTGGTTGTTTTAAGTCTACTACTACGCCCTTTGCTTTCAATTCATTCTGTAATAATTCTGAGTCCCTTTTTATTCGCAGAGAAATTTGACAACCACGTTTATTAATATCACGCGGTGTAATTATATCAACCCTATCAGAATCAATATAATCTATAAGATACTCTAAATACGAAGTTAAGCGGATGGATTTTTCTCGATAAGCCTCCATCCCAACTTCATCAAATATCTTTAAAGAAGCCTGCAAAGGCGCCATACTAAAAATAGGCTGTTCACTAGCCTGCCAGGCGTCAGCACTTTCAACTGGAACAAAATTCTTTTGCATTTCCATTGACATTCTAGACTTCGGGTCACTACCCCACCAACCCGCAAATCTATTTAAATCTGGATTATTTACATGTATCTTATTTATAAACAAACCACCTACAACACCAGGACCGCCAGACATATATTTATAATTACACCAAGCCGCAAAATCCACATCCCATTTATGCAACTTTAGTGGAATATTTCCAACTGAATGTGCAAGATTAAGTCCTATAACAGCTCCATTTGCATGAGATAACTTTGTCAAATTTTTAATGTCCAGCACTTGACCCGTTTGATGATTTACACTGCTAACTAGAATCAAAGCAATATTGTCTTTATTCGCTTCAAAACTCTCAGCAAAATTTTCAACTGTAATCTCTTTTACATTTGGATCTTTCTTAACTATAACCAAACCATCATCTGGATCAATACCATGAAATTTAAGCTGACTCTTAATTACGTATAAATCAGATATATATATTGGCGCCTCAATCATTATCTTGTAACGAGTTTTTGTTGGTCGATAAAATGAAACCATTGCAAGATGTAAATTAGTAGACAACGAATTCATTAAAACTATTTCTTCAGGAGATGCACCTAACAGCTTTGCAAAACCACTTTTGAATTTCTCATGAAACCTATTCCAAGGATTTTTTTCTTTATACCTTCCGCCAACTCCTAATTTTTCCCAATCTTCTATCTCATTAATCATATAGCTCTTCGCATCTAACGGAGCTAGCCCCATAACATGCCCATTCAAATAAACTACTTCTTTATTATCCTTATCAACTGGAATTGCAAATCTTTCTCTGTAACCTTTTAAAGGGTCTGTTGCATCCATTGATATTGCGCCTTTCTCATCAATAGAAAATAATTCTGTAATGTTTGAATTAAACTCGCCATAGATATAATTGGAAAGAAGATCGCAATCAGTAAAATACTTACAAAATATTTGTTAATTCTTATTTGCATAATTTAACTTTCATTAAGTTTACAGCTGCAATATAGAGTCACACTAGAAATTCGCAAGCATAAATATCATTTTTACTAGCTAACAACCTGATATTTACGAATTAATCTAGCAATATTACAATAAACACAATTTTATTATAACTGTTATAACTAATCAAGTTTACATAAATTGTGAATCAGATAATTGACAAATAATCCAAGCCACACTAGCATCAATTATATTAATAATATGTATATAATCAAATGCAAACAAATACGCTAGCACAAACAAAATTTTATAATCTACTAACTATAATTTTTATTTTCTGTCTATTAATTTCTAACATAGCAGAAATCAAAATTATGGATGTATTTGGCCTAGCACAAGTTGGAGCTGGAACATTATTTTTTCCACTTCTATACGTTTTAAATGATGTACTAACAGAAGTATACGGCTTTTCAGCTAGCCGCAGAGCAATTTGGATGGCTCTATTCTTGGTTCTGTCGCATGTGTTGTGAAAGTCAATCAAAGAGAATATACTGAAAATAAAAAAGGCTTTACATGAGATATGCTATTTCCCCTAAATTAACAAAATATTTCAAAGGTTTTTGTTCCTCGCCGGAAATAATAATGCTGTTTGTTTATATGAAATGTAGATTTTCCTTGAGCTATCGAGATCTTGAGGAGCTAGCTCATACAGAGGCGCAGTAATAGATCATAGTACTCTACAAAGATGGATTAAAAGATTTGTTACGTTGATAGATAAGCAAGTTAGAAAAAGAAAGAAAGCAGTTGGTTCAAGTTGGCGTATGGATGAAATCTATATCAAGCTGGATGGTCGCTGGATTTATCTCTATCGTGCTGTAGATTCTTTGGGTAATACTATAGAGTTTTTGCTGAGGAAGCGCAGGGATAAAGCGGCTGCTAAGGCGTTCTTCCGTAAAGCGTTTAAAAATAATGATATTCCTGATAAGGTGAATATTGATAAAAGCGGAAGTAATAAATCAGCTCTTAATAGTGCAAATGATAATCTATTAGAAAATGAGAAAATAGAGATTATTCAAAACAAATATTTCAATAATATTATGGAACAAGATCATAGATTTATTAAGAAGCGAACAAAGCCTATGCTGGGGTTTAAAAACTTCCAATCTGCAAAAATCACTATTACAGGAATAGAAAATATTAGAATGATTCAGAAAGGCCAAATTATTGGAGCTGATTCTTACCTTTATGTGTAAAGCTTCAAATTTAATCTGACAGAGTGGTAAAAAGAGAGTAATATATTTAGTAGTTGAATATATTGCATTTAACCACTCAAACAAGAGATTAAAAATGAGTCAATTAGAAAAAATCATCAAACCCAAATTAGGACTTTTAGAATTAGCGAAACAGCTTGGTAATGTAAGTCAAGCGTGTAACGTTATGGGATATTCAAGGGATACCTTTTATCGTTTTAAAGAATTATATGAAAATGGTGGGGAAGCTGCTCTACAGGAAATCAGCCGCAAGAAACCTATCATGAAAAACAGAGTACCTTCTGATGTAGAACAAGCCGTCATAGATCTTGCTATTTCAAACCCTGCTTTAGGGCAATTACGAGCTAGTAATGAGCTGAAGCAACAAGGTGTTTTAATATCAAGTAGTGGAGTTCGTTCTATTTGGTTGCGTAATGATTTAGAGACAATGCGTAAGCGTCTAAAAGCCTTAGAAGCTAAATCAGCGCAAGATGGTATGATATTAACTGAAGAACAGCTAGCAGCTCTTGAGCGGGCTAAAGCTAGCAAAGTAGCTCACGGTGAAATCGAGACTGAGCATCCTGGGTATCTTGGTTCACAAGATACTTACTATGTAGGTAATATGAAGGGGGTTGGAAAAATTTACCAACAAACTTTTGTTGATACATATTCTAAAGTGGCGCAAGTAAAACTTTATACTGAGAAATCAGCTATTACTGCAGCTGATATACTAAATGATAGAGTGCTGCCATTTTATACAGAACAAGGCCTTAGCATGTTTCGTATACTCACTGATCGCGGTACTGAATATTGTGGTAAACCTGAGCATCATGCCTATCAACTTTATTTAGGAATTGAGAATATTGATCACACAAAAACAAAGGTTCGTAGTCCGCAAACTAACGGTATTTGCTAGAGGTTCCACAGAACTATGAAACAAGAGTTTTATGATATAGCATTTCGCAAAAGAATATACGGCTCTGTAGAAGAGTTACAAATTGATGTTGATTTATGGATTAATAAGTACAATACTCAAAGAACACATTCAGGAAAGCATTGTTATGGAAAAACACCTATGCAAACCTTTCTTGATTCAAAACATATTGCTTTGGATAAGAATATTCCTAGCTACGTGAATGAGTGTCAGACACATGATACTCAGAACTTATCTGACAGTAATTATGCTGTATGATAAGTAGCTATCTGTCAGATCAAGTGTAGAGTTTTACACTTTATGCTTTTGAGAATTTTCAAACCCTCATGGCTTCATAACGCCTGAAATCTGAGAATTATAATTTTTAAGATTAGATGCTAACACATGCGACAGAACCTTTAATTACAAATTTTCCTAAATTCCTTCCTTTATATCTCCTGTGACCTATTCCAACAATGGATGACACAACTTTGCGAAAATCCTTATTAAACCTCTCAGAATCATTTTTATTTGGTAGTTTTTTCTTCTTAATATAATTCTTTAACTTTAAAATTTGCTTTTGTATAAACTCTACTTTATCTATATTCGAAGCTATATATAATTTATTATTATATAACGCAACTGCAGTACAATTTTGCGAATTACTACTGTTAAAAATACGTGCTAAACTATCTAACCTTCTAATCTTAATCAATTTATTGCGACTATACCCTTTTCTAATATACTGGCTAGAAAAGTTGCTGTTTAGGTATAATTTAAAATGATTTACAAAATTTGAATAATTATTTTCAGACATTTTTGTTTATATAATATAATAAGAAAAAAAAATAAATAATTTTAAACGCATCATAATTTTTAACTTTGAAAAAAACTTAATTAATGATAATAATTTTATGTGTAAAGATATTTATTACTTTTCTATAATTTGAATATAAATGAAATTAATATTTCAAAACTCCATAATTGCATTAATCTTTTTATTCGCTTTTAATACAGGGTTATGTGACGACGTACGTACATCTGAAAAACGACAGATAATAAAAATTATATCAATCGGTGGCGGAGGTGTTAAAGGAATAGTACCAGCTAGAATACTACAAGAAATTGAAGAAAAACTCGACAACAAGTCGATTGCAGAAAACTTTGATATAATTACTGGAACCTCAACAGGAGGGGTAATTGCTCTACTTCTTAACATACCAAATGAACAGCAAGAACCTAAATATAACGCCAAAGAAATAGTTAGTTTATATAAGAATTTATCATCTAAGATATTTAAAAACTCATGGAGAACCTTATGGACTATTAACGGCCTAATCCACGCTAAATACTCATCTAAACATCTCTATAAACTCTTCAAAGAATACTTTAAAGATAAAAGAATAAGCCAATCAATAACTAAGGTATTAATTCCTTCTTACGATATTTCAAATGACAAACCTGAAATATTTACTAAGAACCAAGCTCAAGAAGATAACCATAAAGATAGCTTAATGCGTGACGTTGCGATGGCAACATCTGCTGCACCTTCTTATTTTGAGCCCTTCAAAATGGATAATAAACTATTTGTAGATGGTGGGTTAATAATGAATAATCCAGTTTTAGCAGCTTATATACACTCTTTAATCTTAAACGGAAACAAAAAGACTGGTTATTTTATTCTTTCATTAGATACAGAAGGAATTGGCTATAAGTATCCAAAAAGTTCAGGAATTATTTCCTGGGTAAGGCAAATAATAAACATAGCAATTGATGGAGTAGCTATGTTAAATAATAAACAAGCTAAACTAATCGTGGAAACTTTAGGTGACCATAATTCTAATTTATTTCATGAGTATATAGCTCTACATGTTTCGGTACCTCAAAAACACCAATCACTAGACGACGGTTCAAAAAAAAATATTGATTCTTTAATTAAAATAGCTGAACGCTACATAGAATCTGAAAAAGACCAAATTAATAAAATAGCAAACATTCTTAACGAATATCAAAATAATTAGCCACTAGAATTAAACCCTATCAGCAACGGAAGATATAATTGGTAAATCAAGGTCAGAATTACTCAAATATTTTTTTAATAACCTAGAGGATGAAACTCCTTCGACAAGAACTGGATAATTATCCAAATATTCTTTTGAGTAAGAATTATTATGAAAATCAAAACCAAACCTAGTATTGCGAGATGTTTTTGAATAGCTTGTTAATACCAAATCACCAATTACAGCTGGCAACGCTAAGGAATCAGCTTTTCCGCCAATTGAACCTGCTATTTTTGCTATCTCACTTAGCCCCATACTAACAAGCCAAGCTCGTGCATTTTCACCATGCCCTTCGGCTTCCATCATTCCACTCCTAATAGCTACAATATTTTTAACTAAAGCAGAAATTTGCACTGTGATTATATCATCTGTAACTCCAACATTTAAATTATCAGAAACAAGTGTTGATGCTATATCCTTAGCAAGATCGATATCTTTTGACGAGATAGTAACGGAGGAGAATTTATCTTGCGCAACTTCTTTTGCAAAATTTGGCCCAGAAATAAATCCGTAAGAATTTTTAAACATACTCTCAATTTTTTCTGAAAAAAGCTGCAATGGGTTTTCACACATGCCTTTTGTTGCAATCAATAATGCAGCTCTATCTGATAGATTGACAGCTTTTAGATTTTCTAAGGTTTTTACAAAAGCAAATGATGGAACAGCTATTATAATGACATCACTATCAATCGTATCTTCTATTTTCAATGTCGCTTTAAGCCCCTGAGGAAGAATCGTATCCCCAAGGTAACGAGAATTAGTATGCTTATTATTTATTTCATCCACAGCATCAGCTTCTATAGCGTGAACTAAACAATCACCAACAGCTCTTGCTGACAAGCACGCAAGGGCTGTCCCCCAACTACCACCACCAAGAACAGATATCTTTTTTATAGTCGACATAATTTCCTATTTTGAATTTAAGCTATTTTTGCAAGCATATGTTCAGATGAGCTGGAAATCAATTCCGCATCAACGACCTGACCAGAAATAAATTTTCCCTCTAGTTTTACAGGAATAAAATTCTCAGCATGAGCAATATTATTCTTTTCAACCAGCAATTCTACCTTACGCCCTAAATTTGCACTAAAGAATTTCTCTAATTCTTTAGCCCCTTCTTTACGCAAAATGGCTGCTCTTTCTTTTCTAATATTCATTGGAACCTGAGGCATTCTAGCAGCTGGCGTTCCTTCCCTTTCTGAATATGGGAATACATGCAAATATTGAATACCTGCTTCAGAAATTAATCTTCTCGTATTCTCAAACATTTCATCTGTTTCAGTTGGAAATCCAGCAATAATATCAGCTCCGAACGAAACTTCTGGACGAAGCTTACGCAATTTATGACAAAATTCTATAACTTGTTCTCTATTATGCCTACGCTTCATGCGTTTAAGAATCATATTATCGCCTGCTTGCAAACTAATATGAAAATGTGGCATCAATCTTTGATTATGTGCCATAAGATCAAATAAATCATCATCAATCTCTGCCACATCTATTGATGATAATCTTAATCTTTTTAATTCTGGAACTAGAGACAATAATCTTCTAATCATTTGCGAAAAAGTAGGGGCACCAGGCAAATCAGCGCCATAAGCAGTAACATCCACACCTGTTAAAACTATTTCTTTATAATCTTTTGCATATAATATTCGCACTTGCTCAACAATTACTCCTATCGGCACAGAGCGACTATTTCCCCTTCCATATGGAATCATACAGAATGTACATCTATGATCACATCCGTTTTGAATTTGAATAAAAGCTCGCGCCTTCCCATCAAAACTAGTGACCATATGATTTGCTGTTTCTTTAACAGACATAATATCATTTACAATCACTCTTTCTGAATCTAACTGATAATATTTATCAGAAAGCTTCTCTTCATTACCAATAATTTTATCTACTTCCGGCATTTTTGCAAACATATCTGGATTATTCTGCGCAGCGCATCCTGTAACTATTATTTTCTTATCTGGATCTTCTCTGCGAAGCTTTCTAATTGCTTGTTTTGCCTGCTTTTCTGCTTGTTTTGTTACAGCACATGTATTAAAAACAGTAACATTATCATTCCCAGATTTTGCTAAATTATCTTTAATGATCTCGCTCTCATAAATATTTAAGCGACATCCAAAGGTAACAACCTCCTGATTACTCGTCATACAGATACTCTCCAGTAAATACATAACTTGCAGGACCATTCATTAAAATACTATCTTGTTGTTTTTTCATGCTTAAAGAACCTAGCTTGAACTTAACCTCTGCATCAGATCCCACAAAACCTAATTTATTTGCAGCAGCATATGTAGCTATTGCCCCACTACCGCAAGCATAAGTAAATCCAACCCCTCTTTCCCAAACTCTAAGTCCAATAATATCATTTTCTACTGACGCAAAATTAACATTTATGCCATCTGGGAATAACTCACTATTTTGAAAATTTTTACCAATAATTTCCATATCCTTTTTAGAAAGTTTTGAAAAAATCACTAGATGAGGATTAGCAACATCCACGCAGATCATCTCTTTTGGCTCTATCATATAGCGCTCCGCAAGCAACCATAAGGCTGTATTTTCTGGCATCCAATCAGCTTCAAATGCAGGAGGCCCCATATTAACTTGAATAGTATGTTTATCTATATATCGTCCAGAAACAACTCTACCATCAACATCAAGTTCTATCTCATTTACTTCAGTCTGATCAAACAATAACCTGGTTAAACATCTTGACGCATTACCACAGGCTTTTGCACTCGAACCGTCCTTATTATAAATTGACATGTTTACTTTATCAGAACCTTGTCTGTAAATAATAAATTGATCACAACCAACTCCTAACTCTCGATCTGAAATACTTCTTGCTAGATTTTGACTACTAACATTCTTTGGCATGTGCTTTTCATCAATAATAACAAAATCATTGCCAAGTCCATGCATTTTTACAAAAGGAATTTTTTGAGACATATTTTTATTACTAAACCTAATTTACCATTGCATATTTTTTATGCATGCGCCAATGCACAATAAAAAACAAAGCACTGATGAAAAGCCAAGTCATACAATTAATTAAAGTTCCAATAGCTTCTTTTTTTCTGTTATTAATATAATCTTCTTTCTCTTGCAGACGTTTTATCTTAATTTCTTCACCACCCAACAACTCAAACCTTTTGTCATCTTTATTATAAGATGTTTTATATTCAATATATTTATCATTTGAAGAAAATTTATCCATAGCATGTACATTCTTATACTCTGTTAAAAGAATGTCTGTTGCGCTATTAAACATAACTCCAAGAGTGATCATAAGTATAATAGTAGATACTAAACATATAACTAAACTATATATTTGAGTTAAATTCTTTAACATACTATTAAATCTCATTTTTCAATTAGTTAGCTATTATATACGATTTTGTACAAAAAATGTAGCAAATAAATTCTATTTTATATAAGTTAGAACATATAAAACTGATAAAACATATCAAATCTCAGCATCTATGAATCAAGAAATATTACCAATTTTACAAAAATTAATTAGCTACCAATCCGTTACTCCAAAAGGTGCAGATGCCATTAAATATGTTGAACAAATACTAACAAAACTTGATTTTAAATGTGAAGTTAAATGCTTCGGCAAAGGAGAAGAAGAAGTAACTAATCTATACGCAATATATGGAGACCAGAAGCCAAATATTTGTTTTGCAGGTCATTTGGATGTTGTACCTGCAATGCATGAAGATTTATGGCTATCAAAACCATATGAAATGCATCTATTAGATGATAATGTTTATGGTAGAGGAACAGTAGATATGAAGGGCGCGATTGCTTGTTTTCTTGCCTCAACTACTGAATTCCTAAAACAGAACAAGCCAAATGGTTCTATCAGTTTTTTACTTACAACTGATGAAGAAGGTGATGCAAAGTACGGCACAAAAATGATGCTTGAGCACATTAAAAACTATAAACCGTCAATTGACTTTTGTATTCTTGGAGAACCCACTACAATGCAAAATATTGGCGATACAATTAAAATTGGTAGAAGAGGTAGCGTCAATTTTGATTTAACAATAAATGGTAAACAAGGGCACGTTGCATATCCAGAAAAAACTATTAATCCAATGCCCATTATAGTTGATATACTAAAGGAAATAAAAGATAAAATTTTTGATAATGGAAATGAATTTTTTCAAAGCTCAAACCTTGAATTAACTTCGATAGATACAGGAAACTATATATCAAATATTATACCAGAATCAGTAACTGCTAAATTTAATATTCGTTTTAATGATCTACAAACTGCTGAAAATTTAAACATTCAAATAACGGAAATCGTCTCTAAATACAGCGATAATTATGATATAAAACATACAAGCTCCTCTTCTCCTTTTATACAAAAATATTCTGATAATATGAAAGAATTCTCGGCAATCGTAGAAAAAGAATGTGGAATAAAACCAAACATAGAAACTGGTGGTGGCACTTCGGATGCCAGATTCATACATTCTTATACTGAAGTCATCGAATTTGGATTAAATTGTAATCTAGCTCACAAAATCAATGAGCATACTAAAATTTCTGATTTACAAACACTTTACAATGTGTATTATAACACACTAGTTAAGTTCCTATAGGGAGACCAAATTTATAGGAAATATTACTTAGATGCGGATATGGCGGAACTGGTAGACGCGCTAGATTTAGGTTCTAGTGCCGCAAGGCGTGGGGGTTCAAGTCCCTTTATCCGCACCAATTTTACACATGTTGAATAGCATGATTGGTGCATAAGTAATTTTAACTCATCTATAAATATATACAAATTTTTAAGGCACAAGGTTCCACATTATGAAGATAGAAGAGCTGAAAAATAACAAAACAGAATTCCATGCAAAAGTAACTATTCCAGAGAAGGGAATTACCGCTGAAATTGACAAAGAATTAAAAGAAGTTGCAAAAACTGCAAAAATGGACGGCTTTAGAGTTGGTAAAGTTCCAGCGCATATACTAAAGAAAAAATACGCTCCCTCAATGAAAGCAGATATTGTTAGAAAAAAAGTTAACTCTTCAATAGATGAGCTTATTGAAAAAAACAAGCTAAATATTGCAATGGATCCTGCAATTGAAGATTTAAAAAATGAAGATGGTAAGGATTTAGAATTTATACTTAAGTTCGAATTGCTTCCTGAAATCAAACTTCCTGAATTTAAGAAAATATCTATCGAAAAACCTAAGCTTGAAGTATCTGAAAAAGACATCAAGGAACAAATTGATAGAATCGCAAGCTTCTCTAAAACTTTTGACAAAGAGTCAAAGGGTAAAGCTGCTAGCGGTGACCAACTTACGATCGATGCGATTGGCTATGTTGATGGAAAAGCTTTTGATGGTGGAAAACTTGACGACCATAAATTAGTGCTCGGTAGCAATGCATTTATTCCAGGATTTGAAGATCAACTTATCGGCAGCAAAACTGGCGACGACGTTAGTGTAAAGGTAAGCTTTCCTGAAGAATATCATGCAAAAGACTTGGCTGGAAAGCCTTCTGAATTTAAAGTTCAAGTTAAAGCTGTTCATAAGCCTAATGTTCCAAAAATTGATGATGAATTTGCTAAAAAATTTAAATGTGAAAACGTTGCAAAACTAAAAGAACAAATCAAAGAAAATTTTACAACAAGCTACGAAGAGCCAATTCATGTAATGATGAAAATGAGTCTTTTCGATAAGCTAGAAGGAATGCTGAAATTTGATGTTCCAAAATCACTTATAGAAAGAGAAGTAAGCATTCTTGAAAAACAAAGTGATCAATTTGCAGATGCTTCAATCAATGAAAAATCTGATAAAGAAAAAACTGAATATTTTGAAAAACTTGCATCTAGAAGAGTTCGTATAGGTCTTCTTCTTGCAGAATATGTAAAGCAGAAAAAACTTACAATCACAGAAGAAGATATTCGCCAAGCTATTATTGCTCAAGCAAGAAACTATCCTGGGCAAGAACAGCAAGTAATTGAGTTCTATCAAAAAGATCGTCAAGCACTAGAAGCTCTAAAAGGTCCAATTCTTGAAGAAAAAGGTGTAAAGGAGATTTTTGATAATGAAATTATTATCAACGAAAAAACTTACAATAAAGATAAATTAGAAAAACTTCTTGAAAAAGAAGTGAAATAATTTACTCCCCTCTATTAGTTGGCATAGTTTTTGCTTATAATTATTAACCATGGTTTACACTTTTTTAAACTTTTGGTTAGTAATTATAATATATTTGTTTTATCCAATGGCTCTAACACTAGGAAATGATTTAACTGGAACTACCGCGCGCGAAGTGCAGGAAGCTAGCCGCAGGCTATCTCTTCTTGGGGATAGTATGGTAACCGGTGATAATAAAGACATTGAAGTAGTTGATGGTTTCTTAGGAAGCACATTACGCGATGCAGAGATTATTTCTTGGTGCAGTAGCACAAACAACATCTTATGCAACAAATATAGTTTCTATTACAGAGCAATATTTAGAATCAATCGCATCCTTTTTGCAAAAAGGATTAATCACAATCGCAACTGTCGGCACATTATCTGATGATAAAGTTGTTGTATTGCAAAAAAATATTAATGACACAAGGGAGCAAATTGATCTTTTAATTTCTTCAGCTAGCTTTGATGGCAGATCTCTGCTTGGAGGAGAAGCGCAAGACATTAGCGTCCAAATTGGTTTAAATATCTCTGATAAACTAAATATTAGTGTTAGGAATCTTTCTAATAACAATCTATACAGAAGTTCAATAACTAGAGCTATGAATGAATGGATTGCAGCAGATCCAACAGCTGGACGATCAGACAGACATAACACCCCTGAAGAATTAAAACAAGCCATTCTAAACAATGAAAATCTTATATTTGCTAATGCCGATATCACGTACATATCTGTAGGAACTGGCGGAGTGTATGACCCACTCAACCCTAACGCAAGTACAATAATAAATGCTATCACTTTTATAAAAGATAATCAGCCTAAATTATTTGAATCAGCACAAGAAATGCGGTTCTGTCGCATGTGTTGTGAAAGTCAATCAAAGAGAATATACTGAAAATAAAAAAGGCTTTATATGAGATATGCTATTTCCCCTAAATTAACAAAATATTTCAAAGGTTTTTGTTCCTCGCCGGAAATAATAATGCTGTTTGTTTATATGAAATGTAGATTTTCCTTGAGCTATCGAGATCTTGAGGAGCTAGCTCATATCAGAGGCGCAGTAATAGATCATAGTACTCTACAAAGATGGATTAAAAGATTTGTTCCGTTGATAGATAAGCAAGTTAGAAAAAGAAAGAAAGCAGTTGGTTCAAGTTGGCGTATGGATGAAACCTATATCAAGCTGGATGGTCGCTGGATTTATCTCTATCGTGCTGTAGATTCTTTGGGTAATACTATAGAGTTTTTGCTGAGGAAGCGCAGGGATAAAGCGGCTGCTAAGGCGTTCTTCCGTAAAGCGTTTAAAAATAATGATATTCCTGATAAGGTGAATATTGATAAAAGCGGAAGTAATAAATCAGCTCTTAATAGTGCAAATGATAATCTATTAGAAAATGAGAAAATAGAGATTATTCAAAACAAATATTTCAATAATATTATGGAACAAGATCATAGATTTATTAAGAAGCGAACAAAACCTATGCTGGGGTTTAAAAACTTCCAATCTGCAAAAATCACTATTACAGGAATAGAAAATATTAAAATGATTCAGAAAGGCCAAATTATTGGAGCTGATTCTTACCTTTATGCTTTTGAGAATTTTCAAACCCTCATGGCTTCATAACGCCTGAAATCTGAGAATTATAATTTTTAAGATTAGATGCTAACACATGCGACAGAACCGAAAATGCAAGCTGTCATGATAAATATTGATTTATTATCTTAAGAACCAAATATCACTGCGCAGAAGTACTAAAAGTAACATAATTATATGTAATATATAAAAAAGCCATATGCAATTTTAACCGCACATGGCTTTCATAAAATATAGGAATCCACTTAAATATTAGTAAATAATATGACGATTAGTAATCAAATGCATTTTACCAGTACAACATGATATCCAATGGTGTTTTACATTTTTTGTAATCTTTAAGATATTTGGCGTTGATGAAACAACACCAGATGCATCAGGTTTAAACTGGTATAATTCTCCATTTGAGGCAATCACATTTATTATAAAACTATCACCATTTTTTGAAACAAATGGGGCCTGAAATAAAGCAGTGCGTACATTCCTTGCATTTCTAGCTTTTGAAGAGATCAATTCACCTACCCAAACCGCCTTACCATTATGTGCTGATAGTGCCGCCACTTGTCTTGCATTATTTGTAATTAACAAATAATCCCCTACAAGACTCAAAGACTGTATGTCTTCTGCAGATTTTACCCAAGCAGGTGACCCATTGTCCAAATCCATCTTAATAATTTGACCATTACTTGTCGCAAAATAAGCATATTCACCAGTAATCACAGGAGCTGTTACAATCACAGAAGGATCAAAACTTGGAATTCCAACATCGCTAATCTTAGTTAGATCATAACGCCATTTTTCTTTTCCAGTTTTTGCTTCTATATATACAATCTCACCAGAACTATAACTTACTATTGCATAGCCATTATAGACAACCGGGTGAACATGACTTCTTGTTGAAATAGTTTCAACACCACCTTCATGCAACCACACAAATTTTGATGTTTTTATATCGTAAGCAATTAATTGATTACTTATTGTTTGTACTAATAGAATCCTATCTGTGGCCATAACAGGCTTGTTTCTGATAATATCTGGATATTCTTTACGTATTATTTCATCACCAGATTTTGCATCCAGTACTACCAAATATCTTGAACTATTTGTTACATATAGTTTGCCATCACTATAAAGCACACCACCATCGTTAAAATTACGATCTAAAGCACCTTTTGCAATATCAGTTTTCCATAGAATCTTTTTTTCTTTCAAGGAATAAGCAGAAACATAACCTTTCATATCAGTGCTGTACATAACACCCTTAGCAAAAGCTGGCTTTGCGATAATAGTATTTTTAGCTAATGCATATGATTTTGTGCTTCCAGATGCGAATACATCTTTTTTAATTTGCGAGCTCGTGAATTTAAGTTTCTCCTTAGTTTCCACTTCAAGACGAGGTGTTAGATCAATTAAATTCTTTACTTTAGTACTCCCAATATGATCACAAGATACTAATAATATTGGACATAAAATAAATAGAATAATTTTTTTCATAATATATATTCTCGAAATCTATAGTTTGTTGATTATTAAAGACTTGATAAAACAGCCTTAGCCTGTTCTTTGGCAATCAAAGAAGCATTTTCTAAATTCAATATAATATTAGCATACTCAGCCGCCAAATCATTTTGATTATTTTTCTTATAAAAAAGCGCTTTTAATAGAGTAGCATTTACAAAAAACACCTGATCAGATTCCTTGAAATATTGCATATAATTTCGTGCTTTCATCTGCAATTCATCGGAAATATTCTTTTCATCTAAAACAAGGTTTAACCACAATAATCTAGCAAACGAAGTCGTAATATCGTAATAATCCTTAGTCGATATAATTGCTTCTAAGCCACTCATTGCTGCAGCAACATCACCATTATCTATAAAACTAGCTATTCTTTGAATTTCAGCAAGCTCTACTTGTCTATTATCTCCATCTTGCACTAATTGCGCTAAGGATTCATCTATAAGCTTTTTCTCGCCATGCTCTCCGCTAATAAGATCTACAAACAAGTCACCAACTTTTTGATTATGTCCATCAACGCGGCTCTGATAAAAATTATAGCTCGCCATTGCTATAGCAATAATTACCGTAGATACAATAATTATTGGTAGTATTTTTCGAAAAAACATGATTTTCTTTTCATCTTTTTCATCGCTTAAAACTTCATCAAGTATATCAGCCACAAACAACCTTTAAATTTATAATGTTACTAAAATTATATTGCAAACTATTTGCAACAGAATTTGATTCTAGCTTCTTTTGCTCTTTTAATTGAGCTAATAGAACGCTTTGGAAATTCTAACTCTAATTTCTCAAGCATACTACACGCTTCTTTATTCTTATTCAAGCTAGCTAGTGAATAGGATAATTTTAATAAGGCATCTGGTGCCTTAGATCCTTTTGGAAATTTCTTATAGCTCTGCAAGTAATTGATTGCTGCTTTATTATAAACACCTCTTCTATAAAAAGTCTCAGCATACCAAAAAGTTGCGTTGCTTTGAAGCCTGCTCGAAGGATATTGCTTAATAAAATCCGAGAATTTAGTCTCTGCTACACCAAAGCTTCCCTCTTTTAAAGCAGCTAATGCTAGATCATAGTCCATTTTATCCTTAGGGCCAGATTTATCTGACTTGCTACCAAAGAACGTTTTATCACCATCAGGAAGTAAAATCGCCTCAGCTGCATTATCACCAACAACTTCACCAAGCGCAGCAACAGAAACCCCAGCAGTTTGATTAGCAACTAAACCAGCTTTCTTTAAAACTACTTTCATATCCTCTAAATCATTTTCAAGATCCAGAACTCTACCTTTCAATTCTTGAATTTGCTTTGATTGACGTTGGATGATTGGACCATAGCTCTGACTATCAGCAAAGGCTACATTACAAAATAATGCCATAGTAAGAAATAGTAGTATTTGTTTATTCATTTTACCCAAATATTTTTTATAATTTTGATACATCATAATATACAAAAAAGCAAGCAAATCTACAAATATTAATATTGAAGTTATAAATCAATACTCTCACTAAACCCAAATGTAATTGTCACTGTTGTTCCTTTGCCTGGCTTACTCTGCAAATCAAACTCACCATCCATTAACTCTATTAATTTCTTAGTCAATGGCAAACCAAGTCCTGTTCCTTCATATTTACGACTTAGCTTGTTATCAACCTGACCAAATGAAGATAAAGCTTTTGGAATCTCTTGATCACTCATTCCAATTCCAGTATCTGTCACAATAATATGAACTAGTTTTTTTGTATCATCTTTCTTCAAACTAAGTGTTACTGACCCCTCCGGTGGAGTGAATTTTACAGAATTTGAAAGTAAGTTCAATAATGCTTGCTTCAGTCTTTTAGGATCAGCCACAATTATTATATGCGAACTTGGCATTTTCTCTACTAATTGAACATTAGCACCATCCGCACGAGGTTTAACAAACCTCATGCTAGAAGATGCCAATTTATTCAGATCAAGTTCAACTTTATCGACCTTAAGCTTATCTGCAGAAGCTTTTGAAAAATCTAAAATATCGTTAATCACACTAAGTAAATGCTTTCCCGAACTATTAATATCCGAGACATAATCCTTATATTGTTTATTTTCCATCTTGCCATATGTCTCAGCAATCATAATTTCTGAGAAACCAATAATAGCATTAAGAGGAGTCCGAAGTTCATGACTTATATTTGCTAAAAAATCGGTTTTAGCTGAACTTTCCGTCTCAGCTCTTGTTTTAGCTTCTTCAAGCTCTCTATTTGTCTCGAACTGTTTGTTGATAATACGTTGAGCGTAGTTAGTATTATACATAACAATGATGAAGAATACTAAAAACACAATAACAAAAGCTATAAATATGCGCTTCTCAAGATATATTATATTATCCCATTGCTCAGTAATATCAGTCGTTATCTCAATTACACCCACTATATTAAATCCTCCCATTGAAGACTCAATTAGAGGTATATAACTACTAATATATGACTTTTCATATATATTCTCATTATGGTCAGTAATAATAACTCTAGATACCAGTGAGTGTGATGTCTTTCCTCTAAAAGACTCTACCATTGGTTGCTCAGAAATATAGTTCTGCAGAAAATATCTATCTAAATGTAATAGAATTTTATCGTAATATTTTGCACTATTATTCTTGTCTATATTGACAATATTACTTTGGCTATTTACCAAAAATTTTGTGCCAGAATGATCATATAGCGCTATTTCTGAACCAGCAGTTTTTAAGAAACTAGATGAAGATTGAATAAAATCTATAAACTCTTGATCCTTTAAAAGATCAGTATATGGACTTTTCTGCAATTTTAAAACCGCCGATCTATTTTCATCCCAAATCCTGTTCTTATACGTTTCAGCTATATGTAAATTTTGATCAGCTACTTGCTTTAAAACAACTTCTTCTATCATAAAATATCGATATAGCACGATATTTGCTACAATATTAAGAAACAAGCCTATAAATGACAATCTAATGATATGTTTGTTTTGTATCATTTGCTAAGACTAATAATTTGTATGTTAGACATCAAGATTAAAGATATCAGAGTATTACCCGGGTCACTAGATTTAAAAAATAATGCCGGCAAATCTCTATCAGAAATATTAGGGCAGTTGCAATCTGGATCGATTGTCAAAGGTTTAGTTGTTGGAACAACACCTAGTGGAGAAGCAATTTTTCATACTGCGCATGGGCGATTTGCCGCAAAAAATGACATTAATTTAGTACGAGGCGATACTATAAGCCTCAAACTTGTTCATACGACTTCAAACGTTTCTGGTACAATAATTTCAGTAAATGATAAAAAGCAGGATGCCACTGAACCTTTAAAATTAAATATAGCAAATTCCCAAGACGCTTCAAAAAACACATCAACAACTAGCAAATCAAGCAATGCAGTAAGCGTTAGCAATATAAGTGATATTCCAAAATCCTTTGATGGAGAAATTTCATATTTGAACTTATCAAAAACTAATAAATACACTCCATTATATAGAGCATTAAATTCTGTTACGACCACTGAATCTACCAAAACACCTATAAGCTTAAATATAATTTCTGGTAACCAATCTTCGAACTCTGCATTTATTGTTTCTGGAGAAGTCAGCGGGAATACAAAAAATAGAAGCCAATTAATTAGAACCAATTTTGGTGTTATCCTATCTAAAAATACAAATATGCCTACTGGGCAAAAATTAAGCCTGGAAATCACAAGCATAAACAATCAATCACTTACAAAAACTATAAATAAAGGAGTTAGTGACTTTCTTTTTATAGCGAACAAAAACTGGCCGCTTCTTAATAATTTAACCCAAGCGACTGGTGGCAATAGACATACTCTAACTTCACAGTTTACTACAAATTCACAAATTGTAAGCACTCTACCTTCTAGCATAGCTAATTCCTCATCCTCAACAACGAATTCATCGCAGTTAGTTTCACCACTTCCAACAACAGAAAAAACTACAAGAACTGAAAATAATCGCACGCAACAATCATCTGCTATACAACCCAGCACATCTCAACCTGTTTCAGATAAGGTCGCCCCATTGACCTCTGCTATAACTGCAAAAGAAGAATTTGCAGCAAAACTAGCGCCTCGATCATTAAATCTTGAAACTAGAGAGCTTATAGCAAACGCAGAGAAGATACAAATTGGTACTAGAAGCACAAGGTCTAAAGATAGATCTGCCACTCAGGATAAAGAAATACAATTCTCCAAAAACTTAGACCCTAAAAATAATGACACTCAACTTTCTTCACCGACTTTAAAGAAAGAACAAACAAGTATTAATAGCATAATTCGAGGTTTAGGAGAACATGAAGAAATTAGAAAACTATCATCTGAACTAATAAATTTAAAAGAATTAATCCTTCCATCGGTAAGAGAAGGAGAAACTCCAGAAAAATTGCAAACAATATTAGTGCCTTTTTATAATGGAAAGAATGTTCAAAATCATGAGGTTAAAATTGATAGATCAAGCGAACATTTTTTAAGATTTATTGTTGACGTCAACTTAATCGATAACCCAATGCAAATTGATGGTTTAATTAGATTTGAAAATGATAACAAAACCCCAAGAACTTTTGACATGACCGTAAGGTCTAAAAAACCATTGGATCCAGCAATACAGTCACGTATAGCAGACATATACCAACTTAACCAAAACATGTCCGGTGTTCGCGGCAATCTTTCTATTGAACAACAAGGATTTTAATACAGACTCACTTAATTAAATCAGTCACTCTATCACGCGGCACCTGAAAATGATGGTAGTCAATTGGTGTCTCCCAATTCCCACCCCACACAGTAAATCCATGCTTATAAAAAATAGATATTACAGATTCAACCATACCATTTTTATTATTTTCTCTATTCAAATACTTGCTACCTTCTGATGGCAATATTTTTTCATCTTTAACAAATGGATTTTGCACTGGATTGACATCAATAGCTAAGCCATAAGAATGCATGGATAATAATTTAGAACCCTCTATTTTTCGAAAATTAAAACATGAACTATTATTTGCAGACATTGATAATTCATCATCACCATTATATTTATCAATCAAATCAATTTGATGAATTGGAAATTTTATCATGAACAATTCTTTAAAAATAGAAATTACAGATTCAGCAATACTATCTAGAACAATCATTCTACCTATAACCATTTGATTTTCAAAATTATAATAACTCAAATATAGTAATCGTAATTTTGATATAGGAATAGGACATTCTGACGACCATATTCCTTTTTGCATCATACTAACCCGAATATTTTTAGGAACATTTTTAATTTCAAATTTCATAAATTTAATATAATAAAATAATTGTAAACTGATCCCAATACTATATTTCTCAATATAATAATCGCAATATTACATCTACACACTTCCTTAAATACTAAAAAGTGATAATATCATGTTTGCAATTAATCAAAACGTTACATTTATGAAGCTAATTCGTTTTCTAATTATATTTTCTCTTATCTTTGCCCAAATCACAAAAGCGAATATAATTAAGGATTCAGAAATTCAGGAAGCAATTGATCTAATTGTAAAACCATTGAAAGAAGCTGCAAAACTTCCAGATTTAAAAATTCATATAATTGATGACCCCGTTCCAAATGCCTTTACAGCTGGTGGTAATGACATATTTGTAAATAGCGGACTTATTATTGATTTTCCTGATCCAGATATTTTAAGAGGAGTAATTGTGCACGAAATAGGACATATACTTGGAAATCATATTGTAAGGCGCCAAGAAGTTATAGATAACTATATGAAAGCCGCTATCGGTGCAACGGCTCTTGGCCTTGCAACCGCCATTAGCGGCGGAGCTGCAGAAGGCCTAGCAATTGCTATGGGTGCTTCACATTTTTCAGAAAGATCTATCTATGCATACTCTAGAACCTTTGAATCAAGCGCCGATCAAACTGCTCTTAAACTCCTTGAAAAAAGCTCTCATAGCGCGGTTGGACTTATTCATTTTTTTAAAAAGATGCAGATATTTGCTAATAGTGATATGCTCAATCCTTATGAACAGACTCATCCATTAAGCAATGATAGGCTGCTCATTTTACGCAGTTTTAATAAACGTTCAAAATTCAGAACCAGTCAAAACCACGACAATATATTATATAAGTATACTAGGAGTTCTGCGAAACTTGCTGCCTTTACTTTAGACTTAGATAAAATTCTAGATTGTAAATATGAAGAAAATGCAGATGAAATAGCACATTATATGAAGGCAATTAGATGCTTTAGAATGGGAAATTTTGATGATTCTCTAAATCACATTAATCATCTAATAATGAAACATCCTGATGATCCTTACTACCATGAATTAAAAGCTCAAATCTATTTTAAAGCAGGCAAATCTGCAGCTCTAAGTGAATATATTATTGCATGTGAAACTAGGCCAAATGATGTTCTAATAAGACTGGGCAAAGCCATAGTAGGAATAACAACACATCTCGATGATTCACATTACATGACAACCTATTACAAAGATCTGTTATTTGTTTATAGAGAATGATCCAGATAATCTACTAGCTCTACACTATCTTGCAATTTACTATGAGAAAAAAGGCCTCATTGGAAAGAGTCATTTAAATACAGCCCTTATTGCTCTAAAATCAGGAAGAACAACAGATGCGCGCACCATGGCTGGTATTGCTATACGAGAATTACCAAAAAATTCACCTGATTGGTATAAAGCAGGTGATATTCTGGCAGCGACTGAGTAAGCTTAATGCAACTCTCTTTGTTTTTATTTTGCAAAAAATAAACATATCCTGTAAAGATATAGGATAAATTTATAACCCCCATGGTATTTTTATGGCACAAAAGATTTTTAACCTTATTCTTGTTTTAGTTTTTATCGTACTAGTTGTTTTATTTGCTTATAAGAGAATTTTTACGCCTGAAATTGTTACAGCACCAATAGAAGCTTCTAGTGCAAAAGAAAATGATAAAGTAGCTACTCAAGATACTGCAAAAACTCTTTCAAAAAAAGAAATCGAAGACATTATAAAAAACTATATTATAAATAATCCAGATGTTCTTGTTAACTCTCTTGAAAATATGCATAAAAAGAAAGTTAAAGAAACCACACAAAAAGCTAATGACTATCTAAAAAATAATAAAAAAGAAATAGAAACTGATTCAAACCCACCAATATTAGGTAATAAAAACGGTGATATTTCAATAGTAGTTTTCTACGATTATAATTGTACATTCTGTAAAAAAGCTAATATTGAAACAAATAAAATTATCGAATCTGACCCTGGTGTTAAATTAATTTTACGTCCTATCCCTATATTAGGTGGTACTTCACTATATGCAGCAAAAACCTCGCTAGCACTCCAGAAAATTGCAGGCAATAAATTTCCCGCAATTCACGATGATATGATGCAAATGCAAACCATCAATGAAAGCTCTATTAAAGAGCTAGTGGAAAAATATAAAATAGATTATTCCATTGTAGAAAATGAAGTAAATAGCTATGCAACTAAACAATTAATCACAAAAAACTTTGATTTAGCTAGATCTTTAGGTATTTCTGGTGCGCCATCCTATATTATAAACGGCATCTTTGTTCCAGGATTCATCCCTGAAGATAAATTCAAACAAATTATAATACAAATTAGAGCATCCGAAGAAAACACTAAGGAAGAAGCTCCAATAACCGCCAAAGATGAGCCGAAGAAATAGTATTCTTTTACGAATATTCTTGACTTAAAATTGAATTTATTCTAGTTTAGCTCATGATTGTGGCGGGTGTAGCTCAGTTGGTTAGAGCACCAGATTGTGATTCTGGGGGTCGCCGGTTCAATTCCGGTCATTCGCCCCACTTTTGTTCCTTATAGAGTGGCTACATCAATATATACCCTAATTATACTAATACTCAAAATTGATCATTCATTAAAAATGAGATATAAATTGCACTAGCTAAAGCTCGCAATAACTTTAAAATAATGATATTACTATTACGAATATATACTATATTATTAAGCATAAAATATAATAATTTACATTACTAAAAAACAAACTAAGAATAGGTATACGATAGTGTCTCACTTTTATCCCTAGACTAGGAACAAGGAGCGAAGCCTATGATAATAGGTAAGTGACGAAGTAACACAGTCTAGGGATAAAAGTGAGACACTATCTTGCACTTGTAGCTCAGCTGGATAGAGCATTGCCCTCCGAAGGCAAAGGTCATTGGTTCGAATCCAATCAAGTGCACCATTTTTCTATTGAAATAGACCATCAAAATGATCAACTAGCTCACCTGCTATTTTGGTTCTGTCGCATGTGTTGTGAAAGTCAATCAAAGAGAATATACTGAAAATAAAAAAGGCTTTACATGAGATATGCTATTTCCCCTAAATTAACAAAATATTTCAAAGGTTTTTGTTCCTCGCCGGAAATAATAATGCTGTTTGTTTATATGAAATGTAGATTTTCCTTGAGCTATCGAGATCTTGAGGAGCTAGCTCATATACAGAGGCGCAGTAATAGATCATAGTACTCTACAAAGATGGATTAAAAGATTTGTTCCGTTGATAGATAAGCAAGTTAGAAAAAGAAAGAAAGCAGTTGGTTCAAGTTGGCGTATGGATGAAACCTATATCAAGCTGGATGGTCGCTGGATTTATCTCTATCGTGCTGTAGATTCTTTGGGTAATACTATAGAGTTTTTGCTGAGGAAGCGCAGGGATAAAGCGGCTGCTAAGGCGTTCTTCCGTAAAGCGTTTAAAAATAATGATATTCCTGATAAGGTGAATATTGATAAAAGCGGAAGTAATAAATCAGCTCTTAATAGTGCAAATGATAATCTATTAGAAAATGAGAAAATAGAGATTATTCAAAACAAATATTTCAATAATATTATGGAACAAGATCATAGATTTATTAAGAAGCGAACAAAACCTATGCTGGGGTTTAAAAACTTCCAATCTGCAAAAATCACTATTACAGGAATAGAAAATATTAGAATGATTCAGAAAGGCCAAATTATTGGAGCTGATTCTTACCTTTATGCTTTTGAGAATTTTCAAACCCTCATGGCTTCATAACGCCTGAAATCTGAGAATTATAATTTTTAAGATTAGATGCTAACACATGCGACAGAACCAATTATATTACAGATGACCTTGAATTTGAGGCGGATCCTGTTATAGAAGATGCTCCAATAATGCTTCCAGAGCCGATGGATATATAGACATGGCGGAGAGAGAGGGATTCGAACCCTCGATAGAGATTGCTCCCTATACTCCCTTAGCAGGGGAGCGCCTTCAGCCACTCGGCCACCTCTCCAAATCTATGATAGATATAACATTGAATTTATGATTTTTCCAGTGTTATTTTATTAAAAAATTATAGAAGATAATTTTATTGTAAGCATCTTGAGTTTACGTGTAATGGAAATCCTGATAGGATGGCAAAATAATTAGGAATATTTTATTATTTATTATGAAAAATTTGATAATTTTTACCATTGTGGCTTTGACTTTGTCCGGCTGTTATTCTGCTGAAACATCGAGCACTTATAATCAAGGTTTTACTTGGGGGCGCTCGGCTTCTAAGCCAATTTACCTGACTTTTAAAGCGGCAAAAACAACGCCTTTTTACTTTATGCTTAATCGTGATTCAAAAGAAGTGGATTATAAACTTATTGTTCGTTGGAAGAGCCCAAGAAAAGGAGATATATTGTTTAATGGCATGAATACAACGCTTAAATTTCTCGTAGATAATGAAAAGATTCTTACATATTCACCAATAAAAAGACCAAGAATTGTCGCATATGATTTAAATTCTAGAGGTCACGAAGAAGAAGCAACTTTTGCAATTAATCGTGATGATTTTATGAAAATAGCATATGCAAAATCAGTGAGTGCTGAGCTGGTAGGCAGGAACAATACAATGATTGGTTATTTTTCTCGCCGTAATACAATTCGAGCATTCAGAGAATTTGCGGAGAATAGTCATTAAATAGTAACCATTTGGGTTATATAACTTTTAGTTTACTTTTACAAAAGTTATATATACTTATAGGTCTGATTATAACGTAATGTATAAATGTGCCATGTTCGGTTCTAATGAGTTCTGGAGATAATGCGCGAACATTTTGATTCAGTTAAAATAGCGGTTCTGTCGCATGTGTTAGCATCTAATCTTAAAAATTATAATTCTCAGATTTCAGGCGTTATGAAGCCATGAGGGTTTGAAAATTCTCAAAAGCATAAAGGTAAGAATCAGCTCCAATAATTTGGCCTTTCTGAATCATTCTAATATTTTCTATTCCTGTAATAGTGATTTTTGCAGATTGGAAGTTTTTAAACCCCAGCATAGGCTTTGTTCGCTTCTTAATAAATCTATGATCTTGTTCCATAATATTATTGAAATATTTGTTTTGAATAATCTCTATTTTCTCATTTTCTAATAGATTATCATTTGCACTATTAAGAGCTGATTTATTACTTCCGCTTTTATCAATATTCACCTTATCAGGAATATCATTATTTTTAAACGCTTTACGGAAGAACGCCTTAGCAGCCGCTTTATCCCTGCGCTTCCTCAGCAAAAACTCTATAGTATTACCCAAAGAATCTACAGCACGATAGAGATAAATCCAGCGACCATCCAGCTTGATATAGGTTTCATCCATACGCTAACTTGAACCAACTGCTTTCTTTCTTTTTCTAACTTGCTTATCTATCAACGGAACAAATCTTTTAATCCATCTTTGTAGAGTACTATGATCTATTACTGCGCCTCTGATATGAGCTAGCTCCTCAAGATCTCGATAGCTCAAGGAAAATCTACATTTCATATAAACAAACAGCATTATTATTTCCGGCGAGGAACAAAAACCTTTGAAATATTTTGTTAATTTAGGGGAAATAGCATATCTCATGTAAAGCCTTTTTTATTTTCAGTATATTCTCTTTGATTGACTTTCACAACACATGCGACAGAACCAAAAAAATAGGCGTAAGTACTTAAAATGCGTCTTTAAAATAATCATTTATATTTAGAAAGGGTGGAATTATAGCATTGCACTGCTATAATTAGGGGGCAGAAATTTTTTTCTTTTAGATAGAAAAAATATTGTAAATATTGAGGTTAGCTCTAAAAAACTATCATTATTAAAGGTTTTTTAGAGCTAATTATCTTGTTTTAAGCTTTATCAGGGAGACTCATTCCCATAATGTTATATCCAGAATCAACATGGTGGTTTTCGCCAGTAACTCCTGATGAAAGGTCACTTAGTAAATATAAAGCAGCACCAGCTACATCTTGTTGAGTTGTATTTCTTTTTAGTGGAGCTGTGTTTGCATGTGCTTTAAACATAGATTTGAAATCTCCAATGCCGCTAGCTGCAAGGGTTCTGATGGGTCCTGCTGAAATGGAGTTTACTCGTATATTGTTTGGTCCCATATCGTTTGCAAGGTATTTTACACTTGTTTCTAGGGCTGATTTAGCTAAGCCCATGACATTATAGAATGGAATAACTTTTTCTGCACCATAATAGCTTAGGGTTATAATAGAACCACCATCACTCATTAAGGGTTCTGCTCTTTTTGCAAGCGCCGTTAGAGAGTAACAAGAGATATTCATTGAATTAAGGAAGTTATTAAGGCTTGTATCTATATATCTTCCGCGTAGTTCATCTTTATCGGCAAAAGCTATTGCATGAATTATAAAGTCAATTTTACCCCATTTTTCTTTTGCAACTTCAAATAATTTATCCATTGAAGCGTCATTTGTGACATCACACTCTTGAATGAAGCTGCAACCAAGCTCTTCTGATAAGGGCATTACTCTTTTTTCTAGAATTTCGCCTTGATATGTAAGTGCTATTTCCGCCCCATGTTCTTTTGCTAGTTGAGCAATAGCCCAAGATATAGATAAGTTGTTTGCAACGCCAGTTACAATGCCTTTTTTCCCTTGCAGTAGTTTTGCTGTAGCTTCCATAATGATCAATCCTTATATTTAAGTTATCTGTACAATTATCATAATTTTATATATCATTGAACAGGATTTCCTGCAAGTGGTTTAAAAGAGATGTTATCAAATAGAAAGCTATCATTAATTTTTGGGGCAATATGTGGCAGTGCATTTGCTCCAGTTTTTTTTCTTCCCGGGATTTTTGCCTTATCATTTATTTGCGCTCAAATTGCATCAGCAAATTCAAGAAAGGATGTAGCAATTTATGGCTATTTATTCGGACTTGGTCTTTATTTGAGTACTATATATTGGATCGCATTCGGTGTTAGCGTTTATATTGATCAATTTTGGTGGGTTATTCCCTTTGCACTTTTTGGACTGCCAGCTTTTATGGCAATATTTTATGGTTTATTCGCTATTTTTGCCTGGCAATTTAGAGATAGCAAGTTTTTTTATTTTGTTTTTTGTATATCGTGGATATTGATTGAGTGGTTAATTTCTTGGTTGTTTACAGGTCTCCCTTGGACGCTTCTTGGATATAGCCTATCTATCAATAATGTATTGGTTCAAGCTTCAAGCATATTCGGTATTTTGGGCTTAAGCTTTGCAACTATATATGTTGGATCTAGCTTATATAGTAAGAATATGATAGCTGTACGTCTTATCGTATCTTTATTTATTTTTATAATAATTTTTTGTTACGGTTTACAAAGGTTAGATAAAAATCCCACGGAGCTTAGTGACTTGAAGGTACGTATCGTTCAACCATCCATTCCACAAAATGCAAAATGGAATCCTGATATTTTTTGGCAAAATTTAGATAAACAGATCGAGATGTCAAATCAGGAAGGTGACCCAGATATTATAGTATGGTCAGAAGCTGCTCTTACAGTTCCATATTATTATAAGCCAGTATATAGCGCGCTACAATCGGTGTTTACAAAGGATAATCAAGTTTTATTATCTGGTGGAGTGAATGATAATCAAATGCAAGAAGATGATTATGAAATATACTCATCTTTGATTGCTATTGACGATCAAGGAGATTTACAGTTTGACTATCATAAGGCTCATTTAGTTCCATTTGGTGAATATATTCCATTTTCAAATCACCTGCCGCTGCAAAAGATTACGCATGGAGCTGTTGATTATACAGCTGGAGAGAGGGAGATATTATATTTGGAATCTTTAAACTTGTATATTCAACCACTAGTTTGTTATGAATCTATTTTTTCTGAGGAAGTAAGAATTGCTAACAGCCAAGCTGACTTAATAGTGAATATTACAAATGATGCTTGGTATGGAAAAAGTTCAGGGCCATACCAACATTTTGAAATTAGTAGAATGCGAGCAATTGAGAATGGATTACCGATGATTAGGTCTGGTAATAATGGAATATCTGCTATTATTGACCCAGTTGGCAGAGTTCTACGAAGGTTAGAATTAAATGAGATTGATGTTATTGATGATCTGATCCCACTAAAATTATTGGAATCAACTATATATTCGGAATATGGTTATAATTCCCTTTTTGTCTGGCTTTTCACTGTTCTGATGTTGCAGTTAGCTGTTATGTTTATGTATTTCTGGTTATTTAAATCAAAAAAGTTCTTGTAAGATTTGGTAGTAACTAGTATTTTTAACATTAATACTGTGGGTTAATGTAAATAAATTTAAGTAATTAAATGTCTGAACAACCGGAAACTAAAGGAAGAGCTGATAGCGTTGATAAGCTTGTTAGCCGTAGGCTTAAGATGCGAAGAATGATTTTGGGTTTAAGTCAGAATGATTTGGGCAAAGCCGTTGATGTTAGTATTCAACAAGTGCAAAAATATGAAAAGGCTACAAATCGCATTTTTAGTGGGAAGCTATTTGCATTTGCAAAATATTTAAAAGTCCCAATTAGCTACTTCTACGATCAAAATGAAGATAGTAGTGCTGCGATAGGTGCCGCCCTTGCAGAAGAAGAAGCTTCATATGATGCGGGTGAATCTGAATCAGTTTCCGAAAAGGAAATAGTGAATTTGATTAAAGCTTTTGGTGAAATCGGTAGTCCTCAAAGTCGCAAGAAAATTATTGAATTAGTTAAAATAATGACATGAAGACTTAGCTGTTAGCTGGTTTTTATAATATTTTTATATATATGCAGCACCTATGAATTAATTATGGATTCATAGGTGCTGCATAATGCAATTATATTAGCTTATTATTAAGTTCTGATCATTTGCAGATAAATTTATCGTTTGACCAGCGCTATATTTCCCAGCTAATAAATCTTTTGCTAGTGAATTCTGAACATCTCTTTGTATAACTCTTTTTAAAGGTCTGGCGCCAAATGCTGGGTCGTAGCCTTTATTTCCAAGCCAATTTATAGCTTTATCATCAAACTTTAGAGAAATATTTTGGGCAGCAATTATATTTTTTAATTGTTCTAATTGAATTTCTACTATTCTATTCATATGTGATCTATTTAGACGGTGAAAGAGGATTATTTCATCTAATCTATTCAGAAACTCTGGGCGGAATGATGATTGCACAATGCCCATGACTTGCTTATAGACTTTGTTTGTATCTTCACCATCCGGTTGATTGACAAGTATTTCTGAACCTAAATTTGATGTTAGGATAATAATAGTATTCTTAAAATCAACAAGTGTTCCTTGGCTATCAGTTAGTCTACCTTCATCTAGAATCTGTAGCATAATATTAAAGACATCTGGATGCGCTTTTTCTACTTCATCAAAGAGAATAATTTGATAAGGCCTTCTTCTTACAGCTTCAGTTAGCACTCCACCTTGATCATATCCAACATATCCAGGAGGAGCTCCTATAAGGCGTGCAATTGAGTGTTTTTCCATATATTCAGACATGTCAATTCTTAGAACTGCCGATCTGTCGCTAAATAGAAATTCTGCTAAAGCTTTAGTTAATTCGGTTTTTCCTACGCCTGTTGGTCCAAGGAATAAAAATGAGCCAAGAGGTCTGTTCTGATCTTGAATCCCAGCTCTAGAACGTCTGACAGAATCACTAACTGCAGCAATCGCATCATCTTGGCCGATAACTGTTTTTCCTAAGTTTTCTTCTAATGCTAATAGTTTCTCACGCTCACTAGATAGCATGTTATCAACTGGGATTCCTGTAATTTTAGATACAAGAGTTGCAATATCTTGTTCTGTGACCCTTTCTTTAAGAAGCTTGTTTTCTGAGTTTGCTTCAGATAGTTTTAGTTTTTCAGAGAGTTCTGGAATGACTCCATATTTAATTTCACTTGCTCTTGTTAGATCCCCACTTCTTTCGGCTTTTTCAAGATTAGTTTTTGCATTTTCTAATTCTTCTTTTACTTTTTGAGCAGACTGCATTTTATTTTTTTCAGCAAGCCATTTTGAACTCAAATCCATAGATTTAGATTCTAAAGTTTTTAGTTCATCAGATAGTTTTGTTACTTTCTTTTTAGAATTTTCATCTTTTTCTTTTTTTAGAGCTGATAATTCAATTTTTATTTGAATAATACGTCGATCTAATTCATCTAGTTCCTCAGGTTTACTAGAGATTTCAATTTTTAGACGGCTAGCAGCTTCATCAAGAAGATCGATGGCTTTATCTGGTAAAAATCTATCAGTAATATATCTGTTGGACAATGTCGCTGCAGAGATTATTGCATTATCGGAAATGGATACGCCATGATGCACTTCATATCGATCTTTGATTCCACGCATAATGGATATAGTATCCTCAACAGTTGGTTCTGATACATACACAGATTGGAAGCGCCTTGCAAGAGCAGTATCTTTTTCAATATATTTACGATATTCGTCAAGTGTAGTTGCTCCAATGCAGTGAAGTTCTCCGCGTGCAAGCATTGGTTTTAACAGGTTGGAAGCATCCATAGCTCCATCAGTTTTACCAGCACCAACTAATAAATGTAATTCATCGATAAATAAGATAATTTCACCACTAGCTTCCTTGATTTCGTTAAGTACAGCTTTTAGTCGTTCTTCAAATTCACCGCGGAACTTTGCGCCTGCAATCAGGGCTCCCATATCGAGTTCAATGATTTTACAATGCATCAATGATTCAGGTACATCTTTAGAGTAAATTCTCTGTGCTAAGCCTTCAATAATAGCTGTTTTTCCAACACCAGGTTCACCAATTAACACTGGATTATTTTTCGAGCGTCTTGAAAGAACTTGAATAGCTCTGCGTATTTCTTCATCTCGTCCAATTATAGGGTCAAGTTTACCTTCAGCAGCAAGTTCAGTTACATCTCTGCCATATTTTAATAATGCATCATAGCTTTCTTCGGCAGATTCAGAGTCAGCGGTGCGACCTTTTCTCATGCTTAGAATTGCTGCAGATGTTTTTTTAGGATCGATGGAATTCTCTTGTAAGATTTTTCCTGCTTTAGTCTTATCTTGAGTTAGTGCTTCAAAAATTCTTTCAATTGTTACAAAGCTATCTTTATTTGCTTTTGCAAGTGATAGAGCTTTTTCAAGTAGTTTTAGCCCTTCGGAAGACATGGATATTTGCCCACCTCCACTGACTTCAACATTTGGTATTTTTGCAAGTTCTTCATCACATTTTGTGGTGATGGCTTGAATATCACCGCCAACTATATTAATTAGGTTTGCAATTATATTATTTTCATCAGTTAATAGAGCTACCAAAAAATGCAACGGAAGAATTTGTTGATGATTATTTTTTGCAGCTATTAATTGTGCAGTTGAAAGGACGGATCTGCTTGCAGCTGTAAATTTGTCTATGTTCATTTTAGCCTCACTATAAAATTACCTATATTATTCATATAGTGACTAATTTTTGAATATCAATATTATTTATGATTTGATTCGCCAACCTGAGCTGATTGCTTTATCTAATATGAAATATAAAATTATATTAGCGGTTATGAGGAAAAGGATTCCTGTAGTAATATCTCCATCTGCTTTATCGATAATACAATATCTGAAACCATCAATGATGTAGAAGAATGGGTTAATTAAATTGATTTGTTGAAAAAGTGGTGGTAGAGCTTTTACTGAGTAGAAAGTGCCAGAAAGGAATGATAGGGGGGTAATTAAGTAGCTAGTTATAGCTGAATGTTGATCAAATGAATTTGCAATTAATCCTGATAATATTCCAAGTTTTCCAAGAAGGGTGCAAGATGCTAGCAAATAGAAAATAAGTAATAGTGGATGATGTAATGTATAATCTATAAAAGGTGCTAGGGCAATAGTCACTGCAATACCCACTAATAAAGCTCGCAGAACTGCTCCGATTGTAAATGCTAATATAATTTCAGTACTACCTAGCGGCGTGGTAAGAATATCAGAAATATATCCTAAGACTTTGCTCATGATGAATGAAGAGGAACTATTTGCAAAAGCGTTTTGGATTATGCTCATGGCAATTAATCCGTAACCCATGAAATTGATAAACTTTATACCATCAATATCAGCTCTATTTGAACCAATTGCTAGAACAAATACTGCTAGAAAAATTAGTGCTGAGACAACTGGAGTAAATATTGTTTGATTATATACTCTAAGAAACCTTTTTACTTCGCGAAGAGTTAGTGTATAGGTGCCATACCAGTTGATCTTTTCCATGGAAATTATTTTGTATAAATTTATTTGTGAATATGATATATTTCGCGAGTGATTTTATCAACTATATTTAACAAACACTCTACTAAATATGTCAAAAAAGCTTTTCATAAAAACATATGGATGCCAAATGAATGTGTATGATTCAATTAAAATGAAGGAATTGCTAAAACCTTTTGGCTTTGAAGCAACAGAAGATTTAATAGATGCTGATATGGTTATTTTGAATACTTGTCATATTAGAGAAAAAGCATCTGAGAAAGTATATTCTGAGATTGGTCGAATAAAAAAAATTGCGGATAAAAGAAAAGATCGTTCTGATATGATTATTGCGGTTGCAGGCTGCGTGGGGCAGGCTGAGGGTGAAGAGATATTCAGGCGCGCTCCTTATGTAGATATAGTTGTTGGCCCACAATCATATCATACATTACCAGATTTAGTTGCAAAGCTTGCAAGATCAGAAAAGCATCTAATAGAGTTAGATTTTGTTGAGGAAGAGAAATTTGATAATTTACCACAGAATTTTGAAGGACAAGGTGCAAGTGCATTTGTTTCTATTCAGGAAGGTTGTGATAAATTTTGTACATTTTGCGTCGTGCCATATACAAGAGGTGCTGAATTCTCGCGTAATGTAGAAGAAATTTATCGTGAATCTATGGCGGTAGTCAGTAAGGGGGCGAAAGAAGTACATTTGCTTGGCCAGAATGTCAACGCCTATCATGGAAAGGTGATTGAAGAAAATAATAATTATAATTTATTAGATTTGATCCAGCATGTAGCCAAAATTAAAGGTTTAGAGAGGATTAGATATACAACATCGCATCCTAGAGATATGGATGATGATTTGATCGCACTTCATGGTAAGGAACCTAAGTTAATGCCATTTTTGCATTTGCCAATTCAATCTGGTTCAAACAAAATTCTGAAAGCCATGAATAGAAAGCATAGTAGAGAAGAGTATTTTACAATTATTGATAAATTACGCGTTGCAAGACCTGATATTGTTATGTCTTCTGACTTTATTATAGGGTTCCCTGGTGAGACAGATGAGGATTTCGCCGATACTTTAGATCTTGTTAAAAAAATTGGTTATGGTCAGTGCTTTTCTTTTAAATATAGCCCAAGACCTGGAACACCTGCAGCTTCAATGGAGCAGGTAGCAGAAGCCACAAAAGTTGAAAGATTAGCTATTTTGCAACAAGAATTATCAAGGCAACAATTAGAGTTAAATAAGTCTTGTGTTGGTAGAGTTCTGCCGGTTTTGTTTGAGAAAAGTGGTAAATATGAGGGGCATATTAGTGGTAAGACGCCTTATATGCAATCTGCTTATGTTGAAAATGCTGATAAAAGCTTGATTGGTAAGATAGTTAATGTCAAAATTAATAAGGGTTTGGCAATCAGTGTTTCTGGTGAAATAGTTGATTAATTTCTTTAATATAAAATATATTCATGCTTTTAAGATTTATTATTTTCTGCACTAAAATGGCTCTGTTTTTTGGTATGATTGGGGTTGCAGTTGGTGCATACATAATCTATCATTATAGTAGAGATTTACCTGATTATACTCAGTTAAAACAATATCACCCGCCTTCGATCACGAGGATGTATTCTGCAGATGGTAAACTGATTGAAGAATATGCAAAAGAGCATAGAATTTTTGTACCAATTAGCGCTATTCCAAAATCACTTGTAGAGGCATTTGTTGCAGCAGAAGATAAGAATTTTTATCACCATTCAGGAATTGATGTTTTTAGTATTATAAGAGCTGCGGTTACAAATGTTTCGCACATAATCAATAAACGTCGTGTTGAAGGTGGTTCAACTATTACGCAGCAGGTAGTGAAAAATTTTCTTTTGACTTCTGAGCGTTCATTGGAGCGTAAAATTAAAGAAGCTATTTTATCTTATATGGTTTCACAAGTATTTACGAAAGATGAAATATTAGAGTTATATTTAAATCAAATTTATCTAGGTAAAGGTGCATATGGTGTTGCATCTGCTGCGCTAAACTATTTTAATAAATCTGTTGAAGAACTGACATTAAATGAATCAGCTGTACTTGCTTCATTGCCAAAGGCTCCATCAAAATTTAATCCTGAAAGGAATTATAAAAGAGCCTTTATTCGGAAAAATTATGTTTTAGGTAGAATGTACGATGATGGTTATATAACTGAAGGTCAAGCAAGAAAAGCAGTGGATCTTCCTATAACATTGGCTAAGTTTGATAAAGTACAAACATTGGATGCTGATTATTATGCAGAAAAAGTGCGTGATGAAGTTGTTGGAATGTTTGGTGAAGAATATTTTTATACAGCCGGGCTTACGATTTTAACTTGTATTGATTCTAAGATGCAAAAGGCCGCGGCAAATGCTCTACGTTTTGGTATTAGAAAATATGATATGAAGAGAGGTTATCGTGGCTCTTTGAAGAATATTGATCTAGTTAATTGGCAAGATGATTTAAGGAATATGTATATTCCTGCAGGGATTCGAGAGTATAAACTAGCTGTCGTGCTTTCTTTACAAAAGCAGCAGGCGAAAATTGGTCTTCGTACTGGAAAAACAGTAAATATTTTCCTAAAAGACATGAAGTGGGCGGCAACTAATTTAAAATCAATTGGTAAGATTTTAAAAGTTGGAGATGTTATTGTTGTTGAACGAAAAGGGAAGAATTATCAATTACAGCAAATACCAGAAGTTAACGGTGGAATAATGATAGTTGAAACTGGTACTGGCAGAGTTTTAGCAGCTGAAGGTGGATATGATTTTAGCGTTAGTAAGTTTGATAGAACGACGCAAGCAAAGCGTCAACCTGGGTCTCTAATTAAGCCATTTGTCTATTTATCAGCTCTTGAAAATAGAGCAAGGCCAAATGATATTTTTGAAGATGCTCCAATTGAAATAGAGCAAGGTCCTGGTCTTCCATTGTGGAAGCCTAAGAATTATGAGAGAAATTTTTTAGGTCCAATGACTTTGAGAAAAGGTCTTGAGAAATCAAGAAATACTGTCACAGTTAGGGTTGGACAATTTGCTGGCACTCCAAAAGTAGCTGAAATAATTAGAAGGTTTGGAGTTAATGATAATCCACTTGCAGTACATTCGATAGTGTTAGGTGCAATTGAAACTACGTTAGCTAGAATGACTTTGGCGTATAGTATTATTGCTAATGGTGGTAGAAAAGTAGATCCTCATTATATAGAGCTTATTAAAGACAGAAAAGGAAATGTGATTTATAAACGTGATTATACTGAATGTCCTGAATGCAGAGTCTATAAGTTAGATGAAGAAGGTAAAATTATGCCACCGAAAATTAAGGCTACTAAGGGGCAAATTATTACTGATGATGCGAGTAATTATCAAATTACTTCTTTGATGATGGGTGGAATTCAAAGAGGTACAGGGCAAGGGGCAAAGCACATAAAGCAAATAATAGCTGGAAAAACAGGAACTACGAATAAGGCAAAAGACGCTTGGTTTATGGGTTTTACGCCAAAAGTTGTAGTTGGAACTTATATTGGTTATGATAATCCAAAGAGTTTGGGTAATCGAGCATCAGGAGCTTCTATTGCTCTACCTGTATTTGTAAATTTTATGCAGAATGGATATAAAGATATGCCTTCTGTAGATTTTATTGTTCCAGATTCGATTATGTTAGCTTCAGTTGATTATGATACAGGTAAATCTTCAACTGAGAAGGGTGCTATTATAGAGGCGTTCAAAGTAAATAATTTTAATCCAATGTTTGAAAATCTTGAAAAAGATGCTCAGGAATCTGTCGAACAAAACGATAATGATCCATTTGCAAAAATTCAAGAATATGATACGTCGCAAGAGTTGTATTGACACTATGCTTCTTTAAGTTTTTTCTTACTGCATGATCTATATTCTGCACTTGGTTTCTATTTTGTTTTCATAATTTATTACCTGTTAAAATTAATTCTGTATGCTCCATATTTTGCCTTTGTAATCAAATTGCATGTAGTAGTTTTCACCTGAACTGCACTGCACCAAATAGGCCTCTTTTTTCTGGTCAAAACAGCACCTTCATCAATCTTTTCGCATGGCAAATTTTGATCATTTAAAAAATACTGAAAACCACGCCGCTTATATTCATGAATGAAGCCACGAACATAGTCTTTGTTATCTTCTACATCGTATTTAAATACTCCAGATAACTTATTCAAGCATTGTTTTTTGCTATCAACATAAGTGCATAGCAATCTAGATATGGTTTGTAAAATTCTTTGCTATATGCTGTAGCTTTAGTTTCACCAACCGCTTCTGCAAAATATTTGTTTCGATCTTCTGCATTACCGCATGATGCAAGGGATATTAGCAGTGAGGTAAGTAGTAGTTTTTTACTCATGATCCTTACCTCTTCCATAGGCAAAGCGAGTTATGTCCTTGACGATATCTATCATATCTGGTGGGTTAGCTTTGGATAAATAGTCAATAGCAAAATGTCCGACCCAATCTTTTTCAAATGGATCAGCGCCTTTTTTGATCAGAGTTTTCATAGTAATGACATCGCCATTTCTGGCGGCTTGCTTTATTTGATCTTGTAATTCTGGATTTAAGTTTTTTTGGTAGTCATTCATCTGAATTCCCTTTTTAGTTAAACAAAGAGGCTCTGAGATAGAGTCCATAAGTTTTGACCACAGGAAAACACTTGATATTTGAGGCGTTCTCCTGGTAGTCGGGGAGTTCAGAAAACCATCAGTGACAGTTATGATAAACTTTAGGTAAAAGCTGAAGCTTAAACCCTGGACATAGAGTATCATCTCCCCGACCAAAATCGAGGATTGCATCACTTTATGGCCGATGCATGTACCACACTGATTAGAGGTTCTGACACCCCAGAACAGCAAAATCGCCATTCCAGCTATAATTGTAGGCAGAATTAGCTTAAAGTCAAGTTGGTTATTACCATGCTTCGGCATTGCTAAATAACAATCGTTCGGCTTGTTCTCCATATGGATTTCTGCCTTGTGCAGGAATGACACTGGTGGTGGCGTCATCCAGGAGGAAGATACATTAGAAAATACTGCTAATTCAACTTATTTTACTATAGTAACCCCAACTATGCATAAGAATCTAATTTTACCATTTGATCTAGAGATGGTTTATCAGTTCTAATTTGGTAATTTATGAGTCCAGCAAATAAGTGAGAAAAAGCGTTGATAGGTGATCTGTGCCTACTATGAATCAAAGTATTCAATGACTTCATAGAGGAGAATATAGTCTCAATAAAACTACGACGCATCAACATCATTTTATCTGTAGTATCCATTAAAATATTTTTCATATTCTTTTTGATTTTAGTAATCAAAGTCACTTTTTGTTCAAATAATTCAGCGGATAGTTTTTTGGATATATACCCTTTATCACCAATAAGTTTACCAGTAATACCTTTCACCATTTCCATAACTGGAGAACGATCATTAACGTTGCCACCAGTAATAGTCATACTTACAATTTCTCCGAATGTATTGAGAATAAAGTGCAACTTAAAGCCAAAAAACCAACCAGTAGAAGTCTTGCCTTTTTTAGCTAATCCTTTAAAAACTTTATGTCTTTTTTCTCGAAGATTATGACAAACAGCCATAGGCGTTGCATCTATAAACATATATTCTGTTACCTTACCTTCAAGGCTTTTAAGCATGCAAACCACAGCAGGGAAAGCAAGTTTTATTAGTGCTGTAAAGCGATCGTAATGTACTAAGTAGCTGAATAAGTTTCTGTGATTCCTCATAAGTTCTAGGTAAAAATATTTAAAGCATGACATTCCAGATTGATGGAAAGCTATCAGGATAGTTATTATTTCTGACAAGCTCATTTTACATGGTTTATTACGCTTTCTAATACCACTGGTAATGAGTGTCTTTTTGTACCAATTTTCAAATCCTTTACAAAAATCATCGACAAAGCAGAACAAACTATCGTAATCTATATTCATTGGGGTACCTTTTTTAGATTGCAAAAATACAGAATACCCCAATATCACTAGCTATGCAGTCCTTTTCTTATACATAGTTCGGGTTATAGTAGATAATAGAGAGCTATTTTTTTATTCTTGCTTATAGATCAAGTTTTGTTATTTTGATGTTCTTTTATATGCAATATATGAGTCAGATTCTTTTCCTATTTAAAACATTATTAATGTTAGGAAAATACCGAATAGGTAAATGATTGAATACCAGAATAATTTTTTTGATCTGCTTAAGTCATCATCTTTGAAAAGTAGAATTGAGTATCCTAGGAATATCAATCCAAGAATAGAAGAAATGGTTAGGTAAATTATTCCTGCCATTCCTAAGAAATATGGCATGGTGCATGTTATAAGCATTAATATGGTGTAGAACAACATTTGTTTTTTAGTATATAAGCTGCCTTTAATGACTGGCATCATAGGTACACTGCAATCTTTATAATCTTGTATTCTAAATAGTGCTAGAGCCCAGGAATGCGGAGGTGTCCACATAAATATTATGGCAAATAAAGTAAATGATTGCCAGGATATATCGCCAGTTACTGCTGCCCAACCAATCATTGGTGGGAGTGCGCCAGCAGCGCCACCGATTACAACATTTTGTATAGATGATCTTTTTAGCCAAATTGTATATATGAATATATAATATAGTATTGTTGTCGCAAGCAAAATTGAGGCAATAATATTTACGCATAATGCCATGAGTAATACAGATATAACGCCTGTGACAATACCAAACCCTAGTGCTTCATCTGGATCTATTACACCAGTAACTAGTGGACGTTTTTGAGTTCTTTTCATGATGCGGTCAATATCTCGGTCATACCACATATTTATTGCAGCTGCAGATCCAGCTCCAATGGATATAAGTAGTATCGCAGCAAAAGCAATTACTGGATGTATATGTCCAGGAGCTAAGTGAACACCGCAATAACCTGTAAATACAACAAGAGACATGACTCTGGGTTTCATCAGCATTATATAATCTCTTACTGATGGTCCAGAGTTCAATATTGTAGAATTTGCTTGTAGCGTTGTCATCTATTTTATTTCTGGTTGCTTCTCAAATGTATGATGTGGAGCTGGGGAATCTACAGTCCACTCAAGAGTATCTGCACCTTCGCCCCATTGATTTGGTGGGCATTTTTTACCAAATTTTAAAGTGTAAAATATGATAAATACAAAAAATAAAGCAGCAGCAAACGAAATAAGAGATCCAACTGTGGAAACATAATTCCATCCTGCAAAAGCATCAGGATAATCTGGAATTCTTCTTGGCATACCAGCAAGTCCAAGGAAATGCTGAGGGAAGAAAGTCATATTTACACTAATAAATGTTAGCCAAAAATGCACTTTTCCCATCCATTCTGGATATTGCTTACCTGACATTTTTCCAAACCAGTAATAGAAACCAGCAAATGCAGTAAATAGTGCGCCAAGTGACATAGTATAATGGAAATGAGCCACAACATAGTATGTATCATGTAACACTCTATCTAGAGCTGAATTTGAAAGGACAATGCCAGTTACTCCACCAAATGTGAACAAGACAATAAAGCCAATTGCAAAAAGCATTGGAGTTTTGAAAGTGATAGAACCACCCCACATAGTTGCAATCCAACTGAATATTTTTATTCCTGTGGGAACGGCGATCACCATTGTGCCAGCTGTAAAATATAGAAGTGCATTGTAAGATAATCCAACAGTGAACATGTGATGTGCCCAAACAATAAATCCAATAAATCCAATAATTCCCATTGCACAAACCATTCCTGTATATCCAAAAATAGGTTTTTTAGAGAAGGTTGAAATTACTTGTGAAGCAATACCAAAACCAGGAAGTATTATAATATACACTTCAGGATGGCCGAAAAACCAAAATAAATGTTGGAATAATACAGGGTCACCACCGCCTTCTGGAGAAAAGAAATTCGTTCCAAAATTACGATCAGTTAAAAGCATAGTAATTGCACCAGCAAGTACCGGTAGTGCAAGGATAAGCAAGAATGCAGTAAGTAAAATTGACCATACAAATAATGGCATTTTAAATAAACTCATGCCGGGCGCACGCATATTGAAAATGGTTACAATCATGTTAATAGACCCAAGGATTGATGACATCCCAGCCAAATGCACACTGAAAATTGCCATATCAACAGCAGCTCCAGGATGGCCAGAAATGCTGCTTAATGGTGGGTACAATGTCCAACCCGTACCAGCTCCACCGTCAACAACGCTAGAAAGTACAAGCAGGATAAATGAAACAACAATAAGCCAAAAACTGATATTATTCATTCTTGGAAATGCCATATCTGGGGCTCCAATCATTAGCGGTACAAACCAGTTTCCAAAGCCACCAAATAGTGCTGGCATAATCATAAAGAAAACCATGATTAGTGCATGAGCCGTAATTAACACATTATAAAATTGATAATCACCACCAAGAAAATCAGACCCTGGAGTTGCTAATTGCATACGGAATAGCACGGAAAATAAGCCTCCAACTAGACCAGCTAGAACCGAGAACCCGATATACATACTACCAATATCTTTGTGATTAGTAGAAAGTGTCCATCTTCTCCATCCACGTGGATTTTCATGCGCATGATCAGTCATAATATTTGTCCATAAATTTCTATTATTAGATTATTTTTGTGCAACGGTGAGCCCAAGTTTGTTTGACGCAAATTTAATTTTAGCTTGCTCGATCCATTCTTTAAACTCTTCTTTAGTAACTACTTCAATTGCAATTGGCATAAATCCATGATTAACCCCACATATTTCGGAACATTGTCCATAATATACGCCTAATTTATCTATTCTAGTCCAAGCTTCATTTGTTCTGCCAGGAACAGCGTCTGTTTTTAAGCCAAGTGCTGGAACAGCAAAACTATGAATGACATCAGCTGCCGTGATTAAAAATTTAATCGTAGCTCCTTGTGGAACAACTATCCTATTATCAACTTCCAGAAGTCTGATTTGACCAGGTTGAAGATCTGCATCTTGAATCATGTAGCTATCAAAAGTGATATTTTCATGATCTGGGTATTCATAAGTCCAGAACCATTGAGAGCCAACTACTTTTACAGTCATGTCTGCAGGAGGGGTTTGTTCTGCTAGTTTTAATATTCTAAATGAAGGAATTGCAATAACTACTAGTAAGATAATAGGTATTACTGTCCAGATTATTTCGATAGCGATATTGTGAGTAAATTTCGCTGGTACAGGGTTTGCTTTAGCATTAAACCTTAAAGCTACATATATTATAAGGAATAATACAAATAGAACGATAGCTCCAGTTAGGATAAGTAAAAAATTGTGAAAACTATGCAGATCTTGCATGATTGGACTTGCGGCTTCTTGAAAATCAAGTTGCCAAGGAACTGGTTTTGATGCAAAACATGTAGTGCTTACAAGTAATGTTAGCAGAGCGGTGAAAAATTTTGTCATATACAAATTATAAAAATTTAAATATAGCCGCATTTTAACGGTTTAATTAAAAACGCTTTCTGAGGCTGCGGTAATGATACTACTTTTTCGTTGTTCATCCAAAGAAATAACGTTCATACAATAAAATTAAATACTTAATTTGTATGATTTGCACTACACCTAAAATACATCTATTTTGAGCAAGTTATTTTACTTTATATATTTTAATCCTTCAATAAGCCCCTTTACAGAAAGAGGAAGGGTTAATTGCTTTCCATCTAGATTCATGAATGCTACAGAGTTTTCCTTTGTAGAAGTTAGGGTTTTTAAATCTGCATTTGAAATTTGTGCGACAGCTTGGCAACCACTTTGTGTACAAGTAGTGTATTTACCAGGGGCTATCAATTTTTTTGAGCTAATGATTGAAGTTCCAGCTTCTAGTCTAACACCGAGCGGGAGAGTTTGAATTATTTTCAGTTCTTTCTTTGGTCCGAAATATCCAATTTGAAATAAAGCAATAGGCTGTTGTTTATTTTCCTGAGTTAAGTTCAATTGTTGAGATAACAAGCAAGTCTCAGGAGTTTTTGTTTTATCATTCTTAGGTGCGCATGCAACAACCCAATCTTCAAATTTTTTGCCATCTTTTTTTGCGGCTGTTGCAATATTTAGTTTTGAAAAAGCAAATACGGCTGTGATAATAACTAAGCCAAAAATTACAAAAGAAATTTGTTTTACGTTTATTTTCATAAGATATTTTTTTAGTATGATTGATGGTGGGCGATGACAGATTCGAACTGCCGACCGTCTCGGTGTAAACGAGATGCTCTACCAGCTGAGCTAATCGCCCGACCAAGTGGAATATGCACTAATTTTGTAAAAGAATCAAGCCTTTTGTGGGAATATAATTGATTCAGATGATTTTTACTATATTTTACATGAGATAAAATACAAATTTTAATATCGGGTTATCAGTTGTCAATGAAGAAAATATTTAAGTTTTTTGAAACCTTAGTTGATCATAAAATTTCACTTAAGGAATTATATTTTTCTTTAACTAGTTGGTTTGTACTCTTAGTGACTTTCCTAGGGTTTGCCACAAAATTTCATACGAGTTTGTGGATAGCTAATATAATAATTGCTCTCGGTGTTTATTTAGTAATTACCTTAATTACTAATCGTATACTATTATCAGGCTTCCTTACTTTGCTTTTAGCGGTCTCATTTGATTATATAAAACTTATCAAGTGGCAATTTCTAATGCAGGAGCTATCTGCTGCTGATGCGTTTATGTTAAACCTACTCATAAATCATGGTTTGCTGCGTTTGATATATGAATATGCTACCAAAGAAATATATTTAATTATTATATTGCTTTTGGTTAATTTCATGTTGTTGTGGAATAAATTTGATACTTTGCTAGATAAGAGGAGATTGGGTGTAAAGAATTTTTATGCACTAAGATTATTGTCATTTGGTGTAGCGGTGCTTTTAAGTTCAAAGTTATTTGATATAGCTCTTGATAAAAAATCTTATTTTTATATGGCGATAGAATCTGCTAAAGCGCAGACAAAGAATTATCCTCGCAAAGCATATGGACCATTTGCCGATATTCTATTTACTGTTCAGGATGTTTATATTGAACTAGAATCTGGGAACATTGATTCTAGTTTGATTATTGATAAGGTTTCGAAAGTTAATAATAAGATCACTGATAATCGTGATGACATGCCAGATATTATTGTGATTTTGAATGAATCTACTTTTGATCCAAGTAAGCTTGATTATGATTTTGCAGATAAGCTAAAATTCAATTACTTCCAAGATGGAAAATATACTAAATATAGTGGAATAATGAATGTTAATACGTTTGGAGGAAGTTCCTGGATTAGTGAATATGAAATAAATACTGGTATTCCACATAAATCTTTTGCAGGTCCTGGGTATATGCCATTCATCACATTAGTTCCATTGACAAATAATTCTATTATGTCATATCTTCGATCAATAGGATATAGAGTAGAAGTGCTTTATCCAGTAGATAAAAATTTCTCGTTAGCTGAAGAGGCGTACACAAAGCTTGGTTCTCATAATATCACGGATATTTATGAGTTTGGTTTTGAACCAGATAGCTGGGGGCATATACCAGATACAATGGTTGCAGATATGATCATTGATGCGCTTGATAGAAACCCAGAAAAACCAAAATATTTGTTTGCTTCAACGATGCTAAATCATGGGCCTCATTCTAGCTTTTTCCCAGATAATATTGGTTGTAGTCGCTCAATGAATGATCAACTTTGTTCCAAATTAAATGATTATATTTCACGTTTGCGTTTAACAAATGAAGATCAGCAAGATTTGATTGAAAAACTAATGCGTCGTAAGAAGAAAACAATTATTGTGAATTTTGGCGATCATTTACCTTCTTTTGAAGGGTTTTCAACCCAGTTGAGATTTACTAGAGATATAAAAGATTATTATAAAACTTTTTATCATATAAATGCGAATTTTGATATTAAAGATAGTAGCAAATATTCAGCTTTGGATATATCATTTATACCAGGTTTGGTGCTGGATATGGCGGGTTTGAATTTTAATGATTTTTATAAGGCAAATTCTATGATGCGTAAGAAGTGTAATGGGGTTATTAGTGAATGTTCTGGACAAAATGAAGACACGGATAGGTTGTTAGAAAGTTATAAAAGCCTAACGGTTCAGCAGTTGGGTTTTTGAATCAAGTGTTGCTAGATTACTTTCGTCTTATTACGTCTTGTATTATTTAATTTGGGAGATGTTATAGTTTCTTAGCTTATTAAAAATTGATACTAAAATAAATAAGCCTCCGCCGCATAGAATAATAATTGGAGCAAAAGGTAAATCAGCATAGAAAGATAGAGCAATCCCACTGATGCTCATTATTTGAGCAAAGAGAATGGATAAAATTATCATTATAAAAGGTGATGTCGAAATGATTCGAGCAATCATTGCAGGTATTAATATTATGCTAGTTACAAGCAGTGCCCCAACAATTTTGATAGTTGCTAGAACTGAAAATGATAAGATGGTTAAGAATATAAATTCAAGTATTTCTACTTTTATTCCTCTCGATGAAGCTACATCTTTGCTGAGAATTATTAGGATGATTTGTTGATAGAATATTAGAAAAAATACTATTACTGATAGTAGAAGAGCGCTAAGAATTAGTATGTCTTTTGAATTAGCAATAATAATATCACCAAATAATAGGCTAGTGAAATTAAATTTACCTGGAAAAATATAAGAAAGAATTAGTGCTAGCGAGATCATTAAACTAGATGTAAGACCAATTGCTGCGTTATTTCCTGATGCATTTTTTAGTTTGAAAACAATTAGAGCGAATAATAGAGTGTTAATTATCCCAGCGTATAATAATGGCATTCCTAATAAAACACTAATTACTGCCGCAAGCATACTAGCATGAGCTAATCCATCGCCAAAATATACATATCTTTTCCATAATACCAAGCAGCCTAATGGTGCAAAGATTAGTCCTAGTAATGTTGATATTGCTATAATTACTGTCATTATATTACTCGCTTAAACTATAAATATAGGAATTTCCTGTTTCAGAGAATCCTAATTTTCTATATAAATTTATTCCTTCTTCGGAGCTTTCAAAAGTTATTCTCTGGCAATGTTTCTTTTGCGCTCTATTAATGCAATGCTGCGTTATGATCTTTCCAAAGCCTAATCTTTGCTTTTCTTTTATAGTAGCAATATTATCTAATCTTGCTGTTTGATTGAAAAAACTTAAACTTGCCGAGCACGTTGGTTTGCCATCATTATATAAAATAAAATGCTTTAAAATATTGGATTCGCTTTCAAAAGCTTTCTTGTTTAATTGATAATATAAGTTAGTATCTTGTGCTGCAGATTCGTATGCATCTGCAATTGGAATCACCCAATCTTTTAGTATCTCTGAATTTGTGACTTCGATCACGTCTTTATTTGAAGGGGTGTTTTTATTAAGTGAAATAATATTTGTATCTATTTCATATTGTCTGCAAATTTTTTTAAAACCCAACCTAGCTAAGTCGTCAATGATTTTTGGAGAATTATCATCGTCAACAATGTTTAACCCCCATGGAACATTATTTTTTTTGAAAAAAATTGTAGCTTCGTTCACTAAAGAAAGAATAGAATTTTGTTTTTGATTTTTAAGAATCATGAGGTTGATCAAGGGGTTCTCTAATCCAGTTGCAAAAATATAGGCATCATCGTTAGATATCGAATCTGTCGCTAAATGTTTCCAAAACTCAATTTGATGCTCTATCATACAATTCTAGTGTTTGTGATCATGGTTATGGATATATACTCCAATCTCAGATAATGCATTTTTAAAATCAACATTTGTATCAAGATCTGTTGGTTTGCCGCTGCAACAAACATGTCCATTAAGGCAAATAACCTGATCTGAATTTTTCATTACCGTGAATAAATCATGGGATATCATGAAAATAGTGATCTTTAGCTTTTCTTTTAATTCCCTCAATATACGGTAAAAATCTTGTTGACTAGTGACATCTAAGAATTGTGTTGGTTCATCAAGAATAAGTAAATCTGGTTTGTTCATTAGAGTGCCTGCAAGTAGTAGTTTTTGCAACTCTCCTCCAGAAATATTGGATATATCTTTATTTTGAATTTTGTTATATCCGATAAAATCTTCAAGATTAATTAAATCATGGTCTAATCCATTTGGTGCTAAAATTTTGAGTAATCCTTTTGCAGTAAGTGGCATGTTAAAACCAAAGTCTAATTTTTGAGGAATATACCCAATCTTGAGGCCTGGTTGAATAATAAGGTCTCCACTGTCGTGGAGTTCTTGACCTAGGATAATTTTTGCTAATGTTGTTTTACCAGCTCCATTCTGCCCAATTAGTGTTGTGATTTCTCCTTTATTTAATTTGAAGTTGATATTATCAACTAAAATTTTACCCAAGAAGCTTTTTGACAATGATTTGAATTCTACTAATGTTGTCATAAATTTGGAGAGATGTTTAAAAAAGAGAGGAGAAGTTTTGCACATTATTGTGACAGAAGCATAGGAACCCATTTTATCGTAAAAACTAAAATATTAAACTTGTTTTAGTTTCTTGTCGTTTGGATTGCTATGCTTCGTTATCAAAAATTTAGACCATTTCCTAGATGCAAATTTTATACTTAGGATTTTATATTATTTTATAATTTTCCAATTGCCATCTGGTTGGCGACAAGCTTTACCATAAGCTTTTTGTTTTTCACCGCCTATGACGACTTCTTGCAAATATTCACGGCAATAGCGCCCTGACTCTTTGAAAGTCTTTGTTGGTGTAATTGAGCCGTGATTACCACTATCTGGGTTTCTCCATTCTACACTATTTCCTGATGGTGAGAATTCCAAGGCTTGACGAGAGCTTTTTTGTAGCATTTGTCTATCATACTCATCCATTGTTTTGCCAACTTGACCACCAATTAATGCTCCAGCAAGTGCGCCAACTCCTGTAGCAACAAGTTTACCTTCGCCACCACCGAATTGTGAACCCAGTAATCCGCCTGCAACACCACCGATTAGGGTGCCACCACCTTGCTTGTTCATTTGGCCATTACAAGCTTGTAGTGCCGTAGCTGCAAAAGCAACTAGCAATAATTTTGCTATTTTATTCATAATAATTTCCCTCTTAAAACACAATAAATTGACATTAGAATATCTGCTACTAAGATGATAAATGCTTGGTGCTTGCAATGCAAACAAAAAATACAATATGTTGAAACTTAAAGATAACGCTCTAATAAAATCTGCATCTTATGCATCAGTCATTACAGCTGGTATTATTCTAGTTGTAAAAAGCTATGGGTGGGTTGCGACTGAATCTCAGTCTATGCTTGCTTCATTGGTTGATTCTTTTTTAGATATTTCATCTTCGCTGATTAATCTAGTTGCTGTCACTGTGGCATTGATTCCTCCTGACAATAATCACCGCTTTGGTCATGATAAATTTCAAGACTTGGCTATTTTCTCTCAGTCTATTTTCTTTTTTGCATCATGTTTGTTTATGTTGTTTTCATCAGGTAGGGCGCTTTATATGGGAGCTGTACCAGAAAATCCGGATGTTGGTGCAAATGCGATGTATTTATGTATATTTTTGACCTTTGCATTGGTTTGTTATCAAAGCTATGTTGTAAAACGTACTGGGTCTAAAATTATAGCTGCAGACAAATTGCATTATTTTTCTGATTTTTTAACAAATATTGTTGTTGTTATTTCACTATATTTGAGTAGCTCTATGTGGTATGTAGATGCACTTGCTGGTATTGGGATATCTTTATATATTATGCATGCTTCGTATGTGTTATTCCGGGATGCGATTAGAAACCTTTCTGATGAAGAATTTAGTGACGAGGAGCGCAAGAAGATTATTTCTATAGTTGGAGGATTTAAGGAAGCTAAGGGGTTGCATGAGTTAAAAACTCGATCAGCAGGGAATAAGCCTTTTATACAATTTCATCTTGAGTTGGATGGGTCTTTGTCTCTTAATAAAGCGCATGAGATTTCAGATCATATTGCGGAGAGGTTAATGATTGAATATCCGAGGGCGGAAATTATTATTCACCAAGATCCGGCTGGATTAGAGGCGGAGTTTAATGACCTTAAAACCATCTGATTTTGATAATAAATATATGGACATGGCTTTGGCTGAGGCCCAGAAGGCGTATGATGCCGGTGAGGTTCCAGTTGGGTGTGTTATTGTTGAGAGAGATAGCAGTCAAGTTTTGGCAGTTGCTCATAATCTGATGCAAAAAGAAAAAAATCCTAATATGCACGCGGAAATTTTGGCTATTAATTTAGCGTGCAAGAAAATAGATAACAAAAATTTATCAAATTGTGATATTTATGTTACCCTTGAGCCGTGTACTATGTGTGCAAGTGCGATTTCTAATGCTAGGCTAGATAGATTATATTATGGAGCTTCGGATTTAAAACAAGGCGCAGTTGAAAATGGCGTAAGGTTTTATACTAATAATTCATGTATGCATAGACCTGAAATATATTCAGGCCTCAATGAGAATGAATCTAGTAGAATAATTGAAAGTTTCTTTGGTAACTTAAGAAAAAATAAGTTATAATCACGATGTTGTTGAATCATTAAAGTTTATTTATTCACAAAATTATTTAAATTCAAGAGTTTCATAATTAAATGTTTTTTATAATTGGTCTTATTGTTGTTTTTGGTTCTGTTGTTCTAGGATATACCATGCATGGTGGGAGTTTGTTGATTCTTTATCAACCAAGTGAATTTATTATTATTCTTGGTGCCGCTATTGGTTCAGTTATTATTGGTTATCCGGTTTCTTGTCTAAAAAAGGCACTAGCTGGGTTGAAACATTTTTTTAAAGGCAAACCTTATTCTAAGAAAGATTATATGGAGCTGCTTTTATTTAGTTTTAATACTTTTAAATTAATGAAAATCAAGGGAATGCTTGAGATAGAATCTCATATTGAAAACACAAGCGAGAGTGAGTTATTTAAGCTTGCTCCTGCACTAAAAAAAGAACCTTTTGTTGAAAGTTTTATGGCAGATAATTTGCGTCTGATGACTATGGGTATGGATAATCCTCATCAGCTTGATGACGTTATGGATCAAGAAATTGATTTATACAAAGGTAATTCTGCTGTTGCTGGGGATGTGTATTCAACGCTTGGCGATTCTTTACCAGCTCTTGGGATTGTTGCTGCGGTTCTAGGTGTTATTATCACGATGAGAAGTATTATGGAACCACCTGATGTTCTCGGTGCGCTTATTGGTGCTGCTCTTGTTGGAACGTTCTTTGGTGTTTTTGTTGCATATGGTTTATTTGGTCCTATAGGTCATTTCTTGCATAAATATGGTGATTATAAAGTTAAATTTGTATATTGTGCCAAATCTGGTTTTATATCTTATTTAAATGGTAATCCGCCAATTATTGTTGTTGAATTTATGCGGAAAAATATTCCAGAAGATTTGAGACCTTCATTTGAAGAGCTTGATACTTATATTAATGAGAACTCTATGAAAATCATGGGTTAATCATGGCTAAGAATCAGCAAATCATTATTAAAAAAGTTAAAAAGATTGAAGGTGGTGGACATCATGGTGGTGCGTGGAAAGTGGCGTATGCTGATTTCGTGACAGCTATGATGGCATTTTTTCTATTACTTTGGCTGATTTCTGTTTCTGATAAAGCCACATTGCAAGGTGTTGCGCAATATTTTACACCTACTGAATCTATTAGTGATAAAGCTGGCCTTGGCTTCGATGGTGGTGCAGATGCGAATATGGAAGAAGGCGTAGGTGCTCCTAATGCTGCGTCTAGTTCTTTGATTTATGGTTCACCTTCTAAGGGGCATAGAGTCGATGCTGCAAGATTACCTAGTAATATGAGTGATGTAGAAAAGGATCATTTTATCAGTATCATGAATAGCATTCAGCAAAATTCTGAGCTACAGAGCTATTCAGATAATTTACATGTAGATATTACAAATGAAGGGTTGCGTATTCAGATTATGGATAGTGATAATAGGCCAATGTTTAAGCCAAATACATCAGAGCTACAGCCATATATGGAGAGAATTATTAATGTGATTGGTAAGATGGTAAGTAGCCAACCTAATTATATATCAATTAGTGGGCATACTGCGACGGTAAAAGCTGCAGAGGCTTCTGGCATAGATTTTTGGGGGATCTCAGCTCAAAGAGCAAACGAAGTCCGTAAATATATGGGTAAAAAACTGATTGATAGAAATCAAGTAGTAAAAATCCTTGGTAAAGCTGATATAGAGCCGTTCGATGCAAAAGATCCGTATGGTATAAAAAATATAAGAGTTGGTATTACTCTCCTTAATGACGCTTCCATAAGCGCTTTCCATAAGTCCGTCCCAAATTGATCGTTTTTTTAGGTGACTTTTCTAGATTGCTTAGATTTTTAATATTAATTATTATTAAACTATATGATTTTTAAATTATAATCATTAGAGTATAAATACATGTATAGAATATTATGAATTTTGATTTAGATGCAATAATTTTTATTAGTTTTCTGTTAGTTAATTTGGTTTTTGGTCTGTTTGCAAGTAGAGGTGTAAACACTATTCGTGAATTTGCAGTGGGTAATAAAACTTTTAGTACTGCAACTATAGTTGCAACTTTAGTATCTTTATGGGTTAGTGGTGAATTCTTTTTCACAATTGTCGCTGAGTCTTATAGAGAAGGGTTGATATTTATGTCAATTCTGATTGCAGATTTTTTAAGTTATTTATTGGTTGGTTTATTTTTTGCTCCGCGCTTAAAGGAGTTTCTAGGCAAAATATCAATCGCAGAGGCTATGGGTGAGTTATATGGTAATAAAGTTAGAACTATAACAGCTCTTTCAGGAGTGATAGGAGTTAGTGGAATAATAGCTATTCAATTGCAGATATCAGGTTTGTTATTTGAATATGTTCTTGGTTTGGAATATTCATATGGAATTATAGTTTCAGGAGTCATTATCACTTTGTATTCATCACTTGGTGGAATAAAATCTGTTACTTTTACTGATATAATACAATTTTGTACTTTTGGAATTATAATTCCCCTAATTGCCTACATGCTTTTAAGTAATATGGGGGATAGCCAGGTTATTATAGATACAATATCTACGAGTCCGAAATTTGATTATAAAGTAGCTTTTAGTTTTAATAATCCACAGATATATTATTATATATCATTATTTCTTTGGCTCTTGATTCCTCATTTTAATCCAGCTGTTTTTCAAAGAATTTCGATGGCAAGGGATACTAAGCAGGTGCGTGATTCTTTTATTATTTCTTCTTTTATAGGATTAATTATTGCGGCGCTTGTTAGTTGGATCGGTATATTGGTATTGGCTCAGCACCCTGATATTGGTGGGGAGGATATTTTAAAACATACTATTTCAAATTATGGTTGGATTTTAGGTTTTAAGGGATTAATAGTTGCAGGTATTATGGCAATGATAATGTCTACTGTTGATTCACATATTAATTCCACTTCAATTTTATTAGTACATGATTTAAATAATTCGTTAAACGTTAAATTTATAAAAAATGAACTATATATAACCAGATTTTGTTCAATATTGATTGGAACAATTGCTATATTACTAGCTCTTCGTGGTGGGAACTTTTTTGAGTTGATACTTTGGACTAGTACATGCTATATGCCGATAGTTACTGTACCATTTATTATGTCATTATTTGGTTTTCGTAGTAGCGGTAATTCAGTCCTTGCAGGAATGTTATCTGGTTTTATTGTAGTTGTGACTTGGGAAATTTTGCTTAAAACTCAAATGGGTAATGTTGGTGGATTAATTCCTGGAATGCTTGCAAATTTATTGTGCTTGTTTGTTTATCATTACTTATTCAAACAAGAAGGTGGTTGGGTCGGAATAAAAGACTCATCATCTATTATTGCTATAAAAGATGAACGTAAAAAAATTAAAATCTTGTGGCAAGAAATAAATTCATTTAGTTTTTTAAATTTTTGTAAGAAAAGTACTCCGAAAAATGAAGGATTAATTCCTATACTTGGATTTTTCGTAATGATATCTGTTTTTTCTAGCGTCAATACACTTTCTGATTATGTCTATGAGCAAAATATATTTCTAATTGATTCTTTTTATATAATTACTCTTTGTGCATCCTCTATACTTATTAGTTATCCACTTTGGTCTAAAAACTGGAAAGAAATGAATATAATATCAATATGCTGGAATTTTGTTATGATTTTGATATTGATTTGTTTTAGTTTTCTAATGATTCTTATTAGTAATTTTGCTGAAGTGCAATTAATGGCTTTTATGATTAATGTGATTGTAATATCTTCATTATGCAAGTGGCGATGGTCTATGTTTTCTATAGTTTTAGGTGTTGTTATTACGTTGTTTTATTATAAGAATTATTTAACATCATATCATGTAGAGGGTGAAATTTCTTCATTAGAATTTAAGATAGTTTATTTGCTCTTACTGATTAGTAGTACATTGATTATTTTTCTTAAACCAAAACAAGATCATTTAGAAACAACAGAGGCAAAAGTCGATACATTAGAGACAGAAATAGATACGCTTTCAGAAAAGATAATACATTATAATGAGAGGATCTGTGATCAGGAGAGGGAGATAGAGCGTCTAGGGGCAACGGCTCAAAGAATTATTAACAATGTGAATCATGAGCTGCGGTTACCTGTGGGTAATGTAATGAACTTTGCAGAGATGTTGAATGAAGGGCTTGGAAAATTTGATGATGATCAATTAAAGATGCTTTCTGATGAGGTGTATAAAAATTCGAATCGTTTATCTTCGATGATAATGAATATGCTCGATCTTGCAACTTTGAATGCTAAAAAATTAGAGCTTGATAAAAAAATAATAAACCTAGGAGAGCTTGTTGAGGATAGAGTAAATAATTGCCGTAAGATATATTTGGAGGATAAGAAAATTGATTTTGCAATTAAAATTCATCCAGAAATATTTGTATCAGTTGATCCAAATTATATGCGGCAGGTAGTGGATAATCTTGTAATTAATGCTATAAAATTTAGTAGCGAAGGGGTAATTAATGTTCAATTGCTTAAGAAGCAAGATCAGATAGAATTTACAATAAAGGATAATGGTATAGGAATTCCTAAGGAAGAGCTGTATGATATATTCACACCATTTAAAATGGGTTCAAATACAGAAACTAAAGCAGAAGGCAGAGGTGTTGGTCTTGCATTGTGCAAAGCGTCAATAGAAGCTCACGGCGGTTCAATTTCAGTTAAAAGCACTGGAGTTGGAGCGCAGTTTAGTTTTTTGTTGAATAAGTAAAACTAGTTTCTACTTTTCTTTCTTTGCATTTATTGATTCTATTGCTGCAAACGCTGCTACTTTAAGAATATCACCTGCTGACGAACCCATTGGAACTATTTGTACCGGGTATTCAAAGCCATTAAGGATTGGTCCGATGAAAATGCCGCCAGCTAATTCTTCTAGTAAGTCTGTGGAAATTGCTGCTGAATGCAGTCCTGGCATTATTAGTATATTTGCAGGTCCGCTTAATCTACAGAAAGGGTATATTTTTTGCAAATCAGGGTTTAGTGCAACATCTGCTGTCATTTCACCATCATATTCAAAATCAAGATTCATTTTGTCTAGTTTTTCAATAGCATTTCTTATTCTTGCTGTTTTTTCTTTCTCAGGGTTTCCAAAATTAGAGAAAGATAGAATAGCTACTCTTGGTTTGAAGCCAAGTGCTTCTGAAGCTTTAGCTGTTTGCAATGTGATTTCGACTAGGTCGTCTGATTGTGGAAACTCACAGGCAGTATTGTCTGCAATAATAATATTATGTTTACTAGACAGCATGATAGAGTAACCAAGAATTCTTTTGTTTTTCTTTGGTTTGATTACTTTGCAAATATCATCCAAACTGTTGTAGTAGCTTTTAGTTATACCGGTGACCATAGCATCTGCATCACCGCATTCAATCATACATGCTGAGAATACGTTTCTATCTGTTGTTACCATACGGGCGCAATCTCTACGTAAATAGCCTTTACGTTGAAGTTTCGCATATAGCTTGTCTATATATTTATCAATATGTGAATTAGTTGCAGCATTAATAACTTTAATACCATCAAGACTATAACCATCTCCCATTGATTCAACGATCGGGTCGATCTTAGCATCTCTACCAACTATGATTGGCGTTCCATAGTTTTCATCACGCATCATCATAGCTGCTTTTATAACTTCTTCTTCTTCACCTTCAGCAAAGATAACCCTTTGCGGATCAGCATGATGAATTCTTTCATAGACAAAATGCATGTATGTTGATGTTGGGTTTAGTCTGCTAGCAAGTTCGGCTTTGTATGCTTTAATATCCAAGTTATCTATTTGAGCGACTCCGGATTTTATGGCCGCTTCTGCGACTGCTACTGGAATAGTCGTAATTAATCTAGGATCGAATGGTACTGGGATAATATAATCAGGGCCAAATGATTTTTTCTTTGACCCATAGGCTCTATATACCTCTCCAGGAACTGGTTTTCTAGCTAGTTCTGCTAATGCTTTAGCTGCTGCTAACTTCATCTCTTCGTTGATAGATTTTGCTCTTACATCTAGTGCACCTCTGAAGATATAAGGGAAGCCCATCACGTTATTTACTTGATTGTCATAATCAGATCTACCAGTAGCTATGATTGCATCATCTCTGACTGATAATACATCTTCTGGTGTGATTTCTGGGTCTGGATTAGCCATTGCAAAAATAATTGGTGATTTGGCCATAGAAGCAACCATTTCTTTTGATACCGCTCCTTTTGCAGATAAACCAAGAAATACATCAGCTCCAACCATTGCTTCTTCAAGAGTGCGATGTTTAGTGTCAGCGGCTTTTTCTTCTTTCCACTTGTTCATTCCTTCAGAGCGGCCTTTATAAATCACCCCTCTAGTGTCACATAATATTACATTATTTTTGCTTACTCCTAGAGAAATTGCAAGGTTAATACAAGACATAGCTGCGGCACCAGCTCCATTAACAACGATTTTGACTTCTGACATTTTTCTTTTTGTAAGAAATACAGCATTGATTAGTCCAGCAGCAGTTATTATTGCAGTCCCGTGTTGGTCATCATGAAATACTGGAATGTCCATTAATTCTTTGAGTTTTTCTTCGATGATAAAGCATTCTGGGGCTTTTATATCTTCAAGGTTAATCCCTCCCCAAGTTGGTCCTAAATATCTCACAACATTGATAAACTTATCAGGATCGGTGCAATCAACTTCGATATCAAAACAATCTATATCTGCGAATTTTTTAAATAAAACTGCCTTTCCTTCCATTACTGGTTTTGAAGCGGCGGCTCCTATTGAGCCTAGGCCAAGTACGGCTGTTCCATTTGAGATTACAGCAACCGTATTACCTTTTGCTGTATATTTATAAATATCTTCTGGGTTTTTTTGAATCTCAAGGCATGGTGCCGCTACTCCTGGGGAGTAAGCTAAGGCTAGATCTTGCTGAGAAACTAATTCTTTTGTAGCTTTTAGAGCTATCTTGCCTGGCTGGCCTTTTTGATGATATTCAAGAGCTTTAATGTATTCTGGAGATTTTGTATTTTCCATATCGATATTTTTAGTGTTTGTATGTGAATTTGCAGAATATTACTATCTAACCAAGGATATACACAAGCATAGATAATGACAAGATCGAAAAGATTGTTGTGAAAGTTATTATAGAAGACATTGTTTCTGGATCTCCACCAAGCTGTCTTGATAGGATGTATGAAGAGCTAGCACAAGGTAGGCAGCTGAATAATATACCAACAGATTTTGTGGTTCCTGTTATTTTCATCACCCATAAAACCAGAAATGTAACTATCGGCATTAGAATCAATTTTACACCGCTTGTAGCTACTATTTGTTTAAAATGTCCAGGTTTGATTTTTAGTTTAATACCGGCTCCAACAATTAATATTCCAATTGCTAAAGCTGAATCAGATAGATTGTGAATTGTTTTTTCAACGCCAGAATTTAGAACTATTTGAAAATAATTAAAGCTAACTCCTGCGATACTTGCTAGAACAAATGGATTTGCGCCAATTGATCTGACCATAAGCAATAAGCTTTTTCTCTTTGTTAATCGACTGCCATTTTTTGGAATGTAATGCGCAAATGACATCACGGCTGTGATGTTTGTTAATATTAGTAAGTAAGGTGATATTGTAGCTATTATTCTAAGTCCTTCATCACCAAATAGAGCGGCGCCAACAGCAAAGAATATATAATTATTATATCTTGTAGCTCCTTGAAAAACAGACGTGAATTGTATCCTGTCATATTCATTTTTAGATTGATAAATAATAAGTATAGTAGCGATGATTAGGTTCGCGATAATTAGAGCTAAGGTCAGTCTCATAAATTCTGTGCCACTAAAATCAACCTTTGAAGTGTGCTCAAAAAGCATTGCTGGGAATAAAATATAGAATGAAAGTTTTTCTAAACCACGCCAAAATTCATCAGATGTTAGCCATTTTCTTCTAATTATGCTTCCTAAGAAAGCTATTAAGAAAATTGGTAAAACACCGTAAAATACACTATGCATCGTTAAGATTTCCTATGATGAAGACACAATCATAATAGCAATTTAATAAGACTAAATCAAGAAAAGTTACAAATCTTCTTACAATAAATTAATCTTTTTGTAAAAAAACTATAGACAATTTAACTTTTAATTACAACAGTATTTGCAATTTTATCGTGCATCGCTGTCCTTCTTTTACTGAATAAGATTGACCAAATGCCGATTAATGCAGTTACATAACCAATAAATCTTTTAATTAGTTGGTATGTAGAAGGGGTTGAATAATCATCCGCATCAACTATTTTCATTCTCATTATCATTTTACCAGGAGTAGCGCAGAATTTGCGCCAAAAAATAATAAAATAGGCGCCCATTATGGATGTGTTTATGATGAATAAAGTAATGATATAGCCAAGAAATTTGGAAGCTGAAAGTTGATCCATAAATTCAGGTGTTTTAACAGCTACAGACATTGCATCAACATCAGATGTGTTTATTCCATTTGCTAAAAAATAATCTTGAAAAGTAAACACAAAAACATATTGTGAAATTATATTCATTATAGGAGCAAGTGCAATTGAAAGTATAACCAAATCTATGGTCATCGCAAAGATTCTAGGAATAAATTTAGGGTAGAGTATTTGTTTTTTCATATGTCAGTTATAATTCAATTGTGGGTTCTTTTGTATCAAATGAAATCAACTTGAGCAACAAGAATGTAAATATAGCAACTAATAGTGCAGCTATTAGTATCATGACCGCGACAGTCCAAAGCTTTCCATAATAAATATAGCTAGATACTGCAATAAATGCAGCGCATAGCAGAGAACGAATAGACATTATTACAGAAGAAGCTGTTCCACTTATGTTTGGAAAAAGTTCAAGTGAACGAGCAAATACTACAGGATAAGAAATTGCTGCACCAAGGCCATAGAGAATCATTGATAGACTCGTTAGATATGGTGCTATATCAAAAATCAGCGAAACAGTCAGCATAGATATACTACCTGTAATCATAAATATTGTGCCATAAATTACGCAATTATGTGCTCCAATAAACTTATTTATTTGTCCGCTATATAGGCTGCATACAGAAAATGCTGAAATAACCACTCCTTGATGTAGTGCGTAGTACATTATTGGCAAATTATATGTTTCTATGTATAAAAATGATCCGCATGCTACAAAACTCATCCAGCCAGCAAATGTTAAGCTTGGAGTAAGGGAGGCGTACATAAAAGTTTTATCAGACATTAATATTTTAAAGTCATTTATAATTTTTTTAGTATCAAAGACTTCAAACCTACTCTTTGTTTCAGGAAGCCAAAAATATAGCATAATCCATGATATAACTGATATTGCAGCTATCGTTGAGTAATTACCCCTCCAGCCAATAGATTCATTGATAAATCCACCAGCAATTGGTGCAATTGACATGAAAACTGTGATAAGGGAATTCATTGTTCCTATAAGTTTTGCTGATTTATCCGCAGAATATGCATCTGCAACAATCGCAAAAGCAACAACAGCTGAAGTGCTAGCTCCAATACCTTGGATTAATCTGGCAAAAAGAAGTAGTTCAATTGAATCAGCTAGTGTGCAGCCTATTGCACCAATGAGCATTATGGAGTTTCCAACAAGCATTACTTTGCGACGACCAAATGCATCTGAAAGCGGTCCATATACTATGCTGGAGAGGCAGAATCCTAAAAAATTCATTGCTATAGTCATCTGGGTTAAGCCGTCTGATATTCCAAAATAATCTGAGATATCTGGAAAACTTGGCACAGAAATGTCTACTTCAACACAGCAAGTGAGAAGCGAAACGACGAGTAAGAATGGTAAGTTTTTAATCATGTTTTGTATTTGTTGATATGATTTTGAAAGAATTATAATATTAAGTAAAATTTGGAGATCATGTTACTCCTATTCATTGGTGTGGTCAACTGGACCTTTGGATTGTTGTTATTAAAGTTTTCATATAATATAATTTTATTAAAAGTGAAGGTGATTTATGTGCATGATAGTAAGACCAAAAGTTGGTGTTGGCGTTTTGGTTTTTAATGACTCTAATCAATTGCTCCTTGGGCAAAGGTCCACTAGTCATGGTGAGGGAGATTTTGGCCCTCCTGGAGGGCATTTAGAATTTGGTGAGTCCTTTGAAGAATGTGCAATCCGTGAAGTTAAAGAAGAAGTTGGTTTTGAGATTGCCAAACCAAGTTTTCTTTCATTAACAAATGACGTGTTTGTTGATACAAAAAAACATTATATATCAATATTTATGTGCGCTTCTTTTTCTAAAGAACAGGAAGTAATTAACATGGAGCCAGAAAAAGTAGAAAGTTGGGAATGGTATAATTTAGACGATCTTCCTAAAAAGTTATTCCTACCTCTCAATACTTTAGTTCGTCAAGGTGGTCTGAAAGATTTTATATGAGGCGTTTATGAATGATAAGATAACTTATTGCAGAGCAGAATTAGATGATTTGCAAGATAAATAGTTCAATTATTACTTGATGATGATCTTGGTAGCAAAAGAGAATCGCTTAGTAATTTGTAGTTGTACTCAAAAACATTTGATTTGATTGATCGTGATTCGAATCAAATGCTTGTTATTATGCGTATAGGTAGCAAAATCATAGGTACTTGTCATCTTACTTTGATGCCAAGCTTGACTTACCAGGGTAGTATTAGATTGAATATTGAAGCAGTTAGAATCGCCTCTGATTTAGGAAGTAATTCTTATGGAGAAGGATTGAATTCGTTGGGCGATTGTCTATGGCAAAGATAATGGAGCTTCAATGGTTCAATTAGCGACAAATAAAACCCGATTAAATACTAAGAAATTTTATAAAAAATTAGGGTTTGTAGATAGTCATGTGGGGATGAAGCTACAATTATAAATTTTAGTTGGTCAGATTTTTTTGATAATGTTGTATAATTTCTCCAATATTTTCTTTTGTATAAGGCGTGAATGTGTGTCCCCAAACTGGTTTCGGAAATAGTTTGTCATTTTTCATTCTAGCGATAATATGTATGTGTAGCTGCGATACTACGTTGCCAATTGTTGAGATATTTAATTTATCAGCTTCTGTTATTTGCTTGAACTTTGTTGCGACAAGTTTAATCTCAACATTCATTTGATTATATTCGTCATGAGACAGATCCATAATTTCTGTAATGTTATTTTTCATGGGAATTAAGATTAGCCATGGAAAATCGGAGTTGTTAATTAATCGTATTTGACAGAGTTTTAGATTTGTAATGATTACACTATCACGCTCCAAAATGGGATCTATTTGAAAATTAGTCATTTTTCGGTGCTGTTTTTTGGTGAAATTATATCTATGATTTTGGCAAAAACTCCGTTCCCTAGAATATTTGCACTAGTTATTATTGGATCGAATAATATGTATAGTGCAGTGATCAGAGAGAGCATATTGGAGTTAAACCCAAGATATTGTTCTAAAATTGGCAGCATAACAATTATTCCACCACCTGGAATCGCTGCTACTGAAAATTTTGCAATCACAAAGTAAATAGTAAACATAAAATATGTTGCAAGATCGGGCTGCGCGATATCAAAATTTTTCAATATTGCAAAGGCGAAGCATGGTATAGCAATACAGTCTCCAATTAGATGTATGTTCACGGTTGCTGGTACCACTGTGTGCACTAGATCTTTATTTTCAGCATTTTTTTCTGTGCCGATTAGAGTTAGTGGCATGCTTGCTGCGCTTGACATTGTACTGAATCCACTAAGTGCTGCAGGAAGCATGTTTCTAATTGCTATTGTGGTTTTTTTTGGGTTGAATTTATTAAACATAAAATATAGAAAAATTATATACCCGAATTGAGATATTCCAATTATTGCAAAGATAGAAGTATAATCTTTAATGATTTGCATGATTATACCGTCAAACTGTAATTTGATTACAAAGCCTGTAACAAATATGGGTATTAGCATAGTAATAATTTTAAGTAATTTATTTACTAGAAATTCTAAAGTTGTAGCAAATTTCAAAGCATTGTTTGGTGCGATTTTTGTAGAAATAATACCGAAAATAATACCAGAAAACATTGCGACATGGTTTGAGATGATAGTAGGGAAGGTGATAAAAGATTCTGATATCAAGCTATGTTTTTCATCTGGCATAGAAATTGATATATCAAAATTATGAATCCAGCTTCCAATGAATTGTGTTAATGTTGTGGCGATAAAGTTGGATAATATTACTCCAGAAAGAATTATTAATATTATTTTTGATGCATCTTTTGCAAGAGAGACAGCGGCTTTATACAATAAGCTGAAAATTATAAATGGTAATATAAAAATAATTGCAGATTTAATAGTGAGGCTTAAAGCAAAAAGATTTATAGCAATAGCTTGGGGAATAAAGCTTTCAAAAGCAATAATTACGGCAATAAGCATAGCCAAAACTATAGGCATCTGTCTAAACATAGGAATATATATAATAAAATTAAAAATAAGTGTTGAATTTAGTGAGTGACGAGATTTATTTACCAGCCAAGCTGGTGGTGAATGTTTTAGTTATGGTAAGAGTGCATTCAATATAGCTCATTACAGGTTTTTTTATATTAGTATAATTGTCGATATTTTGGACAATAGCATATCCGTATTTAATTTGTCCATTATTTTGCATCTTTTAGAAGAAAAAATAATTTATTAATCTTAATCCCAAGTGGAAAATGCCAATGTTTTTTGCAAAAAACGCCTTGAGTTATGCACACACTAATATTTACTACTTTTTGTTAAGTGTTTTTTTTGTGGCTTGTTGCCTTGGTTTTTCGTTGTCTCACAAGTGCTATGCGGGTTGTGGAGGAGCGCTTATTTTTTAGTCAACTTACTCGCGTGGCTGAAGGGGATTGGAATTATAGTGCCCAGATAACATGTTACTCACAGAGTTATCCACAATATTTGTGGATATTAACTTGTGTAAAATATTTGTTATAATTTAAGGCATTGTTATTGATTAGAAAAGTAAGCAATTGCTAAGGATAAGATTGCTATAGCTTGAAAGCTAACTCTTAACGACATTAATTTTGTCCCATATTTTTTGTTATATTTTGCTCCAGCAGCCATAGATATTAATCCTAGTAAAAGTGAAGCGGTAGCAAGTATAGTAAAAATAAAGATGTAGGTCATGATCAATAATATAAATTATATAATATATTTGTTCATAGTAGTATAATCGGTTCTGTCGCATGTGTTGTGAAAGTCAATCAAAGAGAATATACTGAAAATAAAAAAGGCTTTACATGAGATATGCTATTTCCCCTAAATTAACAAAATATTTCAAAGGTTTTTGTTCCTCGCCGGAAATAATAATGCTGTTTGTTTATATGAAATGTAGATTTTCCTTGAGCTATCGAGATCTTGAGGAGCTAGCTCATATCAGAGGCGCAGTAATAGATCATAGTACTCTACAAAGATGGATTAAAAGATTTGTTACGTTGATAGATAAGCAAGTTAGAAAAAGAAAGAAAGCAGTTGGTTCAAGTTGGCGTATGGATGAAATCTATATCAAGCTGGATGGTCGCTGGATTTATCTCTATCGTGCTGTAGATTCTTTGGGTAATACTATAGAGTTTTTGCTGAGGAAGAGCAGGGATAAAGCGTCTGCTAAGGCGTTCTTCCGTAAAGCGTTTAAAAATAATGATATTCCTGATAAGGTGAATATTGATAAAAGCGGAAGTAATAAATCAGCTCTTAATAGTGCAAATGATAATCTATTAGAAAATGAGAAAATAGAGATTATTCAAAACAAATATTTCAATAATATTATGGAACAAGATCATAGATTTATTAAGAAGCGAACAAAGCCTATGCTGGGGTTTAAAAACTTCCAATCTGCAAAAATCACTATTACAGGAATAGAAAATATTAGAATGATTCAGAAAGGCCAAATTATTGGAGCTGATTCTTACCTTTATGCTTTTGAGAATTTTCAAACCCTCATGGCTTCATAACGCCTGAAATCTGAGAATTATAATTTTTAAGATTAGATGCTAACACATGCGACAGAACCGTATAATCTATCCTATAGAGCTACTCTTATTAAACAAGATTTAGTTTTAAAAAATTATAGAGACAATGGATTGACATTTGTAGTATTGTTTATTACAATGTGCCTCGATATTTAAATAAAGATTAAGTTGATGTTATGAGACGTACTTTTCAACCAAGCAATATAGTAAGAAAAAGAAGACACGGTTTTAGAGCAAGAATGGCTACAGTTGGTGGCAGAACTGTGATTAGAAATCGTAGGGCTAAAGGGCGTAAAAAATTAACTGCGTAGTTAAATAGTTCATGTGTCTGTTTTTTCATTAAAAAATCAGAAAGAATTTGATTTCGTTAATAAGCATGGTTCGAAAAAACACGGATCATGCTTTATTATTATCCTCTCCTCAAATATTTCCTCATTGTGTTGTCCATCTGATAATGCAACTTTTTTAGGACTTAAGGTAAGTCGTAAATTTTCTAAAAAAGCTGTAATTAGAAATAAGGCTAAAAGAAGGATAAAGCATCTTCTAAATATTCTGATTCAAGATCCGTTAGTTGATATTAATAAAAAAGCCCTTATTGTTATACCAAAAATTGGCTTAGATAAAGTTGATTTTCTAAAGCTTAAGAAAGACTTTAAAAAAGTAGTTTTACAAATTACGCAAAACTCTCGTTAATTATTCTTCAGATATTTAAATTTATTGCGTTAAATAGAGAAAATACAACACACTAAATTCTTAATTGGTAAATTTATCTCTTATATTTCTTTGAGAAATTAGCTTTTATTGACTTGGGTAAGATTCTTATTGTAACTTCAATATATGCAAATCAATTCGGAGAAATGATGTATGGCGTCAGTTGAGGATTATAATGATTTTGGTGAATCCCTTGTTGGGTATGTAAAGGCAAGCGGTAGTAATGCTGAATTACAAGAAGCTTTTAAAGAAGGTGGTGTGTTGCATGATGCTATGGAGACTCTTAAGGCTCAAGAATCAGAATTAAATGAGTATCAAGAGGCTTTGCTTGAATCATTTAAACCTGGGCAAGAAAATTCTTTAACACAAGAACAAGTTAACGAGCAGATAGAAAAAAATGATGCGGCAAGGAATGAAATAGTACATTTGCGTGCTAGATTAAATGAATTGTCGGAATCAGTTGGTGCGTCAAAAAGCAATTGGGCGACGAGTAGGGCTAGTGATGAGTTCGTAAAAGGAGTAGAGTCAGGGCAAAAGGTTGATAATGGATTTTTTAGAACTTTGATAGTTGCTATTAAAAATGCCTTTACTTTTACCAATAAGAAAAATCTTGAAGAAACAAAATCTGATCTTAAGGATACAACTCAAAACCTTTCAACAAAAAAAGATGATAGAGTAGAGATTCCAAGTAAAGAACATTCAAAGGCTCAAGGTAAAAGTACTGGTATTAATTCTCCTACAATGGAGATTGAAGCGGCGCCAGCAACTCTTGAAAGGGAATCTAAAGCTAGTGTAAAAGATAATATTCCACCAGCACCGCCACCTCCGCCAGTGGAGAATGCGGGTGTTAAGGCAAGTAATATTCCGCCAGCACCGCCTCCGCCACCAGTGGAGAATGCGGGTGTTAAGGCAAGTAATATTCCACCAGCACCGCCACCTCCGCCAGTGGAGAATGCGGGCGTTAAGGCAAGTAATATTCCACCAGCTCCATCATCACCAAGTGTTGAGAGTGAGAATATAAGATCAAGTTCGCAACCAGAGAGTTTGCTTGAATCAATAAGAAGGCGCGCAGAAGAGAGGGGGGAGAAAAAAGGTTCTATCGTTTCTAAAGATCATATGAATGATATTGGTGTAAGAGATTTTGTTTATTCTAAAGCAGAAGAGGATAGGGAAGTAGAGGGCTCTGGCGTGTTGAATGCAATCAGGAGGAGAATGGGTGAAGAAGGGGAAAAAACTCCTAATAATGTCCTAAATGCTAAGGATAAGCAAAGCCAGATGAATATTTTATACTCTGCAATGGTTGATGGTAACGCTGAGTTAATTGAATCTTTGAAAGTTCATCAAACCGAAAAAGAAACGGGTGAATTCAATGAATGGGATGAGCCAATTTTAGAGTCAGCCCCAACTTTTTCAGAAGAAGATCTGGAGCTAGTTGAAAAAGCTGTTATGGAAACAAATGCTAGAGTTGAGAGAGGAGAACATTTGCCTAGCCCTGAACCTGAAATAGAGGAAGCTGCTGTTAAAGTTGGAAGTGCTGCAGAAGAGGTGAGTGACATTCCGCCACCTCCACCACCTCCACCAGTGGAAAAGGTTAGTGTGAAGAAAGGAGACATTCCGCCACCTCCATCTGCAGGAAATGCTGGAGTGCAACAAGATGCTGCTAGTTTAATGGATGCAATAAAAGGGGTTAAACTCAAGCCTGCTCAAAGTAGGGCAGGAAGTGGATTAAATATGGATGGCTTTACACATAAACCTACAGCAAAAAGCGATGAGGAGATAAAAATAATAGCGAGACGAAGTAGAATTTCTGGTGAAACTTTGGAAGATGAGCTTGAATCTATGTCGCCCCAAGAGCAGATTAATACTCTATATACAGCTATAATTGATGATAATCAGCAGAAAATATCGGATATTTATTATGCTTGCGATGAAGAAGTGTTTACGCCCGATGCAATTAAAAAAGTTTGTGATGCGGCTCTTAAAGTTGCAGCTACTCAGTCAGGCACAAAAAAGATTCGAATTGAAAAGTCTGTTCAAACTATTGGAAAAGAATTTGATGTTGAATTGTCTGTGGGCAAGGGGCAATCAACAGGTAGATCATAAATATTAAAGTAGAGTTTTTATGTTTGATCAAGAGAGTAAAAAAAAGAAAAGTGACGAGGAGTTTCAGAGTATTTTAGATGTTATTGATCCTCATGTTAAACAGAAATTTGAATCAGAACTTGCCCATATATTTGAAGATATGGAAAAGGATGATGATTTAGGTGCAGCTGTTGACCAGCTTATTGATGAATGTCATGAGCTTACAGAGGTGCAAAGTAAGTTGATACTTTTAATAAAAGAACATTTGAAAAAAAAGAAACAAATTGATCCTGAGGAGCTTGGTGGAGTTGATGCTGATGAACAGAAAATTGCTCGCGACGCTGAGGAATTATGTCGTAAATTTTTGCAAGAGCTTGATGAAGAGTTAGATCCAACATTAGGACGAGTAAGTCGTAAGGATAGAACTCATATTCTTAACCTTGAGGCAAAAAAGAACTTAAAGCGTATAATGAAAAATTTTGCTGTATATGAAGTATATAAGGTCATGAATCCTAAAAGAATTGCTGGAGAGACTGCAAAAGATAACTATAAACATAATTTGATTGAGGGTGGAGTTAAGCTTGCTTCAAAATATGAAGGAGGGAAGGAATCTGATCTCAAAAAATATGGATCTTTGGAGGTGGCTCAGTTAAAAAGGCAAGTTGCCGATTTTAAGAAAGGTGGTGGCGGAATGGATCGTGGTGGCGGAGTAGGCCGTTAGTTTATGATATTTATATATCTGTCTTTGTTTGTTTTTGGCTTGCTTATAGGCAACTTTGCTACGACTTTGTTATATAGACTTCCTAGAAATATTATCCCTTATGGATTTAATGGTTCAAAGACTGAGCCACCATTTTGTTCTGATTGTAAACATCCTCTGCGCTTTTATGAATACTTACCTATTCTTAGCTGGATTAGCACGAAAGGGAGTTGTAATTATTGCGGCAAAAAAATATCATTATCATATTTATATTTAGAAATTACCTGCGGATTTTTTGCGGTATTATGTGCTTATTTTTATAGCCATAATATTGAAATATTTTTATTAAAATTTTGTTTCTGTATCACCCTTTCTCTAGCATTTATTATCCGGATAGAGCATCGATTCGTTCCTAAAATTTTAACAACAGCTTTGGTGATGGAGGCTGTTCTTTTTAGAACATTACAGGATCAGTCGATTATATATTGGTTAGTGGCATTTTGTTGTGTAGCGATTTTTTTGATGGCTGTGTTTACTATAAAAATCGACGATATTTTAAAGCAAGATCTAATTAATATTATATTACCAGCCTCTGTTTGGCTTTCTGTGTTTGATTTAGTTGTTTTTATATTTCTTTTAGCTATCAGTTTTTTGTTTAGAAATAGTAAGTTTATATCTTTGTATTTCTATAATATAAATTCAGCTTTTTTGTTGTTCCTAGCTTTTTGAATTTAATAAATAGCATGCTATTTATTCTTCTCTGGAGCCTGGTAGACGATTTTTGGATCAACTCAAAACTTTCTACAATTAAAATAACAAATCTAGTGAGATGCAGTGTGACCTTCTGCCTGTTCTGTCATTGTTTTGTACTTACCGCCCTCTTTTTTTACTATGTCATATTTGCGCTGAGCAATGGAATCAGTGAAATGTATGCTTCCTGAAATTCCAACAAAAGGTTCAGAGGAGTTCATTTGAGCGACGAATCTTGTTCTATTGAAACCTGAGCCAATACGATCACCGATCATTTTACCTGCATCATATGCGATAGCATGCATGAATGAAATATGTTTGATTCCAGATTTCATGGCTCGCATGGTTAGGTTCGTGTTAGTAATATTTAGTGATCCAGTGAATGTCACATCTACTGGTGGTGTGTAATCTATATCAACCCTGCTATCACCGGCTATTATTGCTCGTTTATCTAGATTATATTTTTTTGCATTGCTGTAAAGAACTTCCAGAGTGGCTGGATCATCAGCAACTAAAATAATTGGTTGTTTTAGGTTTAGATCGCTTTCATTTAAATTATCAACAGTATCAGATACTAAGTTAACTGATTTTGCCATATCTTCTGGAGAGCCACCATAAAATTCAACACGTGCGAGAGTGCCATCTCTATTAGCAATCATATCATTTAATATTTTGCTTACTGTAGTGGAATATCTTCCAGCTGGCAGAAGGGCAATGTAGTTTTGATATTTATGATCAAGGAAATAGTTGGTTATCTGTTCAAGTTGCCTTATTGGAGCATGTCCATAGATATAAATATTTTTATCAGCAAGCACAGGGTTGTTGGATAATGAAAGAACAATAGTGCTCTTATCTTTGGCTTTTTGCGCAACTGTTTTTGTTGCTTGCGAATAAATTGGACCAATGATTATGTCAGTGCCGATATCAAAGATTTTGTTTAATGAGGTATTTAGTTTTTCTTGATTCGTTGAATCATAAGTAGTGACTCTGATTTTTGTTTTTACTCCATCTGATAAACCGATTTTGATCATTTTTGCATATTCTTTGCTTAATTCTGCTTCAGGTCCAGTCATTGGAAGCAAAATAGCTATATCAACAACATTTTTTCCTAGTACATTTTTAAAGTCTGAAAAGTTCTTCACCTGGTCGCAGGCTGTAATTGTTATTAAGAATGAAAAAGAAATGATGAATTTTAGGATTTTTTGCTTTATATTATGCATAAGTAATTCTCCAAAGCGTAATGATAAGTGAATCTTAAACCAGGTCTTTATATTGTATCTACACCAATTGGTAACTTAGGCGATATCACGCTCAGAGCGCTGGATGTACTTGCTGGTTCTGATATTATATTTTGTGAAGATACCAGAGTGTCTAGTAAATTACTAGCGAAACATGGTATTAAAGTGCCATTAAAAGTTTATAATGATAACAGTGATGAAACACAAAGATATTATATCAAAACTTTGATTGAAGCTGGTAAGATTGTTAGTTTGGTTTCCGATGCTGGAACGCCCCTTATATCGGATCCTGGATATAAGTTAGTGCGTGAATTTAAAGAAGCAGGAGTGAGTGTTGATGTGGTACCAGGTGCATGTGCAATAATTACAGCTCTTAGTATTTCTGGGCTCCCAACTGATAAATTTATTTTTGCTGGTTTCTTGCCAAAAACAAAAGAAGGAAAAAGTAATGTTTTTCATGAGCTAGGGATGTTAGAGGTAACTCTAGTATTTTATGAAACATCGAAGAGGTTGCTACAATCTCTTGAAGTGGCTCAAGAAGTTTTGGGTGATAGAGAGGCAAATGTATCTAGAGAGCTGACAAAATTATATCAAGAGTCAAAGATGGCTCCGCTTTCTGAATTGATGAAATATTATACAGAGAACCCAGCAAAGGGAGAGGTAGTTTTAAGTATATCAGGTAAGGCTAATCAAGAAATTGCTAAAGATGTTTTGGCAAAAGAGCTTAATGATATTTTATCAAGCGGGGCAAGTGCAAAATCCGCGTCCGATATGGTGTTTGCAAAATATAAGAATCAATATAGTAGAAAGGAAATATATAAAATAGCGAATAGCTTGAAGTAGTTGTTGATTAGAACAATTTTTTCTGTATGGATTCCCGCGTTCGCGAGGATGACATTTGGGTGTGTTTGAGAAAGCCATATTACAAAAAATCTTGACTTCATTTTCAATTATATTAACCCCAACTATGCATAAGAATCTAATTTTACCATTTGATCTAGAGATGGTTTATCAGTTCTAATTTGGTAATTTATGAGTCCAGCAAATAAGTGAGAAAAAGCGTTGATAGGTGATCTGTGCCTACTATGAATCAAAGTATTCAATGACTTCATAGAGGAGAATATAGTCTCAATAAAACTACGACGCATCAACATCATTTTATCTGTAGTATCCATTAAAATATTTTTCATATTCTTTTTGATTTTAGTAATCAAAGTCACTTTTTGTTCAAATAATTCAGCGGATAGTTTTTTGGATATATACCCTTTATCACCAATAAGTTTACCAGTAATACCTTTCACCATTTCCATAACTGGAGAACGATCATTAACGTTGCCACCAGTAATAGTCATACTTACAATTTCTCCGAATGTATTGAGAATAAAGTGCAACTTAAAGCCAAAAAACCAACCAGTAGAAGTCTTGCCTTTTTTAGCTAATCCTTTAAAAACTTTATGTCTTTTTTCTCGAAGATTATGACAAACAGCCATAGGCGTTGCATCTATAAACATATATTCTGTTACCTTACCTTCAAGGCTTTTAAGCATGCAAACCACAGCAGGGAAAGCAAGTTTTATTAGTGCTGTAAAGCGATCGTAATGTACTAAGTAGCTGAATAAGTTTCTGTGATTCCTCATAAGTTCTAGGTAAAAATATTTAAAGCATGACATTCCAGATTGATGGAAAGCTATCAGGATAGTTATTATTTCTGACAAGCTCATTTTACATGGTTTATTACGCTTTCTAATACCACTGGTAATGAGTGTCTTTTTGTACCAATTTTCAAATCCTTTACAAAAATCATCGACAAAGCAGAACAAACTATCGTAATCTATATTCATTGGGGTACCTTTTTTAGATTGCAAAAATACAGAATACCCCAATATCACTAGCTATGCAGTCCTTTTCTTATACATAGTTCGGGTTATATTAGACTCAAAACCGGAACGGTAGATTGCCGTTCTGAGGTTTGGAAACCTCTGTCATAAGAACGGTATGTATCAGCCGCATAAATGATATGCTCTCGATTTTTTATGGTCGGGGGTGATAATAGTTGTATCTAGGGTGCAGGCTTTTGCTTGCACTTGTGGTCTCTGTTATAGCTGTTTTCTTATGCAGTTTTTCCAACCCTCCCGGCTACCATTGGGAGATTTAATTAATCCTTTTTGGTAGCTAGAAAAATATCGAGGTTCTATTTGAGAACCTCCTTGTTTAAACTAGAGAGGATAAAACACATGAATAACAAACAGCAAGAACTGATAGAAGCAGCAAAGTCTGGTAATATTTCCGATATGTATCAGCTAATCTCCGACGGTGCTGATCCATTTTATTTTGATGAAAATAGTAAAAATGCTTTGGATTATGCAATTGCATCTGATCCAATCAAAGCTCATATATTGCTTAATGATTTGCTAAAAATATGCAACAGCGCTGCACAAAAAGAAATACTCAAATACTATATTGCACTAGCGGTTAAAGTTGGAGGTGATTATGAGAAATAAAGTTATTTTTATAGTTTTTCCTTTAGTTCTTTCTGCGTGCCAAAAGGAAAATAAGGCAAAGCAATATCTTGGTTGTTATGCGCTAGAACCATTTTCAAAACAAGAATGTGTTGATAGATTAGCGAAGAAATATATATCGGAAGCTAAAAGAAATGATGAGCAATATGTGAAGTCATTTCAATATGAATATGAGAAATTGGGATTCAAAGAGTTTTTGAATGGTAAAAATCTACCATGTGACAATATAATGGAAGATATTTTGTATGATAATAAATACCAAGCTTATAGAGTAGGGTGCCAGCCATATCATGAATATTTCCTACAGTTTGATTATAATAGCCAATTATGGAGAGTATTGCATAACAAAAAAATAATTTGCAAAATTTAGCTTTTATAGATATAATTCTCGCTTGGAAAAGCAACTTGGCCCTGGTATGCCTAATTTGCTTTGCTATTTGTAGCATTTGTTAAATACCAAATTTTGAGGATTATTATGCCTAAAATGAAAACCCATTCAGGTGCAAAAAAGCGTTTCAGCTTAACAGCTTCTGGAAAAGTAAAGGCGGGTCAAGCTGGTAAGCAGCATATGATGAGACGCCGCAGCAAGTCTCAACTTCGTAATCAGAGAGGAACTGAAGTTCTTTGCGAGCAAGATGCAAAGAGAATAAAGAAAATTTTTCTCCCAAATAGTTAATTAAATTAGGAAGTTTAGAATATGACACGTGCAAAATCAGGAAAAATATCAAAAAATCGCCATAAGAAAATTATCAAAATGGCTAAAGGCTATAGAGGCAGAGCTAATAACTGTTTCAGAGTAGCTATCGAAAGAGTAGAAAAAGCGCTTCAATATGCTTATCGCGATAGAAGAAATCGTAAGCGTGACTTTAGAGGTCTTTGGATTCAAAGAATTAACGCGGCTGCTCGTCAGCATGGTATGATTTACTCAACTTTTATTGGTGGAATGAAAAAAGCTGGTATTGAAGTGGATCGTAAGATGCTTGCGGAAATAGCGGTGAATAATCCAGAAAGTTTTGCTCATATCGTTGAGCAGATAAAGAAAGCTAGCTAGATCTGGTTTTAGATTATATATTAAAGGGCGAAGCTTCGGTTTCGCCCTTTTTTGTGTGTGAAATTCGTGTTTTTTATAAAAATTATTTCCTATAAAATTTATCGTCTCTTTAATATTTATGAGGAGAACAAGAGAGAAACTTGAGTTTTGTTTATTAACATGAGAATAACTGGAAATATTCCTAGATTCTAGATCTTCGTCTAGAATGACGCTACTCTATGTCTATAATTCTTTTTGAATACAAAATGGTTAAGTATTATTTTGCTGGATTTGTCTGGCAGCATAATGTAGAATGTCGTAAATTATTCAAAGATACAGAGCGAAAAATATTCAAATGCAATTATTCCCTTTGAGATTACTCCCGGCTAAGCCTAAATTTGACTTTATGAAAATTAAGAAGGTGAGTTATGCAATATCATTGCTATTGCTTTTAATAAGTTTTGTTTGGATTGGAGTGCATAAATTTAATTTTGGTATTGATTTTATCGGTGGAATTAGTATGGAAGTTAGGACTGATAAAGAGCCAGATCTAGCTGAAATGCGTGAGGTTTTAGGTGGGCTTGATATTGGCGAAGTAGTTTTACAAAATTTTGGGACATTGCACGACCTATCTATCAGAGTTGGTGTTAGTAGTGAAGAAGATTTAATGTCAAATATTGCTTTGATTAAGAGAACTTTGGAGGAGAAATTTCCCTATGAGTTCGAATATCGTAAAGTAGATTTTGTTGGGCCTCAAGTGGGAGAACAGATGATCCGTTCAGGACTAATGGCAATGATTTTGGCATTTGCTGCAATTATGCTTTATATTTGGGTGCGGTTTGAGTGGCATTTTGGACTTGGAGTATTACTTGCATTGATTCACGATGTTATTTTAAGTCTTGGATTTATGAGTATTACTGACTATGATTTTAATCTTAGCACTATTGCTGCAATACTAACAGTTATTGGTTATTCAGTGAATGATTCTGTTGTGATTTATGACAGAATTCGTGAGAATTTACGAAAATATAGTAGAAAGGGTGTAAATGAAATTATTAATTTAAGTATCAATGAAACTCTTTCTAGAACAACAATAACAGCTCTTACAACGTTACTTGCAAACCTTGCTCTGATTATTTTGGGTGGTGAAGCCATTAGGAGCTTCAGTGTTCTGGTGTTTATCGGTATATTTATTGGTACATATTCATCTATTTTTATTTCTGCTCCTATATTGACCCTATTTAATTTTAAAAAATTTAAAGAGTAATCTTATGAGAATTTCTGCAAATGAGATCAAGATTGGTAATATTTTAGATTACAAGGATGAACTTTGGGCGGTGGCTAAAAACCCTGAGCATACAAAGCCTGGCAAAGGCGGTGCTTATGTTCAAGTGGAAATGAAAAACTTACGCACAGGTAATAAATTAAATCAAAGATTTAGTTCAACGGATAGTGTAGAAAAAGCATTCCTTGAGCGCCAGAAAATGCAATATTTATATGCGGAAGATAATCATTTGGTCTTTATGGATCCAAATTCATTTGAACAATTATTGCTAGATAAAAATTTACTTGGTGAGAAGTTACCACTTCTTGTTGATGGCATGGATTTAGAAGTTGAATTTTATCAAGAAACTCCACTAAGTATTAAGTTGCCAGCAAATTTGATTGTGGAAGTTGAGGAGACTGATCCAGTAATAAAAGGTTCAACGGTTACTTCTTCATATAAGCCAGCGATTTTGACTAATGGTTTGAAGGTTATGGTTCCTCCATATCTTGTGAGTGGCGAAAAGATCGTTATCAAGTCTGAAGATCTTACATTTGTAGAAAGGGCAAAATAATGCAAGGAGATACTGGTTTAGTAGTAGATGCTACGCGTAAGGCTTCAAGGTCGTTACAAAGAGATTTTTTTGAATTAGAGAATTTACAAGCTTCTGAAAAAAGTAAAGCTTCTTTTTGCCAGAAATCATGTGGGAAGGCTTTTCAAACTTTGCATGAGTCTTTGGGAAAATATTATAAGACAGTTGTGTTTAATAATAGTGAAGTAGCTTCTATTGACTTTACTGGTCAAGCCGTATTAGTTGAGACTCTTGATGGTCTTGGTAATTTTGAAAGGGCATTGCCATTTTTTGCAATTATGGCGACCATTGTTACGAAAAAAGATGGAAAAATTAGCGCGGAAAGATCAGTGATTAATTTTCCTGCCTTCGGTGAGATTTACTATGCTGAAAAAGGTAAAGGGTCTTGGGTTGAAAGATTAGCTTCGAATGTTACTGGTGCTTCTAGAGCCAGAGTCTCTGGTCAAACTAATGTAAAAGATATAGTTATAGCTCCTTCCTATGATAAGCTCGAATCTGCTCAATCTATTTCTTCTAATATTAGGCTTTTTGATTCATATGCATATTCGTTGTCACAAGTTATTAGGGGTAAAATTGATGCAATGATTATGACTCCTAGAGATATAGCATCACCTGGAATTCAGTTATTTATGGGCGAAGCTGGTGGCGCATGCGGAATTATTGGTGATAACCTTGTCGCGTCAAACTTCAAACTACATGAAAAAATAAAGCAGCTATTATAGTAAAAATTGTTTTATCCTAAGTTTTTTTCAATTACTATTATTAGTTATGTAATTAGAATATCATTAAGTTAAGCTAAAAGTAGTGCTATGAAAAAATTTACGATAAACTGTGATTTTGGTGGGCAAATGTCACCTTTTACAATTTTTATTGGTAAACCTGAGCATGGGCATCATCCATTGCACTTTCAAGCTGATTGGCTTTCTAAAGCTCGTGGTGGTATGATTCCAGGTGAAGTTATGGAAGCAGTCACGCAGTTGCAAGAGCTTGCTGAGAAAAATGGTGTTTCACTTGAAGAGCTTTGTGTTTATGCTCTTGGAACGGATGAGCAACAAGCAGCTTTGGAATCAGAAGCAGCTGCAAGTAGTGGAGAAATAACGGCTGAACCGGTTCAAGAAGAATATGAGGAAGAGCCAGAAAGGCATGAAATCGACGATCATCATGAACATGATATAGCAGAATCGGTTGAAGATATGGCATCTGAAGGTGGTCATATAGAAGAGGATACTCCTGTCGATATATCGGACGAAGATGCAGAAGAAGAACTGGAACAAAAATAAGCTGTTTAAACAGCTTATTTAATGTTTTGTATGGATTTTAACTAGGCATTTGCAATAAAATTTTATGATGATCTCCTTGGCATAATACTAATGCAAACAATTGTTAATATAATTGTTAATTAAAAACCATGTCAAAAGAAACTACTCAAGCACCAAAAATTGATAATGGCTGGTTACTAGTGCATTTATTAGCTAGTAATGGTAACACGAGGGATGTTTTTACTCTTGCGCAAAGTGGAGATGATATAAATGCAGCTATAGAATCCAGGATGAATTTGATGGATTTACTCCTGCAATTCTTGCTGTGCAAGGTGGTCATGTTGAAACATTATTGCTTCTTGCAAGGCTGGGTGCGGATTTAGATGCTAAAGTCAGCGGGATGAGCGCTGTAATGTATGCAATTCAGCATAAAACAAAAGCAGTGGAGCTTACAAAGACTCTTATTGCAATGGGTGCCAGATATGACGGCGCTTGTAGGTGCGGTTGCGAAGCATGGTGTTAATATTTTATCTCAGTTAAATGTAGGAGAAAGTTTCGTAAAGGATTTAGGAATAGTATTTTCTGATACTGAGATTGTTAAAGCTGAGTATGCAGAACAGCATGAGACTTCTTTAATTGTTTTTAAAGCTGAAGAAGAGGAGATAGATATTGGAAAAGCTTTCTCCGAGTGTGATATTGAGATTGTTGTTCAATATGTCAAGGATAGTTCAATACCAGAAGCTAATAAATATGGTGGTAATTTGTTCTCTGGCGCGGCTATGCAAAACACACCAAAATATACAAAGATGATGATTGCCTTGATTCAAGCTGGCTATGATATAGCAAGAGCAGATGGTGAAGGTATAACTACGTATGATAGATTAAAATCCCTTGAGCCAGCAAATGGTGTAGCTTTATGTTTGCTTGGTGCAAATGCAGATATTTCTGATGAGATAAATGCTATTGGCGAAGATGGAATGAATGATGTTCATCGCGCGATTCAAGCAGGACAAGAGCAAACTTTGAGTATTCTTTTAGCATCAGGTGGAGATCCAAATATTCCAATATCTGATGGGATATTGCCGATTATTCTTGCGATGCAGTCAAAGTTGAATATGTCTGAAATGTTCTATGTTTTAGTAAAAAATGGTGCAGATATAAGTGGTTTTGATATAGAAGCTGTTGAAGGCCTTGAGAGTCTTGGAACAGTAATTGATCCAAAAACTACAAAATATATAGCAGCAGCTAGAGATAGTTCATTAAGTGTAAAACTCTACACTTGATCTGACAGATAGCTACTTATCATACAGCATAATTACTGTCAGATAAGTTCTGAGTATCATGTGTCTGACACTCATTCACGTAGCTAGGAATATTCTTATCCAAAGCAATATGTTTTGAATCAAGAAAGGTTTGCATAGGTGTTTTTCCATAACAATGCTTTCCTGAATGTGTTCTTTGAGTATTGTACTTATTAATCCATAAATCAACATCAATTTGTAACTCTTCTACAGAGCCGTATATTCTTTTGCGAAATGCTATATCATAAAACTCTTGTTTCATAGTTCTATGGAACCTCTAGCAAATACCGTTAGTTTGCGGACTACGAACCTTTGTTTTTGTGTGATCAATATTCTCAATTCCTAAATAAAGTTGATAGGCATGATGTTCAGGTTTACCACAATATTCAGTACCGCGATCAGTGAGTATACGAAACATGCTAAGGCCTTGTTCTGTATAAAATGGCAGCACTCTATCATTTAGTATATCAGCTGCAGTAATAGCTGATTTCTCAGTATAAAGTTTTACTTGCGCCACTTTAGAATATGTATCAACAAAAGTTTGTTGGTAAATTTTTCCAACCCCCTTCATATTACCTACATAGTAAGTATCTTGTGAACCAAGATACCCAGGATGCTCAGTCTCGATTTCACCGTGAGCTACTTTGCTAGCTTTAGCCCGCTCAAGAGCTGCTAGCTGTTCTTCAGTTAATATCAACCATCTTGCGCTGATTTAGCTTCTAAGGCTTTTAGACGCTTACGCATTGTCTCTAAATCATTACGCAACCAAATAGAACGAACTCCACTACTTGATATTAAAACACCTTGTTGCTTCAGCTCATTACTAGCTCGTAATTGCCCTAAAGCAGGGTTTGAAATAGCAAGATCTATGACGGCTTGTTCTACATCAGAAGGTACTCTGTTTTTCATGATAGGTTTCTTGCGGCTGATTTCCTGTAGAGCATCTTCCCCACCATTTTCATATAATTCTTTAAAACGATAAAAGGTATCCCTTGAATATCCCATAACGTTACACGCTTGACTTACATTACCAAGCTGTTTCGCTAATTCTAAAAGTCCTAATTTGGGTTTGATGATTTTTTCTAATTGACTCATTTTTAATCTCTTGTTTGAGTGGTTAAATGCAATATATTCAACTACTAAATATATTACTCTCTTTTTACCACTCTGTCAGATTAAATTTGAAGCTTTACACATTAAGTGATTATGCGATGGATACTAACATGAAAGTAGCAGATAAATCCTTTTGGCAAGAAATTGTATTGATGAGTCTAGACCAAGTTCTTATTATTAACCCGAACTATGTATAAGAAAAGGACTGCATAGCTAGTGATATTGGGGTATTCTGTATTTTTGCAATCTAAAAAAGGTACCCCAATGAATATAGATTACGATAGTTTGTTCTGCTTTGTCGATGATTTTTGTAAAGGATTTGAAAATTGGTACAAAAAGACACTCATTACCAGTGGTATTAGAAAGCGTAATAAACCATGTAAAATGAGCTTGTCAGAAATAATAACTATCCTGATAGCTTTCCATCAATCTGGAATGTCATGCTTTAAATATTTTTACCTAGAACTTATGAGGAATCACAGAAACTTATTCAGCTACTTAGTACATTACGATCGCTTTACAGCACTAATAAAACTTGCTTTCCCTGCTGTGGTTTGCATGCTTAAAAGCCTTGAAGGTAAGGTAACAGAATATATGTTTATAGATGCAACGCCTATGGCTGTTTGTCATAATCTTCGAGAAAAAAGACATAAAGTTTTTAAAGGATTAGCTAAAAAAGGCAAGACTTCTACTGGTTGGTTTTTTGGCTTTAAGTTGCACTTTATTCTCAATACATTCGGAGAAATTGTAAGTATGACTATTACTGGTGGCAACGTTAATGATCGTTCTCCAGTTATGGAAATGGTGAAAGGTATTACTGGTAAACTTATTGGTGATAAAGGGTATATATCCAAAAAACTATCCGCTGAATTATTTGAACAAAAAGTGACTTTGATTACTAAAATCAAAAAGAATATGAAAAATATTTTAATGGATACTACAGATAAAATGATGTTGATGCGTCGTAGTTTTATTGAGACTATATTCTCCTCTATGAAGTCATTGAATACTTTGATTCATAGTAGGCACAGATCACCTATCAACGCTTTTTCTCACTTATTTGCTGGACTCATAAATTACCAAATTAGAACTGATAAACCATCTCTAGATCAAATGGTAAAATTAGATTCTTATGCATAGTTGGGGTTATTATTATCGGTAGATTTATGTCAGGTGATTTTGATATCTCTGATTTATCCGCTCAGGATAGTGTTTCAGATGTATTAGTTGGCTCGTCTTCTGCTGATTTACACGGAGGAGGTGACGTTGATTGTTTAGGTGATGCAAATGCTGGTGATTCAAGTCATGATCATTCTGATGTGCAATAAGTATATTTAGAGCTTGTTATAATAGAGATATTATATTCCTATTATTTTTCAAGAAGAGGGCCTATATACTATCTAGATTGCTCTCTTCTAGTTGATTTAAATATACTGCTTGTCGGCGGGGTTGCATAGCATTTTTGCTGAGAGTAGTTTTTTTGGAGTTTATTGAGTCTATTCCTCATTTCGTCTGCCAAACTTTGAGCAACATTCCTGTTTTTGGGAACTGATTGGCCGTAATATTTCTTAAAAACCGTTTCTAGTCTGCCTTGTCTTTTTTGTATATCTCCTGGTTTCTTTTTTCCATAAGTCGTTTTGGTTAATATCCAGTTTTTAATTTTTTCAGAACCAAAATTATTATTATTTTCTGCCTTTTTCAAAAACTTCATCATTTTCCCATTAGGGGAGATATTAAATTGATTATTGTAATCAACAAGTACCATTAATGCCTTGCTCTTTTTTAATGATGTTTTTAACTCGGATGATTTGATTTTTGTATTAATCAGAGAAGATACTTTTTTAATCCTATCAACAATCTCTTTCATAAAATCTTGTGTAATTGTCTCTTTCCCATAGTCACTTGCAAGAGCTTTGTTGATAGTCAGTATCTGCTTTTTTGTTAAGGTTCTTTTATCACCAATCTCCGTTACTGATACTCCAACTAACTCACCTTTATCATTAAGCTTGGCTATCTCATTGAAAAATTTATCACTTATTATTTTATTTCCTTCTTTATCTACGGCATTCTTCATTATATCTACAAACATTAGATCTAATTGATTTCCTCCGAAAGAATAGCCACTTTTTGATGTTGGAGCAGCAGATAGTTTTAAGGCTGTATTTATAGAATCACTAACTTCATTTAGAGCGATTGTTTCTGCTACCGCCTTTTGTAAAGACGTATAATTCTTACTTTGGAATACTAATTCTGTGAATTTTTTCAGTACGCTCATTAAATCCTCCAATGCGATTGCATAATTTGATTTAAACTTTTAGCACTTAGGTTTTGTATTAAATTAGAATTTAATACTTACTTTATTTCTACCATTGGTTGCATTTTTTGTCAAATCAGGCTAGGATGCATTTGTTATTATATTGGACATATTTAGGTATAAGATATGTAAATATCAGCGTCTTGTGTTGGGTATTAGTGGTTATTTATTATTAAGGAAAAGCAATGAATATCTAACAAGTTTTTTATCTAAGGTTGTGTGTTTTCGCAATTAAATAATATAAGAAATATTAGGGTGATTTAAAATGTTTATTACAGAGCTTTTAAAAGAATTTAAATTCAACAGATTCTTACTAATATTTTTTATATATAGTGGGATAGGCGCAGCTATTGCAGCTTTTATTTTAGATCATTGTTGGAATAGTAACCGTGCTCCAGTGCCAGTTATGATATATAGTGATTTAACTGGGTTCCTCCAAAGAAAATTCAGTTTGATGGTTCTAATTCAAGTGATCCCGAAGGGGAGAGTTTAAAATATTCTTGGTATATTAATGGGACTGAAATATCTTCTGACCCTCAGTTTGAGTATGTATTTAGAAATGTTGGAAATTATAATATTACATTAACAGTTGGAGATGAATCTGGGCAAATAGCTAAAAAATCTGTTTTTGTAAATATTGATCCGCCCAAAAAAGTTTCTTCTTTAAGAGAGGCTCTAACGCATTTTGAATATAGGATAGGGTGGAATTCATCGACGAGGAAAGATATAAAATTTTATCCAATTGATGTAATAAAGTTTGTAAGTAAACATGCCGTGATGATATGTGATTTTAACGGTATTTCTGAAATACATGCTATTTTGATGGAGCAAGATAGAAAAATATTTAGAATCTGGAAGGACTCTGAGAGTTTAGGGGAGTTTTCCATGATTTTTGATAAAGACTTTCGCGAAGCAACAGGGTGGTGGTCATATGATAATGGAATAGAAAAACACATTATCAAATTAAAACGCATCGAGGGAAAAACTAAATATTAATAGTTCTCTTGTCCACAGCAAGTGCAGCTTCTTTTATCGCCTCATTAAGAGTCGGGTGAGCATGGCAGGTTCGTGCTATATCCTCTGCTGCGCCGCCAAATTCCATATATGCAACAACTTCACCAATTAGACTACCAGCATCAGGGCCAATAATATGAGCGCCAAGGATTCTGTCGGTTTTTGCGCAAGCGATTAATTTAACCATACCATCAGTATTTCCTACGCTGCGTGCTCGGCTATTTGCTAAAAATGGGAATTTACCAACTTTGTATTCAACTCCAGTTTGCTTTAGGTCTTCTTCAGTAGCTCCAACGGAGGCTACTTCTGGCCATGTATAAATCACTCCAGGAATAAGATCATAGTTTACGTGCCCAGCTTGTCCGTTCATGAGTTCTACTGCTGCTACCGCTTCTTCTTCAGCTTTGTGAGCTAGCATTGCGCCTCTAACAACATCGCCAATAGCATATATATTTGGAATGTTTGTTTGAAAATGCTCATTAATATTAATTCTGCCGCGCTCATCAAGTATAATTCCGGCTTCATTTAAGCCTAAGCCTTCTGCATTAGGTTTTCTACCTACGGCAACTAAAACTGTGTCACAAGATATTTTAGATTCTTTTGACCCAGCTACATCGCTTATTGTAAGTGATATACCGCCAAGTTTTTTATCGGCTTTAAGTACCTTTGTACTGAGCATGAATTCAAAGCCTTGTTTTTCAAGAATCTTATGAAAGTTCTTACCAATTTCTTTATCAAGAGATGGAGAAATACGATCTGCAAATTCAATAACTGTAACTTTGCTCCCAAGCCTTTTCCATACAGATCCAAGTTCAAGGCCAATAACTCCGCCACCAATAACAATTAAGTGTTTTGGAACTTTTTGCAGAGATAGTGCTCCAGTAGAAGATATAATGGATTTTTCATCAATTTCTATTCCTGGAATATCAATCACATCAGAACCAGTAGCAATTAGAATATTTTTTGCTTTTATTTTTTCAACATTGGATCCGTTTTGAACTTCAACAGTGTTGTTATCTATGATTTTACCTGTTCCAGTTATTTTAGTTATTTTGTTTTTAGCAAATAATCCTTCAATTCCTTTGCAAAGATCGGAAACAATCTCGTCCTTTTTTGACATCATCTTTTTTAAATCAAGTTTTGCACTTGTTTTAATTCCAATATCAGCAAAATGTTCCTTAGATTCTTCGTATTTTTCAGAAAAGTTTAGTAATGATTTTGATGGTATACATCCTACATTTAGGCATGTTCCTCCAAGTGTTTTGCATTTTTCAACGCACGCAACTTTCATTCCAAGTTGGGCAGCTCTAATTGCGCCAGTATATCCACCAGGACCACCACCAATAACGACTAAATCAAACTCTTGCATACGGATCTCTCAAAACAAATTTAATGTTGTTAGCAAATTATTACCAAAGATGATAACATAAGCTTTGCTAAGATGACAAGTAAAAGAGGCGAAATAGTGGTAGATTTTACTATCCCTGGTAGTGTTCATATTTAAGTTTTATACTATTCTTCTTTGTGCTCGATATAAAAGTGATTAGATTAATTAGATCGGAAAATGAATTTTCTGTTGAGTTTTTTAATTCTTGATACATTTTCTTTGTGATAGAGTAAGTTGCTCCTGAGGTTAAGATATTGGCTTCTCCATGATTTTTTAGTGCTTTCATTAGATCAAGAGGTGATTTATACTCCAATTCAAGTGGTTCCATATCTATAATATTTTCTATAAACCCTGCTTGCTGTAGAAGAGGAGTTACTTGCTCAAATTGGATAAAAGGTGATATATGAGGAGTGTGAGATTTTGCATTAGAAATTTCAAGTTCTATTAGCTTTTTTCTTAAGTTTCTGAGGCTTCCTCCTCCAGGAAAACTGCATATAAAAATGCCATCTTGTTTTAAGATTATTTTGATATTAACAAGAAATTTTTCTACATCACTAATCCAATGAAACCCTAGTGGAAAAATTATTAAGTCATATTTATCTTTCTGGGGGGAGTTTTCTAGCGCTGAAGCCATTGTGATATTGGCGTTTTCAGACATGCTTTTAATTTGATCGATTAACATTTTTTCAATACCAGGTTCTATAATAAGTACTTCAGAGAAATCCTTATCTAGAGGCTCAAGTCTGTCAATGATATCAGCGTGAATAAATTCATGAAAATGTGAGGCTTGAATTATATCAATTGATTTTTTACGATTCTTTTCGAGTTTTTCTAGATCAAACATTTTTACTGAACTTTTCGGAACCAGTTATTTTCTTTTAGCGTGCCAACTCTAACTTGAACTTTGCCCATTCCGAGGAATTTTGATTTTGATTCGGAAGGTTTTGTTGAGGCTAATGTTCTTGATTTTTTATAATATGGGCTTGATATTTGTGCTAGAGTTTTTTTATAAGAACCCATGGTGTCGCTAATTTTTTTGACCATGGAGTGGTATGATAAAGCCTTATCCGGAGTGCTTGAATGGTAACTACCAATTGCTTTTTGCCAATTTCTATGCTGTTCATATTTTTCTTTTAAAAATATCGCTCCATATGCAATGTTTCTTCGTGGAGAGAGTGCTTGCTCAATTGAACTAAATGCATCTGGATGGTATTTTAAATTAATCTGCATGCAACCAACATCAATACTTCCTTTGCCAGTTGCTAATTGTGCTTTTGCAAATTTAATTGCTTCATTTTTATTTTTAAAATGATAACCTTTTCCACTTGGGTTTACAGTTACTGTCCATGGCCAAATTAAACCAATTCTATGTTTGGAATGTGCTTTTTGAGTTTCTCGAAGTGATATTGAGTGTAGAGTATCTTTAGGTATCTTGTATCTTTTTTCAAAATATGAGAACATGTTTGAGCATTTCTTTGATTCCATGATTTCAGGATCAGTTTTTGCAAATGCTGCAAAATTACTAATAATAATAGATAGAAATGCTGACAATAAAATCTTATGCATATCGTGTATTTATCTAGAGTCTTTTGTTAATAATCGTTAATTATTATAGTATAATAAACACAGTTGTGCAAGCTATATGGATAGAATTGAAGAGATTTTTAATGATATTAGGATAAAAAAGCAAAGAAGGCTTTTGTTGAAGGTTAAAACTGGAGCTAAGCAAAATTCTATAAATGGCTTAATCAAGATAGATAATAAAGAGTATCTAAAGATATCTATAAAGGCACTCCCGATTGATGGTAAGGCTAATAAGATGATCGTTGAGTTTTTAGCAAAAGAGCTTAGACTTTCTAGGTCTAGTTTTGAGATAAAACTTGGTAAGTTGAGTTCATACAAAATGCTAGAAATCCATATTTAAAATTCAATTATTTATGACGTTCATCAAGAAAAGGGTCTGTAAAATGATAGTTTTGGTTTTTCTTTTTTAAATTTAGCTAAATAGAATCCTTAGTTTTATTTGACCATTTATGAAAATCTTTTTTTATGAGAAATCTTGTTTGTGTTTACTTTAACTTTATTAATAGTTTTATTCGAATGAGCAGATGCTGAAAAGTTGGAAATTATGCTAAAAATTATTAAGAGTGTAAAGTTTTTCATATTATCTTCTAAAAAAAACAATTTTTACTATTTAAATTTCCTGATTAATAACTATATAAATCACATCACTAATTATAACAGATAGGAGTTGTATGAGCCAAGAGAAAAAGAAGTTTGATGCCGAGGTAGGTAAAGTATTACATTTAATGATTAACTCTCTTTATGCGAATAAAGAAATTTTCATGCGTGAGTTGATTTCAAATAGTTCTGACGCATGTGATAAGCTGAGGTATTTAAGCCAAACGGATAGTACTCTGATTCAAGGAGATTCTGAGCTTAAGATTAATATTAGCGTTGATAAGGAGGCAAAAACTATTACTATTAGGGATAATGGTATAGGGATGAATCGTGAAGACCTTGCCGAAAATTTAGGAACAATTGCAAAATCAGGAACACAAGGATTTGTTGATCAATTGTCTGGTGATAGTAAAAAAGATAGTCAATTGATAGGGCAATTTGGCGTAGGGTTTTATTCTTGCTTCATGGTTGCTGATAAAATTTTGGTTACATCTAGAAAGGCAGGAGAGGATAAAGTTTATTCCTGGGAATCTGATGGCAAAGGTGAATATGTGATTTCTGATTCGGATAGAGAGTTTGCTCGTGGTACAGAAATCGTTTTGCATGTTAAAGAAGATGAAGATACGTATGTTGATCACTTTAGAATCAAGCATATAATCAAGAGTTATTCAGATCACATAGCTGTTCCAATTTTGTTTGTTGATGAAAATAACAACGAAACTCAAGTTAATTCTTCTTCAGCTTTATGGACAAGGTCAAAATCTGAGATAGACGCAGAGCAATATAAAGAATTTTATAAAAGCGTCAGTCATGCAGCAGATGATCCTTGGCTTACAATGCATAATAGAAATGAAGGTGTTGTTGAGTTTACAAACTTACTTTTTGTACCTAATACTAAGACTTTTGATTTGTTTCACCCTGATCGTAAATGTCGTGTAAAATTATACATTAAAAGGGTTTTTATTGCAGATGAGAATATAGATGTTGTGCCTCAATATTTACGCTTTCTTCGTGGAGTGGTTGATTCAGAAGATTTACCATTAAATATTAGTCGTGAAACTTTGCAACATAACGCAACATTAGAAAAGATAAAACAATCTATTACTAAGCGAGTTTTGTCTGAGCTTTCAAAAAAGAAGCAAAAGGATAGGGAGGATTACTTATTATTTTGGAATAATTTTGGTGGAGTCTTAAAAGAAGGCTTATGCGAAGTTACTAGCGATCATGAAAAATTGCTTGAAGTTTGTGTTTTTAGAAGCGCTATTCATGACAGAATGATCAGTTTAGATGAGTATATTGAGAATTGTAAGGAAGAAGATAAGACGATATATTATTTGAGCGGAGACGATTCTGAGAAATTGCGTAGCAATCCTCAGATTGAAGGCTTTATCAGTAAAGGTATAGACGTTTTATTATTTACGGATACTGTTGATGATTTCTGGGTAAATGTAAATGGTCGCTATAAAGAAATAGAGTTAAAATCTGTTACAAGAACTGATATTGACTTGGGAGATAAAGTTGATTCTAAAAAGGAGAATAAAGAAGATGAAAAAGAGGATCCGAAGCATAATGAGATAGCTAATTATTTCAAAGATACTCTTGGTGATCTTGTAAAAGATGTAAAAATATCTAAAAAACTTACTACTAGTCCTGCATGTTTGGCTGTAGGTGATGGTGCAATGGATATTCGGATGGAGAGATATTTGATAGAGCAAAAGCAGCTTGCTGGAGCAACGGCAAAAATTCTTGAAATCAACCCGTCTCATAAAGTAGTGGTTAAAATTGGTGATGGTCTTGGTAAAAAATCTAAGCAGGATGAAAATGCTGAATTAGTACATCTGCTTTATGACCAAGCTTGTATAATCGAGGGTGAACCTGTTTCTGATGCTGGAGCTTTTTCCAGAAGATTAAATAGTGTGCTTGAAAAACTCAATTAGAACCAATTTTTATTGACATAAAACTAATATCCAGCTATCAAAATATGGCTGGATATTTTTATAATAAATTAAAACGCAGGAGTTCATTATGAGAAAATATTATTTATTAATCTTGGCGGTCATTTTTAACGCTTCTATATCTTTTGCTAATTCTGATATTAGAGAGAAAGTGAAGGCTGCAAGTTCTGATTATCTTTCAAATCGTTTTATGAATGGTTCTTACATGTTTGTCGATGAAAATGGTGTCATCGAAAAAGGTGCAAAAGGCATTTATTCAATTGAAAGTGATAAAGTTTTAGAGCCTGATCAGCAAATGCCTATCGCATCTGCTACCAAAACAATGACTGCAGCCTCAATTTTGAAGCTTCAAGAGCGTGGCTTGCTTAATGTGAATGATACTATCGCAAAGCATCTTGATGCAAAAAGTGGGATCTGGACAGATGGAAAAATTCCATCATGGGCAGAAGAGGTAACTATTCACAATATGTTGACGCATAGAAGTGGATTACCTGAGTATTTCTTGGGAGCAAAGCTTGATGTTAGTGTGCCATTGCGCGAGATAAATAAGCAAATAGCAAATTTTGCCTCTGGCCAGGAACTATCATTTAAGCCAGGCGAGAAGCATGATTATAATAATACAAATTATATTCTTCTTGGTTTGATTATAGAGACGGTGAGTGGCGAAGAGGCTGGTGCTTTTTTTGAAAAAGAACTATTTGCTCCGCTTGGTATGAAAAATACTAAATTGCTAGGTCTAGAAGAAACATTGCAGCATCAAAAAGACCCTGAATCTACATTTATTCCAACAAGGTATTTTATTACTCCAACTGGTGGCGAGCCGCAATTTAATATTGCAAAGCACCCATTTACAATGACTCCCTTTACTGATGGTGGAGTTGCATCAACGACAGCAGATTTAATCACTTGGCATAAAGCGCTGCATGCTGGAAAAGTTCTTTCAAAAGAGTCGTATAAGCAAATGACTACTGGTTATTATGATGTTCCAAGCAGTACAGGGGTAAAAAGCAAGATTGGATATGGGATGTATGTTACTCAGCTTGAAAACGGCGATGAGTTATATCATCATGCGGGTAATGCGCTAGCAATTAGAAGTGAGTCTGGTTGTATTCCTAAGAAGAAATTATGTTACGCAGTGCTTAGTAATGTGATGAATTATGTTCCAAAAGAAATGCAAGATAAGATTGATATGACAAAAGCGGTTAATCAGCTAGATATTATTTATTTTACAACGCATATTTTTAAATCTCTGTAGGATAACGATTTTGACTTTAAAAATACTTGGTTTAGAATCTAGTTGCGATGACACATCGGTTGCAATCATTGATTCTGAATCTCGTATTTTGTCTAATATAGTTATAGGTCAAAATAAGGAGCACGCAATTTATAAAGGAGTAGTCCCTGAAATAGCGGCAAGATCACATCTGAATAATATTCAAACAGCGTTAGATCAGTGTTTAGAAGAATCTAGTGTCGCATTAAGCGACCTTGATGCTATTGCTGCTACATCTGGCCCTGGTCTGATTGGAGGTGTTATAGTTGGATCGATGTTCGGTAAGTCTCTAGCAAGTGTTTTGAAGAAACCATTCATCGCCATAAATCATCTTGAAGGGCATGCTTTAACACCGCGCTTAACAAATAATGTTGAATTCCCATATTTGCTTTTGCTGGTAAGTGGTGGTCATTGCCAGTTTGTTGCAGTAGAGGGTCTAGGAAAATATAAAATTTTAGGTCAAACATTGGATGATGCAATTGGTGAGGCGTTTGATAAATTGGCGAAAATGATGGATTTAGGCTTTCCGGGTGGGCCAATTGTTGAACAGATAGCAAAGTTTGGTGATTCATTAAGGTTTGATTTTCCAAAGCCTCTTTATAGTAAAAAGAATTGTGATATGTCATTTTCTGGTTTGAAAACTGCAGTAAAGCTAAAAATTAATGAGCTTGGGACGTTAAGCGATGTGGATATGAGTGATATTGCAGCAAGTTTTCAAAAAGCAGTATGTGATGTGATTCGCCGTAAAAGCAAATTTGCAATGGATAAGTATGAAACTTTATGTAATGGAAAACGAATTGTAGTTGCGGGTGGTGTTGCTGCAAATCAGGAGATTCGCATGGCTTTGCAAGACCTTGCTGAAGAAAATGGGTATAATTTTGTTGCACCACCAATAAAATTATGCACAGATAATGCTGCTATGATAGCTTTTGCTGGACTTGAGAGGCTAAAAGTGGGTAGAATTGATAATATGGATTTTAAGCCGCGTGCGCGCTGGAGTCTGGAAGAGGTGAATTAGTGTGATTACCTATTAATTTTGATTTTAAGTAAATTTTTATGTCAGGGTTAGAGCTTAATAAAATTGCTGCTGCTGTTTTACTCGCAAGTTTAATTGCGATGGTTGTTGGTGTTGTTTCAAATATTTTATATAAACCTAAGCTAGAAATAGCTCAGCGTGGATATCAAATTGAGATTGCTGAAGGCGGTGATCCTGTTGCTGCGGGTGTTCCGGAGCCTGAGTTAAATATAGAAGAGTTGATGGCAAATGCGGATGCCGGCGCTAAGACGATCAAGAAGTGTGTTGCGTGCCATACCTTGGATCAAGGTGGATCCAGTAAGGTTGGGCCGAATCTATGGAAAATTGTGAATGCTCAGAAGGGGCAAAAGCCTGGTTTTTCATATTCAAAAGCAATGATTGCTGCTGGCGGTTCTTGGGATAATGAAAGTTTGTTTCATTTCCTGAAAAAGCCTGGTAAGTTTATGCCAGGAACAAAAATGTCTTTTGCTGGTATCAGAAAGCCAGAAGATATTGCAAATATTATTGCTTATTTGAAAGAGAAAGCTAGTTAATTTGCTTTTATTTTAAGGTGTATATTTTATGACAATTACTCCTATAGAAATTTGGATTGCGATTGGGTTGGTGTTTATTCTAGTTGAATTTACTGCTATTCCTGGTATTGGATTCTTATTTCTAGGTCTGGGCAGTTTAACTACTGCGATCACAATTTATTATTTTCCTGAAATTGATTCATTCCAAGTTGCCTCTGTTGGTCTATCCTCCCTCGCATGGTTTTTATTGCTTTGGTGGCCATTGAAGATTTTTATTTATGGCAAGAAAGGTAAGGCTGGGTCTGATTATTTTGATATTGTGGGTATGCGTGTGAAAGTTGCAAGCGATGAGATAAAGCCATCTAGCATGGGCGAGGTATATTGGTCAGGAACTACAATGAATGCAAGATTTATTGATAAAGATTCTGATCCGGTTAAGAATGGCGATGAGCTATACGTGACTGAAGTTAAAGGTAATATCCTTATTTGTTCAAAAACTAAACTTAAAAAGTAAGTTGTTTAGTAAGTTTTTGTTTAATCGTTTTCTATCTCAGATTTTGATTTGCTTCTTATGTAGCAGAATCTGATCCCTCAAGTCCCAATAATTCTGTACTGCTAGTATCAGTTGTTGTTGCGTTGCCTGGTTCATCATCAAATGGAAAAATACAAAATACATTTGACTCTGGTTGATCTTTGGAGCTGTCAGCTGGAGGTTGCGCAGTTGACTCTTTTGAATCTGTAGTTTCTTCCAAAGATAATGTTCCTAAACAGGGTGGAACTCCCGTGTGTAAAGTAGTAATCGGCGCTGAACTTGATAAAGAGCTTGGAGATGTTTCCTCGGTGGCAGAGGTTGTTGTTTCGTACTGATGTTTTGGTTTGCCTGTGTAATATACTTCGTGATTACTTGGAGATCCAACTATATAATAACCAGATCCGTCACCTAATTTTGCCATAATCACCTTCCCAAATTAATTATGTTATTGTTATATTATTGACGATTTATTAAAAAATCAACCTAATCGTAATTTTTTTTATCGGATCTGCAATTAATGGTTTTAGTTTTTTGTAGATTATATTGCCTAAAATTATCACTAATATTGTTATTAAAGCGCTGTAAATAATATCGGCGGGATAGTGCATTGCCAAAGTGATTCTTGACGTAGCAACTGCTGCGATTATTACACAGAAAAAAAGTCTGTTTAGTTGATTAATATGTGGCCAAAGTGCATAAGTGACTAATATGCTTAGGCCAGTATGTGCACTTGGAAATGATGATAGGCAGCGTTCAAGTTCTGTGTTTGCTATCGTTACAAATTGCTGAGATTCTAGCGAACAAAAGGGTCTTGGCATATTAAAAGAGAATTTTAAGCCAGCAAATGTAAAGCCAAATAAAGCATAGCAAGTTCCAATGCGAAATAATTCATTATATATTGGGGTAAAATATTCTTCAATATTTTCTGCTTTTCTTGTCTTGAAGTAAAAATATATGCAAGCGATGATATAGCATACAGCAAAATTAGCTATGAAGAATATGTTTGATATGGAGTGAAGTATTTTAGGTATTAGTCCATTATTGGTCAAGTGATTGATTTGAACAAATAGAAATTCATTGAGTCCAAAGAGGTCATAAAAATTTTTATGCATAGATGCGTTTTTTTATTAATTTTTCAGAGTTGAAGTTACATTAAATATATAATATATGCAATATAGAGCAACTTGGAAAATTCTACTTTGGCATGTTAGTGCTTTTTCTTTGCATAAAATCCTTGCCAAGACAGAAAAAGTTGGGTATAGTTCTGAAAATTTTCGTGTTAAATGTGCGGAAGTATGCAAGGGTAAGTTTCCTTTGTGTAATTTTTTATAATTTAAAAAGAACAAGTAGAAGTCAAATGCCAACAAATAGTCAATTGGTTAGATTTGGTAGAAAATCTAAGGTCAAGAAGAGTAAATCGCCGGCGCTAAAAAACAATCCTTTTTTAAAAGGTGTGTGTGTTATCGTTAAGACTGTAACTCCTAAGAAGCCAAACTCAGCGCTTCGTAAGATTGCTAGGGTTCGTCTTAGTAATGGTGAATATGTGAATGCATATATTCCTGGTGAGGGTCACAATCTTCAAGAGCACTCGGCTGTTCTTGTTAGAGGTGGTAGAGTTCCTGATCTTCCTGGTGTTAAGTACCATATTGTTCGTGGTGCTCTTGATACTCAAGGAGTTAAGGATCGTAAGCAAGCTCGTTCTCGTTACGGCACTCCTTCTAAAGGCTAAATAAGTAATATATAAATAATAGTAATATATAAAAGGTATAATCAATGTCGCGTCGTCATGCAGCCGTAAAAAGGGTAGTAAACCCTGATACAAAATATAATAGCGTTTTGCTCGCTAAGTTCACTAATCATTTGATGAGAGATGGAAAAAAATCTCTTGCTGAAAAGATTGTTTATGGTGCGCTTGAAAGAATAGAAAAAAAGCATGGAGCAGAGGCGTTTAAAACTTTTACTGAAAGCATGAACAATGTGAAGCCTTATTTGGAGGTTACTTCTGTAAGGGTTGGTGGAGCTAACTATCAAGTTCCTTCCCCTGTTGATGAAAGAAGAGGTTTTGCCTTGGCTACTCGTTGGATCATTGATGCAGCTCAAAAGCGCTCTGGTCGTAGCATGGTTGAAAAATTAGCTGAAGAGTTGTTTGATGCTGCAAATAGTCGTGGTGTTGCTATTAAGAAGAGAGAGGACGCGCATAAAATGGCTGAAGCTAATAAAGCTTTTTCTCACTTTGCGCAAAGATCATCGAGGTAATCGCATATGTCTAAGAAATTATCATTATCTGACGTTCGTAATATTGGTATTTGTGCTCATATTGATGCGGGTAAAACAACGACTACTGAGCGTATTTTGTATTACACAGGTAAGTCTCATAACATTGGCGAAGTTCACGATGGTGGAGCTACAATGGATTGGATGGAGCAAGAGCAGGAAAGGGGGATAACAATTACTTCAGCTGCAACAACTTGTTTCTGGAATGGGAAGAGAATTAATATTATCGATACTCCTGGTCACGTTGATTTTACTATTGAAGTGGAGAGATCCTTGCGCGTACTTGATGGCGCAATTACAGTTTTTGATGGTGTTGCTGGTGTTGAGCCGCAATCCGAAACTGTTTGGCGTCAAGCTGATAAATATGACGTTCCAAGAATGTGTTTTGTAAATAAGCTTGATAGAGCTGGTGCAAATTTCTATAGATGTGTGGATATGATTGTTGATCGTTTGGGTGCTAATCCTTTGGTTATTCAACTTCCTATTGGTATTGAAGATGAGTTTGAGGGTATTGTTGATCTAGTTAAGATGCAATCTGTTATTTGGAAAGGTGGTGATTTGGGTGCTGAATATACATATGGTGATATTCCTGCTGACCTAAAAGATAAGGCTGCTGAGTATAGAGCAGCTTTGCTTGATAGTGTTGTTGAATGTGACGATGATATCATGGAAAAGTATCTTGGTGGTGATGAGCCTACTGAAGAAGAAATTAAGAAATGTATTAGAAAAGGTACGATTGCTGGTTCTTTTGTTCCTATTTTGTGTGGTACTGCTTTTAAGAATAAAGGTGTTCAGCCATTGCTAGATGCTGTGATAGATTATTTGCCTTCTCCTGTTGATGTTCCGCCTATTAAGGCAATTGATTCTAAGACTGGAGAGGAGAGAGAGGTTCCAAATTCAGTGGATGGTCCATTTGCAGCGCTTGCTTTTAAAATTATGACTGATCCTTTTGTGGGTTCTTTAACTTTTGCTCGAGTTTATTCTGGTAAATTGGCGACTGGTTCTAGTGTCATTAATACAGTTAAAAACCAGAAAGAGCGTGTTGGTCGCATGTTACTTATGCATGCTAATGATCGTGAAGATGTGAAAGAAGCGGTAGCAGGTGATATTGTTGCGATAGCTGGTCTTAAAAATACTACTACTGGTGATACTTTATGTTCAGCTGATGCTAATGTTATTCTTGAAAGAATGGAGTTTCCTGATCCGGTTATTCAGCTTGCTGTTGAACCGAAATCAACTGCTGATCAAGAGAAAATGAGTCTTGCTTTGTCAAAATTAGCTTCTGAAGATCCGTCATTTAGGGTTTCAAGTAGTGAAAATGGTCAAACTAATATTGCTGGTATGGGTGAGCTTCACTTGGAAATTCTAGTTGATAGAATGAAAAGAGAATTTAAGGTTGAAGCAAATGTTGGTGCTCCGGAAGTTTCTTATCGTGAAACAATCACTGCGTCACATGAAGTGAACTATACACATAAGAAGCAATCTGGTGGAGCTGGTCAATTTGCTAGGGTTAAGATAGTATTTGAACCTGGTGAAGTTGGTTCGGGTTTTGTTTTTGATAGTAAAATTGTTGGTGGTAATGTTCCGAAGGAATATATTCCTGGTGTTGAAAAAGGTATTAGGCAAATCATGGATACAGGTGTAGTTGCTGGATATCCAATGATTGATTTTAAAGCTACTTTGATTGATGGTGCATATCATGATGTTGATTCATCAGTACTTGCTTTTGAAATGGCTGCTAAATCTGCTTTTAGAGAAGGAATGCCGCTTGCTGGTGCTAAATTACTTGAGCCTTTGATGAAAGTCGAAGTTATTACTCCTGAAGAATATATGGGTGATATTATTGGTGATCTTAATAGTAGAAGAGGTTCTGTTCAAGGTATGGAGCCAAGAGGTAATGCTCAGATTATAACTGCTAGTGTGCCGCTTGCTGAAATGTTTGGTTACGTGAATACTTTGAGATCTATGTCTCAAGGAAGGGCTCAATATAGTATGGAGTTTTTGAATTATTCTCAAGTTCCACAGCAAGTTGTTGATACGATTTTAAGTAAGCAGGGTGGTTAGTTTATAAGTAATAAGGTAATTTTGAGCTGTCTACCAAATTAAATTTTTTAAAATTTTGTTGATTGTCTGCTTGAAATATGATAGGAGTGTAGCTCAATTGGTAGAGCGCCGGTCTCCAAAACCGGAGGTTGCGGGTTCGATGCCTGTCGCTCCTGCCACTTATGTTTAAAACTAGATGGATTATATGTTAAATAAATTAAAGCCGTTTAAATTTTTTGATCAAGTTAAGCAAGAAGCTAAAAAAGTTGTTTGGCCAGAGAAAAAAGAATTGATTGCTTCTGTATCTATAGTAGTAGTAGCGGTTTTGTTGTTTAGTTTGGCGAGTTTAATATTAGATTATGGAATTCATAATTTAATACGTTTTTTGTTAAATATTGGAAAGTAGCTTAAATATGGCTAAGTGGTATATTCTACATACGGTTTCTGGCTCTGAAAAAGGAGTTAAAAGAATGATCGAAGATCAGGTCGCAAAAAAGAAAATGTCTGACCTTTTTGAAGAGATAGTGGTGCCTGTAGTAGAAGTGCCAGAGATAAAAAGAGGCAAGAAAGTTCTTACAGAAAAGAAATTCATGCCAGGTTATGTGTTGATTAAAATGAATATGACGGATGAGTCATGGCATTTGGTAAAATCAGTACCAAAAACAACTGGGTTTTTGGGGAGTAAAACAACTCCACAATCACTAAGTGAGGCTGAAGTGCAAAGGGTGTTTAGTCAGCTAGAAGCTGAATCTAAAACTGCGAGCATATCCAGTCTTTACAATGCAGGTGATAAGGTGCAAGTTATTGATGGTCCGTTTGATAGTTTCTCAGGTACAGTTGAGGAAGTGGATATTGAAGGGCAGAAATTAAAAGTTTCTGTTTCGATTTTTGGTAAAGCTACTCCAATTGAGCTTAGTTTTACTCAAGTAAAGAAGAATTAAAATAATAGATTAAGGAAGATAAAGTTCATGGCAAAGAAAATTGATGGTTATATTAAGTTGACGATTCCTTCGGGGAAAGCTAATCCTGCTCCTCCAGTAGGGCCAGCTCTTGGTCAGAAGGGTGTTAACATTATGGAATTTTGTAAGACGTTTAATGCTGCAACAAGTTCTTTAGAGCCAGGAACTCCTGTACCAGTAGTTATTACTGTGTATGTTGATAAGAGCTTTGAGTTTGTAACAAAAACTCCTCCTGCTTCTTTCTACTTAAAGAAATTTGCAAAAATTCCTAAAGGAGCTGGTGCAACTAAGAAAGAGCCGTATGTAGGTAGAGTAACATTTGATGATTGTAAGGAAATTGCAAAAATCAAGATGCAAGATTTAAATGCAAATGATATTGATGCTGCTGCCAAGATTATTGCTGGTTCTGCTGAATCAATGGGTATTGAAGTTGTAAAGTAAAGCGAAATAAATATAAGCAAATACAGATAGAAAGATTATGGGTAAGAAAATAGCAGCAATAAAAAAAGATCTTGATCAGAATAAAGAATATTCTCTTGAAGAAGCGATTTCTATTGTTAAGAAGAATAGTTTTACTAAGTTTGATGAGACTTTAGATGTTGTAATCAATCTTGGGGTTGATCCTAAGCATTCAGATCAAATGGTTAGAGGCATGGTATCTCTTCCAGCTGGTACAGGTAAAGAAGTTAGGGTTGCCGTTATTTGTAAGGATGATAAAGTAGCCGAGGCAACAGCAGCTGGCGCAGATTTGTCTGGTTCAACTGTTATTATTGATGATATTAAAGCAGGTAAGATTGACTTTGATGTTTGCATAGCAACGCCAGACATGATGGGTATGGTTGGTCAAATTGCTAGAGTGCTTGGACCAAAAGGTATGATGCCTAACCCTAAGCTTGGAACAGTTGCTGCAGATATCGCAACAGCTATTAAGAATGCGAAAAGTGGTCAGGTAGAGTATAGAGTTGAAAAGGCAGGTATTGTGCATGCTGGCGTTGGAAAAATTTCTTTTTCAGAATCAGATTTGCAGAAAAATGCTCAAATATTAATTGATTCAGTGGTAAAAGCTAAGCCATCTGGTGTAAAGGGTGCATACCTAAAGAAGATACATGTATCTTCAACTATGGGACCATCTCTTAAGGTTGATATTTCAACAATTTCACAATAGAGATAAGTATTTGGAGATATAATAGTGTTAAGATCAGATAAAAAAAATTTCGTATCAGATTTAGAAGAAATTTACAAAACTTCTAATTCTGTAATCGTAACGCATTACCATGGGCTAACTGTTTCAGAGGTGACGAATCTTCGTCGTTCTTTGAGAGAAAATGGTGCGTCTTTTAAGGTGGTTAAAAATACGCTCTCTAAGATAGCGGCATCTAATGTTAAGCTTGAGCATGAGGCTGGAATGTTTTCTGGACCAACTGCTATTGCTTATTCAGAGGATCCTATTGCCGCAGCAAAGGGAGTTGTAGAATTTGCTAAAGCTAATGATAATTTAAAAATCATTGGTGGAATAGTAAATGATAAAATTCTGGATGTAAGTTCTATTCAACAATTAGCTAAGTTGCCATCGCTTGATCAGCTTCGTGGTAAAATTGTTGGAATATTACAAGCTCCAGCTTCGAATCTTGCTAGAGTTACCCAAGCTCCAGCCGGTGCATTGGCTAGGGTTATACAAGCCTATGCAGAAAAAAACTAATAATAAATAATTGTCAAAGAGGAAAAACAATATGGCGGATTTAACAAAAATTGCAGAAGATTTATCTTCTCTTACAGTAATGGAAGCAGCGGATCTATCTAAGCTTCTTGAAGAAAAATGGGGTGTTTCTGCAGCAGCTCCTGCAGCAGCGGCGGCAGCTCCAGCAGCGGCTGGTGAAGCAGCGGCTGAGCAAACGGAATTCAATGTGATCCTAGCAAGCGCTGGTGAAAAGAAAATTGAAGTGATTAAAGCTGTTAGAGCTATTACTGGTCTTGGCTTGAAAGAAGCAAAAGCAGTTGTTGATGGCGCGCCATCTCCTGTAAAAGAAGGAGTTTCAAAAGATGATGCTGATAAAGCTAAAGCAGATCTTGAAGCTGCAGGCGCTACAGTAGAAGTTAAATAATTAGGAATAGAAAGCTAGTCTTTCGTTCTTAAGTATATTGACTTTATACTTTAGAAATGATATTAGTTGCACTTCCAATTACAAATTCTAGAAATAGAGTGAGTTGGAGGTGCGACTTTTTGCACTTTTCCTGATATCTATTTTGTTTTTTTATGGCAATTATTTAGGTTGAAGTGCAAGCAGAAGTTGCAATAATATAGTCAAACTCATTCAATAATACACCTTAAGTATGGTTGAAATAGAAACATCTGGAGATCTTATGCCGCAATCCTTACAAACAAGTAAGAGAGTTAGAAAAAACTTCGGTAAAATCAATTTGGTAGCATCGATTCCAAATTTGATTGAAATTCAAAAAAAATCCTACGAAGATAGCTTTATGCAGCTTGGTTTGGCGGATAGTGAAAGAAAGAGCAAGGGGTTACAATCAGTTCTCTCTTCTATTTTTCCTATTCAAGACCCATCTAATACAGCTACTTTGGAGTTCGTAAAATATAGTTTTGATGCCCCTAAATATGATGTTGAGGAGTGTATACAGAGAGGCCTTAGTTTTGTCGCTGGTCTGAAAGTCACTTTAAGACTTAGTGTATGGGAAGTCGATGAGGCTACTGGCGCTAAGGAAATCAAAGGGATCAAAGAGCAAGAAGTGTATATGGGAGATATTCCATTCATGACCAAAAATGGTACATTTATCATTAATGGTACTGAGCGCGTTATTGTTTCTCAAATGCATAGATCACCTGGTGGATTCTTTTATCATGATGATGGTAAAACTCATTCATCTGGTAAGTTTTTATATTCAGCTAGAATTATTCCGTATAGAGGTTCGTGGCTTGATGTTGAGTTTGATGCAAAAGATATTGTTTATATAAGAATTGACCGTAAAAGAAAACTTCCAGTCACTACATTGCTAATGGCAATTGGCTTGACTGCTTCTGAGATTATAGAAGAATATTATGATATTGATAGTTTTGAATATAAGAAAAAAGGTTGGGTTGCTGATTTTGATCCAGCTAGCATTACAGTACAAAGATTAGATTCTGATCTTGTGAATGCTGAAACTAATGAAAAGTTACTTGAAGCTGGACAAAAAATAACTCCAAGACTAGCTAAGAAATTTGCTGAAAATGGTCTGAAAAAAGTATTAGTACAAAATGATGCTTTAATAGGAGAGTATATAGGTAAAGAAGTAGTAGATTCTAAGAGTGGCGAAGTATTCGCAAAATTAGGTGAACAAATCACTGAAGAAACTCTAAAAGGTCTAGTAACAGCTGGTGAAAAATCAATTTCTTTATTAAAGATTCCATCTCAAAGTGATTCATATATAAGAAATACATTGTTTGCTGATAAAAACCAAGATCAAGATTCTGCTTTGATTGATATTTTCAGAGTGCTGCGTCCGGGTGAGCCTGCAACGGTTGAAGCTGGTCAAATGTTGTTTGATAGTTTGTTTTTTGATAGTGGTAGATATGACTTATCTGAAGTTGGTAGAATTAAATTAAATTCACGTTTGGATTTGGATGTTGATCCTGAAAATACATGCCTGACAAAAGACGATATTAAGGCAATTGTTAAAGTGTTGGTTGACCTCAAAGACGGTAAGGGTTCAATTGATGATATTGACCATTTGGGTAATAGAAGAGTTAGATCGGTTGGTGAATTGATTGAGAATCAATTCAGAGTAGGACTAGTTCGTATGGAAAAATCAATTCTAGAGCGCATGAGTGTTGTAGATATTGATGCTGTTATGCCTAATGATTTAGTGAATTCAAAAGTTCTTGTTTCTGTTGTAAAAGAATTTTTTAGTACGTCTCAGTTGTCTCAATTTATGGACCAAACAAATCCATTGTCTGAAATTACGCATAAGAGAAGATTATCAGCTCTTGGTCCCGGCGGTGTTAGTCGTGATAGAGTTGGTTTTGAGGTGCGTGATGTACATCCAACTCACTATGGTAGAATTTGTCCAATTGAAACTCCAGAAGGGCAAAATATTGGTCTTATTAATTCAATGTCCACTTTTGCAAGAGTGAATAAATATGGCTTTATCGAAAGTCCATATAGAAAGGTGAAGGATGGTTTTGTTACTGACGAAGTAGTATATCTTTCTGCAACTGATGAAGGTAAATATAAAATTGCTCAAGCTGGTATGGAAATTGCAGCTGACGGTAAGATTAAAGCAGAAATGGTTAATTGTCGTTTTGAGACAGGAAATTTTGTATCGGTTCCGCCTGAAGAAGTTGAGTATATTGATGTTACTCCGATGCAGGTTGTTTCAGTTGCTGCATCTTTAATTCCTTTCCTTGAGAATGATGATGCGAACCGTGCTTTGATGGGCTCGAATATGCAACGTCAAGCTGTGCCACTTGTTACTAGTGATGCACCTCTTGTTGGTACTGGTATTGAAGCTGTAGTTGCAAGAGATTCTGGTGCTGCTATTGTCGCGCAAAATGATGGTGTGATTGTTGAAGTTGATGCTGAAAGAATAGTTGTTCAAACGCTTGAGCGTAAGAAAAATGGTTCTCCTGAAGTTGATATTTATAGCTTGATGAAATATCAAAAATCAAATCATAATACTTGTATCAACCAGAAGCCTCTGGTAAAAGTTGGTCAAAAAGTAAGACAGAATGAGATTATTGCGGATGGTCCAGCTATTGATCAGGGTGAGATTGCTCTTGGTCGAAATATGCTTGTATCATTTATTCCTTGGAGAGGTTATAACTTTGAGGATTCAATCCTTATTTCTGAAAGAATTGTGAAAGATGATGTATTTACATCTATTCATATTGAAGAATTTGAAGTTGTAGCTAGAGACACAAGGTTAGGGCCTGAAGAAGTTACGCGTGATATGCCAAATGTTGGCGAAGAAGCGCTTCGTAATCTTGATGAAGTCGGTATTGTTCATGTTGGTGCTGAAGTTAAGCCTGGTGATATCCTAGTTGGTAAAGTGACTCCAAAGAGTGAATCTCCGATGACTCCAGAAGAGAAATTGCTTCGTGCAATTTTTGGTGAAAAAGCTTCTGACGTCAGAGATACATCTTTGTATGTTCCACCTGGTGCAGCTGGTACTGTTATTGAGGTTCGTGTGTTATCACGTCGTGGCGTTGAAAAAGATGAGCGCGCGATAACTATCGAAAAGCAACAAATTGAAAAGCTTGCAAAAGATAGAGATGATGAAATAGAAATTATTGATCATTTCGTATTTATGCGCATGCAGAAAGTTCTTGATGGTCAAACGATTATCAGTGGTCCTAAAAGTATAAAATCTGGACAAAAGATTGATAGTTCATTGCTTGAAACGTTGTCAAAAGGTCAATATTGGCAGCTAATTGTTGAAGATAACGCTGTAATGAGCGAAATCGAGCAGATTAAGCAGCAATATGATGAGAAAAAAGATGAGCTTAATAAACGCTTTACAAGTAAAGTTGATAAGCTTCAAAGTGGTGATGATTTGCCACAAGGTGCTTTGAAAGTTGTTAAAGTATTTATTGCTACTAAGCATAAGCTACAACCAGGTGATAAGATGGCTGGTCGTCATGGTAATAAAGGTGTTATTTCACGTATTATGCCAGAGGAAGATATGCCATTTTTGGAAGATGGAACTGTTATTGATGTTGTTCTAAATCCTCTTGGTTTGCCGTCACGTATGAATGTTGGGCAGATTCTTGAAACTCACCTTGGTTGGGCAGCAAAGCAGATTGGTAATAAAGTTGGTGATATGCTTGAAAAATATAGTAATAATGATATCGACGTTGATTCTATCAAAGATTTTGTTGGTAAGATATATGCTGGAAGTGAAGTTGCAAAACAAGTTAAAGATCTAAATAAAGAAGATTTAATAGAGTTTTGTGGAACGCTAAAAGATGGCGTACATTTTGCAACTCCTGTTTTTGATGGCGCTAGAGTTGAAGGTGTTAAGGAAATGCTTGCACTTGCTGGACAAAATTCATCTGGTCAAACAAAAGTTATCGATGGTCGAACAGGGGAGTATTTTGATCGTAGTATTACGGTGGGATATAAGTATATTCTGAAATTGCATCACCTTGTTGATAATAAAATTCACGCTCGTTCGATTGGTCCGTACAGTCTTGTGACTCAGCAGCCTCTAGGTGGTAAGTCACACTTTGGTGGACAAAGATTTGGTGAGATGGAGGTTTGGGCGCTAGAAGCTTATGGTGCAGCCTTTACATTGCAAGAATTGCTAACAGTTAAGTCAGATGATGTTGCAGGTAGGATTAAAGTTTACGAAAATATCGTGAAAGGCGATAGTAACTTTACTTCAGGAGTTCCAGAATCATTTAATGTGATGATTAAAGAATTTAGATCATTATGTTTGAATGTGCAGCTTAACGAAAGCGTGTCTGAAGAATAATACTAGGTAAGCGTCTGAAAATTTTGGACGCTTATAAGTATAAAAGAATTATAAATATGACGCAAAGGCGTCTTAAGAGTTTAGTTTGAGGATAAATTCATTATGTCACAGATCAATTTTTACGGCCAATTAAGCAGTACTCAACAATTTGATCAAATCAAAATTAATATTGCAAGTCCTGAGCAAGTTCGTTCATGGTCTTTCGGTGAGGTTGTAAAGCCTGAAACAATTAATTATCGTACATTCAAGCCTGAAAAAGAAGGTCTTTTCTGTGCAAGAATTTTCGGCCCAGTTAAGGATTTCGAATGCTTGTGTGGTAAATATAAGAGAATGAAGTATAGAGGCGTTACTTGTGAGAAATGTGGCGTTGAAGTTACATCTTCAAGAGTTCGTCGTGAGCGCATGGGGCACATTGAGCTTGCTGCGCCAGTTGCACATATTTGGTTCCTGAAATCATTGCCTTCAAGAATTAGTACATTGCTTGATATCACAATGAAAGATATTGAAAAAATTCTATATTTTGAGAATTATGTCGTTGTTGATCCTGGCATGTCACCGTTGCAAAAAGGTGAATTTTTATCAGAAGATGCTTATATTAAAGCTCAAGATGAATATGGAGAAGATAGTTTTGTTGCAATGATTGGTGCAGAAGTTGTTCAAAAGCTTCTTGCAGAACTAGATTTTGATGAGTTAAGTGGCCAGTTGAAGACAGAACTTGCTGAAACTAATTCAGAAACTAAGAAGAAAAAAATTATTAAAAGACTAAAATTGGTTGAAGATTTTAGAGGGTCAGGAAATAAACCAGAATGGATGGTTATGAATGTTCTTCCTGTTATTCCACCTGAGATTAGACCTTTAGTTATGCTAGATGGCGGTAGGTTTGCCACTTCTGATTTGAATGAGCTATATAGAAGAGTTATTAATAGAAATAACAGATTAAGAAGGCTGTTAGAACTAAAAGCTCCTGATATTATTATTCGTAATGAAAAAAGAATGTTGCAAGAATCTGTTGATGCGTTATTTGATAACGGCAGCAGAGGAAAAGTTGTTAAAAATGCAAATAAGAGACCATTTAAATCTTTGAGTGATATGCTTAAAGGTAAGCAAGGTAGGTTCCGTCAGAATTTACTTGGTAAGAGGGTTGATTATTCAGGTCGTTCAGTGATTGTTGTGGGTCCTGAGATGAAGCTTCACCAGTGTGGTTTACCGAAAAAGATGGCTCTTGAATTATTTAAGCCATTCATTTATTCCAAACTAGAAATGTATGGTATAGCAACAACTATTAAAGCAGCTAAAAAGATTGTTGAAGCTGAAAAAGTAGAAGTTTGGGATATTCTAGAAGAAGTTATTAGAGAGCATCCAGTATTATTAAATAGAGCTCCAACTCTTCACAGACTAGGTATTCAAGCATTTGAGCCTCTTTTGATTGAAGGTAAAGCAATACAATTGCATCCTTTAGTTTGTGCGGCGTTTAATGCTGACTTTGATGGTGACACTATGTCTGTTCACGTGCCATTATCTATTGAAGCTCAGCTTGAAGCCCGTGTTCTTATGATGTCCACGAATAATATTTTGAGCCCTGCTAATGGTAAGCCTATTATTTCTGCTGATAAGGATATAGTCCTTGGTCTGTATTATCTAACATCTGTTCTTGATAATGAGCCAGGTGAAGGAATGGTGTTTTCTGATATTAAAGAGTTAGAATTTGCATTGCATGAGAAGGTTATTACTCTTCATACAAAAATTAAGTATCGTACAATGATGCTTAATTCTGAAGGTAAATTTGTAGAATCTATTGTTGAAACTACGCCTGGTAGAGTAATTTTAGGCAGATTATTACCAAAGAGCGAAAATTTAGACTTTAAATTGCTAAATAAAGATATGAATAAAAAGAATATCTCAGCAGCAATTGATTCAGTTTATCGTTATTGTGGTCAGAAAGCGACTGTGATTTTTGCAGATAAATTAATGGAACTTGGGTTTAAGCATGCATGTCAATCAGGTATTTCGTTTGGTATGGATGATATGGTGATTCCAAAAGCTAAAGCTAAATTCCTAGATGAGACTTCATCACTTGTGAATGAGTTTGAGCAGCAATATCTTGAAGGTTTAATCACTTATGGTGAGAAATTTAATAAAGTAGTTGATGCTTGGACGGCTTGTACTGACAAAGTTGCAGCCAAAATGATGGAAGAAATAGCTGTGGTTGGTGATCCAACAGATAATAAAGATAAGTTAAACTCTATTCATATGATGGCAGTTTCTGGAGCTAGGGGTTCTGCAGCTCAGATCAAACAGCTTGCCGGTATGCGTGGTCTGATGACAAAGCCATCGGGTGAAATTATTGAAACTCCTATTAAATCAAACTTTAAAGAAGGTTTGACTGTTCGTGAGTACTTTAACTCGACTCACGGAGCGCGTAAAGGTTTGGCTGATACTGCTCTTAAGACAGCGAATTCTGGTTATCTAACTAGAAGATTAGTAGATGTTGCACAGGATTGTATTATTACAGAGCTTGATTGCGGTACAACAGATGGTATTGAAGTTAAGACTATAATTGATGGTGGTGAGGTAGTAGTTTCTCTAGCTGATCAAATTCTTGGTAGAACAGTAGCAATCGAAACTTTCCATCCTGTAACGAACAAGCTTTTAGTCTCTGCAGGTGATTTAATTGACGAAGAGAAGCTAGATAGAATTGAATCTTCTGGTTTAGACTTAATTAAAATCAGATCAGTTTTGACGTGTAAAACTAAGCCGGGTATTTGTGCACGTTGCTATGGGCGTGATCTTGCTTCTGGGTCTTTAGTATCCAAAGGTGAAGCAGTGGGTGTTATTGCTGCTCAATCTATTGGTGAGCCAGGAACTCAGCTTACTATGAGAACTTTCCACATTGGTGGCGCAGCTACAAAAAGTACTGAAGTATCTTCTGTTGAAGCTTCTTATGATGCGAAGGTTAAAATACTGGGTAGAAACTTAGTTATTAATTCAGAAGGTAAACAAATCGTTATGAGCCGCACATGTGAGGTTCTATTAGTTGATGATAAGGGTAATGAGAAGGCAAGATACAAGATTCCTTATGGTTCGAGTTTAATGGTTGATGATGGGTATCAAGTAGAAAAAAGTCAGAAAATTGCTGAATGGGATCCTCACACAATTCCAATTATTACTGAAAAATCAGGTAAAGTGGTCTTTACTGACATGCTTGAAGGCTTATCTATTAGAACAAATATGGATGATGCGACAGGTATATCAAATAAAATTGTTATTGAATCAAAGCAATATTCAAAAGGCGCTGATTTGCGTCCTCGCATTCAGTTAAATGATGCTAAAGGGAAAACAGTGGAGTTATCTACTGGCCTTGAAGCAAAACACTATCTGCCCGTTGGAGCGGTTCTAAGTGTGGAAGATGGATCAGAAGTTGCTGCAGGTGATATTTTAGCTCGTATTCCTCGCGAATCAACAAAAACAAGAGATATTACTGGTGGTCTTCCAAGAGTGGCTGAGCTTGTTGAGGCAAGACGTCCAAAGGATCATGCTGTTATTGCTTCCGTTGATGGAAGAATTGAATTTGGTAAGGATTACAAATCTAAGAGAAGAGTTGTATTACATCCTACTGATGGATCTGAGCCAATTGAATATATGCTTCCTAAAGGTAAACATGTTGTGATTAATGAAGGAGACTTTGTTAAACGTGGTGATATGATTATTGATGGAAACCCAGTTCTTCAGGATATCTTAAAAGTTATGGGAGTTGAAGCTTTGGCAAGTTATATGGTCGCTGAAATTCAAGCTGTTTATAGATTGCAAGGTGTTAAGATTGATGATAAGCATATTGAAGTAATAATTCGTCAAATGTTGCAGAAAGTTGAGATTACTCATCCAGGAAGTTCAACTTTCTTATCTGGTGAGTTGGTTGATGCAAGGCATCTTGAAGACATCAATGAGAAAATGATAAAAGAAGGTGGAGAGCCTGCTCGTTTTGATCCTGTACTTCAAGGTATTACAAAAGCTTCTCTACAGACAAGTTCATTTATTTCAGCTGCATCTTTCCAGCAAACTACGAAAGTGCTGACAGAAGCTTCTGTTGCAGGTAAAACAGATTATTTACGTGGCTTAAAGGAGAATGTAATCGTTGGTAGATTAATACCAGCTGGTACTGGATTCTATATGGGGATGGCTAAAAAGCAAGCTGCTGAAAGAGATAAGTTAGCTTTAGAAGAATAGAAATTATATTCTTTAGAATTTAGAAGCGATTCAAACTGTGTTAAATCATATTTTGAATCGCTTTTTTATTTAGGTGGTTTTAATAATTTCGATCACTAGCATATTATTTTCGTATTTGTCTCATTTTTTTCTCTTAAAACTTTTGAGTAATATGCTATTCTTTCTGTGAACAGTTTGAGTGGTATATGGTGGATATGAAAAATATAAGGGCGGCTTTTTTCTTATTAATCGTTTTTGGATTTATCTCTTCAAAAGCAGAGATTTATTCAGCCGAGTCTGTTGAAGAGATAAATAATACTATATTAGAATTATTGTCGAAAAGAAATCCAAGCAAGACTCTACTAATAGCTCCTTTGGAAGGTTTTTTAATTGAGCCTGTTGATGAAGAGTTTTTTATTAGAGATAGAAAATACTCTTCAATTTTACTACGCGCAGAAAAAAAAGCTAGATTATCTCGAAGGGTTTATCTAGAAGAGCTAATTCTGACGGAATATAAGAATCAATTGACGGATTCATTTGCAGTAGAGTTTATTAAGAATATTCAGAAGCAACAAGTTCCCATGTTAATTTTTACTACTAATTGCTCGGGTAGTTTTAATAAAATACCATATCTTGAGGTGTGGACTTGGTCATTTTTATTTGATAATGATATAGATTTATCTAAAAGTCCTATTGGCGATAAACAATTTATTTTTAATAAATACCATAAAAAGGTCAAAGGTACATATCCAACATATTATAAAGGGTTGTTATCAGCTAATTATTGGGATGGTAAGAATTCAATTCAATCGGTTTTGGCAACATTGTTTGCAATAAAATTAAAAACTTTGCCTGATGTTGTTTATGTTGTTCACAAAGACGAGAGTTTTATTAAATCAATAGAACAGCAATTTCAAACTTTTAGGAAGGATATACAAATTGAAGGTTTTATATTTTCACCTAAGGAAAAATTAGAAGTTTATTTGCCTAGAAAAAAAGTTGAAATCTTTTGGACTAAGTTAGTTGAAAAATTAAATAAAGTGTCTAGAAAGGAACGTAATAAAGATGAAGAGAATCCATATGAGCAGTAATATTATTCCCCAACTTAAATTATATATCCGCATTTTTCAGTATTCGCTTGTGCTCACGTGCATAAGTACGCTGCGCAAACTTCCCCTGAAATGCAAATCTGTAATTCAAGCTGGGGAATGGTATAGGTTAATTATTTTTATTATTACTATTTCTATCACTACTATTTCTAGAGCTGAGGTGATTACTACCTATTCAGTGAATTCATCTACTGTTAAGAAAATTGAAGAATGGGTGGATAAGGATACTATTATATTTATAGAAATTGATGATGTTTTGGCGATGCCAAAGTCTAAAATGTTTTCCTATGATTCCAATCCTTATCGAATGTTTTTAAATAATTTGGTGACTCTTGGAGACAGGTCTCCCGTATATAATAAAGCTATTGCAAATTGGTATGGTCAGAGGAAAGTTAGATTAGTTGAAGATGGTTGGATTGATTTTATACAAAGAGTTCGTGATAAAGGAGCTAAAGTTTATGGATTATGCTCCATGCCAATTGAATTATTAAATATAAACGAAAAAAGGCTTAAGGAGTTACAAGATTTAGGAATAATTTTTGACAGTAAGATAAATGGTAAGGAGCAACTTATTATAAATAATGAAAGATCATGGCCTTCAATGTTTGATAAGGGAATTGTTTATACGAATGCATTTGCTAAATCTGAAGCTATTCTTGATTTGTTTAAAGTAACTAATTTATCTCCCCAAAAATTACTTTCTTTTGGTCATATTAAATATAAAGTTAAAGCTTTCGATAAAGTTTTAAGAAGATTTAACATGTATTTTAAAAGTGTGTTATATCTTGGCAGTAGAGAGGTTACAGGGCGCCCTGATGCTGAAATAGTAAGATTTCAACAAAGAGAACTCATCGAGAAAGGAAAATGGTATGAAGATGAGGAAGCTGGAAAGTTAGTAGATTTTCGGCGGCAAGAATCAGCAAATGGGAAGGCTGAGTCTAAATAGCATGTTCAAAATTTATTTGCGGAAGGTTTTTACGCGTGGGTTTTATCCAACGAGATCTTTGAATTGGTATAAAAATAAAGGGTATGTTGGGGAAGATCTACAGCAGCAATTTGCCGATTTTCTTAGTAAGCAATCTATTGATGGTTCCAGATATTTCAAAGAATTTCAATCATTGAGTTTTACGCGTCAATATATACAATCAGGAGAGCATAAGTTGGATTCTGTCTTGGTTGTTCCTGATGCAGCAATTGCAAGGAAAAAACCTGGAGCTGATATTTATTTTATACTGTTTCAAGGTAGAGGGGAGTATTACGAAAGTCGTTTTCGCGATATGGCAAGGCAAGCTCACCAGACTGGTGCAAGTATACTTGCATTTAATCCTAAAGGGTTTCATAGCAGTACTGGTAAAACGAGAAAACTATCTGATTTAGTAGATGATGGAATTGCTGTTGTTGAGTATCTGCTGAATAAAGGTATAGATCATAAAAGCATTGTCTTGCAAGGAAACTCTTTAGGGGCAGGGGTTCAGGAAATGGTAGTTGAGCATTTTAGGTTAAATCACGGAATAAGTTTTAGGCAAATTAATAGCAATTCTTTTAAGAATTTGGCATCGGTTCTAGCAAATCATTATAATGCGCCATTTTTAGAGCGATTTTTTGCAATATTTCTTAACTATTCCGGATGGGAAATTAAACCTGGTTTAGATTTTTATAAAACCAGCCCATATAGAATGTATTTAAGAAGAAAAAATGACCGGACTATAACTAATGGAGCTGAGTTTCATTCAAAGGTAGATCATGAATCTGATTATCAATCTAGTCCAAATGGTTATAAAGAAACGAATAAATGGCTTAATGAGAGAAGTCGTATTATTTACACAGGTACAAGAGAAAAAGATCCGCACGAGCTTGGTCTATCCTTATTTAAAATTGATGAAAAAGAAAGACGTTCAGTCTTTTTCATGATAAATAAGTTCTTGGAAGATTCTAAAGATTATCTTTAGTTTTTTTAAAGGTTAGGTAAATGCAAAAAAATATTTTTTTAGAATATAATATTATTTACCTGCCTTCAATTTGCAACGATTAACATTTAATGAGCAAATCGACATATTTGATGCTAAGTTGCTGCATCTCTTTCTTTCATTAGAGAGTATTTCAAAAGTAAAAGAAACCTTTAAAATAGTTCGAAAACTTATATTAAGCAGAGTGACAGAGGTTGGTGATAATATTCTCGATAAATCAAAAATTGATATCAAAGTTTTAAAAAAGAATTTTGATGATGTTAAAAAAGATAAAAAAAGTTTAGCAAAATTAGAAAAAGATTTTAAATCTAAGATGGGAGATAACCTTTTGGTAAAAGAAATTCGGCCAGAAGTAGATGCGAAAGACCTTGCATCATCTTTTTCACCTAAAAGTTCTGGGAAAGTGTCTGAAGTTTTGTTAGAGGAAAAAGATGTTACTGAGCCAGAAATCGATGCAGTTTCCCTAGATGGTTCTGTCGCATGTGTTGTGAAAGTCAATCAAAGAGAATATACTGAAAATAAAAAAGGCTTTACATGAGATATGCTATTTCCCCTAAATTAACAAAATATTTCAAAGGTTTTTGTTCCTCGCCGGAAATAATAATGCTGTTTGTTTATATGAAATGTAGATTTTCCTTGAGCTATCGAGATCTTGAGGAGCTAGCTCATATCAGAGGCGCAGTAATAGATCATAGTACTCTACAAAGATGGATTAAAAGATTTGTTCCGTTGATAGATAAGCAAGTTAGAAAAAGAAAGAAAGCAGTTGGTTCAAGTTGGCGTATGGATGAAACCTATATCAAGCTGGATGGTCGCTGGATTTATCTCTATCGTGCTGTAGATTCTTTGGGTAATACTATAGAGTTTTTGCTGAGGAAGCGCAGGGATAAAGCGTCTGCTAAGGCGTTCTTCCGTAAAGCGTTTAAAAATAATGATATTCCTGATAAGGTGAATATTGATAAAAGCGGAAGTAATAAATCAGCTCTTAATAGTGCAAATGATAATCTATTAGAAAATGAGAAAATAGAGATTATTCAAAACAAATATTTCAATAATATTATGGAACAAGATCATAGATTTATTAAGAAGCGAACAAAACCTATGCTGGGGTTTAAAAACTTCCAATCTGCAAAAATCACTATTACAGGAATAGAAAATATTAAAATGATTCAGAAAGGCCAAATTATTGGAGCTGATTCTTACCTTTATGCTTTTGAGAATTTTCAAACCCTCATGGCTTCATAACGCCTGAAATCTGAGAATTATAATTTTTAAGATTAGATGCTAACACATGCGACAGAACCATCGAAACAGCATCAAGCAAAATTAAAGACTATTCCTTATCAGCAATTATATTAATATCGACAAGGCCTTATATCAACAAAGAAACTTTTCCTCCAACCAAGCAATGGCAACAACTTTTCAATCATGGATTTATTATGCCATTAAAAACTTTAAAAGTATTATCCAATAAACTTGCCAATGATAGCAGTATCGTAGTGATGTCTGGTTTAAGCTCAAAGTATTTGCTACCTGGATACTCAAATACAAACATACTTAGAATCTCGTGGAATGCAGAAATTAAAAATCTAACAAAATATTTTGGTAAGAGAAAGATTAGAATAAATGCAATCTCTCCTGGAATTATAATGACCAATTATCATAAAAACAGGATTGCACTAAAAGCAGAAAAAAACAATATAAGCTTCGAAGAGCAATTGAAAATAGATTCAAGACCAGTTCCACTTAATAATTTTGGAACTCCAGAAGATGTTACAAACTTAGTATCTTTCCTTATATCCAATAAATCAAAGCATATAAATGGTTCTAATATTGCTCTAGATGGCGGTCAATCAACATCCTATTAACACTACAAAGTCATCCCCTACTCTACAGCTCTAGATAAGCGATCATTGATGGCAAGACCGATTGACTCATTTGGTATTGCCGCTACAGCAATCGTTTTTATATTATGTTCTTGCGCATATTTATCTAGCTGATGCAAATAATTAAAAAGATTGGACGCCGCTTCTGCCAGATCTCCTTTTTCGCTGAGATTAAAAGACCCTTTGGCATCAAGAATGCTTTTAGCAAAATTTAACCCTATTTCATCTTCACCAAGTTTATCAGCATTTAATCTAAGTTTTGTTCTTGGAGCGTAATGTTTTAAAAGCATACCAGGAGCTTTTATTTTTGATAATTTTGAAGCTATCTCAACTTTCTGACCTAATAACTCTTGAATTGTCTCTGGCGTGATAAAACCAAACCTAAGTATCGTTGGGGAGCTTGTAGATAAATCAACAATCGTCGATTCAAGACCATATGTGCTATATTCCTTATCACCAACAATCGGTACATTATCTGCAAAATCTGCATATACATGATCGTAGCTAGTTGGGCTTAAACGTCCGGACTTATTTGCACTTGGCGCAGCTATAGGACGCTCACATTGCTCTATTAAATCTTTTGCTATATTATGCATAGGAATCCGTATAGCCACAGTTGCAAGTCCAGCAGTAATACATTCAGCTAAATTTGAATCCTTTTTTTGAGGTAGAACCATAGTAAGAGGGCCTGGCCACATCTCTGCTAATTTACATGCTTGATCATTAAATTCTGCATAGTTCTTGACTTGCTCAATTGAATTAACATGAACTATGAGAGGATTATGGATAGGTCTCCCCTTTGCTTTATAGATGCCAAGACAAGCAGACTGATTAGTAGCATCAGCGCCTAATCCATACACAGTCTCAGTTGGAAAAGCAACAACACCACCTTTTTTTATAATCTTCGCGGCTTCTTGAACATTAATCATATAATTAAAGCTTATCAAATTTTGCAATTTGATTAAAAATCTCTCTAATCTGCTCAAGTAAAAGCATTCTATTATCTGCAATTTTCTGGTTTTTATCCTTTACCAAAATATTCTCAAAGAAATTTGATAATGGTTCATGAAATGAAGCTAAAAGCTCAAGACTACGAATATAATCACTCTTTGACAAAGATAATTCTATTTTCTCTTTATTAGCTTTTAAACAAGCAAATAATTCTTTTTCATGATTCGAAATAAATGCAGATTCATCTACCATCCCATTGACTTTGTCCTTGCCAAGCAAATTATTAGCTCTCTTATAGGCTTGGAGCAAATCTTCTCCTTGCTTGCTAATGATAAATTTATTTAGCACTTTAATTTTAGTAGCAAACTTCACTAAATTTGCTTCTTTCTCAAGATCTAATGTCGCAGAAATAAGCTCAGCAGAATAGTCATTTTTGAAGAAAAATCTTATACGTTCAGACAAAAACTGTAAAATTTGTACTTTAGATTCATTAGAGACTTCTATTTGACCTTTATATAAACCAATTGAGTATACTACTAGCCCAGATATATCCACATTTAAGTTATTTTCTAAAATAATACGCACAACACCTAGCGCCTGACGCCTTAGAGCAAAAGGATCTTTTGAACCACTTGGTTTCTCTCCCGCAAGCATCAAACCACATAAACTATCTATTTTATCAGCCAATGCAAGTATTGCTGCTGATCCCTTTGGACAATCGTCATTTGGCCCTTGAGGTTTATAATGATCTCTTATCGCTAAAGCCACATTATCATCTTGAGATTCTGCAGAAGCATAATAATACCCCATAATCCCCTGAAGAGTTGGAAATTCATCCACAACTTCAGATACAATATCACTTTTACATATAAGGGCGGCGTCAACTGCTTCTTTATTATCTGAATCTATAAACTTAGATAGTTTTGCAAGCCTTTCAGTTTTACTTTTTAAAGAACCAAGTTTTGCATGAAATATCACACTATCCAAACGCTCTGACTTCTCTGACAAAGTAGTTTTTAAATCCTGATTATAGAAATACAATGCATCAGCAAGTCTTGCTGAGAGAACTTTCTCATTTCCTGATATTACTAATGATTCATTTTCTGATTTAATATTAGAAACAAATACAAAATATGGAGCAAAGTTTCCATCTTTATCAAAAACACTGAAATATTTTTGATGACTTCGCATAGCATTCACTAATACTTCACTAGGAACTAATAAAAACCTTTCTTCTATCTTCCCAACTAATACTCTTGGGCACTCCACAAGACCAGATACCTCCTCTAAAAGATACGGATCATCTTTTACTACTAGACCAAGGTCAGAAGTTATTTTATCAATCCCTTCCTTAATAAGATCAACTCTTGTATTAGCATTTAATACAACAAAATTATTCTCCAAATGCTTTTTATATTCATCATAGCTATTAACTTCAGCGCTATTTGAGCTCATAAATCTATGGCCATAACAAATATTGTTAGCTTTCAAATGACCATATTCAAACGCAACAATATTCTTGTTAAATATGCATAGAATATTCTTTAAGGGACGCACCCATCTAATTTTATAATCTCCCCAATACATTGATTTGGGCCAGACATATTCTGAAACTGGTTTACTTAAAGAATTCAGCAATAGTTCTTCTGTCTTTTGTTCTTCACTCTTCTGTATGTAAACATAGAAATCTGTTCCATTTATATTTTTTGTTTCTAAACTATCTTTGCTGATATTATTCGAACGACAAAAACCTTCAACAGCATTATCTGGTGCAGAAACCTTTGGGCCTTTTAATTCTTTTGTAGAAGATGGAATTATTAATGGCAAACCATTCACATAAATACTTAACCTTCTTGGCCCTACATTTACCTCAATATCTCTGAATTCTATTTCATTCGCTGCAAAATATTTTGTAAAAATCTCTTTATATGCAACTGCAGCCTTACCTTGCATCATCGCCGGAATTTCTTCAGAAAATAACTCTAATAATAGCTCACTCATTTTATATCTCCTTCCATTTCCATCCATTTTTCGCATGAAAGCTTTGCTAAATTCCTAACTCTTGCAATATAAGACGCCCTCTCTGTAACACTGACAACACCTCTTGCGCACAGTAAATTAAAGATATGACTAGCTTTTATGCAGTAATCATATGCAGGCATTGGTAAATCTTCTTTTATTAATGCCACACATTGTTTCTCAACGTCGGAAAAATGTCTTAACAATATTTCTGTGTCTGCTATTTCAATATTAAATTTCGAAAATTGTTTTTCCGCTGCAAAATCAACTTCACCATAAGTCAAAGCTTTTTCACCAATTTGACCATTCCAATCCAAATCTTTAACTGCATCTATTCCTTGAATATAAAGCGCCAATCTTTCAAGTCCATATGTCAGCTCACCAGCAACTGGTCTACACTCAATACCACCTATTTGCTGCATGTAGGTAAATTGTGATACTTCCATTCCGTTACACCATACTTCCCAGCCAAGACCGGACGCTCCTAATGTTGGAGACTCCCAATCATCTTCAACAAAACGTATATCATGCTTCTTCATATCTATACCAAGATGCTCTAAGCTCTTAAGGTATAATTCTTGAATATTATCAGGTGACGGCTTTAAAATCACCTGAAATTGATAATAATGCTGCATACGATTTGGATGCAACGCATATCTGCTATCAGTAGGGCGTCTTGACGGTTGAACATAAGCAACATTCCATGGTTTTGGACCAAGGGCTCTCAGCACTGTAGCGGGATGAAAAGTCCCGGCTCCAACCTCAACATCGTAAGGCTGTAAAATTGCACAACCGAAATCTTGCCAATAATTTTGCAACTCTAATATTATTTTCTGAAAAGATAGGTTTTGCATAATTTTATAACTTCCATTCCTATATGGTTTCTAGCCTAGCAGTATATATCCATTTTTAAATTTTGGCTATTAGAAAAAATGTTATCAATATCAGAAAATAGCTAATCAAATTATTAATATATAATTGATAAATTAACTTGTGTTACAACAAATCGCACTGTAATATCAAAATATATAAAGTGATTATAGTGTGGGATGGTATGATATCAGTTTTAGGTTTATTATTTATTTTTATTGCATTCTGTTCGTATATAGTTGTTTATAATAGAGACAATTTTTAAATCATTTATTTTTCCTTGATTTCTTATCGCCCTCAATCTTCTGGTCAAAAATAAATTTATTCGTATTAAACTCATCTACAAATTTACCTTCAATCTTTTTTTGTTTAAGAGCTTCCAATTTCTTTTTATTCTCTAATGCAATTTCAAACTTCTTTAATTCTGCATATTGATCACGAAGTATTGAACGAAACTTATCTATAGACAAAGATGTTTGCAGAATTTGTGCATCTATACGTTGTAAAATTTTCCTTGAGTTTTGTAAATATACATCAAGCATATACGCATACTGACTCGCAGAATATTTTTGCGCTTCTGTTTCAGCTTCTTCTTCGGTGGCTTTCTTTCTAAGTTCCAGACGGGCTTTTTCCGACTCAGCTCGATCAATATCTCGCAGAGTTTTATCTAATTGTTTTTTATTAAGCTTTATTAGAGTTTTTAGGGCTTTCATTTCGCCTCAATATTCAAAATCTCTCCAAGTTTTTGATATGTTTCTTCCATCGGACAATTTTCATCTGGTCTTTGATTTAAGAATTTTTCCAATTTATTATAGTAGCCTATCGACAAATCTATCTCCGGATCAGTTCCTTTTTTATAAGCACCAAGTCGAATCATTTCTGACATATCTTGATAAGTCGAAAGCATTCTTCTTCCATAAGTAATAAGTTCATTCTCATTGAGACTATTACATTTTGGCATTGCTCTTGACACACTTCTTAAAATATCAACCGCAGGGAATCTACCTCTTCCTGCGATAGCACGATCAAGTACAATATGCCCATCTAAAATACCTCGAACAGCATCACTAATTGGCTCATTCTGATCATCTCCTTCTACTAAAACAGTAAATAAACCAGTAATATTTGCATTATTTGTTCCAGGACCCGCCCTTTCTAGAATTTTAGGCAGCTCACTAAACACTGACGGTGGATAGCCTTTTGTTGTTGGAGGTTCACCAATGGCAAGTCCAATTTCTCTCTGTGCCATAGCAAATCTGGTGATAGAATCCATAATACATAGAACTTCGTTACCTTGATCGCGAAAATACTCAGATACAGCCATAGTAACATATGCTGCTCTTTTTCGTAACAACGCTGACTCATCACCAGTTGCCATAATAACGACAGCTTTTTTTAAACCTTCTGGACCAAGATATTCTTCAATAAATTCTTTTGCTTCCCTGCCTCTCTCTCCAATTAACCCAATGACTTTAACATCAGTAGCAGCATATTTAGTAAGCATCGACATCAAAACAGATTTACCAACTCCACTACCTGCAAATATACCCATTCTTTGTCCAAAGCAACAGCTGACAAAACTATCAATCACCTTAACACCAAGATCAATTTTTCCACCTATTCTCTGCCTTTCATGCGCAGGTGGTGGATTAGTTTTTAAGAGATAGCCTTTTTCTCCAGGTTTCAAAGGCCCTAACCCATCGATTGGCTCACCAAATGGATTGATAATTCTACCAAGCCAACTTTCATCAGGATGAATATCATTTTCGTGTTGGTATAATTCAACCTCTGCGCCCGAGCCCACACCTTCCGTATCACCAAATGGCATCAATAACACGAGATCATTGTCAAAACCAACAACTTCACACAATATGTTTGATTTTCGTCTCTTATTATTAACACGGCAACGTGAACCTATAAAAACAAACTCACTTATCCCCTTGCATTCAATGACAACTCCTTTAACAGAAACGACTCTACCTGATATTTTTATTGGTTTAATATCGTCAATTTCAGCATTTAAGGCTTCTAGATATGTTCCAAAACTCATATTTCTAAATTCTCTTTGATTTGCTGGACGAATATCTAATTTAGCCTGTTTTCAGATGCTGGTAAAAAGAAATTCCCTTGCATACCACCAATCTTTATATCTATTAAAAATCTTGCTATCTCACCATTCTCAACGAACTCAGCAACTGTTTTTATTCCAAGATCTTCAGCTAAATTAATTAACGCCTCAACAAAAAACCTACTATGATTATTACTTAATATATTACGTATATAACTACCATCAATTTTAATAATATCAATAGGTAAGTTTAAAAGTTGCTTAAAAGATGTAAATCCTGATCCAAAATCGTCTAATGCAAATGTGCATCCGTAAGAGTGTAATGTATCAATAAACTTCTTTGTCGTAACAAAATCGTGATTAAGCGAAGTTTCAGTAATCTCAATAATTAATCTTTTAGCAACATCGAATTTTTTCAGCAAGCTTTCCATTCTCTTTAAAAGTCTTTTATTCAATACACCAATATTAGATACATTCACTGATAATTTAATTTTCTTATCATCATCAAGTTCTTTAATGGCCATTTCAACAACAGTAAAGTCAACAATGCTAATCAAACCTTTTGTTTCTGCGTCTTCGATCATTGAACCGACTGAAACAAAATTATTATTTTCATCCAGTACTCTAAGCAAACATTCATAATATTCAATGTTACCTGACTTTCTATCAACCACTGGCTGATACATAAATTTCGCTTTCTTCTGAAATAATGAAGTACGAAGCAAATTTAAGTTAATATTATCTCTCCTCAATTTTTCAACATCAACTGGGTTGTCATCATAAGAATAATAATAGCTACCATCCGTTGACATTGACATCCCATAAACCATCAATGACACTAAGCGATCTGTATTTATTTGATCTTTTGAAGAAAATTTAATACTCCCAACCGCACATTTCAAATAACTCTCTGGATGCTTCTCGTCAACATATAATTGCACTTGAGAGTATATAGAGTATGCAAGTCTTTCGGCAACTTTTGAATCATCAGGCACAACAATATATAATTTTGTTGGATCATCAATTTTTACAATTGCATGATCACTAGCTTTTTCACAAGCCTTGTCTACCATCAAATGGAATTTATCAAAAATCGCACTAGTATCGTTAATTAAAATACTAAGTTCATCTCTATTTAACAATTTCACAATAAGTAATACCCCCTGCTTCGCTTTATCAAGTTCCTTTTGCAGAGTGCTCATTATTTTTGCTCTAGATGTCATATTACTTTATGCTTTAGATATATCTGTGTAGTATAGTATCAGAATCACTAAAATTTAAACACTAATAAATTAATGAGTAGAAAAGAAATTATAGAGACTAAACTAAGTGTATTAAATCCACATTTTCTTAAGGTTATTGATGAAAGTCAACTACATGCCGGACATTCTGGCAACCCAAACGGAAATGCAGAATCACACTTTGTAATAAATATTGCTTCCAAACAACTTGAAGGATTGTCACTGATTAAACAACACCGAACTATTAATGACCTATTAAAAGATGAATTTAATAACGGATTACACGCTTTATCCATTAACATCAACTCCAAAAATTAACTAGTAATTAAAAAAATGACACAAGAAAGTATAATAAAACTACTAGCTGGAGCAAACAAAATTGCTAGAGAATCAGGTAGCGTTATCAAAGAATCAAGCGCTAGTTTTGTAGAAAATTCGATTATCAAGGGTAATTATGTCTCTAGAGAAGAACATGAACAACTTAAAAATATGGTTCTCAAAATGCAAAATGAACTTGATTCTCTAAAAAAGAAAAAATAGTCCTTCCTATTATTTTACCAAAAAAGACGCTGATTCTAATAATTTCTTAGGAATAGAGATACCTAGCTTTTGTGCCATCTTAAGGTTCAGATATAGTTCTATATCTTTTGGATACTCCACTGCCATTGACTCTAAATTAGTTCCTTCTATAACTTTAACTATCATTTTTGCAGTTTGTAATCCTAAATTATATTGATTTGGTCCAAATGCAGCAATTGCTCCATCTTTTACTATATCTGTATCACTGACAAAAACCGGAATAGAAACATTATTAGCCGCTTTAACAATTGTTTTAAACGCACTCAAAGCCGTATTATCATTACTTACAAAAATTGCATCTACCAATCCAGCCAACTTAATAGCAGCTTGTGCTACTTCAGATGTTTTACTTGCCGAAACCGTTATCAATTCTATGCCATATTTAGGACAGATTTTTTGCAGTTTTTTTATTAAACTTATAGAATTAAGTTCCCCTGGATTATATAAGAAGCCAAGTTTTTTTATAGCAGGCTTAATTTTTAAAAACATATCTATCTGAGGCTCTATAGGAATAAAATTTGATACGCCACTAGTATTATTACCTGGCTTTTCTATACTTTTGACTATATCAGCATCAATCGGATCTGTGACTGATGAGAAAATCAATTTCACCTTATTATTTCTTGCATATTTTGAAAGAGATTGCGCAGAAACTGTAGCTACACCAACAACTATATCTGGATTTTTACTCGCTAACCTATTTGCTATTTGATTTGCCAACGAAATATTGCCTTGCGCGGATTCTACAATTAAATCCAAATTCTTTTCTTGAATATATCCAGCATCAGCTAACCCTTGTATTATTCCATCTGTCGTCGCATCAAGAGCCGGGTGCTCTACTAATTGACTTATATATACTTTAACTTTATTACTATCTCCCACTGCATTATATTGCCATAAAAAAATTGAAGATATTACAACTACTAAACTTACTATCTTATTTAACATTTCATTCTCTCTTTATTTTATTTAAAATATTTCTATATCCACCATGTTGCTCATCTCTTAAAAATCCAGCTACTCTACCAATTGTAGTTAAACTTGCGCCTGTTATTTTATGAATTTCCCTGTATGATAGCTCTCCATCACTAAGCAACTGACAAACCTTCCAACGCTCTTCCATTGCCCGAAGTTCACTCCTAGTGCATAAATCAGTTAAAAACTTCTTTATCTCTGATGAAGACTCAAGACACATAATTGCATCTACTAAATTTGTGATATTTCTATGATGATCATCATTCATTTTACACCCCTGTATTACTTTGCTATTATATTAATATAGTAGCACAATAGACCAGCGTCAACAAAAAGATTTATTAGAAGTTTTTTATATCTAAAGATTAAAAGAACATAAGCTCTAATGCTAAAGTTTAAGCTTTAAGAAATTAGGTAAATAAAGTTTTTAAATTAATAATAAATATGGACATTATACTTATGTATAAAATCCATATTTAAAAATTTTTATACGCACTCTAGGCTGCATCGCTTTCAGATAAATCAAAACTACTTCCAAGACATTCCACATCATCTCCATCCAATACACTAATAGAGTGTAAAGCTTCAAATTTAATCTGACAGAGTGGTAAAAAGAGAGTAATATATTTAGTAGTTGAATATATTGCATTTAACCACTCAAACAAGAGATTAAAAATGAGTCAATTAGAAAAAATCATCAAACCCAAATTAGGACTTTTAGAATTAGCGAAACAGCTTGGTAATGTAAGTCAAGCGTGTAACGTTATGGGATATTCAAGGGATACCTTTTATCGTTTTAAAGAATTATATGAAAATGGTGGGGAAGCTGCTCTACAGGAAATCAGCCGCAAGAAACCTATCATGAAAAACAGAGTACCTTCTGATGTAGAACAAGCCGTCATAGATCTTGCTATTTCAAACCCTGCTTTAGGGCAATTACGAGCTAGTAATGAGCTGAAGCAACAAGGTGTTTTAATATCAAGTAGTGGAGTTCGTTCTATTTGGTTGCGTAATGATTTAGAGACAATGCGTAAGCGTCTAAAAGCCTTAGAAGCTAAATCAGCGCAAGATGGTATGATATTAACTGAAGAACAGCTAGCAGCTCTTGAGCGGGCTAAAGCTAGCAAAGTAGCTCACGGTGAAATCGAGACTGAGCATCCTGGGTATCTTGGTTCACAAGATACTTACTATGTAGGTAATATGAAGGGGGTTGGAAAAATTTACCAACAAACTTTTGTTGATACATATTCTAAAGTGGCGCAAGTAAAACTTTATACTGAGAAATCAGCTATTACTGCAGCTGATATACTAAATGATAGAGTGCTGCCATTTTATACAGAACAAGGCCTTAGCATGTTTCGTATACTCACTGATCGCGGTACTGAATATTGTGGTAAACCTGAGCATCATGCCTATCAACTTTATTTAGGAATTGAGAATATTGATCACACAAAAACAAAGGTTCGTAGTCCGCAAACTAACGGTATTTGCGAGAGGTTCCATAGAACTATGAAACAAGAGTTTTATGATATAGCATTTCGCAAAAGAATATACGGCTCTGTAGAAGAGTTACAAATTGATGTTGATTTATGGATTAATAAGTACAATACTCAAAGAACACATTCAGGAAAGCATTGTTATGGAAAAACACCTATGCAAACCTTTCTTGATTCAAAACATATTGCTTTGGATAAGAATATTCCTAGCTACGTGAATGAGTGTCAGACACATGATACTCAGAACTTATCTGACAGTAATTATGCTGTATGATAAGTAGCTATCTGTCAGATCAAGTGTAGAGTTTTACAAATAGAGTCAGAAAAAGAGTCGCCAATCTCATCAGAAGAAGTTGAATCTTTATGTTTGTATCTCTCAATTTGAGAATGAGTCATTACTCTATCAAAAACCACCAACATATCACCATCTTCATTCTTAATTATACCCTTAGAAGTTAGACGCTTATCCCCTAGAGCCTTTGTTTTTAATACAACTAAATTCTTATCTGATCTAAACTTAATTCCATTAACAGCTAAACTTGATTTTGATAATAGTTTAAGATGATCCATACCCTTTGCATCTGAATCAATTAGACCATCCTTGACTTTAACAAATAATCTACAGGACATGGTTGTATCTATTTCAATTAAATCCGCATGTTCTATTAGTTTACCATTATATTTCCATATAATTTTTTCTTCGGAACCTGAAGAAAGTTTTTTCGATGCTAATATTTTTTTTCTAACTGTAAAATATTTGTGGATATTTACAGGATCAGATAATAACTCATGAACATATTGAGCAGCTTTCGGATGATTACTATATTCGGTTCTGTCGCATGTGTTAGCATTTAATCTTAAAAATTATAATTCTCAGATTTCAGGCATTATGAAGCCATGAGGGTTTGAAAATTCTCAAAAGCATAAAGGTAAGAATCAGCTCCAATAATTTGGCCTTTCTGAATCATTCTAATATTTTCTATTCCTGTAATAGTGATTTTTGCAGATTGGAAGTTTTTAAACCCCAGCATAGGCTTTGTTCGCTTCTTAATAAATCTATGATCTTGTTCCATAATATTATTGAAATATTTGTTTTGAATAATCTCTATTTTCTCATTTTCTAATAGATTATCATTTGCACTATTAAGAGCTGATTTATTACTTCCGCTTTTATCAATATTCACCTTATCAGGAATATCATTATTTTTAAACGCTTTACGGAAGAACGCCTTAGCAGCCGCTTTATCCCTGCGCTTCCTCAGCAAAAACTCTATAGTATTACCCAAAGAATCTACAGCACGATAGAGATAAATCCAGCGACCATCCAGCTTGATATAGGTTTCATCCATACGCCAACTTGAACCAACTGCTTTCTTTCTTTTTCTAACTTGCTTATCTATCAACGGAACAAATCTTTTAATCCATCTTTGTAGAGTACTATGATCTATTACTGCGCCTCTGATATGAGCTAGCTCCTCAAGATCTCGATAGCTCAAGGAAAATCTACATTTCATATAAACAAACAGCATTATTATTTCCGGCGAGGAACAAAAACCTTTGAAATATTTTGTTAATATAACCCGAACTATGTATAAGAAAAGGACTGCATAGCTAGTGATATTGGGGTATTCTGTATTTTTGCAATCTAAAAAAGGTACCCCAATGAATATAGATTACGATAGTTTGTTCTGCTTTGTCGATGATTTTTGTAAAGGATTTGAAAATTGGTACAAAAAGACACTCATTACCAGTGGTATTAGAAAGCGTAATAAACCATGTAAAATGAGCTTGTCAGAAATAATAACTATCCTGATAGCTTTCCATCAATCTGGAATGTCATGCTTTAAATATTTTTACCTAGAACTTATGAGGAATCACAGAAACTTATTCAGCTACTTAGTACATTACGATCGCTTTACAGCACTAATAAAACTTGCTTTCCCTGCTGTGGTTTGCATGCTTAAAAGCCTTGAAGGTAAGGTAACAGAATATATGTTTATAGATGCAACGCCTATGGCTGTTTGTCATAATCTTCGAGAAAAAAGACATAAAGTTTTTAAAGGATTAGCTAAAAAAGGCAAGACTTCTACTGGTTGGTTTTTTGGCTTTAAGTTGCACTTTATTCTCAATACATTCGGAGAAATTGTAAGTATGACTATTACTGGTGGCAACGTTAATGATCGTTCTCCAGTTATGGAAATGGTGAAAGGTATTACTGGTAAACTTATTGGTGATAAAGGGTATATATCCAAAAAACTATCCGCTGAATTATTTGAACAAAAAGTGACTTTGATTACTAAAATCAAAAAGAATATGAAAAATATTTTAATGGATACTACAGATAAAATGATGTTGATGCGTCGTAGTTTTATTGAGACTATATTCTCCTCTATGAAGTCATTGAATACTTTGATTCATAGTAGGCACAGATCACCTATCAACGCTTTTTCTCACTTATTTGCTGGACTCATAAATTACCAAATTAGAACTGATAAACCATCTCTAGATCAAATGGTAAAATTAGATTCTTATGCATAGTTGGGGTTAATTTAGGGGAAATAGCATATCTCATGTAAAGCCTTTTTTATTTTCAGTATATTCTCTTTGATTGACTTTCACAACACATGCGACAGAACCTGAAAAAGTCATACTTTAGGTTGATTTACTAAGCAAGTATAGGCGATAGCTAGTGCGTCAGATTCATCATAGCTAATATTTGCTAAGCTACCTGAGACAATCATTTTCACCATATGCTTAACCTGTTCTTTCTCAGCGTGCCCAACCCCGACAATCGTTTTCTTTATTTTATTAGGGAGAAATTCAAAGTAGGGTAGTTTGGTTTTACCAATTGTAGACATTAATGCTCCTCGAACATAAGCTAATTTTAAAGAAGAAGCGGCGTTCTTGTTTACAAAAGTTTCTTCCATTGCGATTGCATCTGGTTTGTGTAAATCGATTATTTTTTCTATTTCTGTCGATATTGTGGCCAGTCTGTTTTGCATGAGCTCTGATGAAGCAGTTTTTATTAACCCACTATCAATATATTCAATCTTCGGTGGTTTAGATTGGATAACACCCCATCCAAGGCAGGTTAGTGCTGGGTCAATGCTAAGTATTTTCAAGACTCACCTCTTATTTTGGAAGGATTGTTTCCTTCTTAAAAGTTTGATATAGAACTGGTATTACAAAAATTGTAAAAACCGTTCCAATTAGCATCCCACCAACAATAACAAGACCAATTGAATTTCTAGATGCCGCGCCAGCACCAGTTGCTAGAACTAGTGGCATAGCTCCACACATTGTTGCAATACTTGTCATTAAAATAGGGCGGAGTCGAAGTTTAGCTGACTCGAGGACAGCTTCACTAATTTTTTTACCATCTTCTCTTAGTTGATTAGTAAATTCAACTAGCATAATTGAATTTTTAGTAATTAAGCCAATTAGTGTTATTAGCCCAATATTACTGTACATGTTTATGGTATCGCCAAATATAAGTAAAGCTAAAATACCGCCAGTGATAGAAAAAGGTACTGCCATCAGGATTAGAAGTGAATCTGTAAAACTCTCAAATTGAGCAGATAATACTAAATAGATAAATAATAAAGCGAACAAGAATGTTATAATAGTGTCATTCCCTGTTTCATTCATTTGCTTTATTTGTCCACCAAAGATTATTTGAGTATTATTGGTGTCAATAACATTTTCAGCTATTCCTTCAATTATTTTTGCAGCTTCTGCCAGATTCTGATCCGGCGCAAGGTCTGAGGTTATTTTAATTGCTCGTGAGTTATTGAAGTGCTTATATTCTTTGACTGTTATTGTTTCAACTACTTTTGCTACTGTTTCAAGAGGTAGCAATATATTTTGATCACTTTTTATATAGATCTTTTTAATGTCAGATGGATCACTCCTATCAGCTACATCATATCTAATTATGACTTCATATATATCATTCCCGAGGCGAAAATCACCAACATTTCTTCCTGCGATAAGATATTGCACAGTTTTTCCTATAGTCTCAATATCTACTCCATATCTATAAGCTTTTTCCCGATCTACAATGATATCTAGAGTAGGGGTTGATGCTTTGAATTCTCTTTCAACATTCTGAAAAGTCACATCCTTTTTCATTATATCAATAAAATCTTGAGATATTTTATCTAGATCCGAGTATTGCAGAGATGTCTGTAGATAAAAGCTAATTGGTTTGTCGCCACCTCCACCCATTGACGGTGGGTTAACTGCAAAAATTGACATTCCAGGTAGTTTAGAAAATTTATCATTTAACTCTTGTTGAATTTCGAATTGTGACCTGGTTCTTTCTGACCAATTTTTTAGAGGGACAAACGCAAGGGCGCTATCTCCACCACCCCATCCAGTAACGTCAAGATATCCTTCGATTTCATCAACGTTTTCTAGTATTTTCTCTGCTTGTAGTACGGTTTTAAGGGATTCATTTGTACTTGAACCTTCAGGGCCAGCAAAAAATACTTGTAGGAAACCTTGATCCTCATCTGGAATGAATGTTTTATCTACTGATATGAAAGCAAAAACTAAAACTCCAATAGAACAGGCGCATATGAAATAGAATTTTATTTTATTATTTAAAGCGCTCCCAAGGCATTTAATGTATGCAAGCTGAACTTTCATTAGTCCATAGTCAAATAATTGCAGAATTCTTATTTTTTTAGCCTCTCCCGGCTTGATCATTCTACTTGTCATCATAGGAGTCAGGGTTAGGGCTACAAACCCTGAGAATAGGACGCAGAATGCTAAAGTCCAAGCAAACTCGATAAATAATTTTCCTAAGAATCCATCAATAAAACCAATAGGTAGAAATACAGATGCTAAAGTGATAGTCATTGCCACGATAGCAAAACCAATTTCTTTTGAAGCATCTAGTGCAGCTTTGATCGGTTTTTTTCCTAGATCGTGACTATGTCTAAAAATATTTTCAAGCATAACGATCGCGTCATCAACAACAAGACCGATAGCTAAAATCATTGCTAGTAGAGTAAATGTATTAATAGTAAAACCTAGCGCATACATTGCTGAGAATGTTCCAATAAGAGAAATTGGGATTGTTACTAGTGGGATTAATGTAATTCTTATAGAGCCAAGGAAGATATATGTAACAATTCCAACAAGGGCGATGGCTTCGAATATTGTTAAATATACAGATTCAATTGAAGCCTTTACAGGAACTGCTGTGTCATATGGAATATCAATTGTAATTCCAGCAGGTAGATTTTTTCTAATTTTTGGTATCTCTTTTCTTACAGAATCTGATAATTCTATAATATTAGCTGTGGATTGTTTTATAAGTCCAATAGCAAGAGATTGTTTGCCATTATAACGCAAGATAACATCATTTTCATAAGGCTCTAGACCAACATTAGCAACATCTTTGATTTTAATAATAGTTCCATCTGGATATTTTTTAACTATTACATTTTCGAATTCTTTCGGTGTATTTAAAGTGGCCGCTAATTTTAAAGAAAAACCCCGTATGTCAGTCTTAATTGATCCAGCTGGGTAATCTTTATTTTGTGCTCTAAGTGATTTTTCAAGATCAAATGGAGTTAGTTGATGCTGGAACATTTTAACATTGATTGGCTCAATACGCATTGTATAGTACCGCGCACCAAAAATAATTGAATTACCAACGGTTGGGAGTTTTTCTAAAACAGATTTGATTTGATTATCTGAAATTTGTGTTAGTTCAAGGCTGTCATGTCGATCACTATTGACACTGATCCAAAAGCTAGGCCAGGCATCTGCATCCATTTTAGCTACTGTAGGCATTTTCATGTCGTCAGGAAATGCTCTGCTTATATCAGAAATTAGTGATCTAACATCATTGAGTGCTATTTCAATATTAGTATCTAGAGAGAATGAAAGCATAATTTCGCTTTCTCCAACTGAGCTTGAAGAAGACATATCATCCAAATTATTCACGGTCTTGATTGCTTTCTCAATACGTTGTGTAATTTGTTTTTCCATATACATCGCATCAGCTCCAGGATATTCGGAGCGAATTGTAATGATTGGTGGATTAATATTTGGTGTGCCACGGATTTGCAATTTTGTAAAAAATATTCCACCTAGTGCCATGATGATTAAACTCAAAACAATAGTAAAAACAGGTCTTCTGATGCAAATTTCTGGTAAACGCATTTTATATAAATGTTATTTAGTTTCTGTGTGGTTTTCTTCTGATTCAAGGCTATCTTTTTCTATTATAGCGACTTTAGCACCGTCATACACTTTGGTTAACCCTTCCATTATGACTGAATCATCTTCTTTTAATTCTGAAGATATAATTTCGATCATTTTGTCAGTTCTAGTGCCAGTTTGAACATATATTTGTTTTACAATATTTTCTTCGGATATTGTGTAGATGAAATTACCCTTGTTGTTTTTTAATACTGTTTTTTCTGGTAAGGCTAGAGCTTTATGTTTATTAAATGTAATTTCTGTTTCTACATAGCTTCCATGCATAATCTTTGTTTCGTGTGGAAAGGATAATTTTGCTGATATCGTGCCATTATCATTAAGATAATTTGATACTGCAAGGATCGAACCACGTGCTTTTTCTTTTTTTATATCAAAAGCAAAAACATCAGAATTTTTATCAATCTTTCCATATAATGTTTCTGGTAGTTCAATAAATATTGTTTTATGTCCATTTGCTACTAAGCTAAATAGATAGTCCCCAAGTTTAATATCATCTCCATTTCGAGCATGTACAACACCAACATATCCATCAAATGGTGCTTTTATTATCATATTGTCATAAACATTGTTTGCTGTAGCAAGATCAGCTCTCGCGATTTCTAAAGCTACCTTTGATTTATCGGAGACCTCATTGCTGATAATTTTTTTTGCTAGAAGTGATAAATCTCTTTCGTGAATGGACTTTGCAGATTCAAAAGACGCTTCAGCTTTGGATTTTGTTGCTTTTGCAATTGCGCTATCGACAGTAATTAAAATATCATTTTTTAATACATTCTTACCTTGAATTATTGATATGGAATCAATCGTCCCATTGATTTTTGCATGATATGTTTTGCTATTTTCAGATTTACATTGTCCGATTGCCACAAATTTTTCTTGAAAATTATATGAAACAATTTTTGTAGGAATGACATCGATTGATTCAAGTATTTCGGCAATACATATGGTTGGTAAGCCCAAAGTTATTATTAAGATTAAATTACAAAAAATTGTAAAAAGTTTGTTAATCTGTGATTTATAGAGCATGAGTGTAACAATTAAATTTTGATAAGATTTTGATATTTATATAATAATAATACATCAAAAGATAGTGCAAAGGTTATTTAATAGATTGTCTGATTTTTATATCTATTGGTTTTTTTTAGATTATAATTAAGGAGAAGGTGCACGCACCTCCTCCTTAATTATTTTAGTAGTAAAATTATCTCTTAATCACCTGTTTCGCATGTTGCATTATCTGCATCACCACTTAGGAAGGCAACTAGTTTAGGTGCACTAAAGATAATACCTACACCAGCTGCTGTAGCTGCCGCGATACCCCAGTTTAGTTTACCTAGGAATAGTCCAACACCAACAGAGAAAATAGCGATTGTTGCAATACCTCTAGCTATACCACCAGATAGGTTTGCTACCAGACGACATAATGTCTGTCCAACAACATCATTATCTGCAGCTGCAAAAGCTGCATCAGATGCCGCTACTATAGTACATGCAGCAGCAAAAAGTAGAAATAGTCTCCATGCTAGATCAGCATTTATTTCAACGTGGAAATTCGAAAAATTCATTATATACCTCATAAAATTAGATGAATTAAACATAAGTTTGAGTCTATATATCTGCTTAGGGGTGGGTCAAGTCTTTTGCAATTAATTTAATATTAGGTATAAATATTAGTGAATAACTGTGTGCTTTTTATACTATGAATAGTCTAGTTGGTATTAATTAGTTCTTCAATCTTAAAGAAGTCTGACATTAAGAACAGTGATCCAGTGATTATAATTGTTGCTGAAATTTTAGCATTATCATTATTAATACTATGTATTGCTTCTATTAAGGAGTTTGATTTTACAAAATTAATTCCGCTTAAGTGAGCTTTCTGTGCTAGAGTTTCTGCATTATAGCTCGAAGGCTCTGATTCAACGGTGACTGCTATTCCATAATTGACTATATTTTGGAAGTTCTTACAAAATTTCGTAGCATCTCGATTATTAGTCATACCAAGTATCATATAAACAGGGCCAGATAAGTTGTTTTTTGCCCAATCGCTGAGGCATATAGCGCCAGCTTCGTTGTGAGCTCCATCTATATATATCTCTATATTATCACCAACTATATTTGCAATTCTTTCTTGTTTTATAAGTTGTAGGCGTCCTGGCCAATTAGCAGTTGTAAGACCTTGAGTTATCTGGCGAGTGTTTATTTTGAAGTTATTATTTAAAATTGTTGTTGCAGCAATTGCTATTGATGCGTTAAGAATTTGATGATCTCCATTTAAGCTTGGATTAGGTAGATCAATATCAATATTTTTTGAACGATATTTAAAACCGTCTGGAGTTTTTTCGCTTATAAAGTCATATTCATAGCAGAAGGATGGAGCACCAACATCATCACATTTTTCAATTAATATATCATATACTTCTTGAGTTTGAGGGCCAATTATACAAGGTACATTTTTTTTGATGATGCCTGCTTTTTCAGTAGCTATTTCTTTTAGTGTGTGGCCTAGAGATTCGGTGTGATCCAATGAAATTGTTGTAATTATAGTTAGTAGGGGAGTGTCAATAACATTTGTGCTATCTAACCTTCCTCCTAAGCCAGTTTCAAGAAATAATATATCTGCAGGTGTTTCAGAAAAAGCTAGAAAGGCTGCGAGCGTTGTTCCTTCAAAAAAACTTGGCATGATTTTTAATTTTTCTGAGGCTGTTCTTGTGCGTTCAAGAATTGTACGTAAATGACTGTCAGATATATGCTTTCCAGCAAGTTCTATCCTTTCATTGAATTCCAATAGATGAGGTGAAGTATAGCTATGTGTTGAATATCCTGATTGCATAAAGATGCTTTTTAGCATTGCTAATGTTGATCCTTTGCCGTTTGTTCCTGCTATATGAATAGTTGGAGGAAGTTTTTTATGCGGGTCGTCAAGTTCTTCTAGAAGCTTGAAAGTAGTTTCAAGATTTTCTTTGCTAGGAATTTTCCATAAAGGTATTTGTGGCCAGTGCGGAATATTAACCATTAAGACTGTAGCTCCATTAAGTACGATAATTATTGACAAGATGATATAAAATCTACTAAATATATCAAGTTAAAACATAAGATATAGCGGTATGATAAATGTAATTTTCCCAGATGGGTCCAAGAAACAATTTGATAAAAATATTACAGGCTTTGAAATAGCTGAATCTATTTCAAAATCATTAGCAAAAGCTGCAATGGTTGTTGAAATAGATGGAAAATTAACCGATTTATCAATGCCAATTACAACTGATTGTAATTTCCGTATTTTAACAGATAAGGATCCAGAAGTGCTTGAAATAATCAGGCATGACGCTGCCCATATTATTGCAGAAGCTGCAAAAGAAATTTTTCCTGGTATTCAAGTAACTATAGGACCAGCCATCAAAGATGGGTTTTATTATGATTTTGCTAAAGATACACCATTTACTACAGCAGATTTAGAAAAGATTGAAGCTAAAATGCGTCACATTGTAAAGCGTAACGAGAAATTCATAAGAGAAGAATGGGATCGAGATGAAGCCGTTCAAATGTTTAAAGATATGGGAGAGCATTATAAAGCTGAAATAATTGAATCAATTCCAGCTGGTGAACAAGTAACTTTATATAGACAAGGGAAATTTGTCGATTTATGCCGTGGTCCACATTGCCCATCTACTGGCAGAATAAAGCATTTTAAGTTAATGAAAGTTGCAGGCGCTTATTGGCGTGGTGATAGTAATAATGAAATGCTTCAGCGAATATATGGAACTGCTTGGGCAACAAAAGAGCAACTAGATGATTATTTATATAGACTAGAGGAAGCTGAGAAAAGAAATCACAGAAAGCTTGGAAAGGAACTGGATTTATTCCATTTTCAAGAAGAGGCTCAAGGTATGCCATTCTGGCACCATAAAGGGTGGAGTATATATCGTACTGTGGAATCTTATATAAGGAGGAAACTTGAAAAATCTGATTATGTTGAAGTGAAAACTCCTGTAATGGTTGATAGAAAGCTGTGGGAAGATTCAGGGCATTGGGAAAAATTCAGAGATGATATGTTCACTGTTGAATCTGAGGATAAAACTCATGCCTTAAAACCGATGAATTGTCCATGTCATGTACAAATTTTTAATCAAGGCACTAAAAGTTATAGAGATTTGCCGTATCGTATGGCTGAGTTTGGTTCTTGTTATAGAAATGAGGCTTCTGGTGGTCTGCATGGATTATTGAGAGTTAGAAATTTTGTACAAGACGATGCTCATATTTTTTGTAGTGAAGATCAAATTAATAGTGAAACAATTGAATTTTGTCGATTATTACAAGAAGTTTATAATGATTTTGGTTTCAAGAAAGTAAAAGTAAAGTTTTCTGATAGGCCAGAAGTAAGAGCTGGAGATGATTCAGTATGGGATAAATCCGAATCTGCATTAAGAGAGGCGGTTGAAGAGGCTGGATTAGAATATGAAATGAATCCAGGAGAAGGGGCCTTTTATGGTCCAAAGCTCGAATTTGTTTTAACGGATGCTGTTGGTCGAGATTGGCAATGCGGAACTATACAAGTTGATTTTGTTTTACCAGAAAGATTGGGTGCTGAGTATATTGCAGCGGGTGGACAAAAAGAAAGGCCAGTGATGCTGCACAGAGCTATTATTGGTACATTTGAAAGATTTATGGGTATTCTAATTGAAGAATATGCGGGAAGATTCCCTTTGTGGTTAGCGCCAATTCAAGTTGCTGTTGTTGGAATAACAAATGATTTAGATGAGCATATTTCGCAGCTCCATACTAAACTTATTAACGCTGGAATCAGATCAGAGCTTGACATTTCAAGGGAAAAAGTTAATTATAAAATACGTAATTTCTCTAATCAGAAAGTACCGATTATCGCTGTTATTGGTAAAAAAGAGCAAGAAGACGGTACAGTTACATTAAGAAAATTAGGTAGTCAAGAGCAGGAAACTGTTAGTGTGGAAGATTTGATTAGTGTAGTTTTGAACGAGAATGAGAAATATTTAGGTTAGATATAATTTTAATTTTATTGGAGTAGTCATATATCAAGTTACAAAAAAAGTAAGTTTCCGAAAGCGAATAGGGAAATTAGAGCCCCGAAGGTACGCCTTGTAGATTCAGAAGGCGAAATGATTGGAGTAGTTACTACAGAAGAAGCTATGAAGCGTGCAGCAGCACAAGGGTTAGATCTTGTTGAAATTTCTCCAAATGCAGAACCTCCAGTTTGTAAGATTTTAGATTTTAGTAGATATAAATATGATTCAAAAAAGAGACAGCAAGAAGCTAAAAAGAAGCAGAAGAAAGTCTCTTTAAAGGAAATGAAATTTAAAGTGAATATTGGCCAAGGGGATTTTGACGTTAAGGTCAATAAAATCAAAAAATTCCTTGAGAATGGTGATAAAGTGAAAGTTTCTTTGTGGTTTAAAGGAAGAGAAATTGTTCATAGAGATAAAGGTCATGAATTATTTCAAAAAGTTCTGGAATCTTTAGGTGATGTAGCCAAAATTGATGCAGAGCCAAAAATGGAAGGTAAACAAATTATTATGATCTTGAGTGCGAATGTATTAATCTAGTATGTATTAGTTTATTTGCATTATATGCAATGTTTGGTTATTATAGTTTGATTGTTAATTTTAAAAAATATTTAGTTGTAAAACTCTACACTTGATCTGACAGATAGCTACTTATCATACAGCATAATTACTGTCAGATCAAGTGTAGAGTTTTACAATTTAGGGGAAATAGCATATCTCATGTAAAGCCTTTTTTATTTTCAGTATATTCTCTTTGATTGACTTTCACAACACATGCGACAGAACTATCGTACATCCCTATATATACGGAATATTTTGCTTTTTACTGGTTTTCTTAGTAGTTGTTCAAGTGATTTAGCGAGTAAATCTGTAAAATTTTTAGTATTTGGTTCTAAAGTATTTTTAAATGTAGATTTATTTAATTCAAACCATTTTTTGTTATTATTTTTGGCTAATCCATCCAAAAATTTGAGTCCATCTTTATTAAATCCATTAAAGTCTGATAATTTGATCATTAATCACATAATTTTGTTAGTTCAGGGGTTACGGCATTGATTTCTTCTTTTAGATCTTCATATTTTTTTTTAAATTGCTGAAAATCTTCATTGCCATTTTCTGTTATATTCCTACATTGCTCTTCTATTGCTTTTGATATTTCTGAAACTCTTTCAGCTCCAAGCTGCTTCGCAGAAGATTTGATAGTATGTGCTGGTGAGATAGCGATCTCCGCATTGTTTTCTGATACAGCTTTTTCTATTTCTTCCAAATACATTTGTGTATCTTCAAGAAAATATGTAACCATCATTGGAAAGCGATCGCTCATTAATTCTTTTGCTTCTTCTACGATGCTCATATTTAATATTTCCAGTTGTTCGCTCATAAGTTATACCCCTTTAATAGCATATATTTTTTAAGTTTATTTTCCGCCTAGCCATTTTCTGATCATTCCTGCAAAATATTTTTGACGGACAGGTTTGCTCAAATAATCATCCATACCAGCTTTGATACATTTTTCGCGGTCACCTTTCATAGCATTTGCTGTTAAGGCAACAATTGGTATGTGCTTATACTTATTCTTACTTTCATACTCTCTAACGTTTTTTGTAGCTTCAAAACCATCCATAATAGGCATTTGACAATCCATAAATATAAGATCAAATTCTCTGTCCTTTTGCAAGGTTTCATACGCTTCACGTCCATGCCTTACAACTGTAACATCACATTTAAGCTTTTCTAGCATTTCTTTTGCAAACTCTGCATTTATTCTATTATCTTCCGCCATTAATACTCTAATTGGAGTTTTTACGCCATGATCAAGTGCATTTGCGCCTGTATCAATTGCTTTATCAGTAATTTGATCTTTTGAGGTGATATCAACAAGTATAGAGAAAGAGAATACGGAGCCTTTCCCAGTTTCACTCTCAACACCAATTTCCCCACCAAGCATAGCTACAAGCATTTGACAAATCGCAAGTCCAAGACCGGTGCCACCAAATTTTCTAGTTGTAGAACTATCAGCCTGAACAAATTTATTGAAAATAGCACGGCGCTGCTCCTTTGTTAAACCAATACCAGTATCAGCTACCGATATGAGTAGCCTAGCCTTATTCTTCGCAGTTTTAACCTTGCGTTGATTTTCTACTGTGATTGTGACTTCGCCTTTTTCTGTAAACTTAATAGCGTTGCCAACAAGGTTATGTAAAATTTGACGAATTCTCATTGAATCACCAATTATGAATTCATTAGTATCTGTCTTGAAATCTAATATAAGTTTAAGATTTTTTTGTTGAGCTTTTGGTAGTAATAAATCAATGACTTCTTGGCTTGCTCTTCTTATATTAAATGGATGCAATTCAATTTCCATTTTACCCGCTTCTATTTTAGAAAAGTCTAAGATATCATTTAAAATTTCAAGAAGATTTTCAGCAGAATATAGTACATTATCAAGGTAGCCTTTTTGTTGAGTCGTTAATTCTGTATCAAGTACCAATTCTGTTGTTCCTATAATTCCATTCATTGGTGTTCTGATTTCGTGACTCATAGTAGCTAAGAAGTCAGATTTCATTCTAGTTGCTGACTCAGCTTCTTCTTTAGCTTGTTGCAATTTTTTCTCTGTATTTTTTCTATCACTTATGTCGCTAATTGAACCAGTCATTCGTTTATTGTTTGTTTTAGGATCAACAATTATGATACCACGCGATTGAAACCACCCATGTTTCCCAGACTTCTTTCTCATGCGATGTTCAATATCAAATGTGCGTCCTTTATATATATGAGCATTAAATGCTTTTTGCACTGCTTCTAAATCTTCTGAATGGATCATTGACATGAATACAGATTGTTTAGCTTCTAATTCATTATTTTCATAACCAAGCAATTTATAGAATTGAGGAGACCAATATTGCTTATCTTTAGATGTATTTTCCCAATCCCAAATACCATCTTTAGTTCCTTTAACTGCCAATTGAAATCTATGTTCACTCTCTTCTAAATCAGCAGTTTTCTTTTTTACTAGAATTTCAATAGTAGCTGAATAACCAGTGATAATTAGTGTTAGTATTGCAGTTAGAGTTTGTAAGGTTAATCCAGCAATTAAAAGATACCATAAGTGCCATTTCTTATTGGTTACAAGATATTCTTCAGTTTGTTGGAATTTTACAGTCCATATTCTTCCTGCGACGTCGATGCAAATAGCCGTTTCTAATAAAAATTCTGGAGACCCTTCATATGAGCTATATATTAAATTTGTATCTGCAAAGTTGTGTGTATGATCAAATACATTTAATTCTATACCTTTTTCTCTAAGTTCTTGTGCATATTGTGCAATAATTGTGTTGATAACGTAAGTGCCTGATATAAATCCTATTATATTTTGTTTTCTTTTTTCTTCAGTATCTAGAGATTGATATTTTTTATAAATAGGTCTATAAATTGTAAATATTCGTAACAATTCATTGTTTTCATTTATATCTATGACTTTAGTGGCAACCATTTTTCCTGTTGAGATGGATTTAAGTAGATCTGGTCGTAAATCAGGATTTGACATTATATCAATTCCAAGATTGTCAGAGGAGTGATTTTTTGACTCTGAATATAATATAGGGAATTTACCTATTTTCTCATCTGAATTGCCTTCAGATTTGATCTTAAACCCTTTGAACCCATCCTTTTTAGCATCACTAATTATTGTATGTACATTAGAATTTGTTACTTTAGGTATCCATTTTATTGAATACAGCCAACTAGATTCTTCTATTGAATTTTGGAGGAATTTTTTAAATTCTTTTCTAGTAACGTTACTAGAGGCATTAAAGAAACTGTCAATTGAAGTTATTTGTTTGAATTTAGTTTGAATACGATTCTCTAATTGAACTATTGTATGTTTAGCCTCTTGTTCTAAGCTTTGTTGTAGTTTTCGTTGCTCATATTTATTTGTATTAACAAATGCTAGAGAGATTAGCGACAGAACTGAAATAAGAGGAATGGCAATAAATAATTTTCTTTTATTGCTTATATATTCATGAGGAGAAAAAATTGTTACTAAAACTGGTGTTATAGCTATGATTCCAAGACTATTGCCAGTCCACCAAGAAACCCAGTTATACATAAAACTATTCATTGATACATAGCCCATTACATATAATGTTGCTACACCAATCGTTGGAGAAGGTACGGAGCCAATTAACCCTGCGAAGATAAACAGAATAATAACATCTTTCCAATGTGAAAAGCTGCTTGGGAAACCAATAAATCTTCTAACTATATAGGCAACCGCAAAAGATTCTAGTAATGCCCCTAATGCGATAAAAGATGCTTTAGTAAGATAATCAAATACTGCAGGTGAAAATATTTCTGCGATAGTAAGTTTGTGATGTAGATTTAGTAATAATGATCCAATAAACACTCCCGGCAATGAGCCGTATCCAAGTAATATTACACCAGCTGAAGCAAACCCAGAGGAGGGCCATATAGCAGTAGAGCCATCTGGTGGAAGCGCAAGTAAAAAACCAAGTTTTCCTGGTATGAAGTATGCCAGAAAAAGTACGAAAATGTTGAATATGGTTTTTTTCATACCTAATGATTACCAATCTAAAGAGGTTTGTTCAGATTTATCTAAAGTAGCAAGGACTTGAGTTCCTTCTTTATTATATTGTAATTTTGTAAAAGTCATATTAGCTCTTGCAATACCTCTACCATGATTATCTAGAGCTCTAGCCGGATCTACATTAATGTATTTAGGCCATGGGAAGCCTTTACCTTGATCAGAAATTCTAATAGTATATTTATCATTTTCATGCTTGAAGAAAATCTCTACTATTTTATCTTTATGTTCTGGTAACTTGGTGCGCTTCTCAAGCTCACTTCTCCAGGAACCATTAGCAATAAGTTTTGTTTTTTCATCGTATGTAATTCCTAAATTTCCATGTTCCACTGCATTTATAACTAGTTCTGCAATAGCAGGTAACATAGCCTCAGAATCTGGGAAACAATTTGCAATAAAGCAAGCGGCTCCTTCTGCTTCTTTTAAAGTTTTTAGATGAAAAATAGCACTGTCCATTAATTTAAAACTTGATTTATGGCGACTTAGTTCAACATTCAAAGCTCTTTTTTGCTTGGACTCTTTTACAGCTGATAATACAACTGATTTTAGAACTTCGTCTTGTATTGGTTTTGTTAGATAATAAAAAACTCCAGCATCAAGACCTTCTTTTATTTGTTCTGGTTTATCAGATCCTGTTTGCATTATAACAGGAGGTTTGACCAGAGTGTCTTGGTTTTTTAACCACTGTACAATTTTTAATCCATCTACATCAGGCATAATTCGATCAAGTAGTATTGCATCTAGTTTATCGTGTAATTTTTTGATAGCTTCGCAGGCTGATTTGCCATTAGTAGCCGTTACTACTCTATAACCTTGCTTATTTAATTTCGCCTCAAGCGTCATTAACATAGTTCTGTCATCATCGATAGCAAGAATGAGAGGTGGTATTTCCTCGTTTGTAGACATTTTTTCTCCTTTTATCTTTCAGAAAACGCAGTAGTTACTGAGGTGTGAATTGGTTTTAATAAATAAGCTAATATTGATTTTGCACCAGTGACAATATCTGCTTGTACTGTCATTCCAGGTACTATTAGATTATTTTTTTCATTAGACCCAACATAATTTTTTTCGATGGAGACTCGTCCCATATAATATCTAGAGCCATCATCATTTACAAAAGTTGTAGCTGAAATATATTCAAGTACTCCTTCGATAGTTCCATATCTTGAAAAATCATATGAACTAACTTTTACATTCACAGATTGACCAGTTTTAACATGACCAATATCTTTTGGTTGGATTTGTGTTTCAATGATTAGATTCCCTTCTAAAGGAACAATTTCAGCTAAAATTTGGCCAGATTCAATTACACCGCCTAAAGTTTTAACATTTAAAACTTTTACAAAACCATATGAAGGAGATTTTATTTCTAATCTGTTTACTTGCTCCTCAAGTTTCTTAATGGTTTCTTCAATTTGATTTATGTCACCTTCAACAGTGTTTAGTTCTTGATATGCGTCATCAATAAAATTAGATTCAAGGGACTCAAGTCTATTTTTATATTCTGAGATGGCATTTTCAGCTTGTTTTGCATCAGATTCAGTTTCTTGAAACTCTCCTGTTATATCATTATATTGTTTTTGTATTTGTAGCAATTTAAACTTGCTTAAATGCCCTTTTTTATTAAGCTTTGCTTTTAAATCCATCTCTTCTTTTACAAGGCTCATACTTTCTTTGAGAGTTTTCTTTCTTCCTATAAAACCTGCAAGAGCAGATTCTTTTTGAATAATTTGTTCGGTAATGACATCTTTTTCATTATCACGCGCTTCTATCATGCTTTCAAAAGCTTTCATTTGCTCATCAATAAGATTTTGATCTATTTCTTCACTATCTAACTCCTGGAAATTTGGTGTAGTATTATTTATAAAAGATCTTAATCTTAATGCTTGGTATTTTAATGAAATCTTTTTAGCTTTGATTGCAGATAAATCTTGTTTTACGGCTGTTCCATCTAAAACAAAGATAGTTTGCCCTTCATCCACTAACTCTCCTTCTACAACGTTGATTTTAGCTACTATCCCGCCTTCTAGGTGCTGAATAGATTGAACGTGCTTGCTTGGGATCACTTCACCTTGGGTTACTGCAATTTCTTCCACATCTGTAAATCCAGCCCAGACGATTAAACTAATAATAACTACGCTGATAAAGAATAATGTAGTCCTTACCATATAAGGCGCTGCAGTCTCTTCTATGAGAGCTGATTGCGATAAGTATCGTAGTTGATCAATTTTAGCATAAGAACCTCTTCTACCTGTGAAGAATCTAGATATTGATTTTAACATTTAAAATTGCCCATATTTATTAATAAATTCATCTGATTTCATAACTGTTGGTCTATTACCAGGACGGAAAACTATAATACGATCAGCGAGTTGAAGATAATCATCACGTTGACTGACAAAGAATACAGTTTTTTCTCCCCTGGAGTCAGAAATAAGTTTTTTATATGCTGTTCCTACATCCTCATTTAATGAAGCATTAGGTAGTTCATCTAATAGTAAAATATTACTTTCCTTTAAGAAAACTCTTGCAAGATTTAAGGTGTAAATAAAACCCGTAGGAAGTGCAGGATTGTTAGCTTTGATTATAGTATCAATACCTTTTTCAAGAGTAGCTAGCTCGTCCAATGCCGTTGCTTTTTCCAGAGCTACCATTATATCTTTATCAGTTGATAGTGGGTTAACTAATAATAAATTTTCTCTTATTGTACCTTCAAAGAAGTTAGGCATTTGTGGTAAATAGTTAATATAGTGTCTAAGTTCAATAGGTTCTAGCTGTTTAATATTAGTTCCATCGATTCTTATAGTTCCTGTTTGAGGTGTGTATAAACCATTTATTAGTTTTAGTAGGGAACTTTTTCCAGATCCATTTACTCCAGTAATTCCAATTACTTCTCCTGGTTTTACTTCTATATCAAGCCCGACAAATATTGGTTCAACATCTATGCTATAACGAAGGCCGACGTTAGTAACTTTTATATTTCCATTTAACTTCTCAATCGGTCTCTTAAGAACAGTTGATTGTTTTTCAACTTCTATCGTTGCAAGCCTATTAATTTGATCAATACTATTTTTTAGTTGTTCTATTCTTGGAAGCATAGAGCATAAGGTTTGTAATGGGCCTAGTATTCTCCATATCAAAATCATTGTTGCTACAAGCGTACCAATTGTGATGCTGCCATCCCAGATTAAATGTACTCCAAATGCTATTACCGCCACTCCTGAAGCGATTGAGATTGAGTGTGCAGCTGTTTCGATTATTGATGAAATCATATTCGAATTAAAACTAGTCAGCGAAGAGTGGCTTAGTTTTTCTTTATATTTTATCCACCAACTTCGTGCCATGCCATTATGGTGCAATGCGTGCATTTTAATGAACGTTTCCATACCATGTTGTTGACGGTGCGAACTCGCGCGTGCAGCAGCCCTCATTGATACTCGTAGTTTGGATTGGTAATAATATAGTAATAGTGTAAATAACAAGACTACAATTAGAGGAATATATACTAGTGGTCCAGTTAGCATCCAAATGGCTGTTAGTAGAATGATAGTAAATGGTAGCTCTACAACCACAGAAAACAAAGGGCCAGTAAAGAATTTTCTTACAGATTCAAAAGATTTGATTCTTGATATTTGCGCAGAAATAGAAGCTCCTTCAGTGTATGCAGCTTTCATATATAATAATCGTTCAAATATTGTGTTGCTTACAATATTGTCGAGTCTTACTCCAAGCCACACAACGGATCTTAGACGAATTATTCTTAAAATTGATTCGGCTGTAACTGCTATACCAACGCCTATAACTAAATTTTGAAGAGTGACAGTAGAGCCAGATCCTATTACTTTATCATAAATAGACATGATGAAGAGAGGCATTGCTAGAGCTAAAGTATTGATAAAGAGGCTCGTTAGTACAATTTCATGAATAACTGGTCGGAAACGACTGAATATGATGCTAAACCAATTCATTCCAGCAGCTTGTTTTGTTTGCTTTTCTTCTTCAACTTTTTCAGGGTTCATCTTTTCAAAGAAATAAGAATTACCAACTACATTCTTGGCTTTAAAAGAAATTTTTTGTTTCTTGCGACTATTAAAAGCGGTGATTATCCCATCTTCTTTTGATAATAAAACAAGTGGCGCAGCTCCTTTTTTCTCGGCAATAAATAAACAAGGCATAAGCCTGTCATCTATCTCTTTTAAATTCATTGGCATATTGTGGCTAGTGTAACCAAGATTTACCATCGTGTTTAGAATATCTAGTAAATCAATTTCTCTACCTTTCGTATATGGAAGAGATTCGAATAAATGCCTAACATTCCCACTCCAATTTAAAGAGGTTACTAGCATTGCAAGAGACGTAGCAAACACATGCTCATGCTTAGATAGTTTTGGTATAAGGTTATGCATATCAAATAGCTCTAATAGAGAGTCAATTTGATCTGTTTCTATATACTCTGCTTGCCCAGCTTCAGCAACCATGTCTACTGTTGAATATGTTGTCATATTTTTAATTCTTTATATGGCTTAACTTCGAATATACTACTATCTTCTGTTTGAACTTCGTTTAAGCTTCCATCTTTTAGAATGAAATTTCTATCAGCTAATTTTCCAATATTATGGTCATCTGTTGTAATGATCATTGTTACTTTGCCTTTCAGCATTGTTAGCAATTTAATTAGGTGATTATATCCTTCTCTATCGAGCCCTTTATCAGCATTATTAAATAAAATAATTTTTGGTTTATTTAATAGAACTCGTGCAATTGCGATACGTTGTTTGATACCCGGAGCAATGGTATCAGCAAAACCATCATTCACTTTTGTTTCGTATCCCTTTGGAAGCAGTGCAATTTCTTTATCTATACTTAAAAGTTCTGCTAACTCTCTTGCTGTAGGCTCTTTACTCTCATCAAAAGCAGTAAGATTCTCCATGATAGTTCCTTGGAACATAGTATTTTCTGAAGTGATTAATCCAACATGATGCACAAGATCTTCTGATATAAGTTTACTTGATGTTATTCCATCAATTGTTATTTCGCCCTCTGATGGCTCCGAAATACCTGCGATTAAGCGCATTAATGTTGATTTTCCTGCGCTGTTAGGACCATGAATTGCAATAATATCAGGAAGGTTAAGTTCTAAATTAATATTACTAAAAATAGTTTTATCACTATATCCAAAAGCTACATTTTTTAAGCGTATTTGGCCAAGTTCTTTTCTTGTGTCTTCAGATTTTTTTCGACCTATTTGGTCAATGGAAAACATATCATTCGCCTTCTTATTAGCAATTCGGTAGTCTTGGAATTGTGTCCATAAGAAAAGAGCCTTTTGAATTGGTTGCATTAGACGTCCAGATAAGAGCACGGTTGCAATTAGAGCGCCGGTAGTCAGTTGATTATTGATTACCATGGGAGCACCAAACGTAACTACTGAAATAACCATTATTTCATTGAATAATACTCCAAAAGTATAACCTTCTGTGCTGATTAATGAAGTGTTGTAGTTGCTGAGACTTGAATCTTCTTCTAGTCGTTCATATCGCCTTGCGAAAACTGCTTCCAAGCCATATGATTTTATTGAGTGAATTCCTTGCAGCGATTCAATAATAAAATTATATCTTTTATCATCATTTTCATCTTGGATTTGTAGCGCTTTCATCAATTTATTACCCATGATCCAGGAAATTAGGATAAACACAGAAATTAACACAAGAGGAACAAATACTAATTTGCCTGTTAAATATGAAATTAACGCAATAAAGACAAGTGCAAAAGGTATATCTACAAGAGTAACAAATGTTTGCCCGCCGTAAAAATCTCTTAGTTTTGAAAAAGCTCCAAGATTTTGGATTTGTTTTCCTGAGCCTTCCTTCTTAAGTTTGGCTGGGTCTGCATTGATATAGTACCTCATTGCATTTGATGCCATTGTATATTCATACATCATGCCAGTCCAACCAGTCATATATGATCTAGCAATTCTTAAAATTCCTTCAAATATAATGGCAATGCATACACCAACAGCTAGAACCATTAATGTTCCAACGCTATGGTTAGTCATTATTCTATCATATACCTGAAGAAACATGACTGGTAATGCTAGGGATAGTAAGTTAATAGCCAGAGTTGATACTACCAGTTCTGACTTATTTAACCTGGCTTTGCAAGCAGGGTCGTCAAGTTTATACTTATCAATAAGGTTCATTTTTATACAACACCAATTTTAGCCTGTTAATCTTTTGATATAATTTTGTACCACAAAAGGCAATTAAAAATTGAAAATATTACTAATATATTACTTTTAAGCGACCTAAAAACTACTGATTGTTATTAGAAATTAAGCTGTTGGAGGAGAGGTATCTTCCTCTTCATGGGAATTATCATCAAATTCTAATGACTCTTCTCCTTTTTCAAGCTCTTCATAATCCATACCATGATCATGTGAATCTAGATCAATATCTTCCATCCAGTTGCTTGGGTCTATATCATCAAAATTACTATCTTCTGAAATAGCCTCGATCCAATCATCAGTATCATCGGCAATAATATCACCAAGATCAGTAGAGTCTCCGTTTCCACCTCCATCACCAGGTGTTAAGTAGTTATTATCAATTTCTGCCATTGAAAATATTCCATTATCAAAGCAGAAGAATTCGGAGTTAGTGACAATGTCGTTTCCATCTAGAGGAGTATTACTATTTTCTTGAACATTATAACTACCATCAGAGTTTTTGATTATAGTATATTCTTCTATATTTCCTTTGAATGTGACAATGTCATTACCATCGCCAGCGTCAATAGTATCGTTTCCACCTTCTCCTCTGATATAGTCATCACCATCACCACCGAGGATTGAATCATCGCCTTCTTTTCCATATATTGAATCATTGCCACCTTGACCATCAATCAAATCTTCGCCAGCTGTTCCATATATTAGATTTGAACTATTATCACCGTTAATTTCATTAAAGTTGTTTGTATTGCCTTGGTTCGTATTTTGTCCTGATTCTTCACTACCATGTGGTGTGATATTTATCCCATCATACCAATCGCTTGTATTAAGCGTTCCATCACTAAATTGGAATATTTCAACACTATCTATAGTATCTGCTCCATCCCTTTCTGAAACTGAATCTTCAACTATAAAGTTACCATCTGGATTCTGAGTAATATTATATTCATTATAGTTTCCTTGGAATACAACGATATCATCACCAGCTCCACCACTGATTGTATCGTCACCACCTTCAATTACAGTGCTTGAAATTTTAATATTATCAACACCCCAAGATTCATTGCTAATTCCAGCGCTCATTTCGGCGCCGAATCCAAGTTTTAAGCTAGATTCATCTGGTAGCGCATTAATTGTAGTAGAACTTTCTGAACCATCAGGGTTCAGTAATGTAAGCGTACCGTCCTCACCAATGCTAAAATTCAGCTTATAAGGGTGTATCTCGTCATTATACGCTCCTCCATAACCAAGATCTTGAAGCCCATTAGGATTTTGATCTCCATCATCTACGTTTACATCATAGCTTTTTACTAGTACTGGCTGATTGTTTACAAATACTGTAATTTCATCCATATAGTAACCACTACCATCCCAATCATCGATTTCTAGAATATCAAACTCTACAGATACTGTATCCTCCGCTTGTGATATATCAAATGTTTTATAGAGAATTTGCTCGCCATCGGAATCTCCATGTCTTCCAAGATATTCACCAGTTGCATTTGGATCTGTTGAAGTTTCAGTAGAATTATCATTCCACCCTGTGAAATCTGAGCTTTCATGAATAACAAAAGTTCCACTATCAGCATAGATCGTATCATCTCCATCACCACCAACTATGGAATCACTTCCGCCTCCACCAAAGATAGTGTCTTCTCCAGTACCACCACTTATTGTATCATCACCAGTGCCACCATACATATGGTCATCGCCAGCATTGCCTTCTAGGGAGTCATTTCCTTCTTCTCCAACAACATAATCATGTCCTGCTCCTCCGGATAAGATATCATCACCGCTGCCACCGACTATAACATCATTACCAGTTCCTCCATCAATAGTATCATTACCAGTGCCACCGATTAATATATCTTGATTATCACCACCATCGATTGAATCATCACCGCTGTTACCTTGAATTGTATCAGAGCCTGCACCGCCTTCAATGACATCAGAACCTGTTCCTCCTAGGATTAAATCACCACCAGCACCTCCGTCAATTACATCATTTCCAGAATTACCTTGAATTGTATCATTACCGCTATTACCTTCAAGTGAGTCATTTCCTGACCCTCCTTCAATCCAATCGTCACCATCGCCACCGAGGATAGTATCATTGCCACTATCGCCATGAAGGTCATCATGCCCAGCTCCACCATCTATTAAATCATCGCCTGATCCACCTAGCGCTGTATCATCACCTTCTCCACCAAGTAGAGTATCATTTGATCCGCTAGATATGTCTGAACCTTCGACTGTGACGTTTGCAACAACGTCATCATAATCTTGATCTCCTCCATTTACTAAATCTTCAAAACCAATTTGAATTTGTCCGAGTTCAGTATGGTTCATATGGTCAAAACCATCTGGATTTAAAGATGTGTCTGAGAAATATGCAGGTGCCCCTTGGATTCCTTGAAGTTCAGTTGTTCCACCATTACCATCGTCAATAACAGGAGTCCACTGGCCATCATTATTTTCTATGAAAATAATTTCTGTCTCATCAGATAATGTTGGATTTTGATTTGATCCATCTGGAATAATAAAGAAACCGAGCTGAACTGCTCCTAATGGGATGCTGCTTGCACCAAGTGTGATAGTTGAAGCATTACTTTCACCAAGTGATTCTTTTACATTTTTGAAATTCACTATGCCGGAAATTGGAGTACCATTGCTATCTGCAAAATATATGTCTAATGAATTGTCATATCCTGCGTTTGATGATATGGAATCAATCGAGATAACCATGCCATTTGTAGCGGAAATATCATAATTGCCATTTTCAAGTAAAGTAGGCTCTTGGTTGTTACTATTATCACTATCACCAACTAGGAGGTCATCACCTGCGTCACCTTCAATTAAATCATCGCCGGCACCACCATGCAGTGTATCATTATCATCTCCTCCAGACATTGTGCCGTCACCAGCGCCGCCCATTAGAATATCTGTTCCAGCATTGCCTGCCATGGAATCTGCTCCAGCGCCGCCGAACATAGAATCTATTCCTGATCCTCCAGACATTGTGTCATTTCCAGTGCCACCATCTAAGCAATCGTCATCTGCTCCACCAAGCATTGTATCATCACCAGCACCGCCCTCCATAGTGTCTGCGCCATCTCCACCGCTCATCCAGTCATTGCCTTCGCCGCCGGTTAGAGAGTCATCTCCTCCATCTCCTTGTATGTCATCATTGCCAGTTCCACCGTCGATTGTGTCGTCACCATCTCCGCCACCGAGCCAATCATCACCTGATCCGCCTTGTATGTTGTCATCACCATCTCCGCCCCAGATTTTATCATCATCTGCACCGCCGTCAATAGAATCAGAACCATCGCCTCCAAGTATGGAATCCATACCAGATCCGCCAAGCATTGTGTCATCACCAGCGCCGCCTTCCATAGTGTCTGCGCCGTCTCCACCGCTCATCCAGTCATTGCCTTCGCCGCCAGTTAGGGAGTCATTGCCTCCATCTCCTTGAATGTCGTCATTGCCAGTTCCTCCATCAATTGTGTCGTCACCATCGCCGCCCCAGATTTTATCGTCATCTGCACCGCCGTCAATAGAATCATCACCGCCGCCGCCAAGTATGGAGTCCATACCAGATCCGCCAAGCATTGTGTCATCACCAGCGCCACCATCTATAGTATCGGTTCCATCACCGCCACTTATCCAGTCATTACCTTCGCCGCCGGTTAGAGAGTCATCTCCTCCATCTCCTTGAATGTCGTCATTGCCAGTTCCACCGTCGATTGTGTTGTCACCATCGCCACCACCGAGCCAATCATCACCTGATCCACCTTGGATGCTATCATCACCATCGCCGCCCCAAACTTTATCATCATCTGCTCCACCATCAATAGTGTCATTACCAGTGCCGCCCAATATGGAATCATCACCTTCATTACCAAATAATAAATCTGCATTTCTTCCGCCGTCGATTGTATCATCACCAGTGCCACCTAAAATAGTATCATTACTATTTTCGTTATTGTTGTTTCCTTTTATACGATTATAATCTTCTACATCTTTTGCTGGTATTTCTCCTGTTATGAATTCTATACCAAAATCCGATCCATTTTCATCACTGAATAATACAATTTGATCAAAACCACCTTCAATATCGATAGTGAACTCTAATTTTCCATCCGACATTGGGTTACCCAAATCATCTGTTCCATCAACGGTTCCAGAGCCAACTTCAACTCCGTCTAGATATGCTTTCCAAGATGCAGTTTCAACATCATCAGGTGGAGGGTTTCCTACATTACCTGAATCTTCTTGGAATAATACTCGTAAGCCAACATTTACTTCATCTAGTACTAAACCATTAAAATCAATTTTTATTCCTTCATTTTGATCAATTTCCGCATGGCCAGGTCCAACTGAAAGTCCACGTACTTCACCATCTCCAAGGGTTTTAAAGTTAAAATTACCTTCTACATTATTTTCTAGATCAGAGTAGGGTGTAATGTTAACTTGATGACCAGCAAGGTCCTGATTCCATAAAGCGTTGACATCATAATTTGCTTCATTTAAATCTGAGCCACCAAGTGTAAATGGTTCTGGATCAGCGTTGATAGTTCTGATTGAGAAATCAACAACTACATCATTGAAATCTTGATCTCCACCACCAGTAATATCTTCAAAATTAAATGAAATTTGTCCGTTATTTGAAGTTTGCATGTGTTCATTGGTGCCTGGGTTTAATGCAGAATCAGAGAATAGAGCAGTGGCACCTTGGCCTGCTAGATCATCCCCATTTAGGATTGGAGTCCATTCGCCGTTGATTAATTGGAAATTCACTTGATCTCCATCTGATAATCCTGAATTTTTATTAGCACCATCAGGAATTATAAAGAATCCAAGCTGAGTTGCTCCAGGAGGAATCTCGTAGGAAGTATATTGTAGTGTTACGTTATCACCTTCGCCTAGAGTATCTTTAACATTAGTGAAATCAATAGAACCAGAAATTGGATTTCCATTGCTATCTGCAAAATAGTGGCCAAAAGAATTATTATATCCAGCATTTGAACTAATAGAATCGAGATCTATACAGAAATGGTCAATTCCTTCAATGTCAAAGTTACCATTTGCAAGTTGAGTAGGGTCGCCAAAATCACTACCCCCTTCATCTCCAAAGAGCAAGTCGTTGCCATCGTTGCCTTCAATATAATCGTCACCATCGCCGCCCCAGATTTTATCATCATCTGCACCGCCATCAATAGAATCAGAACCATCTCCGCCAAGGATTGAATCCATACCAGAGCCGCCAAGCATTGTGTCATCTCCAGCGCCACCATCCATAGTGTCTGCGCCGTCTCCGCCGCTCATCCAATCATTCCCTTCGCCACCACCGATAGAATCATCGCCTTCATCGCCAGTGATAATGTCATCACCATCATTTCCATCAAGCGTGTTATCACCAATGCCGCCATCTATGACATCATCTCCACCTTGACCATCAATCCAATCATTACCTTGGCCACCTTTTATAGTGTCATTGCCACCTGGGCCTCCTCCGCCGCCACCATCATCTCCTCCATCATTGTCGTTATTATAATCTTCGACAATTTTTGCAGGGATTATTCCATCAATATATTCAAGGTGAAAATCGCTTCCCGCTTCTTCTGAGAAGAAATCTATTCTATCAAAACCACCTTCTACATTTACTGTAAATTCGGCACGCCCGTCGGGTGATCCTGGGATTGCATCGAAAGAGCCAGATCCAACTTCTATGCCATCTAGATAAGCTTTCCATGAACCGGTCTCAACTCCATCAGCTGGTGCTCCTTCTTCAAATAGAGCTCTAACTCCAACTGTTACTTCTTTTAATTCTAAGCCGCCAAGATCAACTCTGATTCCTTCTTCACCGTTAATTTCGTTATCACCAGCTTCAACTCCGATACCTCTTGTTATATTGCCTTGATATTCGAATCCAAATTCTCCAGGAGTTTCATTTTCCAGGTTGTTAAATGGTGTAACCGTTACATCATGGCCTGCTAAATCCTTATTCCATAGCTCATCTACATTGTATTGATCTTGTGGAACATCTCTTCCTCCAAGAGTGAATGGCTCAGGGTCTGCATCAATTGCTCTGATATTGAAGTTTATCACTACATCATTAAAGTCATTATCACCACCACCTTGGAGATCTTCAAATCCAAATGTAATTTGTCCGCTAGTGGTATGGCTCATATGGTCAACGCCATCAGAGTTTAGATTTTGCCCTGAGAAAAAGGTGTCGGATCCAATTCCATTTAGTTCATCACCATTCCAGATAGCTGTCCAATTTCCATTCATACCTTGGGTAAATTCGACTTGAGCACCGTCAACTAAGCTAGGGTTTTGGTCAGCTCCATCTGGTATTATAAAGAATCCAAGCTGAGTTGCTCCTGCAGGGATATCACCTGCATCATAGGCAATTACTACAGAATCACCGACTCCTGTAGTATCTTTTACATTTGCAAAATCTACTGATCCGGAAATTGGATTTCCATTGCTATCTGCAAAATAATGACCGAATGAATTATTATAGCCAGCATTCGAAGAGATAGAATCAATTTCGATGCAGAAATGATCTGTATTCGAGATGTCATAATTACCATCAGGAAGTTGAGTAGGGGCAGTTGGAGGAGTTCCACCACCACCTATCTCATCACCATAAATAACATCGTCACCATCATTACCATCTATTTCATCATCACCAAGACCACCTTGTATAGTGTCTTCTCCATCACCACCGGTAATAGTATCATCATCGTCACCACCGTCGATTGAATCATTTCCTTCTTCACCATGTATTGTATCTTCTCCAGATCCACCTGTTATAGTGTCATCACCCGCATCTCCTTCAAGAATATCATCACCAGCACCGCCATCGATTAGATCTTCATCGTCGCCGCCCCAGATAGAATCCTGGCCATCACCACCGGTAATAGTATCATTTTCAGCATTACCAACAACATCATCATCACCGGTTCCAGCATCAATTAAATCATCACCCCCATCGCCGCCGATCCAGTCATTATCAGCACCACCAAGTATAGTATCTGCGCCATCGCCGCCCCAGATCATATCATCACCAGCACCGCCATCAATTTGATCTTCGCCTTCGCCACCATGGATAACGTCTTGGCCGTCTCCACCGGTAATAGTGTCAGCTCCTAACCCTCCTTGGAATATTTCAGTACCATCACCACCTCGCATAACATCATCGCCATCTGTGCCAAAGATTGTGTTGTTTACTGTTGTGTATGTTTTATCTGTAAAGTCTAGGTCAAATCCAGTTTGGACTATCTGGCTTCCATCACGTCCAGAAATTGTATCTTCGACAGTAAATGTACCGTCACCATTATTATGGAAGATATACTCATCACTTGTTCCGCTGAACTGCACTCCTACACCACTACCACCATTAATATTTAATGTTGTGTCAGTGAATTCTAGATGTTCAATACCATCAATTATATCGGTGCCGTCACGTCCAGAAACGCTATCTTGTACTGTAAATGTACCGTCATTATTGTCGGTTATAGTATATTCATTACTAGCTCCTTGGAAGATAAGTGTATCTGTTCCTAGTCCACCAGATAATGTGTCATCTCCTTCACTTGCAACTAGTGTGTCGTTGCCAGTTCCTCCATCGAGTGAATCGTTCCCAGTGCCGCCGTCTAAGTAATCTCCACCTGCGCCACCTAGAGCTGTATCAGAGCCTTCACCACCGAGTAGAGTGTCATTTTGCCCTGGTCCATCAATACCTTCAACTGTGACATTCGCCACTGCGTCATCAAAATCTTTATCACCATTATTAGGTAAATCCTCAAAAGAAATTTGAAGAGGGTTTTGCTCAATAAAGTGCATATGTCCAACTCCATCAGAGTTTAGACTGCCATCCGAGAAGTAAATAGGCGCTCCCTGGCCTTGTAATTCATCGCCATTTAAGACAGGAACCCATTGGCCTCCTGTAAATGTGAATGTTATTTCGCTTCCGTCAGTTAAAGATGGGTTTAGATCAGCTCCGTCTGGTATGATAAAGAAACCCACTTCAACTGCACCAGCTGGAATATCTCCTGGAGCGTAAGTAATAGATGATTCGTCACCAATGCCTAGAGAGTCTTTTACATTTGCAAAATTAACAACACCAGAAATTGGATCTCCATTACTATCAACAAAATAGTGACCTATAGAATTATCATACCCTGCATTCGAGGAAATAGAATCAAGTGCAATAGTGAATCCAACTCCAGCTGGAAGTGTATAATTTCCATTTGTAAGTTGAATCGGAACAGCTCCGTTGCCACCAGTTTTTGTATCACCTATGAGTAGATCATCACCTTCACCACCAATTAATAAATCATCACCAGATTCTCCTTCTAGTGTATCATCACCAGTTCCACCACTTAATGTATCCGATCCTTCTCCACCATCCATGAAGTCAGAGCCTTCATTTCCTAGCATGGAATCATCACCTTCATCGCCAAATATTGTATCTGCGCCATCATCGCCGAATAATGTATCATTATTTGTACCACTGGATGTTATCCCGTATCCATCTATAGAAACATTGATTACAGCATCGTCATAATCTTTATCACCACCACCAAATAAATCTTCAAATCCAAGTTGAATCTGACCTGATTCTGTATGATTCATATGGTCAAATCCATTATCAGGATTTAGATTTTGATCAGAGAAATAGGCAGGGGTATTTTGAGCACCTTGTAATTCATCTCCGTTAAGGAAAACAGCAAGGTCTCCATTAGTGTTTTCATCAAATGTGACTGTAGCACCATCAGTTAATCCAGAGTTTAAACCGTACCCGTTTGGAATAATAAAGAAGCCTATTTCGACAGCACCAGGAGGTAAGTCAGCAGAAGCATAATTTAGTGTTGTTGGGCCACCAATCCCTAATGAATCTTGAACGTTAGCAAATGCAATATTACCTTCTATTATGTCTCCGTTAGCATCTTTAAAATATAATCCAAATGTATTTTCAAACCCTGCAGTTGATGTGATTGAGTCAAAGGTGATTGAGAAACCGTCTCCAGAGGAGATGTCATAATTGCTATTTGCAAGCTGTGTTGGAGCGGGAGGGGTAACTCCAATATCATTATCTCCAACAAGAGAATCATCTCCTGATCCACCAATTAATAAATCGTTTCCACCTTCTCCTTCAAGAGTGTCATCACCTGCATTGCCTTCAAGTGTATCATTACCAGCGCCGCCATATACTGCATCATCTCCTGCATCACCAGTTGCAAAATCATTGCCTTCGCCGCCAAAAATAGAATCATTATCATCACCCCCCGATATAGTGTCTGCGCCTGTACCACCAAGGATAGAGTCATCACCAGCACCGCCAGTGATCGTATCATCACCACCATTACCAGTTAATGTATCCGCACCATCACCGCCGTCGATAGAATCATCGCCAGCTCCACCGAGAACTGAGTCATCTCCGTCACCGCCAGCTAATGTGTCATTACCACCGCCACCTTCGATTGTATCATTATCTGCTCCGCCATCAATGGAATCATCACCTTCATCGCCAGAGATAGTATCGCTACCTCCGCCGCCAGTAATAGTATCGGCACCAGTTCCACCTGATAGGGAATCATCATTATTACCACCAAGGATGGAGTCATCACCAGCACCGCCAGTGATCGTGTCATCACCACCATTACCAGTTAATGTATCCGCACCATCACCGCCGTCGATAGAATCATCGCCAGCTCCACCGAGCACTGAGTCATCGCCGCCATTACCAGTTAGTGTATCTGCACCGTCTCCGCCGTCGATAAAATCATCGCCAGCTCCACCGAGCACTGAGTCATCACCGTCACCGCCAGCTAATGTGTCATTACCACCGCCACCTTCGATTGTATCATCTCCATCTCCACCTGAAACTGAGTCATCTCCTCCAAGACTTTGAATCCAATCATCATCATCACCGCCATCTATTATATCATTTTCGATTCCACCAGTTATTGTATCGTCACCAGTTCCTCCCTCGATTGTATCTTGTCCAGAACCGCCGTCGATAGAATCATCACCAGTGCCGCCAAGGATAGAGTCATCACCAGCACCGCCATCAATTGTATCCGCTCCTTCATTACCAATGAGTGAATCGTCGCCACCTCCACCTAGTATTGAATCGTCACCTATGCCACCATCAATTGTATCTTGTCCAGATCCACCATCAATTGAATCGTCACCTTCGTTACCCTCAATGGAATCTTCTCCTGTTCCGCCAACTATAGAATCTTCGCCTTCATTTCCTGTAATAGTATCGTCGTCAGCTCCGCCATATATAGTATCATGTCCAGTTCCACCTATTAAAGAGTCGCCACCAGCACCACCGAATAAGTGGTCATCGTAAGCTTCTCCATCAAGAGTATCTGCTCCATCATTGCCTTTTAAGATGTCATGACCACTTCCACCTGTTAGAGAATCATCTCCTTGGTTACCAAGTATTATGTCATTACCTGCACCTCCAGCTACTACATCGTCGCCTTGTCCACCTTGAATAGTGTCGGCTCCAGCGCCACCTGATATTATATCATCACTTCCATTATCATCAGTTGTACTTTGAACAGTTACATTTAGAGTTGCGTCATTAAAATCGTTGTCTCCACCGCCAAAAAGATCTTCCCAGTCCATATGTCCGCCCGTTGCGTGTGACATATGATCCACACCATCGGGGTTAAGATTTGTGTCTGAGAAAAAAGCAGGAGAAGAAGCTCCTTGTAGAGGTTGTCCGTTATAGTAAGGAGTCCAAATCCCGCCAACATCAATAAACTCTATTGCTGCTCCATCGGGCACTGAAGGTTGATTAAGAGTTGCGCCATTAGGTATTATAAAAAATCCTAGTTGCACCGCTCCAGCTGGTATGTCATCTGATTCATATTGTATAACTGCTTCTTGTCCTTCTCCAAGTGTATCTTTTACGTTGAAAAAATCTAGTTTACCTGACATCCCTGATATTGGAGTACCATTAGCATCTGCAAAATAATGACCAAATGAGTTGTTAAATCCTGCGTCTGAGGTAAGGGAGTCAACAACTATTGTTAAACCTGCTCCAGGAATAACTTGATAATTACCATTTTCAAGCTGAGTAGGAATAGGATGATCATCACAATTTTCTGGATCTGGATCTGGATCAGGGTTTTCAGGTTCGGGTTCAGGCTCAGGTTCGGGTTCGGGTTCGGGTTCGGGCTCAGGTTCTGGATCTTCTTCAATTGGTATTTTAGGGTCTTCAATTGGAGTATTTGGAGGTTCAATAGATGCTATTGCATCTGGGGTGTCCGCTCTTGCTTGTTCAATATTTGCTTCAGCAGGTTGTGTAATTTGATTATTGACATCTGGGGCTTGGAGGATTTCTCCTTCAGAAGGAGGCGTTTCTGGTTTTTTTTCTTCCTCTTCTTGTTCAATATTCTGATTATCTTTTTTACCACCCAGCTCTTCAATAGGAGGAATTTCTTCTCTTGTTCTTTCTATATCATTTAAGTTTAAATCTGAGTTTTCTAATTTAGCGGCTCCGCCGTGCAACTCAGAAGTTAGAGAATTTTCTTCATCTTCTGTTGCAAGCAATTCTTCAACGTCAGCTTCCTTATCGTCGGCTTTCATTTTGTCATGATTTAAATTCTTTTTATCAACTTGAGATAGTCTGTCGAAATGATCAAATTGCTCTCTATTGCCGTGGTTTGAAGACTGCCCACCATTTTGATTAGAACCTTTATTAGCCATGTACAATATACTCCATTGATTAATACAGAATTTTCCATTTTGTAACCAAAGATTAGTTGGCAAAGGTTAAATTTCTATTAATTAAAGCCCTAAGGCTTTGAATTTTGGAGATTTTTTAGAGAGTGTGGCATATAAAAATTATCACTTTTTACTAAAAAGATAATTTTTGCCTGTAGCGCTTAATATTCCTAGTATCATTAATATATTCGACCAAGTTTGAATTGCCCATATTATTGATGAATAGTCATTTGCAACAAGAATAAAAACGAATTGTAATAGGGCGTAAAATCCACTTGCATACATTGCTAAACGAATACATGATTTTATTGGTATATTTATTTTTGAAATGCGTGCAATAAAGAAAATCATTATAATAAAAAAGCTCTTATCTAGAAATGTATTTAAAAATATTAGAAACCCTGTTAGCGGAAAGATCATATAAATAAATATTCTTGGAGCTAGATCAAAAAGTTTGGCAAAACTAGATTTGATTTCTTCTTGAGTAAGAATCTGAGGTGTGGAGTCAAATATCTGATCCAATTTTATGGGAAAGGTATTTTTCACCTCTCCTTGAGCATCCATTAGCTTTATTATCATTTTATCTGCAGATAGAATCAGGGGAAATTTATTTCTTTCTCCAGGTTTGATTTGATTGTTTGGATCAATTGCTAATACACTAGATCCATTTTTATTATTAATAAAAATAGTATTTGGATTGTCAATAGAAATTCTTTGTCCATCAAAATCAATAGGGGGAATTTGTTTTACAATAAAATCAATATTTTCCACTTTTGTTGAAATTATATTGTTATTTAAGTAATCTCGTATTTTATCTATATGATTTAAAAATAGTATTGTGCATATTATAGAAGAAATAAGCGATAAATTGAGAATATATAATGCGCCATAATCTTTATAGTTTTTGAAGACTTTCTCATAAAATCGAATTGAACTAACGGATAGACACAAATGCATGAGAAGAGTTTTAATAAAGTTTATAGGGCTTGAAAGTAGAGTTGTCATAATGAATAAATTAGTTTAAGATTCTGCTACAAATTAGCAAATGGATATTACAATGAACTCTCCAGAAAATCAAAACTATTCCTTTGAAAAACTTAGTGACTGTATAAAGATTTTATCAGCAGATGCTGTAGAAGTCGCTAAATCCGGTCACCCAGGGATGCCGCTTGGTTTTTCACAAGTCATGACAGTTTTGGCTTTTAAGTTTTTAAAATTTAACCCGAATGATCCAAAATGGTTTAATAGAGATAGACTGGTTTTATCTGCTGGGCATGGTTCAATGTTGTTATATTCTTTTTTCTACTTGGCGGGTTATGATGGATTTACTCTTGATGATATAAAGAATTTCAGACAGCTAGATGCTAAAACAGCAGGTCATCCTGAGATAGAGTTGTATGACGGAATTGAGACATCTACTGGTCCATTGGGTCAAGGGTTTGCAAACGCAGTGGGTATGGCAATTGCTCAGAAGAAATATGAAGATAAGCTAGGTTCAGAAATTTGTAATTATAATATATATACGATTGTCGGTGATGGTTGTTTAATGGAAGGAATTTCTTATGAATCCGCTTCTCTTGCTGGGCATTTACAGTTGGATAATTTGATAGTTTTGTTTGATGATAATGGTATTTCTATTGATGGAAAAACAACTCTTGCTGTTTCAGAAGATCATATTAAAAAGTTTGAGTCTATGGGGTTTGAGACTTTTACAGCAAACGGCTATGATGATGATGAATTATCAAAAGTATTATCACAAGCTAATGCTTCAAAAAAGCCATGTTTTATCGCATGTAAAACTATTATTGGTAGAGGGGCTGACTCGAAGGAAGGTTCAGAAAAATCTCACGGCGCACCTCTTGGTGATAAGGAATTACAGCATTTAAAGCAAAAAATTTCTGGTTCAACAGAGGCTTTTTATATTGATTCTGATTTGAAATCATTATGGGAACAATCTTGGGAAAAAACTAAAAAAGAGTATGATGCTTGGCAGAGCGATTATAAAATTCTTTCACAGGAGCAAAAGGATTATATGCTTCTTCCAAATTTAAAGAACCCTAAATTTGCTGATATAGATGCAACTGAGGCGACTAGAGTTTCTTCGGGTAGGGTGATTGAATCTATGCTTGAGTCTGAAGAGAAATTAATAGTAGGGTCAGCAGATCTTGCTGGGTCAAATGGGTTAAAGAATTCATTATCCGTGCAAATAACAAAAGATAATTTTTCCGGTAATTTTATTTGCTACGGTGTGCGTGAGCATGCAATGTCAGCGATTATGAATGGTTTGGCTATTTCTGGATTCGTTCCAATTGGCGGTACTTTTTTTGTGTTTTCTGATTATATGCGCCCATCGATTCGTTTGTCAGCACTTATGCAATTGCCAGTAATATATGTTATGACACATGATTCAATTGGTGTGGGCGAAGATGGGCCGACGCATCAGCCAGTAGAGCATTTGGCGTCGTTTAGAGCAATGCCAAATATAAATGTATTTAGGCCAGCTGATTTTGGTGAGGTTCGAGAGTGCTATGAGTTTGCGTTTGCAAATAAAAGTACACCTTCAATGATGGTGTTATCAAGGCAATCATTACCACAATTATCTAATAATATGCAGGTTAATCAATCATCTAAAGGTGCATATATTATTAAGAATTCCCAGAAGCAAGAGAGTTTAGATGTAGTTATTTATGCTACAGGATCAGAAGTAAGTCTTGCTATTAATGTTCAAGAAATCCTTGAATTACAAGGTTTAGCTGTAAGAGTCATTTCTGTTCCTTGTGTTGAGCTATTAGATAAGCAAAGTAGTGAATATAAAGAAAGTTTGAGGGAGGGAGCGAGTTTATTTGTCGCTATTGAAGCTGGTAGCGAGTTAGGTTGGCATAAAATTATTGGATCTGACGGGATGTTTTTTGGAATGGATTCCTTTGGTTCATCTGCTCCAGCGAAGGATTTGTATGAGCGTTTTGGTTTAACAGCTGAAAAGATATCGTCCGATATTTTAGAGAAGCTATGAGTAACTAGGAAGAAATCCGAAACAAAATACGCTTGAAAAATAAAAAAAAACGATCTACACTAAGCAGATGCGTTTTGATTATAAGTGGAAGAGAAGCGGCATGAAGTTGTTGTAATTAATCTGGGAAAGGTAAATGTAATTCAACCGCCCCTCTTCCGTTCTTCCCATAATCTTAACTAAAACGCAGAGACTGAAAATCTAAATGGGAAGAATTAGACAGTCAACCTTAAGTTAAAGTACAGGTAACCACCCCTATACTTAAGGTTGATGCTATCATTAGCTTATTCAACTGTCTAGCTAAAAAAGTAAAAAATCATTAAATTTATTGTTTTTGCTAGAAAAACAATAAGATAAAGTTTAGTTGGAGCGGGTATATTTCTCCAAATCTTCTAAATTAGCTATGTTAAATGTATTGAATGAGTGTGGGGATTTTTTAGCAAGTCCAGCAAGGACTTTTCCCGAGCCAATTTCGACGAGCTCAGTGATATTAAGAGAGGTAAACATACCCATAGTTTCACGCCAACGTACAGCCCCGCATATTTGCGCAACAAGATTCTGCTTTATTGTTTCAGGATCTGATACTAATTCTACAGAAACATTTGCTATTAAAGGTACTTTTGGAGTTTTTATCTCAATTTTATCTAACGCTTCTTGCATTGGAATTTGAGCATCTTTAATTAACTGTGAATGAAAGGGTGCACTGACTTTTAATTTTATAGCCTTATGACCTGTATCTTTTAGTGCTGCAACTAGACGATCAACGTTGTATTCATGTCCACTAATTACGATTTGTCCTTCTACATTATCATTAGCTATTTGGCACATGCCTTCAGTTACTAAGGTATTTAGCATTTCATCTAAATCTTTAAAAGAAATGCCTATACAAGCAGCCATTGCGCCTTCGCCTTTTGGTGATGCACTCTGCATAGAGCTGGCTCTGATTTTGAGAAGTTTTGCAGTATCGCTTAGAGAAATAGATTCTGCTGCGCAAAGTGCAGTATATTCTCCGAGAGAGTGACCGGCAACTATGTCGCAAAGATTTTCTATATTTTTGCCTGTTTCTTGCTGTAATACTCTTAGTATTGCAATTGAAGTTGCCATCAAAGCTGGTTGAGTATTTGTTGTTTGAGCTAGCTCTTCATCAGTCCCTTCAAAAACAATTTTACTTAAATCATAATTTAGTGTGTCATTTACGCATTCAAATACTTCTTTTGCAACGGGGAAAGAGTCGTAAAAATCTTTAGCCATTTTAACTCTTTGTGATCCTTGACCGGGGAAGATAAATGCTTTATTCATAAAGATACTATTCATATAAATTTAGACTTTTGATTATGGGAATTCTTTTGAATCTGTCAATTATTTTAATAATTTTTTTGAGTAGTTTTAATTGTCAAGCAAGGGGAGATAATACATCAAAAGTATTTAGTCTAATTAAGCAAAAAAAATGGTTAAATTCCTATAGTTTAGCATCAAAAACTGGTGACTCAGCATTAAAGAAAATTGTTTTATCTCAGCAATATTTAGATAGAAAACATAAAGGGAATAGCTTTGAAAAGATTGTAAGATTTTTAAGAGAAAATCCGCATTGGCCTCAAAACTACATATTAAAATTGCGAGCTGAGAGTTTATTGAATTCAAAAACAAGTAATAAGCTGATTGTAGATTGGTTTGAGAAAAATGAGCCAGTGACTGGGAAAGGCCATAAATATTATGCTTTAGCGGCTTCATCAATAATAAAAGATCCTAAAAAATTATCTCTAATCATCAAGTCGGGTTGGCATTATGGGAATTTTACAAACTCAGGTCAAAGATCATACTATAAGAAATTTAGAAAATATCTTGTCGTAGCAGACCACGTTAAAAAGATTGATAATCACTTATGGGAAAAAGAGATAACAGCTGCCAAAAACAGTTTGCATTATGTAAATGCGGGTTATAAGAAATCATTTAATGCTCAGATAGCTTTAATTCAAAAGCATAAGGATGCTAGAAGTTTTTTTAGGCGCGTGCCCAAGAAATATTATACATCTGGTTTAATATATAGATATTTATGGTCTAGGAAATCCGACCTTCCATCTGGATCTGAAATTTCTAACTTATGTAGAGTTGCATCTGTTGATAAATTAAGAGGTAATAGTTTTTGGAAAGTTCAGTCTTATTTAGCAAGAGAATTTATTGAGAAAAAGAAATTTAGAGATGCTTATAAAACGACAAGTAGTCATTTCGCTTCGAGTGCTGCAGGTAAAAGTGATGCGGAGTATTTATCTGGGTGGGTTGCATTAAATTTTCTAAAAAAGACAGATCTTGCACTTAAGCATTTTAGGAATTTTAATCGCGTGGTAAAAACTCCAATTAGTAAATCAAGAGGGATTTATTGGCTTGCTCGATCGTATGAAGCCAAAAGAGATAAAGAAAAATCACAAAAATTATATTATTTAGGAGCCACGAAGTATCCATATACTTTTTATGGCCAAATGGCGGCAGTGGAGCTAAATCAAAGAAAGATGATTTTGCCAGATGCAATAAATCTTGCAAAATATAGTAAAAATATTGATCTATACACTAAGAGTAATGAGATAACACGCGCTGCACAAATTGTATCTAAATACGGTTCAAATGGTTTGAGTCAGATATATATAAAAGCGGCTATAAAGCAGGCTAGTAATACCGATGATATTCTCGGAGTTACTGGTGCTATTAGTAAGTCAAAAAATGTTCATCATACAACTTGGGCAGCAAAATTTGCTACGCATAAACATGTTTTGATTAAGAATCATGCCTATCCTACGCCATTTAAAATTTCACATCTTCCCATTGAAAAGGCTTTAACATATAGTATTATCAGGCAAGAATCTGTCTTTCATCAACGTGCCATTAGTCATGCGAACGCACGTGGATTAATGCAACTAATCAAATCTACTGCATGTGAGACGGCAAGTAGTATTAATATGAAATGCCGTATTTCAAAGTTGACATCAGATCCAGTCTATAATATGAAGCTTGGGAGTCATTATTTAAAACAATTGATTGATAAATATGATGGGTCATATATTTTAGCAGCCGCGGCTTACAACGGTGGTCACGTTGACAAGTGGCTTAAGATTTTTGGAGATCCAAGAAAATATAAAAACCATCGAGATGTATTAAATTGGATTGAGGGGATTCCATTTTATGAAACGAGAGCTTATGTACAAAGGGTTCTTGAGAATCTGCAGATTTATAGAGCAATAATAGAAAAGAATAGTAGATTTAGATTGTCTGATGATTTACTAAATAAGAAGGTATAAAATGAGTGAGTTACAAATAGGCGAAAAAGCACCAGATTTTAGTGTGTCAATAGCTGATAATAAGAATCTTGAATTGTCAGACTTGTCTGGCAAATATGTAGTATTATACTTTTACCCAAAGGATAATACTCCAGGCTGCACAGTAGAAGCAAAAGATTTCAATGAGCTGCTTCCAGAATTTTTAAGTCATGGAGCTGAGGTGATTGGGATTTCTAAAGATAGTTTAAAATCACATGATAAATTCAGAGAATTATATGATTTAAAGTTTTACCTTGGTTCAGATGTTGAATGTAATATTTGCAGTGATTATGGAGTGTGGGTACAAAAATCTATGTTTGGTAAAAAATATATGGGCATTAATCGCGCTAGTTTTCTTATCGATAAAGAAGGCAAAATAGCTTGTATATGGCCTAAGGTTAAGGTTTCAGGGCATGCTCAAGAAGTTTTGGATAAAATCAAAGAGATTAATTCTTAGTTAAGTGATTTTAACCTAAGGTTAAAACCTAGGGTTAATAGGTAGATAGATTTTATATTTTTGTTTGTTAGGATTTAGATATATTAATTATTACTTAAACTAAAGAATATTATGTCAAAAAAACAAAAAGATGAATTTGTAGATGATCTTATAGATGATTTTGAAGAGCTTGGAGTATCATCAAAACCAAAATTTATTGCAAATACTATAATATATGGCGAGGGTGAAGAATCTGATGAATCTTCAGACGAGAGCTATGATTCTTCTGACGAACGGTTCGACGAATTAGATACACGGGATCTACATTCCTTTCCTTATAGAACATTTAGAATTACAAAAAGTAAGGCTAAGAAAACTAAAGGGGAGTATAAATTTTCTAAACCGGTTGGTTATGTTGAGGAGGAAGAATTTCCGACGACAGATAAGGATTATTCAACGAGAAAAAGTGTTGTAGTTCAACCTTTTTTGGATAATTTATATAAGACTGGTTTTGAAGATGGGTCGAAAGAATCTATTGAAGATGCAGTTTCTGTGAGCGTGGCTTTAAACAGACCGCTATCACTTAGTTCCAGAAAAAATAACCTGCTACACAGTCATTTAATGGTATATATAGCGCTTATTTAAGGATTCATGGTAAATCAGAAATGACTCCAACAGTAATGTCCACTGGATACGAGTTCACTGAAGAGAAAGAGGGGGATTTGCCTCTTATTGAGGGAGCAAAATTGTGCAGAGGAATAAGAGTGGCAACTGCAAAATTTGTAAAGCTAGGTATCTATATAACTGAACCAAATTTTTGTGTAATGATTTTGCCAGAGGATGAGACTGTTGCAGAGAGTTTTATTGATAAATCTATAAAAGCTGGTGGCGCTATAATTAAGAATGCAGAGTCAGTTGCATTAATGAGAAATTTAATTGCTTCAAGAGGATTAGATAATATAGAGGCAGTTATGTCTGATGATAAACCATTATTAACCGCAATTCCGCCTCGAGTTAGATTAACTAAATATCACAAAACCCCAATTAAATTTTCAGAAGGGTTTAAAGCTGGATTGAGACCAACAGAAAAGGATTTTGTTTCTTTTAAACAAATGAGTCAATCACATGTTCATGAAGGTGTTTGGATAGATAATTTATCTATTAACAGAGCTATTACATTGAAAAAAGGCTTTCATTTTAAGTTTAAGGGGTTGTTAACAAAATACTTGAAATCTGAAATTACTCCAGTAGACCAAAAGCTGTTATTAACAATAATTTCAGCAGAGGATTTAGCGCGGGTTAAAAGCGCATATGATGCTAAAGAAAAGATTATACAATTATATAAGGATGAAAATTTAAGAAAAGCCGATCAACAGGCCTTGATTGATTATATTTCAGAGCATGAGGAATTAGAAATAGACGATTTTGAAGCCGAATTCTTGGAAATTATTGCAAATGCAGAGATTATATCTTTGTTAGAGGATGAGATTTTGGATTTAGGCGAGATGAGTGAGGTGTCTTCAGATATATTGAGAGAGTTGTTATATGATGATGAGGTAATTTCACTATTGAAAGAAGAAAGAAAGAGTTTTGATGAAGTTTACTCAATTTATTGTGAATATATTGAAGATTCAGATGAAGGAGTTGGGGATTTTAGTTTTATAAAACTATGTAAATTACTAACAAGTAATGAGATTGGTTTTATAAACTTACTTTTTGAGTTGGAGATGAATATTTCGGATATAATTAAGTTACATGATGAAGATGAAGAAGCTTTTTCAGAATTATCTAAGGATAAAACTATAGCTTTTCTCAAAGAATATGGAAGTGATATTGATTATGAGTATTTGATTGCAATATTTAATGATAATCCTGATGATGTAATACAAAATATAGGAGTTAAAGATTTTATTGATAGATGATGAAAATATAGCTGCTGAGTATTTATCTAATTGGCATGATAGAAGGAGTAAGTTGTTAGCAAAACAGAGAAAGGCTAAATAAAAAATAGGGAAAGGTTATGTCATCAGCAAATAATAGTAATTTTACGCGTGGTGCTCAACTATGGGCGCACAATATTCGTATGGCTCTTCAGGGTTTAAAGAATATATGTGTAAAACTCTACACTTGATCTGACAGATAGCTACTTATCATACAGCATAATTACTGTCAGATAAGTTCTGAGTATCATGTGTCTGACACTCATTCACGTAGCTAGGAATATTCTTATCCAAAGCAATATGTTTTGAATCAAGAAAGGTTTGCATAGGTGTTTTTCCATAACAATGCTTTCCTGAATGTGTTCTTTGAGTATTGTACTTATTAATCCATAAATCAACATCAATTTGTAACTCTTCTACAGAGCCGTATATTCTTTTGCGAAATGCTATATCATAAAACTCTTGTTTCATAGTTCTATGGAACCTCTCGCAAATACCGTTAGTTTGCGGACTACGAACCTTTGTTTTTGTGTGATCAATATTCTCAATTCCTAAATAAAGTTGATAGGCATGATGCTCAGGTTTACCACAATATTCAGTACCGCGATCAGTGAGTATACGAAACATGCTAAGGCCTTGTTCTGTATAAAATGGCAGCACTCTATCATTTAGTATATCAGCTGCAGTAATAGCTGATTTCTCAGTATAAAGTTTTACTTGCGCCACTTTAGAATATGTATCAACAAAAGTTTGTTGGTAAATTTTTCCAACCCCCTTCATATTACCTACATAGTAAGTATCTTGTGAACCAAGATACCCAGGATGCTCAGTCTCGATTTCACCGTGAGCTACTTTGCTAGCTTTAGCCCGCTCAAGAGCTGCTAGCTGTTCTTCAGTTAATATCATACCATCTTGCGCTGATTTAGCTTCTAAGGCTTTTAGACGCTTACGCATTGTCTCTAAATCATTACGCAACCAAATAGAACGAACTCCACTACTTGATATTAAAACACCTTGTTGCTTCAGCTCATTACTAGCTCGTAATTGCCCTAAAGCAGGGTTTGAAATAGCAAGATCTATGACGGCTTGTTCTACATCAGAAGGTACTCTGTTTTTCATGATAGGTTTCTTGCGGTTGATTTCCTGTAGAGCAGCTTCCCCACCATTTTCATATAATTCTTTAAAACGATAAAAGGTATCCCTTGAATATCCCATAACGTTACACGCTTGACTTACATTACCAAGCTGTTTCGCTAATTCTAAAAGTCCTAATTTGGGTTTGATGATTTTTTCTAATTGACTCATTTTTAATCTCTTGTTTGAGTGGTTAAATGCAATATATTCAACTACTAAATATATTACTCTCTTTTTACCACTCTGTCAGATTAAATTTGAAGCTTTACAGCATATAAACAATCCATTCATCGCTTTATTCAAAACTGATGAATGGATTATTCTCAAAACTCTAACTTACATTTTAATTCCACAAATTGTTGAAACTATTAGTGCAGCGACCATATATGGGTCGGCATTGGCGCCTGGTCTTCTATCTTCTAGATAACCATAGCCTTGAAGAGCTACTGGTTTTGGAATTCTAATGGAGCTGCCTCTGTTTGCATCTCCAGCTGAGAATTCATGAATCGTTGAAGTTTCATGGTCTCCAGTTAGTCTTTCTTCAAGTTTGTCACCATAATGAATAATATGATCTTTATGCTTGTTTTCTAGTTTCTTTAAAGCGTCAGCAATTGCCGCGCGTCCTTTAGATGGATCCCTTGTATCATTTGTTGAAAAATTAGTGTGCATTCCAGCACCATTCCAATCGCCTTTTACTGGCTTGTTTTCATGAGAAATATGGATGTTCTGTTCTTCGCTTATTCTGTGCATCAACCATCGTGCTAGCCAGGTATGGTCCGCTATATTTAAAGCGCCTGCATCTTCACCCTCTACTCCGCGATAGCCGATTTGATACTCCCATTGTCCAGGCATTACTTCAGCATTCATTCCGTAATACATTATTCCTGCATCGATGCAAGCATCTCTATGTTGATTTGCCAATTCCCTGCCAAATATTTGTTCACTCCCAACGCCGCAATAATAAGGGCCTTGCATTCCTGGGAATCCATATTCTGGCCAACCTAGAGGGATATTCTTTTTGAACATTGTGTATTCTTGTTCAAATCCCATCCATGGGTCTTGTTTTTTACCGCCTTTTTCCAGGATTTCTCTTAAGATGGCTCTTTTGTTTGATTCATGAACAGTTCCGTCTGGGTTCATTACTTCACATAGAACTAGGAAATCTCCACCATCGATCAAAGGATCTAGAACAAAATTCACAGGTTTCAAAATGCAGTCCGAATCTTCTCCGTGTGCTTGCTGTGTTGAGGATCCATCAAAACTCCATTCTGGAAAATCTTCTAGTGAAACTTCTTCTGGTGCAGAAATTACTCGAGTTTTTGAACGAATTTGGCCAGTGGGTTTAGTTCCGTCAAGCCAAATATATTCAGCTACTGTTATGCTCATAATATTACCTTTTATGTGGTGTTGATTTTTTTACTTGTTTAATCGCATAAAAAAAACCCCAAGAACAAGTCTGGAGGTTTTTCTTAATCAATAGAAGGTGCTCTTCTAAAAGAACACCTCATATTTTTAGATATTTAGAAGTTCACACGAACTTTTAAAGTACCTTGATGACCAATAGTCTTGTCAGCTGCGAATAGATCATAACCCGCGCCATACTCATAAATACCAGAAACTGCGTTTACACCTAGTCCAACATTGAATGTTGTCTTTAGAGCTTTAGCAGATTTAGGAGTTAGAGAGTTAACCATACCAGAAATCTTAGATGCTACTTTTGCATCTTTTCCGATTAGGTCATGCTTAACAAAACCATGAATTTCAGGAGTCACATTGATTCCATTTAATTCAGTTGTCATTTGAGCTCTCATACCTGCAACAGCTTCAAACTTGTTTGTAGCTTTTGTGCTTACAGTTAGATTCTGATTTGTTGTACCAGTTTCTGTGTAACCACTACTATTAACTCTAGTATAGCTAGCACCAATTAAAGGAGTCACAATTGCTTCACCTAAACTATAATTGAAACCACCAAGTAGTTCTGCATTATATGATGTTACATCATATTCTGCTCTTGCTGTTTCGCTTGTAGTTATTGTAGTACGCTTCTCAGAACTCTTCATTTTGCTAGACGCATAAGCTGCATGACCTTGTAGGAACCAGTTATTAGTTAATTGCTGGATACCATAAACACTGAACATGAATGTATCAGCTTTGGTTTTATCACCAGATTTGAAATCTTTATGCTTTGTATCAGTTTTAGCATAAGTACCAGCAACACCAACAGTTAGATCAGCGTTAGCTTGAGTATCAAAACCAACAGTCGCGCCATAAGAATCTGCCTTATAACCAGCTCTGCTACCACGTGCTTTCTGAGTAGTTTGGCTAAAGAAAGGACTTACCCATGCGCCATACATTGTATGGTCTCCTTCACCAGCTGCAACACCAGAAACTCCATTTGAAGCTATCTGCACACCAGGTTGTGGGTGGTTTGAGAATGCGCCCATTCTGTTGTTGATAGTTGCAGTTTGGCCATCCATTAAGTTACTTGCTACTTCATTAGCATGAATAACATTTTGCTCAGATGCTCTCTCAACAGATTCTTTTAGACGACCAGAGTCCATTGTTGAAAGTTCCTGAGCATATGCAGCTGCGTTACCTGAATTATTTGGATTTACAAATTGTAGAGCATCTGCAAGTAATTCAGAATCACCTGTACCAAAAGTATTTGTTAGTGCTTGAGATGCAATATTCTTACGAGTTAGAACATTACCGTTCAGTGACCATTCTACAAAATTATTACCATTACTCGTTACAACCGCTTTACCAGCAGCTAGAGGAGTAATAGTACCTGCATTTGCAGTAACGAATAGGTTGTATGCTTCATCTGTAACAGGAAGCATAGCTTGTGTATCTGAAACATTAACAGTTAATTTAGTAATGTTTGTTGTATCCAAGCTTGCAGCGCCTGCTGAACCGTCAACAACAATAGAACCAGTATCTTTATTACCGTTTAGAGTTACGTTAATAGCAGAATTACCAACAATTCTAGATGCACCATTTTTCAGAGTAACTTTATTTGTTGCAATATCAACAGTTGCACCATTTGCAGTAGTTGCACCATTTAGTTCAATATCTTGTTGAGCTCTAACTGTTTGTGCGCCAACGTTAATGTTGTTTGCAAAAATATCAGCGTTCAAATTAACAATATCTGCTGCAGTTGTACCAGTGAAGTTCACATTGTCTAAACTCTTTGCCGCTGTACCAATTGTTGCATTGATAGTTGCCGCATTAGAAAAGTTTAAAGTACCTTGACCAGCAGCAAGTGCTGTTACAGCTGTATTTAGATTTGCTGTAGTGCCTGTGAAGTTTGCAACAGAACCGTTATTCAAAGCAAGAGAACCGGAACCAGTAACTGAATTTTTGAATGTTACTGCTTTATTTGCATTAACTGTTATGTCTTTAGACCATACGTTTTCGCTTAAGACTGTGTCACCATTGATAGTAACTTGCTTTAATTCAGAACCTGCAGCACCAAGGTTTAGACCAACTCCACCATTATTATTAAATATAACAGTACCTTCTTGGTTTTTAGAGTTTACAACACCAGCATAGAAACCACCTTCTGTTGTGATTGTATCATCGCCAAGTAGGGTAAAGTTACCAAATGGATTCGCAGCAGAACCAACGCTTTTATTCAGAGCTTGGTTTGTACCTTTAGTTAGAACAATATTATGTCCTCTACTTGTTGAGTTTGTTGTGATGGTTGTATTTTGTAGCTCATTACCAGCAAAGCCATCAAAAGTAACAGTAGTATCACCTGTATTTGTGAAGTTTAGGTTTTTAGTAGCAAATTTTGCATTTGTAAATGTTATATTAGCACCGCCAATTTCAACTGTGTCTAGTTGGTTAGCACCAATTGCAGCTGTAATTTTTGTTGCATTCTCAAGAGCAACATTATTATTGAATTTTACAGTACCTTGACCAGCATTTGCACCAGTAATACCAACACCAACAAATTCTCCACCAAGCACAGCAGTAGCGCCATCTGAGATTGTTAGTAGGCCGTTACCACCATTTGCATTAGCGAGGTTAACGTTATTCAAGAAATTTACAGTTTTGTCTTTTCCAGTTACGTTAATATTATCTATTGCATTACTCGCTCCAACTATTGCTTCAACCGTTGAATCTCCTTCAAAAATTAGGTTCCCCCAGCCTATACTTTGCGATCTAATACCACCAGTAATGTCATTCTTTGTATATAAATTTACTCCATCTTCTACTGTAAGAGTCTTATTGCTTGTAAGATCAATAGCTTTTAAAGTGTTTTGTGGACTAGCAGACAAGTTTGTTCCTGTTTTTAGAGTGGCGTCTGCATCTAATCTTAATGTTCCTTTGCCATCAGAGTGAGAAAAATCTCCAACTAAGAATTGCCCGTTACCATTGTTCAGGATTAAGTTTGCATCCTGAGTTCCAATATCAATTTTCTTAATTGCGATGTTTGCATTTGTTAGTTTGATATCAGCACCGCCTGTTGCTTGTAGCAATTTCAGCATGTTATCTTTACCAGCAGCAGCCACATCACCAACTTGGCCTTGAAGTTCAATTGTTCTGCCATTTGCAGCACTATCAACAATAATAGAACCAGTTCCATTTGCATCAGTTTTTGTTGTGATATCTTGAGCAAAAGTAAAGTTAGCATCTTCTGTTAGATTTAAAGTACCGTCTTGTAAGAAATCAATACCATTTGCTGTTGTGATAGTGTTTTTGGAAACTTCTAAAGTTTTTGCAGTATCAAATTTGATTTGATTGATTGCACCACCGTCACCAATAAACCCATCAATTTTTGCATCACCTTTGATTGACAAGAATCCTTCATTTGCATTGCTTGAATAAAGTTTTCCAGTGATTGATGATCCTTCATGTAGCTCAAGAGTATTATCAAAACCACCTGCAGGGGATAAATCAACTTCTGTTGCAGTGATATTTTTCCCATCCATTAATTTGAATGTTGTGGCTGCACCATTTGCATCACCATTAAGATTAATTTGCGTAAATCTCTTATCACTTGCACCAATGTTAGAGTGAATTTCGAAATTAGCAGAGTTAATATCTAGAATTGCTGTGTTGTCATCAGCGGCATTAACATTAGCCGCATATAGTTTTGTATCATCCTTTCCTAGAATAAGAGTCTTTCCAGAATTAACTAGCACTTCTGAGAAAGATTTACCAGCAGCACCGATATTACCTTCTATTGTTACATCATTAGCAACAATAATTTTACCAGCATTATCCGCAGATGTTGCTAATTCAGTTTTTATAGTATTAGCAACACTGAATTGTAGCACTGCTTCAGCATGATTCAACGTAGTAGTAGTCGCATCGAAATTTGTTGTAGTTGAGAAATTTACTGTTCCAGCACCATTTAGTTCAACAGCATTTAATTTTGTGCCACCGCCAATTTTTGTTGCAGCAACAGTTGATTTTCCTTCAAAACGCAGGGTTCCTTTGTCTGCTACAGAAGCTTTAATATTGTTTGATGTTACATTTATACTATCAGCAACAAGTAAAGTTGAACCATTACCGATTTGGATAGTTTGAACATTTGATGCTTTTCCAAGAGTCGCAGCTTTGCCATCTTTAATATCTAATTTACCAACACCGCCAGTAACCCCACCACTGAAGATTACGTTTGCGCTATTTACTTCAACAATACCTTTACCAGCTGCAGCTGCGTGGACAGCTTTGTTCAACTGAGCATCAGAATTGATGATTAGCTTATCATTAGCTGTATTGAAAGTAATTTGCCCTAAACCAGAGTGGTCATTACCACCTGCAGCAAATTGCCAGTTAGTGCCGTTTGATCCAGGTGCAACAGTTGTATCTACATTTGGAATATATCCTTTTGCAATAGCGCCTTGTCCAGTAAGAGTAAGTTCAGTGTTATTACCTAAATTAATGTTTACAATGCCAGTATCTGTTTTGCGAGTTACAGAACCCAAAGTAAAGTTAGCGCCGCCAGCAGTAGCGTCAATCGTTGCTGTAAAATTGCCATCAACATTAAGAGCTGCAAGATTAACAGCATTAGCTCCACCAACTGTGTATGTATGGTTTCCTCTGAAGGTGATTGTTGAACCAGCAGCTACAGCTTCATTAGCTGCTGCAGCATTCCCAACTTTGCTTTGCTCAAGGTTAGTACCATCTTGCTGTGCAGGGCCTTTTGTAACCCTAGCAGTTGCGAGTGCATTTCCAGCACTTGCGGAAACTGCAATAACTGAAGCAGTTGTTAGTAACTTTTTAAGAAAGTTTGAATTCGTCATAATTTTTCCTATTTAGTTTTATTTTATGTTTGAAATTTCAATATGGCCAGAATCTGCTAAAAGCTAAGCTTTAACGCAAAAAGGATAACCAATTACGCATGCGATCCTATCACTATATATATAATGTTAGCAAGAATTAACTGATGTTGACTTGGTCTTTTTTCCCTGCATTGCATAAATATCACGCCTGCAATAGCTTATAGTGCAAGGGTTTTTGATTGAAATGTCGTGGCGATAATTTCATAATTTATGGTTAAAATTTTGGGGCTTGCATAATTTGGATTAATAACATATAATTTGCTCCTACAAATAACTTAAAAAGTACAGATAGAGTATGGCTAGAGTAACGGTTGAAGATTGTGTTGAAGAAATTCCAAATAGATTTGAGCTAGTGATTTTGGCTTCTGAAAGAGCTAGAAGTATTGAATCTGGAGCTCCTCTAACTGTTGATCGTGATAATGATAAAAACCCAGTTATTGCTCTTCGCGAGATAGCAAGCGGTAATGTTGATCCAGAGGCTTTAAGAGAGTCTCAAGTTGTTTGTCTGCAGAAGAATAATAAAGTCGATGAAGCGCCAGAAGAAAATCTTTACGCTGAAGCACAAGAATCTGTTGATGAAGAAGTTGATTACTCATCCGCAGGAGAAGAAGTGTTTTCTCAAGAGGCTGCAACCACCCCAGAGACTGAACTAGATTTTAGTGATAATTTTACTGAAGAAGATAAGTAATTTTACCGTTAGTTTGGTGATAAGTTAAATCTTTATATTATGTAAGTGCCTTAAGATTTTTGAGTTATATCAAATAAATTTTGAAGAGTAGAATGAATTAATACAGCGATTCGAAATATGGAATAAAATCAGTGTTATAAAAAATATTATCGGCTTTGTAGCAAATTATCAGATTATATTTGCTTTATTTTTATCAAAAAGATGGTGATAATTACCAGATTTGCTAGTAGAAAACATCACAAAATAACATTTTCACAAAAATGATACACCACAACGGTTATCAATAGCAAGTCTATTGATAAATACAGTTAGTAATCAATCAAACAACACCTTAAGTTGGTGGTGGTTCATAATCCATTTCTCCAATCAAAAATTCCCATAACGCTTCTAAGTTGGTAAAATACAGTCTATTAACAAACGCTCCGACTTGATGCCATAATGAAGCTAAACGGCTATATTTTAATCTGAGTTTTTGGAATAAACTATCGGTTAATTGATGAATTTGATGCATCAAAAATGATAATAATGTAAAGTTATAGAAGTTATAACATGAATTGTTTTTACCGTGACCATAATTATGTTCATAGTATAGGAATTCCAAAGTTTTCGAATAGTGTAATAATTGCAGCCAGCAATAGTTTTCAAGTAAATTCAGCAAAGAGATTTTATTGTTGAGGACAAGTTTATACCAAATATTAGTAAAAACTTGAATCAAAATGCGTAAGAAGGACCAACTTTACCACAATTATCATATGTTAGATAATATCTACAGGTGTAGCAAATGTTAATCATTGGCCAGTGCGTAATAGTTTTTGAGTATAAACCATGAGTACAGGAGGAGAAAGTCCATAAAATACTTCACGAAGCATCATTACTAGTTCACAGTTTGGACAAGACAATGGGTCTTGTTGTAAACTCAGCCATATCATGATTCTCCAACCAATGGGTTTAACTTTTTTAGGAGGTATCTGTTTGATTGCTTGATATACAATGGGTAGCATCTTACCGCTTGTTCTATTTGATAAAAAACCATAATAGCGAATCATTCGAAAGTAACGGTCTGGTATGTGCATAACGAGTCTGGCGATGAATTGTAATACCGACATAGTAATGTGTTCAGTAGTATCATTATAATGATCAAGGAATTTAAAAGTCACTTGTTTTCCATCGTATTTTTCAATACGTGCTTCAGAAAGAGGTGGTCTTTTGATGTATCTCCCTAGATACTCTATATTGCGCTTGTGATCATCAGATGTTTTTTGCAAATGCACATACCAATTTGTTTCGTATAAAGATCTCGTCCAATTATAGAAATCAGTGTCATTTCGATAAGTTGTAGGAAGTATAAGATCACCTGTTTTGTATTGATCACGAAATAACTCAATCATTTTATGACGCCATTGTTTTTTAATAGGTTCAGATGGAAAATAAACCTTTTTCCATTGATTATTATGATCCAGCCCACCACAAGTGACGGATAAATGTATATGAACATTGCGTTTTAAATCTCTGCCGAATGTATGCAAAGCAGTAAATATTCCAACTGTAATATTTTTCTTTGCAGCTATCTTTTGTATTATTTCTGCTGCTATTGCAGAAATAAGTCCAAATAAGGGGCGGTTATACCAAAATAAGGGCCATAGGGAATCTGGCATAGTAAAGGTAATATGCTGCCAACGTGTCTTTGGCAAAAGATTAGTTGCTTTATTGATCCACAGGTCAGTTTGTTTCTTCCCACATTTAGAACAAAATCGTCCTTTGCAAGAAAAGGCAACGTATTTACTTCTCTGACATTTAGGGCAACTATACTTTTTAAAACCCAAATGCTTTGTTCCACATGCTAAAATTTTATTCACATTGAATGTAATCGAGTCTCTAAGTTTGCAATATTTTTTAGTGAAATCGAAGCCAATTTCCTTGGTCTAATAAAATTGCTTTTATTGAGATACCCTGACCAATTATTTCCATACATTATTCTGGTTACTTAATTCTAACTTTTATATTACTGATTGTAGAACTAATTTTCAAGGTAGGGGGGGTAGGCTGCCACCAAAGGTGGCTTATCTTGAATGTTATATCCATGATTTTTTAAACTATTGAAGCACTCATTTTCTATTTTCCAACGTGCTCTTGCAGCATCTAAAATAATTTTTGCATTCTTATTTGTGATTTCTAAGTCAGTTATCCATTTGCCAAAATACTGCACTTTTTTTGTGCCGTTTTTCTGAGGAACTAGCTCCCATGCAGCTATATAATTTGTTCTTTGTTTGGTGCCACTAAAGAGTTCAATATCATTAACCCACTCTATGACAAGTTCATTATTTCTTCGGCTAGTGGTATAAACTTTAGATTTATCTATAGAGGTTAGATTATTCATCAATGTCTTATGTTGTTTGGGTTTTGCACGAAAAATGTAGTTTGCATTATGGGAATGTATCTTCTCAATTACTGGTGTTGTTGCATATAATCCATCGGCATTGATAATAATGCCTAACTTATCGTGATCCTTTCTAAACTTATCTATAAATCTATAAAAAGCATTTACTTCACTATCTTCTTTTTTTGCTCCATCTTGTATGCAAATATCTTCTGGCATCACTGGTATGACCTGACGTAAGCCGTCTTTAACAATTGCCGCTTGTAATGCTTGATGGCAGTGATATGAGTTTTTGACAGTACCACGTGTTAAGCATTTTTTACAACTAATTTCCTTAGAGCTAAAATATTGCGTACCATCTACATTCAATAAATACTTCCCTGGTAATGTTTGATATTGTTCAAGGTGTTTGCCTCTTTGTAATTTATTAAATAATTCTTTAAATATTGGTCTAAATGCTACTTCTGGATTTACAGAATCTATAATATTACGCATTCCATTGTCTGTAGGAAGATCATTAACATTAAACATGCTTTTGAGGTTATTTTTTTGGTGATGATTCTGCATTTTGCGTTGAAATTCTAATAACGATTGGGATTGAAAATACATGCAAGCAAGACCTGATAGCATCACATCCTTTATCTTATGAGTACTGTTTGGCGCTCTATTGTCTGAAATTAATCCAAATTTGTTAGAAATTGACTCTAACAATGCACTTACACTTAGGTGTTTTTTAGAATGAATACGACTGTACCAATCTTTATTAAATATACTGGTATTATTCTAAAGATTTATATGCATTTTACTATTTTTTTCTTTTTGCTCTACGAAATACGTTTTTTCAATGCGTTATGATGCAACGGTTCTAGCTCATATTTCGAATCGCTGTTGTCTGTAGGAAGATCATTAACATTAAACATGCTTTTGAGGTTATTTTTTTGGTGATGATTCTGCATTTTGCGTTGAAATTCTAATAACGATTGGGATTGAAAATACATGCAAGCAAGACCTGATAGCATCACATCCTTTATCTTATGAGTACTGTTTTGGCGCTCTATTGTCTGAAATTAATCCAAATTTGTTAGAAATTGACTCTAACAATGCACTTACACTTAGGTGTTTTTTAGAATGCATACGACTGTACCAATCTTTATTAAATATACTGGTATTATTCTAAAGATTTATATGCATTTTACTATTTTTTTCTTTTTGCTCTACGAAATACGTTTTTTCAATGCGTTATGATGCAACGGTTCTAGCTCATATTTCGAATCGCTGCATCACATATAGAAAGCTTGACAGCAAGAGAGAATATAGAAACTTGATGAGATCCAGAGATGTGGATGGTTGAATAAGAATCGATCTATATCAAATCTCCTACATTCGCAAGAAATAGCCTAGCTCTGTGCGAGCTGGGCTTTTCGAAAAATTCTTTTGCTGGCTGATCGGCCAGTATTATTCCTTTATCCATGAAGATGATTCTATCTGCAATTATTTTCGCAAAGTTGATTTGGTGCGTTATAACAACCATAGTCATTTGGTTTTTAAGATCATTAATAATTTGAATAATATCTCTAATTACCTCAGGATCTAGCGCGGAAGTCGGCTCATCAAACAGAATCGTTTCCGGATCCATCATTAAAGCTCTACAAATAGCAGCTCTTTGTTTTTGCCCACCTGATAAATCATTTGGCGCTGAATCTCTTTTATCGCCAATACCAAAACGTTCTAGCAAATCTCTAGCTTTTTGCTCTGTATCTATTTGGTTGGCATTTAATACATTTCTTGGACCATATGTGAGGTTCTCAAGAACACTCATATGTGGAAATAAATTAAATTGTTGAAATACCATCCCAATTTTGAAGCAGAGTTTTCCTCGATTCTTGCGCGTAAGTTTTTTGCCATCAATCAAGACTGATCCACTTGTTGGGTTTTCTAGATTGTTAATGCTTCGGATTAGTGTAGATTTTCCACTTCCAGATGAGCCAATAATAACAACAGTTTCTCGCTTATCAAAAGTAAGATTAATATCCTTTAGCGCGTAATGCCCATCGTATTTTTTAGTAACATTTTTTAATTCAATCATAATGCTAACTTCTTTTCTAGAGCCATAGCAATGCTACTGATGATTAATACTAATATATAATATGCGGCAGCTGCAGTAAGCATTGGTGTGAAGAAGGTAAATGTTTCGGCAGATACTACTTGCGCTCTTCTCATTAAGTCCATTTCACCAATAATGGAAATCAAAGCTGATTCTTTTATTAGATTTATAAGTTCATTTACAAGTGCAGGTAAAATATTGCGGAAAGCTTGTGGTAATATGATATCTTTCATGCGAAGTATTGGTGGGATACCTAAGGCTTTTGCAGCTTCTACTTGGCCTTTATCAACGGCAGAAATGCCTGCTCTAATAATTTCAGATACATAAGCGCCAGAATTTAATGAGAATGCAATGACGCCAGCTGCAAAAACACCTAGTTTAACACCAATTAAACCAGGGAGTCCAAAATATATGATTGTAAGTTGAATCAGCATTGGAGTTCCGCGGAATATAGAAGTATAGCTGTGAGCAAATATGCGCAAAATTTTAATATCGACAATTTTACATATAGAAAGTAAAGTGCCAATCACTAAACCTAAACACACAGCAGTTACGCTGTATTTTAGTGTAACAAACACACCTTGAAGAATAAAATACATTTGCGGCATAAACGCCACTAGCTCATCATACATTTTGTATCAGTATTTTTTATTTAAAAACTATAAGTAAAGTCGTAAGGCTCACTGCACTATTTAATGTTATGCCTTTAATTTATATAAGTGAAATTAGATATGTAAATTAATAAGATGAAATTAGGATTTCGTCAATAAATTACTGCATTTTTTTGTTTAAATGAGTTATTATACTACGAATCATAAATAGTTTATTATTGTGCTTGGCGAATTATCTTTAGAATTTATATTTCAATTTATGCTAGTTTTTGCAAGACTAGGAACGGCTTTTCGCCGTTTCCCAGCTGTTGGTTCGCCATATATTCACTCTAGGGCTAAACTATTTATATCTCTTACTATTACTTTTGTAATGATACCGGTTCTTGCTCCATACCTTCCTAAATACACAGATGATTTTGCAAAAAATATAGGTTATATAGCAATTGAAATATTAATTGGTTTAATAATCAGTGTCGCGGCAAATATATATTTCATGTCATTACATTTTGTTGGTCAGATTTTATCTTTGCAATCAGGTCTTGGTGCAGCCGCATTTTTTGATTCTATGCAAAGATCTCAGGTAGCTATATTTTCTAATTTTATGTTAATTATTGCGATTGTTATGATATTTGCTACAAATACTCATCATTTGTTTATACATGCGGTAGCTGATAGTTATATTAAGTTCCCCCCGGGGGAGTTGGTGAATTCTGGAGATGTGAGTAAATTTGTCTCTTATGTTATAAATGATAGTTTTGTGCTGTCATTTAAAATTGTTTCTCCTTTTCTAGTAGTTGGACTTGCTATCATGACTGGGAGTGGTTTGCTTGCTAGGTTAATGCCTAACTTGCAGGTATTCTTTGTTATAACACCTGCTCAGATACTTATCATGTTTGGAACTATGTATATTGTGATTCAGGCAATTGTTACTAAGATAGTTGTTGCAATCAATGAAAGTATAAATGTTTTAGGATTTTAGCCAGCGATTCGAAATATGAGCTAGAACCGTTGCATCATAACGCATTGAAAAAACGTATTTCGTAGAGCAAAAAGAAAAAAATAGTAAAATGCATATAAATCTTTAGAATAATACCAGTATATTTAATAAAGATTGGTACAGTCGTATGCATTCTAAAAAACACCTAAGTGTAAGTGCATTGTTAGAGTCAATTTCTAACAAATTTGGATTAATTTCAGACAATAGAGCGCCAAACAGTACTCATAAGATAAAGGATGTGATGCTATCAGGTCTTGCTTGCATGTATTTTCAATCCCAATCGTTATTAGAATTTCAACGCAAAATGCAGAATCATCACCAAAAAAATAACCTCAAAAGCATGTTTAATGTTAATGATCTTCCTACAGACAACAGCGATTCGAAATATGAGCTAGAACCGTTGCATCATAACGCATTGAAAAAACGTATTTCGTAGAGCAAAAAGAAAAAAATAGTAAAATGCATATAAATCTTTAGAATAATACCAGTATATTTAATAAAGATTGGTACAGTCGTATTCATTCTAAAAAACACCTAAGTGTAAGTGCATTGTTAGAGTCAATTTCTAACAAATTTGGATTAATTTCAGACAATAGAGCGCCAAACAGTACTCATAACCCCAACTATGCATAAGAATCTAATTTTACCATTTGATCTAGAGATGGTTTATCAGTTCTAATTTGGTAATTTATGAGTCCAGCAAATAAGTGAGAAAAAGCGTTGATAGGTGATCTGTGCCTACTATGAATCAAAGTATTCAATGACTTCATAGAGGAGAATATAGTCTCAATAAAACTACGACGCATCAACATCATTTTATCTGTAGTATCCATTAAAATATTTTTCATATTCTTTTTGATTTTAGTAATCAAAGTCACTTTTTGTTCAAATAATTCAGCGGATAGTTTTTTGGATATATACCCTTTATCACCAATAAGTTTACCAGTAATACCTTTCACCATTTCCATAACTGGAGAACGATCATTAACGTTGCCACCAGTAATAGTCATACTTACAATTTCTCCGAATGTATTGAGAATAAAGTGCAACTTAAAGCCAAAAAACCAACCAGTAGAAGTCTTGCCTTTTTTAGCTAATCCTTTAAAAACTTTATGTCTTTTTTCTCGAAGATTATGACAAACAGCCATAGGCGTTGCATCTATAAACATATATTCTGTTACCTTACCTTCAAGGCTTTTAAGCATGCAAACCACAGCAGGGAAAGCAAGTTTTATTAGTGCTGTAAAGCGATCGTAATGTACTAAGTAGCTGAATAAGTTTCTGTGATTCCTCATAAGTTCTAGGTAAAAATATTTAAAGCATGACATTCCAGATTGATGGAAAGCTATCAGGATAGTTATTATTTCTGACAAGCTCATTTTACATGGTTTATTACGCTTTCTAATACCACTGGTAATGAGTGTCTTTTTGTACCAATTTTCAAATCCTTTACAAAAATCATCGACAAAGCAGAACAAACTATCGTAATCTATATTCATTGGGGTACCTTTTTTAGATTGCAAAAATACAGAATACCCCAATATCACTAGCTATGCAGTCCTTTTCTTATACATAGTTCGGGTTACTCATAAGATAAAGGATGTGATGCTATCAGGTCTTGCTTGCATGTATTTTCAATCCCAATCGTTATTATAATTTCAACGCAAAATGCAGAATCATCACCAAAAAAATAACCTCAAAAGCATGTTTAATGTTAATGATCTTCCTACAGACAATGGAATGCGTAATATTATAGATTCTGTAAATCCAGAAGTAGCATTTAGACCAATATTTAAAGAATTATTTAATAAATTACAAAGAGGCAAACACCTTGAACAATATCAAACATTACCAGGGAAGTATTTATTGAATGTAGATGGTACGCAATATTTTAGCTCTAAGGAAATTAGTTGTAAAAAATGCTTAACACGTGGTACTGTCAAAAACTCATATCACTGCCATCAAGCATTACAAGCGGCAATTGTTAAAGACGGCTTACGTCAGGTCATACCAGTGATGCCAGAAGATATTTGCATACAAGATGGAGCAAAAAAAGAAGATAGTGAAGTAAATGCTTTTTATAGATTTATAGATAAGTTTAGAAAGGATCACGATAAGTTAGGCATTATTATCAATGCCGATGGATTATATGCAACAACACCAGTAATTGAGAAGATACATTCCCATAATGCAAACTACATTTTTCGTGCAAAACCCAAACAACATAAGACATTGATGAATAATCTAACCTCTATAGATAAATCTAAAGTTTATACCACTAGCCGAAGAAATAATGAACTTGTCATAGAGTGGGTTAATGATATTGAACTCTTTAGTGGCACCAAACAAAGAACAAATTATATAGCTGCATGGGAGCTAGTTCCTCAGAAAAACGGCACAAAAAAAGTGCAGTATTTTGGCAAATGGATAACTGACTTAGAAATCACAAATAAGAATGCAAAAATTATTTTAGATGCTGCAAGAGCACGTTGGAAAATAGAAAATGAGTGCTTCAATAGTTTAAAAAATCATGGATATAACATTGAACATAATTATGGTCACGGTAAAAACAATTCATGTTATAACTTCTATAACTTTACATTATTATCATTTTTGATGCATCAAATTCATCAATTAACCGATAGTTTATTCCAAAAACTCAGATTAAAATATAGCCGTTTAGCTTCATTATGGCATCAAGTCGGAGCGTTTGTTAATAGACTGTATTTTACCAACTTAGAAGCGTTATGGGAATTTTTGATTGGAGAAATGGATTATGAACCACCACCAACTTAAGGTGTTGTTTGATTGATTACTAGCTGTATTTATCAATAGACTTGCTATTGATAACCGTTGTGGTGTATCATTTTTGTGAAAATGTTATTTTGTGATGTTTTCTACTAGCAAATCTGGTAATTATCACCATCTTTTTGATAAAAATAAAGCAAATATAATCTGATAATTTGCTACAAAGCCGATAATATTTTTTATAACACTGATTTTATTCCATATTTCGAATCGCTGGAATGGTGCACCCGAGAGGAGTCGAACCTCTAACCGCTTGATTCGTAGTCAAGTACTCTATCCAGTTGAGCTACGGGTGCATATGCGTATATCTTTAATAAAGTATATTTCTAGAGAAAGATGGCTCCTCGGGCCGGATTCGAACCAGCGACCGAACGGTTAACAGCCGTTTGCTCTACCACTGAGCTACCGAGGAACAATTACGCTGCTATACTAGGTTTTCGAAAATGATTCATTTACCTAAATAGCTAGGCACACTTATAGCAAAAGTTTTTTTACTGGTCTAGAGTTTTTTTAAAAAATGCATATGAAACATTTAGTAACAAATTTTTCGTTGCTCTATTATGTATTAACTCTCTAGGATATACTCAATAAATTTTTATCAAATCGCAAATAGATTTATGCAGCAAACCCTTCAAAATCCCATTAGTTGCTTTGGAATTGGAGTGCACTCTGGGAATAAAACTCAAGTTACGCTAAAACCTGCGCCGCAAAATAGTGGTGTCATATTTGTAAGAACTGATATTACTCAAGTTGATAATAAAGTTTATGCAACATACAATAATGTTTGCGATACTACTCTATCAACATCTATTAAAAACTTCGCCGGTACGCAAATATCGACTATTGAGCATTTAATGGCAGCAATTTGGGGATGTAATATTGATAACATTATTGTTGAAATAGACGGGCCAGAAGTGCCTATAATGGACGGTAGCAGCAAGCCTTTTGTATTTATGATTGAATATGCAGGAATAAAAATACAAAATACTTCGAAAAAATATCTAAAACTTCTTAGGGAAATTTATGTATCAGATAATGATTGTGAGCTTTTTGCAAAACCTTCAGAAAATCTTCAAATTGACTTAACAATTGATTTTGCTAGCTCAGCCATTGGCAAGCAGCAACATAAACTGAATGAAAAAGAAAATTTTAGAGCAGAAATAGCTGATTCTAGAACCTTTGGCTTTTTACATGAGCTTGATTATTTGCAAAGTAAAGGTCTTGCAAAAGGAGCCTCTTTAGATAATGCAATTGGAATTGACAAGGATATCATACTAAACCATGAGGGTTTAAGGCATGACAACGAGTTTGTAAGGCACAAGATGCTTGACTTGCTCGGTGATCTTTTTAATTCAGGTGGTAGTATTATAGGCGAAATAAGCGGTTACAAAACAAGTCATTCTCTGAATAACAAGTTTTTGCATAAATTATTTGAAGATCCATACTCTTATCAATGGACAGAAAAATAACCACATATACTTCTCATTATACACAAATTAACTAAATAACTTGCGGTTAAGAACCATATTTCATTGAAACTAATTCAACTCTAATGTTAAGATATATATATCTAAATATGTGGAATTATTGTGTCAAAAAGTAATTATGAAGTTCTAGAAGAAAACCGGGCAAACGTTGTTGAATTTGCAGACAGCGTCGAACCAGCAGCAGCACCAGGTGAAGGAGCTCTTCAAAGAAAGAATGAAGAAGTTAGATCGCTCGTAGCTAGCGGTGATCTTAGTGCTGCAATTCAAAAGTTAGATGAAATAAAAGATAATAAAATTGGAATTGTCTGGCATGAGAGTGGTGATTTAGGCAATGGAACTAAAGCTTTAGTTAGAGATGCTAGAGGAGTAACAGATAGCAAAGCAGATCTGCAAAATGATGCCGGTGAAAAATATGGAATGCAAATCCTAAATGAAGTGCGAGCAGGAATGCAACTTCTTGATCAAGCTGGACTTGAACCTGAGCAACTCGAAGCCGCAAAACAAAAACTAATGCATGTTGCCACAACTGCAATGGAAGATCCTTCTGCTCTCAATAACAGTAATATTAAAACATTCAATACTCAAATAGTTCACGCGCTTGATCAAGCGGGAATTGCATATACAGCAAATATTGATGGCAAAGAACAAACTGTCTCAGCTGCGGAGCAACTTAATTTTGCAAAAGAGACTTCAAATTTACATGACGAACATAAACATATTGTAACTCTTACCAAAGCTGAAGATAAATCAGGACAGACCCGCACCGTCATGGAAGCAGAAATAATGCTAAATGGTCTCACTGAAACGCAGAAAAAACAATATGAAGATATAGCTGCATCAGAACCAGGGCAACCTTCGGGGGTTGAATGGTTTGATAATATGCCTAAACATAAACAAAATCTAATGCGTGATGCTGCTTCTGGCATCGCATCTGGAACAAAAATAATTCCAACTCAACTTTTGGGTGACGCGGTTGGTGTAAGAAATGCTTATCAAAAAGTTACAGCTATTAAAGGCCCTGAGCAAGAGCGCTCTGATGTTTTGTCTCAAACGCTGCATTGCGGGGCGCCAGCTACCAAAATCAAAGTAGTGGATAAAGCGGCAAGACAAGCAATAGTTGATGAAAATATTAAACAGCTGCAGAGCTTTGCTCCTCCAGGAGAAAAATTAAATTTAAATATTCTCAACAGTAAAACTCCATTAGACGGACGAAATGAAGGTTTCATTTTTGATCAAGTCAAAAAGGGTGGAAAAAATGTTGGAGCAGCAGTCTCTGCATCACCTATCAATAGATGGAGGCTCCTTGGAGGGGGTAGAGACACTAGTAAATTTAAGGATAATTTAAGCAAAGTCGGGGCGGATCTTGAAAGCAAACCAGGTCTTGAAAATGTTGCAAGACATCTAAAAAAGGGAACGTCTAGATTTGCAAAATTCGCAGAAAGAATAACTTTTGGAGCTTATAAAAGCACTGAAACTAAAGCGAATCAAGAACTTGAAGCTCTAGAAAAAACAAATCCAGATTTAGCTCGCGACCTTGGAGTTGCAGTGGAGGCAAGAGATCTAGCTGACACCTCCACATTGCTAGCAAACTCACAGAATGTAAATTTGGAACTAACTTCAAAAATGAATATTGTTAGAAATTCAGTAAAGAATGGAGCTTTGACTAGCCAGCTACAAGCTGAGACGGTAAAACAATATCCAAATGATGTAAATTTCTGTAAGAGCGGTAAGGATAGAACGGGCTACGTGCAAATGAAAAACTCCCAAAGATCTGTAGCAAATCACCTGGGAATAGACCCGCAATCAAAGTTAGGGCAAAGAAACTTTTCCAATCAAGTTGCTGGTGGACATACTCAAGAAATGGCAGGAATTCAGGGAGGAACTACAGGTTGTCACTCAATCAAAACGAATCCAGAATTTGGACTAAATAAAGAAGATAAAATTGCTAATAAAATAGTAAATCAAAAATCTTCTCATTTTAATAGCGAAATCAAAGGCGAAAAAAAAGAGGCAAAAGTAGAGGCTATAACTACAGAATTTGATGAATCCTGTAAAACAGCACCAAAATATACGGTGCCTAAATCAACTTCGCGTCAAACTGCATCAAGACCAAGATCTAATGCGATTAACACAGCCCCACCTCGTCAAAGATCCGGCGCAGTAGGGCCGAATTCAGAAGCTGCTAAAATAGCAACTAAAATGCGACAAACTAAACTAGATAGATCAAAAACAACATCAACACCCAGCTCCGTTCCTCCAGGCAAACCGCCTGCTAGTAAAGGAAGTGAGAGAGGGGTATAGCTGGTGAAAAAGTATTTAAATTGAAGAAAAATAAAATTAGCTATTATTTTAATGGCGTTTTAACTTTTAGTTTGATAATTAAATCGCATAAAATATTCGTGATTCGATCGGCATTTAACCTTGATGCGCTCACATGGATTATTTTTCAAAAATTCCTTGAATTCAAGCTTTTCATGCTCATATTGAAATGATTTTACATATAGCTCGTCTTGTCTCTTAATCTTTAGCTATATATTTTTTGAGCTAGTTTATTAACACATTCCTGTTTTAAAAATGGCTCTAACGCATAGCGGGCTAGGATATTACTCTGTTCTATTTTTGCCGTTTGTTATTCATAAGTTTCGCCTAGTTAACTAAAGAATGACCTGAAACGTTCCTAGATTCCGATCAGGTGCAGAAGATTATTATCTTCCGGGTGACAATGTCTCTTCTGAAGGCTGTGCTAATAAGTATTATTTTAATCTATAACTTTTTACACAAAAACCCTAATAGATTTTTAATTATTAACTGCTGTTGCATAATTATCGTGCTGTATAAAAAGCCTTGCTCAGCTATATTTAAACATTGCATGAGGTGGCGGTTTGTGTATATAATTGCCCTGTAATTGGTTACTGTTTTCGCTGCTTTTAAACAATCAGCGGAGGCTTTTTTTTCCTGGTTAAAGCTGGGTTAGAGGTGGTTTTTAACCGAGTGATCAAAATCGAATTTTTAAGGTTTTAAAAAGGGCAAAACTCTTTGAAAAATTTTAAATTTCAAATTATTAACCATAAAAAGGAAATAAAAATTATGGAAAACAAGTTTAAACTTAAAAAGTTTTTAGCAACCGCATCAGCGTTTGCTATGATTACAAGCTCCTCATCTGCGATGGGCGCTCAAATTACTGATAATAATGGTGGTGATGTTATTATTGGCGGAGGTGCTGACGCGAATACTAATGGTGTGCTTGGTGATGGAGATTCGTTCCATTTTTCTAACGCAGGGCATGCTCTAGCAACTGGTGGTGCTATTACAATTAATGCAATCGATCTTAATGGTAAGGCTCCTGGAGTATTTACTGTTGCGCACAACACAACAGTTGGACCTGTCGTTGATACTGGTGGTGTTAACACATTAAATGTTACTGTTAATGATGTCCGAAGTCTTACTTTAGCTAATAATGCTGGTGTAAACGCGGCAAACGACGCTATTGCAGCTGGAACATTCACTGGTCTTGGTGATGTTGTGCTTGGTTCAGGTGGTGGTGGCTCAGATTTAGTTATTGATTCTGATGCTACTCTTGCTGGAACGATTAATTCTGATGGTGCTGCTAACGGTGTTGTTATAGTTAATGCAGGTAAAACTGTTGTATTTAATGGTATTCTTGGTACGACGAACACCCTTGGTAAGGTTCAATTAGTAGGAGCTGCTTCAAAAGCTACATTTAACGCAAACGTAACTGCTGATGTAATTATCTTAGATCATGCTACTGCTGAAGCTACTATTGGAGATAACGTAACTGTTACTGGTCAAGTTGATGCAGTTAACGAAGGTAAATTAAATTTTGCTGGATCTGCTACTGTAACTGGTGATATTGGTGCAACTAAGAACTTAAATCTTATTAAACTAGCTGGTGATGCAAATTCAAATGTTATTATGAAAGGTAATGTTTCTGCAACAACAACAACAATTGGTGCTGGTAAATTGCAATTAGATACTGGTAAGACAATAACAGGTGATGTTGAAGCTGCTACTGCGAATACTGGTGTGCTACATTTTGATGCAATTGGTACTGTTACCGGTACTATTGGTGAAGATGGTAAAGCATTAAAATTAGTGCAAGTTACTGGCGCTGGTGATGTTGACTTATCTGCTAACGCTCATCATGCAAAAACATTTAACCTTCAAAATAACAATGCAAAATTAAAAGTTGCGGCAAATGGTTCACTTGTTGGTGATCTAGTAGCAAATGGTGCTGGTAATGGTCAGGTTGAATTTGCAGCTGCTGGTGAAATCAAAGGTAAAATTGGCGATGCTAACGGTAATGCTTTTGGTGCAGTAATTGCAAATGGTGCTGGTGCTGTAACAATTAATACTGGTGATCATAAAGTAACTATTCTTAAAGCAGCTAATGCTGGTTCAAGTTTTGTTTTCAAAGATGGAGCTAATATTACTGGCGCAATTGATAATAGTACTGCTAATGCTGGAAACACAGCTCTAACATTTGAAGGTACATCTACTGTTACTGGTGCGATTGGTGCTACTATAGATTTTAAAGATATCAATATTGCAAAAGGTGCTTTAACAACTAAAGCTGATGTAAAGGCACTTAATATTAACTTCACTGATGCAGATGAAGGTAAATTAATCATTAATGGTGCTGCTAATCAAAAGATTGGTAGTGCTAATGGTTTGATTCAACAACAAGCTGATAGCCGTGGTGAAATCGTTATTGGTGCTGGAGTTGCAGCTAACAATGTAACATTCCTAAGTAAAATTGGTAATTCAGGTGATGCTAAAGCGTTAAAGCTTCTTGATATCCAAAATAATAACGCAGGAAGTATAATTACTGTTGCTGGTGATTCGCATATTACTGAAATCAGAGCAGCTGGTGAAAGCAAACTATCTCTTGCAGCTGGAGATCATAAGATTGGTGCAATCAATGCTGCAGTTACAGATAAATTAGCTCTAAACATTGATGCTGATGTAAAACTTATCAATGTAAAAGGTGCTGGTAATACTGTAGATTTTGGTACTACAACAAATAGATTAGGTACTATTTCATTTAAAGGTAATAACACATTAACAATTGAAGATGGTGTTAATATCGTTGCTTCTGGCATAGATACAGGTGCTGCTGATCGTGGTACGCTAACTTTTGAAGGATCAAGTATATTTAATGCTGCTACAACAGGAAATAGCTTAAATCAAATTAAAGTAGATGGTGGTGCTGGAAAAACTGTTAAAATTACAAAAAATATTGTTGTTGCTAACGATGTGCTACTAGCTGCTGGTTCTACTTTAGAATTAGGTGGTAATATTACTGCTAACAATATCCAAGGTAAGGCTGCTGATAATCAAGGTACATTGAGATTTGTAAATGAAGCTGCTTCTACAGTAACTGGAACTGTTGGTGCTGTTAATAAGCTATTAGCAATTGAGTTTGGTGGTAGTGATGTGTCTTTCGCTGGTAATGTAACTCACGCTGGTGATTATAAGTTTGATGCTAAAAATGCTACGAAAGTAACATTTAACGCTGCTACAAATGTTGGTGGAAATAACTTTGTTAATGCAAGTGCTGATGCTGGTGTGAATCACACAGTTGTGTTAAAGAATAACACAGTGTTTACAGGCGCTGTTGCAAAAGATACTGCTGCAACAAACCAAATCATTTTCCAACTTGATAATGCTAAAAATGCTCAGATTAATGCTGCTGATGCATCTGGTGCGATCTTCTCAACAGGAACAGATGGTAAAGGTGGTTTAGAGTTTATCAATGCAAATGCAGTTGATGTAGTTCACAGTGCTGGCCAAACAGGTAAAACACTTGAAAATGTAATTTTCATGCAAAGTGGTGAAATTACAAATGGTGTTATGGCTCAAAATGTAGCTGTTGTAGCTGGTAAAACTGCAAGACTTGGCGGCGAAGTGTATGGCCCTAACTTTACTTTAGCTAATGTTGGATCAACTGTTCAATTCTTAGATGGTGTTAAAGTTAATACTGTTGTGAATGCAACTGTTGCTGATAAAGGTAATGTAGAGTTCCTAGGTGGTGGTTCAGTTGAGTCTGGCAAAACATTAGGTGTAGATGTTGCTAATAGAGTGAATAATGTTACTTTCTCAGATGATGCAACAAAAATGCTTGCTTTGAATGCAAATATCTTTGCAAATAAAGTGACTCTAAAAAAAGGTAGTGTTCAAGCTGCAAGTGATATTGCTATTGATTCTCCAGTAGTTGATGCAACAAATGCTGCAATTTATCTTGGTGGAAATGATATCACTGTTAATGGTGGTGTTCTTACATTTAGCGGTGAAGGCAAAATTGATGTTGCTGTAGCGCAAAGTGGTAACGTGATATCTGGTGGTAAAGTTATAACTGGAACTGGTAGCACTCTAAAATTTGCTGCTGGTACTAAATTAGCTATTACTCCAAATGATGCTACAAGCACTAGACCAACTGGCGGTGCAAGCCGTGAGATGACAGTGATTGATAACAAAACTGGTAATGCTGTATTAGCTGCTGATATGCTTGATCTTACAAACGTATCTATTGATTCTTCTAAGAACCCATTCACTAAATGGACAAGTAAGCTTGATGCAAATGGTGGTTTAGTTCTTATTCAATCTGATGGCGCTGCAGATAAGATTACAGAAATCTTAGGTGGTGATTTAGATGGTGTTGATTCTGCAAACGTTAAGCTATTAACAGAAGCTGCTGCTGGTACTGATGCTGCAAAATTTGTTGATGTTCTTGCTAGCCTAGTTAGTGATGAAGATAAGCTAGACGAAGCACTTGAGCGTTTAACAACAATTACAACTGCTACTGATGCAATTGAAGGTACTATGGGTAATGTATCTAATGATTTAGGTGCACGTCTTGGTCATTTAGGTGGAGTTCAGTCAGCTGGTACACCAGTTCAGTCTGGTACAGTTAGAAAAACTGCAAGTTCAGCTATTACAGGTGTTGCAGCAGGTGATGATCATGCAAGATATGGCGCATGGTTCAATCCTTTCTATAGCAAGACAACTCAGAAAGCTAGAAAAGGAGCTGCTGGTTATAGAGATACAACATATGGTGGTAGCTTTGGTCTAGATACAAGAGCAAATGATGATCTAATTATCGGTGGTGCATTCACTTTCGCTAACTCAGAAATGAAGCATAGAGATCAGAAATCTGGTGATAAGACAAAAGTAAACTCACTAATGTTCTCTATCTATGCAATGCAGCAAATTACTGATACTTGGTTTGCACAAGCTTCTGCAACAATCGGCTCAAATGATGTTAAGAATCTAGAGAAAAGAGTTTCTGGTCTTACAACATTTGATGGTGTTGAAGGTAAGTACAGCTCTATGTCATTCAATGGTGAAGCATTATTCGGTTATAATTATGCAACTGAAGACTTTACCCTAACACCAATGGGTGGATTGAGATACACAAGAGTAAATAGTGCTGGTTATAAAGAAACTGGTTCAACAACAGGTCAGAACTTAGATATTTCACAGAAAGCATCTAATAAGCTTGATGTTGTAGTTGGTGCAAGAGTTTCTGGTGGTACATTCGACGTGAATGGTATGTCAGTTACTCCTGAGCTACATGGTTTCATTAATCATGATATTATCGGTAAGAACCCTAAGCAAAGCCAAAGAATCGGTGGTGCAAATGGATCTCTTACTGCTAAATCTCGTAAGCCAATTAAAACAACATATAATTTAGGTCTAGGCGTTAACGCTGATTATGGCATGATGGAATATGGTGTTGGTTATGACGTACATTTAGCTGAAAAGCGTGTTGGTCATGAAGGAAGCCTGAAGATCCGTGTGAACTTCTAATTCCATTGATTTTAGGAGGTTATTATTTAGCCTCCTAAAATACAATTATAGTTTTCTATAATTTCCTTTTATCTCTCGCAGAGTTTTTCTTTGCGGGAGATTTTTTTTATAAATAAGCCTTATAGATGACTTGCATTTTGATTACTGGCGCAAGACAGGGTATATTTCTTGTTATTTTTTGAGTGGTGTCAAAACTTTATACTTTATGATTTTTTTATGGATCTTTGCTTTCGCTAGGGTGACGCTGAGAAGTGTTGGTAAAAGCAGTGTTATTCATGACTTGATAAGATATCCAGTAATATTTTACACTTTAGTTGGTAGTATTTTAAAACTTATCCACCTTTTTCGTTCTCCTCATGGATCCACGAGTTCATGGGAATGAAATTGGATTTTTACGGTATAAAAATAATGTTGTTCCTAGATTTAATTAGGAATTCATGAAACCTTCAGTTTATGTTTTAGTCGGCATATAAAACTCGATCTTCCTCTTATATTCCCCACATTGATTTCTGCCTAGCTCTGGAATGACATTGAAGTAAAGAATAACATTGGAATTAAAAATAGTTATTGTTACTATAAAAATATAGAATGCAGTATTTAAAGAATTATCGGAGAAGAATATGTCATTTAAGCCTAAAAATATTCCACAAATGAGTCCTTATCTTGTTGTAAAAGATATAAAAAAATCTATAGAATTTTACAGGAAGGCTCTTAGTTTTTTAGTTGAAAGTCAAATGGATGATGAGAATGGTAACCCGCAGCATGTGACTATGAGATATGGTGAAACAATAATTATGTTTTGCCAAGAAGGAGCGTTTGGAACAATCAAAAAATCACCAGCAACCCTTGGTGTTCTCATGCCTATTAATATGTATTTATATTGTGAAAATGCTGATGAATTATATCAGCAAGCAGTTGATAATGGTGCAGAATCAGTTGTAGAACCTAATGATGCATTTTGGGGTGATCGCTTTTGCAGTGTTCTAGATCCAGATCATTATGAGTGGGCACTTGCGACTAGCTTAGAAAAGTAGATTTATTTTAGAAGCTGGGTATTATGATTTTTCTTTATAAACAGCTTCTATATTATGCCCATCAGGAGTCAAATATGAAGGTTGCGTAATACCCGTCTTCATATTCGGGTCTAATATACCGGGGCACCATTAGATTTCATGCCCTGATTAATAGCAGCTTTGTGAAAATTATTGACATCTTCTATATCTGGTGCATTAAAGGCCAAATGGATTGATTTTGAGAGTAAGTCTTTATGACTAGCTTGAAGTATTTCAAACAGATCATGAACATTCGTACCATATCCAATGAAAGTATTATCAATATGTAGAACCACTTGGTAGTTCAAAATATTCATTATAGAGTCATAGAACTTTTACTAATTTCTAAATTTTGTACTTTTATTTGTACATGATTAAGTAATTTCATTATTTTAGTGCTAGATTACAGATTTCCTGTAGTTCATTATGTGCCAAATCAAGAGCAGAGTAGTCAGATGAGCGAAGGACTAAAGCTGTCCCATGTATACCATCTTTTGTAAATGGATAGCTACCAATATCAATATTTTGATATTTATCTTGTAAGGCAGAGAGTTGATCAGCAATTTTGCTTTCACCTAGCATTATTTCAATAGTCTTAGATTTTACAACCTCACCATTTTTTAGATTTGGTAGAGCGGATTTTAGCATAGATTTCATAATGTCTGGAATCCCCGCCATGGAGTAAACATTGTTTGTGATAAATCCTGGGACCATTGTTGCGTCATTATATAATAATTTAGAGCCTTCAGGAATATAAGCCATTTTTTCTCTAGCGTGATTTAGTTTCTCACCGATTCCATCATAATAATCTTTTAAAATTTTATATATTTCTAAATTTTTTGAATAAGGTAAATCAAAGGCCGCAGCAATTGATTCAGCTGTTATATCGTCGTGCGTTGGTCCAATACCACCAGTTGTAAAAACATAATCATATTTTTTGCTGAGTTCTTGAATATGTTTGATAATCATTTCTTTGTCATCTGGAATTGTTCTAGTCTCTGCGATTATTATACCTTTTTCTCCTAGAGTAAGAGCGATTTCTTGAGTGTTTATATCTAATGTACGTCCGGATAAAATCTCATTTCCAATGATTATTATGCTAGCTTTGGGATTACTCATATTTGATATTTTCGTATATTATGCTTGTTTATTATAATATACATAATTTGGTATGCATAGCTAGATGTATAAGATTTTTTATATAATTTTTTATTTTGGAGTGTAAGGCGGGAATTCATGTGGATAGCAGGGAACTGACTGAGTTTAATCTACTAATAAAGGATAACTAGAAACATTGATGGATTCCAGAGCTACTTCTAGAATTATACTGGAAAACTAGAAAGCGGCTCAAGTGTTATCTAATAATTAAAAGCGATTTAAGGGTATTCTTGATCCCTTACCTGCGAATGGATCAAGAATACCTAAAATTTATCTTCTATCACCAAAGAATCTTAGTAGATATAGGAATAGATTAATGAAGTCTAAATACAGAGTAAATGCACCCATAATAGACATTTTTTGTCCCATTTCACCACCGCCTGATGAATAGTACATAGCTTTTAATTTTTGAGTATCCCAAGCAGTTAGTCCCATAAAGATTGCAACACCAATAAATGATGTAGCAAATTGAATTGCTGGACTTTGTAGCCATATATTAATAAGAGATACAACAATTAAGCCAATAAGACCCATAACCATGAATGAGCCCATAGATGTCAAATCTCTTTTAGTAGTATAGCCATATAAGCTCATAGAGCCAAATACTGCTGAACAAATTAGGAATGTACGGACTAAAGATTGACCAGTATACATAAGACCTAAAGATGATAGTGACATGCCCATTAGAGCTGCATATATCCAAAAAGTAGCTTGCGCTGTTTGCACAGACATTTTTGCCATTCCCATGAAAAAGAATATTGCAATACCAAGCGGTGCGAATGTAATGATCATTCCAAGCATTGTTGTGCCCATGAATTCACCATTTGGTCCAATATTATACATAATATTCATTAATGGCGGAAAATTCAGTGTACCAAATGCCATTACGCCAGTTAGAAGAAGCGCAAGTGTCATGTAGTTATAAATTTTAAGCATATAGTTTCTTAGACCTTCATCAAAGCCTTTTTGGCTTTTTTCAGCATAAGATTTTGTATAATCCATCATTTTAAATTACCTCAAATAATTTGTTATTCACATATGTATAATATAAGGTTTTTTTAGAGTTTTTCAAGTAGCAAACCTAAAAACAATATAAAACCAATATAATTATTTATTTTAAAGCGATTAAGGCAGTTGATTTCTTGTGTGATATCTAATGTATAAACAATCCAAATAGCACCTATAGTGCTTATGGTTATAGCAATTGGTAAGAATAAACTCATGCTGCTCCAGGTTGCAAAAGCAAACAAAGTTATAAACGTTATATATAAAGATAAGATAATCGCTTTATAATTCATATATTCAAAAAATATAGCAGTAGATTTGATCCCAATTTTCTTATCATCCTTGATATCCATGAACGCATAAATAGTATCATAACTGACCGTCCAAAACCCGCATGCGAAATATAGTATTAAAGCATTCATTGATATATGATTTGTAACTGTAGCATAGCCAATTAAGCAACCTAGGTTGAATGTTATACCTAGAAATGCTTGAGGGAAATATGTTATTCTTTTCATTAGAGGGTAAAGAGAAATCATGAAAAATGCGGCAATACCTATGTAAATAGCAGTTATAGGCAGCAACAGTAATATTCCAAGACTACAAAATAGTAATATAGATAGGATTAGGATTGCTTCTTTTGATGAGGTAGCACCGCTTGCTAAAGGTCTATTTTTTGTTCGTTCAACTTTTTTATCTAAATTTTGATCTAAAAGATCATTTATAATACATCCTGCCCCTCTTGTAAGAACACTTCCTACAAAAAATATTGGAATATAAATAAGATTTACTATTTCTTGATACGCAAGTAAAAGACCAAATGTTGATGGAAAAAACGATAAAAGATATCCTGTAGGTGCGCCAAGGCGCATCATATGATAGATAATAGAAAGTTTATCTTGCGAAGATTTATTTGTCATTTTTCTTTATTTATATTATGATTCTGTGTCTTTATAAATATAAAACCAATAGATAATAGCATGGCTGAATTCCCAAAGAAATATAAGTTTAATGAGAGTGAAAAAAAATGGCAAAGTTTTTGGCAAGAGCGGGGAGTGTATGTTTGGGATAAAAATGAATCGCGCGCGAATACATATGTAGTTGACACGCCTCCACCGACAGTTTCAGGGCATTTACATATTGGTCATGTCTATAGCTATACACATACAGATTTTATTGTCCGTTATCAAAGAATGAAGGGGATGAATGTATTTTATCCTATGGGCTTTGATGATAATGGTCTACCAACTGAGAGATTGGTTGAGAAAAAAAGAAAAGTAAAAGCTAGTAGCATGAATCGTGAAGAGTTTGTCGCTATATGCAAAGATGTTGTTGAATCTGAAGAAGAAAAATTCCAAGACTTATTTAACAGCATTGCTTTGTCTGTTGATTGGAATATTGAATATAGAACTATAAGTGATACTTCATGTAAGATTTCACAAATGTCATTTCTTGATTTGATGCAGAAAGGACAAATTTATCGTGATTCCCAGCCAATGCTTTGGGATCCTGTTGATCAAACTGCCCTTGCTCAGGCAGATATTGAAGATAAAGAGCAAACTACTTTTATGAATGATATTCAGTTTATGACTGAAGATAAAGAGGCAATAACAATTGCAACTACCAGACCAGAATTACTTCCTGCTTGCGTATCAGTATTTTTTCATCCGGATGATGAGAGGTATAAGAAGCTTGAAGGTAAGTTTGCTATTTCTCCATTATTTAATGTTAAAGTTCCGCTTCTTGCAGATGATATGGTTGACCCTGAAAAAGGTACTGGCTTGGTTATGTGTTGTACTTTTGGTGATCAAACTGATATTCAGTGGTGGAGAAAGCATAAATTGCCTGCAAAAACTATTTTTACTAAATGGGGAGCTATTGATCAAATAGAGTTTGATGAGAGTTGTTTAGATGTTGATAAAGCAAAGAGTTTTGCTTCTCAAATAGAAGGGTTGAAAATTAAAGCAGCTAGAGAGAAGATAATTGATTTATTAAGAGAAGAAGGATTGTTACTTGCTCAAACAGAAAAAACACAAACTGTAAAATGTGCGGAAAGATCAGGTGCACCACTTGAGATTTTAACAACCCCTCAGTGGTTTATAAAATCTGTTGAGCATAAAGAAGCAATGTTGCAGAAATCTGATGAGCTAAAATGGTATCCAGAATCTATGAAAGTAAAATTAGATAGTTGGACAAAAGGTGTTGCTCTTGATTGGTGTATATCAAGACAAAGATATTTTGGAGTGCCTTTTCCTGTTTGGTATTCAAAAAGAGCTGGAGAAGAAGGGAAGGTACTTTTAGCATCTGTTGATCAGTTGCCGGTTGATCCGCTGCGTGATGTGCCAGAAGGGTATAGCCTCGATGAAGTAGAAGCTGATAGAGATGTAATGGATACATGGTCGACAAGTTCAGTTTCACCTCAGCTTAGTTCGCATGGTATTGCTGATGGGTTTATGATCGATGAAGAACGTCATAATAATCTATTCCCAGCGGACCTTCGCCCGCAAGCACATGAGATATTAAGAACTTGGGCATATTATACAATGTTGAAAAGTTATCTTCATGAAAATACATTACCATGGAAAAATATCATGATCAGCGGTTGGTGTTTAGCTGCTGACAAAAGTAAAATGTCAAAATCTAAAGGTAATATTGTTGTTCCTGAAACTATTATAGAGCAACACGGGGCTGATGTTGTTCGCTATTGGTCTTCAAGCTCCAGGCTCGGGAGTGATACGGCTTACTCTGAAGACGTTGTGAAGAATGGTAAGAGGTTGGTCAATAAGCTGTGGAATGCTGCAAAATTTGTTTCTCAGCATTTTGATAAGATTCCAGAGGCTGATAAGAAGTTAAGCTTTAATGATGTTAAGGAAAAAACCACCGTTGATTTTGATAAATATTTTATCACTAATCTGTCTGAGCTTGTGTCTTACGCGACTTCTGAGTTTGAAAAATATGAATATGCAACGGCGATGCATAAAACGGAAGGGTTTTTCTGGTCATTATTCTGTGATAATTATTTAGAGATCACCAAAACAAGAGCGTATGACGAAGAAAATAGCAACCCAGAAGGGGCTTTGAGCGCAAGGCTGACACTATATCATGGCCTAAAAACCTTGCTGGAGTTATTTGCTCCATTCTTGCCGCATATTACTGAAGAGATATATAGTATTTTATATTCAAAAGAATCGATCCATAAAAAAGGCAATTGGCCAAGTTTAGACATTAAGTTTAACGGGTTTGATGATAAGGAATCTAGGAATTTATTATCTGTTCTTGAGCTAGTGCGCAAAATTAAAGCGCAGGATAATCTTTCGATCAAGGCACCAATTGAATATATAGAAGTTGCCGGTGGGACTTTGTCGGATAATATTATCCTGGATCTTAAGAATGTAACTTCCTCATTAGATATTAGAATAGTAGATAAACTATCTTCTGATGTACAAAATTTATCAGAAAATGATATTAATATTCAAGTGGTATATGAAAAAGTTTAGTGTATTACTTGTTTGATAAATTGAGAAGCGTTCAAAGATATACCAATTCCTTACTTTATATTAAAATAAAGATATTGGTATATCTTTGAATTAGAATTATTCTATATTTACTCAGTTTATAGATCAGCCTGGGGAGTATGTACCGAATATTCATGAATATCCTCTTTAGCAAGAAGTTCAACTTCATGAGTATCATCTAATGCTTCAGCAAATTCAAGTACTTTAGCAGCTAATTCAAGTGTTTTATTAGTTAATAATTTATCTACTTTCTTTTCTAATTTATTGTAATAATAAAGATCACTTTTTCCCAATTTTTCTTTATCTATTAACTCATTACTTACAATATGAATTGCCAATTCATCACTTTTATTCAGTATCCTACTGAAATTGAACTCCATATCAAGATTTAATTCTTTATTGAGATCGAGGAATAGTTTACAAATATCAATTCTATTCAAAGTTAAAGCTTGAACAAATGGAGTTTTAAAAGTGCCAAATTCTTCTTTTATATTTGTACCATACCTAATTAAAACCTCGCAAAGTGGTAAATCATCTTGATATATAGCTAGAATGATTGGAGATGTTGAATGCACTATTGTTGAATTATTTGTATCTTCTAGTTTTAGTAATAGTTTGCATATTTCAGGCTTACTATAAGCAACGGCATAGTATAATGGAGTATATCCAAGGCTATCAATAAAATTAACACCCACACCATTTGCGATTAATTCGTTAAAAAAACTAATATTATCTGATTTGATAGCTTCAATTAAGGGGTGAGACTCTTCTTCAATAACTTTCTTAATATCTATGCCATACTTTCTTAACATTTTGATGATTTTAGTCTCATCTCCCTCAATTCCAAGTTTATAATCTTCGACAGCTTCTAATATTTTGCAACCGGAATAAACTGGTGGGAAGGTTACTTTTTGACTCTCAATATGTTCTCTTGTAAAATTTTTTGTGAATTTGGAATTCCTTTTCATAATATTCTTTTGTTTTTTTGTATAATAATTATTTTTTTAAATGAATTCTAGTCTATGATATTCGGATACATCGTATATTATAAGTAAATAAATGTCAACTATTATGTAAAAATACTTAGCTTTAATAAATACTTATCTCTAATTTACTATTAGTTCTTGAGTTTGTGCACAAAATCAAAGTTCCGATTGAATATATTGATGTTCAGGGTGGGCATTATCAGATAATCTGCTTTCAGATCTAAAGAATATTATATCATCTTCTGATTCGCAAGATTTATCAGAAAATAATATTAGTATCAATGTAATGTATGAAAGAACTTAGTATTCTTTTTTATATCACAAGCATAAATGCTATCATTGCATAGAAGCTAATCATTTTAAGGGATTGATGCTTTCTTGTACAAATTGACATGATTGTAAGTACTATTAATCCTGGATAGGAAATGGCAAGTAATGGACTAAGAATTGCTGCTATTCCATCAAAATCTAGCAGTGATATTATGAATGACATCGCTGTTGTTCCCAGCAATACGAGTTTAAATCTTTTCTTTCCAATAGATTTGAAACTACATAAATATTTTGCATAAATACTATTTAATGCTACTGCCGTTGTCAGGCATGAGAAGATAATAATTATTGCAATAAACAATGCTCCATTTTTGCCTAGTAGGTGATTAGCAATAGCTGGAAGAATTAATTCTCCAGGTAGTTCAGTTGCTAAATGTTTATAATGTGCACCAAGATACACAAAGCCAAAATATATTATTCCAAGCAGAGTCGCTCCAAAAATGCTTGGCCCAAGGGCAGCCTTGAGTATAGATTCACCTTTTGATTCATCGACTAGCGTTTCGATTTGTTTAAAAATCAAACTAGAGAAAAAGAATGCTGCAAATAGATCCATTGTAGCATAGCCTTGAAAAAAACCATTGAGGAAGTTCGTACTAGTTGTAGAGATGTTAGCATTAATGCTTTCTCCTTCATATATTCCTATAGTAATTAGTATTGTCAGGAATAATAGTAATATTGGCGTTAAAAATTTACCAAGTATATTAAACATCCACTTCTCATTAAGGCATATAATATAGCAAGATATACAAAATATTACACTAAATATTAATAGAGAAAGATCATTGTATAAGAATTCTAGCCCACCATGAGCAACTGTTATACAACGTGGAATAACTCCGAATGCACCAAGTAGTGATAATGTAAATAATGGTACAGCAAATTTTGCTATACTTCCAGCTTCTGCAAAGAAGCCTTCATAGTTTCCTCTATGGAGTTTGATTACGAATAACCCTAGGAATGGTAGGATAATTCCTGTGCAGAAAAAGCCTAGAAATCCAGCTAGCCAGTTATCTGAATTATTTACTCCGACCATAAGAGGGAATACAAGGTTTCCTGATCCGAAGAACATTGAAAATATTGAAAATCCGTATAGAAAGATATGTCGTTTCATAATTAGTACCGTGAGTGTTTGTTCCTTATTTTATAAGGCTTTAGAATATGTGATTAAAAAGTATTGTGGGGGGGTGGAATAGTGGCTAAGCCACGACATATGCGCTAACTGGAGAGGAGTATTTAAGAGTTTGTGTTGTTTTTTTATGGCAAATTTGTTGTAATTTACTTGTGTTTATTTTAAAGCTCCGTTGTGAATGAGGATCTTTGAAAAATTGTTAGTTTTATTATGTACTATAGTATTGTTCATTTGTAATAATCGTCATTGCTCTAATAAAAAAAGCGGAGCTTTTTAGCTCCGCTTTAGTTTTCATTATTAGTGAGAATAATACTCAATAATTTTACCAAAATTCGCTTCAAACGGATAAGGAATATCAGAAATCATAGGAGTTCTAACATATTCACCAGACATAGTGCCTGGATCCATTGTAAGATATTCAGGAACTGTTCTTTCTTGTTTCTGTGCAGATTCCATATATACAGTAATTTGCTTTGCTGAATCTTTAAGCTCGACTTTATCGCCAGCTTTTAATCGTAAGCTAGGAATATTTACTTTCTTACCGTTCAGTCTTACATTACAGTGAGAAACTAATTGTCTTGCGGCAAAAATAGTTGGAGCAAGGTTCATTCTGTAAACAACCATATCTAGTCTGCTTTCAAGTAGACCTGCAAAATTTTCTGCAGTGTTTCCTTTCATTTTAGCAGCAATTTTAAAAGTATTTCTGAATTGCTTTTCAGTAACACGTCCGTAGTGATTCTTTACAGTTTGCTTAGCTTGTAAGTGAGCACCGTAGTCAGAAGTCTTCACTCTTCCTGTTGGGCCATGTTGTCCTGGGCGGAAATTTCTTGTGTGGAAAGGATCTTTTCCATCACCCCAGATGCTAGTCCCAAGGCGTCTACTAGCTTTGTATTTTGATTTAATAATTTTCGTCACTTAAATATACCTATTAGAGTTTAAGTTCTTTGACTGGGGATTATATAAATAGTTGATCAAAAAGTCAAACCCATTTTTCACAAGATTTTATTGTTTTGCATTAATGTTCAGTCTATTTACTACTTCCTGATAGGCGGGAATGATTTTTTCAGGGTTTTCTTCGGCTATTTCTGAGCAAAGTTTTTCGTTTGTTTCCATGTCCCATAATCTACAAGTATCAGGTGATATCTCGTCTATGAGCATAGTGATGAAATCTTCTCCGTTAAAAACGCGGCCAAATTCTAGTTTTATATCAACTAGACGGATTTTGGCAGTTGCAAATAGACCAGAAAGAAAATCATGAACGCGCATTGCTTTATTTTTTAGATCTTGAAGTTCTTTTTTACTCAACCATCCAAAGCTAATCATTTGTTCTTCATTTATTATTGGATAATTTAGATCTTTATTTTTAACTCTAAAATCAATAATAGGTGATTCGAATACAAAACCATCTTCCATTCCAAAGTCAGTTACATAACGTCCGCAAGCTACTGTGCAAATATGAATTTGTATTGGATAGACATCAACAAATTGGACAAGTTGTTGGCGCATGTTATTTTTTTGAATAAAATGATTCTCAATGCCAATCATATCTAGCTTCTGCATTATATATGCAGATATATTATTGTTGATGACTCCTTTACCAGAAATATTAATTATTTCTTTGTTAGCTTTTCTCAAAGTATCATCAAATGACATTATTAAGGCATAGTCTTCTTCTGACTGATATAGGGTCTTAGAAGTACCTTTGTATATTTTTTCGTTCATATTTAAAAAAGTGTAAAAAATAGATATTTAATAGCAATCCAACTGGCAACCACTGCTGCAATTGCTACTATAACTCCGATTATAGATATGATAAAACCTGCAATAATGATTAAACCATCTCTATTCATTAATCCAAGTGCCATAATGGTGATTCCAAGAGCAGGAATTGCATTTGTCATAAATAATGGGATGGCAACAGCAGTTGCAGCGATTAAGCAAATCAGTCCAACGAATTGTTCGCAATAGACAGAGCGTGCAAATGATAGTCTAGGCTTCATATATTTTTCAATAGTTTCAATTATTGGCACGATTTTATCGCTAATAGTTTTTAATGTTGAGTTTTTAAGTTCGTAATTATTGATTTTTTGAGGTAAATTGACCTTTTTACTTCCTAGCAACATTTGAATAGACAAAATCATTAATGGAACTCCCATAATAGTTGTAAACCCTGGTGGATAGGGAAGAGGGATAGCTACTGGAAGAGCGAAGAATATCATTGCCAACAAAATGCCATTTTCATGGAAATCTTCCATTAATTCTGAGATCTTAGTTTTACCGTTTTTGCGTTTTTGTCCTATCTTTTGGAGCGTCTCTGAAGCAAGTGTTGCATCAAGCAATTTTATTTTTTTCTTAGGAAACATCATGTTCAAGTTTTCTGTTAAGCTTAATAGAAACAGTATAATACGTTTATTAGAAAGGTACAATTATTTTGATAGATTGATACATAGATCATCAAAATTAAAATTATTAAGATTATCCCCAACGACTGAAAGAGTTGGTTTGGATTGAAAAATTTTAATAGCACTTTGTTCCAAATTTTTAATTTGAGTTGAGTTGATAATATGAATAACTTCTTTTGCTGGGAAGTATTTACCAAATAGTGCAAAGTTTTTACCAATTTCTTCTGATTTATATTCGGATTTTTCCTCTGCCATATAGATACTTGATTCAATTTGAGACTTGGCTCTAGTTAATTCTTCTTGAGTTATAGATAGTTTAATTTTATGTATTTCTTCAATGATTTTTTCTATCATTAGTGGTACATTTTTGTGGTCAGAAGCGGCGTATATACTGAAAATACCACTATCGTAAAAAGCATTAATGCCACTCCCAATACTATATGCAAGTCCTAAATTCTCTCTAACTGTTTGGAATAATCTTGATGACAGTCCGCCGCCTAGAATTATTGATAAAATTTGGGCGTAATAAAACTCTTCAAGGTTTTGATATGATACACTCTCAAAACCAAGTGCTATTGTTGTTTGCTCGAGATGTTTTGGAATAACCCTAAACCCTCCAGAATATTTTGCTGTTTCTTTAGTTCTAGTTGAATTTTTAGAAAAGGAAGTAAATAGATCTTCTGCCATTTTTATAGCATCTGAATGATCTATATTACCGGCCATTGAAATATATATGTTCTCAGTTGAATAATGCTTATTCATATAGGATTGGAATGCCGACTTGTCAAATTTCGCAATATTATCATATGTTCCAAGTATTGATCTTCCTAAAGGATGATTTTGATACGCTAATTCATAAAAATTTTCAAAAACTAAATCGTCAGGACAATCTTTTACTCCCGCTATTTCTTGAGAAATAACGCTTAGTTCTTTTTTGATGTCTTTTTCTGAGAATACAGAATTCTGTAATATGTCGGCTAAAATACCTAGGGCTTGTCTGGTATGCTTGCTTAATATTTTTGTATAGTAAACAGTGTTTTCTTTGCTAATATATGCGTTAAAATATCCTCCAATATTGTCAAATTCTTTGGCTATTTCAACAGCAGATTTAGTTTTTGTGCCTTTGAAGGCCATATGCTCTAAGAAATGCGATATTCCAGACTCTTCTAAAGATTCATACCTACTTCCAACTTTAACAATTATGTTAATAGATACAGAGTTTACATGTGGCATGGAGTAGGTGACAATGTTTAGTCCATTGCTTAGTTTGTTAGAGTTGAAGGTCATAGATTTATTTTTCTAAGTATTTTTGAAAGTTGTTTTGAGACTATTTTAATATCATATTTTTCTTTAAGCCTTTTATACGCAGAGTTTGACATTTCATCAGATGCTTTTTTATCATTTATCAGTGTAGTAAGGTTCTCTGCTAAACTTTCTGCCGATTCAATATCTGCTATAAGTCCATCTTGTTTATGCCTAATAATTTCCTGAGGCCCCCCTGAATGTGTTGCAACAATTGGTTTTGATCTTTCTATTGCTTCAAGTAGAATAATACCAAATGGTTCATTTATTGATGGTAAGCAGAAAATATCTATTTGATTGAAAAATGCATCTTTATCTTTTACCCAGCCTATAAAATTAATTTCATTTTCTAAATCTAGTTTTTTAACTAAAGCTTCAAGATTTTCGCGTTCATCTCCATCTCCTCCTAGAATTAATTTTATATTTAGACCAGATTTTTTTAGTAAACTTATGCTATTAATCAAATAATAGAACCCTTTTTTTGTTACGAAACGCCCCAAGCTTCCTATGATTAACGGCTTTTGGTATGGAGTCGGATCATAAGTTCTTTCAATTCTCACCATATTTGATAATTGAAGTAGCTTGAATTCTGGGACTCCATTTTTGATTAAATTCTGTTTTAAATCTTCAGTAAGAGTTATAATATAATTACATTTTTGTAGTTTTTTATAGCTGTAATTATGAGAGATACCAACTATTTTTGTTTGATTATTGTTTGTCCCGCTGGCAAAGTTTATAGATCTATTTCCATGGCATATTATAATATCTGGATTATATTTGCGTATTAATATATTAAGATAAATTTTTGATAGTAAGCACCATGGTGCTAAATTGGGTAAAGAGTGCGTAGAGTTTAATTGATTATTTATAAGAGCGCCGGAGCTTGATATATTTATTACAGTATGTCCCTGATTTAAAAGAGCTTCACTATAATCAATGTAAGCTTGCTGAATACCGCCTAAATCTCTCGACATCATTATATTAAATATTCGCAAATTTTGTGCTCCGTTTTATAAGATTAGTTATCTTTTAGAATTATATTGGGTAGGTCATGTATTGCAATTTCTTGCTCAATGTTTTGATCAAGGAATTTTAATTTACATATTGATTTTTTTTGTTCCTCAGAGCCAATAAATATTGCGTATTTTGCATTTTCATTAAGAGCTTTTTGCATTCTTTTACCAATTTTTCCCTCAGAGGAAATAATTGTAATGATGTTTTGACTACGAAGCTTTTCTGCAATGTTTATAGCATAATTAAAACATTGATCGCCAATTGGCATAATGATAGTAGGGCGTTCTTTTTTCGGCTTAAAATTACCCATTAAAGCAATGCGTTCAATGCCAGCTGCAAAACCAATTGCTGGTATCTCTGCTTCACCCATTAATTTTGTAAGACCATCGTATCTTCCCCCGGCAAGTAAAGTGCCTTGCGCTCCAAGCTTATTTGTGATGAATTCAAATGCAGTATGTGAGTAATAGTCTAAACCACGTGCAAGTCTTGGGTTGATTTGATATTTTATTTTGAGAAGGTCAAGATATGATTTTACATCATCAAAATATTTGGCAGCATCTGTTGAATAATACTCAGCTATTAATGGGGCATCTTTAGAAAGCTTTTTATCTCCTTCGTCTTTTGAGTCTAATATCCTTAGAGGATTCTTCTCTAAACGTTGTTTGCTATCATACGATAGGTCATTTTCATATTTTTTAAAATATTCAATTAAAGCAGTTTGATATTTCTCTCTTGATTCTGAGCAGCCTAAAGAATTAAGTTCGAGGGTAATATCATTCAAAAGTCCAAGTTCATCTAGTAAGCGCGCTGCCATACTTATCGTTTCTGCATCAGAATAGGCTCCAATCGCACCTATATATTCGAAATTAAGTTGATGAAATTGTCTTTGTCTCCCTTCCTGTGGGCGGTCATATCGAAATAATGGTCCACTAGAAAATAATTTTAAAGGGAGTTGCTGCTTTAGACCATTCGATATAAATGCTCGCATAATACTTGCGGTAAATTCTGGTCTTAGGGCGACTATTCTTCCTTTTTTATCAGGAAAAGAATACATTTCCTTACTGATAACATCAGAACTATCTCCGAGAGTTCTATCAAAAACATTTGCGTTTTCTAAGATTGGAGTAGAAAAGCCTTCATATCCATAAAGTTCAGAAACTTTGCTAGCAATTCGTTCGATATATTTATGAACTCTAAACTCTTCGGGGAGTAGATCTTTCATTCCCCGAAGAGGCGCTACTTTGCTAGACATTCTACTTATCTTCTTCTGTATTTTCGTCTGGCATATCTTTTAGAAAATTAACTATTCTTTCGTCGGTTAGAATTTCAAAGAAGCCTTTATCATTTATTTTAAATTCAAAACTATTTGGATTAAAAGATAGCTCTGAAATTAACTCATCATCTTCCTTTAGCTCGTCATCTTTATGGAAAGCAGCTAATGCATTGAAGCCATTATTTATAATATTTTCTGCTATTTGATCATATGAAGAAATATCAAAATTCCCTTGATCATTGGAGGATAATTTTAAGAAGATTTCACGAACTCCTGATTTATATATTTGAGGAATTCCGTCAGTAAGAATTTTTGGATTTGATACTTTAAATTTCCCATTATATATTTTATCTTTTACTTCGCCCTCAGATTCAATTTTTAAATCATTAAGAGTAAGTTTGATTTCTTGTTCAAGATTATTTGATTTAATATCATATTCAACATCAAGTTTTATACCGACTTTATCAATTTCAGTAAGTAGTTCGGATAATTTTGTAAAATCCTCTTCCTGTAATTTATCATCAATTCTTGAGGAATTTTTTGTGTTTAAGAGTTTTAGAGCTTCAATCAATAATGAATTACTAATTTGTATAATATTTTCTTTTTGATCTTCGCCATAACTACGATTCATTTCAATGTCAGCTTTACCTGTTATTTTTTCTCCATCTCCAGTAAGGGTAATAGAGCCAGTGTCCTTTATGGCTGGATTTTTAAGGGTTTCATTACCATTAATAGAGTATGTATCTTGAGTGAAGGAGAAGTTTTCTAGAGCTTCAGTAAATTCTTTTTCTCGCTTTAATACTGCTATTAGATTGTAAACATGATCTTTACCTAGCTGAATAGAATAGTTGGTTTGATAGTCTAATGAACCAGTCTCTTCAAGCATTTTATAGTAATAGCTATCAATATTTGTGTTTATAGAATTATTTTCAAATTCTGGTACTAAAGAAGTTATGATTTTTGTAAAAAATTGAGATTTAGGGTTAATTTGCATTGAATCTATATTAAAAGAAAAGTTCATGTCGTACATATCGTTACTAAGAGAATTAGATATACTTAGTTTTGATTGATCTGATTTTGAAATGAATTTATCGTCTTTTGCAAAATATATTGAAGAATCTTTTGATGTGATATTTATATCAAAATTCTCAAAATCCTTTTTTAGCAGAGATCTGTTAAAGCCAATTACATGATTCGGTGATGGGAAGTAAAACTCTGTGCTTCCTTCGCCAACAGTTAGTTTATCGCCAGAAAAGTGTGTTTTAATATGATCAGTAATTGGGTTATAGCAAGCTATAATTTCATTAGCATTAATTTTAAAAAGTTTTGAGTTAGGGAAGATTACTACATCTTGCAACATAAGTTTAAACTTAAATTTTTCAATTATTATAGCATCCATATCGACAGAAACTAAAGAATCTTCTTTTTGTAATTTTGGTAATATTTCTTCTGCAACTATTTTTTCAAATTTATTTGCTAAATAGAACCACCCACCAGCAATAACGAAAAGAAGTATTGCTATAATTGAACTAAGTTTTTTCATCATGAATAATCAACCCTTTTATATTATTTTTTAAAATTCTATATCTTTTCTAAGCCTCAAAATTCCGCAAACATTGAGAAGAACCAATAAGCCACTAAGTAGTCCCATGATGATCATAACATTTAATTGCGAAAAATTACAAAAGAATATAAATGCAAAAATAGCATACATCAAGTATATTGTTTTTCCATATTTGGGATTAATAAATTGTGCGCACTTTGTACCAGCTGCAAGATAGGCAATTATAGTTGTAAATCCAGCAAAAAATAGAAGTAGAGTCATGAATAGATCGCTATAAGGTATATAGTTTGATAATAAGCTAGCTACAACATCAGATGGAATCAGATGATTTAAGCTATGCCAAGCGCCTGTTACTCCGATCATTGTATTAGTCAAAATACAAATTAAAGTATCCGTAAATAATGCATAAACAGCAAGAGTAGCTTGTTTTTTAGGGTTAACTATTCTAGTTTCGCTTTGTACAATTGAATCGTAACCAATTCCAATATCCCCTGAATACACGGTTTTAGAGATTCCCAAATATGCAGATAATATCATAGTGCTGCCAAGAAAGCCGCCCACTTGAGCATGTCCTGTAAATGCTGATACTAAAACAGTTTTGAAGAATTCAGGAAGTAAACTTGCATTACAAGCAATGATATATACAGAAAATATAATGTATCCAATCATAAAAATAGGCATTATGAATGTGCAAATGTTTGCTAATCTGCTAATCCCACCAATTGATGAATATAATACAGCAAGTAATAGGGCTATAATTATAATATATCTATTGAATTCAAAACTATGTTCTAATCTATCAACAATGATTAGAAAGTTAGATATCTCAACACCATATAAGCATAAAAGAAATGCAAAGATATATGCAAATATTTTCGGTCTGAAGGCTTTCTGTAAAAAATACATAGGGCCTCCATTAAATCCACCTTGTGGGTTTTGGACTCTATATTTTACACCAAGATATATTTCTGAGTATTTGAGTAGCATGCCGCTGAGTGATGCAAGAATAGTCCAGAAAATACTACCAGGACCACCGATCATAATAGCTGTGCTAATAAATACAATATTCCCTAGTCCAACCATCCCACCAACTGAGGCAAAATAGAGTTTGAATGGATGAATACCATCATTCGATTTATCGTTTCCTTCAGAGTAGATTTCCTTAATATTTGAACGGAAATTGAATAATGCTCTAAATTGTAGACCTTTCGATAGAATTGTTAAATATATCCCTGCTCCAGTGATTAGAGCCCATCCGATATAGCTCCAATAGAAATCATCTAAGAATCTTATAATATTAAATGCTGAGTCCATTATAGACATAGTTTTTCACCAATTTATGTTTTTTATTTATATATAATGTTAGAAATGAAGCAATTCCGGTTTTCGAGCCATCAAAGATCTAAGAGTTTGAACTATGTCTAGCTTTTTCAGAGTAATACATTTGTAATTACAGATTTTCGAGGGTGATTTGTTAAAACTTATATAGTCAAAGCTATAGAAATAAAAAATAAACATAATAATAGGAATAACTTAAAAATAAAAACTTCAAAGCTCATTGATTGAGTAGTAGATCTATTTTCGTTTTCGTTCCATTTTGATTTATTTTTTATTAATTTATTTAACTTGGGGGGAGACTATATACATAATTATAAAATTTGTCAAACTACGTTTATACAATAAAAATCAGAATCATCCTGTTAATTCTTGCCTTGTTTTGGTGAGAGACCTCTTAAGTACGTATAATACTAACATTATTACAAACCAAATAATAAAGATTTTACCGGTCATTAACATCGTTCCATCTTTGCTTATAATCTGTTTAAATAATAAGTAGAATGATGATAGCAATGCTAGTGGTGCAATTACAAAAATTACCGGGCATTTGAATGGTCTTTCTACATTTGGATATCTAAATCTAAATAATACGACAATTACTCCGACAAGCATATAATCTGTTAAAGCGCCCATGCTAGATAGTTGTGCGAGGAACCCATAAGGTATTAAAGCTCCCATTAGAGCTATGATTGCTGAAAATGTAATAATTGTTACATAAGGGCTGTCATATTTATGATGTAGTTTTGCTAATGGTTTTGGGAGTAGTCCATCGCGCGCTATTACATAGAAAATTCTAGATTGGCCATAAATATTAACCATAATAACAGTTGTCATTCCCGCTACTGCTCCAGTTGCAACGAGTGTTGAGCCGATACTACTACCATTTTCTCTTAAGGCATATGCAAGAGGTTGTGCATTGTTTAGTTCATAGAAGGGTACTATTCCTGTTAATATTCCAGCCACTATGATATATACTACCGTTGCCAATAATAAAGAGCCAATGATACCTATTGTCAGGTCTTTTTTAGGGTTTTTACACTCTTCTGCTGCGCTTGCAAGCGTTCCAAAACCAGTAAAGGCAAAGAACAAGATAGAAGAACCATACAGTACATCATCAATACCATTTGGCATGAAGTTATCCCAATTAGTAGCATCAAAATGTGGCGCTGCAAAGAAGATGAACACAAAGATAGCAAGCATTTTTATAAACACTAGTATATTGTTGAGTTTTTTACTTTCCTTTGTTCCACGGTAAAGCATGAATCCTACAAAAGATACGATTATTAAAGCGGGTAAGTTAATTATTCCACCTTCAAATGGTGTTTTTAAGAGAGCTAGTGGTAGAGCCATTCCAGCGGATTTTAGTATTCCTTGTACATAAGCTGACCAACTGCCAGCCACTGCAGAAGCGGCAAATCCTAGTTCAACAATAACGAGGCTACCCACTAACCAAGCAAAAACTTCTCCAAATGCGACATAAGAGTATGTATATATACTTCCAGAAGTAGGAAGCATAGTTGCAAGCTCTGTATATACAAGGGCAACAAAGATACATGTAAATCCTGCTATTGCATAAGAAAGAGTTACAGCAGGACCAGCATATTGTGATGCAACAAGTCCAGTGAGTGCAAATACACCAGTTCCAACTATACCACCAAGGCCAAGAAGGATGAGATCTAATGCTGTTAATGTACGGTCTAAGCCGCTTGTACTACCTGCTGATTTTACTGATTCGAAACTTTTCTTTTTCAGAAAGTCCATTTGAGTTTACCTTTTTATTCGATTTCTCTAGTTATCCATCCACCACCTAAAACACGAGATCCATCGTAGAATACGCATGCTTGACCAGGAGTAATTGCTTTTTCTACTTCCAAGAGGGTGACTTTAATGTGTTTATCATCTGTAGAGTTTATTATTGCTCTGACTCCCGGAGTTGTTGATCTGATTTTTACTAAAATTTCTAAATCTTTTGGAGAAATGTCTCCAGCAAGCCAGTTTATATCTTTTAGTAAGAATTGCGTTTTAACTAATTCAGATTCAGGTCCAACATAGACTGTATTTGTCTCTGGGTCAATTTTAATCACATATATAGGGTCTCCATAAGCTATTCCAAGGCCTTTTCTTTGACCAATCGTATAGTTTATTATTCCTTTATGTTCTCCTAAATCAAAGCCGTCAACATGAATAAAACGCCCAGGTTTGCTTGCATTTGGCCGAACTTTGTTGATAACGTCCCTGTAATTACCATTTGGTACAAAACAAATATCTTGGCTATCGGGTTTGTCTGCTACTTCTAGGTTAAATTCTTGTGCAAGAGCTCTAGTTTCATCTTTATTATACCCACCTAAGGGAAACATCAGATAGTCTAGTTGTTCTTGTGTTGTTGAGAATAAAAAATAGCTTTGATCTTTTGTAAGACTTTTTCCTTGATGCAGCTCATTAAGACCGTTATTATTAATTTTTTGAACATAATGTCCTGTAGCAAGCGCATCTGCATTTAGTTCTTTTGCGGCTTTTAGTAAATCTTTGAATTTTACTGATTGGTTGCATCTGACGCATGGTAAGGGCGTTTCGCCTCTTATGTAACTATCAGCAAAATCATCAATGACTTCTTGTTTAAATTTACTTTCATAGTCAAAAATATAATGTGGAAAGCCTAAGCTATCGGCCACCATTTTAGCATCATATATATCTTGCCCAGCACAACATGCGCCTTTTTTTTGTAGAGCCATGCCATAATCATATAATTGAAGAGTAATACCAATTACATTATGACCTTCTTTGTGAAGCATAGCTGCAACAACAGAGCTATCAACCCCGCCGGACATTGCGACTACTATAGTTTTTTTATCAAATGCCATGAGTTAAAAATAAATATAGATAAAGACGCCGAATTATATTAAAATTTGGCAAGAAATGCAAGTTATTTTCATTTTTTAACAACTAATACTAATTCTCATTTTTAAATACTATGTTGTTGCTCTTCATTCTATTATTAGCATAGGTTTTGCTCCTTATCATCAGTTAAAGCTATACATAATTATTCAAATTTCTTGATTATTTTTATTAAATAATATAAAAGTTCAGCATATATAAATAAAATATCTCTTATGAATCATAGTATTATCAATTTAATTACAGCCATAGTTTTATCAGTAGTGATTATTTTTGGTTGGCAGCATTTCTTTGAAAAACCAAGGTTAGAAAAACTTGCTGAGCAAACTAAACAGTATAATCAGACAGTCAATACTATTAAAGCAAGGTCTAAGCAGAATACAGAAATCGAAGTTTTGGGCAGAGAAGAAGCTATTGCTTCTGTTGAGAGGATATTAATTAAAACTGATGTGCTATCCGGTTCTATTTCACTAAAAGGTTTGAGGTTTGATGATTTGACTTTGCGCAACTACCGCCAGGAGCTTGATGATAATAGTCCTCCGGTTGAGTTGTTTTCTCCGTCAAATTCTGATCAAGGGTATTTTGCTGAAATTGGCTGGTGGAGTTCGGACAAATCCATTACGTATCCGAGTTCATCAACTATTTGGCAAGCGGATAAGCCTGAACTTGTTGCTGGCGGAGTTGTAAATCTTTCGTGGAAAAGTCCGGAAAATGTTTTATTTAAAGTAGCAATATCGTTAGATGATAATTATATGTTTACTATTAAGCAAGCGACATATAATAAATCTGGTAGGCCTATATCTACTCAATATTATGGTTTGATTAATAGAGATTATGAAGAAAAGCCAGATAATATGGTCAATATTTTGCATCAAGGGATGATTGGAGCTGTTGCTGGAGAACTTCAAGAGTTTTCATATGAAAAAATAAAAGATAATAAGAAGGAAAGCTTCTCTAGTGGTGAATTAAATTGGTTTGGGATAACTGATAAATATTGGTTGGCTGCTTTTATTCCAGATGGTTCTGAACAGTATAGTGCGAATTATAATTATGCATTAAAAGCTGGTCGGGATAAGTTTCAAGCAGATTTTATTTCATCATCTAAATTGATTGAATCTGGCGGAAGCTACGAGTTAACACATCATTTATTTGCTGGTGCTAAAAAAGTTGCTTTACTAGATAAGTATGAAAAAGAATATAATATAAAATTATTTGATAGAGCAATAGATTTTGGTTGGTTCTATATTTTGACAAAGCCAATTTTTAACGCCATGAATTTCTTCTACAAATATGTAGGGAATTTTGGTATTAGTATAATGATTGTAACGGTCTTGATTAAGTTACTCATGTTTACATTGGCAAACAAATCTTATCGTTCTATGAAGAGAATGAAAAAGCTTCAGCCACAAATGGAAAGGCTAAAAGAATTATATGCTGATGATAAAGCTAGGTTGAATCAAGAAGTGATGCAACTATATAAAAAAGAAAAAGTGAATCCGGTTTCTGGTTGCTTGCCGTTATTAGTGCAGATACCTGTATTCTTTTCTATATATAAGGTATTATACGTAACTATTGAAATGAGGCATGCTCCATTTTTCGGATGGATTAAGGATTTATCTGCTCCAGATCCAACAACTATGTTTAATTTGTTTGGCTTGCTTCCATTTACCCCTCCAAGCTTCCTGATGATAGGAGTTTGGCCGTTGATTATGGCAGCTAGTATGTTCTTACAGCAAAGAATGAGCCCACAACCAGCTGACGTTGTTCAGGCGCAAGTGATGAAGTTTATGCCACTTATGTTCTTATTTATGTTTAGCGGATTTCCTGCTGGATTACTTATCTACTGGTCATGGAATAATCTACTTTCTATAGTTCAACAATCATATATTAATAAGCTTGATAAAAATGACAGCTGATTTAGGAATTAAGATATTTAGACAGGAAGCTCAGTTTATTGCGGGGGTTGCAAGAGCTGATCAGTTCCCTAAATTATATTTGCCGCAGATAGCCTTCATTGGTAAGTCTAATGTTGGTAAATCTAGTCTTATAAACTCTATATGTAAGCGTAAAAATTTGGCCAGAGTTTCCCATACTCCTGGTCGTACGCAGCAAATTAACTTTTTTTCTATTGCTAATAAAATATTGCTTGCTGATCTTCCAGGTTATGGTTTTGCTAAGGTCTCTAAAGTGCAAAAAGCAGACTGGAATAGATTGATGAACTATTATCTTGAAGCGAGTGAACATTTGTCGTTAGTTAATTTATTGATAGATGCGCGTCGTGGCATAAAGGATAATGATATAGAAATGATGAATATGTTGCACGATTTTAGTAAGAAATTTCAAATTTTGCTTACAAAGGCGGATAAAGAAAAAGTAAATGAGGCTTATCTTGCAGATATTAAAAGTCGATTGGCTGCTCTAGGGCATGATGACTGTAATGTGATAGCAACAAGCAGCAAGAATGGGATTGGTATGAAGGAGTTGCAATATAGCATGTTGCAATTTTAGTTTTTAATTATATCTATAAAATATGAAAATTTTAGGCAATTTATTTGTTTATTGATTGTAATTTTTGTACATTGCTCAGCGAATGCTAAGGATAATTATAGTTTAAAAGTTTCTTTGAAAAATCAGGTGATAGATGTTTTTCATGAAGATGTTTTAATAAAGCAAATTCCTTGTTCAACAGGAGTCAAATTTGGCTCTACTCCAGTTGGAGAATTCACAACTCATTCTAAAAAAGAAAAAGCTTCATGGGTTGAAGAAGATGGTTCAAAAATTAGCTATTATTATATAACAAGATTTAACAACTATATTTCATTTCATAGTTTGCTTGAAAAGAATCATGTTTTAGTAGAAGAAGGTAAGCGCCTTTATAAGTCAAAAAAAACTTCTAGTCTGGGGTGTATACAGCGATTCGAAATATGAGCTAGAACCGTTGCATCATAACGCATTGAAAAAACGTATTTCGTAGAGCAAAAAGAAAAAAATAGTAAAATGCATATAAATCTTTAGAATAATACCAGTATATTTAATAAAGATTGGTACAGTCGTATGCATTCTAAAAAACACCTAAGTGTAAGTGCATTGTTAGAGTTAATTTCTAACAAATTTGGATTAATTTCAGACAATAGAGCGCCAAACAGTACTCATAAGATAAAGGATGTGATGCTATCAGGTCTTGCTTGCATGTATTTTCAATCCCAATCGTTATTATAATTTCAACGCAAAATGCAGAATCATCACCAAAAAAATAACCTCAAAAGCATGTTTAATGTTAATGATCTTCCTACAGACAATGGAATGCGTAATATTATAGATTCTGTAAATCCAGAAGTAGCATTTAGACCAATATTTAAAGAATTATTTAATAAATTACAAAGAGGCAAACACCTTGAACAATATCAAACATTACCAGGGAAGTATTTATTGAATGTAGATGGTACGCAATATTTTAGCTCTAAGGAAATTAGTTGTAAAAAATGCTTAACACGTGGTACTGTCAAAAACTCATATCACTGCCATCAAGCATTACAAGCGGCAATTGTTAAAGACGGCTTACGTCAGGTCATACCAGTGATGCCAGAAGATATTTGCATACAAGATGGAGCAAAAAAAGAAGATAGTGAAGTAAATGCTTTTTATAGATTTATAGATAAGTTTAGAAAGGATCACGATAAGTTAGGCATTATTATCAATGCCGATGGATTATATGCAACAACACCAGTAATTGAGAAGATACATTCCCATAATGCAAACTACATTTTTCGTGCAAAACCCAAACAACATAAGACATTGATGAATAATCTAACCTCTATAGATAAATCTAAAGTTTATACCACTAGCCGAAGAAATAATGAACTTGTCATAGAGTGGGTTAATGATATTGAACTCTTTAGTGGCACCAAACAAAGAACAAATTATATAGCTGCATGGGAGCTAGTTCCTCAGAAAAACGGCACAAAAAAAGTGCAGTATTTTGGCAAATGGATAACTGATTTAGAAATCACAAATAAGAATGCAAAAATTATTTTAGATGCTGCAAGAGCACGTTGGAAAATAGAAAATGAGTGCTTCAATAGTTTAAAAAATCATGGATATAACATTGAACATAATTATGGTCACGGTAAAAACAATTCATGTTATAACTTCTATAACTTTACATTATTATCATTTTTGATGCATCAAATTCATCAATTAACTGATAGTTTATTCCAAAAACTCAGATTAAAATATAGCCGTTTAGCTTCATTATGGCATCAAGTCGGAGCGTTTGTTAACAGGTTGTATTTTAGCAGCTTAGAAGCATTATGGGAATTTTTGATTGGAGAAATGGATTATGAACCACCACCAACTTAGGCATTGTTTTATTGATTACTAGCTGTATTTATCAATAGACTTGCTATTGATAACCGTTGTGGTGCATCATTTTTGTGAAAATGTTATTTTGTGATGTTTTCTACTAGCAAATCTGGTAATTATCACCATCTTTTTGATAAAAATAAAGCAAATATAATCTGATAATTTGCTACAAAGCCGATAATATTTTTATAACACTGATTTTATTCCATATTTCGAATCGCTGCTACGCAACTACTTTTAGCCATAAATTTTTCCCTTTACATTAATTACCCTCCCACACTTTATATTTTAATTAATTAAAATACAAGTTACTTTCTGTTAATATACCTTATAAAGGTTACTTTCAATTAATATATCTTATGACAATATTTAAGAGAAATAAAAACCTGATAAGTAAAAATGATTATTAAATACAAACTTCAAATTGCTAAAATTAGCCTTAAAGTTCCATTTCCAATACTTTCTTCTGTAGACTATAAGTAATAATAATTTAAGCAAAAGAGATTCTAGATAACTCTTTCGTAAAACTTACACGCATCTAAAAATCCAAATCTGAATAATGTTGCGGCGGGGCAAAACCAGCGACTCTATCTTGCAATATTGTCTGAAATGCTGGCCTTGATTTTATAATTGAGTACCATTCTTTAATCACTCCCCAACTATCCCAATTTATTTCACCGAAATAATCTACTGTTGAAATATGTGATGCTGCTACTATATCAGCACAAGAAATTTTCTCTAAAGAGATATAGGATTTTTTCTCAAGATTTGCGCTCAGTAATTTAAGATGCTGATTTAAATTTGACTTTGCTGCTCTAATAAATGCACTCCTTGGACCACCTACGCGCATAAGCAACCTAATCATCTTTTCATCAACAAGAATTTTACTAACCTCACGGTAAAATTTATCATTAAACCATGATATAGTTTTCCTGACTTCTACTCGATCATCAATAGATTTTGGCATGAAATAAAAATCTTCAAAACTCTCAGACATATATTCAATTATGGAATAATTACCGACTAGAATTGGTGAAAATTTATCTATTTCAATTACAGGCAAGTGGCCTGAAGGGTTAATTTGAATAAATTCTTTTCTACGAAGCCAATAATCCTCTTTTACCATACTAAATTCAGTGTCAGATTCTTTTAAAAAAACTCGAGTCTGACGAGATAAAGGACAAACAGGATGATGATATAATGTTAGCATTATTATTTAAAAATAAAAGTTAAAAGATGGTCTATAAGCCGGGTTCTGTATAGCTAAAAGCTACCGTGATTATTTATCTAGGATAAATGTTACCATTTACCTCAAGCGATCTACCCGCATAATATCTAGCTATAGACAGCCAGGAACTCAAAAGTTCAATTATGCCTATTTGATCTTGCTCCCGACGGGGTTTACATATGCGATTCCTGTCACCAAGAATCCGGTGCGCTCTTACCGCACCATTTCACCCTTACCTCAAAAGAGGCGGTATATTTCTGCTGCACTATCCCTAAAAAGAGGCATTATACCTTCTCTTTGCTGGTTATTATCCAGCATCGCGTCTATTTGGAGCCCGGACTTTCCTCATAACTTACAAACAAGTAAGAAATACAATCACGCGACCATCTCAAGAAGCATTGTAATTTATTATGCATAGATATGTCAATGGGCAGTATATGAATCTCTAAAATTACCATGCATTCCTAAAATTATATCTAACCCCAACTATGCATAAGAATCTAATTTTACCATTTGATCTAGAGATGGTTTATCAGTTCTAATTTGGTAATTTATGAGTCCAGCAAATAAGTGAGAAAAAGCGTTGATAGGTGATCTGTGCCTACTATGAATCAAAGTATTCAATGACTTCATAGAGGAGAATATAGTCTCAATAAAACTACGACGCATCAACATCATTTTATCTGTAGCAGCGATTCGAAATATGAGCTAGAACCGTTGCATCATAACGCATTGAAAAAACGTATTTCGTAGAGCAAAAAGAAAAAAATAGTAAAATGCATATAAATCTTTAGAATAATACCAGTATATTTAATAAAGATTGGTACAGTCGTATTCATTCTAAAAAACACCTAAGTGTAAGTGCATTGTTAGAGTCAATTTCTAACAAATTTGGATTAATTTCAGACAATAGAGCGCCAAACAGTACTCATAAGATAAAGGATGTGATGCTATCAGGTCTTGCTTGCATGTATTTTCAATCCCAATCGTTATTATAATTTCAACGCAAAATGCAGAATCATCACCAAAAAAATAACCTCAAAAGCATGTTTAATGTTAATGATCTTCCTACAGACAATGGAATGCGTAATATTATAGATTCTGTAAATCCAGAAGTAGCATTTAGACCAATATTTAAAGAATTATTTAATAAATTACAAAGAGGCAAACACCTTGAACAATATCAAACATTACCAGGGAAGTATTTATTGAATGTAGATGGTACGCAATATTTTAGCTCTAAGGAAATTAGTTGTAAAAAATGCTTAACACGTGGTACTGTCAAAAACTCATATCACTGCCATCAAGCATTACAAGCGGCAATTGTTAAAGACGGCTTACGTCAGGTCATACCAGTGATGCCAGAAGATATTTGCATACAAGATGGAGCAAAAAAAGAAGATAGTGAAGTAAATGCTTTTTATAGATTTATAGATAAGTTTAGAAAGGATCACGATAAGTTAGGCATTATTATCAATGCCGATGGATTATATGCAACAACACCAGTAATTGAGAAGATACATTCCCATAATGCAAACTACATTTTTCGTGCAAAACCCAAACAACATAAGACATTGATGAATAATCTAACCTCTATAGATAAATCTAAAGTTTATACCACTAGCCGAAGAAATAATGAACTTGTCATAGAGTGGGTTAATGATATTGAACTCTTTAGTGGCACCAAACAAAGAACAAATTATATAGCTGCATGGGAGCTAGTTCCTCAGAAAAACGGCACAAAAAAAGTGCAGTATTTTGGCAAATGGATAACTGACTTAGAAATCACAAATAAGAATGCAAAAATTATTTTAGATGCTGCAAGAGCACGTTGGAAAATAGAAAATGAGTGCTTCAATAGTTTAAAAAATCATGGATATAACATTGAACATAATTATGGTCACGGTAAAAACAATTCATGTTATAACTTCTATAACTTTACATTATTATCATTTTTGATGCATCAAATTCATCAATTAACCGATAGTTTATTCCAAAAACTCAGATTAAAATATAGCCGTTTAGCTTCATTATGGCATCAAGTCGGAGCGTTTGTTAATAGACTGTATTTTACCAACTTAGAAGCGTTATGGGAATTTTTGATTGGAGAAATGGATTATGAACCACCACCAACTTAAGGTGTTGTTTGATTGATTACTAGCTGTATTTATCAATAGACTTGCTATTGATAACCGTTGTGGTGTATCATTTTTGTGAAAATGTTATTTTGTGATGTTTTCTACTAGCAAATCTGGTAATTATCACCATCTTTTTGATAAAAATAAAGCAAATATAATCTGATAATTTGCTACAAAGCCGATAATATTTTTTATAACACTGATTTTATTCCATATTTCGAATCGCTGACCAGAAACACCCCATTGCGAAGATCGCTTCTTCTGTAGATTTGGTTGGTTTTGCCATGATATTATTATTCATAAATAACGTTAAAATAATCGCAAAAAATAGATTTTTCATAATTTTAGCCAGCTTCTACATAACATATAGTTTAAGCGTAACATAATTTAAACTTGATTGCGAGAAAAGTAGGATAACTTTAATTTTGCTGTTGTTTGAACTAGAGTTAGAATAATTGTTATAGTCTTCTCGCTACATGAGTATAATCATCATATTTCATTTGGCAGGGTTCTATTGGGTATTGATTTGTTGAAACATAATGCTCTAAAAGCGAGATAAGACCTTGCTTATGTTTTATAAGATCTTCTTTTGAAAGTTTGATCTCAGTTGTTTTAATATATGGCTTGTTACTATTTATTTTTACATAAATAATTTGTTCAATCATGTTTGAAGGAAGATCAAAGCCGCCTTCTGCTAATATAATTGACTCGATAATTAACTGTGGTGAAAGGCCAGATAAGACATCTTTTTTTGATGGAACTGCTCCGGTTTTATAGTCCATGATGTATGCAGACCCATCTTTCCCAATTTCAATACGGTCTGCTATGGCAATAATTGTAATTTTTTTATCCATTATATTGAGTTGTAATTCTCCTTTTATTTCACAGTGAATGGATGAAATATTTTGTCTTCTGGTTTTTTCAAATTCAGTAAGTTCAGGAGCAATTGCCATGATTTTTGTTTGCCAAGCATTTTTACTGTATTCAGGGATATTTAGTGTTGTAAGATATTCATTACTAAGATCTTCAATTGATTTTTTAGGAAACTCATTAGCATAATCTTCAGCAATATGATGGAAAAAATTACCAAAATCAGCTAGATTTGGTTTATCACTAATATCATCAATTTTACGAATTTTTAGAATTTTTTTAGCATAGAAATTATAGGGTGAACGAATTAAGGTTTCAATATCTGTAGCTGAAATTTGTTCTGGAAAAATATTGCTAGTTGCTACGATTTCCTTACTAGCTGTATTTAACTCCGTGAATTTTATGGCAGCTATTTTTGATTTTAGTTGTTTCCCAAGAATATATTGCGTGTGGAGAATAAAAGGTGATGGAAGAGTTTGTGAACCATTAAATTTTTTAGCTCTAGTTAGAATAGTTTTTTTATTTTGAATGTTTAAATAAAATTGGTAGAGAGTATAGCCAATATTTGCAAGTTTGCTATCTAAGCCAAGCTCTTTTTGCATTTGTATATTTAACCAAGGGCTTCCAATAGTTGATTTTGGATATTTATTCTCGTTAATGTCAGAAATTATAGTTAGATCATAGTTGATAAGCGGAGTGTCTTGTGCTTGACAAATGATAATATTATTATACTTGGACCCGATAATTCTTCCACCACTTAGAACTTGTTTTAGTAGCTCAGGGAATAATTCTATATCATCAATTTTCATTATCCAATTTGCATTCAGAATTTCAGATAATGTCGCACTAATATCCGGATACTTATTCCAGATATCTGGAACAATTTTTTCTACTAATTGAATAGAATGCTTTAGTAAATTATAGAAATTATGAATAGTTGGAGGAGGCTCTATTAAGTCTATTAAATCAAAGAATTTTTCTTTTGTTTCAATAGATTCATATTTTTCAACTGTTTGTTTTATTGATTCAATATTTGAAGCTAGCCTGTTTCTTTTTCTAATAACGTTTTTTATTTTATATGTAAATTTACTAGCTATATCTTGATGTGATAGCAGAGCAAATAGATTTTTTAGATTAAACTTTGAATAGATTAATTCAGAAATGATTAGTATGAGTGTTATCCCTTCATGCTTTAAAATATCTTTTCCAAATAAATTATTATATTTAAGTTCATATTTGTCTAGAAAGATAGAGTATAGTTCTTTTGCCTCTATTGTATGGGTGATAATAGCTATTTTGCATTTTGGATTATTATTTAGCATCTCTTGACACTTTTTTGCAATATATTCGGCTTCATGGAAGGAGTTTTCTAGTTCAACATATTCTAGATTATTATTGTAATGCGTTGAGTCTGATTTAGATATTAATTTATCGAGTACATTACTGTGTGAAGCTCCAAGTGTATTAATTCCAAATGGTTTTTTTATTTTTTTAAAGAATTTTTGAATTCTGTATAGAGGATTTTCTGGAATTAAGTTTCTTGCTAAATCATGCTCGTTAAATGGTGGTAATATTAAATGAACATTGTTAAGTTCTAGAGCGCTGCATATAAAATCATTAGTTATTTCATTATCTCCAATCACACCAGCTATTAGAAGAGTTTCATCGCGATTATTTAGTAATCTATTGATCTCAGCATTAAAGATTAGTGTTTGATATGAAGCGCGACTCATTTTTTTCAGGCCCTTAATATGAGTTTTCTATTTTTCTTGTGCATAGCTTAGGAAATTATAAATCATTTTCCAATGCTCTGACTCATCAAGTTTTGGTAAATTTTGCAAATCCTTAAATTCTAATTTATTTGCTTCAAACTCAAAAAATAATTGCGATAGTGAGGGGCTTAATCTTATGCTTTGCAAAAGATTATAGTTTAAATTTTCATATGAATTTATTATTTTAGCAAGTGTTAGTTTCTCTTCAAGGCGAGTGATAGATCCAATTTGTTGTGAAGGAATTTTAAAAATTTCTTCCTCTTGCGCGACAAGTTCTGAGACAGGTATAATATTTGGTAATATTATTGTACCATGCTTATGAATCAGAGCGTGTTGAAGTTCTTTACAAGTTAGTCCATTTGGAAGTAGGATCTTAAGCTTGGTGAAGTCTTCGCTAAAATTCTTAGTAATAAATGTTATTAATTCATCAATGAAGTCTTCTTTAGAGCTGGTTTTAAATATATTCATTGACTAGAAACTCTATAAAATTAGATACGTTGTTGTGTAATATATAAATTTTGCCACTGTTCCAACTATAATTGTCATTATAATGGGAGTTCTGCAAAAACCAGCAAATAAAATTACGAATTTACCAAAAAATGGGATTCCACTAAGTAACAGGATTAATGGTAAGAATTTAAAAGTTCTAATTGCTTCAATTTTTTTAGAGTTTTCTGTTCCATTTTCTTCATGACTCATAGGTGATAATATCTTAAAGCAAGCAATTCCTAATATGTAATTCACATAATAGGCTATGATTACAGCAGAACTAGCAGTCAGTATTACTATATATGGATTATGGAGTCCAAAAATTTTCATAGAAAAAATAGCAAGTTCGGTAGAGTTATTAAATGCAAAATTACTAACTAAGGTGTCAGTAAATAATAATAAATAAATTTCAAGATGTTCCATGATGGTAATTCACTAATATAGTTGAAGCTATATTAGTGAATTATTATGTATAATGCAGCATTTTCACGGCGAACATTGAGTAATATGCCATTTTTTTTCGAGTTTACTGCTTTTTTGAATGTAGCTATGTTTGTAATTTTCTGTTTATTAGCAGAAACAATGATATCTTTTTCTCTAAGACCTGCATTCCAAGCGGGGCTGCCTGGCTTTACGGAAGTGATTAATATTCCCTGAATTTTTTCAAATAAAGGGTGAGTGCTAGTTATATCAGAGAAGCTTGCGCCTTCCAGCAAGTTTATTTTCAGTGAGTTTGAGCTGATAATTTCATTAGTTTGCGGTGCAACTAGTACTTTAGCGGTTTTAGTACTATTGCCACGTAGGAAATCAATCTGCACCTTTTCATTAATAGTATGCATTCCAATAATATTTTTAACGTCTGAAATATTATTTATTGTTTTTCCATCAACTTTAGTTATTACATCTCCTTCCATTAAGCCTGCTTTCTCAGCAGGGCTGTTTTTATTTACCTTGGAAATAATAGCACCTTTATTGATTGATAAATCAAAAGCTTTAGCTAATTCAGTGGTTATGTTTTGAGTGTATATACCTATTTGTCCACGTTTTACTTCACCATATTTAATTAAATTTTCTGCAACCATTTGAACAATATTTGAAGGGATCGCAAAGCCAATTCCAATATTCCCTCCAGTTCCTGAAAGAATAAATGTGTTTATACCTATAAGTTCTCCTTTCAAATTAATTAATGCGCCTCCTGAATTTCCAGGATTAATAGAGGCGTCAGTTTGTATAAAATCTTCATATCCTTCAATTCCCAAACCACTTCTACTCAGTCCACTAACTATTCCAGACGTAACTGTATGGTTTAGACTGAATGGGTGTCCAATTGCAATAACATAATCACCAACTTCCAGATTATCTGAATTGCTAATTGGTAAGGATATAATATTTTTTGCATCAATTTTTAGAAGAGCAATATCTGTTGCGCTATCTGTCCCTACTATTTTTACTTTAAGTTGTCTTTTATCTTTGAGAGTAACAAATACTTCCTTTGCATTTTTAATTACATGATAATTGGTAACAATGTATCCTTTGTTGGAATCGATGATTACGCCTGATTCAATACTTTGTTGCTTGTTATAAGATTCGCTTTCTTTTTGTTGAAAAGGTTTATGGAAATGATTAAAATCATTGAAAAATTTATTGAAAAATGGGTCGTCAAAAAGTGGATTAGAAATTTCACGTTTTTTTGGAATAATTGAAATATTCACAATAGCAGGGGTTGAATTTTTTAATATTGGAGCTAAAGTAGGAATTTTTTCCGTGCCAGTGGATTGAGGAATAGCGGCGCTTGTTGAACACATATAGAAAAAAACAAGAGCAATAAAAAGATTAATTTTAGAATAAATTTTCATAATTTAAGTCCTCTTTTATCAGAAATACTATTTTTAACATATAAAATATTTTAAAAAGTTTTTCAAGTGTATATGAGTTAAATTATTAGTGCAGGTCAATTTAATGCTGGTTTTTTCTATAAATATTATGTAATTCACTTGCAAACTTTGTAAGCAATGATTACCCTTAATATAGTAATGTTAAATAAATTTGATATAGAGGAAAAATGTTAAATATTTCTTTTGAGGAAAAGGATCTTTTCACTAATGATGCAATTGCTGTTTTAGTTAATGATCAGTTAAAAATTGACAAGGATTTGATGGCAATTGATCAAAGGTTTCATGGTTTGATATCAAAAACCATACAAAATGAGAATAAATTTAAAGGAAAGTTTGGACAAACAGTCACTTTGTCGTCGACTGATAAGGATGGAAATGCCAAGAATATTATTATTGTTGGTATTGGAGACGAGTCAAAAATAAAAGAATTCCAGATTGAAGAAATTGGTGGCAAAATTTATTCAAATGCGAAAGCTGTAAAATCTCATAATGCAGGCATTGAAATTAGTGGTAGATTGGGTGAATTTGCAGCAGATTATGTTGCTGGGCTTCTTGCTAGCGGCGGAGTTCTTGCTTCGTACAAATTTTATAAATACCAAACTAAGTTGAAAGATGCAGAGAAATTTGATGTAGAAAATTTTAATATAGTTGTTGAAGATGATGAGGCTGCATATACTGCATTTCAACAGAAGAAAGCTGTTGCTATGGGAGTGTATTTTGCGCGTGATTTAGTTAGTGAAGCTCCGAATGTTTTATATCCTGAGAGCTATGCAGAGCAAATAGTTGATAAGCTTGAGCCATTAGGTGTTGATGTAGAGATTTTAGGTGAAAGAGAAATGCGTAGTCTCGGGATGGGTGCATTACTTGGAGTTGGTCAAGGGTCAGCATGTGAGTCAAAACTTGTAGTAATGAAATATGATGGTGGAGCTGATGATCAAAAGCCTGTTTGTTTCGTTGGTAAAGGAGTGACATTTGATACTGGAGGTATATCTCTTAAACCACCGGCAGGAATGGATGCAATGAAATATGATATGGGTGGTTCTGCTGCTGTTGTTGGGGCTATGAAAGCTTTAGCTCTGCGAAGTGCTAAAGTAAATGTAGTAGGTATTGTTGGGCTTGTTGAGAATATGCCAGGAGCTAGTGCTCAAAGACCTGGAGATGTAGTAAAAACAATGTCTGGTCAAACGGTTGAAGTATTAAATACTGATGCGGAAGGGCGCTTAGTGCTTTGTGATTGTGTTACTTATCTTCAAGAGAATTTTGACCCTGATTGTGTGATTGATTTGGCGACATTAACGGGTGCAATTATTATTTCGCTAGCAAGTACTTATGCAGGGTGCTTTGCTAATGATGATGAGCTTGCAGATAATTTGATTAAAGCATCGCTGGTCTCGAATGAGAAATTATGGAGAATGCCACTTCATAAAGACTACGACAAAATGCTAAAATCACCAATAGCAGATATTGCAAATATAGGAAACGAAAAAGGAGCGGCTGGTAGTTCTACTGCTGCACACTTTATTGGACGTTTTATAGAAGATGGTGTAAAATGGGCTCATTTGGATATTGCTGGTGTTGCCTGGGAAAAGAAAGGAAACAATCCAATTTGTCCTAAAGGTGGTGTCGGTTTTGGTGTAAGATTATTAAATCAGTTTGTGCAGGATAATTATGAGTCAAAATAAACAACCAAGAATATTTGTTATAGGTAATGAGAAGGGTGGTGCTGGGAAGACAACTTGTTCTATGCATTTAATTATAGGGTTGCTTGATAAAGGCTATAAAATTGCTAGTATTGATACTGATTCAAGACAACATTCGCTGACTACTTATATAAATAATAGAAAATCTTATAATAAGAAAAATCCAGAACATAAAGTGGATATGCCTCTACATTTTCATTTGAAAGAAGTGATAAACGATTCTGTTCCTAAGAGAGAGGAGCAAGAAAGGGTGCAGTTTGAGCAGGTCTTTAATATGGCAAAAAACCATGCAGATTTCATAGTTATTGATACTCCAGGGAGCTATACAAATCTGTCTAGAATCGCTCACTCATATGCAGATACTGTAGTAACGCCAATCAATGATAGTTTTATTGATCTTGATGTGATGGCTAAAATTGACAGCGATACTTTAGAAACTTCTACCCCATCGATATATAGTCAGATGCTTTGGGAGCAAAAAATGGAACGAGCTTCTAGAGATAAGGGATCAATTGATTGGTTTGTAATCAGAAATCGTCTTAATAGTCTTGATGCACAAAATAAGAGAAATGTAGAGCAAGCGTTGGATAAATTATCGAAGCGTATTTCATTTAAAGTTGCACCAGGTTTTAGTGAGAGAGTGATTTTTAGAGAATTATTCCCACATGGTTTAACATTATTAGATTTAAAGAAAGCCAATTTTACTAAATCTTTTAGTATGTCGCATGTAGCTGCTCGTCAAGAGCTTAGAACTTTTTTAGAAAGTCTTGGTGTATAAACCATGCGTTTATTATTTATGTAGAAAGCTATATTAAATTAGGTTAATATGTAAATTCAATATGCGTATTGGCGCGTGATCTTAATGATAAAATTGAGTTGTTTCTAGGTGATTTTATATATTCCTATAGTTGTTTCGTTATTTTTGGCAGGTTTTTGTGCATTTTCTGTATTCAGAAATATTAAGATAAAATATGAATCAAAATTCTTAAATGAATCGCTTCAAGATTATAAAAGCAAAAATTTGATCCTTGAAGAAGAAAAATTTGAGTATGTTCAAAAAATTGAGCAGCTTTCTGAGAGATTGAAATATCAGGAGCAGATAATTAGTGATTTTGAGAAATTAAAAGATGAATCTAGAGAGTCAACAAAGGCAGTTTTATTCGATTTAGGTAGTCAACTTTCAAAACAATTAATTGAAATACATAAGAAAGAGAATAAAGAAAGCAGGGAATCTTCAGAAAAAAATATACAAGAAACTGCTAAAAAATTTAATTCAGAGTTTGAAAGAATTGTTGGAATGGTTGGGTCTCTTAGTAAAGAGGTCTCGCAATCTAAAGATATTGTTGATGTAATTAAAAATTCACTTCTTTCTCCATCTGGGGCTGGCGCACTTGCGGAGATAACACTCGAAAATATCATGAAATCTTCTGGTTTGCGGATGAATTTAGATTATAAAATGCAGTATAGTGTTAATGATGAGAATCAAAATGCCCTAAGGCCAGATGCTGTTATTTTCCTTCCAGGTGATAAAGTTATGATTGTGGATGCTAAGGCTTCTAAATTTCTAGTTGATGAGGAAGACCCAAAGTCTTTGAGTAGAACTATGAATTCACATTTGCGCTCACTTGGTGGCAAGCCTTATTCTGAAGCTGTTAGAAAAAACCTTAAAATTAAAGGGAATAATATTAGTAACATTATAACTCTTATGTTTCTTCCAACGGAGCATGCAGTAGAGAAAATTCTAGAGGCGGATAATGAATTTATGAATAAAGCATGGAAATTGAATATATTTCCTGTAGGTCCTGCTGGTCTAATGAATATGCTATCTTTTGCAAAATTCCAAATTTCTGAGCAAATGATGATGCAAAATCATCAGCAAATTATTGATGAGGTGCAAAAATTAATAGCATCAGTTGGAACAATGGCTGAGCATTCTTCAAGGCTTGGGGGAAGTATTTCAAGTGTTGCAAACCATTATGATAAGTTTGCCGCTTCCTTTAATAGAAATTTTCTGTCTAAAGCACGAAATATTAGTAAAATGGGTATCGAAGGTGGTATAAAAAAAGAGCAAGAGTCATTGCAGCGTTTTCAAGTTATAGCGTCGAAGTCTGAGCTAATCGAAGTTGAGGCTGAAGAAGAATTTAGAAAATTAGAAGATACTAAAATAAATTAGTTAATTCTTTCTCGCTAGTTTATTTGAGTCGAAATTAAGGCTAGTTTTGCTCTGAATTTCGAGATATGCTTGAACTAGATCAGGTATTGTAGTCTTTTGTCATTCTTTTATATTTGATTATTGGGCTTTTGCTTTTTCAAATTTTGTAATAGCTTTAATATAGTGTTTCTCTATATTTTTAGTATTTTTGGCAAAATAAAAGAATGTTATTTCTTTTTCGAATTGAATAAAATTATTGGAATTGATTTTTATAAAAGAATTTTCTGGCATAGTCATAAAAAAATAAAATTATCCAGCAACTATTTTATTTCTACCAGTTTCTTTTGCTTCGTATAGAGCTTTATCCACCCTTGAAATGAATTCTTCGATAGTTTCATTTGGATTATATTCTGCAATACCAATTGATGTTGTCTTTTTTAAAGGTTCATTGTGGTCTGGAATTTCAAAATCAATATTTTCAACTCGAGCTCTGGCATTTTCAGCTATTTTCATTCCCATTTCTAAATCAACGTTACTAACTAGTACAACGAATTCTTCGCCACCATATCTAGATATTAAATCTGTAATTCTAAAGGATGCTTTAAGGTTAGTAGATAGCTCTTTTAGCACAGCATCACCGGCAGGATGTCCATAAGTATCATTTACTTCTTTAAAGTGGTCCATATCAAACATAAGCATGCACATTTTTTGTCCTGTTTCAATTGATTTATCCACCATTTGCTTGATATGTATATCAAAATATCTTCTGTTAAATAGCCCAGTTAGCCCATCTTTAGTCGACAGATCAACGCTTTCCTCGAGCTCTCTGCGAAGATCATCTTGATATTGTTTTTTTCTAAGTTGAGTTTTAACTCTAGCTTGGAGTTCGCTTTTATCAACTGGGTAAATAAAATAATCATTAATTCCAAGCTCCATTCCCTTCATGACCATTGGAATATTCTCTTCTTCAGCTAGTAGCATTAAAGCAGAGTTTTTGAAATTTGGTTTGGATCTAAGCATTGCCCCTATTCGAAGAGGATCTTCAACATCCATTTGGCAGCTAATTATAACTAAATCCGGAGAAAAGGAAGCAAATGAATCTATTTCATCAGGCGATGATAGTCCATATATTTGCTCTGTAATTGATGTGAGATAGGATTTGATATTTTTAGCTTGAATTACATCATCATCTAATAGAAGTATTTTACTGTCTGTGAAAGAGTCTTTAGGTTCAATAACGTTTCCACCTAACTCTGCTGCTGTTTTATTCCTAAGTTTCAATTCATCAATAACATTTTTCATTCTAGTTAACGATTTTACTCTAGCAAATAGAGCAGTGTCGTTAATTGGTTTTGTTAGAAATTCATCAGCTCCAGCTTCAAGCCCTTTTACTCTATCTTCTATATCCGATAATGCAGTTACCATAACAACTGGTATATGAGTAGTTTCAGGATTAGATTTTATTTTATTACAAGCCTCAAATCCATCCATTTCAGGCATCATTACATCGAGTAAGACAAGGTCTATCTTATTTTGTGCAAGAGCCTCCAATGCCTTGATTCCGTTATTAGCTGTAACAACGGTATAATATTCGCTTAAAAGCTTGGCTTCCAGGAGTTTTACATTTTGTTCTAAATCATCTACTATTAATATTGTTGCTGTCATTCTATTTTTCTTCTGGAGATTTAATAAATTTGTTCACTGCTTTAAAAAAATCATCTATTGATACTGGTTTCGATATATACATGTCGCACCCGGATTTAGAAATTTTTGTTTCGTCATGTTTCATTGCAAATGCTGTTATGGCTATGATAGGTATGTGTTTTGTTGTATTATTATTTTTTAACTCTTTTATCAGGTCAGTACCAGAGACTCCATTGAGTTGAATGTCCATTAATATCAGATTAGGTTTTTCTTTTGTAGCAATATCCAATATATTTAAACCATCTCTTGAAATAGCCACTTCATGTTTTTGGATCATTAATAGATCATGAAATAGCTTTAAATTCAAATCATTGTCTTCGACTATGAGGACTTTGCCCATAAAAATAGTTTTTTAGTTAAATTGTGGTCATACAACTCACTTGCATGCAAACATACCACCAAAGTAAAGATTATATTATAAATATAATCTAAGCAAGCTGCTGATGGTGTGGTAATAAGTTATTTGCTAATAGGGGGTGAAAATAATGCAATGGTTTCTAGTTAAGATGCGGATTCTTGCCAAAGCCCTTTTGGAGATTTTATGAAGAAATTCATCTCTGATACCTTGATCTGACTCGTGTCTATGATTTTTTTAATCTCAGAATTCTGAGTTTTTTGTGTTTCGTCATAGAGAAAGATGAGTTTGTTTATTTTGTTTAGATTAATCTTACTATTTTTTGCAATGGACTCTAAAATTATCTCTTTATGAGCGTTTACAAAAATTATAATTTCAGAATCATTGGGATTTTCTATTTTAGTAGTGATGAATACAGGTTGCTCATTAGAGCGCGTGTCTTCTGTAGTAGCGTGCGGTATGAAATGTTTTTTTGAATATGTCCACAAAGATCTATCAAGACTTTTCGAATAATCATCATTTCTTGTAATGACAAGAGTATTTGAATTACTATAATAACATTTCTCAGTGAGTTTGCAGAATGTTTTGGCTAAATCTTCGGTAAGTGTGTGGTAGCAGCTTATTTTTGTCATTAGTGAACCTTATAAATCACAATTTTATGTTAACTTCTGAAGTGTATACTTGCATCATGCTTATCTGAGAAGTATACTTAATTACTTAAACTCTTTTGTATAGTTAAGAGCCGAATAGTTCAAGTTAATTGAGTAAATATAGCATGTTAAGATGTACCTACATAGTTCTTATTCATAATGAAGAAGATAATATTCTTGATTTAATTGACTCTTTAAAAAAAATTGATGGTAATTTTCGTAAGGAATATATTTTTGTTGATGATGGAAGCACTGATGAATCGCTTAGCATTCTAAAGATGGCTGTAAATGATTTGCCAAGAACTACAATAATAACTCAAAGTAATCAAGGGCCAGCTATTAGCATTAATAAAGCTTCGAATTTAGCAACAGGTGATTATATTCAATTTGTTGAAGGTAATGAGGTTATGCACTCTGATTCAACATCTGTTTTATTAGAAGCTTGCCAAGAATTCGGCGCTCAAGTTGCCTTAGGTGGTGTTGCTAGCAAGTCGTTTGTAGAAGAAAAGATTGAAGGAAATGGGCGTTTAATTGAAAAACCTATTGAGAGCATATTGTTACATAAATCTCCGAATATTTGTCGAATTGGAAGTTCTGGAACTATTGTACATAGAGATTTGCTTGATAAAGTGGGTAAGGCTGATAATAGTGTTTATTCTCAGAATATGTCATTGTCATTACGTTGTGCTAAAAATAGCAAATTTGTATATATCCCTGCGGATATATCTTATAGAGCTAAAGTAAAGCCCTCTGAAGATGCCAAATTCACTGCTTATAATAATTTAAAATCGATTTACAATTTTGCTAAGTCCAATGAAGAGTTCTTTTCTAAAATGATTCCTCAGCTTCTGAGATCATTAAGTCGTGAAATGGTTGGTAAGGGTGAGAAGATAAATTATTTGGCAAAATCTTTTGCGAGTAAATATTTGAAGGTGTCGGGTTTTCGTAGTGTGCTTAAGGCGTACAAAAAAGAAATCGATAAATTATTTTAATTTTTTTCCTGTTTATACTTGAAGTAAAATTTTCTGTGCATATATAAACCTATGCAAGCAGATTTTCAATTTATAATAAATGAGGTTAAGAATGAATTTTAAACCATTACATGATCGTATTGCGATTAAGCCGCAAGCTAGTGAAGAAAAAACTTCAGGTGGAATTATAATTCCAGATACGGCGCAAGAAAAACCTATGCAAGGCGAAGTAGTTGCAGTTGGTGGTGGAGCCAGAGATCAAAGCGGTAATATTATTCCATTAGAAGTGAAAGTAGGGGATATAATTATGTATGGCAAATGGGGCGGTACAGAAATTAAAGTTGGTGGTAATGATATAGTTATCATGAAAGAAAGTGATGTTATCGGTATAGTTACAAAGTAAGAAATAAATATATTTTTAGGAGAGTAAAAAGGAATGGCCAAGCAAATAAAATACGGAACAAAAGCCCGCGAGGAAATGATCAAGGGTGTGGATATACTTGCAAATACTGTAAAGGTGACTTTAGGTCCAAAGGGGCGTAATGTTGCGATAGAACAATCTTTTGGACCACCAAGAGTAACTAAAGATGGTGTAACAGTTGCAAAAGCTGTTGAGCTATCGGATGTTAATCAAAACCTTGGTGCTCAATTAGTGAAATCTGTTGCTAGTAAAACTGCAGATGTTGCAGGTGATGGTACTACTACGGCAACAATTTTAACACAAGCAATTGTTAAGGAAGGAAACAAGTCAGTAGCGGCTGGTTATAACCCAATGGATCTAAAACGTGGAATCGATGTTGCTGTTGATCATGTTTTAAAAGCAGTAAAGAAAGCAAGTAAGCCTATTAGTACTCAAGAAGAAATAGCTCAAGTTGGAACAATTTCTGCAAATGGTGACAAGCAAATTGGTGAACAAATTGCTCTTGCTATGGAAAAAGTTGGTAAAGAAGGTGTTATTACAGTCGAAGAGGCTAAGAATTTTGGTTTCGAAGTAGATGTAGTAGAAGGAATGATGTTTGATAGAGGATATTTATCTCCATATTTTGTAACAAATTCTGAAAAAATGACAGCTGAGCTTGATAACCCACATATTCTAATTTTTGAAAAGAAGCTTTCGAGTTTGCAGCCAATGCTGCCTGTCCTAGAAGCGGTTGTTCAATCATCAAGACCTTTATTGATTATTGCTGAAGATGTTGAAGGCGAAGCTTTAGCTACTCTTGTTGTTAACAAGTTAAGAGGTGGTTTAAAAGTTGCAGCTGTTAAGGCTCCAGGTTTTGGTGATAGAAGAAAAGCAATGCTTGAAGATCTAGCTATATTGACTGGCAGTCAGCTTGTTAGTGATGATTTGGGTATGAAGATGGAGAATGTTGATCTATCAATGCTTGGGAGTGCAAAGAAAGTAAAAATTACCAAAGAAGATACAGTGATTGTTGATGGATCTGGTAATAAAGTTGATTTAGAATCAAGATGTGCACAGATGCGTAAGCAGATTCAGGAATCTACATCGGACTATGATAAAGAAAAATTGCAAGAGAGATTAGCCAAGCTTGTTGGTGGTGTTGCCGTACTTAAAGTTGGTGGTGCAACTGAAGTTGAAGTAAAAGAAAGAAAAGACCGTGTTGACGATGCTTTGCATGCAACAAGAGCTGCTGTTGAAGAAGGTGTGGTATCTGGTGGTGGAACTACTTTATTTTATGCAGCAAAAGCCCTTGAAGGTTTGAAAGGTGAGAATGAAGATCAACAATCTGGTATTAATATTGTAAAAAGAGCTCTTCAATCTCCACTTCGTCAAATTGCTGAAAATGCAGGTGTAGATGGTGCAATTGTTGTTGGTAAGCTTGATGAAAGTAAATCTCAATCTATGGGTTTTAATGCTCAGAATATGGAATATGTTGATATGTTCAAAGCTGGTATTATTGATCCAACTAAAGTTGTTAGAACTGCTCTGCAAGATGCAGCTTCAGTAGCTTCATTAATTATTACAACAGAAGCTATGATTACAGCGGATCCGGCTGCAAAAGATGATGCTCCTGCTCCAGGTGGGATGCCAGGTGGAATGGGTATGGGCGGAATGCCAGGAATGGGTTTCTAGCCAAATAAATAGTTAAGAGTAGTTTTTATAAAAAATCTGTTAAAGCTACTCTTGAATTAAGTTTTACTTTAAAAAATTGCTCGGTATGTATATAATTGCGATTCATTAACATTCGAGCAATTTTTTATTTATATTTTATGTTTATATTCAGAAAGAACTTTTTATACGTATCTGTTTTTTTGTTAGTTTCTATCGTTTTCACCTCATCTTTTGCAAAATCAAGGCAAAGTCCTCTTCGTAGTTTTGGAGATTATGCGCAAATAATTAATCCTTTCATTGCGGCAAGCTTTGCTTCTCAGGAGAAGGGGGGTGGACATTTTGCCATTATTTATGGTCAGAGTTGGGCTGCCATGCATGGGATAAAATTGATTTCTGATAAGATGAAATGGGCGCCGAGTAAAAGGCCTGAGATTGAAGGTAAAAAAAATCGTTTTGATGGTATGCCATCTGGTCATACTAATTCAGCATGGGTTGCCGCCTCGTATGTTCGAATATTTTCTGAAGATTATAAATATGTTTCTATTCCGTTATATATAACAGCTGCAATTACAGGGTATAGCAGAGTGCATGCTAAGGAACATACAGTCTCTCAAGTTATAGCAGGAGCAGCATTGGCTGAAATTGTTACATATATAAATAGCAAGCTTGACTGGAGCAATGAATACCGATCAACAAATTTTTACTTTGGCAAAAATGAGTTTTCTGCTGGTTTCGAATTTAGGTTGTAAAAGACAATAGAAATTCATGCTCTTGCATTGCTTTTGTTTTTCCATTATTAATTACTAATATATTTTTATTAAGAGATTCTATGAATATAGATATAGCAATAGTAGTAACATTTTTAGTTATTACATTAATAGTTGGCCTTAGTCACGGCCAGAAAGTTAAAGGTATAAAAGATTATGCTCTAGGTGGTAGAAATTTTTCCACTGCAGCACTTGTTGCCACAATTGTAGCAACTTACGCAAGTGGTAGCGGTTTTTTTGTTACTTTATCTAAAACCTATTCTGATGGGTTTTATTATATGTATGCAAGATTCGGTATTGGAATATACTTTTTAATAGTTTCTTTGTTGTTAATTCCAAGAATGGGAGAATTTTTAGGTAAAGTTTCTATTGCTGAGGCTATGGGGGATCTATACGGTCAAAAGGTTAGGTTAATTACAGCTGTTGCAGGAACGGTAGGTGGAGCTGGCGCAATTGCAGTGCAATTTAAAGTCTTTGGTAATATATTTGCTTATTTTCTTCATATGCCAAGTTATATAGCAATATTATCTGCTGGTTTGATAACAACAATATATTCTGCATTTGGGGGTATCAGGGCGGTGACGTTTACTGATATTTTACAGTTTTTTGCTTTTGGTGCAATTATACCTTTGGTTGGTTTTTTAATTTGGAATCAGTTTTATTATGAAGGGTATACGATGATTCAAGCTACATCAGATCCTAAATTCAGTGTATCAGCTTTGTTTCATAGTGATACTTCTAGCTTAGTTGGGATTATAGTAATATTTATTTATTTTGCTACTCCAACTATGTCAGCTCCTTCGTTTCAAAGAATAGCGATTGGTAATAATATTCCTCAGGTAAAAAAAGCATTTTTAATCGCAAGCATTATATTAATCTTTGTACAAATGGCAACTGCTTGGATTCCGTTTTTAATTCATGCAATGAACCCATCTTTAGAAAAAGGTCAATTATTAGGGTATATAGTGGATACCTATAGTTATACTGGATTGAAAGGTTTAATAATTATAGCAATTATTGCATTTGCGATGTCAACAGCTGACTCTAGAATTAACTCTGCAGCAGTATTATTTACCAATGATATATATGGTGTTTTTTCTAAAGATAGGGAGCATGAGATTCTAATATCTAGGTTGTTTGCTTTTGTACTGGGCGCTATGGCTCTTACTCTATCTTTGGTAGAAACGGATCTTTTAAGTATAGTAGTGTTAGCAAATAGTTTTTATTATCCAATAGTAACACCTCCGTTTCTGTTTACAGTTTTTGGTTTTCGTAGTAGCGCAAAATCTGTGCTGATTGGTATGAGCGCAGGAGTGATAGTGACTATTATATGGAAGTTAATGCCTATAGAATTTACAGATGTATCACAAAAAATAATTGGCTTATTTATAGCCATGCTGTGCAACGCCCTATTTCTACTAGGCAGTCATTATGTAATGAAACAGCCTGGAGGCTGGGTGGGGGTTAAGGATCGTCGTTATTTGGATGAGGAGAAAGTTCGGAAGTCAGAGAGGAGAGCTAAGATACAGGAATGGTTTAATAATTTCAGTATAATGGGAGCATGCCGTGGTGTTGCGCCAGCGAGTGACGCGACATATACATTGCTGGGGGTATATTTTATAGTATGTACGTTTACGACCATGTATTCAACGCAAGTTGAGCTGCTGGGAACGCATGGTCAGCTGATGTTGGTGATGTATCAATTGATGATGGTTACAGGAACGGTGATAGCGATGTATCCATTATGGCCAATTAGCGTGTCATACCGCATTAAGAAGTCGATAATTTTAATATGGTGGCCGATAGCGATATTTTACATGCTAATATTCTTTAGCTGTTTTTTTGTGATAGTGAGTAAATTTGCTATGTTACAAGTATCATTATTCGGTATAAATCTGATGATAGCTTCGATTTTGTTGGGATGGCGTTTGTCGTTACCGTTAATATTAACAGGATTATTTTTAAGCATAAGATTTTATCAGTTTATATTTGGAGAATATAGTTTTGATTCTGGTTTTGCGTCACCTGAATTTATACTGGTGTATGTAGTAATTTTAGTAGCGACATCAGTAATAATGTTCTTAAAGCCAAAAGAGGAGCGTCAGGCTGAATCGGATGCAAAGGTTGATGTGCTAAAAACAGAAGTGACACATTTAGATTATGAAGTAACGAATTTAAATAGTCAGGTGACGGATTTGAGTGAGACAGTGACGCATTATAGTGAGAGAGTTGAGGATCAGAGCAAGGAGATTGAGCGTTTAGGAGCGACAGCACAGCGAATAATAAATAATGTGAATCACGAATTGAGATTACCTGTTGGAAATGTGGTAAATTTTGCAGAGATGCTGCATGATGGTCTAGGTAAATTTGATAATAATCAGATGAAGATGTTGTCTGATGAGGTGTATAAGAACTCAAACAGATTATCGAGTATGATACTGAATATGCTGGATCTTGCGACATTAGATGCAAAGAAAATAGAGCTTGATAAGAGTACAGTGAATTTTAGTGAGTTGGTGAAAGATAGAGTTCAGAGTTGCCGTAAGATATATTTGCAAGGAAAGCGAATAGATTTTAAATTAAGAATAGATCCAGAAATATTAATCTCAGTTGATCCAAATTATATTCGCCAGACGGTGGATAATTTGGTGATCAATGCGATTAATTTTAGTGAAAAAGGTACAATAAATATCAGTGTACTGAGAAAAGATGATGTAGTTGAGTTTACAATTTCTGATCAAGGGGTGGGAATACCAAAGAGTGAAATATACGACATATTCACACCATTCAAGATGGGGTCTAATACCGAGTCTAAGGCAGAAGGACGAGGAATCGGCTTAGCTCTATGTCGCTCGGCCATTGAAGCCCATGGCGGAATTATCAGCGTAGAAAGCAACGGCAGCAAGGGTGCTAAGTTTAGCTTCTCGCTGTTGATTTAGTAAGAGAATGTATATCAGTTTGAATTTAATTTAATATATCTACATGCGTTAAAAGTTTTATAAAATCAATTCTTTGAATTGAATCATTTTATGTCTAGCAAGGTTGGTAAAAAAAATAGAATATATATTTTTAAATTATAATATACCCTATACATTAGCACCTAGAAATAAGGTTCTTGGCTTGTAAATTACACCAATTCTATAGTAAAACACCATCACTGTCAGTCTCTTTCACAAAATGACAGAATTGCCATACATTTCGTTATAGGTAACAAAGCTCCTCAATCACTGATATAAGATCTTTATTAACAAGTGCCAGCTCAATAGGAGAAGGTGTAATTTTTTCAACAATCGAAGTATCTTCAGTTTCTCTATATTGATCTAGAAGGGGTTACTCTTCAGTATCATTGAAAAGATTAGCTTGTTTGTTCATTGGTCTATTTGGAGTTGGCAAGCCCAGATGTGAGAATGCATTGTCTGTGATCATTCTGCCTCTCGGTGTTCTTTGTAGTAAGCCTATTTGGATTAAATATGGTTCAATAGCTTCTTCTATTGCGTCTCTTTGTTCGGACAGTGCTGCTGCGATTGTCTCAACACCAACTGGACCTCCGTTGTAGTTATCTGATATAAATTTTAAATATCTATAATCATTACTATCGAGGCCAGCTTTATCTACCTCTAGTCGGTTTAATGCGCTATCTGCAATATTTTCATCTATTTCATCTCTGTTTTCAACGGAAGCAAAATCTCTAACTCTCTTAAGCAGGCGTAATGCAATTCTAGGAGTGCCTCTTGAGCGCTTGGCTATTTCCTGCGCGCCTTTTGATGATATCTTGGTATTTAATAATTCTGCAGCTCTGTTTAATACTTTTACTAATTCATCTTCATTGTAGAAATTTAGTCTGAGTGGAATACCAAACCTATCTCTCAGTGGGTTGCTTAATAAGCCAAGCCTGGTTGTAGCGCCTATAAGGGTAAATTTTGGTAAATCAATGCGAACCGAGCGTGCTGCTGGGCCTTCACCTATAATAATATCTAGATAAAAATCTTCCATTGCTGGATATAATATTTCTTCAATGTTAGTATTTAATCTATGAATTTCATCAATAAATAATACATCGTTCTCTTGTAAATTAGTCAATATAGCAGCAAGATCCGCTGCTTTTGATAATGTTGGCCCTGATGTTGCCTTGAAGTTTACTCCCATTTCTTTAGCAACAATATGCGCTAAGGATGTCTTTCCAAGACCTGGAGGACCGTAAAAAAGGGTGTGATCTAGAGATTCGTTACGATTATTGGCTGCTTGAATGAAGACATTGAGGTTTGATTTGATGTGTTCTTGCCCAACGAACTCTAGTAAATAGTTGGGGCGTAGCGAAAAATCTGCATCAGTTTCCAATTCGCTGCCATCTAAAATTTCTTTTGTCATAAAATTATCTTAATTCGAGTTTTTTAGTCCAAGTCTAATTAGATCATTAATAGAAATATCTGGTTTTTCACTTAAAATAGTATTTATTCTAATTTGTGCATCAGATTTTCCAATTCCAAGTCCAATAAGCGCTGACACAGCGTCATGCATAATGTCATTTGCTAGATGTTTTGCAGTGCTGGTTTTTACAGCTATTGCACCTGATGTTGTTGTTATAAATTTATCTTTTAGCTCGGTGATTATGCGTTCAGAAAGTTTTTTACCAACACCTGATACATTATTAAATACAACTTTATCTTCTGCGGATAAAGCTAGTTGAATTTCTTCGGGAGTGAGTTCAGTTAAAATGGCTAGCGCCATACGTGTACCGACTCCTTTCACTGATTGCAATATGGTGAATGTGCTTTTTTCTTCTGCATTATAGAATCCATAAAGATGGATGTGATCTTCTCGAACATGAGTTTCTATTAGTAGTTCTGCATATTCTCCAGGAGTAATTTTATTGAGAGTTTTTCCTGAACAAAATGCTTGGTATCCAACCCCATTTACATCAATTATGACTTGTCCTTCATCACTTGATTCAATCTTGCCTTTAAGTTTGCCAATCATAATATTTTTATTGCGCTTCAAAATCCTTAGCTATACTATCAGCCAGACAAAAATTACGCAATCAAATCTCAAAAATTGTAATGTTAAAAGAATATAGTTCATACATTATAGCGATCTTGGCAACCATAGTTCGTTACTATGATTATGCTTTGTTTGGTTTGTCAGCATCGGTTATCTCAAGAACATTCATGCCAAGTTCTGATGATGGTGATCAAATGTTGATGTTTTTTGCAGTGTTTAGTTTGGCTGTGATGGCAAGGCCATTAGGTTCAGCTTTATTTGGCAAAATAGGTGATAGAATAAGCCGTGTAGCTAGTGTGAAAATGGCTACTATTTTGGCGGCAATATCTACTAGTTTTATTGCTTTTATACCTAGTTTTGATTCCTGGGGGTGGATCTCCATTATCTTGCTAACTCTTTGTAGAATGATTTTTTTGATGAGTTTAGCGGGAGAGATAGATGCAATAAAGATATTTGTTGCTGAAAAAATTGGTAGAAAAAGAAGAAGTTTTGCTATTGGTGTGGTTTCTTTTTTTTCGCAGCTAGGAGTGATTTTAGCTTCTTTTATGTATCATATAGCAATTAGTTTTGAGGAAATTGAGTGGTTATGGAGAGCAAATTTTGTACTTGGGGGCGCTCTTGGTTTAATCGTGATTATGCTTCGAGATTATTTGCATGAAAGTCAGGCTTTTTTGCAGAGTAAGTCGCGTGCAAGTCTGGAGGCTGAATCAAGCTTTATTGTTTTAGTTGTAAATAACAAGTTGAAATTTTTTCTTTCAATGGTTGTAAATGGTATGCTAGGTGGCGGATATAATTTTTTAATTATATTCTTAGGAACCTTTGCGGCTAATGTTGCGGATGTAGTTGAGCCTGGCCAAGCTTCCTCAAGCAATGTGATATTGATTATTCTTTATGGTTGTGCATGTCTCTTTTCGGGATATTTGGCAGATAAGATTGATATGATAAAGCAAACTTCAATTGCACTTAGTATATGTATTATTTGTGTTTTGATAATGGAATTTTACCTTGTTAGGAATGAATTTTCACTTACGCTTCACCAAGTATTAGCTTTTGTTGTTCCATTTTATTCAATACCCTGTGCCATTAAAGTTCAATCTTTGTTTTCAACTGGTATAAGGATGAGAATGTACAGCTTGTCTCATTCATTTGGTAGTATGATTTTTTCGTCAACCACTCCTTTTATATGTATGGTTTTGTGGCGATACACAGAAATGTTTTCTATTGTATTAGCATATTTTTTGTTGCAGCTTGGAATATTATTTTTTGCCTTGATTTATATAGCAAAAAAAGAATTTTCTAATTTATTTGAAACATAAAATACTAGTGTTATAAGAAATTTTAATTTTGGTCAGTAAAAATAGTGACTCTTGGATGTTTTGCTGCTATCTTCAACTTCAGTTACAAATATATACAACTTTGAAACTATACATGTCATTGGATCTAAAGATTGTAAAAAATTATTCTCAAGCGCTGTATTCGGGTGCAAAAGAGAAGAATGTAGAAAATAAAGTGCTGGATCAAATTTCGGTTTTGAGTCAGGTTCTTTCGCATTCTGTTATAGTTGAGCAAGCTCTATGTTCTCCTGTTGTTGATAGTAAAATTAAGAAAGATATTATAGATTTGCTTTCTTCAAAGTTTAAGTTTGAGGCAGTGACAAATCGTTTCTTGCATGTGCTTATTAAGAATTCCAGATTTTCTTTAATTTTACAGATCGCAGATGATTTTGCTAAGATAATAGCAAATAATGCAGGTATTAAATCAGCTAAAGTTTCTTCAGCATTTAAGTTAGGTAAGAAGGAAATAGAGTTAATAAGTGGATTTTTGGAAGATGAGCTTGGTAAGAAAGTTGAGCTTGAAGCGGATGTGGATTCCTCTTTGATTGGCGGGGTTGTGATAAAATATGATTGTAATTTAATTGATTGTTCTGTCAGTGGTGCGTTAGATAGAATAAAAAAGGTTGCAGTTGGCTCGAAAATGTAGTGTTGTGTTGGGGCAGTGTCTCTACATAGCTTAGTAATAAATTTGTCTTTTTAAAAGGAGTTTTAGAAAGTGGCATTAAATCCTTCGGAAATATCAGAAATTTTAGAACGTGAAATTGGTGGAATTGATCAACTTGGTGAGTTGCAAGAGGTTGGTTATGTAATCACAGTTGGTGACGGTATTGCCAAAGTATACGGAATCGATAATGTTCAAGCTGGTGAAATGGTTGAATTTGATTCTGGTGTTAAAGGCTTGGTTCTAAACCTAGAAAGCGACATGGTTGGTGTCGTAATTATGGGTGATGATAGTTCTGTTCGACAAGGCGATAAAGTTAAAAGAACAGGAGAGATATTGCAAACGCCTGTAGGCCCTTCGATGATAGGTAGAGTGGTGGATGCTCTTGGCCGCCCTATTGATGGAAAGGGTGATATTATTTCTAAAGATTATAGCCGTGTCGAGGTGAAAGCTCCCGGTATTATTGGTAGAAAAAGTGTGCATGAACCAGTTCAAACTGGTATTAAAGCTATCGACGCATTGATTCCAATAGGTAGAGGGCAGAGAGAGTTGATTATCGGTGATCGCCAGACTGGGAAGACGGCAATCGCTATTGATACAATCATTAACCAGAAGCCTGCGCATTTGGTGGATAATGAGTCAGAAAAGATATTTTGTGTGTATGTTGCAATTGGTCAGAAAAGATCTACAGTTGCGCAAATTGTAAAGAAGCTAGAAGAAGCTGGGGCTATGGAATATACCGTTGTTGTAGCAGCAACTGCTTCGGATCCGGCTCCATTACAATTTTTAGCTCCATATACTGGTTGCGCAATTGGTGAATATTTTAGAGATAATGGAAAGCATGCGCTTGTAATTTATGATGATTTAAGTAAGCATGCTGTTGCATATCGTCAGATTTCGTTGTTATTAAGACGCCCTCCTGGGCGCGAGGCATATCCTGGTGATGTGTTCTATCTGCATTCAAGATTGCTTGAGCGAGCGGCTAAATTATCAGATGATAAAGGTGGTGGGTCTTTAACAGCTCTTCCGATTGTTGAAACGCAAGCTGGTGATGTGTCTGCTTATATTCCAACTAATGTGATTTCAATTACTGATGGTCAGATTTTCCTTGAGAGCGAATTATTTTATAAGGGTATAAGACCGGCAGTTAATGTCGGTATATCAGTGAGTCGTGTTGGTTCTGCTGCTCAGATTAAGGCTATTAAAAAGGTATCTGGTTCTATGAAGCTAGAGTTGGCTCAGTTTAGAGAGATGGAGGCATTTGCTCAGTTTGGTTCTGATCTAGATGCGTCTACTCAACAGCTGATTAAGCATGGTCAGAAATTGACAGAACTTCTAAAACAGCCGCAATATGCACCATTTGTTGTTGAGGAGCAGGTTGTTTCATTATATGCGGGTGTTAATGGTTATCTTGAGAAGATTAGTGCATCTAAAGTTCGTGATTTTGAAGACAAACTGATTGATGATATTAAGTTGAAAGGTGAAAGCATTTTAACTTCAATACGTGAAGAAAAGCAGTTAAATGCGGAAACTGAAGAGAAGTTGAAGACTTATCTTGCTAAATTTGTTGAAGAATTTTTGAGTAATTAAGAATAGAATATAATGTCTGGTCTAAAACAACTTAGAAATAGAGTAAAGAGTATTAGGTCTACTCAGAAAATCACTAAAGCTATGCATGTCGTATCTGCTGCAAAGCTTAAAAAAGTGAAAGAGCAAGCTGAGAATTTGAATTTGTATTCTGAGGTTTTAGGAGACATTATGTATGATGTCTCGACAGGTGGTAATTTGATGGATTTACCAGCTAAGGGCCGTATGTTTTTTAGTAAGGAACTGAAAGACAGACCATATTTGTTGATTGTGATGACGTCTGAGAGGGGGTTGTGCGGAGGTTTCAATTCTAGCATTATAAGAAAAGTAAAAAAAGATGTGAAAGCTTTTCAAAAGGAAGGTAAAGAAGTAAAATTACTCGTTATTGGTAAAAAGGGTAGAGATGCTCTGCGCGGCAAATATTCAAAGTTGATAGAAGAATATTATCCCAATCCAAAAGGTAATGCTGCTTGTATGTCTAGGCTTGTTAAAAACAAAATGATTGAGATGATAGAGAATGAAGAAGCTGGAGCTTGCTATATGTATTATAATAAGTTCAAGAATGCTATGACTCAGGTGATGACTAGAAGAAAAATTTTACCGGCAAGCAATACGGCAAATGCAAAAGAGAGTACAGTTTCGGAATTTGAATATGAAGGCGAAAACCTTGTGCATAATGTAATTAATTTATATATGAGTGGTCAGATTAATTATGGTTTGCTCCAGAATAAAGCGAGTGAAGAAGGTGCTAGAATGACGGCAATGGATAATGCTACTAGAAATGCAGGAGAGCTGATTGAGAAGCTGACATTGAAGTTGAATAGATCAAGGCAAGCAATTATAACAACAGAGCTTACGGAGATTATATCCGGAGCGGAAGCTAGTACAGGGTAAGTATAATATGCCAATAATAAATATTGATATGGTTGCTGGAAGAACGATAGATCAAAAGAGAAAGCTTGTAGAGTCGGTAACTAAAGCGGTTTGTGAATCTATTGGTACATCACCTGAGCGCGTGAAAATTAAATTAAATGATATGGAGCCTGAAAATTATGGAATTTCAGGTAAATTAATTCTGGATCAAGAAGATCCTTTTGGAAAGAAAAAACTATAAGAAATAGGTTTTAAAATGAAAAAGAATGAAGGAAAGATCACTCAAATTATTTCAGCTGTTGTTGATGTAAAATTTGATGGTGGGGCGCAATTACCAAATATTTTGAATGCGCTGGAATGTGAGAATAATGGTCAAAAATTGGTTTTAGAGGTTGCTCAGCATATTGGTGATAGTACAGTGCGTTGTATTGCAATGGATTCTACTGATGGGCTTACAAGAGGTCTAATTGTTAAAGATACTGGTGATTCAATTAGAGTTCCTGTTGGAAAGGAAACTCTTGGAAGAATTATGAATGTTGTAGGTGAGCCAGTTGATGAGCAAGGTCCGATTAAGACAAAAGAAACTTCTTCAATTTATAGAAATGCTCCTTCGTTTGAGGAGCAGTCAACAGATAGAAGTATCCTAGTAACTGGTATAAAGGTTGTTGATTTATTAGCTCCATATGCAAAAGGTGGAAAAATTGGGCTTTTTGGTGGTGCTGGAGTTGGCAAAACGGTTATTATCATGGAGCTTATTAATAATGTTGCGAAAGCTCACGGTGGATATACTGCTTTTGCAGGCGTCGGCGAGCGTACACGTGAAGGTAACGATCTTTATCACGAAATGATAGATTCTGGAGTTATTAATCCAGATAAATTGGACGAGTCAAAAGTGGCTCTTGTTTATGGTCAAATGAATGAACCTCCTGGTGCGCGTGCAAGAGTTGCTCTTACGGGACTTACGGTTGCAGAATATTTTAGGGATCTTGATGGTGGGCAGGACGTATTATTTTTCGTTGATAATATATTCAGATTTACTCAGGCTGGTTCTGAGATTTCAGCAACGCTGGGTCGTATACCTTCTGCTGTTGGTTATCAACCAACGCTTGCTACGGATATGGGAGAGTTGCAAGAGCGTATTACTTCTACCAAGAGTGGTTCTATTACTTCTGTGCAGGCTATTTATGTTCCAGCTGATGATTTGACGGATCCTGCTCCAGCTACATCATTTACTCACCTTGATGCGACAACGGTTTTAAGTCGACAAATTGCAGAGCTTGGAATTTATCCGGCAGTTGATCCACTTGATAGTAGTTCGCAGATGCTTGATCCAAAAATTGTTGGTGATGAGCATTATAATATTGCGCGTGAAGTGCAGAAAGTATTGCAAACATATAAATCTTTGCAAGATATTATTGCTATTTTGGGTATGGATGAGTTGTCAGAAGAAGATAAATTGATTGTTAGTCGCGCGCGTAAGATACAAAGATTTTTATCCCAGCCATTTCATGTAGCAGAAGTGTTTACTGGTCTTCCAGGAAAATTTGTTGATTTAGCAGATACTATTTCCGGTTTTAAAGGTCTGGTTGAAGGTAAATATGATCATCTTCCTGAAGCTGCTTTTTATATGGTTGGTACAATTGAAGAGGCTATTGAAAAGGCGGATAAAATGAAGTCAAAAGAATCTGCATAATATGGTTATATGAGTAATAAATTGCTAGTTAGAATTATTTTGCCCTCTGAAACTTATTTAGAGGCCCAAGCTGAGATGGTAAATATTCTTGGTAGTGAGGGTGTTTTTGGCGTTCTTCCTGGTCACGCTAAGCTTACTTCTACGATTGATATTGGTGTTATTAGTTTATTTATAGATGGCATTGAGAAAAAATATTATATTCATGGAGGGGTTGCGCAAGTTACTGGACAGGAGGTGAATATAATCACAGAATATGCCGCTAGTATTCAAGAATCAAATAAAACAACTATAGCAAATGAAATTACAGATCTTGAAGATGAAATATTATCAGAAGAAGATGATTCAATTGAAGCCGAGATTGTTTTGGATAAAATAGAAAAGCATAAATCATTGATCAAATTTTTGTAGGTAATTTTTGTGGTAGAATGCACAAGGCGCATAGAGTTTGATGCTGCCCATAGAGTAATTGGTCATGAAAATAAATGCAAATATCTGCATGGTCATAGATATGTTCTAGAAGTTACAGCAAGTGCAAATGAACTTGATTCAATTGGCAGGGTGGTAGATTTTGGAGTTTTGAAATCTGTTGTAAAAGAGTGGGTTGATGAAAAACTTGATCATAATGTAATTTTACATCAAGATGATAAAAGCCTTGGAGATCTTATAGAGAAAGAGACTGGGCAGAATGTTTATTATTTAAAAAGCAATCCTACTGCAGAAAATATTGCATTACACATAAAATCCGATATTATACCATTGTTGTTTACTAAAAATTCATTTGATATAGTTAAACTTAGATTATATGAAACGCCTAATGCGTATGTCGAGGTGAATGGATAGTAAAAAGTGTTGTATAGTTTTAACAACAACAGACAGTAAAAAGAAAGCAAACTTAATTGCAAAAACTTTGTTAGAAGCTAAGTTAGCTGCTTGCGTGCAAATTGACAAAGTGGAAAGTTTTTTTTACTATGAGGCAAGTTATAGGAAGGCGAACGAATTTCGTTTGATGATAAAAGCACCGCATGATAATTATCATGCAATTGAAAAATCAATAAGATTTATTCATAATTATCATTTGCCTCAAATTATCAAGCTTGATATTGCAAACGGTTTACCTGAATACCTTGAATGGGTGTGTAGGAAGTAGGCGTTATATAATATTGTAGCTCAATCATTTTTATGGAGTTGAATTTATGAAATTATGGCATAAGGTATTTATAGGCCTAATTCTTGGTGTTTTCTTTGGTATTTATTTGCCACAGCATGTAGAGACAGTGAAACCTATTGGAACAGTGTTTTTGCGTTTAATAAAAATGGTAATAGTTCCATTATTATTCTTTAGTTTAGTATCTGGCATTACGGGAATGCGTGATCCAAATTCAATTGGTCGTGTTGCTAGAAAATCTGTTCTTGCTTACTTGGGAACAACATGTTTTGCAGTTGTTTTTGGTTTAGGAGTAGCCCATATTCTACAACCTGGTGAAGGGGTTATCTTAGATTTTGGTCAGAGCACTGATAAACATTTTACAGAGAGTAGCTTTGATTTAGTTGATTATTTGATTGAAATTGTTCCAAATAATATCTTTGTGGCATTTTCAGAATCTAATGTATTGCAAGTTGTGTTCTTTTCTATATTTACTGGAATGATAATTAATAGTCTTGGGCATGCAGTAGATCCAGTTAGAGATTTTATTCATTCAGCTGCAAAGCTTGTTTTAAAAATGATATCAGTGATTGTACAATTATCTCCATATGCAGCATTTGCTCTTACTGCGTGGGTAATTGGAACTCAAGGAGTAGACATTATATTTACTTTAGGTAAGTTGTTTGGTGCGTTGATTCTTGCGTTTACATTACAATATATAATATTTGGTCTGATTATCATGATTTTCTGTCGTATGTCACCAATTCCATTCTATAAAAAGAGTGTTGAATATCAAATGATTGCGCTGTCAACTGGTAGTAGTAAAGCAAGTTTAGCTACAACTATGCAGGTATGTAGACAAAAATTAGGTGTGTCTGAGTCTAGTACATCTTTTGTTTTGCCTCTTGGTGCGTCAATTAATATGAATGGCTTGTCAATTAAACTTGGTATGTCTGCTTTATTCTTTGCGCAAGTGCTTGGTATTGATCTGGCATTTGGTGATTATATTGTGATTATTTTGACAGGTACTCTTGGTTCAATTGGTGGTGCTGGTATTCCCGGAGCTTTTATTATAATGCTACCTATTATGCTTACATCTGTTGGGCTTCCAATTGAAGGTGTTGCATTATTAGTTGGAATTGATAGAGTGTTGGATTTGCTTAGTACTACGATTAATATTACCGGTGATGCAACAATTACCTTGGTAATAGATAGTAGTGAAGGTACCCTTGACAGAGATATGTATAACTCTGAGTAATTAGTGTAGTAATATTATGCAAAAATTGCGTTTATTCGTTCTATCGTATTTTATAGTAATGATTTTTGTGGTCCCAGCTTCGGGTGCAGAAGATGGTAAGATTAGAATAGGGGCTGGTAGTCTATTAGAAGGTTACTATTCTATTGGATTAAAAGTTTGTCGCTATATTTCAAAAGCAAATGATGGTATTCCATGTGAAGTAGTTCCAACAACGGGATCACTTGAGAATCTATGGTTGTTACAAAGAGGCAAAATAGATTTTGCTTTTACGCTTTCAAATTTAGCTTTGGATTCATATTCAGGTAAAGGTTATTTTGCTACTACTAAGCCTTTTGATGACATGTATCAAGTGCTTAGATTACATGATGAAGTTTTTACAGTTATAGTGAAAGACGACGATAAAATTCTAGTATTTGGTGATTTGGAAGGAAGAAAAATTTCTAATGGTCCGCCAAAGTCAGATAGTTCAATTACATATAAAGCCTTAGAGTCCTATTATGACTTTAAAAAATCACCAATTGATATTGAGCTAGCTCATGAAGATTATGCAAAAGAGTTTTGTAAAGGCAATATTGATGCAATAATGATGATGACTGGCCATCCTAGTGCGCTGGTTAATTTTATTACTCATTCGTGTGAAGCTGATTTTGTTACAATTGATAGTGATAAAATAGAGTTACTTTTAAAGAACAATCCTGGTTTTTATAAGGTTATTTTGCCAGCCGGTGGATATCCTGGTATTGCTCAGGATCAAGAGAGTGTGGCTGTGCAAGCTATTTTAGTTGCAGCAGAGCATGTAGATAAGAAAATAGTTCAGAATTTTTTAGATTATTTTCCTAAAATAGTTGATCGGTTTAAATCTTCTAGTCCAGCTCTATATGATTTAGATAAAGAGCACTTTACAAACAGTTTTATTCTGCCTGCCTTTAAAGCAGAAGAATAGATAATAAAATAAGATATAGAGAAAGCATTTGTTATGTTTAAAAATATAGTAATACCAGTTGATTTATCGGATAAACAATCTATTAAGGCGGTTTTTCCTCCTGCTCTTAATTTTGTTAATGCTTTTGGAGCTAAAATTCATTTAGTTCATATTATGCCAGATTTTGGTATGAAGGTTCTTGAAGACTATTTGCCGCGTAATTGGATGAAGGATCAAAAAGAAAAATACAAAGAGCTTTTTGATGATTTAATCAAAAAATATGTTCCAGAAGGTGTTGAAGTAGAATTCAATGTTGGGCGTGGAGCAATTTATGATGAAGTGATAAATTATTCTGAAAAAGTAAGTGCTGATTTAATTATGTTATCAGCTGTTAGGCCTCAGTTTAAAGATTATATGCTTGGCCCAAACGCTTCTAAGATAGTTCGTCATTCATCAATTTCTGTAATGGTTATAAGGGACTAGAGCTTTAGTTCGGTAGTTTTTTTGAAATATGTTTCGTATTTTGCTTTTCTGTTTGGCTTTTCTATTTTCTGAGGCTTTAGCTTCAGAGGTTAGGGCTAATCTAATATCTGATGTAAAGCCGCAATTATCAAAACTTATAGAGATAAAAGATTTTTCTAAGGTAAATGTTGAATTTGCGGATTATTATAAAAAGGAAACTATCCCAAATCTTAACTCTCTATATAGTAAAATTCGTATTATTCCTATTAGTATAAGAGAAGATAAATCTATTAAAGAAGCTGTTTTAATAGGGGATACGGCGCGTGATTCTGCTTGGGGGATAAAGAATTTTATAGCTGTCGTAGTATTATTAGATTTGAAATGGCAAATAATGCAGTTTAAGGAGATAGATGGAGCTATTAAATGTAAAAGTAAAAAGCAATGCAAATTTGCGTATTATCGCCAGATATTAAATCCAAAAACACCAAATGATTATATAGGAGCTGTAATTAACTATGCACAATATGGCGCTTCAAGTCATAGTTTTGTCACGCAAATTATAGGTTGGAATCCTTACGAGAAGGAGTATTATATTAATTCAATTAATTCTTCTGTGCCTTTAATTCCTGATCCATCATGGAGTAATTGATTCATTTAGAATTTATAGCCATATCTAATTCCAATATCTGTAAGACCAGGATTTGGTTTTCTTATGTCAGCACTTGACATGTGGTCAATCATTATGGATATTCTATTGTTCTGATTAATTAAATAACCCACTGAAAACGATTCTCTAAATAAAATCTTTGATCCAAGTGCTCGCTTTTTTTTCGAAGTTATGCGCTCTCCGTTATTTATGCTGGCTCCAAGCGACGCTTCAATCAGTAAAAAATCTTTAATGTCAAATTGCCATGTAAGGCCAGTATAAATATTGCTTGTGAAGCCTTTATTATTAATACTTGCTCCTATGTGAGGATATGCTCTTAGATAGTTGGGCATTTTGTTAAATAGATATTCAACAATAATATTCTGTCCTTTTTCGTATCTATGTTTAATCTTGGAATCAAAATCATGTTGCATTATTCCAATTTTGATTTCTTGTGCATTTGTAGAAACTAGATTAATACAAAAAATTAAAAATATTGTACAAAGTTTTTTCATAATTATTTTTCTTTTCTTTCAAGGGCTACTAGATAAAATTCACTAGATTCTTTTCTGCTTGAGTCTGGTTTGAAGTGTTTTACTCTTTTGAAATTTTGTTTTACCATTTCTAGTAAATCGTTTTCCGCACCACCTCTAAATATTTTTGCTACGAAATGTCCACCTGGTTTTAGGATTTTTAATGCAAAAATTAGTGCATTCTCGCATAGATCCATAATACGTAAATGGTCAGTTTGACTGTGGCCTGTTGTATTAGCTGCCATATCACTTAGTACAACATCTGCAAGCTGGCCATCAAGAGAGTTTATTATTAAATCTTTTGCATCTTCGTCATAAAAATCTTTTTCATAAGATATTACTCCTCCAATGCCTTCTATTGGTAGTAAGTCAATCGCAACAAGTTTATTTTTGGCACCTTTTGAATCAGATTTAATTATCTGAGCGGCAACTTGACTCCATCCTCCGGGAGCGGCTCCTAGATCAACAACATTATCTCCTGGTCTTAAAAGTTGGAACTTATCGTTAATTTCAACGATCTTATAAGCAGCTCTTGATCTGTAGCCATCTAGCTTAGATTTTGCAACGAATGGGTCGTTAAGTTGTCGTTTTAGCCATCTGGTTGAAGAAGTTTTTCGCTTTTTGGCGGTTTTTACTTCGGTAAATTTTCCTCTATATCCTGATGAAGTTGTCATATTTACCTGCAATCTGAAGCATATTTATCGAGAACAGAATTTATAAAACCAACTTCGCCGCTATCAAGCATGTCACTTGCAATATCTGTATATTCATTGATAATTACCTTGCTTGGTGTTTTGGGAAAATATTTGAGTTCGCATACTGCAACTCTAAGCGTGGCAAAAAGTAGTTTTGGAAGATTTTGGAGATTCCACTCATTTGTTAGATGCTTTTCAACTATTTGATCAATTTCTTGAATATTTTCGTGCGTAAATTTTACAAGTTCATTTAAGTAGTTATAGCTAGGTCTAAGTTTTAGTTTGCTCGTCTTATCAAGCTCATAATCACTTTTTATATCTTTATCTTTATAAAATTCTACCATTCTAAGAAGTAAAGTTTCGATATCTGATGTATTTTTCTCATTCTCGAACTGATAAATAGTTTGTATTGCAGCAATGCGTGAAATAGATTTAGTGTTAATTTGGGTTTTGGTCATTTAGAGTGATTCCATCTGTAAGAATTAGCCCGTGATTTTAACAAAAAAAAGAGCTTTGGTAAACAAATAAGTTTTACAATAATTTTTTGTTATTGGTATGATCAGGTGTGTGATTTTTTTAGTTGTATTTTTTGGGGTAAATGGTATAAAAATCAATTGTTCTCATAATATCTATCAAAGAGGGTTTAGTGAATAGATTTATAAAAATACTATTATTTATTGTAGCAATTATTACTTCAACTACGGTAATGGCTGATAAGATTAAGAAGATAAATGTTCAAGGTAATCAGCGAGTAGAAAAATCTACAATTCGGGAGTATCTTGCTCTTGATGTTGGAAATGAATTCTCGCAGTCAATAAAGAGTAAGGCGGTAAAAAACCTTCACTCCACATTGCTTTTTGAAACAATTAGTTTGAAGTTTAATGATGGTACATTAAATGTTGTTGTTAAGGAAACTCCCTTTGTAAGTAAAATTCAGTTTAAGGGGAATTATAAGGTTAAAACAGATTTGTTAGCTCGAGAGATGTATACTTCTCCAGGTGAGAGTTTAAGGAAAGCTAAGCTGAGAACTGATGTTACTAAAATAAAGGAAATATATAAAAGATCAGGTAGATTTTCAGCAAAAGTAAAATCTCAAATAGAAAAGCAAGAAAATAATAGAGTAAAAGTTATATTCGATATTAATGAAGGTCCGAAGACTGGTGTTAAGAATATATCTTTTGTAGGGAATGAAAACTATAAAGATTCAGAGCTGCGTTCGATTGTTATGACTAAGGAATCTAAATGGTTTAGATTCCTGGAGACTAATGATACATTTGATCCAGATAGAATAGAGTTTGATAAACATTTATTAAGTAAGTTCTATAATTCAGTTGGGTTTGCAGATTTTAGAGTTATTTCAGTAACAGCTGATTTGCTACCTACTAAGGAAGGTTTTGCAATCACTTATTCTATAGATGAAGGCGAAAAATATAATTTTGGAAAAATATCACTGCAAAATAAACTTGCAAATATTGATGATAAAGAAGTATGGAAGTTTATTGATAATCGTGAAGGCGAAACTTATGATTTCGGCGCGATGCAGCGCATGGCTGAGAAGATTTCTGAGTATCTAGCTAGTAAAGGGTATCCTCAAGTGAATGTAACACCAGATGTTCGTACTAATAGAAATAGCCAAACAGTTGACGTAGTGATTGTAGTCGATCAGGCTGATAAAATTTTTATTAATAATATTAATATTGAAGGTAACTTAAAGACTGAAGATCATGTTATTAGACGTCAATTACAGATCGCAGAAGGTGATGTATTTAATAAAGGAAAAATATCAAGAGGTGAACGTAACATTAGAAATCTAGATTATTTTGGAAAATTTTCTTTAAAAATGGCTCCGACAGATAAGAGAGACAGATATGATGTAAATATAAATGTTGAAGAAAAATCAACAGCACATATTGGTTTTGACTTAGGGTATAATACAGCCGGCGGACCATTTGGAAGAATTTCTTTCCTAGAAAGAAATTTAGTTGGTACAGGGAAATATTTTAATGCTGGTGTGCAAGCTGGTAAGAAGAGTTTATATTATTATGCTGGAATCACTGACCCTAACTTCCTAGATAAAGATTTATCTCTTGGTGGTAATATTTATAGAAGTGAAAATGGACGTGGTAGCGGCTTTGCAAATGGTGAACAAAATTACTCACTTAAATCTATTGGTGCTAGAACATCTCTTGGATATGATATCACAGATGATTTGTCGCATTCTATTGATTACTCTATAAAAAGAGATGAGTTAAAAGCTCCTTCGAAAACTAACTCCATATTTATTAAGGAGCAGGTTGGTGAGTATACAACTTCATCAATTTCTCATAGTCTGACATATGATAGAACAGATAGTATTGTATTACCAAAAAATGGTTTCTTAGTTTCTGGTACACAGGAATTTGCCGGTATAGGAGGAAATACTAAATATTTAAAGCGTGAAATAGATGGTAAAGCTTTTAAATCATTTGTTGATAATAAATATACTATAAAATTATCAACATCTGCTGGTATTATTAAAGGTATTAAGGGCAAGAAGATAAGAATATCTGACCGTTTTAATGTTGGTGATTATACTTTAAGAGGTTTTGCTCATGGTGGTATTGGTCCTAGAGATAAAGTAACAGACGAGGGGCTAGGTGGTCAGAAATATTATACTGTTTCAACAGAACTTAATTTCCCAGTTGGTCTACCGGAAGAGTTTAATGTGACAGGTGCATTATTTGCAGATGCTGGCTCTTTATGGGATGCTGATTCAATCGCTTCAACAGCAAAGGGCTTTTATAATAAAAAGTCAATTAGAGCTTCTGTGGGGTTTGGTGTGCTGTGGGTGACAAGGATTGCACCTATCAGAGTTGATTGGGGTTTTCCGATTAAGAAAGAAAAATTTGATGAAAAACAAACCTTCCACATTAAGTTTTCTACAAGTTTATAAAAATGAAATAAAGAATGGAGAGAGTTATGAAATTTATGTTTAAGATACTATGTTTCGTAATTCTCTTTCCAGTAATTTCATTTGCTGACGAGGAGAATGCTAAAGATTTAGATAGCAGGTTTGATGCTAGGGCTGCAGTGGTAGATGTAGAGTCTATTTTAGAGCATTCTAAAGCAATTTTACATATTAAGAAATCTATAAATATTATAAGCGAACAGATTCAGAGCGAATTATCTTCTAAAGAAGTTAAACTTAAAGAAGCTGAATCTGAGTTGATTCAAAAACGTGGGGTTCTTCCAAAAGAAAAATTTGAAACATTAGTGGCAGCGTTCAATAAAAGGGTTAGTGCTACGCAACAAGAAATGCAGTATAAGAAATCTGCATTAGAGCAAGCGCATGCTGAAGCGATTGCTGAGGTGCATAAGAATACAATTGATGTAATAAGTGATCTTTCTAAAAAATATGGATTTAATATTGTTCTTCCAAGTTCACAAGTTTTATTTGTAAATAATTCATTGAACATTACACACGAAGTGATAAGTAACCTTAATGAGCGTTTGCAAGCAGTTGAGGTTAATTATAAATATAAGAGTGAGTAGGTTATAACTTGTTCTTTAGTAATTTATTTCCATCCTTTATAATACATATAAATTTGTCAATTCATTACAATTTGCAGAGAATTCAAAGCAGCTTCACGACATTTTAACTTCTTTAGATAATCATTTATCTAAAGAGTTAGATAAGCATAATATGTCTAAAATGCAATTATTAATACCTCATATTAAAGCTTTATTAAGCCATGCACATTTGTTCAGTAATGAAGATGTGGCGATGCTGAATAGTAAGTTGGGTATTTGTTATTTTTATCTTGGAAGATACGATAGAGCTAAAGAAGTTCTGCAAACATCTCTCACAATGTATAGTAAAAATGGAAAGAAGTTTGATATTAATCAAGCTAGGGTGTTAGCGAGGTTGGGTAGTGTGTATAGAAATATTGCCGATTTTGAGAAAGTAAAAGAGTGTTTAGAAAAGGCGATGGAGTCTTATAAATTATATTATGGACTTAATCATACAGAGACTGCTTGGATATCGACTACTCTTGGTAGTGTTTATAGGAATATTGGTGATTATTCTCAGGCTAAAAGCTTGCTAAAAAATGGTTACTATATATATAAGCAACAATATAGTGAAGATCATAAAAGCGCTGTATGGAGTTCATCATATTTAGGACAAATTTATAAAAATATAGGGAGTTATACGAAAGCTAGAAGGTTATTAGAAAAAACATTAATTACATATGAAAAAGAATATGGAGTGGATCATACCAAGACAGCTTGGAGTTTAGTTCATCTTGCAAGTGTTTATCGTAGTATAGGGTACCCTGATAAGGCTAAAGACTATTTAGTACGTGCGATAAAAATTTATAAAAAGGAGCGCGGCGAAGAAAGTTTTGAGTATGCGTGGAGTTTAGCACACTTAAGTGCGGTATATAGAGATTTAGGTGATTTAGAACAATCTGTTGGTGTATTAAATATAAGTGCAGATTTTTATAATAACCCGAACTATGTATAAGAAAAGGACTGCATAGCTAGTGATATTGGGGTATTCTGTATTTTTGCAATCTAAAAAAGGTACCCCAATGAATATAGATTACGATAGTTTGTTCTGCTTTGTCGATGATTTTTGTAAAGGATTTGAAAATTGGTACAAAAAGACACTCATTACCAGTGGTATTAGAAAGCGTAATAAACCATGTAAAATGAGCTTGTCAGAAATAATAACTATTCTGATAGCTTTCCATCAATCTGGAATGTCATGCTTTAAATATTTTTACCTAGAACTTATGAGGAATCACAGAAACTTATTCAGCTACTTAGTACATTACGATCGCTTTACAGCACTAATAAAACTTGCTTTCCCTGCTGTGGTTTGCATGCTTAAAAGCCTTGAAGGTAAGGTAACAGAATATATGTTTATAGATGCAACGCCTATGGCTGTTTGTCATAATCTTCGAGAAAAAAGACATAAAGTTTTTAAAGGATTAGCTAAAAAAGGCAAGACTTCTACTGGTTGGTTTTTTGGCTTTAAGTTGCACTTTATTCTCAATACATTCGGAGAAATTGTAAGTATGACTATTACTGGTGGCAACGTTAATGATCGTTCTCCAGTTATGGAAATGGTGAAAGGTATTACTGGTAAACTTATTGGTGATAAAGGGTATATATCCAAAAAACTATCCGCTGAATTATTTGAACAAAAAGTGACTTTGATTACTAAAATCAAAAAGAATATGAAAAATATTTTAATGGATACTACAGATAAAATGATGTTGATGCGTCGTAGTTTTATTGAGACTATATTCTCCTCTATGAAGTCATTTAATACTTTGATTCATAGTAGGCACAGATCACCTATCAACGCTTTTTCTCACTTATTTGCTGGACTCATAAATTACCAAATTAGAACTGATAAACCATCTCTAGATCAAATGGTAAAATTAGATTCTTATGCATAGTTGGGGTTACCTTATTTTTATTTAAATTCTAATATTAAATTTCCTTTACAAAATCTTCCTTGATAGTTTTAAGACCTATTTTCTCAAAGGCTATTTCAAGACTATCTCCACTTTTTCTAACGATTATACCAGTGCCAAACTTTTGATGATTAACTTTATTTCCTGGTTTTTTACCAGAAGTATCAATTTTGTTTAATTGTGTTGGTTTAGTGGTTTGCATAGAAAAATTATGTCTTGATCCCATGTAGTTTAGTTTATTTGTTGATGAGCTTCTTATGCAAAGATTATCTGGTATTTCAGAAAGAAATCTTGATGGAAGAGAGTTTATTATTTCTGCAAAAACTCTTCTGCTTTCTGCATAAGTAATGCAGAGTTCTTTTTTTGCGCGTGTGACACCTACATATGCAATTCTTCTTTCTTCTTCCAATCCTTTCTCACCTTCCTCTGATAGTGCTTTTTGATGTGGAAAAATGTTTTCTTCCCAGCCAGGTAAAAAGACAAAATCAAATTCAAGACCTTTTGCCGCATGTAGTGTTATAATTTTGACAGTGCCGCCAAAATCAGTTTCAAGCGATTCATTATCCATTATAAGACTAGAATGTTCGACAAATTCTGAGATGTTGTCAAATTCATCAATTGCTCTCAGCATTTCGTTTATATTTTCTATTCTGCCTCTGGACTCTTCTGTTTTTTCTGCTTTTAGAATGTTGAGATAGTTTGATTCTTCAAGAATAAATTTAGTTACATCAAATGCAGATTCGTCATCATATTTTTGTTGAGCCAATGTAATTAAATTTATAAAATTCGCTAGACTATCTTTTGCTTTGCCTGAGAACTTGTTTTCCTTTACCATAGTTTTTATGGCTTCAAAAACGGAGATTTCTCTTTCACCAGCGAAATCTTTTATCTTCTTAAGAGTTACGTTTCCTATAGATCTTTTTGGAACATTGATAATTCTTTCTAGCGCTAGATTGTCGTTTGGGTTGATGCTTAATCGAATATATGCAAGAACATCACGAATTTCCATTCGCTCGTAGAATCGTAAGCCACCAATGATTTGATAAGGTAGGGCGTTGCTTATAAAGACTTCTTCAAATGCTCTAGTTTGGAATCCTGCGCGGACTAAAATAGCAATTTGGTTGGCTCTGTATTTTTCAGTTTTAATATAACTTTCTACTTCAGTTGAGATGAAACGCGCTTCTTCTTTATCATTCCAGCATGATATTATACGAATTTTTTCGCCTTCTTTTTTATCGGTCCAAAGTTTTTTACCGTGCCTGTTTTTATTATTTGTAATAATATTTGAAGCAGCTCCTAGAATAAAATGAGTGGAGCGATAGTTTTGTTCCAGCTTGATTATTTGTGCATTTGGAAAACCTTGCTCAAAGCGTAGTATATTTTTAACTTCGGCTCCACGCCAACTATAAATTGACTGATCATCATCACCAACACAACAAATGTTTTTATTTTTACTTGCAAGCATCCTAGCCCAAATATACTGAACAGCATTTGTATCTTGATACTCGTCAATTAGAATATATTTAAATTTGTTTTGATAATGTTCTAGAATGTCAGGGTTGTGAATTAAGAGCTGGTTGCAATATAATAATAAATCACCAAAATCTACTGCATTCGAATCATGCATTTGTCTTTGATATTCAGGATATATTAAACTGGCTGCTTTATGTGCAGGTGAATGTAAGTCAGAATCCGATAGTTTGTCTGATAGCAAGCCTTGATCTTTCCATCGTGATATAATTATGTGTATCGTTTTTGGTGGATATTGTTTTACATCAACATTGTTTTGGAGAGCGATGTTTTTAATTAGTTTGATTTGATCATCTTGATTGATGATTGTAAAATTACTAGTTAAACCTAGATCAAGTAAGTTAATATGAGACCGAAGCATTCTAGCAGATATTGAATGGAATGTTCCGATGTTTAATCCATCAGAGTGAATGAGGTTATTCACTCGTTCTTGCATTTCTTTTGCTGCTTTATTCGTAAAAGTGACTGCAAGAATATTCGAAGGGTAAGCTAAATTCTGTTCTATAATATGCGCAATTCTGCTAGTAAGAACTTTCGTTTTTCCTGTTCCTGCTCCAGCTAAAACCAATAATGGTCCTTCAGTTTGATTAACTGCTTTTAATTGTTCTGGGTTTAAATTATCTGATACAGGTTGTTCTATGCTCATAAATATTTAATTTTATGTCTATCTTGAAGGATAATAGAGATTCTTTTGTTTTTAGTCGAGTTATATAATGGGTTATATTATATAAATTTTTATTATATCTTTTATGGAATTTATTTATTATAATCGGCATTTCTAGATTAATATACGGATGTGTTTTGATATGAGTAAGCAAGCTATTAATCAGCAACAAGCGCTAGCAAAGAAAAAAAGTTCTGCTTTGTTAGGCGGTGGCGTTAAAAGAGTCTCGACGCAGCATAGTAAAGGGAAGTTGACAGCTAGAGAGCGTATAGAGGTTTTACTTGACCCAGATTCTTTTGAAGAAACGGGGATGTTTGTTGAGCATCGTTGTGACAATTTCGGAATGAAAAGTAAAAAATTTTCAGGCGATGGTGTTGTAACTGGTCATGGAACCATAAATGGTCGTTTAGTATTTGTTTATAGTCAGGATTTTACGGTTCTAGGTGGTTCTCTTGGTGAATATCATGCAAAGAAAATATGTAATTTAATTGATTCGGCAATTGAAGTTGGTGCTCCAGTAATTGGTATTAATGATTCTGGAGGAGCTAGAATTCAAGAAGGGGTTGATGCTCTTGGTGGATATGGTGAATTATTCCAAAGAAATGTAAAAGCTTCTGGTGTTGTTCCTCAAATTACTCTTGTAATGGGACCTTGTGCGGGTGGTGCAGTATATTCTCCAGCTTTAACAGACTTTATCTTTATGGTAAAAGGTTCGTCTTATATGTTCGTAACAGGGCCGGATGTTGTGAAAACAGTCACTGGTGAAGAAGTCTCACAAAATAAACTTGGTGGGGCAAAAGTTCATACAACAAAATCAGGCGTAGCTGACCTTGCATTTAAAAATGATATTGAAGCATTGCTAGAAACAAGAAGATTTTTCAATTTCTTGCCATTATCTAATCGTGATAATCTCCCGGTTCGTTCGACTAGAGATCCAGCAGATAGGGTCGATATGTCGCTTAATACTCTTGTTCCAACGGTTCCAAATAAATCTTATGATATGAAGGAACTGATTGAACGTATTGTAGATGAAGGAGAGTTTTTTGAAATTCAACCTGATTATGCAAAAAATATTTTAATTGGTTTTGGTTATATGGAAGGTTCTCCTGTTGGATTTGTAGCCAATCAACCGCTTCATTTAGCTGGGTGCTTAGATATTAATTCATCTAGAAAAGCAGCTCGCTTTATCAGGTTTTGTGATGCATTTAATATTCCAATTGTAACGCTTGTTGATGTTCCAGGTTTCTTGCCTGGGGTTGAGCAAGAGTATAATGGGATTATTAAACATGGTGCGAAATTACTTTATGCATATGCAGAAGCAACTGTGCCAAAGATTACTATTATTACAAGAAAAGCATATGGGGGAGCTTATATTGTAATGAATTCGAAGCATCTTAAAGGTGATTTGAATTATGCATGGGTAAATTCTGAAATTGCTGTGATGGGCGCGGAAGGTGCAGCTGAAATTATTTTCCGTGAAGATTCTAAAGATCCTGAAAAAAGACAAAAGAAAATTGATGAATATAAGGAAAGTATCACTTCACCTTTTGTAGCAGCCTCTCGCGGGTATTTAGATGATATAATTAGACCGCAAAACACTCGTTGGAGAATATGCAAAGGTTTAAGTTATTTGCGTACAAAGAAGGTTGAGATGCCTTGGAAAAAACATGATAATTTACCATTATAAGAGCCTGAAATGAATAAGCCATTATTTGAAAAAGTATTAATTGCAAACAGAGGTGAAATTGCTCTTCGTATTATGAAGACATTGCGCTTGATGGGTATTAAATCTGTAGCAGTATATTCTGAAGCAGATACCAATTCTGACCATGTGCAATATGCAGATGAAGCATATTACATTGGTAATTCACCAGCTACAGAAAGTTATCTTTCCATAAAAAATATTATCAGTGCTATAAGACTTAGTGGTGCGCAAGCTGTGCATCCAGGGTATGGATTTTTAGCGGAGAACTCTCAATTTGCAAACATTTTAAAGAGAGAAGGAATTATTTTAATTGGTCCAAGTGCAAAAGTTATCAAAAAAATGGGTGATAAAATTGAGGCTAAAAAAATTGCAATTGATTCTGGTGTAAGCACCGTTCCAGGATATATGGGGACTATTAATAATCTTGAGCAAGCAATAGAAATCGCTGAAAATATAGGTTTTCCGATAATTATTAAGGCTGCTGCAGGAGGTGGTGGTCGAGGGATGAGAGTTGTTGAGAATCCGGGGCAAATGGAAAAAGCTTATGAGTCCGCTAAATTTGAAGCAGAAAATTGCTTTAGTGATGGGCGTGTTTTTATTGAAAAGCTTATTGTAGCTCCAAGGCATATAGAGATTCAGGTAATTGCAGATCAATTTGGGAATGTAGTGTGTTTAGGAGAGCGTGAATGTTCTATTCAAAGATATCACCAAAAGGTGATCGAAGAAGCTCCAAGTTCTTTTGTTGACGAGAAAACGCGTCAGAAAATGTACTCAGAAGTTGTGGCATTGTCTAAGAAGGTTGGTTATTTTTCAGCAGGTACTGTTGAATTTATGATGGATAATAATAAGGATTACTATTTTCTTGAGATGAATACAAGATTGCAGGTTGAGCATCCGGTAACTGAACTTGTAACTGGGTTTGACCTTGTTGAATTAATGGTTCGGATTGCTGCGGGTGAAAAGCTTTCATTTACACAAGAAGATGTAAAACTGAAGGGGTGGGCGATAGAATCTAGAATCTGTGCAGAAGACCCTTCTCGTGGTTTTTTACCGTCAAGTGGTCGTATTTTAGAATATCAAGAGCCGCCAAAAAATGCAAATGTAAGGATTGATAGTGGTATAGGTGCTGGCGGTGAGGTTAGTATGTATTATGACGCTATGATTGCAAAACTATGTACCTATGCAGATACTAGGGAAGAGGCAATAGAGTTGATGAAAAAATCTCTTGGGTCTTTTGTAATCCATGGTATTTCACATAATATTAGTTTTCTTGAGGCTTTGATTCATCATGAACGTTTTGGAGCTGGTGATATTCATACTGGCTTTATTGATGAAGAGTATCCAGATGGTTTTTCTGGAGCAAAGCTAACTTCTGAAATTAATGAAGTATTCTTATCAACAGCTATTTTTGCATTCTTGACTGAGCAAAAAAGGGCTGTTTCATTGCCAAATCAATTATCTGATCAGTCTAATAAAATAGGCACAAGGTGGATTGTTTCTATTGATGAGGGGCAATTTCCAGTGATGATCAAGTCAGTTGATGATGGATATAATATTAGGCATGGTTCGAATAGATCAACGATTCGTAGCAATTGGAATATTGGGACTTCTCTTGTTGCCGCTATTATTAATGGGCAAAAAGTTAATGTGAAGGTTGAGCGTATTTCAACTGGCTATAGATTGACTTATTCGGGAATTACAGTTGATACATATGTTCGTTCTCCGAGGATGTCAGAGCTCGAAGCTTTGATGCCAGATCGAAGTGATGATGAGGATCAATCAGAATTGGTTGCTCCATTATCTGGTCAAATTGTTGGAATAAATGTTAAGGAAGGTGAGTCAGTTACACCTGGTCAAGATTTAATAGTTTTGACTGCCATGAAGATGGAAAACATTATTACAGCAGAAAGGACATGCACTATTTCTAAAATTATGGTTTCTGAGATGGATAGTGTTTCAAGTGGTCAGGTTCTAATAGAATTTGAATAAGATGATGAGGAGTAGTTTATGATACAAAAATATCTCCTTATTGTTCAGACAGTTTTCATATATGTTTTTTTATTTCTTACAGTTCCTGGAGTCGCGGTGTGTCGGCTTGTATCTCACCTGAGCAAGGAGAAAGGATGTTCCTAAGAATGACAATAAATGTTGCGTACTATACTATAAAGTGGCAATATTGGTGTTATTATATTATATGTATTGATAAATTTAGCTGCTAGCTGAAATCTTAATCTTCTTTCTTGGAGGGATGTATAGGCTTTCCTTTACTTCATTGAAACTATCGCTTAGCTCCATGATGCCTACATAGTAGCTCCCATTTTTTACAAGACTAATAATTGACCAGCCACTTTGCATGTCTTTAGTGATTTTATCTAGCTCAGCGCTGTTTTCAGTAAATGAAACTAATTTTTGTTGTAATTTGTTCTTAGTCATTAAAATAGCAAAAGTCAAAAGTTAATATATGTTTATAAAAGCATCATATAAAAAGTTGTTAATAATTGCAAGTTAAATCTATTTTTGGCTTATTTTATTTATGTTATTTTGTCCTAGGTCTTTGTATCTAATAACTATAACGTAAATAAATTACAGTTGGTGGGGCAATTAAAATTAGGAATTAGGGGTAAAATGCGTATAATTAACATTAATATTAATTATGATGTGCGCGTGTTGACAATAAAAGTGGTGCGTATTATGGTTCGTTTTTATATGATAAAAAAATGAAGTTTGAAATATGTTTGAACAAGGGAAATATAAATTAGATCCTTCTGACTATGTTGATTCATTTGAAAAGATGCTGTTGATTCGACGTTTTGAAGAAAAATGTGGGCAATTTTATGGTATGGGAATGATTGGTGGTTTCTGTCATTTATATATTGGTCAAGAAGCGGTAATCGCTGGTATTCAAAAAGCAAAACAAAAAGAAGACAGTACAATCACAAGTTATCGTGATCATGGACATATTATTATGTCTGGTATTGATCCTAAATTCGTTATGGCTGAATTGACTGGTAGGGCTTCTGGTTGCTCAAAAGGTAAAGGTGGTTCAATGCACATGTTTAACAGTGAAGGGAAGTTTTATGGTGGGCATGGGATAGTTGGTGCGCAAGTTCCAATCGGGACAGGTCTGGCATTTGCGGAAAAATATAATGATACAAAGAATATATGCTTTACTTTTTTAGGTGACGGGGCGGTAAACCAAGGTCAAGTTTATGAAGCTTTTAATATGGCTGCACTTTGGAAATTGCCAGTGATATATGTGATTGAAAATAATGGGTATTCGATGGGTACTTCATTATCACGTTCAACTGCAATGACAGATTTATATAGAAAAGGTGAATCTTTCGGTATTCCTGGAGTTCAAGCAGATGGAATGGATGTAGATTCAGTTTATGATGCAACTCTTCAAGTTGCTGAGCATGTTAGAAATGGTAACGGTCCGGCAATTATCGAGGTAAAAACTTATAGATATCGTGGGCATTCAATGTCGGATCCAGCAAATTATCGTTCAAAAGAAGAAGTTGATAAGTATAAACAGAAAGATCCAATTGCTGTGATTAAAAAGATGATTCTTGATAATTCTTATGCAAGTGAGGATCAAATCAAGGAAATAGAGCAAAAAGTGAAAGCAACTATAGCATCTGTTGCAGAATTTGCTACAAATGAGCCGCTTCCAAGTGAAGATGAGCTGTTTACAGATATATACAAATAAGGTTGATTATGGCAGAAATTACGGTAAGAGAAGCTCTGCTTCAGGCTATGCAAGAAGAAATGCAAAGAGATGAAAATGTCTTTGTAATGGGTGAAGAGGTCGCAGAATATCAGGGTGCATATAAAATAACTCAAGGCTTGCTTGGGGAATTTGGTTCAAAGCGTGTTGTTGACACACCAATAACGGAGCATGGATTCACGGGGCTTGCAGTAGGTGCTGCGTTTGGCGGTCTTAGACCTATTGTTGAATTTATGACATTTAATTTTGCTATGCAAGCATTTGATCAGATTGTTAATTCAGCTGCAAAAACAAATTATATGTCAGGCGGTCAGCTTGGTTGCCCTATAGTTTTTCGTGGACCAAATGGTGCAGCAGCTAGAGTAGCTGCGCAGCATAGCCAGAATTACGCTGCAACATATGCTCATGTTCCTGGTCTAAAAGTTGTTGCTCCATATAGTGCAGAAGATAGTAAAGGGTTGCTTAAGAGTGCGATTAGAGATGATAATCCAGTAATTTTTCTAGAAAACGAGATAATGTATGGTCAGACTTTTGAAGTTTCTGATGATGTAGAACCAATTGAAATTGGTAAGGCAAAAATTCTGAGAGAAGGGGAAGGTGTAACAATTTTGGCTTTTTCACTTCAAGTAGGTATGGCGCTAGAAGCTGCAGATATTTTAGCAGATGCAGGGATCAGTGCGGAAGTAATTGACTTAAGAACCATTAAACCGCTAGATGAAGATGCAATAATTGAATCAGTAACCAAAACAAATAGATTAGTTTCTGTAGAAGAAGGTTTCTTTTTTGCTGGTGTTGGTGCAACAATAGCTTCAATAGTAATGAGAGAGGCGTTTGATTATTTAGATGCACCAATCGAAGTGGTTGCAGGTAAAGATGTGCCATTGCCATATGCAGAGAATTTAGAAAAATTGTCGCTTCCAACAATTGAAGAAATAGTAGAAGCCGCAAAGCGTGCTTGTTATAGAGAAGATAATTTATAAAGAGTAGAAAATGCCAGTAAAAATTTTAATGCCAGCTCTTTCTCCAACGATGGAGCATGGTAACCTTGCGAAATGGATCAAGAAAGAAGGTGATGCCGTATCAGCAGGTGAGGTAATAGCTGAGATTGAAACAGATAAAGCAACAATGGAAGTTGAAGCTGTGGATGAAGGTGTGCTTACTAAAATTATTGTCCAAGAAGGTGCGCAAGAAGTGGCGGTTAGCTCATTAATCGCAGTATTATTAGAAGAGGGGGAGGATGCGTCTGTTATCGATGACTTTGTTGCTAAAAACAGCGCCCCAGCGGCAAAACCTGAATCTGAAGTTAAGTCACCTCAAATTACGAATGAGCAGCCAATATCTTCCTCAACTAAGATAGAACAAAAAGTTCCAAAAGTCGGAGTAGCGGGTAGAGTTTTTGCATCACCATTGGCAAAAAGAATTGCAAGCAATGAAGGAATTAGTCTTTCCTCAATTGTTGGCACTGGTCCACATGGAAGAATAGTTAAAGCCGATGTTTTAGCTGGAGGATCCGCAAAGGGACGTGTGCAAAGACACCCACAAGAATATAATTTAGTGCCAAACAATAACATGCGCAAGGTGATTGCAAAACGTTTGGTTGAATCAAAACAAACGATTCCACATTTTTATTTGTCTATTGAGTGTGCAATGGATTCTGTTTTGGACGCAAGAGCACAAATTAATGCAGGTTTTGGTGATGATAAATCTAAGAGATTGTCTGTAAATGATTTTGTAATTTTAGCTACTGCAAAGGCTTTAAAAGATATTCCAGAGGCAAACGCTAGCTGGAGCGATGAAGCAATTATGATGTATAATAATATTGATGTATCTGTTGCAGTTGCAATTGAAGGTGGTTTGATTACACCTGTGATTCGAAATGCTGATCAAAAGGAGATAACAAAAATTTCATCTGAGATGAAAGATTTAGCAAAAAGAGCAAGAGAAAATAGCTTGAAGCCTGAAGAATTCCAGGGTGGAGGTTTTAGTATTTCTAATTTGGGTATGTATGGTATTAAGAGTTTTAATGCTATAGTTAACCCACCGCAAGGGTGTATTTTAGCTGTCGGAGCAAGTAGTAAAAGAGTGGTTGTCATGAATGACAAGATTGAAATGCGCACTATGATGGACGTAAATCTTTCGTGCGATCACAGGGTTGTTGATGGTGCTGTTGGTGCATTATTTTTAAATGCATTCAAGAAATATATGGAATCACCTGTATTAATGTTTATTTAAGAGCGATTTATGGAAAATTTTGATGTAGTAGTTTTAGGTGGAGGTCCAGGTGGTTATGTCGCTGCAATTCGTGCGGCACAATTAGGGCAAAAGACAGCTGTAATTGAAAGAGAGCATTTAGGTGGGATATGTTTGAACTGGGGATGTATACCAACAAAGGCTTTACTGAAATCAGCTGAATTATATCAAAAAATGCAGCATGCAGAGGAGTATGGAATTTCTGCTCAAAATATTGAGTTCGATATTGAGAAAATCGTTGCTCGCTCAAGAAATGTTTCTTCCAAGTTGGTTGGAGGAATAGCGGGTCTTTTGAAAAAAAATAAAGTTACAGTAATTGAGGGAGAAGCTAGGTTTGAGAATTCCAAGCAATTAATTGTTGATGGTAAAACTCAGATTAAGGCTAAAAATATAATCATAGCTACTGGTGCAAGAGCTAGGGTATTGGAGGGCTTTGCTCCAAATGGAAAAAATATTTGGACGTATAAAGAAGCGTTAGTACCAAAATCTACTCCAAAATCAATGATTGTTGTTGGATCAGGCGCAATAGGGATTGAATTTGCATGTTTTTATAATGCTTTAGGTGTTGATGTTACGGTTTTAGAGGCGGCGGATGGTATTCTTCCTGTAGAGGATGAAGAAATTTCTAAGATGGCCAGAAAGTCTTTTGAAGCAAAGGGTATAAAGTTTAAAACATCAATAAAGCTTGAATCGCAAAAAGCAGATGATTCAAAAGTATCAGTAGCCTTTGAAAGCGCCGGTAAGAAAGAAGTTATTGATGCAGAAATATTGCTTATGGCGGTTGGGATTGTAGGAAATACAGATAATATTGGTATTGATAAAACAAAAATAAAATTAGATCGCGGACATATTATAACTAACGGTGTTATGCAAACATCTGAAAGTGGTGTTTATGCTATTGGTGATGTTGCAGGGGCGCCTTGGCTTGCTCATAAAGCTAGTCATGAAGGGGTTATTGCAGCAGAAGCGATTGCAGGTAAGAAACCACATGAAATTACAAAAACAAATATACCTGGCTGCACATATTCTAGCCCACAGATTGCAAGCGTTGGTTTAACTGAAAAAGCAGCAATTGATGCTGGGCGCAATATTAAGGTTGGTCGTTTCCCATTTTATGCAAATGCTAAAGCGCTTATACTAGGTGATGGTGAAGGGCTTGTTAAAACAATATTTGACGCTAAAACTGGTGAGATGCTAGGTGCACATATGATTGGTTCTGACGTCACAGAGCTTATACAAGGTTATGTAGTTGCAAAAGAAATGGAAGGAACGGAGCTAGATTTGATGAATACGATTTTCCCCCATCCAACTTTATCAGAAATGATGCATGAATCAGTATTGCAAGCATTTGGTAAGCCAATACATATATAAAAAACATATCAATCCTTGGAGGTTTGATGTCTAAAATAATAGAATTGTCACAAACGTTGAATGCTAAATTATGCCATGATCTTGCAGGTGCTATTGGTACTGTGGATAATTGCCTAAGTTTAATTGATAATAAAAATAAAGAAATTGGTAAGCAAACAAGAGAATTGGCTATAGCTGAATCTGCCAACTTGGTTAGTAGAATTAAATTTTTTCGTACTGCTTATGGTCTTACAGAAGGGGAAAGCAAAACTAGTTTGGTTAATTTATCAAAGCTTTTGCAAGATTTCTTTGTTAATTCGAATACAGAAGTTGAGTTGGTTTATGATGAAGGGGTGATTTATGTTGATTCAATAATTGCTAAAGTGGCTATTTGCTTGGTGGTTGTAGCTAGTGATGCAGCAATTTTTGGTGGTAAGGTTAGTTTATGTATACCTAGTGAAGATAAAAACCCAATTATTATTAAATGTAATGGAAAGAATATAGTCTTGAAAGAAGATTGTTTGAAAATTTTAGAAGGTGTTCAGAAAGTTCCGGTTACTGTCGGAAATTGTCGTGAGCACTATATTATTACATTATGTTCACATAAAAATTATGAATTAGAAATCAATAAATCTTCAAAGTTAGTAGAGTTTAAATTGCATAAAAAGTAAGTGAAGAGGAGTTTATGAGCGAATATAGAATAGAAACGGATTCAATAGGCGAGATCAAAGTTGATGATCAATATTATTGGGGGGCTCAAACTCAGAGGTCAATTAATAATTTCAAAATTGCTGATCAAAAAATGCCTATGGAAATGATCAGAGCTCTAGCCATTCTTAAGAGATCGGCTGCAAAAGTTCATTCAAATATTGGCGCTTTAGATAAGAAAATTTCTGATGTTATAGTAAATTCTGCTGATAGGGTTTTGGGCGGTGAGTTTGATGATAATTTTCCTTTAGTAGTTTGGCAAACTGGCTCAGGCACTCAATCAAATATGAATATGAATGAGGTGCTTGCTAGTATTTCTAACGAGAAGCTAACTAGCAAAAGAGGTGGAAAATCTCCTATTCATCCAAATGATCATGTGAATTTAGGACAATCATCAAATGACGTGTTTCCAACGGCTATGCATATTGCAACTGTAATTGCAGCTAATAAAAAACTAATTCCTGCATTGAAAAAAATTCACAAAAGCTTGGTTCAGAAGTCAAAAGATTGGAAATTAATCGTTAAAATCGGACGTACGCACATGCAAGATGCAACTCCAGTGACTTTGGGACAAGAGTTTTCTGGATATGCAAAACAAATAGAACTTAATTTAGAACGAGTAAATAAATCTTTAGAAAATGTACATTTCTTGGCTCAAGGTGGCACTGCAGTTGGGACTGGTATAAATTGTAAAGCTGGATTTCCTGAAAAATTTGCTGAGGAAGTGTCAAGTTTTACAAACTGTACTTTTAAAACAGCTCCAAATAAGTTTGAAGCACTTGCTTGTAATGATTCTTTAGTTGAATTTTCAGGTACGTTAAACACTATAGCCGTTAGTATGATGAAGATTGCTAATGATATTAGGTTGTTAGGTTCTGGGCCACGTTGTGGTATTGGTGAGCTGGATCTGCCTGCAAATGAGCCTGGTTCATCAATTATGCCTGGAAAAGTAAACCCAACGCAATGTGAAGCGATGACTATGGTATCAGCGCAGGTGATGGGAAATCATATGTCGGTTACGGTAGGTGGTTCAAATGGTCATTTTGAACTCAATGTATTTAAACCATTAATCATACAAAATGTAATACATTCAATTAATCTCCTTAGCGATGCAATGGTCAGCTTGGTTGATAATTGTATTGATGGTATTGAGCCAAATCTGGAGAGAATCAATAGTTTGCGTGACGAATCTCTTATGCTAGTTACTGCACTAAATCCGCATATTGGCTATGATAATGCAGCAAAAATTGCTAAAAAAGCATTTGCAGATGGTACAACACTTAAAGAAGCTGCGATAGAATTAGGTATTATCTCATCCGAAGATTTTGATAAATATGTGATTCCTGAAAATATGGTAGGTGAATTATAATTTTAGAGACTTATTTAATCAATATTTTGAATATAGGCTTAGGCAGGAAAGTATATTAGACAAAAATGATTGTATCAGTTTATATTAAGTTATGGGGCAGGTAATGAAATCATCTAGATAGTTATTTGGAAGAGTCATGAGTAAAGGAATAAAATTAGATGAATTTGATATACAGTTTTTAAAGTCAAAACTTCGTGATCCAATTTTTAATCCAATCAAAAATTTGGCAAAACAGAATTTGTGGAATTACACCTATTCATATCTTGTTGGTACAGTCGATCATGGCATCAAAAGTTATTTAGGAGATTATCTTAAAAAGAAATTAGAAGAGATTTGTAAAGAAAATGGTATACCAGATGATTGTACTTACGAGCTAGCAATGATTTGGGTTTTTTTAGAGATTAAAAGTGAAGGTAATGGTTTTTGTGCTCGTTTATTTGAGTTGGAGTATGGGGACACAATAGAGCGTGGTCTTCGACTAGGTTACATCAAAAAAAATGACTGCCAATTGCTTAAACTGCGAGATCTTGGTGATATTGAAAATTTTCAAGTTTTTATGGATAGTCTAAGAGACTTTCCTCCTCTCAAAACAAAATTCTCAATTATAAATATTGATGAAACTCTAAAAAATGCAGCAGCTAAGGCATTGGAGTTTGATGATTTTTTAGATCAATTAGCAAGTCGTGCAGAATGCATAGAGGTAGTTGATCTTGAAGTATCTACAGCAACAATTGGGATATCATGTGAAGAGTCAAGTTCATTTTCTTGTGATGGTGATTTTACATAAGGTTCTGCACTATGAAACTAGGTAGCTTTAATAGTTTCTTTAACTAAAAAGGTTATCCAATAGTTCGCATCTATATTGCAATTTATGGAATTAATTAGTTAGTAAAATACTGAAATAATTTTTATAATAGACCGCATTGACATGTTCTTTGTATTGAACTAGCTTACACGAAGAGTAATTTATTTTATTGGGAAGTTATATTTAGTGAGTGAAGTTTCACAATCAATTAGCCGGTTTGCAAAATTTCGTCATAGTAAGTTCAGGTTTGCTGTTTGGCCAATTCGTTCATATGAACTGACAAAATTTTTGCCTATGGCATTTTTAATGCTGTTTATTCTGTTAAACCAGAATTTGGTTAGAAGTATAAAAGATGGCTTTGTTGTTACAATGATCGGAACTGAGGTTATTAGTTTCATTAAGTTATGGGGAGAAATGCCAATGGGTATACTCTTCGTAATTTTGTACACGAAAATGTGTAATGTAATGACAACGGAGCAGGTGTTTCGAATTATTGTCAGTATGTTTTTAGGTTTTTTTGCTTTTTTTGCTTTTGTTATTTTTCCTAATCAAGAATTCTTTCATCCCGACCCAAAGATTGTTGAGCACTACATAGAGCTATTACCACATTTAAAATGGTTTATAGTAATGTGGGGCAAGTGGAGTTTTATATTATTCTACATAATGGGCGAACTCTGGCCTGTTATAGTGTTTTTTCTTTTCTTTTGGCAGTTGGCAAATAAGATCACTAAGACTGAAGAAGCTAAAAGGTTCTATGTATTTTTTGGTATTTTTGGTCAAATGAATCTGCTTATTTCAGGAGCGTTGATAGTATATTTTACCAAAGGTGATCATATATTCTTACCTTTATTTGAAGGTATTAGTGATAATTCTGAAATTGTTTTAAAATCAATGACAATATTAATGATGTTTTCGGGTGCTATTTGCCTAGCGTTGCATCGCTTTGTAGAAATAAAGAATATTGAAACTCTAAAAGGAATAACATTTAAAAACAAGAGAACAGATATTCTGAAGTTAAGTTTGAAAGATAGTGCTAAGATGGTTTTTACATCGAGATATTTGGCAATCATCTGTATTTTAATGGTTTCATATAGTACAACAGTAAATTTGATTGAAGGTCTTTGGATGTCACGTGCAAAAGCCATGTATCCTGAAACTGATGATTTTATGGCATATATGGGGGATGTATTATTTTGGACAGGCATATCAACCCTGATATTTATTCTTATTGGTAATGTTATAATTCGAAGGTTTGGTTGGTTTTGGGGTGCGGTAATGACGCCTTTAATGATTTTTTTAGCAGGTAGTATGTTTTTCTCATTTGTATTAATTGAGGAATATCTAGATGTAATATTTGCTGGAGTATTGACGATGTCTCCACTTGCAATAGTAGTGTTTATTGGTGGCTTGCAGAATATCCTTGGTAAAGGAGCAAAATATTCATTATTTGATGCAACAAAAGAGATGGTATACATACCTATTGATAAAGAAATGAAAACTAAGGGTAAAGCAGCGGTTGATGTGCTCGGGGCAAAGCTTGGAAAATCAATAGGAGCATCTGTTCAGATGATTACATTCACTATTTTTCCTGCTGTGCATCATGAAGATATAGCAGGGTTTTTAATGACTGTATTTGTTGTTATTTGTTTTGTTTGGATTCTTGGAGTTAAGTTTCTAAATGAAGATTATAGAAAAGTCTTAAACACATCCTCTGAGTAAATATCAGCATATTTATGAAATATTAGTACATAATTATAAGTACGTGATATAATTTATTACTATAATAATTCTGTATAAAAAAACTATAGAGTGGTCATTTCTTGCGCTAATTATAAGTAATATCAAGAATTTTTTGCAGAGTTTTCCTAAATTTAAAAAATAGTGAGAATTTTATGTCTAAGATTGTGCCAATTACAGTAGCAAATGGTGATGGTATAGGTCCTGAAATCATGGATGCAGTAATGTTGATTTTACGAAAAGCTGAGGCCCAAATTAGGGTCGAAATGATAGAGATCGGCGAAAAGCTTTATAAAAAGAACTATACATCAGGTATCGCTAGTGATACTTGGGAATCCATTGAGCGTACAAAAGTTTTGTTAAAAGCGCCTATTACTACTCCTCAAGGTGGTGGGTATAAAAGTTTGAATGTAACTCTGCGTAAGGCTCTTGGTCTGTATGCAAATGTTCGCCCTGCAATTTCTTACTCTCCATTTGTTGCAACAAAACATCCGGAGCTTGATGTCGTGATTGTTCGCGAAAATGAAGAAGATCTATATGCAGGTATTGAATATAGACACACAAGGAATATGCGCGAATCAATGAAGTTGATTAGTCGTACTGGTTGTCAAAAGATTGTAAGATATGCGTTTGAATATGCAGTTAAAAATAATCGTAAAAAGGTAACTTGTTTTAGTAAAGATAATATAATGAAATTCTCAGATGGTATTTTTCATCAGGTATTCGATGAAATTTCTAAAGAATATCCTCAAATTAAAAATGATCATTATATTGTTGATATTGGCGCTGCCTGCATTGCAACTCAGCCGGAAATTTTTGATGTGGTAGTTACATCAAATTTATTTGGTGATATTATTTCAGATATTACTGCTGAGATTTCAGGTTCTGTTGGTTTGGCGGGTTCAGCAAATGTCGGTAAAGATTATGCAATGTTTGAAGCTATTCATGGCTCTGCACCTGATATTTCTGGTCAAAATATTGCAAACCCGTCTGGTTTGTTAAATGGCGCAATTATGATGCTTGTGCATATTGGTCAAGGAGATATTGCCTCTGATATTGAGAATGCTTGGAAGAAAACAATAGAAGATGGAGTACATACAGTTGATATTTATGATGAAAAAACTTCATCTAAAAAAGTTGGAACAAAAGAGTTTGCTGAAGAAGTTGTTGCAAGATTAGGGGAAAAACCAAGTACGTTGAAAGTAGCTGATTATGCTTCATCTGAATCTCAACCAAAGGAATTTAGTTATGAAATTGATGATTCTGAAGAAAAAGTTCTAGTAGGTGTTGATGTGTTTGTGGATATTCATGCAAATTCTGCAGAAGAAGTAGCGAGGAAGGTAAATGTTTTAGATGCTGGTAACATGGTTATGAAAACTATCGCTAGTAAAGGTTTAAAAGTTTGGCCACGCGATGATGAGTATATGATAGAATCAGATCATTGGTGTTGTAGGTTTATGCCAGATTCGGGAGTAATAACTCATGCAGAGATTGCTAGTTTGTTAGAGAAATTTTCTGATGCTGGAATAGATTTTGTTAAAGTAGAGAATCTATATGAATTTGATGGAAAGCGTGGATATTCCTTAGCTCAAGGTGAATAATATGAAAAGAAGAAAAACTAACCAAGAATTACAAGAGATGTTTCATGAGGGAAATTTTATTGCTCGAGCTTTATATAGTTCAGGTATGCAAGAAGTGGATGGACAGTTTGCATATGATATGCAGGAATTTCATAATGAGGATGATTTTTTAGTTACAAAGAAAGTAGAAGGTGTTCATGAAAATGTTGAGCGAGATGGTCAACGAAACAGAAGTGCAACAATGCTAGTTCCAGGTGTTAACATGGATTTGTTTATGGATATTGGTTTGGTCTATGATGGAGATCAGTCAACTATAAGAGGCTATATGTATCATGACTCTGTTACGGTTAGTGGGACGCAGCATGGTGAGTTTTATAATATAAAAGATGACAAGAGTAAGTTAGAACCAATTATTTCTAAACGCGATTTTATGGACAAATATCGTGATTATAGAGAGAGTACTGATGGGACTGATAAGGAGCATACACAGTATAATGAAGTATTGGCTAATTTTTTTCCTGAATCTGTAGCTGGATTAGTAGGGAAGGATAATAGCAATGAAACCAAATTAAAACTTTTAGCAGCAAAACATATAATGCAGAAAGAGTACGGTTATGATTTACCTATGACTATCATGGAGAAAGGGGAGGTGAAAATTTTTGAGCCTACTCTTGAAGAAGTAGCTGAGCTATTAAATAGTAAATTTGCTGAAGTTGAAAAAGTTATTGAAAAAAATCCAGAAAAAACCAGAGAGGAAGTTATTTCTAGCTTTGCTAATAATATTGGATTTGATCTTGATATATCAGATTATTCTCAAGGCATATCAGCTAGTAACTTATCTTTAAAAGGCCAAAATGAGGTGACAGTAGATGAACTTACAAGTTATTTGAGTGAAGTAACTGGCATGCAGAAAGGTTCTAGATTTGCATATGGAATTGAAGGGAGGTTGACTGAGGTAATTAATATTAGACGTAAGGAAGATGGGTTACCTGAGATTACTGATATCAAGAATCATATAGTGCAAACGCAAGATGTTGAAAATTTAGTTAGTTTGCTTGATAAAGAGTTGAAAAGTAAAGGTTCAGAGCATACATTGTTAAAAGATGGAGAACTAAAACAAATTTCGCAGGAGGTGGTTAAGAATATTTCCCAGAAAAGAAGCGGCGAAATGAAAGAGGTGGATATTGTTAAAAGTAAGTTGCAAAATTATGTTACTGGTAGTAAAACAAATATGTTAAAAGAGTTTATGAATAAGGTTAAATCTTTGTTTAAAGAAAATATGATTTCTAAATCTATAGATAAAAAAGTTTCAAGAAATACTGGTAATAAGGGAATTTCTAGGTAGTTTCCCATTTATGTTGTTAAAAACATGAATGCATGTTAATATTTTAAAATTATTTCTTAATTAAATAAATGTATGAAAAATAAAACGCTGCAAATTTGTGATACTACGATACGTCCTGGTGAAGAAGCTAGTTTAGCCTTGCCTCTTCCAGAGCATTATTCATGCGCACCGCTTTATATGCCAATAAAGGTTATTCATGGCCTTAAAAAAGGACCGTGCTTACTATTATTTTCTACATTAAACGGTAATGAACTTAATGGAATTGAAATTGTTAACAGGGTCATGGAAGAGGCTAAGCCGGATCAAATCTCTGGAACTATAATCGCAATTCCTGTTATGAATGTTTATGGGCTAACGCATTTTCCTTCAACATCCCCTTCTGACGAGCGTCTTATTGATTGTTTTCCAGGAAAAGCTGATGGAACATATAGTGAAAGATTTGCTCATATATTTACTGAAGAAATATTAAAAAAAGCAGATTTCTGTATTGAGCTTGAAACTGGGGAGCTAAATCACAATATTTTACCTCAAATATATTGTAATGGTAATATAAAAGAAGCAAAACAATTGGCTAGGGTATTCAACCCTCCTGTAATAACTTCAGTTTCATTCGATGACAATTCTCTGCGTAAAACTACTGAAGAGCTTCATATTCCGTTATTGGTTTACCAAGCTGGCGAAGCAATGAGATTTGATGAAAATGCAATTAGTGTGGGTTGTACTGGTATAAAAAATATTATGCATGATTTAAATATTGGCTTAAGCAATCTACCTGAGCAATCAAATCCTTTATTTTCGAAAAAAGAAAATTGGATTTCTGCCCATACTGGTGGAATTTTGCATACAGATTACTCACTAGGTCAGGTAATTAAAAAAGACGAACTTTTGGGCAATATTACTGATCCCTTTGGAACTGGTTCTCGTGAGAAGGTGAAAGCTCCAAAAGATGGTATAATTGTAGGAATAAACACTACTCCATTGGTGCATGAAGGAATGCGACTGTTTAAAGTTGCATCTTTTGTAGATTATGATCGAGCAGAAAGTTCTATTGAAGAATGGGATAAAAAACAGTCAGATAGCTTTTTAGATTAAGAAAACGAGATATTGTTACATGATAATTGCTGATCAGTTTTCACTAAAAGGCCTTTTGATTTGGTTCACTTGTGCACTTTTTTTCTTATATGAATTTTTACTTCGTACAGTTGTTGGAACTTTTCAGCATCCCATTATGTATGATTTAGAGTTATCAACAGTAGAATTTTCAGTACTTAGTTCTACATCTTACTTGCTAATATATTCATTAATGCAGATTCCGGTGGGGCTCATTGTAGATAGGCATGGTTTAAAAAAATCTTTATTAGTAGGCTCTGTCGTTTGTACAATTTCCTCTATCGGCTTTGCATTTTCGCATTCGCTTATCTTAGCGATTTTTTTTCGTATATTAATGGGGTTTGGTTCTGCTTTTGGGTTTATTTGTTTACTAGTATCTGTGTATGATTGGTTGCCTCAAAAACATCGTGCTTTAATGCTAGGTATGTCACAATTTATTGGTACTATGGGTCCAATGATTGCTTCCGGCCCTTTTGAAATTATGGCCGAGAATGGTTCGGTTAATTGGCGTGATATTTTTTATGGGCTAAGCTTTGCTGGAGCAGGTATTTCAATTTTAATTTTCTTTTTTGTAAAAAATAATCACGTAAAGGCTGGTAAGTTTCAAATATTAAAAAGACCCAAATCTGTCAAAAAAACACTTAAAGAGGTGTGCTCTAATATTCAAGGTTGGTCAATCGCTATATTTTCTGGATTGGTGTATTTTGCTTTAGAATATCTTTCTGAAAATGAAGGAAAAGCATTTATTATGCTTAAAGGTTATGAAGGAGTATTTGCAGCTTATATGATTACTTTAGCTTGGTTTACTTTCGCAATTGCTTGCCCATTAACTGGTTTTTTATCAGATCGTTTTAAACTTCGTAAACCTTTTTTAATTCTCAGCGCTTTTTCGGCTAGTTTAGGAATTGGTTTGCTAATCTATTCTAGCAATCAAATACTTATTATATTTGGCGCTATGTGCTTAGGTTTCGGAGCTAGTGGTCAAAGTATTGCATTTGCTCTTATGGCGGCGCAATATAAAAAGGTGTATTTAGCAGTAGCTTTAAGTTTGAATAATACGTTTATAATGTTTTTAGGAGCAATTAATGCTCCTGTACTTGGAATATTCATCGACTTGTCAAGGCAAGAAACGATAGAGCCGGCTTTATCAAATTATCATATCGCATTTTCATTATTGTTTGTATGTGTTGCTTTGTCCATAATTTTCCCTATCTTCTTTATTAAGGAATCATATTGCAAATCTAATGCAGAATTTACAGTATTAAAATATACTTAGTTTTAGGTTGATATAATATCTTAAACTGTGTTCCACAATATTTTATATAGTACTCCATCTTTTTGTAATGTGGAATGTGATCCGTCTTCCACTACATGTCCCTTATCAAAAACTAGTATTCTATCCATATTTAACAAAGTAGATAGCCTATGTGCAATTACTAGGACAGTTTTATCTAGCATTAATTGTTGCAAAGATTGTTGAATTAGATGTTCAGTATGGCCATCAAGAGAACTTGTTGCTTCATCCAAAATTAGAATGGGTGCTTGTTTTAGAAAAGCTCTAGCTATAATAATTCTTTGGCGTTGTCCGCCTGAGAGATTATTGCCTCTTTCCCCGCATATAGTGTTATATCCATCAGGTAAGTTCATAATAAATTCATGTATATGGGCTGATTTTGCAGCTTCAAAAATTTCAGCATCACTTGAATCTAATTTTCCGTATCTAATGTTCTCTTTGATTGATCTGTGAAATAAAATAGGTTCTTGAGGAATGTATGAGATATTTTGCCTTAAACTTTCTTGAGCAATATCTTGGATATTTTGTCCATCGATTAATATCTGCCCACTTTCTATTTCGTAAAGTCTTGCGATCATGCAGGCAAAAGTTGTTTTTCCTGACCCAGAAAAGCCAACAAGTCCTACCCGTTGATGTGCATCTATTTTGATAGATTGTTTGTAAAAAACATTATCGTTATTTCTGTAGTTTAATGTAACGTGCTTAAATTCAATCTCTGGATTTTTAATTTTCAGTATTTTGGCTTTTTGTTTATCTTGGATTGAATGTTTTGTAAGTAAGGTTAGACTTTGTGTGAATGATCCTATTTGTTCAAACAAATCTCCAAATTCTTGTGTTAAATCCCATATATCGGATACTACGGTAAGGCATAAGGTGATAATTAGAACGCATTGACCGATGGTTATTTCAAGATTTCCTCGTAATGTAATTATATAGTATATTATTGAACAGATCATGATAGTACATGATATACCAAGTATATAACGTAGTTTAAACATAAACCACTGCATATTTTGGTCGCTTATTATTGACTGATCAAGAAATTTCTTTAGGTATTTGCTCTCATGTTTTTGAGATGAGAACATGCGTATTATGGAAATATTAGATACTGAATCAACGATTTTTCCAGCAACAAGCGCTTTATCTTTTCCATATATGGTGGAATATTTATTTATCGTTTTTGAAAAATATAAACTTATTCCAATGAAAATAGTTATCCATGATAAGAATATTAAAGCAATAGTTGAGTGGACAACATATAGAGTTATGAGTGCAAAAACTATTATTGCTAGCTTTTTAATAATTTTTTCGTTTGTAAAAGCGAAAATCATTTCTAATGATCTGGAGGCTTCAGTGATTCGATTCGCTATATCTCCTGCAAGATTTTGTTGAAAATAATCATGACTATGAAATTGTATATAATCGTACATTTCATCAATAATTTGTGCTTTTATTTTTGGCATTACTTTTAAATAAGCATAGTCATATGCTCTCCATAATATATTTTGACTTTCCCACCAAATTCCATATATAAAAACCCATTTGAAAAGTATTGGAGCTAGTTTTATAGATTCAATATCTGTGTCTGAGTACGATTCAATAGCATCTGTTAGTTGTTGTAGAAAAATGCTGTCAATAGAAGGTGCTAACCCAGCTATTATTATTAGAAATACTAAAATGAGTAATTTAAATTTTTGCCTATTGAATAAGAAGCGTAAGCATTGTTTTAATATGGGTTTTAAAGGTTTTTCAGAGTGGTGTGATCGCCGCTGATGGGAGTTCATGTGCATGATTACTTAACGTTTGAAAGTTAAAAAATTAGAACATTATACATGAAAAATATTGTTATGAATAGTTGTAATTTCTATGTAGCGCGATAATTAGGATGTATTTTAAAATATTAAAATTTAATAACCTTGATGTTTTATATAAGATGTGTTACCTTTATACAGTTAGTAACCAATAATTAATTCTTTATTAGTAATAATCGATGTTAAAAGAACAAGTTAAAGAACAAACAAGTGAAAAAGAAGAAGATATTTTTTCTGACTTAAAGTATATTTGTAATTCAACTTCGTTGATTGTTGAATCTCTGCAAAGAGGGCTTGATGTTGCTCAATTACCAAGTGGAGATGTTATTGTTACCGAAATAAAAACAGTTAATACTCAATATAGTTGGGATGAGCTGAAACAACGCATGGTAAAGATTAGCCAAAGTTAAGATTTTTCCTATTTAAGTGTGTTATTAGTTATAAATGAGTTGTGAAATGACATCTCATGTTAATTAATATGCTTTATCTTCTGTTAAAACATAAAATTAATTATCTCTTCGGTATATAATTTTATACTATTTATTAGTATAAATATACATAAAACTGAAAGGGAAGTCTCATGTCAAAATCACCTAGTTCAAAAGATATTGCAGCAAGTTTAGATGTAAAAGTTCAAAGGCATAAATTAAATTCCAAGGATATGCGGGATTTTGCTAATTATGTCAAAGAACAAAAAGCTTTAGATCCGGATGTTAGTGTTTCGTTAAAAGACTACGTTCAAGAAAAGTTCTATGCAGGACAGGATAATATAGTCGTAGTGCCGGATTTCTCTGATGTTCGTATAGGTTCATTAACAGTTAATCCTGAGGGATTTAAAGAAGCTGTTAGAGCTGACCAAGAAGCTGGTTTAGATAGCGATCCTAGCAGTCCTGATTATTTAAAGAATACAAAGAAATACTACGCCGATAGGAAGGAAGAGGGATTAGATTTTTCTAATGTTGATTTTTCTGGTTGCCGGATGGAGAATGCTGGCTTTGTCTCCGCGAATCTGGAAGGAGCACGCTTCAATAATGCCGATGCAAGTAATGTAATGATATATGATTGTTTTATAAAGGGTGCAGACTGGCGTGGGGCGAATATAAGCAATCTTCGTATTGATGAAGTAGATTTTATGGAAGAATACGATGATCTTGGATTGCCTGATGAGTTGGAAACGGAAATAAATATTGCTCAGGCAAGGTTGCGTTATTCTGGTATGCATTTTAGTACAACTGAAGCTATGTTATATAGATATGATCCATATAATAGGTTAAGAGAAGAAGAAAGTGAGGCAAGGTTTAATCGAGAAAACGCTGCTGATAAGATGAGTTATGAAAAGATAATTCGAGATTCAGAAAAAAGAGTTAATGATGCTTGGAAGGAAGTTCCTAATGGAGGGTATATTTTTGGTAGTGATAAATATAATTCTTTTAAAGTTATCAAAGCAGAAGAAGATAAAATTCAGCTTGAAGCAAGAGAAAATATTGCTCGAGTAAATAATCGTAAGTTTGAAAGTTATGTCAGGCAGGAAACTGATTATGTAATACATCCATCTGTTGGTGAATGTATGAGTGTCATGAATCAAGTGGAATTAGATTGGAAGTTTGATCCAGCGTATACAAGAGATCATACCCTCAGAGGAGTTGAAAATCAGTATGTTAGGCTGACTAGAGAAGATGCAGAAAATTATTTAAAAGCATGTGAAGAAAATCCTGAATTGTCTATTAACGAATATGCTGCAAGTCTTATGGAGACAAGAGGTATAGAGGTAGAAGATGGAGCAAGAATAGTTGCTGATTTTTCTGCTTATGTCATGCAGGAAGTTGGTGCAGATAATAATGGAGTTACTACAGATCTTAGTGGGCTTGACTTTAGTGATAGAAATTTAGGTGGTGCGTGTTTTACGGGCGCAAATATGCGTGATTGTATCTTTAAGAATGCTGCGCTCGATGGTGTAGTTATGGAAGGAGGTGATCTTACGCGTGCTGATTTCACTGGAGCTAGTGCAAGAGATGCAAATTTATTTGCAGCAAAGATTCAGTCAGCGATAATAAAAGATGCTGATTTCACGCGTGCATATATGCCCCATGCAAGGGTGGATGACTTAGATCATGATGAAGTTCCAGCGGATAGAGGGGCTCCAGACTCATTAAGAGTAGATGGGTCTGATTTTAATTTTGCTGATTTAGGTCATGCAAGGTTAGATGGAGCTAAAATAGAAAGTTCTAGTTTTGAATATGCAGATTTATCGGGAGTATCTCTTGCGAATGCGGATATTCGAAGATGTAATATGCGTCATGCAAATTTAGAGCGCGCAATATTAAATAATTGTCAGGTGATAGAGACAGATTTATCTGGAGCAATATTGAGAGATGCGGAAGCAAGGAAAGCAAAGTTTAAAGAAGCGGTTTTAGAAGATGTTGATGCAAGAAGCATGGACTTTACGGAAAGTGAATTAGATGCTCTTTGTAAGCTTTCTGGTGCTAATTTAGAAAAAGCTATTATGCGTAAGGTTAAGGCGGATAGAGTAAAGTTTGTTGGCGAGAATATGGAGGAAGCAAATCTTCAGCAAGCATCTTTGAAAGGTGCTGTTGTTGAGGGTGTAAATTTAAGATTTGCCAATTTGGAAGGTGCAGTAGCGGAAGGGATAAAAGCTTCTGGTGTTGATATGACCGGTGCGGATTTGACAGATATTAAAGCAAGAGGAGCTAATTTTAAAGAAGCAAAGCTTGAGGGAATAAAAGCACACAGATCGGACTTAAGTGAGGCGGTTTTAGAGGGTGCTAATTTGCGCGGAGCAAAGATGCATGATGTGCTTTTAGAGCGAGTAAATTTGAGGAAAGCGGATTTGCGTAATGCTGAGATGGCAAGAGCTAAAATGGATGAGGCGGATGTAGAGGGAGCCAAGGTAAATGATGGAACGGATATGCACCATGCGGAAGCAGAGAGTGCAAAAGGTGAGTTTGAGCATGAAGCTGCGGATGGCACGAAAACTAAAATGAAGCCTGAAGCGAAGGTTGAAAGAGACAATGAAGCACATGCAGCAAAAAACCGTACTGTTTTTGGTAAAATAGGAGCTAAGATTGCTGGAGCTGTTGCTGGAGCTGTTGCTGGAGGATTAAAAAAGATTGGAGCATTTATTAAACGCCAGCTTAGCCCTAAATGGGCAAGGATAGTTGGTGCTGCACTTGGTGTTGCATTAGCAGTAACAGTAGTTGCAACCGCTGTTTTAACTGCTGGACTTAGTATTCCAATTACAGCAGCTATAATTGGTGGCGCTGTAGTTGCATGCGGTGCTGGTGGAGCATTAGCCGGGCATGTTGCAGCAAAGAAAATAGGTTTTTCTGCTATTGCGGCGGGTGTTGCAGGTTTCTTTACAGCTGGTCCGGCAGGTGCAGCAGCTGGTTTTGCGGCTGCAATGGCAGCCAATTCTGCTTTAAAAAAAGCAACTGGTAAAAGTTTTGGTGAAGGTGCTGGAGATGCCTTTGAAGGAGCTGGAGAGAAGGCTCAAGCTCATGCAGATAATGTTAAAAGAGGTGATGAATATGCACAAGCTCAGGGAAAAAGTAATGCTTCTTATAAAGCGCCTAAGGCAAGGAAAAGGTCTGAAAAACCTGATGTTGATCGCGCGCAAGAGGCAATGGATAGAGAAGCTGCACAAGCAAAAGCTGCACAAGCTGAGGCATCTAGAGAACGAGCTACAGCTAAAAAAGACAAAGCTAAGCCGGCAACAACATCTAAATCCCATGATGAATTAGAGAGTGAAGCAAGAAGAGTAGGAGAAACTATAGATCCTTCTGCTAAAACTACAACGCATGGTGAAGTGGCAATTCCTTCTAAAGGTCAATCTTCAGGCAGAGAAAGAGACTAAAATATGGTTAGTAAGAAGCAAATGATCACTTCTAATCAGAGTAATGTTGTTAAGAATAAAAAGGTTGCATTACAAAAGCCAGTCAATAAGCAAAAACAGGTCAAAAAAGTTAATGCTTATACAAAGGAATTAGAAAAAGAAGAGTCTCTTGCAAAATCTATTATTATTGAGAAAGTAACTAGTAGAGATCTAAAAAATTATGTAGATCAGCAAAAAGCAAGGAGCAAGCCTAATTTAACTTTAAATGAATTTATTGCGCAATCGAGAGGAAGCAAAAAAGATAGTATACTGATATCTGATTTATCCAACCTTACTATCGGAAAAGCAAGATCAAACAAATTATTTGATCTTAGGGGGTTAAATTTTATTGGCTCAATTTTTTATAATACTAAATTTATTTATTGTGATTTAGAAGGTGCAAAGTTTTCTGGCGCACATCTTGAGCAAGTAGTCTTTAAAGATAGTAATTTGAATTTTGTGGATTTTAGAAGAGCAGATCTTAGTAGTTGTGAGTTTTCAGAAAAGTATAGTTATCCACCGTGGAATTCGTTAGAGGGGTTGAAATTTAGCTCGACCGTATCATGCATCAGAGTATTCGCTGACATTAAGAATGATTTAGCTAAAAAAAATGAACAGCAGCGTTTACTTCATAATAAGAAAATAGAATTTCGTGAAGTAAGAAAGAAAACACCTTTATTGTCTAGAATGGCTTTATTTTTTCATCTTACGGATAATTGTCGTGAATATAGGAGGGTGCGTAGCGAATATAACAAGATGCTTAAGGGTATTTTTCATAATGATCATATGATCCATACTAGTTTGCAAAATGTTTTTCACCCTGAGTCTTTTGTTTTTGATCCTGTCTTGCTAAAAGATGAAGATTTTTGCTCTGATAAGAAAATTAAGAAAAATTTAGTTTCATTAAATCGTCGTGATGTGATTGAGTTTTTAAAGAAAAGCAAGGGTTCTAAAAAGATTTCTATTAATGATTTTGCTCAAGGTGTCTATACGAAATCTTTGCCAAAAGGATCTGCGATAGATAAGAATATGAAATTTATCGCGGATATTTCAAGCAAAGTAAATATATTTGGGAATAATGAATGGAACAGAATTAATTTATCTGGGTTAGATTTTTCTGGTGTAGATATTTCAGAAGCAAATTTTGCGGGTAGTAATTTAAATAAATGTATTTTTAAAAATACAAATATTAGTTATTCGAACTTTGAAAGTGCTATGATGGATTCTGTTATTTTTGACGAGGTAGATGCTGTTGGTAGTAATTTTTATAATTCGGATTGTTCTAATTTAAATATTAGTAATAGTGATTTTAGGGAATCAAGGTTTGATTGGAGTAATTTAAAAGATTCAGTATTTAATAATATAAACTTAGCTTTTGCTAAAGCAAAGAATGCTAGTTGGCGTCAGGTATGTTTGACTAAATGTAATATGGATAATGCTGATTTTAGTAATGTTGATTTTAGGCGTTCGAAATTTGTAGAAATTAGTGCAAAGCATAGTTTATTTAACAAATCAAATTTCAATAATTCTAGCTTTTCCAATTGTTGTGTTATTGGTTCATTATTTAATTTAGTCCATGCTTTGCATACGATTTGGGACCAAACAAATGCAAAAGGGATAGAGGCTCGTTATTCTAATTATACTGGATGTAAATTTTCAGAAAAATGTCAGTTTGAAAATTCGGATTTCTCACATTCAATATTAGATGGAATTAAAGCGCCTCGTGCGCATTTTTCTGGTGCTAAAATGAATTATGTTAAAATTGGTTATGGTAAGTTTGCAGAAAGTTGTTTTACTGGTGCTTCATTGCGTTTTGCTGAATTGAGTAGTTGTGTTTTTAGTGAATCAAGTTGTAAGGACATTGATTTTACTGGTGCAAAAATATTTAATATTCGTATGATGAAAAGCATGTTGAGTGGCAGTGTGTGGAATGGAGCTGAGCTGAGAGATTCAAATTTTTCAGATAGTGATTTCTCGGATGCAAATTGGAAAAATATAATTATTAAAGATACAATCTTAGAAGGTATCAATAATCGTAGGATAAAAATTAATGATAATACTGAGATTATCGATTGTCAGTTTAAAGATTTAACAGGACAGTTTTATCATTATGATGAAGATAATTTTATGGATATAATGTTTATAGAGCAACTTACATTAAATATGCAAAATATTCAGTATGCTGAAAGACTGAAAAGATGGGGAGTACTATCATCCATTTTAAAAATAATAGATAGTGAATATAGGATTCCTAATAAAGAAATCAGACGCCTGAATAATTATAAGTTACGCAATAAGAATGAGTTAAAAAAGATCCTTAGAAAATTGAAAACTGAAGATCAGCATGGCGTTAATTTGTATAAATTTATTTGTATCAACTCCATCTCTCGGTCTTAACTTGAATAATTTTTTTGTCAAAATATATAGAAAATCATTCTTGCATATAAATATTAAATAAGCTATGCTTACGACCACAAGCAATTGTACTTATCGCGGGGTGGAGCAGTCTGGTAGCTCGTCAGGCTCATAACCTGAAGGTCGTTGGTTCAAATCCAGCCCCCGCAACCAATTTATAATAAGTCAAAACTCTTTCCTATATATACGAAATTTCTCTGGTAAAAAATTACTTATAATAACCCGAACTATGTATAAGAAAAGGACTGCATAGCTAGTGATATTGGGGTATTCTGTATTTTTGCAATCTAAAAAAGGTACCCCAATGAATATAGATTACGATAGTTTGTTCTGCTTTGTCGATGATTTTTGTAAAGGATTTGAAAATTGGTACAAAAAGACACTCATTACCAGTGGTATTAGAAAGCGTAATAAACCATGTAAAATGAGCTTGTCAGAAATAATAACTATCCTGATAGCTTTCCATCAATCTGGAATGTCATGCTTTAAATATTTTTACCTAGAACTTATGAGGAATCACAGAAACTTATTCAGCTACTTAGTACATTACGATCGCTTTACAGCACTAATAAAACTTGCTTTCCCTGCTGTGGTTTGCATGCTTAAAAGCCTTGAAGGTAAGGTAACAGAATATATGTTTATAGATGCAACGCCTATGGCTGTTTGTCATAATCTTCGAGAAAAAAGACATAAAGTTTTTAAAGGATTAGCTAAAAAAGGCAAGACTTCTACTGGTTGGTTTTTTGGCTTTAAGTTGCACTTTATTCTCAATACATTCGGAGAAATTGTAAGTATGACTATTACTGGTGGCAACGTTAATGATCGTTCTCCAGTTATGGAAATGGTGAAAGGTATTACTGGTAAACTTATTGGTGATAAAGGGTATATATCCAAAAAACTATCCGCTGAATTATTTGAACAAAAAGTGACTTTGATTACTAAAATCAAAAAGAATATGAAAAATATTTTAATGGATACTACAGATAAAATGATGTTGATGCGTCGTAGTTTTATTGAGACTATATTCTCCTCTATGAAGTCATTGAATACTTTGATTCATAGTAGGCACAGATCACCTATCAACGCTTTTTCTCACTTATTTGCTGGACTCATAAATTACCAAATTAGAACTGATAAACCATCTCTAGATCAAATGGTAAAATTAGATTCTTATGCATAGTTGGGGTTATTATATCAAATATTTGAGACGTTATTTTGAGTCTACAAATTCATTGATAATATCTAAAAATTCTTTTCCATATTTTTCCATTTTCTTTTGTCCGACACCGATAATTTGCTTCATTGATTCGCTATTATAGGGTTTTTGACTGGCAAATTCTATCAGGGTTTTGTCGTGGAATATGACATATGGAGGTACATTTTGTGCTTTTGCTAGATCTAATCGTTTTGCTTTTAAAAGTATAAATAAATTCTGATCAGACTCGTTAGTGATGATAGTAACAATTTTCGTTTTCTTATCTTTTTTAGCTTTGAGCTTTTTGGTATATTTGCGTAAATTTAGAGTGTTTTTTTCCTTAAGAAATTGGAAACCAGCTTGTGTGATTTTGAGATTGCTGTGGCCTGTTACGTCCACCATGAGTAAATTCTGAGCTATTAATTGTCTAAAAATACTTTGCCACTCTTTTTTATCATACATGTCACCTATTGCAAAGGTGCTTATCTGGTCATGACCAAAATTCACTATGCGATCAGTGATTATTCCTTGCAGGACATCTATAAGATAGTTAACTCCAAACCTTTGATCAGTACGGTATACGCATGAGATTGCTTTTTGCGCTGGGACTGTTCCATCGAAAGTCTCCGGTGGGCTAAGGCAGGTATCACAATTATTGCATGGTTCGCACGAGTCGTTAAAGTATTTTAGCAAAACTTGCCTGCGGCAACAAGCTGCTTCACAAAACCCAAGTAGGGAATTAAGCTTATAATGTTCTATACGTTTTTGATCAGCAGGTGCATTTGAGTTTTCAATAAAATTTCTGAGTAGTGCAGCATCCCCAATGCTATAGATCATTAATGCATCGGAAGGGAGGCCATCACGTCCTGCTCGACCAGTTTCTTGATAATAGGCTTCAATATTTTTTGGTATAGACATATGAATAACAAAGCGTATATCTGGCTTATCAATGCCCATTCCAAAAGCAATTGTTGCTACCATTATTATATTATCTTCTCTCAGAAACCTATTCTGATTCTCCATACGTTGAGATGTGCTCATACCTGCGTTATATGGCAATGCTTTGTATCCTTGATCACATAACCAATTTGCAATTTCTTCTGTGTTTTTTCTTGAAAGACAGTAAATGATACCATTGTTACCTTCATGAGTTTCTTTTATGAAACTTAGTATTTGTTGTTTAGCGCTATTTTTTTCAATTATAGTATAATTTATATTTGGTCTATCAAAGCCAGAAATAAATGATTTTCCATCACTTAGGCATAGGCGTTCTATAATATCTTTACGAGTTGGATTATCGGCTGTAGCCGTTAGAGCAATACGTGGAATATCTGGGAATTTTTCTGCAAGAATTGATAATTGTGTATAGTGCGGACGAAAATCATGTCCCCATTGGGAAACGCAATGTGCTTCATCAATCGCAAATAGTGAGATTTTAGTTTCAGTGAGCAATTCAAGAAAATCATCCATTAATAGACGTTCGGGGGCGACATATATAAGGTCGATAGTTCCTTTGCGAATCATGGATTGAGTTTGATGAATTTCTATAGCTGACATGCCAGAATTGATTGCTGCTGCTTTTATACCTAATTGTTTTAGAGCGCTTACTTGGTCATGCATAAGAGCGATTAAAGGAGAAATAATAATTCCTACTCCATCTCTGAATAATGTTGGAATTTGATAACAAAGTGATTTACCGCTGCCGGTGGGCATTAGTACAAAGGCATTATTTCCATTTTTAACATGATTAATAATATCTTCTTGCTGTCCACGAAAATTAGGGTAGCCATAAATGTTTCGAAGAATGTTAAGCGGCGATTGTTTGTTTGTCATTAATTTTATTAAATTCTTCCTACACTAGGCTCTTTTTGTTTTTAATGAAATTTCATAGGATTGCTCTAGCCAGTTCCCTATTTGATCTTCATCTTCAAGTATTTCCATAGGAACTTTCCAATAGGACATTGTAACTTTTTTGCCTTTTGCATTATATATAAAGGGCTCTGAATCTAGTTCTTCATATTGAGATCTGTTTGATGAATTAACTTTGAAGTATAATTCATCATCAACAATCAATGCAAAAATAATTCCATTTTTATAAACTCCATAACCACCAAACATCGATCTAGCTCTGATTTCACCGTATGGAGAGAGTATTTCGACAATATAATTTGCGTAGTTTGATGGCATGATTGTATAATTTATTTTTTTAAGCTTATTCCACTAGTTAGTTTTGCGGCTATTGGTATCAGAACTCCAACTAATGCCCATTGGAAATCATATGGAAGACCTACCATTACTTTAACTTTCAAAGATAGATAGTATATTCCTGCAATACAGAGGAACCCTAGAATAGCAGATAATACAGATGGGTTGCTTTTTATGGAGTTTGCAAAGATTGTCCAAGATACTGTAAATCCTACTAGTACCATAAATGCCATCCATACGTGGTTTGGAATATTATCGTAGCTATTAAAATACCAAAGAATTCCACTTGAAAAAGCTGCCATTAGATATCCTAAAATGAAAGGTTTATCTGATGGTTGCTTCATTTTTGCAAGCCATGTATATATTATCAGCAGAATTACACAGAAGAATACTGAGCCAGCAATATCATAAATATTATGATATCCTTTATGTATAAGGCTGAATCCTGCTCCTGCAATTATGGCCCCTAATATAAATCTAATAAAGTTATTCTTAGTGTTTAGAAATAGCCATCCATAGAATGTAATGGCGCTGCTCATATGCCCGCTAGGAAATGAGTAACCATCAATATTTAAATGTTCAGATAGAGGAACTTGAAAAATTGATTTTAGGAAAGAGTTTAAGATCATTATAAACATTAGTAGGATTATTGCATGTCCAAAAACTTTTCTGTCCATAGCTAAAAAACCTAGAATAATAAGTGGCACCAAAACTATTTCATTGCATGACATTAATAGTATTCTTGTTATCATTTCTAATTCAATCATATTCTTGCTGTAATATTATATTTATTTAGTTAGAGCATAATGATCAATGATACTTTCTGCAATAGCGCTTTTTATAATACCTCATGTTTTTGATGGATTTTAGATTATCGGAAATGGTGCATGAATCAAACTTTACTTGCAAATAGTATAATAAGTAGTTAAGATCTGCACCGTAATGTTCAACCAAAATTCACATCTTTATGAGCAAGGTCACTGACCAGAATTTATCTGCAAATGTAGATGATATAGATAGTAAACCTTTCATGAGTATGAAGGAAAGAAAAGTGTATAATGGGTGGCGTTTGAGGATTCTTATTTCCATTATTTTTGGTTATGGAACATATTATTTGTGTAGGCAAAATTTCTCGATGATAATGCCAGCTTTTATGGAAGAGTTTGGCTATTCTAAAACTCAAATGGGGTGGATTTTAACATTCGCATCTATAGTGTATGGTGTTGGGAAATTTGTTAATGGCTATATTAGTGATAAGTCGAATGCTCGCTATTTTATGACTATTGGCTTGTGCGTATCAGCGATAATTACTTTTATACTTGGTTTTACCAATAATTTATATTTTCTAGGTTTTTTCTGGATCGTAAATAGCTGGTTTCAATCTATGGGATGGCCGCCAGTCGCTAGGATGTTGACTCATTGGTTTGCACCACATGAGCTAGGAACAAAATGGGCGCTTGGTGCTGCTTCGCATCAGATAGGTGGTGCATTTACCTTAATTTTTTCTGGTTATTTGGTAGCGAATTATGGATGGAGATATGCTTTTTTTGCTCCAAGTATCATCGCACTAATCGTAGCATTTTTTCTTTTTAATAGATTGCGTGAATCTCCTAAAGAGCTTGGATTGCCTCCGGTGGAAGCTTATAAAGGGGATGAAGGATTTAAAGAAGATACAAGTGAAGATCACCTTTCTAGCATGGAGATATTTAAAAAGGTCTTTGCTAATAAGAATATGTGGTATATCTGTTTTGCAAATATGTGTGTGTATATAGTACGTATTGGAATTATTTTTTGGGCTCCTCTATTTTTAAAAGAGTTTAAAGGCATCTCTCTTACCCATGCTGGTTGGCAAGTAGCTTCATATGAGGTTGTAGGTTTGCTTGGGGGGGTTTCAGCTGGGTGGATTTCAGATCGTATAGGAGGGCAACGTGGCCCTGTTGGTTTTTTCTTTATGTTGTGTTTAGCAGCGGCACTAACAGTTTTTTGGTATATGCCTGAAGGATATTCGGGATTTAGCGCTATTGCACTAATATTGGTTGGTTTTTTTGTATATGGTCCTCAAGTTTTAATTGGAGTGGCTTCTGCTGATTTTGCCTCGAAAAAGGCAATTGGTACTGCAAATGGGTTGGCTGGAACTATGGGTTATGTTGGTTCTGGATTATCTGGTATATGTGTTGGTGCACTAATTGATAATTATGGGTGGGAAGGAGCTTTTGCATTCTTTATCAGCGCAGCGCTTATGGGTGCGTTCTTTTTTATTCTAACTTGGAGAAGGGTGAATAAGGAGAATAGAGAAAAAGAAATAACAAAAATTTAATGTTATTTGAGTAATTCATTGATAGATTTTGCTAGTTCTGTGCTTATCCCATCAACTTTATTTAGCTCACTGATAGTTGCATCGCTAATTGATTTAAATGATCCAAAATAATTTAATAATGCTTTTTTGCGTGTTTCACCAATTCCTGGGACATGATCTAAAGACGATATTTTTATTGCGCTAGATCTCTTATTTCTATGGCTCTTAATGGCAAAATTATGAACTTCATCTCGTAAGATCTGTAAGTATTTCATAACTCCAAGATTGCGATCTAATGTGAATACATCATGTCCGGGTCTATGAAATTGCTCTCTGCCGCTATTGCGCTCAATTCCTTTTGACATACACACAAAAGGAATATTAACCTTCAGTTCTTTCATCACTTCAGACACAATCTTCATATGCCCTTTACCGCCATCTATAATCATAAGGTCAGGGTCTCGGTGTGGCTCAGTTTTAAGGCGTTTGATTCTTCTGATTAGAACCTCTCGAAGCATTGCATAATCATCGCCACCAAAACTAGAATTTGGCTTTTGTTTGATATTAAATAATCGATATTCTTTTTTATCAAATCCTTCAGTTCCTGCAACAACCATCGCGCCAACAGGGAAAGCTCCTTGAATATGACTATTGTCGTAAACTTCTATCCTTTTTGGCGATTTGGATAGATTAAATAATCTTTGAACTTCATTTAGAGCAGCTATATTTTTCGCTGATATTTTAAGATGTCTTTCAAGAGAAAGCTCTGCATTATGAATCGCATTATCAAGAATCTTCTTTTTTACTCCTAGTTTCGGATGAGTGATTATAATTGTTGTTTTGTGAAGTTCTTTAAGGGCAGTTTCATACATTCCTTTGTCATTTATATCATGACTAATAATTAGTTCTTTTGGTGGCTGTTTATTTTGATAGAGTTGCATGATAAAGTTTTCTATTACTTCTTCGGCTGTCGCATCGTATGTATGAGCCGGGAAGTAAGCTTGATTACCACATGGTTGGTGTGATCTGTATATAAATAGTTGAATACAAAATTCACCGTTTTTACTGGCTAGTGCTATGATATCTGAATCTTGAATTTTCTCTACGCTATCAGATTTAAGCTGTACATAACTAATAGCCTTAATTTTATCTCTTATTTCAGCAGCTTTTTCATAATGCGTATCTTGGCTGAAATTTTCCATTTTTTTAGATAAGGTTTTTTGAAGAGTTTGACTTTTGCCTGATAAAAATGCTTTTACTTCAAGCACAATATTATCATATTCTTTTTTTGATATTTTGCCGACGCACGGTGCATGGCATCGCTTTATTTGATATTGCATGCATGGACGATCTCTATTTTCAAAATAGCTATCTGTGCACGATCTTAGTTTAAAGATTTTTTGAATTTCAAGTAGAGTAGTATCAACATGATTTGCGGATGCAAAAGGGCCAAAGAATTTGCCATCATTAAGATTTTTACCTCGATATTTTAGTAATTGTGGATATTTGTGATCAAGCCTTAATTTGATATATGGAAATGACTTATCATCTTTTAATAGTATATTGAATTTGGGTTTGTGTTTTTTTATTAATTGCCCTTCAAGTAATAAAGCAGCAGACTCTGATTCTGTTATGCTATATTCAACATTGTGAACAAGAGAAACCATAATTTTATTTTTGCCTTTCAGTTCAAGGGTATATTGGTTGAGTCGATTTTTAAGATTCTTAGCTTTACCAATATAGAGAATATTACTAGATGAGTCTAACATTCTGTATACTCCCGGAAGTTCTGGAGTATTTACAATATGTAATTTTATTATATCTCTACCTTTGATCTTGCTCATTATCTTTCTTTATAGTCGGAACAGGGTCAAAGCCACTTGCAAAGAATGGATTACATTTTAAGATACGTTTGATGCTTAAAAAGATGCCTTTGAGGGCGCCGTGTTTTGTTATTGCTTCACTTGCATAAGCAGAACAAGTTGGATAAAATCTACAGTTCTGACCTAGCCATGGTGAAATGAAATATTGGTAGAATCGAATGATCGGTAAAAATATATATTTCATTTACCCTCATAGGTTTAAGGAAAGTAATATTATTGTGGTCTGTCTATATTAGTTAGATGCCACTCAGGACCTGAATTTAAGATACTTTTTGTAAATGTCCACTCTTCATGCATATCTTTGATTTTATTAGTAATGTTTTTGCCGGCAAATAATATTTTAACAAATACATTATTACCAAACATATACATTTCGGAGACTTGAGCAGTTAGTGCTGATTCTTTAGCTGAATATTCACCATAGCTAGAAGACATAGATTTAAAGTGTTCTATATATCTTTTATCAACCAATTCTTCTAATTCTTCATCAGTATTTTCAGATGCTGCATCAATTATCATTTTGAAAGCGCTTTTTGCTCCTTTTAAAAAGCTGTTTACATTGAAGTTTGGAACTTTTGCTAATACATCAGAAAGCCCTTCCATTACTTCTTTTTCAGTTCCAGGAACAACTAGTCCCTTAAGATTGACTTTTTTTGTTTTTGGAAATTTAGGCTTTAGAATGTTAGCTTTTCTTTTAGTGGAATTAGTAACATCTCTTATATTATGGGTATTCTTAAAAAAAGACTTATTGCGCGCTGGATCTTCTTCAGATGTGCTTCCCAAAGTAGCTATTAGCTTATTAATTATAAAGAATGCAATTCCTGCAAAAATTATCAATTCTATAAGTTGCCCAGACATATTCATCCTACTAGTTTTTTTATCAGTGTATTCTATTGCAAAAAAATAAGTTTGCAAAGCATTTATTTATCCTGTGTGAGCCTCAATAATTGGCTACTCTAATCAAATTGCATAAAATACTGATAATTAGTTGGCTTCTTAATTAATATTATGATGATTGCTAGGAAGTATAAAACTAATTTGTTATTTGCAATAGAGCCACCTTGGTATAGTGAATAATTCATTCAAACACTAATGTTTTTATATAAAATATTTATAATTAAGCTATTAACGACCTTAAAGTGGAAGAAAAATGTAGTGATGTTTTTTAGAACATAAATAATATTATTGAATCTGACACGGAAAACTCAAGCGAATAATCAAGTCACGTCAAATTATTTGAGATAATACTTATGTTCGAAAGGGATGATTTGAACTTTTGAAACGTGGATCAGGTTTTTACCTGTTTAGAACTTAGTGCAATTGAGTAGAGCTGATATAAGAATTTTCATTCTTTAATAAATTATTGGTTTATTCAGCATGATACAGTCTTATTTTAAGAAATTTTCAAAACAACCAAATAAAAAATCATTTAGTACGGTTGATTTACCTTATATGCAGTTTTCAAGTGAAGAGAAAGTTGGAGTTGATGCGTACAAAACAAATACTATTGTACATAGATGCGTGAGTTTGATTGCTAGTTCGGCTAGCCATATCCCATGGCAAGTCTTCATTGGTGAGGGGAATAAGAAAAAACAAGTTCCAATGCATCCAGCTACTCGCTTGCTTAAAAACCCGGCGCCAAGCACATCTGGTGCAGATTTCTTTACTTCAAGCATTTCTAGCTTATTGCTTTATGGGAATAGTTATATTTTAGCGCCTGGGGAGAATAATTCACGTCCGGGAGAGTTGTATAACCTACATTCTACTCAAGTTGAGTATGTCATGTCTGGTAACTTAATATCAGCATATAAATATAAAGTTGCCAACAATGAGCAATATTATAATATCGATCCAATTAGTAGAGTTAGTAGGGTTTTGCATCTTAAAAACTATAATCCAAATGATAATGTTAATGGTTTGTCCTCACTTGCTGCTGCCTCAAAACCAATTCATTTGCATGCAAAAATAATGGATTGGAATAAATCACTGTTAAAGAATGCAACTAGGCCAAGTGGAGCTTTAGTATTTCAGGATGGAAATGGATATTTGAGTGAAGAGCAATTTGAGAGATTGCAGCAACAATTTTATGATGGTTTTAGTGGTGCTTCTAATTCTGGGAAGCCATTAATTCTTGAAGGAGGCTTAAAATGGCAAGAAACAAATAATGCTGAGCGTTTTGAAAAATTTATTGAGTTAAAAGATTCTAGCGCTAGAGATATTGCAATTGCGTTTAATGTACCACCGCAACTGCTTGGTATTAGCGGAGATAATACATATAGTAATATGCAAGAAGCGAGATTGGCTCTTTGGGAAGAAAATATTATCCCATTACTTGATAAATATTCTGATGCTCTGAGTAGTTGGTTGTCGCACTTGTATGGGGAAGATTTAACAATTGATTTTGACCGCGATGCGATTTCAGTTCTAACAAAGAGAAGGGAAAATTTATGGTCAAAAATTGAGAACGCTAATTTTATGACAATTAATGAAAAAAGAGCATTTGTTGGACTTGGGCCAGTTATTGGTGGGGATAAAGTCAATGATTCAAAATCAGGAGAGTAATTTGTGAAAAATACAGTAAATAAAATATATGAATTTATTACAAAACTTGTTGTACTTTTGGAAGATGAGCTTGATAAGCTAAAAAATGGAGAGGCAAAGAATACAATACCTACTCAAAAAAATATTGCAGATATTTTAAATAAATTGGTTAATTTAATATCTCAATTGAATAAAGCGTCTAGAGATAAACAGAAAAATGTTTCTGATGATTTTAGCCAGTCGGATAAAGATATTTTGAATGAATTTATTGAAAAATAAAATTAGAAACAAAAAGTAAGTGATGCAAAATGACCTTAGAATATTTGAAGCAATAATTAGGCAGGATTTTTCAAGTTTTATAAGAAAGGTTTTTAGTACAATTAACCCTGGTATGGAATATCATTCAAATTGGCATATAGATTTGATAGCGGAATATCTTGAGGCAGCAAGGTCTAAACAGATCAAAAGACTGATTATTAATATGCCTCCAAGATCGCTAAAATCTGTTTGTATCAGCGTCGCATGGCCGGCATGGATCTTGGCACAAAAGCCAGAATCAAGGATAATGGCTGCTAGCTATTCTTCTGTTTTGAGTGTTAAGCACTCGCTCGATACAAAACTAGTATTAGAATCTGAATGGTATAAGTATATTTTTCCAAATACAAAGATTAGCAAAAAGCATAATTGTAAAAATAAATTTCTTACTTCAGAGAATGGATTTCGTTTTGCAACAAGCGTTGGAGGTTCCGCTACAGGCGAGGGATGGGATTATTTGATTGTAGATGATCCACATAATCCAACACAAATTAATTCGAAAAAGATAAAACATCGTGCTATTGAGTGGTTTGAACAGACATTTGTTACTAGATTAAATGATAGAAAAAATGGTGTAATTGTAGTTGTTATGCAGCGTTTGCATGAGGAAGATCTTTCCTCTCAATTACTCTCATGCGGTGGTTGGGAATTACTTAAAATACCGATGGTGGCGCCACAAAATATTGCATATAATATTGGTACAAAAAATTATGCTTTTCAGCAAGGGGAGATTTTAAATTCAAAGAGAGATAGTTTTGAATTCGTTGCTAAAATAGAAAAAGATATGGGAGTGAGGAATTACGCTGCCCAGTTTTTACAAGATCCCCTGCCGTCAAACTATAATTTACTAGCTGAAGAAGATATTAGTTTTTACGAGCAGATACCAGGAAAAGTTGATTATTTCATTCATAGCTGGGATACGGCTATTAAAACAACGGAAAAGTCAGATTTTAGCGTTGGTACTTGCTGGGGAGTCGTTGATGGGAGATATTATTTAGTCTCAATGATTCGTAAGAAATTAGCATATCCAGATTTAAAACATAATATTGAAAGATTCGCAAAACGTTTTTCTCCAAAATATATTTTGATTGAAGATAAAGCAAGTGGCCAATCAATTATTCAGGATCTGCAATTTTTGGATTATACAAATATAAAAGCAATTAAGCCTAAGATTGATAAAGTGACCAGGTTTGCTTCAATTATAGATTTGTTTCAATCTGGAAAAGTATTATTACCAAAGGAATCATCATTTAATAGAAGTTTGATTCACGAGCTTACATCTTTTTCAAACTCAAAAAATGATGATATTGTAGATTCTGTAAGTCAATTTTTGAATTTCAGTAAGGAAATTAATTGTAAGAAAGTGGTGCGAGTAAGGTCAATTTAAAGAATTTAGTTAGTGTTTTTAGCTTTCTTTTTTCTAAAACCACTTGAAAAAAGAAAAATTCACTGCTATAAAGTAGCGGTCTTATAAATAAGATTTATAGGATACCAGTGCACCCTTAGCTCAGCTGGATAGAGCAACGGATTTCTAATCCGTAGGTCAGAGGTTCGAATCCTCTAGGGTGTACCATTTCTTTCCATATTTTATTTAAATTATACTATCAACAGCGAGAAGCTAAACTTAGCACCCTTGCTGCCGTTGCTTTCTACGCTGATAATTCCGCCATGGGCTTCAATGGCCGAGCGACATAGAGCTAAGCCGATTCCTCGTCCTTCTGCCTTAGACTCGGTATTAGACCCCATCTTGAATGGTGTGAATATGTCGTATATTTCACTCTTTGGTATTCCCACCCCTTGATCAGAAATTGTAAACTCAACTACATCATCTTTTCTCAGTACACTGATATTTATTGTACCTTTTTCACTAAAATTAATCGCATTGATCACCAAATTATCCACCGTCTGGCGAATATAATTTGGATCAACTGAGATTAATATTTCTGGATCTATTCTTAATTTAAAATCTATTCGCTTTCCTTGCAAATATATCTTACGGCAACTCTGAACTCTATCTTTCACCAACTCACTAAAATTCACTGTACTCTTATCAAGCTCTATTTTCTTTGCATCTAATGTCGCAAGATCCAGCATATTCAGTATCATACTCGATAATCTGTTTGAGTTCTTATACACCTCATCAGACAACATCTTCATCTGATTATTATCAAATTTACCTAGACCATCATGCAGCATCTCTGCAAAATTTACCACATTTCCAACAGGTAATCTCAATTCGTGATTCACATTATTTATTATTCGCTGTGCTGTCGCTCCTAAACGCTCAATCTCCTTGCTCTGATCCTCAACTCTCTCACTATAATGCGTCACTGTCTCACTCAAATCCGTCACCTGACTATTTAAATTCGTTACTTCATAATCTAAATGTGTCACTTCTGTTTTTAGCACATCAACCTTTGCATCCGATTCAGCCTGACGCTCCTCTTTTGGCTTTAAGAACATTATTACTGATGTCGCTACTAAAATTACTACATACACCAGTATAAATTCAGGTGACGCAAAACCAGAATCAAAACTATATTCTCCAAATATAAACTGATAAAATCTTATGCTTAAAAATAATCCTGTTAATATTAACGGTAACGACAAACGCCATCCCAACAAAATCGAAGCTATCATCAGATTTATACCGAATAATGATACTTGTAACATAGCAAATTTACTCACTATCACAAAAAAACAGCTAAAGAATATTAGCATGTAAAATATCGCTTCGGCCACCATATTAAAATTATCGACTTCTTAATGCGGTATGACACGCTAATTGGCCATAATGGATACATCGCTATCACCGTTCCTGTAACCATCATCAATTGATACATCACCAACATCAGCTGACCATGCGTTCCCAGCAGCTCAACTTGCGTTGAATACATGGTCGTAAACGTACATACTATAAAATATACCCCCAGCAATGTATATGTCGCGTCACTCGCTGGCGCAACACCACGGCATGCTCCCATTATACTGAAATTATTAAACCATTCCTGTATCCTAGCTCTCCTCTCTGACTTCCGAACTTTCTCCTCATCCAAATAACGACAATCCTTAACCCCCACCCAGCCTCCAGGATGTTTCATTACATAATGACTGCCTAGTAGAAATAGGGCGTTGCACAGCATGGCAAGTAACACTCCTACTATCTTCTGGGATACATTGGCGAATTCAATTGGTAGGAATTTCCATGAAATTGTTACAAACAAACCAGCCATCATACCAATTAGCACAGATTTTGGACTACTCCTGAACCCCATAACTGTAAGGATAAATGGCGGAGTTACTAAGGGATAATAAAAACTATTTGCAAAAACAACAATCCCCAAATGATCAGTTTCTACCAGTGCAAATGTAATTGCTATAACACCTAGCATCGTTGCAAATAATCTTGATACTAGGATTTCTCTTTTTGGTTCACCCGCAAACAATCCATAAATATCATTGGTAAATAAAACAGATGCTGAGTTAATTCTTGAATCAGCTGTGGACATAGCGAATGCAATTATAGCTACTATAATCAATCCCTTTAAACCTGTAAAACTAAATGTATCAACTATATAACCTAAAAGCTGATTCGAATCTATATCTGGATTTAACGTATAAATTAAAAAAGGAATCCATGCTATTATGAACTTGGTAAATATTAAAAATATACCAGCAATCAAAAATGCTTTTTTAACTTGCTCAACATTATTACCAATCGCAACTCTCTGAAACATTGGTGCTGAAGAAGTAGGGATTGTAAAATATACAAATAGTACTATGAATGCCCAAAAATCATCATTCGCACTATTAAATAATACACTCATATCAAATTTTGGATTAGCCAACGCAGCTTCAACAGAATAGCCATTATAATAAAACTGATTCCAAATTAAAAATCCAAGAAGGGGGATAATAACTCCAAAAGCAAAAAATTGTAAAACATCTGTAAATGTAACCGCACGTATTCCACCAAAAGAAGAGTATAAGGTTGCAATTGCACCAGAGGCTATAATTGCAAAAGATGCTGGCATATCCATAAAATAAGAAAACACGCCTCCAAACACTTTAAATTGAACTGCTATGCTTCCTGCAGCTCCAATTGTACCTGTAATGGCCGTAATCATTCTTACTTTTGAACCATATAAATCGCCCATTGCTTCTGCTATAGATGTTTTACCTAAAAACTCTCCCATTCTTGGAACTAAAACCAAAGAAGTAATAAGAAATGATATGCCAATGCCAATAGAAGCAAACATATAATAAAAGCCATCAGAATATGTTTTTGACAATGTAACAAAAAACCCACTCCCACTAGCCCATGTGGCTACAATTGTTGCAACAAGTGCAGCTGTTGAAAAATTCCTTCCACCAAGCGCGTAGTCTTTTATGCTCTTAACTTTTTTACCGTGACCAAGGCCTACTATTAGTGTGATTATTAGAAAAGTGACAACTATAGCTATATCGAAGTTCATAGAATTTTATTATTTATTTAGTGAATATATCATTTAGTATTGAATAAACTAAAATTATCTATATTGCAAGAATGTTTTTTATAGGTTGGTTTATGGATATTAGACTGATGAAGTGTATTCTATATCTAGGTATTATTGAGTTGTTGTTTATCTTTAAATAACTTCAGTATTCCTTCTTTATATGAAGGATATTGTAGTGTAATATTTAGCTCATTCTTAATTTTTGTGTTGGATACTTTTCTATTATCATTATAAAACTCTTTTGCCATCGCGGAGAGTTTTGATGATTCGTAGTTTATAATTTGAGGCGGTTCTATGTTAAGTAAGCGTGCAGCAAAATTATTTACTTCTATGGTTGAACATGGATAATCATCCGCCAAATTATATATTTCTAATTTAGAGGGATGATTTATTGAGGCTTTGATAATATTTGAGATATCTTCTACATGAATTCTTGAAAATACTTGTTTTGGTTTATAAATAGAGCGAGCTTTTTCTGCTTCTAATTGTATTAGAGCATTTCTTTTTGGCCCATAAATACGAGATAACCTAAAGATGTTTATTGCAAAATTATTTTTCTTACCAAAATCTATCCATTGATTCTCAGCTAAAATTCTTCTTACTCCTTTTTCGCTTGATGGATTTATTTCTGTATTTTCATCTACCCAGTCACCATTGTGATTGCCATAAACTCCTGTAGAGGATAGATAGCCAATCCATTTGATGTTAGTATATATTTTGATAAGATCTTGAAAATCTTGAAGAACAATATCTCCATGCTCATTTGGTGGTATGGATACTAATATATGAGTGGTTTTCTCTAAAACTTGTTTGATTTCAGATTGGTTATAATTTATTACTTTACAATAATTGTCTTGTTTTTTTGACCTAGACGTTCCGAAAATACTCCATTTATCTAAATTTAAGCTAGAAGCAAAGGCGCTAGCTGTATATCCATATCCGAAAATCAATAAGTTATTTTTCATATTTTTGTTTTTATCTAAGGTCTTTATGTTTATTATCCTTATAATATAGAAATATTATAGAGGCAAATATATGTATAGATTACTTGTAATAATATTTGTTATATTGTCCATATCTTCTTGTTCAAATTATTATGAGGGAAAAATGTCAGATCATTTTGATGGGAATCGTTTTTTTGATCCAGAAATCAGGAATGATAAAAATTTTCTTTCATTCTTGAAATGGCAGTTTAATAAAAAATCTATCTCATGGCCGGAGCATATTGATGTTAAACAATATGATATTCCACCTAAGCGTGTTCTTGGTGATAATTTAAGAATTTCAAATGTTGGTCATGTAACGTTTTTAATTCAAACTCAGGGGATAAATATTTTAACAGATCCTGTATGGTCGGAGCGTGCAAGTCCAGTTGCATTTGCAGGGCCAAAGAGAGTTATTGATCCAGGTGTTAAGTTTGAAGATCTACCTCCTATAGATGTTGTTTGGATCAGTCATAACCATTATGATCACCTGGACATTGCAACGATAAAAAGATTATGGAAAGATCATAAACCTCGCATAATAACCCCTCTGGGTAATGACACTATTATTCATTCATATGATAAGAATATTGCTGTAGAAACATATGATTGGGGAGATGATGTGCAGGTTTCTGATAATGTAAAGTTTCATTTAACTCCTATGCAGCACTGGTCTGCTAGAGGTTTGTTTGATCGTAATAAAGCTCTCTGGGCAGCACTTACAATTGAGGCGCCTGGAGGTAATATATATTTTATAGGCGATTCTGGTTATGGAGATGGAAGATATTTTAAAAGAGATAAAGAAAAGTTTGGAGAGTTTCGAGTTGCTATGCTTCCTATGGGAGCTTATGAACCACGTTGGTTTATGAAGTATGCACATATGAACCCTGATGATATGCTCAAAGCTCACAGTGATTTAGGTCAACCATATACAATTCCATCGCATTATGATGTTTTTAAGTTAACAGATGAGGGGAGAGGCCAAAATTGCTTTAGAAAAATCTATGCATAGTCAGAAGATTGGTGATAAGGTGAAACTATTAGATGTGGGGCGGTGTTTTGAAGTTCCTAAAATTAATTTGAAAGAGGGGGAGAGAGATGACATTATCATATAATGATGTAATTAAATTTTGGTTCGAAGATATAGATCAAAAACAGTGGTGGGTTAAAGATGCTCAATTTGATGCGTTAATAGCTCAAAAATTTGGTGATCTATATGAAAAAGCTTCTCGAGGTGAGCTAAAATCTTGGAGAAAAAATGCAAAAGGTGCTCTTGCTGAGATTATTATTCTTGATCAGTTTAGCAGAAATATATTTCGTGATACTCCATTTGCATTTGCAAGCGATGAATTAGCTTTAGAAGCAGCAAAGGAAGCAGTCGAAAATGGCAATGATAAAGAGATTAATCCTGAGTATTTGAGTTTTCTTTATATGCCTTTCATGCATAGTGAATCCAAAGAAGTCCATGAGTTGGCTGAAAAATTGTTCAATCAACCGGGTATGGAAGGTTCTTATGATTTTGAAATGAAACATAAGACTATCATAGATCGTTTTGGTAGATACCCACATAGAAATAAAATATTGGGACGCGAATCGACACCAGAGGAAGTAGAGTTTTTGAAAGAAGATGGGTCTTCATTCTAGTGAATAACTAGTTTTCTTAAATCATTAGAATAGTTGGTCGTGTATTAATTTGACTCTTCTTTCTTTTCTTTAATTAAAACAGAGGCAAAGCCTCCAGATAGCAACAGTCCAATAGTTAATACTAGAGGCACGTAGGTTGGGATATACACGAAATGTGCAACGAATATTTTTATACCTATTAGAATCAGAATTAAAGCTAGAGAATATTTAATATATCTGAAGCGTTTTACTATATCGGCAAGAAGGAAGAAAAGAGCTCTTAGGCCCAATATTGCAAATATATTTGAGGTATATACCACATAGGTATCTTGAGTAATAGCAAAGATTGCCGGAATGCTATCGATTGCAAATACTAAATCCATTGCTTCAACTGTTGCTAGTGCCATAAAAAGAGGAGTAGTGTATAGTTTATTATTTTTAGTAATGAAAAATTTATTACCCTCGAATTTAGGGTGTAAATTCATTCTTTTGCTTAGAAATTTATAAATAAACATTTCCTTTACATCTATTGGCATTTCTTTTGAAATATAGAAGGTTTTAACACCTGTATAGATCAAAATTGCTGCAAATATAAATAATATCCATTCAAAATTTGCAATTAATGATGCGCCAGCACCAATCATTATAGCTCTTAGTATAATTACTCCTAAAATTCCCCAGAATAAAACCCTATGCTGAAATTTAGGCTGCACTTTAAAAAATGTAAATATTATAGAGATAACAAATATATTATCTAGAGACATGGCTTTTTCAAGAATAAACCCTGTAAAATATTCTTTACCACTCTGTGCCCCGAGTTCATAAAATACATATACTCCAAATCCGCAAGCAATTGCTATGTAGAAGATGCTCATAAAAAGGCTTTCTTTTAAGGATATAACATGATCTTTTTTGTTGAAGACACCCAGGTCTAATATGAGTAGACTGATTATAATAGTTCCAAATATTACCCACGAAATTAGGTGTTCTTCCATATTATTTTATCCATTTATTCTATTTTCTCTATGGAGTAGAGCACATATACAGGATTAGAGTAAGTGAAATCTTGCGAATTAAGATGAAAAAGCTTTTTAAAGTATTCTAATAATCACGAGTTGATAGTATAAAAAAAGAGCCCCAAAGGACTCTTTAATATGTATGTATTAGGAAATAAAAGAACTTAAGCTTGTTTTGCTTTGAATCTTTTATTTACTTTGTTAATCACAAGAACTCTACCTTTTCTTCTAACGATACGGCAGTTTTTGTCTCTAGCTTTAAGTGATTTAAGTGATTTTACAATTTTCATGATAGCCTCATTCCGCCTAAAATAGGTCAGTTATATTTATTTACACGGTAATATAGATGTAATAGCTATAAAGGTCAAGAATAAAAACATTTTGTATATCAATCTTGCTCAAAATATTAAAACGCTAAGTTAGTTAATATGAGTTATATAATTTTCCGAGAAGACGATTTATGCTTGACCGGGCGTTTGAACGAATTTATCATCGCGAAATAATAAATATTAAAATTGATAAGTTAGGAGATAATAATATGAAACCATATAGTGATTTTGCGAAGATGATTCATAAGGAAGGGTATATTTTTATAACGATTTTTGCTGCAGTTACATTTGTACTTGGTTCTTTTAGTGTAACGCTTGCATGGATTGGTGGTATATGTACCGTTTGGTGTGCGTATTTTTTCAGAAACCCTGAAAGAATGTCACCAATTTCAGATGATTTGATTATTAGTGCTGCTGATGGTGTGGTACAGAAAATTGTAGAGGTAACTCCTCCAGCTGAGCTAGAGCTCGGTGATGCTCCAATGATTCGCGTGAGCGTCTTCTTGAATGTTTTTAATGTGCACATAAATAGGATCCCAGCGAGTGGTAAAATTCTAGCATTAAAATATCACCCTGGTAAATTTTTTAATGCATCACTTGATAAAGCAAGTATTCATAACGAGCGTCAATCCGTTCTTATGGAAACTAAAAATGGTACAAAAATTGGTTTTGTACAGATTGCTGGATTAATAGCAAGACGTATTGTTTGTGATTTAGAAGAAGATCAGGAAGTTCTTTCAGGCCAAAGATATGGGTTGATTCGTTTTGGTAGTAGAGCAGATATTTATTTGCCTCTTAAAACGGCTTTGATGGTAACAGAAGGGCAGACATGCGTTGGTGGTGAAACTATTATTGCTGACATGAAAAAGAAAGTTACTGATCAACCGAAATTTGAAAGACGTTAGTATTAATTAAAGAGATAATCACTTGATAAAAAAGTTTAAGAGTAAGAAACTGATGTTGAAACCAGTTCCATTTACGAAGCTGCTGCCAAATGTAGTGACATTAGTTGGTTTGATTATAGGAGTTAGTTCAATTCGGTTTGCTCTTGATTCTGCTTGGGAAAAAGCTGTTTATTGTATATTAATAGCTACAGTCATTGATGGTTTGGATGGTCGGGTTGCTAGAATGCTTAATGCGACGAGTCATTTTGGTGCTGAGCTTGATTCATTATGTGACTTTATAAATTTTGGTTTATGCCCTGCGATGCTTTTGTATTTATGGTCGTTTCAACAATATGAATATAAGGTTATCTCTTGGGCTTCGATTATGCTTTTTGTTGTTTGCATGGCGATAAGATTAGCTAGATTTAATACTGCTATTGTAGAGACTGATAAAAAAACAAAAGAAGATCCGCGGTTTTTTACTGGAGTGCCGGCTCCGTGCGGTGCAATTTTAGCACTTATTCCAATGATTCTTGATTTTGATGTTACTGCTATGATTTCTGAGTTTAGTATTCGAAATTATACTTTATGCATCAATTTATATATTGTTATTATTGCTTTATTGCTTGCAAGCCGTTTGCCAACAGTTTCATTAAAAAATATTCAAATCAGACCAGAATATTTATCACTTTCTATGATAATATCAGCAATAGTGATTATTGTTGCTGTAATATATCCTTGGTATACACTTCCTTCTGCTGCTATAATTTATATATTATCCATACCAATATGTATGTATTACGCGCAAAAAAAATAAGAGTATGCTTATGCCTTCGATTATAAATAAAATAATGTCACATAGACATGCTAAACTGATTAGTGCAGTTTCGGCAATTGTTTTACTTCTTCTTGTGTATAAAATCTATGTATGGGTAAATACTCAATCTACAGATAATGCATATATTGAAGCTGATATATCCAGTGTTAGCTCTGAGGTAGGCGGTGTTATTGATAAAGTTTTAGTAAAAGAGAATAACTTAGTTAAAGCAGGTCAGGTGATTGCTCAAATTAATGCATCTGATTATAAAGCTAAATATGAGCAAGCTGAAGCGGCTCTTGATGGCGCTTTGCGCGATATAGAAATGATAGAGCAGAATGTAAAACTTGCGGTCATTAATCAAAATAAAGCAACAGAGTCGTATGAATTTGCTGAGGAAGATTTTAAGATCAAGGAAATTGATTTTAAGCGTATCTCAGAGCTAAGTAAGGATAATTTTGCTAGTAAAAAGAATTTGGACAATACTAAGATTGCTTATGAAAAAGCAAAAAGTGGTTTGTCGCAAGCAGTGCTTGATATGCAGACGAGTAAGGAAAATGTTGCTTTGCTTGAAATTAAAAAACTAGCAGCAATTGCTAAAAGTATTAACGCTTTGCAGCAGCGTAATTTGGCAAAAAGAGCTTTGGATAATACGAATATTCGTTCTCCAATAGACGGTATTATTGGTAATAGTTCACTTCGGGATGGTAATTTTATTACTCCTGGCGTGGTGTTGTTTTCAGTCGTGCCGATTGATAAATTATATGTTAAAGCAAATTTCAAAGAAACCCAGATTTCGAAATTTAAACCGGGTATGAAAGTGAAAATTGAGATTGACTCTGAGTCTGGCATTGCTATTGAAGGAATAATTCGAAATGTATCCCCTGCAACTGGATCAAAATTTAGCCTGTTGCCACCGGCAAATGCAACAGGTAATTTCACCAAGATTGTTCAAAGAGTCCCGGTGATTATTGATTTTATTGCTCCAGATGAGATTAAAGATAAAATAGTTCCAGGGATGTCGACTCTGACTAGCATCCGCGTTGATCAAGATATACCTGAAGAAGATTAGTATTAACGTCTATAATTTGTTAAGAGTTGTCATTATCATTTGAACTTGATTCAAAATTAACATAATCCGGTTGAAGATGTTCGCCTATTAAACCAATTACATTCTTTGGAATGAAGATAATTTCTTTTATTATACCACTATCTTCTGTACTAGGTGCCTCTTGGCACTCTCTAATTAGTTCAAACTTTTTTGCTATACAAAATAGTTGCGGCCAATTATGTTTTGTATATTTATTTAGACATTCAACAGCTTTGGCTGCAAGATTATCAAAAAATTCATTTCCCCCATCCGTGATATGTTTTTTATAGCCTTTAAGGTAATATTCTAACATTACTTCTACTTGGTTTTTTGGAACAAAACTTGGTTTAGTAGACTCTGAATTACACTCATTATGAGCTTTTTTTATGATCTCTATATCTTCTAATGCTTTTTCTTCAAAATATATATGTGTTTTAATTTTTTGGTATTGTTCTAATTCATTCTTGGAAAGCCTTTCTAGATCAAGCTTGTCACTTTCAATTAATTGCTTGCAAAGCTTTAAATCTTGATTATTCGCTGCGTCACGTAATTGTTTATAGGTGCATTCTGCACCATTGGTAACAAGTAATTTACATAATTCATAGTTTTTATTTCTAATAGCTATTATTAATGGATTGGTGTAGGTGTAATAACCATCTGAGATATTTGCATTAGCACCGTGTTGAAATAATAATTCACATAGATCTGTATTACCTTTTTTTGTAGCATTACTTAAAGGCGTATTTCCATAGATATCTTTTTTATTAACATCAGCGCAAGCGGAGATAAGTACTTCGCATATTTTTGTATTATTGCTATCGGCAGCTTCGTTTAAAAATGTTTTGTTGGTTGAATCAACGGCATTAATAATTTCATCAATATTATTGGCAGTGACAAGTATAGTGCAGAGCTCTAAATCTTGATTCATTACTGCGTCACGTAATTGTCCTCTGCTTATTTTTGAGCCATTTTCAATTAGTAATTTACATAATTCATAGTTTTTATTTCTAATAGCTATTATTAATGGATTAGTGTAATAACCATCTGAGATATTTGCATCAGCACCATGTTGAAATAATAATTCACATAGATCTGTATTACTTTTTTTTGTAGCATTACTTAAAGGCGTATTTCCATAGATATCTTTTTTATTAACATCAGCGCCAGCGGAGATAAGTATCGCATATTTTTGTATTATTGCTATCGGCAGCTTCGTTTAAAAATGTTTTGTTGGTTGAATCAACGGCATTAATAATTTCATCAATATTATTGGCAGTGACAAGTATAGTGCAGAGCTCTAAATCTTGATTCATTACTGCGTCACGTAATTGTTTGCTGCTTATTTTTGCACTATTTACAATTAGTAATTTACATAATTCATAATTACCTTCTGATAAAGCTTTGTCTAATATAGTTTTATCCTCTTCGTCAACTTCATTATTATTTTGCGAAGGTTTTTGTTTAATAATTCCTACGTCTTTATTGTTTTTTTTCATTTTTAAAATGTTTCACTATGATTAAGGTTTATAAAATATATTTCTTTCCTTGGCAATATCATTTTTTATTGCAAAAGTAAAGATTTTATAGCTTTGTTCTATAAGCTCAAATTGACTATTACAGTAAAAGGGTAGGTGTTAAGTGTAATTCTCAACATAGGTATATAAGAGACGTAATTTTATATTCTTAGATAAAAAATTCCAAACGAAATTAGTATTAGTATCTAAAGTTTATTGGCTATTGTCATGTGAACTTGATTCAAAGTTAACGTAATTCTATTCCGAGATGTAGATGTACGCTAATATTGTTTTTTAGTCTGCAATATATTCTGTTTTTTTCGATTTTGTAGCTAGTAGTGCAAACCCAAACTGACCAATGAAGCAGCAGATTGGGATTATTGCGAGTGCATAAATGAAATTCTCATGTGTGTATAGAGGACTACCATTTGCAGTTAGGCTCCCATCCCAGCCTAGTTCGAAAGCAGATCCAATTATAGTATGGAAGAAATGTCCAAACGACATGTTTATAAAGTTTATAACTGCTATTGCGAGGCCGGTAGAATTCTGGTCTACAGCTTCACTCGCTACTATGAATACAAGTACTTGGTAGCAGCAAAGAACCCCTAAGAAGAACATCATTGCAGCATTTGATATAAAGTTGAAATAATGCCCTGGTATGTAGAATAATATAACAAAGACAGATATTGTTAGTATCCCTGTTAAGAAAATCATCAGATTTGTTGAACGCAGAGCAGTTGCAGCGATGGTTAATATTGGACCACCAAAACACATGCCAATATATACAAAGGAAGTTATGGTTGTGCTATCTGTTTTGCTCATTCCAAAGGATTGATTAAAGAATGGTATTGCCCAAACATCAGCAAAACCTTCTAATGAACCAACCATCAATCCGCCTGATACACCAATTAGAATTATTTTAGGATTGAGTATCAGTTTTACGACTGAATTAAGAGTATCTTTAGCTGTACTAGTTGCATCACTCTGATTTTCAACTTTTCCAAGTAATAGTATCAAAGCTGCAATTGCAAAACCAACAATGGTGAGCATATTAAATACATACTCATAGCCAAATTGATCAAAGAGATATTTCATCGGGGTAGCGCCAAAAACTGCGCCTATAAGACCAAAGGAAAAAGAAAACCCAAGCATAGGTGAATGGTATTTTTCTTCGAAGCAATTTTTTATTATTTTCGCTACTGATAAGAATGAAACGCCAGAGCCAACACCAATTAAGAATCGTCCAAGAAGGAGAGTGTTCCAGTTATCTGTAGTAACAAATATGAGAGTTCCGATTGCAGCTGTAGAAATTGCTAGAGATGTTACAAATCTAAAACTTAACCTATCAAGCATTATTCCAAGTGGTATTTGAGCACCAGAATATCCTAGATAATAAAAGCCGGCAAGAGTACCAAAACTTGCAGTATCAATAGCAAATTTTTGAATAATTTCTTCTCTTAAGATGCCTGCGGACAACCTTAGAATAAATTGGAAACCAAAGAATATATTTGCCAAGGACCAAAGAAACATTGCTCGTTTGAATGAAATATTCGACATTTTTTTGCTATCTTATTGTTAAGTTAGCCGTGGATATTAGCTTCTATATTAGTGTTTTGTCAATAAAATTAAATATATGCAAAGTGTAAGTCTTTTATAGTAATGAATAAGTGCTATTTCATATAGTTGAAATAACACTTGAGTATGTATTCAGATTAAATATAACATCATCACATTTCTGTGTCTTCACTCTCGTGGACAGAGTCAGCAGGATTACCATTTGGAGCATAAGCTCCAACAAGGTCAATTTCATGATTAATTTGATCAACTACATTTCTGAAAAGATTTTGAAATTCCTGTGGAATATTTTGTTCAGGATTACGACTCATAATAAATACCTCCCCATAAGATTTATTACATATTTGATGCTATAAGATTTAAGATTACATGTCAATATTATTGGGTATTGTTCTATAGTGGTTTTTATGGAGCTTTATAATGCATTTTCAAGTGTAACATACTGAATATTTATAAATGTTAGTACTAATATAGTTAATGGGGAATAAATTGCAGTTGCTCTTAGGGTATTATTTTGTATAATGTCTATGTAGAGTTTTAGTCTGTTATATCTTAAACCTTTTAAGGGAAAATATAAGTTGAATCCATTATGAAAAATATTTATTCAAATCTCATTGCATTATTTATATCAACATTATTGTTGTCAGGTTGTCTTCCAACTCTTTTTGCAGGAGCTGCTAGTTCAACTTTGGAGTTTGCAAAAGATAGGCCAGCGGGTGATACTTTGACTGATGTAAGGATTTCTACAGCTATTAAGGGTGCTTTTATTAAAAATAATTTTCGCAATTTATATTCTAAAATTAAAATAGAAGTAGTGCAGGGAAGAGTTTTATACACTGGGAATATTGAAAGAGAAGAAGATGCTATTACAGCCGTGCAGATCGCTTGGAATCAACAAGGAGTAAATGAAGTTATTAATGAACTTAAGGTTGATAAAAATAGTAATAAATTTAATATTGTTCAGTACACGCGTGATGCTTTGATTACTAGTCAAATTAAATCTAAAATATTTATGAATAGAGATATAAAATTCGTAAATTACACAGTGATTACTATTAACGATATTGTTTATCTATTTGGAATTGCTAGATCAGAAGAAGCGTTAGAGAAAGTAGCTAATATAGCCTCAAATATAAGTGGCGTACAGAAGGTAGTAAGTCATGTTCGAGTTCAGAAATTAGCTAGAAAAACGAAGTCTGGTGCAAATAAAATGGATTCAACAAATAGTGAATATTTGATTGATCAAGGTGAAGATTTAACCCTAGAGAATATTGATAATGATTGGTAAAGTTGTAAATACAAGGAATTTTTTTTTATTAGCATTATTAATTGCTGTATCTTTTTCTTTATCTGCTTGCCAAGGAGGAAAAGGATTTTCTAGAAAGAATTATGCTAAGACATACAGGGTGCTTTCAAAGGAAGATCGCGGTAATATTCATTATAAAGGGCACTATAAAGTTGGCAATACATACAAAATAAAGGGTCGTAGATATAAACCAAGAGAAGTACGAAGATATACTAAAACAGGAGTTGCTTCTTGGTATGGAAAGCGTCATGGTTTTCACGGTAAGAAAACGGCCAATGGAGACATCTACAATAAAGAAATGCTAACTGCTGCCCACAAGACGTTGCCTTTGCCTTCATTGGTAAAAGTCACAAATCGTGAAAATGGAAAATCAGTGATAGTATTGGTAAATGATAGAGGGCCATTTGCTTACAATCGAGTGATTGATTTATCTGAAAGAGCTGCTGCAAAAATAGGAATGAGAAATAAAGGTACAGCAAAAGTTAGGCTGCAATACCTTAATGGAGAAACGCAAAGATTTCTGAAAACTTTAGGTCTTCGGAAAAAAGGAGGTTCGCGTGCAAAAACTCCATTGAAAAATAAAAGATGTACAGTGAATTGTCATATTAAGCTTGTGAACATGAAGTATCGATTAATGTAGATTACTCTGAGCTTGTTTTAATGGTGATGGCATGTAATTCACCTTTTAGCACCTCTGATAGAGATTCTTTAACGAGTCTATGTTGTTTTATAAGAGGAATATTCTTGAAGCTATCACAGACTATATCTAGGGAATAATGGTCTTGATCGCCAGCAAGGTCAGTAATTTTTATTTTCGCATTTGGAAAACTTTCCTGTAATATAGATGTAAGTTTGGATTCTGATATAGCCATTGATGTTTCCTGGATTGTTGAAATTAAAATTTAATTATATGAAATCTACGCAAAAATTTTATAGTTTGCAAGATCTTAGTTTTATGAATAGATCTAAAACTAAGGTTGGAGTTCTGGGTGGTACCTTTGATCCAGCTCATTCAGGGCATATTATGGTTTCTAAAAGAGCACTGGATGTATATGATTTTGACTATGTGATTTGGCTGGTTGCAAAACAAAATCCGTTGAAACCTAAAAATGATAAAAATATTTTTGAGAGAGCTGAGTTAGCTGCAAAAATAGCAATAGAAGATTCTAGAATAATAGTTTCAACGGCAGAACATGATTTAAATACTCAATATATATATGATTCGTTGTCTGGTTTAATTCAACATTTTTCAAATATAGAATTCACTTGGATGATGGGTATTGATAATGTTATTGATTTCCCTAAATGGCATAGAAGTAGTGAGATACCAAAACTATGTAATATAATGATTTTTGACCGTCCATGTAGTGCAAGGTTTGTTAATCTTGAAGAATTTGGCTTAAAAACGCATGCAAACCTTGATAATACTGAAGTTAAGAATATAATAATTGATAGAAATGATTTGCATGATATTTCTTCGACGAAAATCAGGCAACAACAAAAAGAAATGGAAACTCGATGAATTTAACCAAGGAACAATTAAAAGACTTTATTTTAAAATGTCTTGAAGATAAGAATGCGATTAATATTTCATGTATGAAAATAGAAAATGAAACTCCTATTGCTGAATTTATGATTTTTGCAAGTGGACGTTCAGTAAAGAATATTAGAGCGATTGCTGAATATGCTGCGATGGAACTTAAGAATGAACTTAAGTGGAATGCTAGTGTTGAAGGTTTAAAAGGTTCAGATTGGATTCTTTTGGATGCAGGTGATGTTATAGTACATCTGTTCCATCCAGAGGCTAGAGAGCATCTGAAGCTAGAAGAGTTTTGGAGTAAAAAGTAAGATTTTGTTATTATTTAGATTAAGTAGATAGAAAGTTATGGAAAGTCATGTTTTAGTAGTAGTCATTATGCTAATTGCAACAGCTGTATTTGTTGTTGCAATTTTTAAGCGTTTAAACCTTAGTCCTGTACTAGGTTATCTGGTTGCGGGGGCGTTGATTGGAGATAATGGTTTTAAAGTCGTAACATATGATCAAACTAGTCTCCTTGGAGAGATGGGAGTTGTGTTTTTATTATTTGCTATTGGTCTTGAGCTTTCTATTGAAAGATTAAAAGCCATGAGAAGATATGTTTTTGGACTTGGTTCATTACAGGTTCTTATTACTAGTGTAATTATTTCAGGAGGAGTTGTTTTAGTCAGTGGCGACTATAATGCAGCAATCATTATTTCTGGTGGGTTGGCTTTGTCATCTACAGCTATTGTTATGCAGGTTATTGCAGAGACAAAGAGTCAGTCTATGCAAGTTGGTAGGATAGCTTTAGCGATTTTGTTATTACAAGATTTTGTTGTTGTCCCATTGCTTGTTATTGTTCCAATTCTTGGAAGTGGCGCTGGTGTTGAATCTTTGCCGGGTATTTTAGGTAATTCGATGCTAAAGGCCATTCTTGCTCTTGCAGTGATTTTTATTGCAGGGCGTGTGTTGCTTCGACCTTTATTTTCTTTTATATCACCTGATAATAATGAGAGTAGTGAACTACCAATCGCTGTTACTTTGCTGGTAGTGTTAACAGCTTCTTGGGGGACTGAACATTTTGGTTTATCACTAGCTCTTGGCGCTTTCGTATCTGGTGTTCTTGTGGCAGAAACAGATTTTAGAGGTAAAGCGGAAGAGAGTATTTATCCATTTAAAAGCTTGTTGTTGGGGCTTTTCTTCATGAGTGTGGGTATGAAGATTGATGTAATGGAAATGTATGAGCAGATAAGTAATATTGTTACATTTTGTATTGCACTAATAGTTTTGAAAACTACGATTATTGCAGCTTTATGTATATTGTTTGGGTTCAATAGGGGAGTAGCTGTGCATGCTGGTCTTTTACTTTCACAAGGTGGAGAATTTGCATTCATCTTATTTGGTCTTGGAAAAGAATTCGGTGTACTTGAAGAAGGAATTTCTAATATATTATTATTGGTTGTGACGTGTTCTATGGCTCTTACTCCACTGCTTGCACTTGCTGGTCAGAAATTCGCCGAAAGAATCGAAAAAGGACTTGGTAGAACTCCAAATCAGATTATCGAGTATGGTGCAAGGGATCTTGCAAATCATGTGATAATTGCTGGTTTTGGTAAGGTTGGTAAGATGGTTGCAAGAGTGCTTGAAGCTGAAGGGATAAACTATATTGCACTAGATATAAATGATGATATTGTTCGTGAAGAGATTGCAAATGGCCTTCCTGTATTTAAAGGCGATGCTTCCTTAATTGCGACATTGCGAGCAGTTGGTGCAGATAGGGCTTTGACATTGGTAGTAACTGTTAATAATGAAATTACAGTGAAGAAAATTGGAAAAATGGCTAGTAATAAGTTCAGTAATTTAGAAGTTATTGTAAGACTCAAGGATCTTAAAAACTCAACAGAGATGTATAATCTTGGTATCAATACTATTATTCCGCAAGATTGTGAAACAGGATTGCAACTTGGTAGCGCAGTTCTTAAGTCAATTGGTATTAGTGAATATGAACTTAATCGTATTAAAGGGCAATTCCGCGCTGGAAATTACGAAATTGTTATGCAGCATGATAATTTACTAGAAACAGAAGAGAATGAATAGAAAAATTATTTCTTTAATATTAATTATATTTACAGCATTTTCTGTGTATGCAGTTCCAAAAAAATTACCAGTGCCGCGATACGTTACTATTAAATTTAATGAGGTTAATGCTAGAACCGGACCGACTAAAGATTGTCCAATAGAATGGGTGTTTATTAAGAAGGGAGAGCCTGTTGAAGTCATTGCAGAATATGATCAATGGAGACAAATACGTGATATTAATGACGAAGGTGGCTGGGTGCATTCTAGTGTGATTTCTGGAAATCGTTCAGTAATATTTGTTGCAAAGAATACTATGCCTTTGGTGAGATCTCCTGGTAAGTATGATCAAATTGTTGCTAAAATAACCCCTCAAATTCGGTGTTATTTACATAAATGTCAGAAAGATTGGTGTAAGGTAAGCTGTAAATCTTATAAAGGTTGGATAGCACGCAAATTTTTATGGGGAGTTTATCCTGATGAATAGGTGAATATTTAGGTTTTTAATATCCTTATTGAGTATGCAGAAGATGTTTGAGTTTTACTTTCACAAATTTCAGTGTCATTTATTGCGTAAGGCGGAAGTCTAGGTGGATAATGTGGGAAGGTTTTGTATTTTCTTTGCTAACTAACCCCAACTATGCATAAGAATCTAATTTTACCATTTGATCTAGAGATGGTTTATCAGTTCTAATTTGGTAATTTATGAGTCCAGCAAATAAGTGAGAAAAAGCGTTGATAGGTGATCTGTGCCTACTATGAATCAAAGTATTCAATGACTTCATAGAGGAGAATATAGTCTCAATAAAACTACGACGCATCAACATCATTTTATCTGTAGTATCCATTAAAATATTTTTCATATTCTTTTTGATTTTAGTAATCAAAGTCACTTTTTGTTCAAATAATTCAGCGGATAGTTTTTTGGATATATACCCTTTATCACCAATAAGTTTACCAGTAATACCTTTCACCATTTCCATAACTGGAGAACGATCATTAACGTTGCCACCAGTAATAGTCATACTTACAATTTCTCCGAATGTATTGAGAATAAAGTGCAACTTAAAGCCAAAAAACCAACCAGTAGAAGTCTTGCCTTTTTTAGCTAATCCTTTAAAAACTTTATGTCTTTTTTCTCGAAGATTATGACAAACAGCCATAGGCGTTGCATCTATAAACATATATTCTGTTACCTTACCTTCAAGGCTTTTAAGCATGCAAACCACAGCAGGGAAAGCAAGTTTTATTAGTGCTGTAAAGCGATCGTAATGTACTAAGTAGCTGAATAAGTTTCTGTGATTCCTCATAAGTTCTAGGTAAAAATATTTAAAGCATGACATTCCAGATTGATGGAAAGCTATCAGGATAGTTATTATTTCTGACAAGCTCATTTTACATGGTTTATTACGCTTTCTAATACCACTGGTAATGAGTGTCTTTTTGTACCAATTTTCAAATCCTTTACAAAAATCATCGACAAAGCAGAACAAACTATCGTAATCTATATTCATTGGGGTACCTTTTTTAGATTGCAAAAATACAGAATACCCCAATATCACTAGCTATGCAGTCCTTTTCTTATACATAGTTCGGGTTAACTAAAGAGTAAACCAAAACTTTCCTGGGTTCTAAGTGTAGAATGACAATGTTATTGTTTTGCAATGCCCAGTATAACTCACGTCTATATAGGGCATGGAGGATGATGTCTGAGTTTTATACGCCAACTATAGACGCTCGTAAATATTCCTTTATCTGTATCCAGAATGACGGCGCAGCTTAGGTTTTATGAATTTATCTCAGCCAAACAAATTTTCTCCGTCGTGTTCTTCAGTTGTTCTATTCGTTCTATTAAATATTGTAGTTGTTCTTTCGAAATAGAATAATCTTTATTATATCTAGCATCGATATACGCAGCTCTGAGGAGTTCAAAACATTTTTTTCGTTCTGCTGTATCGAAAGGAAATATTTTTAATAGATCTTCGTGATAATTCTTAGCCATGCCAGAAAGTGTTGCTATATCATGTATTTTTGGTTTATAAGCTGTGAATACAAGTAAAATAGTATTGTAAAACTTTCTGTTGCTTGGTGTAAATTGAATGCAGCAAGACAATAGTCATTTCTTTGAGATATGCAAAAATTACTTATATCAAGAAATCCACTACCTCTCTCAAACCAGTAATCATAATCGTCTTTCGCTATTTCTCTTTTTACATTTTCGCTTAAATTCTTCGCATCAGATAAGGGTGTTTTTTTATCATCATAAAGCAATATTCCTTCTCTTTTGATATCTGCAAAGAAATATTGATTTCTTTCTAATTGTCTATTTACATAGTCAATTGGTTCAGTGATTAAAGTAATCCTCGGGCTATCATAAAGACTATGTTTTTCAAGAGTTTTTTCAATTTTTCCTTCGATTTTTGACTTGTGCAAATTAGTATAATATTTCTTTTTCAGAATAATCAGTATATCTAAATCGCTTTCATAAGAATAGCATTTGAGCGCCTCAATATATGTATCTCTAACCCAGTTGCCCCTAGCATATGAACTAAAGAGAATAATTTTCGAGATTTTGTCTTCAGCTACAGCTAATATCTTCGCCATAATAATAGCTAATCTATCTTCTATAATATGACTTCTTTCTGGTAGTTTAGTTTTCATAATTTTGACTTAAGAAGTCTATTTATTAACTTAGTTAGTTTTTATTTTGTTCTGCAGCGATTTAATATCAATTCCACCATTATTGGACGGTTCTGCTTTCCCATGCGGGAATGTTGCAGATTTTGTCAGGATTTTATCATGAAAATTATAAAATTCTATCATAAAATATTCATTTTCATCCAAGACTTTGTTCGGAAAAATAGCGCTATTATCTGATGCATATGACTTAAAGAATTTACCTTTTGCTATAACAGTTCTTGTTCCAACAGGAATCTTATTGTGTAGAGCATGGGAGAAGATCATTGGATAATTTAAGTTACCAATTTTCATGTTAATTTTTTCTCCTGATTCTTCAGAATTATAAATCACCTCATTATTACTAAGCTTAGTAATTTTTGCATCGTAAATAACTTTATTCCCGCACATTAGCGGAATTCTATAAGCTATTTCATCGTCAAAGATTTTCACATTATCATCGATGAAATTTTGTGGAATTATTTCTTTTAATAATATATTTACTTTGAATGAACTTAATTTGTCATTGGCTGTTTCTTGAAAATATTTATTAGAAATAGTTGCATGACGAGTTTCTCCAGTTTTCATACCTACAATAACTGCGTCTATTCCAGGGGCTATTTTTTCTGAACCTAGGGGAAAGGTTGCAACTTTATCAGTTAAAACAGTATTTTGATTATTTAGTATTTTATAATGTACAGTAACAATGTGACCACAAGAGGCAGGGCCTTTATCGCCGTTGCCAAAGCTATTTATTCTGAAAATCGACTGAATGAAATTATCATTATTCATTTTGAATCCAGTTCCTGAGCCCGCAACGGTTTTATTCATGGGCTGCAACATGCTTTCCATAAACATTCTACCTTCATCGCTTTTTAAAACATTAATCATCACACTTGATAAAGTTTTTTCAAAAAATGTGCCTGCAATTTCTTGTTTTGGCGTTGCATCACTTTTTTGTTCTGCGGATTCTGGTAAATTCTTTAAATGACTTGGTACTTTAACTTGTCCAACGCTTTGTTGAAATATCATATAAAGTATTGCACCAGTTATAATTAGAGTTAGAATTTTTTGCATAGTCTATGCTTATGATTTATGTTAATAAGCTAGATGATAGCAATTGATAAATAAACTGCAAGAGTGATAAGCGCTATGGATTTTAAAATAGAGAATCATTATTATGATGTGTTGATTATAGGTTCTGGTGGATCTGGATTATCTGCTGCTATTTTTTCAGCAGATAAGGGGTTTGATATAGCTGTTGTAAGTAAAGTTCATCCCCTTAAGAGCCACACGATAGCAGCCCAAGGTGGTGTGAATGCTAGTCTTGGCAATATCACAAAAGATGATTGGCGTTGGCATGCTTATGATACAATAAAATCATCTGATTGGATTGCAGACCAAGATTCTGTTGAAGAAATGTGCAGGAGAGCACCAGAAATGATTAGTATGCTAGATCAGTTAGGTGTTGAGTTTGATCGCACAAAGGATGGCAAGATTGATCAAAAGATTTATGGTGGTCAAAGTACAGATTTTGGTAAAGGGGGTTTTGCTCATAGAGCTTGCTATTCAAAAGATAGGACTGGGCACACCATAATGCATAATTTATATAATGAAGCAATTGAGAGGAATGTTGCATTTTATAATTATAATTTTGTACTAGATCTAATAACACAAGATAATCGATGCTATGGGCTTATATGTCTGGATATGGAACAAGGTATATTACGAATCATAAAAGCAGGTAATGTGATTATTGCAAGTGGTGGTTATAGCCAAATCTACGCAACTGCAACATCTTCTGCAGTATGTACCGGTGATGGTAATGGTATTGCAGCGAGAGCTGGAATTCCATTGCAAGATTCTGAGTTTATACAATTTCATCCTACGGCCTTAAGTAAAGTTGGGGTGTTGATTACAGAAGCAGCGCGCTCTGCAGGTGGTCGTTTATTAAATTGTGAGAATGAAAGATTTATGAGTAAGTATGCTCCAAAATTTATGGAGTTAGCTCCTAGAGATGTGGTGGCTAGGGCTATTGCAACTGAAATAATAGAAGGGCGTGGGTGTGGAAATGATAATGATTATGTGTATCTTGATTTAACTCATTTAAGCCAGGAAGAGATAAAGGAAAATCTTCCTACTATATATGAAAATTGTCAAAGTTTTATATTTCTTGACCCAAGCAAAGAACTAATTCCAATAGTCCCGGCGGCTCATTACACGATGGGAGGTGTGCCAACAGATAATAATTGTAATGTAGTAAATTTTAGAGAGGGAAGAGAGCAAAAAATTAGAGGACTTTATGCAATTGGTGAAGCGGCTTGTATATCTGTGCATGGTGCTGGTAGATTAGGTTGCAATTCATTGTTAGATTTATTGGTTTTTGCTAAAAAAACTTCTGAAGTAATGAAAAAAAATGATTCTAGAGACTTTAAATTTGATAAAAAGAAGATAGATCAAAGAATCTCTGATCTTTTTAAAGGTGAAATAGCAAATATTGATTTGATGACTCAATCATTAAAAGCAATTATGAGTAAATATGTTGGTGTGTTTAGAACTAGTGAAGGATTAAATTCTGCCCTTAAAGAAATAGAGCGGCTTGAAAAGGAATTTAAGTTATCTACTATTTCAGATCAGTCACTGCGTTGGAATGTTGAGCTGCAGCATTATCTTGAGTTAGAAAATATGATCGTCTCTTCGTTGGCAACCATTAGATCAGCTATATGGCGCCAGGAGAGTAGAGGTGCGCATTGGCGAGATGATTATAAAGAAAGCGATGCTAAGTTTCTTGGTCATACTGTAGTTTCATATAGTAAAAAGAATAAAGTATTACTACGTCCTGTGCGAGTTAGTGTGAATAATGTGGATTTTTATCAACCTGAAAGGAGAAACTATTGATAGTTTTTGTCCTATGCTATCTATGTAAACTTTATTTTGTTATGGTTGTATTAATTCATTTATAAAAAATTACTATGATCAGATTAAAATTAATTCTAATGTCGGTAGTATTCTTTGTTGCAAGCAATGCGTGCGCAGATGAAGATTCTAGTAACTTCAATTATTGTGACGTTTCTAAGGTAGCAATAAATGATTATGAGCCAGTAACTTTTGAAACAATAAATAATCTTTTGAGAAAAACTGGTGAAGAATCTATGTTTTGTGGTGAGTCTATTGTTGTTTATGGGCGTGTTTTAGATCAAAATTGTGTTCCAGTATCTGATGCAAAAATTTATGCATGGCAAACTGATTGTGAAGGGAAATATCCTTATAAAGCTTTGAAAGAAAATGTAGTTGATAAAGAATTAATGAGTGAAGAACAAACAAACCTTACTTTTGTTGGGAATGGAACTGCTACGACTAATAACAAAGGAGAGTTTCATTTTGTAACGGTTTATCCTCCTTCTATGCATGATTATGGCCCACATTTGAATGTTAGAGTTGAGCATTTTGCAATGAGTAGTTTGCAAACACGATTAATTCTTAAAGGAAAAAAAGCAAGAAATCCTCGGAATGACCCGGATTTGAGTTCAATTTCCGGAGCGGCCGCTAAAAAAGGAATGAGCATATATAAATTTGAGATTGTTATTCCAGGTACGACTAACAGAGATTATTAGTTTATTTTTTATTGAACCACATATCTAATGGTTTTATTATTCTTTTTATTAAAATTCTAGTGTCATTCTTGTGCAAGGTGGTAATTTATGCGGTGGATGAGGGGAGGTTTGTATTTTATTTGCTAACTAAAGAGTAAATAAAAACTTTCTTGGATTCCGATCTTTGTTAGGAATATTGGCTTCTATTCGAAGTTTTGGACATTTTATGATAATGGCTTGCATTTCGATAAACTTAAACTCCTTGTCTTTGACACCCACGCCATCCTTATTCTATGGTGACAATATTTCAGTATAATTATTTTTTTGTCAGGTTTGTATATAACTGATGCTGTTTGCACTCCATAAAAATAGAGTGTTCTTCCTGTGCAAGGGAGTAATCTATGCGGAGAGTGAGTGTGGCGTTCTAGCTTGCCTACAAGATAGAAGAACAAGTGGAAAACATTAGAGGATTCCTTATCTGCGTACGAAATGGTATAACTGATTTGCCTAGGGTGGCACTGTTTTGTATGTGGAGAAAGAATTAGACTATAAGATTATAATTTTGTAAGAGAAGAAGTGGTGCCGGATGTCGGATTCGAACTGACGACCGACCGCTTACAAGGCGGTTGCTCTACCACTGAGCTAATCCGGCGAATAAAAAGGCTTTTTTAGTAGATTAGCAATCTACGCGCTCAAAGCAAAGACGCGAAGAACAAACTACTAGCTAGCAGCTTGTTCTTTAATTTCTTTTTTTGAAGGTTTTGTAGTTTGAGATTTCTCTTTAACAGCCATTTTCTTCAAAATAGATTCTGGCAATTTAATTCCAGCAGCTTTAATGAATTTTGCAACGCGTTCAGTTGGTTGTGCTCCTTTAGATAGCCAATGCTCAACACGATCGGCTTTAAAAATCACACGGTCACCATCTTCTTTCTTAAGCAATGGATTGTATGTACCAATTTTTTCGATGAAATCACCGTCTCTTGGTGCGCGTGCATCTGCAACTACAACTCTATAATATGGGCGTTTTTTTGCGCCGCCTCTTGCTAAACGAATCTTAACTGACATAAATACGAAACTCTATTTAATTTTTTCTTCTTTAAACTCAACGTGCTTACGAACCTTTGGGTCATACTTTCTAAAAGACAACTTCTCTGTAAGAGTTTTTGGGTTGCGCTTTTTAACTAAATAATATCCTGTTCCAGCAGTGCTAACTAGCTTAACTAGAAGATTTTTACTCTTTTTCTTGGACACGGTCTATAACCTTCCTAAAAACAAATTCTTATAAAATACTTAGCGTAAAATATAGCTAGAAGAGCAAATAGTCAAGCCTAAAATTAGCCAAATATGTAATATCTCCAAATTAATAGGATTATTGCAAAGTGAACACAATATATATTTAACGAATTTTGGCTAATAATTGAGAGTTTAAGGTTATTTGCTTTAAAGAAGTTTTTGTAAGTTAATGAGAAAAATAATCCTATAATTACTAATGTTGAAGCTAATATTTCCGATGCATTAAACGCGGTATGAAATAGTGCGGCAATATGTAATGAAGTTAAATAAGACATTATAAAGGCGGGTATATATATTTCTTTTGGCTCTTGTTTTACTATTTGACCAACTATCATAAACGCGATTGCTAATGTTCCATATTCCATAAATATATGAGTAATTGGCCACAAACAGGCAAGAATAATAATATGAATATATCTTTTCCAGAAAATTTGTAGGTGTTTTTCGAAGATTTTTAAATAAAGCTGGCCACAAAATATAGATATTAGAATATTTGCTTCTATTAGCTGCCAGAAAATTGCAGTTACATTAAATATATAAAAAATAGTTCCATATGTAAGTATCTTGTAATTCAAATTTCCTTTGAAATTAAATCCAGCAAAAAAACAAAATATAGGAAATGCATACCTTCCTAGAGCACGAAATATTAATTGCTCAGGAAAGAAATATAACCCTACATGGTCAATAATCATCGATATTATCGCAATTGTTTTTAGGATATCTTGATAATTTGAAGTTCGGCTCATGATTTTAACAGTAGAGTTTTATGTATCTTAAAAAAATATGCGCATGTAGCAAAAATTACAATGGCAAAAACAATAGTGCCTAATAGAGAGCCAGCTTTTATTGCAAAAATGTTTGAGTAAAATAATTCACCAAAATAATGAGTTGCAATTACAATAAAAGCAGCCATGACAAAGCCACATGCAAGAGTCTTCAGGGCGAATAGTTTAGTTTCATTGGTTACAAGAAAATTGCCATATTGTTTTGCGTGCTTATTTAGCAGCCAAACATTGATCCAAGCAGCTATCGATGAGCCAATAGCTATGCCAACATGACCAAATGGTATCATTAATATGATATTAAGACTAGTATTGATGATTAGCGAATATACAGTGATTCTAAACGGAGTTTTTGTATCTAAATTGGCATAAAATATGGGTGTTAGGATTTTTGCTAGTACAAAAGCAGGGAGGCCAAAAGAAAATGCTGCAAGTGCGTTTGATGTTAATAAAGTATCATTTGCAGTAAACTCACCTCTCTCATAAATTAGATGTATTATTGGTTGCGATAAAACAAGCAATCCAAGCATCGATGGAATCGATATTGCAAAAGCAATTTTGATGGCTTTGTTCTGTATAAAATTTGCTTCATCATAGTTTTTTTGTTTATAAATTTTCGATAGCTCGGGAAGTAAGATAGTACCAAAGGTAACTCCTATTAATGACAAAGGGAGTTGGTATAAACGATCTGCGTAAGATAATATTGATACCGCTCCAGGGAGAAAACTTGCTATTGATTGTGAGATAAAAAGATTTAATTGCTGTGCGCCAGAACTCATTGTCGCTGGCCCCATTTTTCTTAATAATTTTTTGACTTCGGGATCTTTTGGTTTAAAAAGAAGAGGGAATTTTAAACCTGCTTTAATCAGACAAAAATACATAAATAGAACTTGTAGTATTCCAGCGATTAATAATGCAAATGATATAGAATAGTGAGCTTCTATTTTATTTTTTAGCAAGTAGGGGATTGTAATTACTCCAATATTCATAAGAATTGGAACAAAGGCAAATGCAGCAAACTTACGCACTGAATTAAGCATTCCTCCAAATAAAGCTGTTATGGAAACAAATATTACATAAGGGATTGTTAACCTGCATAATGTTACGGCAAGATTATATTTTTCTTCATCAATAATAAAACCAGGCGCGATGATTACCATAAGAAATGGCATGAAAATTTGTAGTATAATCGTCAGAATAACAAGAGTAATTAGAAGTAATATAAAAATTTCGCCACTAAATATTCTTGCTTCTTGTTTAGAACCGACAAGTTTTTCACTGTACATTGGGATGAATACAGCGGACAGCGCGCCTTCACCAAATATTCGCCTAAATAGATTGGGAAACTTGAATGCTACATTAACACAATCAGCTATTGGAGTTGTGCCAAAAGTTGCGGCAATAAAAAGTTCTCTAGCGAGGCCAAAGAAGCGGGATAGCAAAGTGAAAAAAGCAACAATTATTCCTGATTTAAGTAACATTTATGCCTGTATTTTTACAATAATAAAAGCGCATGAAGCAATGTTCAAGCGCTTTTATTTGTATTAGAAACTAGTCATTATAACAAGTTAAATCATTATTTAACTCGATCTATTGCTTCTTCTATAGTTGTTTTTGCGGTGGCTGCATCTTTCCACCCTGTGATTTTGACCCACTTGCCTTTTTCAAGTTCTTTATAATGTTCAAAGAAATGTTTGATTTTTGCTTTTAGCATTTCAGAAACATCTTCAATGTCTTGAATAGAATCAAAAGTTACATCCAATTTTGATACTGGAACTGCTAGAATTTTTTCATCTATACCAGATTCATCTTCCATCATAAGAACTCCAACAGGGCGAACTTTTATTATTGCTCCAGGAATTATAGGATATTGAGCAATAACTAAGACGTCAGCTGGATCTCCGTCATCAGAAAGAGTGTTTGGAATAAAACCATAATTGCATGGATATGACATTGAAACTTGCATAAATCTGTCAACTATGATTGCTCCAACTTCTTTGTCAAATTCATATTTAACAGGATTGTCATTCATAGGTATCTCTATGATAACATTGAATGATCCGTCCTCAGTTTTTGCAGGTATTTTATCTACAAACATCGTTATTTCTCCTTAATTAACAAAACTAAAGCTAGTTCTGAGTGTTTCTAAAGTCTGGTCTACCAACGCATCAGCAACTATTTTTAGTTTCTTTTCATCAGTGATTTTTTGATCTCCTTCATTTGCAGAAATTTTATTGCTTTTTAAATCATCTAGTGTTATTTTTTTCAGTTGATCAATTGTGTTTTTACCATTTAGTGCTTGAACTATACCGATTTGATGACTTTGAAAACCAACAATTTGGTTCATACTATTTGTGATCCAATACATTCCATTATGTTTTGGTGTTTGAATTTGTAACATAGCAAGTTTACTTATTTTTGGTTTATCAGAAATTTTGTACAAGCTAGTAGGTTTGTCTGCGATGTATTTTATTACACCGGAGAAAATTAGGTTTGCAAAATTTCCTAGAATATTTTCTTTTACTACTTGCTTTGAAGCTTTTGGAGCAAGTTTGATAGCTTCTGCAACGATTTCATCTACAGATAATGGATTTCCTATATTCTGAGAAAGACTTGTTAAAATTGCTTTCATTTCAGGAGCAGAGCTGTCTAATTTACGATCTTTATTATTATCTATATAGAAAGTTGCTTTGCTATTATCTTCAATATTTACTTTTTCATCTAGTGGATGAATATTACAGAAATAGTTGAATTTTTGTATTGTTTCATTTGTAATATTTCTAGAGATTTTAGTATCTTTGTGGCCAAGTATAGTGCATCTAAATTGCGTGTTATTAATGAAGTCCATATATTGTTCAGTGCGTACGATATCATTAATTGTTCCGAGCTTTTCAATAGCTTTTTTCGGCATGTTTCCAACATACATTCTTTGTACATCTGTATCGCCAATATATTCTAAGTCATTAGCTCTAGCTTTTTCGATAAACTCATTGAAGTAGAATGCTTTATTTTCGTCAGCCAAATATTCATGACGGATATAGTGATCTTCCTTGCTTGCCATGTTTTTAGCAGAAGCTTGCATAAATTCTGCATGAGGCGTGTTTTGTCCATCAAGAGATTCTTGGATAAAATTAAGAGCTGCGCGAGATTGCGCTATTTTATCTTGAACATTTTCAAAGTTAGTTGAGTGATACATCATGATCTCTCTAACACTATTTATCATGTTCCATCCCGGAAGTGTGTTGTAACTAATGAAAGCTAAGCCATTTTTATTGAGTAATTTTTTACTTATTTCCAAAATTCCATCTCTTACAAAGTCAGGAACCCATGAAAATACTCCGTGGCAAATAATATAATCAAACTTGCCATATGACTCATCAAGATCAGTGATAGACATAGCTTTAAGTTCTACGTTTTTTAATTTAAGTTGATCTAAAACTTTTTGACCATGATCTATTTCTACTTTTGATAAATCTACGCCGAGTGTATATGATTTTGGGAAAGTTTCGGCGAATCTGAATAGATTTCCTCCATCAGAGCATCCAAGTTCAAGAATGCGTGCTGTTTCAAGCGCTGGTGCATCAACACCAAATAAAGCTCCAACACTTCTTAAGTTTTCGGGTCTGTTATATTCAAATGGATAGCCATGATAAGGAACTTCGTCATATCCCTGTTCTTTTACTTCTGATTTTTGATTTTTAGCCATAAATTTATATTGTCTGTTTATTACATAATTTTAGATATGAGTATTTTTAGAAGAAAAACTATAGCAAATCAAGTTATTTTGCTGATTTGTTGATAAGAGTTCTATCAAATTAAGCAATTTTTTGGTATTCAAAATATATTTTTCTAACTGCATGTATCCATAAAATACAAACTCCAATAAAGATAACCATTAAAACAGGGGCAATTGAACCATATGTGGCCATTGGTAATATTGTAAATATCATTGATTGCACTAGTCCGCTTGCGGATTTTCCGATTTTAGGGCTTATAACATCAACTGCTGCTTTTCCTTTTGTGCGTAGTTCAGGGTCAAGAGGTATATACAGCATTTGTCTAGAAGTGTCCCAGATGGAGTATTTTGACCCTTTTGAAAGAACGTTTTGTACAGCGCCTACAAATACAGTAAGCACGAGTGGTGACATTAAAATTACTCCCTCAAATAGAGACACTATTTGTTCATCAAAAACTACTAAGAAGAAAAATGCTGTTCCTGTAGTTAGAATAATTATTGGAGAAATGACTGCTGCTGCAAACCAACCACTATTTCTCATGACGTTATTTCCAATTATGGTCATTACCATGATTGCAATACCTGTCCATAATATATACATGCTGTTAAAGGCCGCATATGCATTGACAGTAGGGTATAGCTCTTTAATTTTTGCTTTCCAGACAGCTTCAACTAGATTCATTGATAGTCCAAATGAGGCTGTGCAAATTAGCATAAGCCATAAATATTTTGATCTTGAAATATATTTAAAACTATCAATAATCCCCATCTTTGGCTTGGGTTTGCGTTCTGATTTTATGCTAATATTGTGAATTGGATCGGTCATTACTTTTTTTGTTATGTGTCTTACTAAAAGACAGGATAACACTGATGAAATGGCAACTAATGCAATAGAAACTTGTGTTAAGAATATTTTATCATCTGAAGTTGTGAATAATTTCCTTAGAGCATTATCATCAGAAGATAAGCTCATCATCATGAAGCCAACGACAACTAGTGCTGAATTTCCAAATAATGAAAATAACGTGTAAAAACGCTTTGCTTCATTAGTTGCAGTAATTTCATTCGCTATTTGCCAAAACAATAAAACATAAAATATATTAGGCCAAAGCTCTGAAAATGAATAAAATAAAACATAGCTCCAATTGCCAATTCCTGCAATGTGCCATTGCATATGTGGGTGCTCTAGCATAAGGCTAGAAAGTAAGTCTTTGCTCATGTGAAAAGTGTCAATATTGGGGTATAATATGAAGGCAAATAGCACATAAAAAGCTGTGAAAATACTAGCTAAATAATAAAATATTTTTTGAAAAGGTAAGTGGTTAATTAGCTTTGCATATATTATCACGAAGATTATGGCCATCGGTGTTACGCAATAAACTTTTGTAAAACTTGTGATTTCTGCGCTAACTTCGGAGATTAGGATACTATCTTTTAAAATACGCAGTACGTTTTGGTTAAACAACACGCAGAACATTAAAGCAGACATTGGTATAAATTTTCCAAGCTCAGCTCTGTGAATTGGCCAAAATATATTTCTAAGTTTACTCTTAAAAGGATTTAATTCTTGGTTAGACATTCTGCAATATACCTATAGACAAAAAAAAAACTTAAAAAAGCCGTTTCTTAGCCTAAGGTCTGCAAAATAATAATTTGAGTTTGGCAGCAACCACACTAATTGCCCGCGGATGCTAACATTTCTTGCGTTAATAGTCAAGGGCTGAATAGTCGAAATATTTATTTTCTATATTTTTTATAAAAATGTTGGCTTTGTTTTGAGTCTTTGGTTAAGTTCTTTAAAAGTCTTAAATTTTAGAGGAATAAAATGCAAGAAGTGTACATAACTCATGCTAAACGAACTGCTATTGGTGGATTTTTGGGAAGTCTTTCCAATTTTTCTGCTCCAGAACTTGGTTCTTTTGTGTTGAAGAGTATTATGGAAGAAAGTGGAGTAGGTAAAGAATTTATAGATGAAGTGATTCTTGGTCAGGTGATTACTGGTGGTTCTGGACAAAACCCTGCTAGACAAGCGTTGATTCAATCTGGACTATCTATCAAAATTCCTGCGTTGACTATAAATCAGGTTTGTGGATCTGGTTTGAAAGCTGTAACCCTAGCGGCAAATGCGATTAGAGCTGGAGAGTCAGAGATAATGATTGCTGGTGGTCAAGAAAATATGTCGCGTAGCATGCATGGAAGCTATATGCGCGGGGGAAGTAAGTTTGGTGATACCAAGCTTACAGATTTTATGATGTATGATGGTTTAACGGATGCTTTTTCTGGTGAAATGATGGGAATCACTGCGGAGAATATAGCAAGTAAATTTGATATTGATAGATTGCATCAAGATAAACTAGCTCTTGCGTCTCAAATTAAGGCATTTGAAGCTAGTCAATCTGGTAAGTTTAAAGATGAAATAGTGCCGATTGAGATTCAGAAGAAGAGTGAAAAAATTATTTTTGATTTTGATGAAGGGATACGTGGTAATTCGACCATTGAAGGGTTAAGTGCGTTAAAACCTGCATTCAAAAAAGAAGGTTCTGTTACAGCTGGAAATTCTTCAACAATAAATGATGGTGCAGCAGCACTTCTTATTGCTTCATCTGCTGCGGCAAAGAAGTATAATCTAAAGCCAATAGCTAGGATTGTATCACATTCTAGTTGTGGGGTTGATCCTTCTATTATGGGAACAGGGCCAGTTCCTGCATCAAAATCAGCTCTTAAAAAAGCTGGGTGGAATGCAGAAGACCTTGATGTGATTGAGGCAAATGAAGCATTCGCTGTGCAAGCAGAGTATGTTAATCGTCAAATGCAGTGGGATGTAAGCAAGGTAAATATTAATGGCGGAGCGATTGCTCTTGGTCACCCGATCGGTGCTAGTGGAGCAAGGGTGCTAACAACTCTGGTGTATGAAATGAAACGTTCACACGCAAAGAAAGGGTTAGCCACTCTCTGTATAGGTGGTGGTATGGGTATTGCAATGTGTTTAGAGGGTGTTTCTTAGCTTAAGTTAAAAATCCATTAAAATTTTATTTTGCTCAGCGAATAATATACTTGAAGCGTTTTTAGCAAGTTCTAGCATTTGAAGTAATTGCTCAGTGGTGAAGTCCCCTTCTTCTCCAGTGCCTTGGATTTCAATTAAATTTCCTTTTTGGTTGAAAACAAAATTTGCATCTACTTCGGCTGAGCTATCTTCATCATAGTCTAAATCTACAACAGCTTCTCCTTTATAAATTCCGCACGAAATTGCTGAGATTTGTGAAATTAATGGATTTTTGCGTAATATTTTTCTATCAATAAGGTTTCTTATCGCCATGTGCAGAGCAACGTAACTTCCTGTTATTGCTGCTGTTCTTGTCCCGCCATCAGCATTTATGACATCACAATCGATAAGTATTTGTCTTTCTCCAAGCATTTGTAAGTCAATCGCTGCTCTCATCGAACGACCAATTAATCTTTGTATTTCTAGAGTTCTTCCACCTTGTTTTCCATTGGTTGATTCTCTACGCATGCGTTGATTTGTAGATCTTGGCAACATACCATATTCAGCAGTTACCCACCCACTATTTTTTCCTTTGAGAAACCTAGGAACGAAATCATCAATACTAGCTGAGCAGATTACATGAGTGTTGCCAAATTTTATCATGCATGATCCTTCTGAGTGATTTAAAACATTAGGTTCTATTGAAATTTCTCTTAATTGTTCTGGTTTTCTTTTTGATGGGCGCATAAATTTTTTTGTTTTGATCTTGAATTATAAAAGTGAATAACTATATTCAAATGGAGCTTTGCTAATGAAAGATAAAGATTTAAAATGGAAAAACAACAAAAAACTGAAAAAGAAAAACAAGTTGATTCAGTAGATAATGGATTGGATGAAGATATTGTTGAGCTAGAGGAAAAAGAAAATGGAGAAGTGCAAAGCGTTATTGATGGTTTGAATGAGCAAATTGAAACTCTACAGGATAAGCTGCTACGTCAATTAGCTGAATCTGAAAATATTCGTACGCGTTCAGCAAAACTTGTTGAAGAGGCTAGAGAATATGCAATTTTTGACTTTACTAAGGACTTAATGCCTGTGATGGATAATCTGCAAAGGGCATTAGAGCATCTTCCAGAGAATCTTGATGATGAAATGAAAAATGTTATAGAAGGCGTTAAGATGACAAAAGGGCAGCTTGAATCTGCTTTTCAAAAACATCATCTAGAGTCTATTGCGCCGCAGTCGGGAGATAAATTTGACTATAATATGCACCATGCTATATCACAAATAATGACAGAAGAGTATGGAACAGGTAGTATAGTAAACACTATGCAGGTCGGATATAAAATCAAAGATAGGTTGATTCGTCCAGCTGCTGTGACCGTTGCAAAGGCAAATAAGAAATAGATAATCTTTGATGAAAAATCGAAAACAAACTAGTGCTAGTTGTACGACAGACATATCATTTTTGTTAATGGTAACTTTAATAGTATTTTCTTTTATAGCGCTGTATAGCTCGATCGCAAGTGCAGGAACAGCTGTTAATGAAATCTCAGAAATATATGTTGAAGCTTCAGGTAATAATAAACATGAAGCCAAGATTAAGGCTCATGAGCATGGAATGAATAGAGCTCTATTCTTATTAGCTAACAAACTAAATATTCCAACTGATGGGTTGAGTAAGATTCCATATCATGATTTAAAATCCGCATTTACTCCCAAAGTAATCCTCAATGAAATTAGTCTACTTGAGAAATACAACGCAACAGTAACTTATGAATATGATAAAGGAAAATTATATAGTCTTCTTTTAGAGCATGGAGACTCGAAGATTAATGACTTATTTTATGAATTTGTAGTATTTCCAGTTTTTAAACAGAGGAAAGTTTTAAATGTATGGGAAGATGATAAAAGATGGAATAATTTTTGGAATGAATCTAGACAGATTTTAGATACTCACAAAATATATTATCCAGAAAAGAATTTATTCTTGTCTCAAAAAATTACGCCTGAAAATTTAATGAGTTTGAAGTATGAGGATTTTGTCGACATATTACATAACAAGTTATTTAAAAATATAATGATAATTACTGCTGAGTTCTTTACGAATAGAAGAACTGGCGAGAGTATTTTGCATGTTAAAAAATATGTTTGGACTCCATTTAGTACAGAAGCAGAACTAATTGAAGAAGAATATGACTTAAGTTCGTGGGAAGATATTCCGTATATTGTTGATTTAGTTATTGATAAGATCATAGATGATTATGGTGTGCTAAGATTAAATATGCCGGAAGATGATGTTGATGATGGGCATATTTTTATCGATGAAGACGAACAAAAACCTATTATTATGAATTTTGATGTGTTTGATCAAGAGGAATTGGATCTTGTTGTTTCAAAATTGGAGATGGTTAATCAGATAGATAGTTTTGCAATTGAGCATGATTATAATACTAGATATAAAATACTGATTTACACTAAAGTGAGTGAGTATGAATTAGCTGAAGGTCTGTATTTAAACGGTTTAAGCTATAAAATTCATGGTAATTTATACAATTTGATTGATGTAAAGAAAGGTGGTTAACTTCTCCATCAATTTATTTTAGAATATTTGTTTTTATAGTTCTTTGTATTTTATTGTTGTATGAAGTGTTTTGTAGACATTCAGTTTCCCATTTTTCTTTGTAGTATAACCCTCTGAGTCGGTTAGCTTCTTGATTGTTGCATAATCTATTTTTAAGTTCTGGGAAAATTGGCAAGAAATTGCGTGCATATTCAAAAATTTGGGCCTCATCGCTATTTCTGTATCTACGAAATTCCAATCTTCTTTTTTGTATATTATCTGGTGTGAGTTGTCCTTCAATGTACCATTTTTCTAGAGATGGCACTAAGCATTTTTTGCTAAAATCTTTGCAATATTTTGTATGAAATTTTGTAATAAACTTTTCACTTTTGTCAATTTCTGATAGGAGTTCTTTTTTAAACGAACTCTTAGATTCTTCAGAGGTAGATTTGCTTTGTAGTATTTCTAAAATAGTGGCTCTTGCTGATGAATTTTGTTCTTGAAAAATGAGTTTTGATAATTCTTTTACTCCTTTGTCGCCAAACTTTTTTAATAACATTATGCTTGTATAATAAACTGCAAATTTTGCTGAATCGTTTAATCTTGAGAGGGAGTTAGAGGTTGTTCCAAATAGTGAATTTGAAAAATTTATTATTTTATAATTTATTGGTCCCCAATTTTGTTTTTCATCTTTAATGATTGATGATAGTATTTCTATATCATTATCATTTAACTTTTTAAAAACAGAATTTATTGTTTCTGGAGAGACTGAATAAAAATTTGATTCACCATTAAGATCGTTAAATGTAAATTCAGTGCTATCAAATATAATATCTTCTAGATCAAGTTTTCTTGGTTGGTTGAATGTAGTCGCAATAGAGATAGCATAAATGAGAAGTGCGCAGAAAAATATTCTTATATATGCTCGCATTATACTTACCATCATTATTTTATATCTCTAGTATCAGTATGCTTTAGAAAGTAAAAAAAAGTAGTAATAGTTTGCTTCTTTATTAATAAATTATTGTAGAAGTTGTAATGGCAGTAATTATATTGGAGATTTTTAAAAACTCAGCTTGGAGTAGATGGCTTTGATTTACAAATATACTATATGTATATATAATTTTTTGTATTAGATATAGAAGATTGGTTTTTGTTATATGAATAGATTAGCTTTTTGGGGAGTAGTATTATTGATTGCAGGTGGGTTTACATGTCTTGTGTCAGATACACTAGTTCCTTTTATGGTTGCATTCGTATTTGCATACTTACTTCAGCCTGTAATTGAAAATAATTGTAGGCGATTTAGATGGCCAAGAGGTTTGGTGACACTAGGTGTTTTTACTATGTTCTTAAGCGGTTTTGTGGCAATCATAGTACTCATTGTGCCGATTATTTATCAGCAGATAGCTGTTTTTGTGGGTAAGATTCCACAATATAAAAGTAATTTTGAGATTGGTATCTCTGTTTGGTCTGAAAAATTAAATGAGATTAATCCTGATCTTGCTAATAAAGTTACAGAGTCAGCGCATAGTTTTGTAAATAGCGCATTTTCAATATTTGCAAGTTTTGCAAATCATATTTGGCAATATACGTTGGCTACAATTAATTTCTTTACAATAGTAGCTCTAGTTCCAATTATACTATATTATTTCCTCAGAGACTGGCCTCAAATCGTCAGTAGTATTGAATCGGTTTTGCCTATGAGAGGAAAAAGTAAAGTTAGAGAGATTTTTACGTCTATAAATGAATTATTATCTGCGTATATTAGAGGGCAGTTAAATATTTGTATGATGCTAGCATTTTATTATGTACTAGGATTAAATCTTATTGGTCTTGATTTAGCATTGTTATTAGGTATTCTTTCCGGCTTTTTAATAATAATACCATTTATTGGTGCGTTGATTTCGGTTTTGCTCGTTACTATTAGTTGTTATTTTACGTTTGGCGCTGGGATTGAACTGCTTTATGTTGTGGTTTTATATGTTGTGGGTCATTCAGTAGAGGGGTATATTTTAGCTCCTAAAATAATTGGTGACAGAATTGGGCTTCATCCAGTATGGATTATTTTTTCGGTATTTGCTGCAGGAAGTGTTTTTGGTTTTGTAGGAATAGTTTTTGCTATTCCAATTGCTGGTGTAGTAAAAGTATTGCTTTCGCATGGGATTGATTATTATAAATCCAGTAATATGTATAAAAATTAAAAAGCTTATAATTCTATGCAACAAACAGCATTTTCATTTGTTAGCAGCGATGCTTATGATCTTGGAGAATTCATTGAGTCTAGTTCAAATGCATTAGCATATAGGGCAATTAGTGATTGGCCAAATTCTTGGGGTGTTGATCCATATCCGAGATCTTTAATTATTCAAGGGCCAAAAGCTTCAGGGAAAACTTTTTTGTCTAAAAAATGGTCGGCAAAGTCTGGTGCTTTGTTTATTAAGAAAATGCATGAGGTTACTGAAAATATTCTCTCGCATCATGAGGCCTTTATTATTGAAGATTTTGATGCTAGTTGGAGCGAAGAAAAGCTTTTGCATATGTTTAATTTAATTGCAGAGAATAATAAATATTTACTTATTACTTGTGAATTTATTCCGAAAGTAAAGTTGCCGGATTTGCTGTCAAGAATAAGGTCTGTAAATCTCATAAAAATTGAACAGCCAGACGACGAGATGATGAAAATGCTAATATTTAAGTTGTTTTCTAACTATTCTGTTGTAATTAATAATGAAGTAGTTAGTTTTTTGATTAAAGTACTTCCGCGTGAATTCCCTTCAGTAGTTGAATCTGTTAAAATAATTAATGATTTTGCTATGGCAAACAAACGAAAAATAACGGTTCCATTGGTCAAAGTCGCTCTCGAGTTATAATATTACTAAGTTCTGTTTTTTAATGCTAAATCGTTACTAATTGATTTGCTTTGCTCAACTGTAATTTGTATTATTTTTTGTGTTTAGTCTTTTTTTCTACCATAAATAAAAAATAGGATTAAAAGGCAAAATCCAAGGCTATACCAAGTTATTGCATACTCCATGTGGTCGTTTCGAACTTTGTTTAGATGAGTGGTCGTAAGAGCTTTGCCTCCTGCCGGCAAGTCAGTGCTATTAATTTGCATTAGATAGAAATTGGTTACATTTATACCAAGTGTTTCTTTTGCCATGAATAGGTCAATATTAAACCAGATATTTTGTTTTCTGTCGTTTTCCGGAACAAAAAAGTTTTTTTGTTCGTGAGGTAATGTGATACCTATAATTTTTATGGTTTCAGGTGATGAGGAATATTTGTCAAAATTATCTTTAGAGCTTTGAGGTATCCATCCTCTTGATATAAGAACAACATCGCCATTTTTAGTTTTAAAAGGGGAGAGAAGATAGTATCCATCTTTTTCAGGTGAGGCGGATCTTCTGCCATATAGAAAAATATCTTTGTTTTTTATAAATTCACCTTCTATCTCAATCTTTGAATAATATTCTATGTTACCATCAACTTTATTGATAATTATAGGAGGGTTCTGAATATTGGTTTCAATTGTTTCAATGAAGTTCTTTTTTTGTGATAGGCGCTGTAGTTGCCAATTACCTAGAGAAACTAATATTACGCAGGAAATAAGTACGAAAATAAAAGGAATTAGCTCAAATTTTTGACCAAATAGTTGGATTTTTTTATGCATGAATCTGTTGCTCTAGTTTTAAGTTATGCTTTCCCATTTGCTAGATTCTATACTTTGACTTTGGATGTGTCTAGGTTCATGTGAGTGTTGCATGGTAAAAATATTATGAATTTTCTTATTTGAAAGGTTATTAAAGAATACTCTATATTTATAAGCGACAATATTTTTGCCAGATATATCTATTTTCCCAAAATCTCCTCCTGGATGTATAATTACAGCTGCAGTGCCAAGGATTAAGCATAAAAGAGCATTTGTCGCGATTATAATAGAAAGTGAAGAATGTTCTGGTAATAACGTGTTTATCAAAATAAGAGCAACTATCGCAGTTATCACTGTAACATGATATAGTTTTTTTGTTAGTCTACGGTGTGTTAATTGAATTAAACTCGCTCTATATATGAGATTATTTACCCAGCATATTGTAGGATTTGTGATTACTGATAATTTGCTAATAATTTGGCTAAACTCGTCCTTTGATTTGAATTGTCTTTTTAATCGGACTATTCTAATCCTAAATTTAATATTTACTAAAAGATGTATAAGTCTCTGTCCTAATGGTTGCGCTTCTTTAGAAAATGTAAGTTCAAAATTTTCACCTTTTTCACCTTTGTTGTTTGAGAGTTTAATTAAAGTCATGGTTCGTGCGTAGAATAACTTGGAGCACTCTATAGCGTTTAGAAACAAATTATTTAATTCCTCATCTTGGCTAGATAATTCAAAATATTTTGTATGAAGTTTCTTTATAAGCATGAAAGATGGTAAATTAACAGCCCCATCCCTATAGTTTTTTACTAGATTCGAATTCTTTAATGCCATATATTGACATAGCAAATCAAACCTATTGTTATTTTTTTCGTATTCTTGTAAAGCTTTTAGATATTGCTTCATACAATTATGTTAACACATTAATATTAATGATCATTGATTCATTACCTATGAACCTGAATTAGTAAAATTAATTGAACCACAAAATAATTAACAAAAAGTAAATACAACTATAAGTTTAAAATCGACGTTGATTTTCAAAGTAAATCACAAGACTTAGCTGAATATTATACTACCAAGGGTTGTTAAACGAGTTTGTAGTAAAATTAATGGTTATATGTTGAGATATTAAACGAATAATTTGCAAGGAATTTTGGAAATATAATTGATAGTATTTATATTCTCGTATATCATGATTTGAATAAAGAATTATAGAGAATCAATTCTAAATATTTATATTTATAAAATTTGAAGAGTAGGAAAACCAAGCTATGGGATTAGATATTAAAGCTCCTGAAAATATTATTTTAAAACCGATAATTACAGTTTTTGGTGTTGGAGGAGCAGGTGGAAATGCTGTTAACAACATGATAAAAGCAAGTTTAAGAGGAGCTAATTTTGTCGTAGCAAATACTGACGCACAAGCTTTAAAACATTCGGAGAGTTCAAATAAAATTCAATTAGGTGCAGCGTCAACGAAAGGGCTTGGCGCTGGAGCTTCACCTAATGTCGGTAAGGAAGCTGCTATCGAAAGTGAAAGTGAAATTCGTTCTCATCTTGAAGGAAGCAATATGGTGTTTATTACAGCTGGCATGGGGGGTGGTACAGGAACTGGAGCATCACCCGAGATAGCAAAAATTGCCAAAGAGCTTGGTATACTTACAGTTGGTGTTGTTACTAAACCTTTTTTGTTTGAAGGCGCAAAACGTATGAAGTTGGCTGATCAAGGTTTAGCAGAGCTACAAAAACATGTTGATACGTTAATTGTAATTCCAAATCAAAATTTATTCAGAATAGCTAATGAGAATACTACGTTTCAAGAAGCGTTTGAGATGGCGGATGAAGTTTTGCATGCAGGAGTGCGTGGTGTGACGGATCTAATTACTTCTCCAGGACTTGTTAATCTTGATTTTGCTGATATTGAGACAGTAATGAGCGAGAAGGGTAAAGCTATGATGGGAACTGGTGAAGGATCTGGAGAGGATCGAGCTATTAAAGCTGCTGAAGCGGCAATTGCAAACCCACTCTTGGATCAGAGTTCAATGTGTGGAGCTTGTGGGGTTCTAATCAATATTACTGGTGGCAAGGATATGACTTTGTATGAAGTAGATAGCGCTGCAAATCGTATTAGAGAAGAAGTGGGTGATAGCGATGCAAATATTATCTTTGGTTCAACGTTTAATCCAGAATTAGAAGGTGCTATTAGAGTATCAGTAGTTGCTACTGGTATTGAACAAAGTGATATGGATTTTGTTAGGAATGAAGATACTGAAGTAGAAATTATAGAAGATGCAGTTGCATCTGATGGAATTGAAGTAGATAGTCATGAGCCACCTTCATATAATGAATATGCAGAAAAAATCTCCGAGAGCGAAGCTGAGATTCAAGCAAAGTTAGAGCAGCTTGCACGTCAGATGGATTGGAGTCAGTCAGAACAAATAGCGGCTCTTGAGAAGTCTATAAACTCTGAGAGCAAGGCGAAACCTACTAAGCAACAATCTCTTTTAAAACGTATGTGGAATTCTTTGAAAGCTAATGATGCGTCGCAGCAAGAAATAAAGGATCGAAATAATCGTCATGATATAATGCCTCCTTCTATTCATGAAGATAAAGCAGATGTGCAAGAATTGCCATCCTTTATGAGAAAGGATAGGTAGATTTAATCGATTCAACTATATGATTTTATAATCTGGTGTTTTTTTACGCATTTTAGATTATTTTTATAGATCTTGGCTTTTGCTAGGGTGCTTTTCATTGCCATTTTCAATATAAAGTTTTAGACTTTTTCTTAATATAGAAAATCAATTGGCTAAATGATTATGAAATATCTAGGAATAGTTTTACTTTTTTTATTTTCCATTACAAACACTAGTTTTGCTGAAGAGAAATCGGAAATTCAAATATATAAAGAGTTGTGTAAAACAGATCTTGATTTTATTCGAAATGCTTTGAAAGAAGATTCGGCAATTTATGCTAATAAAGATGATAAGGATTTTAAAGATTGGTATGTGAAAGGGTATGAGGATACGCTAAAGCTTATTGATCTACTTGGTGATAGAGATGATTGCTACTATGCGATGAAATGCTATATTAATGGTTTTAGCCATTCTCACATAAGCATTCGTGGTTATATACCTCTTCCAGCTGAGCAATATCCAGGCTTGCTAAGTAAGTTAACTAAAAATGGGCATAAGATAATTTACAAAAATTCTGATTTAGATTATTTGAAAGATGTAAATGTCGGAGATAAATTAACGCACATAAATGGTATAGATATTTCGGAGTATTATAGAGATTATTTATTACCTTTTTATGCCGGTGATGAATCAATTTTGACTAAAAAATCTGCAAGTATTTATGCGTTGATAGTTGATGGTAATAGGTTTAAGCCAGTTCCTAGAACTATAAGATTAACTAGAGACGATCAAGTTATTGATCTTGATTTAAAGTATATGGAATTAGGTGGTGCTGGGCTTGCTGCGGCAAAAAAAGTGAAACAACCAGAATATAATATTGGTTTTAAAGTAGAAACGGTTTCTGATGGAGTCTGGATTAAGATTCCAAGCTTTTTCCCAAATAGACAAGAATCAGTCTATTTTACTGGAATGTTATCTACTTTAAAAAATGAACTAGCAAAAGAGGATTATATAGTTTTTGATCTCAGAGGAAATAGGGGGGGAGCATCAAAATGGTCTCGTCCAATATTAAGGAATCTTTGGGGAGATGAAACCATAAAATCTTTAGGAAAAAAACATGTATATAATGAAGAGTGGGAAAAGAGGCTTAGAGTAAGTAAAGGGAATTTTGCTGCATTCAAAGCTTATTTTGAGCATGCTGCTGCAAAATTTTATGCTAAAGCTTTGAAAAACAAGGAGCAGTTTTTCTTAAAAAAATGGGATATTTATAGGGATAAGGATCATCTATATACTAATAATGATAATAACTCATTCAAGGCAAAGATTTATGTTTTAACAGATCATTTCTGCCGAAGTACTTGTTGGAGTTTTGTAAGAGAGATAAAGCAAATGCCTGGAGTGGTTCATATCGGACAGGATACGACAATTCAAAGTATATATTCTTATGCGAAGAAGATAAGATCTCCTAGTGAGCACTTTGATTTCTTTTTCCCAACGCAAATCAAGGTAAAACCATCTTATGGTTTAGGGGAGCATTTATCACCATCGATAGTATTTGAAGGTGATATCAAGGATGAATCTAAAGTAATTGATTGGGTTCTATCCATTACAGAGAAAAAGGAAGATTGATAATGCTAGTTTTGGTGTTCTTCTTATAGTTTTTCTATGCTCAAAATGTAATTAAACTAAATTATGTCTCGCATTAAGTGTTGTTTCTAATATCATGCTAGCAGCGGTTAAGTCATCATTTGCATTACGATTTTTGCGTTTAATGCCAAATGATTTTAATAAATTATCTGCAGCTCTAGAGGTTAAGCGTTCATCCTGAAAAAAAATGGGTAAATTAGTTCTTCGTGCAAGTTTTTCAGTAAATTTTTCAACAATCAAAGTTTGCTCACTTTTTGTGCCATCCATGTTGAGTGGAATGCCAACGACAATTGCACATGCAGATTTGTTTTTAGCAATTTCTACTATTTCGTTTAGTTTTTTTTTCTCTGACTCGCCAGTAATTAGTTTTAGTGGAAGGCATACTTGATGATCAGGAGTTGAGATAGCAAGGCCAATTTTTTTTTCGCCATAATCTATACCAATAAGAGGGGCGCCTAGTTTAAAAAACGTGCAAAATTCTTGAAGTGTGTCTATGATCATGATATTAAAATGTCTTTTCGGTAAATTATTTAGAAATATTTTATGTTTAGTTTTGTTCAGAAACATTTGGATAAAGATGTAATAAAAATATCTGTTATCTTTGCTTTGTTATATTGCTTCTTATTTAATTCTGCAATATTTGTATATAAGTTTGAATATTATCAAGCTAACATTCTGACTGGTGTCTTAGAGCTTGTAAAGGACTTTATTTATAATTTTATAACACTATTTTTATTCTTTTTTGGTTTATCTTTTTATAGATATCTTTTTATAATTGGAGCGTTTTTTCTTTTTATTACTGGGGCCGTATCTAGTTATTACTTATTTTTTCTTGGTGTTTCTCCTTCTCTTGCAATTATGCCTGCAATATTTGGTACACATTCAACTGAAGCCATGGAGTTAGTTAGCTTTAGGTTGGTCATTTGGTGTGTTTTGAGTTTTATTATATGTGGTTATTTTATGTGGCGTTATATGCCATCTAAGTCACTTTCATTATTAACTCGGATTTTGACTTTCACTTGTTTAATATTCATATTCAGTAATGTTGTCTCTCCTAAATATAGTTTCTTGAAATCATATTTTCCGATTCAGTATCTTCACAATGCATATATATATCTTTTTGCTCAGGATAAATATTTTATAAAAGAAGATATAAGTTTGAAATATGATTATAAAGATTCATCAGATGAAGATGTAGTTGGTGTTTTGGTTTTGGGAGAGTCGGCTAGATATAGTAATTGGGGAATAAATGGCTACGAGAGAGATACAACTCCAAATTTAAATACAGTCAGTAATTTAGTAAATTATAAAGCAACCTCTTGTTCAAATAACACTTATTTGTCTGTACCATGTATGCTTTCAAGATATGGTGAAAAAAACCTTGATAAGATTGATAAAGAGACAAGCTTGTTATCTATTTTAACAAAATTGGGTTTTGAGACGGTTTGGATGGGAACTCAATCTATTACTAAGTATTATAGAAATAAACCAGGTGGGTCATTCTATGACGAAGTAAAATTTCATATGATTCCAGGTGGCTCGTTAGTGTTTTTACCTAATGATTTGGATGGAAAAATGCTTCCATACCTTGAGCAAAATCTTGAAGATGGAGGTAAAAAATTTATTGTTATGCATAGTACTGGAAGTCACTGGAACTATTCAGCAAGGTATACTAAGCAGTTTGAAAAATTTAAGCCAGCTATCGCCCCTGCTGCAAAAATCGATGCTTCAGGTTGTTCAAATGAAGAGTTAGTAAATAGTTATGATAATTCTATTTTGTACACAGATTATTTTTTGTCGGAAACTATTAATCGTCTTAAAGATAAAAAGGCTTTTTTGATTTATGCATCTGATCATGGAGAATCTCTTGGGGAATGCGGAAGATTAACACATGGAACGGATGGGTACTTTGCTGAGCAGAGAGAAGTACCAATAATAATCTGGTTTTCTGAAAAATATAAAAAGGATTATCCAGAAAAATGGTTGGCAGTTAAATCATTCCAAAAGCAGACTATTTCTCATGATTATGTATTTCATAGTATTTTAGATTGCCTCGGTATAGAATCGGAAATAGTTGATAAATCGATGAGTCTTTGTCATAAAATTAGGAATACTGATTAATATAATGAAACTATATCTTATTGCAGGTGAAAGTTCGGGGGATTTTATTGGATCAAGCTTAATGAAATCAATCCAGCATTTGAGTAGTGAAAATGATTCTAACGTAGAATTTAGAGGTGTTGGCGGTCCTAAGATGCAGAAAGAGGGAATAGATTCTCTTTTTCCGATTGAATATATTAATCTTATGGGTTTTTTTGAAATTTTGCCGCATCTATTGCAGATAAGTAAATTAATTGATCAGACTGTTGAAGATATATTATCTACAAACCCTGATATACTGATAACTATTGATTCCCCTGGTTTTACATATAAGGTAGCTGAGCGGGTTAGGGCAATCGCACCGCATATAAAGCTGGTTCATATAGTAGCCCCTTCTGTTTGGGTTTATAAACCTGGTAGAGCTAAAAAATATGCAAGAATATATGATCATTTACTAGCGTTATTACCATTTGAACCTGAGTATTTTATAGTTGAGGGTTTAAAAAGTACATGCATAGGTCACCCGGTTTTGGAGCAGGCGTTTTTTCAAGGGTCGCCTGGACTTCGAGAAGAAATAAATATCACTGAAAATGCAAAAATTATTGCTGTTACTCCTGGGAGTCGCAAAGGTGAAATAAGAAGACATATGCCAGTTATCAGTAAGGTTTTTGATAAATTATCAACAACGCATAATATTGAAGTAATTTTTGTGCAGCCAAACGAAAATAATATACAGGAAATCTTAAAATTCTTGAGTGATGTGAAGTTTAATTATTCATTTTCGACAGATCGATTAAAAGCTTTTGCAATTAGTGACTGTGCTCTTGCAAAATCTGGTACAAACACACTAGAAATTACAGCGTCTGGGACCCCACAAATTGTTGGATATAAGCTAAATCCAGTTACTTTCTTTTTCTTGAAGATGATGATTAAAATTCGATTTGCGTCGTTAATAAATATTATTCCAGATAGAGAGATTATTCCAGAATATATTCAAAGTGAGTTTAATGTTGAAAATTTAGTGCTTGCAATAAGTGATTTAATAAGTGATGAAAATGGTGCAAGAAGCCAAGTTGCGGAAGCTCAGAAGGTCTTGCAAACCATTGGCTTTGATGCTGATAAGAAGCCTTCAATGCAAGCTGCAAATATTATTCTTGATATGATTAAATGATAACTGCCTATTTAAATAATAAATTTGAGCAAGAATATCATCATTTAAATTTATGGTATTTTGTTAGTTTTATTTTTGGGATTATTTTGTTTTTTCAATTTTTTCCTATAAAACCCTTGTATATTTTAGCTTCTAGTGCGTCTTGTTTTATAATTTTATCGAGATATTTTTATAAAAGAAATTTGATTATATATTTTTTGTCAGTTTGTATTTTATCTCTTTTTGTTGGGATGATAGTAGCAAATATTAGATTATATTCTATAGATGCTAAGCCTATAAAGAAATCAATTATTACTAAGTTAGTCGGTGAAGTTGAGTCGCTTAAGCCAACTCTTCGTGGAATGCAAGTGCTTCTGAATAATAGTACAAATGATATTAATCAAGATTTTTCTAAAGTTAGAGTTAATATATCTAATAAATTAGGAGCTGATTTAAGTCCTGGGAGTGTCATTAGTTTAAAGTGTAAAGCTTCAAATTTAATCTGACAGAGTGGTAAAAAGAGAGTAATATATTTAGTAGTTGAATATATTGCATTTAACCACTCAAACAAGAGATTAAAAATACCCGAACTATGTATAAGAAAAGGACTGCATAGCTAGTGATATTGGGGTATTCTGTATTTTTGCAATCTAAAAAAGGTACCTCAATGAATATAGATTACGATAGTTTGTTCTGCTTTGTCGGTGATTTTTGTAAAGGATTTGAAAATTGGTACAAAAAGACACTCATTACCAGTGGTATTAGAAAGCGTAATAAACCATGTAAAATGAGCTTGTCAGAAATAATAACTATCCTGATAGCTTTCCATCAATCTGGAATGTCATGCTTTAAATATTTTTACCTAGAACTTATGAGGAATCACAGAAACTTATTCAGCTACTTAGTACATTACGATCGCTTTACAGCACTAATAAAACTTGCTTTCCCTGCTGTGGTTTGCATGCTTAAAAGCCTTGAAGGTAAGGTAACAGAATATATGTTTATAGATGCAACGCCTATGGCTGTTTGTCATAATCTTCGAGAAAAAAGACATAAAGTTTTTAAAGGATTAGCTAAAAAAGGCAAGACTTCTACTGGTTGGTTTTTTGGCTTTAAGTTGCACTTTATTCTCAATACATTCGGAGAAATTGTAAGTATGACTATTACTGGTGGCAACGTTAATGATCGTTCTCCAGTTATGGAAATGGTGAAAGGTATTACTGGTAAACTTATTGGTGATAAAGGGTATATATCCAAAAAACTATCCGCTGAATTATTTGAACAAAAAGTGACTTTGATTACTAAAATCAAAAAGAATATGAAAAATATTTTAATGGATACTACAGATAAAATGATGTTGATGCGTCGTAGTTTTATTGAGACTATATTCTCCTCTATGAAGTCATTGAATACTTTGATTCATAGTAGGCACAGATCACCTATCAACGCTTTTTCTCACTTATTTGCTGGACTCATAAATTACCAAATTAGAACTGATAAACCATCTCTAGATCAAATGGTAAAATTAGATTCTTATGCATAGTTGGGGTTAAAAATGAGTCAATTAGAAAAAATCATCAAACCCAAATTAGGACTTTTAGAATTAGCGAAACAGCTTGGTAATGTAAGTCAAGCGTGTAACGTTATGGGATATTCAAGGGATACCTTTTATCGTTTTAAAGAATTATATGAAAATGGTGGGGAAGCTGCTCTACAGGAAATCAGCCGCAAGAAACCTATCATGAAAAACAGAGTACCTTCTGATGTAGAACTAGCCGTCATAGATCTTGCTATTTCAAACCCTGCTTTAGGGCAATTACGAGCTAGTAATGAGCTGAAGCAACAAGGTGTTTTAATATCAAGTAGTGGAGTTCGTTCTATTTGGTTGCGTAATGATTTAGAGACAATGCGTAAGCGTCTAAAAGCCTTAGAAGCTAAATCAGCGCAAGATGGTATGATATTAACTGAAGAACAGCTAGCAGCTCTTGAGCGGGCTAAAGCTAGCAAAGTAGCTCACGGTGAAATCGAGACTGAGCATCCTGGGTATCTTGGTTCACAAGATACTTACTATGTAGGTAATATGAAGGGGGTTGGAAAAATTTACCAACAAACTTTTGTTGATACATATTCTAAAGTGGCGCAAGTAAAACTTTATACTGAGAAATCAGCTATTACTGCAGCTGATATACTAAATGATAGAGTGCTGCCATTTTATACAGAACAAGGCCTTAGCATGTTTCGTATACTCACTGATCGCGGTACTGAATATTGTGGTAAACCTGAGCATCATGCCTATCAACTTTATTTAGGAATTGAGAATATTGATCACACAAAAACAAAGGTTCGTAGTCCGCAAACTAACGGTATTTGCTAGAGGTTCCACAGAACTATGAAACAAGAGTTTTATGATATAGCATTTCGCAAAAGAATATACGGCTCTGTAGAAGAGTTACAAATTGATGTTGATTTATGGATTAATAAGTACAATACTCAAAGAACACATTCAGGAAAGCATTGTTATGGAAAAACACCTATGCAAACCTTTCTTGATTCAAAACATATTGCTTTGGATAAGAATATTCCTAGCTACGTGAATGAGTGTCAGACACATGATACTCAGAACTTATCTGACAGTAATTATGCTGTATGATAAGTAGCGCTCTGTCAGATTAAGTGTAGAGTTTTACATTTAAAGGCTAAATTATTCCCTTTACAATCAAGTGTTTTGCCAGGTTCTTATGATTTTGGCTTTTATATGTATATGTCTGGCATCGAAGCAAGTGGTTATGCTTTGACTGCTCCCTTAATTATTAGTAATAATTCTTCTGAATTTTCAAAATATATAAAATCAAAAAGAAGGAAGATCTATGCACGTTTATTGGAAGTTTTGGGTAAAGAAGAGGGGAATTTTGCTGCAGCGATTTTAATCGGAGAAACTAAAGCTATTCCTAAAGATATATCGGAAAATATGAGGAATTCTGGGGTTGCTTATATACTCAGTGTATCTGGTCTTCACCTCTCACTTGTTGCAATGATTTTTTTGTATGTAGTCGGTTGTTATTAAATATTCCTAATTTTATTGCTCATAAGATTAATATTAAGGTAATGGCGGCATTTATCTCAATTTTAGGCAGTTTCTTATATTTACAAATTAGTGGGAATAATATTGCGGCGACTAGGGCTTTTATTATGACTTCAATTTTTATAATTGCAATTATGTTAGGGAGGTCGCCATATCCTCTGCGCTCTGTAATGCTTGCTGCCTTTCTTATATTATGTTTTTTACCAGAATATGTATTGCATCCAAGTTTCCAACTTTCTTTTGCAGCCGTGCTATGCTTAATATCTGGTTATGAATTCTATTTAAGACATAAGAGTCTATTAGGTGATAGTAAAGGAATATTTGCAACAATTAAGTTTTATATTTTTGCCAATATATATTCTAGTTTTCTTGCGAGTTTTGTAACTGCTCCATTTGTAATTTATCATTTTTATAAATTTGCTAATTATTCAGTGATTATGAATTTATTGGCAGTCCCTTTGATGTCATTTTTTATGATGCCACTTGCTTTGCTCTCCATTTTATTAATGCCATTTGGTATTGATTTTTGGGTGTTAAAATCACTTGGATTCTTTATCTCAATAGTAACTAATTTTGCAGAATATATAGTAAATCAGCCATATTCGGTTTGGTATATTGGGCATATTCCGGCAATAAGTTTGGTAATATTTTCCTTTGGATTTTTCTGGATTTGTCTGTGGCAAACAAGGTGGAGGTTAATTGGGTTGCTTATAATGTTATTAGGAATATTTTGGATGTTTAACTCTAAGTCTCCTGATTTTATATATGATCACAACATAAAAGCTTTAGCAATTAACGATAAAGACGAGGGGTTGAAAATATATTCTAATGATAAATTGCCAAAATTCACTTCAGATTATTGGACAAGTTGGTTTGGTTATAAAGAAGCTAAAATATTTGAAACAAGAATAATTGGTAAAGATAGGCTGTATCTTTTGAACGATGGAAATAGTGTTTCTTTGAATTATTGGAGCTGCCTAGAGTCTGATATAGGAATAGTTACTTCAAAAAAATTAAATTGTGTCAGTAATAAGAATATCATTTCAAACCATGCAATTTGGCATGCAAAGAAAATCTTGGTTTATTGTGAAAATTATGGAAAATGTAGAGTGGATTTAAGACTAAATGATAATTTCTTTTAAACTATTTTTTTAGTACTTTACTTGTTATTCCGATTAGTTCATCGATGTTATAAGGTTTACTTAAGAATATAGAGGAGTTGATAGGGATGTTTATACCAGATGATGAAAGTGTTTCTTTATCATATCCAGAGGTGAAAATGAGTTTTATGCCTGGTAAGTAAGATTTAATTGATTCAGCAAGCGCTGCACCATCCATGTCACCTAAGGATATATCCGTTAGGAGTATGTCATAGTATTTTTGTTGTTGTTTGATTGCAGTTAATGCCTCACTGGCATTTTTAGCACTTTCAACATTATATCCTGCATTTTTAAGAGCGAGAACAGTAAATAGTCTGACAGGGTCTTCATCTTCAACAACTAAGATAGAGTGATCATTCAAGGATTGATCATATTTTGCTTCGGGAGCGCTAGATTCTGGGTCAATAATTGTCACTTGTTCGATTTGTTTAAGATATACATGAAAAGTTGTTCCTTTGTTTTTGATAGTTTCAACAAAGATATAACCTCCCATTTTTTTGACAATTTGGAAAACGGTAGATAGCCCTAGGCCTGTACCGGAGTTGCTTTTTGTTGAAAAAAAAGGTTCAAAAATTTTCTTTAGAATTTTTTCATCTATTCCAGTTCCAGTATCACTAATACTAATTTTCACGTATTGACCGTAGTCAATAGAAGTTTTTTTAGATGGAGTGAAATATTTTTTTACATCAAAATCTTTGTCAACATCAACTAAATTTGTTCTTATATTAATTTGACCTTTCTTGTTCATGGCATCTCTTGCATTTACTGCGAGATTAATCACAACTTGTTCGAACTGTGTTATATCAACCAATGCTGTTAAATTCTTTTCTTCACACTCAATTAAAACAGATGTTGAGCTTCCCATTAGTTGATTAATGAGTGAAGAAAGATTTTTGATAGTATTGTTAACATCAACATTTGTTGGTACTATTTTTGATTTTTTAGAAAAAGTCAGTAATTGCCTGACTAAATTGGCTGCTCTTGAAGCACTTTGTTTGATGTGATTTGCATCTTCAAAAGATTGATCACCTTTTTTATGTCTTTTGAGCAGCAGGTCGCTATAGCCGGTGATTGCTGTTAGTATATTATTGAAATCATGAGCAATAGCTGTTGAGAGTTGTCCTAATGCCTGCATTTTTTGAGAGTGGGCGTTTTCTCGCGATGCTAGGTTTATATTTTTGTTTGCATTTTTTCTTACGTAAAATAGAGCGAGAAAAATAATAAATAGGAAGCCAAAAGTTGTCAGTATAAAGAAAGATTTGGGGTAAATAAGTTCGATTAAAGCAGACATAGCTATTATTGCTATTGTAGATATAATTATCTGCATTGATTTTGTCATTTTATAGAAATCTTCCCTGAATTATAAAATTGTTATTAAAAATCAGACACTCTCCCGTTTTTCTCCCAATCACCATACCTAGTAGGTTCAGGGCCTTTCTGTCCACCAAACTCATCTTGTTTTATTTCGCTTGAGATTTGATCTTGTGTTGGTGTATTATCTGAGTCGTTATCTTTCAAAATTTAATACCAAAGTTCTTAATGAAATTTTCACATTTACCAAGAGTTTATACTAACGATCCAATTGCTAAAAAGCAAACTATTATATTGGAAAATGATGATTTTCATTATTTGAAGTTTGTTATTAGAATACGTAAATCTGAAACCTTTCGTTTATTCAATTCTCAAAATGGTGAATTTTTGGTTATAGTTAAAGAAATAAATAGATCTAATCTAATTGTTGAAGTTGACAGTTTAATTAGAGGGGTTGAAAAGTGCGCAGAGTTGACATTAGCTTTATGCATAATAAAACAAGATAGGATGATTGAAGCTATAAAATCTGCTGTCCAAATTGGAGTAACGAAGATAATTCCTATAATTTCAGAAAGAACTCAGTATAAGAAAATCTCTGTTGAGAAAATTCATAAATCTATTGTCCAATCGGTGAAGCAGAGCGAAAGGTTTATTCTTCCTATATTGGAAGAAGAAATAAACTTAGTTGATTTTTGTAGTTTATTTAAAAATGAACAAGTAATTTTTGCATGTGAATCGGAGCAAGAAGACAATAAAATTTGTAATATTAATAAAATAAGCAAAGATCCTGTTATTTTGATCGGTTCTGAGGGTGGTTTTTCGGAAGCGGAAATTTCTCAAATACAATCAATGAATCAAGTAGAGTCGGTTAGTCTTGGGGGAACAGTTTTAAGAGCTGAAGTGGCTGTATCTGCTGCTTTGAGTTGTGTTTCTATGGTAAGGTATTAATGGTAAATTTTGAAATTGAATATGAATATAGGGGCAGTGTTATAGCTGGTGTTGACGAGGCTGGAAGAGGGCCGTTAGCTGGCCCAGTTGTTGCGGCCGCCGTGATAGTTGATCAAACTATTATAATTGATGGGATTCGCGACTCAAAGAAAATAGCCAAGAGAAAAAGAGAATCTTTGTACGAATTAATTACAGAGCATTATTGCTTTGGCGTAGGGATAGTATCGCCAAAAGAGATAGATCAAATTAATATTCTTGAGGCAACGAAGAAAGCTTGCTGTCTGGCGGTAGGTAATTTATCAAGCAGGCCTGGAATAGTTATTGTTGATGGCAATATGAAGTTCGATGGTTCTAGATATGTTAGCATTATCAAGGGTGATGATAAATCAATTTCAATTGCAGCAGCATCTATTATTGCAAAAGTTACCAGAGATAGAATGATGGAAAAATTATCTCAGGAGTATCCTGCGTATGATTGGCATAAAAATTCTGGTTATGGCACTAAGCAACATCTAGAGGCTATTACAAATCACGGAATTACTATGCATCATCGCAAAAGTTTTGCTCCGATAAAATGGTTGTAGTCTAATCTAGTCTTGCTAGTTACAACACATCTAGTTTAGTTGAAATATCAATTGGGAGAGTTAGATAATTTTAAACTGATGTGGAAAAAGATGATTTAGAAGAGAATAATTGAATATCCTTCATCAATAGTTTAGTAAAAGAAAATTAAACTATGCAATACCAATTATTGAGTTTATATTAATAATTATATATAACGGGGTAAAGCTTTGTTAGGATTTAAGCGCTAATATATATCAAAAAGGTGTGGATATGAGAAGAAAACTAATGGAAATAGTGTCTGTTGGAAGAAATTCTGCAGGAGAAGTTTTGAAATTAACCGCCCTAAAGGCTGGACAACTTTTAAAAGAATTAGAACCTGCAATATATTCTTCTGGATCTCAATTAACTACTACAGATTGGCAAGAAAATTTAACATTAGAAGCGTCTAAAACTAGAGAGGCTAAGGAAATAAATGTGTCTGCTGGTGGGTCATCGGTATTATTACCTACAGCAAATGTTGTAGCTAGTGCTGCAATAAGTTCTGTATCAGCTAGTTATGGTGCAAGATGGCCTGGAGTAACAACTTTTTTATCTAGAGGTTTTCATACAACTTCAGCTAATTGGGATTCAAGAGGTGTTATTAGTGAAGAATCTGGTGTATTATTTGATGTAGATAATGCAGATGTAGAAATAGGTGGCCGAGCAGTAACATCATATAGAGCCACTGATATCAGGAGTAGATTTACCACTGGTATTAATGATTTTAGAGAATTGCGTCTTAGTGACGAATATGTTGATAAATCAGAAATCGTTTATGCATTTGAATATAGCGGGTCTAAAGTATGTGCAAATACATTTCCAAGAAGATTCTTAAAAACTACAAATTTAAATACTTTAGAAGAATTTTATCGTATTGAAGTTGATGAGATGGGTATACCATTACCATTAGAAGCAAGACAAAATCCAGCTTTATTTGCTGGAGGCGAAGTAGTTGTTGATGGTACTGCAAGATTACTTGAATCTCTAAAAATAGCTGCACATCCAGAGATAATGGGTAAGCTTGGAACTGTGCCTGTTATTAGTCTTGATTTAAAAGGAGTCTCTGGGGATTCTTATGAAAATGCATTGGTCACTATGAAGGCAGCTATGCATTTTGCGTGGGATAAGCATGATTACCTTGCGAATAGTGATAAACTAAAACCTGATCAGTTAGAGTTAGTTGCAAGATATACGGATTCAATTAGATATGAAGATTTAACAGAATCTCAAGTTAAACTGGGACTGGGAATGTTAAGCAAACTATTACACACTCATTTTGGTGCGCAAGCTATAGTGTTAGTAGATGAATATGATATTGCAATAAATAAAGCTTATAGAAACCTTAAAACTGATACAGACGATGCAGACAGGATTATAGGCTTACATAGAGATATGTTTGGGAATGTTTTAAAAGGCAATGAACATTTATATAAAGGCCTAGTAACAGGAATTTTGCGAATAGCGAAAGCTAATATTTTCTCAGGGCTTAATAATCTTGGTGAATATAATATGGGAGATCGAAAATTTGCTGGTTTATATGGATTTACTCAAGAAGAATTTGACGAGCTAGTTGTAAGGTTTGGAATTCCTTCAGCATTAGCAGCAGATCTAAAAGATTGGTATAATGGTTACGATGTTTTAGGTGCAGAAATATATAATCCATGGTCTGTTGTCAAAGCTTTGGATTCTTTTAATGCTTGTCGTCATGTTGTTGATATAGACAGAGTTAGAAAAGAAGTTCTACAAAATTATTGGCAAGAGTCAGGAGCATTTAATTTTATTACGCCATTATTCAGACATCCAGACGTAAAAGATGCATTTACTGAACTTGCTGCTGGTAGAACTATTGAATTTGAGATAACTAAACAAATATCAGTTGATAATTTTATGGCACTAAGAGAGATGTTAGGGAGTGCTTCAACTTATGAAATGACTCCGCTTGGAAAAGATATTTTATATTCATATTTATTTGCAGCTGGCTATTTAACGCCAAATGGCAGAGAAGGTTATTACCGAGCACCAAATAAAGAAACTATGGATGAATTTACTAAACAATTAGTAACTTATCATAAGGTCAAATATAAATTAGGAACTCCTTTATTTAATAAGTTAACTGACTAACTACAATTAATTCTTGATGCAACAGAAGGTGGTGACTATGAGGAAGAAATGAGTGGTGTAAATACTGCTTTGGTAAATATCCTAGAGGCAATGCCAGATTTTAAAAAGATTGATAAGCATGAGATAGAGCCAGTATCAGATGGAACAACTATAGTGCATGATAATGAAAGTCTTGTACAAGTAATAATAGGGCATGCTTCGTTGCAGGTTCGATCAGCGACTCAATTTGGTACTGAGGTTTATGTAGGCAAAGGAAGGGCTGATTGTTTGATAATTGATGATAAAAGAAAGAAGGCTATTATTTTGTAAAACTCTACACTTGATCTGACAGATAGCTACTTATCATACAGCATAATTACTGTCAGATAAGTTCTGAGTATCATGTGTCTGACACTCATTCACGTAGCTAGGAATATTCTTATCCAAAGCAATATGTTTTGAATCAAGAAAGGTTTGCATAGGTGTTTTTCCATAACAATGCTTTCCTGAATGTGTTCTTTGAGTATTGTACTTATTAATCCATAAATCAACATCAATTTGTAACTCTTCTACAGAGCCGTATATTCTTTTGCGAAATGCTATATCATAAAACTCTTGTTTCATAGTTCTATGGAACCTCTCGCAAATACCGTTAGTTTGCGGACTACGAACCTTTGTTTTTGTGTGATCAATATTCTCAATTCCTAAATAAAGTTGATAGGCATGATGTTCAGGTTTACCACAATATTCAGTACCGCGATCAGTGAGTATACGAAACATGCTAAGGCCTTGTTCTGTATAAAATGGCAGCACTCTATCATTTAGTATATCAGCTGCAGTAATAGCTGATTTCTCAGTATAAAGTTTTACTTGCGCCACTTTAGAATATGTATCAACAAAAGTTTGTTGGTAAATTTTTCCAACCCCCTTCATATTACCTACATAGTAAGTATCTTGTGAACCAAGATACCCAGGATGCTCAGTCTCGATTTCACCGTGAGCTACTTTGCTAGCTTTAGCCCGCTCAAGAGCTGCTAGCTGTTCTTCAGTTAATATCAACCATCTTGCGCTGATTTAGCTTCTAAGGCTTTTAGACGCTTACGCATTGTCTCTAAATCATTACGCAACCAAATAGAACGAACTCCACTACTTGATATTAAAACACCTTGTTGCTTCAGCTCATTACTAGCTCGTAATTGCCCTAAAGCAGGGTTTGAAATAGCAAGATCTATGACGGCTTGTTCTACATCAGAAGGTACTCTGTTTTTCATGATAGGTTTCTTGCGGCTGATTTCCTGTAGAGCATCTTCCCCACCATTTTCATATAATTCTTTAAAACGATAAAAGGTATCCCTTGAATATCCCATAACGTTACACGCTTGACTTACATTACCAAGCTGTTTCGCTAATTCTAAAAGTCCTAATTTGGGTTTGATGATTTTTTCTAATTGACTCATTTTTAATCTCTTGTTTGAGTGGTTAAATGCAATATATTCAACTACTAAATATATTACTCTCTTTTTACCACTCTGTCAGATTAAATTTGAAGCTTTACATATTATTATTGAGCTAAAATATGGAAAAGATAGCGCAGGAGAGGCTATAGTTCAGATAGCTGAAAAAGAATATGCTAGACCAATTCCACCAGACTATGAAATTATTAATATTGGACTGAGTGTTGGCTATGATAAATCAGTTACAAGTGAACTTGATATTACATCATCCTCAATCCTACTAGAATCTGGAATTGAAGCATCTCTACTCAGTACTGATCACACTGATAATGCAGAAACTGAAAATGTTACTGTTACTGGTGATCATGGTGATTAAGCTTTTTAGAAATTAAATTTAGTATAAGCCAGATGTTGCTGAAATAAATGTAGAAAAATAAGATTTAGATAAATATATAGTTTATTGATTTTATCAATTTGATTTGCTGATTTCTGGGATAAATTTAATAGTTCAAATAAGCAATTCTTGCTTGCAAGAATAAGCTAATTAAGTTATTTTCCATGCAAATTTATGAAGATAAATATATGGATAAGGCTCTTGCTAATCAAAATATACAAAAATGGCTAAGGAACGGTATTGTTGCGCTTGCTGTTGCAGGACTGTATTCGATTATTTTAGTCCTTCTTAGGACTCCTCAACTGAGTCATTTTTTTACTGATAAATCAATGTTTAAATCCGCTTTGGTGATTCATGTGAATTTATCTGTATTAGTATGGCTGCTTTCAATAACAGCTATGAGTTGGAGTTTGAACAAAATCAAAACGGGTTTTGAATCCGTTTATTCGATGCTTGCGTTTTTGGGTATGATTTTTATGGCTGTAAGTCCATTATATCCAGAGTCTTTACCAGTTATGAATAATTATATTCCAATGCTTGAGAATATTATTTTTATAATTGGTCTTAGTCTATTTGGTGTAGGGATATTGAGTTTTGCTTTGCAGACAGTGTTTACCTCTTTTATGGGAGGGGTCGTAGGATATTCTGGCAGGATAGTTGCAATCACAAATTTCACCTCATCACTGATGTTTATTCTGGTTTGGGGTTGTTTTGGTTTATCCTATCAGGAGCTAGACGCTCTTGCAGATATTGTTCCATTGGATTTAGATTTTTATTATGAGATGTTATATTGGAGTGGTGGTCATTTGCTTCAATTTATATATACACAAATATTGATGTTAGTGTTGTTAGTACTTGCAGAGAGCTGGAAGGGAGGCGAGGTAAAGTTCGGTTCAGTGTATGAGGTATTATTAGCCTTGAATTTTTTCTTAAGCTTGGCCGTTTTTATTGGGCATGCAAGGTTTGATTTAGCTGATGGTTCATTTAAAGAATTTTATACTTTGCATATGATCTATACAGGTGGAATTGTTCCAACCATTTTCATAGCGATGCTTTATTTTGAGGTGTTTCAAAATCGTGTAAAATCTATTCCTAAATTTATTTCAATCTCATTTTTAGCTTCTAGTTTACTATTTTTATCTGGAGGATTGATTGGCGCGATTATTTCTGGTGTTAATGTCACAATTCCTGCGCATTATCATGGTTCAATTGTAGGTATTAGTGTCGCATTGATGGGGTTAAGTTATTTAGTTTGTTTTGGACGTAATGTACAAAACAATATGCATAAAAGATCTGGAGTAGTAAGTAAAATTTTGATTGTTACTGATATTAATTCCCCGCAGAGAAGTGTGCGGATGGCTTCGGTACAGGTAATAGTTTTGACTACGGGTCAATTGCTGCATGTTGCTGGGCTTGCTTTAGCTGGTGGATACGGAGTACTTAGGAAAACACCAGGTGAGGATATGGCGTTTACTGCCAAACTGTATATGGGGATGGTTGGTGGTGGTGGGCTGATTGCTATAATAGGTGGCTTGATGTTTGTGTATATTTGTGTTAGAAACTTATATTTCTTAAAATAGATATTTGTATAGGTTAAAAACGCGTGGGAAAACCAACAAAACAGCAGGCTGAGGATGCTGTCCAACTTTTATTAGAATACATAGTTGGAGATAAGGGAAGAGAAGGTTTAAAGGATACTCCGAAGAGAGTAGTTAAAAGCTATAAGGAGCTTTTTTCCGGGTATGATGATGAAATTGATCTTGTTTTAAATAAGAAATTCCGAGATATCAGCGAATATAATGATGTTGTATTATTAAAATCAATTAATTTCACTTCAACTTGTGAACATCATATGTTACCGTTTTCAGGTGTAGTTGATATTGCTTATATTCCGAATGGTGAAGTAGTTGGTATTAGTAAATTAGCAAGATTGGTAGATATGTTTGCTAGGAGACTGCAGATTCAAGAAAGGATGACAGCAGAAATAGCATGTGCTCTTCAAGAGCATTTAAGACCGAGAGGTGTCGCTATTAGAGTATCTGCATCACATAGTTGTATGACTCATAGAGGTACACAAAAAGGCGGTAGCCTTATGGAGTCTACACATTTCACTGGTGAATATAGAGATGAGATTTTAAAGAGACAAGAGTTTCTTGAAGCGGTTAGGAAAGGATAGCATATTGATTTTGCACTTAAATATTACCTGAGCTAATCTTCTATAGAATTTTTTTAAATTAGAGTATGTTTGAATTATGTTATTATCAAAATATTTTTTACCAGTATTAAAAGAACAGCCATCTGAGGCTAAGGTAGTTTCTCATTCTTTAATGTTAAAAGCTGGTCTGATTCGTCAAGCAGCATCGGGAATTTATAATTGGCTTCCTTTGGGTCTGAAGGTATTAAAAAACGTTGAGAAAATTGTCCGTTTTAATATGGATGCTTCGGATTTTGTGGAAATACTTATGCCATGCGTACAGGACGGAGATATATGGAAAGAATCTGGTAGGTTGGATGTTTATGGTGAGGAAATGCTTAGGTTCAAAGATCGTCATGATCATGATTTGCTTTTCGGTCCAACGAATGAAGAAGCGATAACTGATATAGTAAGAAACTCGTTTCAATCATACAAAGAATTACCAAAAGTATTATATCAAATTCAGTGGAAATTTAGGGATGAAATTAGGCCTCGTTTTGGTTTGATGCGTGGTCGTGAGTTTCTAATGAAGGATGCGTATTCTCTAGATATTGATATGGAAAGCGCGATTAAAACATATGATCATGTTTTTGCCGCATACATGCGCACATTTAAAGATCTGGGCTTAAATGCTATTCCTCTTGCTGCTGACTCTGGCGAAATTGGTGGAGATATGAGTCATGAATTTCATGTTGTTGCTGATACTGGAGAGAGTTTAATCTATTATGATAAAAGGTTTGATTTGCTTGGTGAAAATTTAGCAAATGATATTAATCAGTTGAAATCACTTTATGCGGCAACAGAAGAAAAACATGATCCTAAAAATTGTCCATTATCTGAGAAAGAATTATCAGTAAGGCGTGGAATAGAGATAGGTCATATATTTAATTTTGGCGATAAATACTCTAAATCCATGAATGCAATGGTTAATGATAGTAATGGTAAGAAAGTGCCGATTCAAATGGGTTCATATGGCATTGGTATTTCAAGGTTAGTTGCAGCGATTATTGAAGTTTCGCATGATGAAAAAGGTATAATATGGCCAATGCAAGTGGCTCCATTTAAGGCTTCTATCATTAATCTAAATATGAAGGATGAGAAATCATCAATTATTTGTCAAAACATATATAATCAATTTAAAAGAAAGGGAATTGATGTCTTATATGATGATACAAATGAAAGAGCGGGTGCAAAATTTGCTACTCATGATTTGATTGGTTCACCTTGGCAAATTATTGTTGGTCCTAAAAAAGCTGAAAATGATTTAGTTGAATTAAAGCACAGGGCATCAGGTGAAGTTGAAGATGTATCAATGGATGCGGCAATAAGTGAAGTGGTGAATAGTTTGCATGTTAAATAGTTTTACATCAATATTATCTTTTCGATATTTTAGTGCTAAAAAAAACGAAAAATTTGTTTCAATTATTTCTGGAATATCCCTTGCTGGAATTACTATTGGCGTTGCTGCTTTAATAATAGTGATGTCTGTTATGAATGGTTTTCACATTGAGCTTACAAATAATATAGTTGGTTTAAATGGTGATATTACCATTTCTCCAATGGGAAAAACTATTGAAAATCATAGAGAAATATTAAAAAAAGTTTCTAATCAGAGATATGTATCGAGAATTACTCCTCTAGTAGTTGGTCAAGCTTTGGCAATTGCAGGGTCTAATAGCGGTGTAATTATCAAAGGTATCGATGCTGGCGATCTTAAATTCAAAGGAGAGATCCTTGGAAATGTTCTAGAAGGTGGTTTTTCTGAATATTATGGAAATAATGTGGTGGCTGTTGGGTCTGAGCTTGCTCGTAATATGGGGTTGTTTGTTGGTTCGAAAGTAAAATTAATTGCCCCAACTTTGCTACCAACTGCTTTTGGTAGCATGCCAAGAGCTAGGGATTTTACTGTTGTTGCAGTGTTTAATAGTGGCTTGTATGATTATGATGCAGCAACAATGCTAATGCCACTTGCTGCTGCTCAAAAATTTCTTTCAATTGGTGATGGTATCAATTTTATTGAAGTAAATATTGAAGATAGAGAGATGGCTAGAAAATATTCTAGATTATTGCAGAAAGAAGTTGGAATGAGTATGCAGGTAAAAAGCTGGACTCAAGATAATCAGCAATTTTTAAGTGCTCTTGAGGTTGAGCGCACTGCGATGTTCGTTATTTTATCATTAATAATGATTGTTGCTGCTTTTAATATTATTGCCAGTTTGTTTATGTTAGTTAAAGATAAAACTAAGGATATCGCGATACTTAGAACTATTGGAGCTTCAACGAAACAAGTTATGACGATATTTATTCTTAACGGTATGTTAGTTGGAGTGATTGGGACGTTGCTTGGTGTTGTTTTTGGCTTGCTATTTTCATATAACGTAGAAAATATTCGTTTGTTTTTGGAGCAGGTTTCAGGAACTAGAATTTTTGATCCAGCTATTTATTTTCTTTATAGTTTGCCTTCTGTAGTAAGATTCTCTGATGTATTATTCATATCAGGTCTTGCTATTGTAGCTTCATTTTTAGCTACTATTTATCCAGCCTATAAAGCAGCTTCTTTGAATCCGATTGAGGCAATGCGTTATGAGTAAAGCAATATTGACATTAGAAGGAATATCAAAGGACTATAAGCAGGGGCGTTCAGTAATTGAGGTGTTGAAAGATATCAATCTTACGGTTAGTCGGGGAGAGATGGTGTCAATTGTTGGAGCATCTGGATCTGGTAAATCAACATTACTTCATATTGCAGGATTATTAGATGTTGCTGATGGCGGTAGTGTTTCTATTGATGGAGTTTTGGATAGTAGGATTGCAAATTTGAGGAATGCTAATAAGATACGCCTCGAAAATATGGGTTTCATTTATCAATATCATCATTTGCTTAAAGATTTTACTGCGCAAGAAAATGCTGCAATGCCATTATTGATCAATAATGTTTCAAAGAAGGAGTCTATGGAAAGATCAGCTTCTATCTTGGAGGAGCTAGGTCTTGGAAAAAGATTATTCAATGTTCCAGGTGAATTATCAGGTGGTGAGCAGCAAAGAGTTGCAGTCGCACGTGCCTTGATTAATAATCCAAAAATAATTTTAGCAGATGAGCCAACGGGTAATTTAGATCCTCATACAGCAGATGAAGTATTCTCTATGTTTATTGAGCGTGCTGAAAAAGATAAGGCGGCAATAGTTATGGTATCTCATAATTTAGAATTAGCATCAAAAATGCACAGGACGTATAAGCTTGAAGGCAGTTTGATTGAAGCTACTTAATTGATGCTGTGGTGCTAGAAGTCATGTCACTGTCATTCCGGATTTGATCCGGAATCTAGGGAAGTTTCTGGGTGTTTGTTAGTTAGCAGATAAAACTCAGGTGCTCTGCTGCTTCTTCATCTGGATCTCCGCATGCGCGAGGATGACACTGTGGATGCTAGGGTGAAGTCGTGTATTGCCTGATTGCTTAGAAAATATCGGCTTCATTTTCAATTATCCTTGAAATAAAAATTAGTTTGTTATAATATGAGCTCACTACGGTGTTCAAAACGCCTTTAAAGTCAGCATACTTTCGCGCTCGGTAGAGCGTGGATTTTTATGTGCATTTCTTGTACATATTCTTTTTCCTGTTTTGCCGGGAGTGTGGTGAATATAATACCTGCTATTGCAGGAAATAAACTCACATGTTGGTTGACTACATGTTTTGAGCTCCTGGTATTTTTTAACATAAAACTGGGAAGAAGAAATGATAGTAAGTAGCAGAAGACAATTAATCATAGAGCGCAGACGCATTGGCCGTAATATTCATGAAGCCAGAAGAGGGAAGGCTCTAACCCTTAAAAAATTATCTAAAATATTAAGTGTTAAAGAAGATCTTTTGGATCGATATGAGATTGGTAAAAATGAAATCAGAATTGAGATGATAGCAAGGATTGCAAAATCGTTGGATGTTACTCTAAAAGAATTAATGCTGCGTGATGAGTATATTGATTTAAGAAAAGCATAGATTATTTTGTATGTTCACAATGGTATTGAGTAAATTATTGACAATAATATGTACATATAAATTAGTGCGGAGCTATAAATAATGGAAGCTTTATCGTATACAAAAGTACGTAATCAACTATCAGATGTGATGAATAATGTATGTCAAGATCATGATCCAGTGATTATTACAAGGCAAAAGCATCCTTCTGTAGTTGTTATGTCTCTTGAGGATTATAATGCTTTAACTGAAACTGCATATTTGCTTCAAAGCCCTAAGAATGCTGAAAGATTAAATCAAGCAGTGGCGGATTTTAAATCCGGTGATAACTATAAAAAAATAGATATCTAATGGATATTTGTTTTCATAAAAATGCCTTTGAAGATTATGTTTTTTTTCAGAAGAATGATAAAAAGACGGTTGAACGAACTAATAAATTATTGAAAGAAGTTGCAAGAGAGTCTTTTTCTGGTATTGGAAAGCCTGAGGCTTTAAAGCATAATCTATCAGGATTCTGGTCAAGAAGAATATCAAATGAGCATAGATTGGTGTATGCTGTGAAGAATAATAGTGTTTATATTCTCCAATGTCGCTATCATTACTAGGAGTGTGTTTTTTGTTGTTGAAATTATAGTTGTAATACTATATTCTTATATTCATTAGATAATAAGATTTATTTAAGGTGGGTTTCCGAAGAGGAGATCTGCCTTTTTTTACAGCGTGGATATGGAAAGAAAAATAGCAGAATTAATTGAAACCACAGTAAATGATCTGGGTTTTGGTATCGTGAAGATTGCAATAAATGGTTTGGCAAATAAAGTGGTCGAGATATTTATTGAAAGGCTTGACGGAAAAAAGATAGAAGTAGGTGAGTGTCAGCTAGTTAGCCGTAATATATCAGCAATATTAGATGTTGAAGATGTTATTTCTGGCAAGTATTTTTTAGAAGTTTCTTCGGCTGGTTTGGAGCGGCCTCTTGTGAAATTACAGGATTTTGTAAGATATGCGGATTCAGAGGTGAAGATACGATTGAAAGAAGCGCATAATGGTAATTTATCTTTTAGAGGGAAATTACTTGGCGTAGAAGAAGAAAAAATAAAATTGCAGTCTAAAAATGTAGAGCTTAAATTTGATTTTGAAAATATCAAAAGAGCAAATTTAGTGCTTACTGACGAAATGTTTAGAGAATTACTGAATAAAAATAAGAAAAAATAAATTCAAAATATAGAGAGATTTAATATGGATAATTTTGGTAAAGCTGAAATTTTACAAATTGTAGATGCGGTGTCTAGGGAGCGTGGTATTCCTAAAGCTAGCTTGATTGAAGCAATGGAACAAGCTGTGCAAATAGCCGGGCGTAAGAAATATGGTCTGGAGCAAAATATTAGTGCGCAGATTGATCAAAACACTGGTAAAATTAGTTTGTTTAGAGTTAGAGAAATCGTAGAAGCTGTTGATAATGTTGTGCAGCAAATATTGCTTGAAGATGCAATAGCAATCAGACCAGATGCAAAATTGGGAGAAGAAATTCTTGAACCACTTCCTCCGATTGATCTTGGTAGGGTTGCAGCACAAACGGCAAAGCAAGTGATTGTTCAGAAAGTTGGTGAAGTAGAGCGAGAGCGTCAGTATCAGGATTATAAAGATCGTAAAGGAGATATACTTAATGGTACGGTTAAACGAATCGAATTTGGAAATATTATTGTTGATGTGGGTAGAGCAGAAGCGATATTGCGTCGTAATCAGCAGATTAGAGGTGAAATGTTCCAAGTTGGCGATAGGATTAAGGCATTTGTTCAAGATGTACGTCAAGAGCCTAAAGGTCCACAAATTTTTCTTTCAAGAACAGATGATGACTTTTTAAGAAAGCTATTTGAAATGGAAGTGCCGGAAATATATGATAATATCATTGAAATTAAGGCGATAGCAAGAGAACCTGGTTCAAAAGCAAAGATAGCTGTTGTTGCAGCAGATGTTTCAATTGATCCGGTTGGATCATGTGTTGGTGTTAGGGGTAGCAGAGTGAGATCTATTACTACTGAGCTTGGTGGTGAAAAAATTGATGTTATAAATTGGGATAAGAATGTAGCTCAATTTGTTATTAATGCTATGACACCAGCTGAGATTGCGAAGATTGTTTTTGATGAAGAAAAAGGGAGAGTAGAAGCTGTTGTTCCAGATGATCAGTTAAGTATGGCAATTGGAAGAAGAGGGCAGAATGTACGCCTCGCATCCAAAATCACTGGCTGGGCAATCGATGTTATGACTGAAGAGCAAGAATCAAAAAGAAGAAGCGAAGAGTTTGCTAATACAACAGAGCTATTTGTAGGTAATTTAGGCATAGAAGAGGTTGTAGCTCAATTATTATCAGTAGAAGGCTATATGACTATAGAGCAAATAGCTTATGCTGAAGATAATGCATTAGAGTCAATTGAAGGATTTAATGCAGAATTAGTTGAAGAGCTTAAAAAGCGTGCTATAACTTATCTTGAGAAGCAAAATGATGATATTATTGAGAGCTTGGAGAGTCTTGGTGTTGAGCAAGAACTTTTAGATTCATTAGACCTTCCACCAGAATATATTTTGAAACTTGCGGAATTTGGTGTAAAAACAATTGAAGATTTAGGCGAAGTTACATTTACTGAGTTTAGAAGTATTGTTCCAGAGGCTGTGATTAGTTCAGAAAATATTGAAGCTTCAATTAGTTTTGCAAAAGAGCAAAATCAAGAAGGTGAGCAGGATTAATATTATTCTGTTATTAAGTTTATAAGACAATTATTTAGAAAAAGAGTACATGACAGATAACCAAGAAGAAAAAAAGGCAAAGAAACTGACGCTAGGTGGTTCAAAGCTTAGTTTAGGTAACTATTCTAAAAAGGTTGCAAAAACTTTGGGTGGTTCTGGATCTATAGTTGTTGAAGTAAAGCGCGGTAAAGCTACGGGTGGTGGTTTGTCGTTAAACAAGTCTGGTGGACATGCGACAAATGTTGAGCAAGACGATAGAAGAATGGCTGCTCTTAAGAGATCAAAGGTGGATGATATTGAAGATGAGGCAGGTCAGATCAGTAGCTTAAGTAAATTGGCTGAAATGAATCAAGAGCCGGAGATTGATGAAAGTTTAGAGGTTGCAGCGCCAGTTGATGAAACTACTGGAATTGAAAAGGTTCCATCATCTAGAAAAGAGCATGCTAAGAAATTATCTCCAGCTCCAATTATCAATACGCAAAAAGAAAAGCCGGAAGAAGAAAAAACAGCTCCAGCAAAGCCAAAAAGTATTGAGCCTAAGAAGCTTAAGAAGTCAGACATTATACACATGCTTGAAGAAGATTCAGGTAGTGCTCCGTTTAAAACTCGTTCTTTAGCTTCTATTAAAAGGGCTAGGGCTAAAGAGAAAAGAAAGAATGATGGTGTAAAAGCTGAAAAAGTATATCGTGAAGTGATTTTACCTGAAGTGATTACTGTTGCAGAGCTATCTAATCGTATGACTGAGCGCGCTGCAGATGTTACTCGTGAATTGATGAAAATGGGTGTGATGGCCACTAGTACTCAGTCAATTGATGCGGATACAGCTGAGCTGATTGCTACTTCATTTGGTCATAGCGTGAAGAGAGTAAAAGAATCTGATATTGAAGATGTGCTTCAAAATAAAAGTGATTTACCAGAAGATTTAAAGCCAAGAGCTCCGATTGTTACTGTTATGGGGCACGTTGATCATGGTAAAACATCGCTTCTTGATGCATTAAAAGCTACTGATATTGTTGCTGGTGAAGCTGGTGGTATTACGCAGCATATTGGTGCGTATACAGTAACGATATCTGATAATCGTATGATTACTTTTATTGATACTCCTGGACACGAAGCATTTACAGAAATGCGTACGCGCGGTGCGCAAGCTACAGATATTGTGGTTCTTGTTGTTGCTGCTGATGATGGAATAAAAGCACAAACAATTGAAGCTATTAGTCATGCGAAAGCAGCTGAAGTACCAATTATTGTTGCGATTAATAAAATAGATAAGCCTGAAGCTGATGTTGATCGGGTTAAAACTGAATTGTTAAGTCATGAATTAGTGCCTGAAGATTTAGGTGGTGATATTATAACAGTTGGGGTTTCTGCTAAGGAAAGACAAAATTTAGATAAGCTTGAAGAGGCAATTCTTCTAGTGGCTGAAATGCAAGAATTGAAGGCTAATCCGGAAGCTGCAGCAACTGGAGTTGTTGTTGAGTCAAAAGTTGATGTATCTCGTGGAGTCGTTGCGACTATTATTGTTCAAAAAGGTACTTTGAAAAAGGGCGATGTAATTATTGCTGGTAATTCTTATGGTCGAGTTAGAAGGTTATGTAACGATAAAGGTCGTACAATTGCAGAAGCTGGTCCATCGGTTGCAGTTGAGGTTTATGGTTTAAATGATGCTCCATCTGCTGGTGATGTATTTAATGTTGCAGAAACTGATAAACAGGCAAGAGATATTGTTGACTACAGGCAGCGTAAGGCTCGTGATTTGCAGGTAACAGCATCAAAAACTAGCTTAGAGGATTTATTCTTAAAGGCCTCTGGTGAAGGCAAAATCAAAGAGTTGCCTATTATTATTAAAGGTGATGTGCATGGTTCGATTGAAGCGATCATTACTAGCTTGGGCAAAATTGAGAGTGATGAAGTTAAACTAAAAGTTCTGCATAGTGCGGTTGGTAGTATTTCAGAATCTGATGTTACATTAGCTACAGCTTCTGGGGCGATAATTCTTGGTTTTAATGTTCGAGCGAATAATGCGGCTGCTTCTGATGCTGATAATAATAAGGTTGATATAAGATATTATTCAATAATCTATAATCTTATTGATGATATTAAAGCTATAATGAGTGGTATGCTATCTCCAATTATTCGTGAAGAATATATTGGATCAGTTGATATTCGTGAAGTCTTTAATGTTTCAAAAGTTGGTAAAGTAGCTGGTAGCTATGTTACAAAAGGCATTATTAAGAGAGGGGCTGGTGTTAGGTTGCTTCGTGATAATATTGTGATTCATGAAGGTAAACTTAAGACTTTGAAGCGCTTTAAAGAAGATGTAAAAGAAGTTCGTGAAGGGTTTGAGTGTGGTATTGCATTTGAAAATTATGATGATATTAAGGTTGATGATTCTGTAGAGGTGTTTGAAATTGTCGAAGAACAGCAAAAATTATAAATTAAATACTCGTCATAAGGAGCAATCACAAAGGCAGTTAAAAGTAGCGCAAACGATTCATTCGAGTCTTGTTGGATGCTTTAGAAGAGAGGGTAAGTTAGATCCTCGTCTTGATGGTTCTCCTGTGAGTGTTGTCGAGGTTAATATTAGTCCAGATTTACGTGTTGCAAATTGTTTTTTTGTGCCATTTAACACTAATCTTTCTGTTGAACAGCTGCTTGAGGCCTTGGAAGAGTCGCAATATATAATAAGAAACTATGTTACCCGCCAGGTAAATCTAAAATATTCCCCGGAAATCCGTTTTTATTTCGATGAAGGATCTCAAAATACAATTTTAGTTGAGAAGTTGCTCAAGAAGTAATTTCCTATATTAAATTGCCTCCTGAGCAAGTGACTTTTTTCTATTTATGAAGGTGCTTATTTATCTATTATTCAAGGTCTTGATATAGTTGGTAATGAAGTGCCGATTGCCTTATATGATAAATTATATAATTCAGTGCATAATAATACTAGTGCAAATGCATCAAGTGATCCTTTAAACTTTTGTAACTATAAACTAAGTTATCTTTCGGATTCTGCTAAGGTGGATGAAGATGTTAGTGCTTTTGTTACAATTGATTCCAGTGCAGAATAAGTATGTTGTATTAAGTAAATTGAGCGCGTCTTGGGTATTTATTTTCCTGTTGAGCCAAAGCCTCCGGATCCACGCTGGGTCTCTTCTAGTAATTCAACTTCATCAAATGTTACATGTTCGTATTTTGCAATCACCATTTGAGCAATACGCATTCCATGTGTGATTGTAAAATCTTCGCTACTATGGTTGATTAATATGGCTTTAACTTCACCGCGATAATCCGCATCAATTGTTCCTGGGGAGTTTAGTACTGTGATACTATGTTTTGCAGCTAGCCCAGATCTTGGCCTGATTTGCGCTTCTGTGCCGACTGGAAGTGCTAGTGCTATACCTGTTGGTATGATCGCTACTTCTCCTGATTTAATAATTATATCATTCTCGATTGCTGCTGAAAGATCCAGGCCAGCACTTTGCTCTGTTGCATAATGAGGCATTGGCAAGTCGCCAGCATTTTCTAGTTTTTTGATTTTTACAATGGTCATATGGATAATTTTGGAATTATTTCTTGAATTGCTTTGGTATATGGCGGGAGTGACGGGACTCGAACCCGCGACCCTCTGCGTGACAGGCAGATACTCTAAACCAACTGAGCTACACCCCCATATACTGCAAAGCAAACGTAATATATATTAGTTTTTCATCCCTCGCAAGTATAAATTCAAGTTATTTTTAAATGTTTTAGAGTGGGACGCTTTAATAAAACTTAATTTGAGGAGGGCGGTTTTTAATTATTAAATTATACATAATTTTATTAATCTTTGTTTAAAATGGCATGGTTATTGCTTACTATAAACCAAGGCTTTTGGGCATAAAATAGTTTATCCATCGGCTGATTATTTAGACTTCTATGTTGGACTTTGATTATAAAATATTGTATAATCTTACGTATTAGTTCAAGGTAGATGTTTAAATGTGAACTAGGGGTGTAGATTTTTGTGTAATTTAATCTACATTAAACTAAAATAATTAAAACAGGTAAATAATAATGGCATTAACATTGGGAAATGACTTAACAGGAACAGTGGCACGTGAAGTTGACGCTGCTAGTAGAACTGCAAGTGGTCTAGGTGAAAGTTTGACAACAGGTAACGATAAGTTCGTTGAAGTTGTTGATGGTTTCCTAGGTAACTCTTTAAGAGATAGTGAAATTATTCTTGGTGCGATCGCTAAGAATACTGCTTATAGTATTAACATGCTAACAATTACTGATGAGTATCTAAAGACAGTTTCTTCATCACTACAAGAAGGTTTAAAAGTAATTGGAAGTGCAGGACCTTTATCTGCAGATAAGCTAGCTGTTCTTCAAAGCAATTTAAATGATAAAAAAGCTCAAGTAGATCTTCTTATTAAAACAGCTGATTTTGATGGAAAAGCTTTACTAGGTGGCGGCGCTTCAACAGTTGATGTTCAAGTTGGTCTATCTATAACTGATAAGTTGGTATTATCTGTTTCCGATATTGCGTCTGGAAAATTGTTTAGATCTTCTGTGACTACAAAACTAAATGATTATATTAAAACTACTGGTGTAGCTTCATCAACATACTATGCTAATGCTTCTGAGATCGCAACAGATGTTGCTGATAATACAAATCTTGTACTATCAGGGCTAAATAATGCAGGTGGTTCAGGTACTGGTGGTGCTGCTATGACTGATGGTGAATTAGCTGCAGCTATTGTTGCTTTAAGAGCCACAGATACAAGCGTAACAGAATTATTAAATAAAGCTCTACCAGCTGCATTAGCTAATATCGATACTGCAAATGCTGGTGAAACTTTTACAGATGCGCTTGTTGCTGATATTACAAATGCTATTACTGCTGATAGAGCTAATGTTTTGTTAGTACTTGCTGATAATGCAGCAACTGATATTTCAGTGGCTGGAAATGAAGAAAAACGTGTTCTTGCACAAGATGTATTTACAAATGCGCTTAGTTCAATTCGTGGTGAGCAGGCTTCTATTTCTAACCAGAAATCAAATGTTATCGAAGCTGCTGATGCGCTAAGAGCTACAACAAACGTAACTCAAAAAGCTGCTGATTCATATTTGAAAACAGATTATGTTTTAACTGCACAGCAATATTCTGAAACTATTAGAACTATGGTTGCATCTATTACTTCGTTGCAAGCTGCTAATAAGATTCCAGAAGCTGCTCAAAGACTAATTGATGCTTTAGCTAGATAATTTATACTAGTCTAAACTATCATTATAGTTAATGATTTTAGGAAAGGTCGAGATGTTAACTCATCTCGGCCTTTTTTTATAAAGTTCCAATTGATTCACATATTTAGTAAATAAGGTTCAAGCTCCTTTCTCGTTCTCCATCTCTGGATCCCCGCATGCGCGAGGATGACACTGGTGAGTGTGGCAACATCGTTTTCATTCCGGACGCAGATCCGGAATCCGGTAATGCTTCCTAGTTGTTTTTAAACATCTCGAACTTCTTCAAATTCAAATTTATCTTTTCTGCCAACTATTTTTAATTTAGTTAAAATTCTTTTGATGATGCTAGTTTTAGGAATATTATAGTTTCGTTTGTACCTAGTTTTCGTTAAGTGTTGATAATTCTCAATTAATGATGGGATTACTTCGTTATAGTACACTTTATATAAATCATGCATGGTAGCTCGAGTGGTTAAATAGCCCCATTTATTAACTTGCTGTGGAACTCTAGCTAGCGCTTCAACGCAGCTGATAGCTTCTTCAGCTTCTGGATCTTCTCTTTTATAGACTTCTGCAATAGGCGATAGGTGTGATTGCATATCACTGATCATTGCTGCAAGTGAAAGACCCATAAATTTTTCTCTATCAAATTTTTTTACAAAGAATAGTTTTCTTTTTTGGCAAGCTTTTAATAATTTGTTTCTATAATATTTTGCAAAAAGTTTTAACCACCAGACGCGTGTTCCAGATAATTTTTGTTTATCATAAAACTGTAGCTTATCCTCGATTTTTACTAATCTCTTCATTCCGCATTTCAACAAAGTTTTATTCAGAGCTTTGCATCTTTCAATATCATTATGCCTGGCTTTTTTTACGTGCGGAGCAGCTTGCGTGCAGGCAAAATTTGCTGAGTGTCTAGATATTTGTTTGCCGCTATGATCTCTCTTTATATCAGCAAAATGGCCAATTTCCTGGCCAGCAATAATTTGCAAGCGTGCTAAAGCTGCCCACCCATTGCCATATGTAGGATTTGTTTCGTTGTTTTTTGCAAATGGATCACCACCACAAGAAACATATATACATACATTGCGTCCATCAGTACTTTGCATGCCGCTATTATTTCCTGATGTTTTCCATGTGGCGATGTCCATTACATCACCGATACTATTCGAATAAGTGATAAATACTTCAACCTTATCTAGCAATATCCACCTAATAACAATAGGGTGTGCGGATTGAACAAAAACACGCGCTAATTGCATTTTGAGTTCGTCGCTTACCATCAATAATTTGCCGACTTTTTTATTTAAGTCTATCATTATTGAGGATAATTTTTTGTTTGAAATTGGTTTGTTGTTTTTATTATAAACTCTGCGTATATTATCTTTTGAAGCTTTGATTAGCTCTGGGTTTGTTAGTTCTTCATGGCTAAAGAAAATATTAATACTAGAATTGGGATCTGAAAATCTAACAAAATTGCAGTAATAGTCTGTATCAATTCTAAGTTTGCCAGATTTTACTAGTTCTTTTGCAAGATGTTCATATTCATCTTGCATGTCCTCTATATAAATAGGAGGAACTTTGTCAAGAATATGATAGATCGAAGTCATCTTCGGTACCCATAAAAGATGCGAATAACATTATATTATATTTAAGATATTCTATAAATACTTTGAAACTTTTGTCTCCCTTCTTTGATACTGCATGAGGGATGAGTATAATTTCACGGGGTACTTTTGCGGCGAATTCTAATTTTGCTCGAGGTATTTGAGTTGCGTTTAGCACCACTCTTACCGAATGAAACTGATATCTTTTAAGAAATGCAAGGACGTCATTGATTGGGCTAAGCTTATTATTCGCAAGGGTCTTATCGAATAAAAATTGTTCTTGTATAATATTATTAGATTTGATGAAGTTTTCGTATTCTTTCCTGGGTTTATCACCTGTTACAAAAACAATAGGAGCATAACCAAGTTTTAATAGCTGAGCACCTACATATAATCTTTCTTTATTTCCACCATAAACTACGATTGATTCCGTAATATTTCTGTTTTCATTTGAAATATTATTGGTATATTTTATGAAATAGAAGAACCCCATACACCAGGCAAAGATTGACAATGATATAATTATTTGAATTATTTTCATTAGAATATTTTTTCAAATTCTTTTTTAAAAACAGAATTGAAATCATGTATTGATATTTCAATTCCCAGTTCCTTTAATGAGGTTACTGGAAAATCTGATATACCACAAGGTATTATTCCTTTATAGCTTTGAAGATCAGTTGAGATGTTGACAGCAATACCATGATAAGTAACCCATTTTTTGATGCGTACTCCGATTGCTCCTATCTTTGCTGGGGTATTGCCATGATTTACCCATATACCTACTTTGCCCTCAATAGTATATGCTTCAATAGAATATTGCTGTAAGCTATTGATTATTGATTGTTCAAGATTCCTGACATATAGCTTGATATCTTTAGTACGATTTTTTCTTCTTAAATCAATAAGTGGGTAGATTACTGCTTGTCCTGGTCCATGGTAAGTGTATTTTCCACCTCTGCCAGTATAAATGACTGGTATTTCGGAAGAGTCTAGTAGCTCTTCTTTTTGGTGACTCGTACCCGCAGTGTATATTTTTTTATGTTCAAGGAGGTATATAGTTTCTTGTTCTTCGTTTGATATGATTTTTTCGAGTTTATCTTCCATTATCTTAATAGCTTTAGAATATTCTATTGGGCTTGGAAGATTTATCCAATCAATCATTATTTTCTACCAAATAGTTTCTCTATATCTTTTAGCTTTAGTTCGACATATGTTTGTCTTCCATGATTGCATTGTCCTGAAAATGGTGTGTTCTCCATCTGTCTGAGTAACCCATTCATTTCATTTGAATTGAGCTTTCTGCCAGCTCTGATTGCATAGTGGCAGGCATATGTTTCAGTTATATGTTCAATAAGTTCTGTTAGTGCGATATTTTCGCCAAGTGCAGTAAAGTGATCAGCTAAATCTGATATTAAATTTGAGATATTGATATCACCAACAAGGCTAGGTATTTCAGAAACTATTATAGATTTATCACCAAACTTTTCTATTGTTAGGCCAAGCTTGCTCAGGGTTTCTTTATTATCATTTAAAATTCCTGCTTTTGTTTCATCAGAAAGCTCAACTATTTCTGGAATGAGTAATCTTTGTTTTATTAAACCATTTTTATCAATTTGTTCTTTTATTTTTTCATAGCCGATGCGCTCATGAGCTGCGTGTTGATCAGTTATAATAATACTGTCATTTGATTGTGATACTATGTATGTGCTATGGAGTTGAGCTTTTGCCGCTCCAAGTGGAAAATTATTATACTCTGTTTCCGATGGAGAAGCTTGTTCTATAATTGACTGCGGTGCATTTTCTACGAACATTTTATCTTGAGTCGCTAATGCATAATCAGTTCTTGCAATTGGTGTTGAATTTGTTCTAGTTGGAGGAATATTAAACCTATTCTGGTTGTGAGATCTTTCTTGAAAAGATGAGCTAGCTTGAGTGTTTCTCATATAGTTGATTGCAGTTGCTGCAGGTGTATTAGACACGCGGTGGCTAGAGTTATTCAGCGCATCTTTTATAGCGCTAATCACCATACCTCTTATCATGTTTGGATCATGAAAACGAACTTCACTCTTAGCTGGATGGACATTAACGTCAACTTGTTGAGGGTCTATACTTAAGAATAACACAGATACTGGGTGCCGATCTCTAGCTAGATAATCCTGATAGGCTACTTTTAGAGCAATATTGAGTATTTTGTCTTTTACTGGTCTGTTATTGATGAATAAATGCTGTTCATCTGCTGATGCTCTGTTGTATGTAGGAAGAGAAGTATATCCATATATTTTAATATTATCTCTTTCAAAAGTAACCTCTGCAGAATTTTCTATAAACTCTGTATTTATTATTTCTAAAATTCTATTTTTGATATTGTCTGATCCACTTTGTTTTCTTACCTTTAGTAATTCCTTGTCGTCATGAGTTAAAGTAAATGCTATCTCTGGATGCGCTAAAGCAATTTTTTTTATGCACTCAATTATTGCGTTTAACTCAGTTCTGTCAGTTCTAAGGAATTTTAATCTTGCGGGCGTTGCAAAAAATAAATCTCTAACTTCTATAGTTGTTCCAACATTGCCTGTAGAGTTTGTTGTGGGCTCAATAGTTCCTCCTATTATAGAAAGGCAGTACGTCTTATCTGATTCTATTTTCTGTGAGGTGATTTTAAATTTACTAATAGCTCCAATTGAAGGAAGTGCTTCTCCTCTGAAGCCAAAACTATTAATATTGAGCAGATCATCTTCATCTAATTTTGATGTTGCATGTCGTTGAATTGCTAATTCAAGCTCATCTTTAGACATTCCTTTTCCGTTGTCTTTGATAACAATTAAATTTTTCCCAGCACATTCAAGAGTAATCTCGATTTCTGTTGATTCGGCGTCGATAGCATTTTCTACAAGTTCTTTTACCACTGAAGCTGGTCTTTCGATTACTTCTCCGGCTGAGATTTTGTTGATAGTGCTGTTTGAGAGTATTTTTATAGTCATTAGTCTTTAGTAGCTCTTTTGTTTAGGTAGTACAGTGCATAGGATATCATTAAAATTGTAGTAATAAAATAGCAAATTGGTAGCCAAGTAAGGTTTGTTTTTTTATACATAAGTGTTGAAAGTAAAGCAGTTGGTGCTGAAATAAAGACAGAGCCTATAGCATGACTTAAAGCAAAAAGCCTGTATCTAATTGATTTTGGTATTGATTGTTTTAAGATTGCAGCAGCTGGCATTGTTATAAATGGAAGAGATATAGCTATGGCAATATAAGAGAATGGAATTAAAATTAGGTCGTTTAAACCATTCATAACAATAGTTGCTGATATAATTGCAGCAATTGAGCCCAGTATAGTTATATAATATCTATTAAATTTATCAGCAAAATATCCGCTTATCAGGCTGAATAACATATAAGCTATAATGGCAATAGTAATATAGAATTGCATTGATGATCTATCAATTGTTTTTAGTATTTCAAAATTATATGTTCCAAAAAAAATAATTATAAATTGATTGGTGCTACCAATACCTCCTGCAAGAATCGTACATAACAAAAATAGCTTCCAGTTCGAGAGTACAATATCTTTAATTGATAAATTTTTATATTCTTCAAATTTTGAATCAGCCTTAATTTCTGTTTCATCACTAAAATTTGTAATTTTCATTGCAAAAACTACTGCTAATCCCATTAAGCCTCCTAGAAGGAAAGCAAATCTCCAGCTATATTCCGGGAAATAATTAAGAGTAAAGAACCAAGCTGATAAAGAAGCTGTTAAAGAACCTGCTTGTGTAAATAGGGTGGTGATACCAACTCCCAGGCATTGTTTAGATTTTGGAATATGCTCATATATATATATCCGAACTCCATCTGAACCTGAGGATACGAAGCCACATATGGCCATTCTGCAAATTAGTAATAGAAAACATGAAATTATTCCTGCTAGTTCATATCCTGGTGTTGCGAATAATATTATAGATGCGATTGCAGTGCCAATAAGACTAATTTTAAAACTGTTTGATCGACCTTTTAAATCGCCGATTTTTCCAAAGATAACAGCTCCAATAGGTTTTGCAATCATCGCAACGGCCATGATAAAGTATGTATTAATTAATTGAGTTATAGTCTCATCAGCTGGAAAGAAGTGAGATGCAATATTAGCTGCGAGAAAACCAAATAAATGATAATCATAATACTGAACAAACACAGTCAAAATAGATATGATGAAACTCTTTCTTGTCAAGGTTTTCTCTTAGTTTTAAATATTGTAAAGTAGTGCTGTAACTTGATTAAAGTTCAAATCTTTTTCCACAATATGGACAATCAATTTTACCGATTTTAGGGTCGATTTCAAGATACACATGAGGGTGATCATAGGGAGCTTCTTTGCCTTTGCAAGATATAGATTTAGAGTTTGTTTTTTCTATTTCAGTTTGTTGCATAAGAGTTTTAGTATATTATTGCTATTTATAGCATTATACATAAAGCAACAAGTTTGCAAAATAAAAAGGCTAAGAACAGGATTATATAAGGGATAAAAATATTAAGTGGTGGCCAGGGACGGGTTCGAACCGCCGACACAGGGATTTTCAGTCCCTTGCTCTACCAACTGAGCTACCTGGCCATTATGTTATGTACACAATTTACGCACATGTCTTGATGCAACTTATAATCAATAAAAACATATTTGTCTATCCTAAATTCTTATATTTTGCTGAAAAAAAACTTTTCCAGTGCAATGCTGTGTATTATAATAGCTGATTATTCGTTCAATAGAATTATGTGAGAAAATTTAATGGAAGAGTTATTCGCAATAAAAGATGTTTATTCGTTATATGATGGTCATCAGTTTTTGGTAATGTTGGGTATTATGGTAGTCGCATTCTATCCTCTTTTATTTATTACAAAACGCGTGGTTTCACCTAGCGTGAACAAAATAGCAAAGTTAAGAGGTGAGAATTATGAAGAGATTATCGATAGACACCATTTAACAGCCAGGTTAGTCCATCTTTTTATTGCATTCTATCTTATGTTTTGGGGTGATGTTTTTGATAAGAGCGATCTTATGTCAGCTGCGGCTGTAAAGGCAAAAGATACAATAGTCACTATATATCTTATATTTTCAATATCTACGTTCCTTTTAGCGGTTATTAATATTGGAACTGACATGTATAAAACAAAAGCAATTTCAAAGAGAGTGCCTATTGGTTTGCATACTCAGATAATAAAAATAATAATTGTTATATGCGCAATCTTAACAACATTATCATTAGTTATGAGTGTTCCTATTTCGTCTTTGTTTACAAGTATTGGTGCGGCCGCAGCTCTTTTAACATTTGTGTTTAAGGATACAGTTTTGGGATTAATGGCAAGCATTCAACTTACTTTTCAGGATATAATTAAAGTTGGTGATTGGGTTACTTTGCCAAGTTATAATGCAGATGGTGATATTGAAAAAATTACCATCACTGTAGTAGTTATTAGAAATTTTGATAAGACGACAACTACCGTTCCAACTTATGCTTTTCTAACTACTGGAGTTCGTAATTGGCGTACTATGTTCCAAGCTGGTGGAAGAAGAATTAAAAGATCAATAAGTCTTGATATGGATACTGTAAAAATTTGTGATCAAAAAGCATTGGACAAATTTAAGAAAATGTCATGTATGAAAGAATTAGCTAAGGTGGATAAAGACTTGTTTGAGGCTAAAAAATCTGTAGCAAATATCACTATGTTTAGGAAATATATTGAGCAATATTTGAATGCAAATGAGCATATACACACGAAAGGTTTTACCTTTATGGTTAGACAGCTTGATCCAACTTCAACTGGCATTCCTTTAGAATTATATATCTTTACCAAGGATACTAATTGGGGTAATCATGAGGCAATTCAGGCTGATATTTTTGATCACTTGCTTGGAATTATGCCGGAGTTTGAATTGAAAGCTTTTCAAACTATAGTTAGATAAGGTGGTGACATTACCTGAGATAAAGCTTCAAATAGCACCGAATCCAATTTTTAGGAAAAAGGCGCTTAGAGTTGAGAATGTTGATTCTGAAATTAATCATATAGTTAAATCAATGTTTGAAATTATGTATAAACATGAGGCTGTAGGTATCGGAGCTAATATGGTAGGTGTGTTAAAAAGGATTATAGTTGTTGATCTTCAAGAAGGAAAGAGAAGTTCACCTATAACAATGATCAATCCAATTATCACTCATCAATCAAAAACCATGCAAAGATTTGAAGAAGGTTCTTTGAGTTATCCAGGTATAAAAGCTTATATTGAGCGTCCTGCAGAAATATCAGTTGACTATATGGATAGTGCAGGAGATTTACATTCCATGAATGCTGAAGGGTGGCTTGCAACAGTAATTCAGCATGAGATAGACTATCTGGATGGAAAGATATTTCTTGATTATATTTCACCTTTGAAACGAAAAATTCTTTTGAAGAAGATGCAAAAGCATTCAAGAGCATGTTGAATTAATTTATTATAAATAATGGTCTTACCCTTTGCATATAGGTTTTATATGAGATATAATTACTTTTGCTACTTGTTAGCTATGGTAATAAACATTGTTTGGAATAGAAGTTGCGGACCCGGGGGCGGTACCCGGCGCCTCCACCATTAATATTTTATGGGGGCGAAACAGGATCGACGTGCTTAATAAAGAAACAGCTTTTACCCAGTATGATTCCGCTGTGATCTTTGATCATGGGTCAAAAAAAGTAAATGCAAACGATAATAATTCACGTATGCAGGCTGTAGCTTAGAGATAAGCAACGCCGCGGGGTTTGGGGCTTACCTTGCAACAGAAAAGTCCTATAATTATATTTATTTATGTATATGATGACTATTGATTATCAAATTCTTATAGATGAAGCGATGCTTGGTATTGTACAAAAAATATTGCAGCACACGCAAGATGAAGGGTTAAAAGATGAGCAATGTTTTTATATTAGTTTTCGTACAGATTATCCTGAGGTGATTCTATCTAAGAATGTAAAGGCCAGATATCCTAAAGAAATTACTATTGTTCTGCAATATCAATATAAAGATCTCAGGGTTCTTGAAGATAGATTCTCTGTAAATATTGCTTTTAATGGAGTAAGTGAAACTATTGAGGTTCCATTTTCAGCATTAACAGGCTTTGCTGACCCTTCAGTTAATTTTAGTTTGCAGTTCCGCAAGTCAAATGATGAACTAGATGACGAATTACTAATTGATGAAGTTAGTGAATTAGTTAAAATGAAGCCAAAAGATTCAAAAACCAACGAACCAGTAAAATCAGATCGTAAAAAAGAATCTGGAGAAATAGTTTCTATAGATAAATTTCGTAAAAAATCTAAATAATATTTCATGAGTGATACAAATCCACTAGTTGAAATATATACAGATGGTGCATGCTCAGGCAATCCAGGTCTTGGTGGTTGGGGTGCTTTACTCTTGTTTAAAGGTAAAAGAAAGGAAATTTCTGGTTTTCTAGAAGATACTACAAATAATCGAATGGAACTTATGGCAGCTATTGAAGCTTTGAAAGTTTTAAAGAAGCCTTGTAAGGTAAATTTATACACTGATAGTACCTATGTTCAGAAAGGAATTACAGAGTGGATTTATAATTGGGAAAAGAATAATTGGCGAAAAAGCGACAATAAGCCAGTTAAAAATGCTGAATTATGGCAAAAATTACAGCAGGAAATAAAAAAACACGATATTATCTGGTATTGGGTTAAAGGCCACTCTAATAACGAAGGCAATGATATTGCTGATAGATTAGCGGTGGAAGCTCGAGAAGAAGCAAGGAGAAGGCTGTAAATGTCATTAGTAAATAGTTTATGGGTTAAGTTATTTTGTAAGCAAGTTGGTGTTGATCAATTTGGTAATAAGTACTTTATTGGTAAAAGAAAGAACTATTTAGGACAAAGTAAGCGTTATGTTTTGTATAATGGCATTGATGATGGTTCAAAAGTTCCAGCCCAGTGGCATGCATGGTTGCACTATTTAAGCCAAGAGCTTCCGTCTGATGAAAAGCAGGAAGAATATGATTGGCAAATTGATCATGTCCAGAATTTAACAGGTACAAGAATGGCTCATAACCCTTCTGAATCAGAACATATAAAACTAGAAACTTATTCTAGATGGATACCAAAAATTTAGAAAATAATTATGAAACAAGCTAAATTAGAAACAATAGTTGGATTTATGGTGCTAGCCGTAGCATTTGGATTTTTTGCTTTTGCATATAAAATCAGTAACGCATCGCGAGGGAATAGTGGTTATACACTAATTGCTAATTTCCAAAATATTGATGGTATATCTGAAGGTTCAGATATAAAGTTAGCTGGTATAAAGGTGGGGCAAGTTGGTAGTTTAGTGCTTCATGATGATACGTATTACGCTTCTGTAAAACTATTAATCGATGATTCAGTTGATATTCCTGTGGATTCTAGAGCTATTGTTTCAACAAGTGGTCTTTTGGGAGGAAAATATATACGTATTAACCCAGGAGCATCGGATGATAATTTTGTAGATGGTGGAAAAATTAAATTCACTCAGTCTGCGCTGAATATAGAGGATCTAATTGGTAAGTTAATGTATTCACTTACTAGTAAGTAGTATTGTCTTTTAAGTAGTAGGTTCTAAGTTTATTATTAGTTCAATTAGCGTACTTGATTCTTCTCTTTTGCAAAAAAATTGTGTTTATAGACATTATAAGTTATGTATTTATCCGATAATGCAGTTATTTTTTTAAAACTATATTTTATTACATATCTCATGTTTTTTGTGATTATTGGGAGTAATAAACTTGGTAAGCAACAAAAGCATCTCGTTGGAATTGCACTCATATGGTATATTCTATCTGGGATAGTTTTCGTGCCAATATCAATTTCAACTTATAGAACCTATAGTTGGGACATGTTTTGGGCGTTGTATGGTGTATATTTCCTTGTAATTGGCGCGGCTGTTTTTGTGTCTCTTGTCATTTCTGCTTGTTACAAGAGGAATAAATCATTTTTATTTTCTTTCTTATATTTGATGCCAGGATTTTTCGTGCTAACTATTTTTTCTTTTTCGTCAGGTAGATCTATATCAAGTGGGGTTGTAGAGACTTTTTTCTCTGGTATCATCGCATCAATAATATATCTATTAGATTGTAAATTTAATTTTTCAAAATCCTATAGAGTTATTTTTATATTAGCTTGCTGCTTAGCTATTTTGCTTGTGACAATATTTACCCCTGCAATGACTGACTAGAAAGCGTTACTGAAGTTTCATCAAGTTAAAGAAATTAATTTTTTATTTATCTAGAGCTCGTAATGCCAATGCGGCTCTAAAAAAATATTAAGTGAGAATAAAGTAAATTTTTAGTTATTATTTTGATTTTTTCTTTCAACAATACGAGCAAGTTCTGGGGGGGTGTAGTTTTCATCGTGTTTGGCTAGAAGTCTTTTTGCTTTAAATAAATTAGGGCTTATTAATAGGCCTTCTGCTACTATACCTTGTTTTTCTCTAAATAGTGCGGGTAATAGGCCTTTATACGTTATTTTGAGATCGGCTATATGATCAGTGATGGTAAATATAATTTCATTATCACTGATTTTAATGATCGATCCTTCTTTTACCAAGCCTCCCACTCGGACTTTGTTGTTATTGAGTTGGATTTTGTTTATTTCGGATGGAGGATGAAAAAAAACAATATTATCATTTAGATTTGAAAGTATAAAATATACTCCAGATGAGCAAAGAAATAACATGACTGAAATAGTTATGAGTCTATTTTTTTTTCTGGTTTGCACGGCTTCTTTTGTAGTTATAAGTTGTTTTTATTAGAATGCTAACTAATGCAATGAAGGTAAAAGAATATGCTGCTAATAAATATAGATTCATAGTTGTCTTTCTATAATTTTAATTATCAATCGATAGGTTTTTGTTTTGATAACTCGATCGATAATTCTCTAGCTTTTGCCGGATCCATGCTTGCTATAACTGGCGCTACTTTAACTTCTTTCATATTGCTTACTACTCGAAGTAGTACTGGCATTTCAAGTTCATTAAAGATTTTGGCAGCATCCTTTGGTTTCATCGTTTCATAAATCTTTACAAGGCTAAGAATCTTACTATTTTCTTTCTTTTCATATTGCTTCATTAAGTCTTCAAGCTGTGTTTGAAGGGCTTTAAGCTCTACAACTTTTTTATCAATTTTATTTTCAGTCGCTTTTAACACTTGCTCTCTAACATTCAAATCTGTCTTTTCTTTATCTAGAGAATCTCTTCTTTTTGATAATTCTTTAAGAAGATCCATTTCGGAGCGAGTAAGATTGTCTATTAAATCACTTTTTCTCGGTGTCTTAACTATTGGTGCTATGGCAGCTGGATTGCTTGTTGCTTTTGATGGAGCATGTGGATCTTTATTTGATGAATTCGCATAAGCAGTATTAACTAAGATTGAAGAGGTGTTAGTATCCATTGCATAGGTCGTTTGCTCCTGAATTCGACCAAAAAGCATGGATGCTTTGGCGAACAAAGTAAGGATTAATAGAACTAATATTGGCGAAAATAAGCTTGTTTTCATTTTTTAGCGTTTATTTTTCTTAATGTGTCGTAGTAGCTTGTCTGGTTCAAATTTGTATTTTGTTCATCAGACTTTTTAGTTACAATGTTTTGTATAAAGTTTTTTAGATGATTCGTATATGTTGTATTCTCATCATCAGATGGGGGAGCTAGATCATCAGATGTAAATCTTTCTCCAGCTTTTGAGCTAATATTTTCATAAATATCTCCTTCTGAGGTCATTTCTTCGGCAGCATCAGCGTTATGCATATTGTTAGATTTGTCATTTAACTTTGCATATAATTCGCTAGCAACTTCGCTGATTGTAACCAATTCAGAAGAAACATCTTTTGCTTCGCCAACAATAGCTTTTATTTCATTGCTAGTAATTTTACTGAGCTCGCTCATTTCATTTACATTATTCTCAGCTTTTACTATTGATGCATTAAGTTCCTTGATCATTCTTGCAAATTCAATTCTGCTATTTTGCAAATCTTGTATGCGTCTATTCAGCATCCAACAATATACTACGCATATTACTGTCATGATCAATAATAAAATATCTAAAATAATCATTACATTATCCTTCAAATAAACTTTTTAAATTAATAGCAACTTTGTTGTCTACTTTACCAATTTTGCCTGTAAATAAGGGGGTTGGCCCACTTCTAATTATAATATCTTTATCTTTAGCATGATCCATAATAAATGTATCGCCAATTTTGAGTTTAGCGATTTCTTCTACAGTTGAAACTTTATTAGAAATTACAGCCTCAATGGGTAGATCAACATTATGTACAGTTTCAGAGAGTAGTCGTTCCCATTCTTGATCTATTCCAAATTTGTCACCTAAAAACACTTGTTGCATTTGTTCTTTTACTGGTTCAATCGTCTTGTACGGAATAAGAAGTTCTACATTTTTTACTTGTTCATCAATTTCTATTTTAAGTCTTAGAACTATAACAGCGTCTCCAGGTCTAGAAATAGTCACAAAATTTGGGTTGTTCTCAAGGCGCTCAAATGAAAAAGTAGTAGGGCTGATTTGGTCAAACGCATGACTTAATTCCATTAAGATAATTTCTGAAATTTGTCTAGCTAAGCCTTGTTCAATTGAAGTTAATATTCTTTCTGGATCATTTGAATCGCTTTGTAGAGTGTTCTTTTTTCCGCCTAATAATATGTCTACAAATGAGAAGATCATATTGTTTTCTAAGATTAGTAATCCTAAATTTCCCCACTCTACTGCTTTAAAAACCACAATTGAAGAAGGGGTTTTTAATGAATCAAAATAGTTTCCAAATCTTAAGGATGAGAAGTCTGATATTGTTATATCTACTGGTTCAGAGGTTAAGTTTCGAAGAGACGTGCTTAGCTGTCTAATAAATTTTTCAAAGATGATCTCAAGCATAGGTAGCTTATCGTATGATTGCAACGATTGCTCTAAAACAGCTTTTATACCTTTAAGCTCAGAAGATGATTGCTCTTCTTTTTTTGTCTGTGCTTCTTCAGTTGTGGCTTGTTCTTTTGTCATTTTTAATTATTAATTGTTTTAACTAATTAACGGTAATTTCTTGAAATAAAACTTCTTTAATTACAATAGGAGCTGTTATTTTATTTATTCTTTTAGATATTTCTTCTTTTAAATATATAGCGCTACTTGAGCTATTAAAATCAGTTGATCTAAGGCTTCTTAGAAAAGTAATTAAAGTATCTTTAATTATTGGCATTTTGGTCAAAATTGCGGTGCTTTCTTCTTCCGAGTTAAGTCTTAAAGATAGATCTAATCTAAGATACTCTTTTTTGCTGCCCGAAGCTGTTAAACCAACTGTTATAGGGTCAACATCAAGATAAGTGTTTGACTCTAACGCGACTTTTTCCTTGTCTTTTGATTGATGAACTTCTTGTCCATTATCGTGTTTAGGCGCTTTTATTACAAAAAAGAAAAAATACACAGCGCCAATAATAGCAATAATAATTGGAGTAGTGATTAAAAGTATTTTTTTTATTTTCTTCTTTTTATCATCTTTTTCACTTTCATTATTCCCATCATCAGGTGCTTCTGTGGGTGTTAGAGGCTCTTCTTCTTTTTCACCTGTGTTTTTTGCCATACTTGTTAGTTTTAGTTTTGTGTTGAAAATCTTAACATTTTGTAGTATTTTTTGTAATTGTAGATCAAAATACATGAAAGCTGAAATTTTTTCTACTAAAATGTTCAATATATTTATACTAAATAAAAAAAACAGCTTAAATTACTAAAATACATACTAAAGTGATTATATGATGCATATTTCGATACACAAACTATCTTTATATTTTTTGTTTGTTTTGCTGTTTGAGCTGTTCTTTTTATGCAATGCAGCTGAAGCTAATAATGCCTCATATGTCGCATTGTCTAACCAGATAGCACGCAAAGCTCAACTTGAGGTTGTATCAAATAATGTTGCTAATTCGAACACAGTTGGTTTTGAGCAAGATGCAGTTTTGTTTAGGAACGTAAATTTAAAACAAAACTCCAAAAGAAATAATTCATTTGCTTGGGCGGAAACAACATATCGAACAGGCGACCAAGGTGGGATAAAAGTAACTAATAGACCTACGGATGTTACTATTGGTGGAGAAGGGTATTTAAAAGTTGCGACTCCGCGCGGGGCAAGGTATACTTTAGATGGATCGATGTTAATTAATAATCAAGGTGTACTAGTAAATTCTAGTGGTTATGCGTATTTAAGTGCAGAAAATGCACCGATAGAAATACCAGATGATTTTCAGACGATTGATATTACTCAGAATGGCTCGATTTTTGTTGACCAAGAAGAGGTAGGTATTTTAGGAGTGTTTGTATTTGATACAGCAGATCCCATTATTAAAGAAGGTGGAAATTTATATGCAATTCAAGGTAATGACAGGGTTTTAGAGGAGTTTACTATCATATCGGGAGCGTTAAGAGCTTCAAATGTGAACTCAACCTTGGCAATGGCACAAATGATTGAGATGCAGAGATCATACGGTTTAACTACAGATTTAATGTCAAATGTAAATGAGACAGAAACTTTGTCAATACAAAAACTAACGAAATAAATTAGGAGAAAATTATGGCTTCAGTAGCAATGAGTGCAGCAGTAACAGGTGCACAAGCGCAGCAATTAAGAATTGATACGATTGCAAATAATGTTGCAAATGTTAATACAGATGGTTACAAGAGAGTGGAAGCTACTTTTTCTGATTTGTTTTACGTTAATCTAAAAAGAGCTGGAATTCTTGAGAATGCAGAAGCTGCGCCAAGACCAATCGGCGTTCAGGTTGGTATGGGTACAAGGGTTATAGGTACTTTTAGAAATATGGAACAAGGAGCTTTGCGTCAAACATTCCATCCGCTAGATATTGCAATTACTGGAAATGGTTATTTTGCGGTGCAGCTGCCAAATGGTAGAACTGGTTATACAAAAACTGGTGCATTTCAAAGAGATCCTGAAAGTGGTAATATCATTACTCCGGATGGTAATTCCTTAGCCACGGCCATTCCTATTCCTGCTGATATTGTAACTGAAAATGTTCAAATATCTGAAAGTGGTTTAATTACAGCACAAGATCCAAATGATCCTGCACAAAATATCGAAATTGGCCAGATAGAAATTTTTACTTTTCCTAATGAAAGCGGCTTAGAGGCAATAGGAAATAATATGTTGATTGAAACTGTTGGCTCTGGTGAAGCTATTGCGGTAGAAGAGACAACTGGCAGATTCAAACAGGGCTTTTTAGAAACTTCAAACGTAAAAGCGGTTGAAGAGCTGACTAAATTAATTGAAGCACAGCGTGCATATGAGCTAAATACAAGAGTAATTAGTACTCAAGATAAGATCCTAGAAACTACGAATCAAATTAAATAGTAATTTAAATTATTGCGTGTTACTGTGCGCATAGTTTTTAAGACGTTTAGGAAAGTGCTGTATTGAAGTTGATGATTTTGGGTATAGCATTATTATAGTTGTTTATGCTTATGTATTTAGAAATTAAATTATATTTATAGAATGAAATTGAAAATCCTTTTTTTACCAGCTATAATTTTATTGGTAAGCTCAGCGTTTGCAGCTGAAAATTTTATTGATTCTACAATTCAAGGGCTTTTGCAGGAAAAGATTACTGATAGCCGAGTGATTGTTGAGCAGCAATATAATTCAAAAAATAAGCTTTTGCGAATCAAAGAAAAACAAGAGGAGATTAAATCTATAATCTTAGAAAAGTTTGATCCTAAATTTTCAAGTTTTAGAGTGCAAATTCATTATAATGATGAAAAAATAGATTCTTTGTCAGGAAAGTATATTTCTTATGTAATGGCGCCAGTTGCTGGAAGATATATCAAATTCGGTGAAATTATACAATCTTCAGATGTTGCTTCTAAAAAAATTAGGCTAGATGCAATAAAAAATGGTTATGCAACTGAAGAAGCTGAGGTAGTTGGTATGCAAGCTAAGAAGTATATTGCAGTTGGCAGAATGTTTAAAATAAGTGATGTTTCCAGCCCTCAAGTGCTTAAAAATAATGACCCAGTAAATATCATATATTCTTCTGGAACAATTAGCCTTAAAACAATGGGTGTAGCCCTTGGATCTGGAGCTGTAGGAGATATGATTAAAGTTAAGAACTCTTCTTCTGGAGCGGTTTTGCTTGGTCAAATAATAAATAAAAACACTGTACAAGTGGGTGGTAAATGATGAATAAATTTTTAGCGATAGTATTATCGCTTTTTTTGCTGGCGGCATGTAATGATACTGTTGATAGATTGAAGAGAGTTGGGAAAGCTCCTCAGTTTGAAAGCATTGAACTTCCAACAATAGAAGAAGATGAAGAAGAGATAGAACGTAGAGAAGCAAGGCTTAGAAGTCAGCATGCTCACATGCGTAAAACCAATTCTCTATGGCAACCAGGAGCTACAAAGTTTTTTAGAGATAGTAGGGCATGGAAAGTCGGCGATATTATTAGAGTTCTTGTTGAAATAAAAGATAATGCTAGTTTGGATAATTCAACTAAGCAGGATAGAAGTGGAAGTGATTCTTTAGGTATCCCAAATTTGTTCGGTAAGGAAAAAGCAATTCAAGCCAATCTTCCATCAACTGCTAATTTAGGTTCGTTAGTTAGTACGAATAGTAAACGAAACCATAATGGCAGTGGTAAAATATCGCGTAAAGAGGATATTAAAACAGAAATAGCAGCTACCGTTACAAAGGTTTTGCCTAATGGTAATCTTGTGGTGCAGGGGCACCAAGAGGTTCGAGTTAATTATGAATTACGTGAAGTGAAAGTTGCTGGTATTATCAGACCAAAAGATATCACTAGTGACAACACAATTGGAACTAACCAAATGGCTGAAGCGCGTATTTCGTATGGCGGTCGTGGTGTAGTAAGTGACGTTCAGCAGCCGAGAGTTGGGTCGCAGGTTATTGATATAGTATCTCCATTTTAATAATTAGAGGCGCGTAGATGGATCCGGGGTTTGTAGGTGAGATAGGAAGAGAAGCTGTATATGTATTGATTATGATGTCAACACCAGTTTTGCTTCTTGCTCTTGGTGTTGGCTTGATCATTTCATTATTTCAAGCCTTAACTCAGATTCAGGAGCAAACGCTAACTTTTGTACCTAAAATTATTGCTGTGTATTTTAGTATGCTATTAGTTATTCCATATATGTTTGGTAAGCTCAAAATTTTTGTTGATCACATTATGCAGCATATTATTCAGTAGGGATTGGTGTGAGAGTAACACCTCTTTTGCCAACAAAAACTCAGTGTTATCCTAGCGAAAGAGCAAAGAAGTATCTTAAGCCACACTCTAACTAACCCCAACTATGCATAAGAATCTAATTTTACCATTTGATCTAGAGATGGTTTATCAGTTCTAATTTGGTAATTTATGAGTCCAGCAAATAAGTGAGAAAAAGCGTTGATAGGTGATCTGTGCCTACTATGAATCAAAGTATTCAATGACTTCATAGAGGAGAATATAGTCTCAATAAAACTACGACGCATCAACATCATTTTATCTGTAGTATCCATTAAAATATTTTTCATATTCTTTTTGATTTTAGTAATCAAAGTCACTTTTTGTTCAAATAATTCAGCGGATAGTTTTTTGGATATATACCCTTTATCACCAATAAGTTTACCAGTAATACCTTTCACCATTTCCATAACTGGAGAACGATCATTAACGTTGCCACCAGTAATAGTCATACTTACAATTTCTCCGAATGTATTGAGAATAAAGTGCAACTTAAAGCCAAAAAACCAACCAGTAGAAGTCTTGCCTTTTTTAGCTAATCCTTTAAAAACTTTATGTCTTTTTTCTCGAAGATTATGACAAACAGCCATAGGCGTTGCATCTATAAACATATATTCTGTTACCTTACCTTCAAGGCTTTTAAGCATGCAAACCACAGCAGGGAAAGCAAGTTTTATTAGTGCTGTAAAGCGATCGTAATGTACTAAGTAGCTGAATAAGTTTCTGTGATTCCTCATAAGTTCTAGGTAAAAATATTTAAAGCATGACATTCCAGATTGATGGAAAGCTATCAGGATAGTTATTATTTCTGACAAGCTCATTTTACATGGTTTATTACGCTTTCTAATACCACTGGTAATGAGTGTCTTTTTGTACCAATTTTCAAATCCTTTACAAAAATCATCGACAAAGCAGAACAAACTATCGTAATCTATATTCATTGGGGTACCTTTTTTAGATTGCAAAAATACAGAATACCCCAATATCACTAGCTATGCAGTCCTTTTCTTATACATAGTTCGGGTTAACTAAGAACAAAGAGGGGAATGAAAATATTTTCTTCACTTAATAAACCAATTTATTGAGTAAAATAGCCTTTCCATTAAAATTGCGTTGAACTAAAAAATATTCTGCATATTATAATTTTATAGTGAAATTTAATATTTAGAAAATAATATTCCTTTATGCATCTCGAGCAGTTTAAAGAAAAATACAAGTATGATGCAGCGACACCAGTTATGCGTCAATTTTTGGATGTAAAATTTACAAATATTGATTGTCTGCTTTTATTTCGTATGGGTGATTTTTATGAATTATTTTATGAAGATGCTATAACGGCAGCACAAGTTCTTGGTATAGCCTTAACTAAAAGAGGTAAGACAGGGGATGATGAGATTTCGATGTGTGGTGTTCCACATCATGCGCTTGAGAATTACTTAAACAAATTATTAGAAGACGGCTTTAAAGTAGCTATTTGCGATCAGCTTGAAACCCCAGAAGAAGCAAAAAAGCGAGGTGGATACAAGGCGGTAGTAAATCGAGATGTGACAAGAATAATTACGCCTGGAACAATTATTGAAGAATCATTACTGGAAGTAGGGGCTCCTAATTATTTAGTAAGTGTTGCTATTGGAAAAAATAGTGCAGCATTATCTTATATTGATTTATCAACATCTGAAATTGCTGTAATATCAATACCTGAAGGACAGATAGTTAATGAACTTTCTAGGCTAACTCCAAAAGAAATTTTATTAGCAGAAAAATATAGATCGAGTGAATTAGCATCTCAAATTAGTTCGATTCTTGATATACGAATTTCATTTCAAGTAGATAGTTTTTTTGCTGTCAATAAATGCAGTAAAAATCTTTTGGACTTTTATCAAATCAAAGATTTAGGTGCAATTGGTGATCTGCAAGATATTCAAATTTCTGCAGTCGGAAGTGTGATTGAATATATTTCAATTACTCAAAAAGAAAATATTCCAAAATTACCAAAGCCTAGGATTCTCAATTATCATAAATTCATGACCATTGACGCATCTACTCGTAGAAATCTTGAGATTTGTGCAGTGCCATCTGGAGGTGTGCGAGGAAGTTTATTTGATTGTATCGATGGTAGCGTAACTAAGGCTGGGAGTAGAATATTATATAAATATTTGTCAACTCCTCTAATTGACCTTGTGGAAATTAATAATCGCTTAGAGTTAACAAAATATTTTTATGAAGATATCAACTTAACAAGCGACATTAGGAAGTTACTAAAAAAAACCGGAGATCTAGAGAGGTGTATTACCAGATTAAATATGGGGCGTAGTACTCCAAAGGACCTTCTTAGTATAAAATACACTATAGAGATAGCCGAAGAAATTAGGGCAATATTTGTTGCTCAGAAAGAGATAAGCCTTCCTGGGCATATTGAGAAATTAATAGCTCCTTTGCTTGGTTTGAATGAAATTTATGAATTAATTGATTCTGCTATTAAGGATGATGCTCCAAATGTTATTAATAATGGAGGCATTATTAAGCATGAATACCACCCAAAGGTAAAGGAATTATATGGTTTAATAAATAATAGCCAAGAAGCTGTCGAAGTATTGCGTTTTCAATATCGAAGAGATACAGGTATTGATACATTAAAAATATCTAATAATAATGTGCTAGGTCTTTTTATTGATATTACGGCAAGGCACGCAAATAAAATATTAGATGAGAAATTTATCCATCGCCAAACAACCGCAAACTCAATTAGATATACTACAACAGAATTACAAGAGCTTGAAAGTAAGATAGTAAACGCCAATATTTTGGTAATTAGTTTAGAGCAGGAAATTTATAATAAACTATGTGAAGAAATTTCTAATAATCAAATTGCGCTTTACAAGATGTCTGAATCTTTAAGTCTATTAGATGTGTATTGTAGCTTTGCTTATATTGCTGATGAAAATAATTATGTTATGCCAGAGATAAGTGAAGATATAATATTTGAGATTAAGGGTGGTAGGCATCCTGTTGTTGAAAAATCGCTAAAAAAGAGTCGTGAAAACTTTGTTAGAAATGATTGCAATTTAGAGTTTGATGGAAGAGTTTGGTTGTTAACTGGTCCTAATATGGCTGGTAAGAGCACGTATTTAAGACAAAATGCAATTATTTCAATCTTAGCTCAAATAGGTTCTTTTGTTCCAGCTGAATCGGCAAAAATTGGTATGTTTGATAAGATTTTTAGTAGAATTGGAGCAGGTGATGATCTAAACAAAGGGCAGTCAACTTTTATGTTAGAGATGCTTGAAACATCGTCTATTTTGGCTCAAGCTACTCATAAATCTCTGATTATTCTTGATGAGGTGGGGCGTGGTACATCTACATATGATGGGGTTGCTATTGCTTGGTCGGTTTTAGAATATGTACATGATAAAATTAGAGCTAGATGTTTGTTTGCTACTCATTATCACGAACTTACCAAAATGGAAGAAACTCTGCCAGCGTTAAAGAATTACACTGTGGCAATTGATGATACAGGTGAAAAAGTTTTATTCTTACATAAAATTAAAAAAGGATCTGCTGATAAATCATATGGTGTGCATGTTGCTGAAATGGCTGGTTTGCCAGAATCTGTAATTAAAAAAGCTACAAGCCTTTTAGAGAAATTTGAAAAAGATGCTGTTAAATCAAATAAAAAAATGATGAAAGAGGAGTCTTATAATATGAATTTATTTGAGCTTAATTCAACCATGGAAAATTCTACGCATAAAAAACTATATGATGAGTTTGTAGCAATTGAACCTGACAAGTTATCTCCGCGAGAAGCGCTTGATGTATTATATAAATTAAAAGATATGTCTTAGATTTTTATTAGATTGCAAAAATAGTTGACGCCTTTGAGTAATTCCAATAGAAGTATAATGTTGAATTTTAATATAATTTATAAAAACTATGACTAAGAAAAAACCAGCTAAATCAAAAGACCTAAAGCAAGTACAAGATCATTATCTTGATTATCCATATCCGCATAGAGATCCTGAAGATGATAAAAAACGTATTTTGAAAATTTATGGGGATTATTTAGGCGAGATAAGTCATTGGTTGTTTGATGGAAAAGAAGATTTTCAAAAGGGTTTTAGGGTTTTGATTGCAGGAGGTGGAACAGGTGATTCTACTGTTTATTTGGCTGAGCAATTAAAAGATACAGATGCAGAAATCGTTTATCTTGATTTTAGTAAGAATAGTATGAAACTAGCGCAAGAACGCGCTAAAAATCGTGGTCTAAAAAATATTAAATGGGTTAATGATAGTATTTTAAATTTGCCAAATCTTAAACTTGGAAAATTTGATTATATCCAATGTTCTGGGGTTTTACATCATCTTGAATCACCAGATGATGGTCTTAAAGCTTTAACTGATGTCCTTTCTGATCGTGGTGGAATGAATATAATGGTTTATGCACAATATGGCAGAACTGGTGTGTATCAGATCCAGGACTTGATGAGAAGAGTGAATAAAGGCATAAAATCACGTTCTGAGGAAGTGAAAAATGGCTGGGCTGTGATGAATGGTTTGCCAAATACAAATTGGTATAATCGTGGAAAAGATTTGTTAGCAGACCATATTAGTCATGGTGATTCTGGTATGTATGATATGTTCTTACATAAGCAAGATAGAGCATATACTGTTCCAGAAATATATGAATTCGTAGAAAAAGCGGGTATGAATTTTATCGAGTTTAACTCGGCTCATAGCAGATATGTCTTGAAATTAGAGAATTATATTGCTGATCCGGAATTATTAAAACGTTTGAAGAAGTTGGGTAAATCAGAGCAGCATGCAATTTGTGAGTTAATATGTGGTTCAATTATTAAGCATAGTTTTTATATTTCAAAGAAGAAGAAAGTTGCAGCTAAACTAACTGATCTCACTAATGTTCCATATTTCTATACTATTGCAAATGTTCCTACGCAAGTTTCAGAACATATCAGAGATAATCCCCAGATCGTTGGAGCTAAAATGAATTTTTCTTGGAAATCAGATTTGCTTGGTGATACAACAATTGGTTTGCCGATTTCAAAATATACTGAGCATTTCTTTAGAAATATGATTAGTGATGATAAAACTTTAAAAGAAATTCAAGATGCTATTAGTAAGGATATGGGTAAGAAGGTTACTGACAGTGAATTTATTGGCGAAGTGAATAGAATTTTGCCAGTATTTGAAGATGCGGGTGCTTTGCTTCTGCTTAAGAAGAAGGTGAAGTTTGCACCTATGTTAGGATAATATTTAAATATTTATGGTATAAATTGAAGTGAGCAAATCAGTTTTAGGAAAATATTGGTTTGCCACTCCTTCTGATGAAGGTTTTATCTCAGAAATTGGTCGTACTTTAGGAATTAGCGACTTTCTATCTAAAATGTTATCAACTAGAGTAGATTCAATTGAATCTGCTGAAAAATATTTAGATCCCAAAATTAAATCTCAATTACCAGATCCGTTTCATTTGAAAGATATGGATTTGGCAGTTAATCGCTTGATTCAAGCCATTGAATCAAAAGAAAAAATTTGTATTTTTGCAGATTATGATGTTGATGGCGCTACTTCTTCTGCTTTGATCAAGAATATATTAAAACAAATTAATGTTGATTCAGATATATATGTACCAGATCGTATTGTGGAGGGGTATGGGCCAACTAAAACTGGAATGCAAAAGATTAAAGACTCTGGGGCATCCTTAATAATCACTGTTGATTGTGGATCTGTTGCATTTGAAGCGCTTGAATTTGCATCAAGTCTTGGGATGGATGTAATAGTGATTGATCATCATATTAGCATGGATGATCTGCCAAAGGCGGTTGCAGTAATAAACCCCAACAGGCTCGATGAGACTAGTGAATGTAAAAATCTAGCAGCGGTGGGAGTTTCTTTTCTTTTTCTTGTTGCACTTGTTTCGAAGCTTAGAGAAGATAATTTCTTTTTAAAGCAAAATGTAAAACTACCAAATCTTATTAGTCAGCTTGATATAGTGGCGCTCGGTACTGTTTGTGACGTTATGCAGTTAACTGGCTTAAATAGAGCTTTTGTTGCGCAAGGTTTAAAAGTTGCAAGAGCTAGGGGAAATCTAGGCTATAAAACCCTATGCGACGTGTCAAATATTCAGGAGGCAATTAATTGTTATCACTTAGGTTTTATTCTAGGTCCTAGAATAAATGCTGGAGGAAGAGTTGGAAAATCTTCACTTGGAGCAAATTTATTATCTACTTCATCCGCGTCAGATGCAATTAGAATAGCTCAAGAACTTGATATGTATAATCAAGAAAGAAAAGTTATTGAACTTACTATGCTTGAAGAAGCTATGGAAATAGCTAAGGAGCAAGAAAATAATCCAATGTTATTTGTTGCGGGAGAAGGGTGGCACCCTGGAGTAATTGGAATTATTGCTGGGAGGCTTAAGGAAAAATATAATAAACCAACTGCTGTAATTGCTATTAATGATGGATTTGGAAAAGCATCATGTAGGTCTGTGAAAGGTGCTGATTTTGGTTTTAAAGTTATTGGGGCTAAGCAAAAAAAATTACTTGTTGCAGGAGGTGGGCATGCGATGGCTGCTGGATTCACTGTTGAAGTTGATAAGCTGGATGCTTTGCAAGAATTTTTAAATAATGAATTTAGAAAAACGATGGCAGATTCAGATATTCATTTATATGAAAATTATACAACTGATCTAACAACATCAGCTGCAACACTAGAGTTAATTTCAGAGATTAATGTGATGGAACCTTTTGGTATGGGTAATCCAGCTCCAATATTTAGGTTTTCTAATGTATATGTACTGCGAGCAGATATTGTAGCTGAAAAACATATAAGAATTATATTTGCACCTTCGAGAGAATCATATGGGTCCAAACCTCTTACGGCAATCGCATTTAATATAGTTGGAACAGAGTTAGGTGATGTGATATTATCGCGCAAGTCTCATAGTTTATCAGTGTTTGGAACTTTGAAAGTGAATAGTTGGCAAGAGAGAGAAACTGTACAATTACAGTTAAAAGATGCGATTATAGAAGGATAATTTTGTGAAAAATATAGTTTTATTAGTTGGTATCTTATTTTGTATTTCAGTAAATGTTTATGCAAAAGACAATAAGAATAGAGAATTATGGAAAAATTATATCTTTTCTAAAATAGGAAGTCATAATTATTATTTGCATGACAAAGTGCAAACTCTTTTTCCAAATCAATGTCCAAATTGTAGAGCTTTTTCTTTTGGTTCTGGGCCAGGTAATCCAGAAATTGATCTTATCAGAAAAGGATGGAATGTTACATCTTCTGATATAAATCCAATTTCGGGTGAGGTTATTTCAGAGAGAGCTAAAATGCATCATGGTCAATTTTCGTTTCAAAATCGTAGTTTTGGGAATGAAAGAATGCGCGGGAAATATGATTATTTCTTTTCTTTTTTTGCGCTGCCTTTTGGTGATAAGAAAGATGTTTTTAAGCTAGTTCGTCATATGTCGTTATATAGTAAGAAAAATACTTTAATTGCTCTAAACTTTTTTGGCGAATCTCATGATTTTGTCAAGAGCCAAGTCGCCTTTTCTATTACAGAGAAAGAGCTTAGGAGTCTGATGTACAAGAACAGATTTGAGATATTATATTTTATACATAGAGTATAAGATAAGTTTGATACTAATGGTAAGAAGACCCATTGGGATGTTTATGATGTTGTAGCAAGAAAAAAATAAATCACCTTTGCTCTTGCATAAGTTGATCATTCTGATCATCAATCATTACTATTACATCATCAACTTCATCAGATAATTGTGCTATCCCACCTTCTGGTATATAATATCCAATAATTTTGTCTGAAAATACTAGCAAAGTAGCTGTAGTTACCGCCATTAATCCAAGAATTATAGTCATAATGTCCTCCGTATACAGTAGTTTAAAGTTACGTACATACCGATCCCATAATTTAAGTCTAATCCTTATAAGTTAATTTTTAGTTAAGAATGGAAGGTGGGTGACTTTATATAAATGATGATTACTTTAAAATTTTATATGTTAGATAATGTAGTGTAAATAAGTGAATTAGTTTGAAAGTCCGCATAGTTTTATTGACCGATGAGCGGATAAAATATAGAATACATAAGTTAATTTAAATAAAAATCCTAACCAAGATGACAAAACGCATAGTAGTAAGTAATAAATTAGTTTTTAAAGGGTCGCTAGGAGACGATCTAGTCGCTCGATTAGATTCACCAGAGAATCCAGAAGCATATGTATTGTTTGCTCATTACTTTACGGGAAATAAAGATATTAGTGCCCTGGGTCGTATATCAAGGGCGCTAAACCAAGCTAATATTGCATTATTTCGTTTTGATTATACTGGGCTTGGGGCAAGTGGTGGAGATTTTGCAAATTCTAACTTTACTTCAAATGTAAATGATTTGATTGCTGCAGCTGAATTTATGCGTGAAAATTATGAAGCGCCCCAAATTGTTGTGGGACATAGCTTAGGTGGAACAGCGGCGATTGCTGCAGCTTCTTCAATACCTGAAATTAAAGCTGTGGCTACAATTGGATCGCCTTGTGATACAGCTCATGTTAAGCATAATTTTGCTAGTCATATTGATGAAATAAATGAGAAGGGTGAAGCAGTGGTGATGCTGGGTGGGCAGAAATTTAATATTAGAAAGCAATTTTTAGATGATATTTGCAATCAGGACATGCCCAGTAAAATAGCTAATTTAAAGAGAGCTCTTCTTGTTATGCATTCTCCTGTTGATCAAACTGTTGGCATTGAAAATGCTCAGAGAATATACGAATTAGCCAAACATCCAAAGAGCTTTATTTCGCTTGATAAGGCTGATCATCTATTAATGAAAAGTCCAGCTGATAGTAAATATGTTGCATCAGTACTAGCTGCTTGGGCAAGTCGTTATTTGGATCATTAATGATCGCTTGATGTTGTTTCTTGGTCAGCAACGATTCCGATTGCATCAACTTCAAATACTATGATTTCTTCTGCAATGTAAGGTCTAATTAGTTTAGATATGTCGGTATGAACAATGCTTGTAGCGATATCGAGGCAATTTAATCCATCTGAATTTAGGATTGTTGGATCAGCTCCTAGTATTAAGAGCGATCTAGCCATTTTGAACTGGCCAGATACGCACGCTTCATGTAGCGCTGTGTTTCCATCAATTTTATGATCTACATCAGCTCCTATTTTTGATAATAACCTCATTCCTGAATAAAAGTTGTTTTCGTAGGCGATCCTAAAAGCTGTTTGATGAGAGTTGTTTTCTTGTTCGAAGATATTTATTGGTTCATCATCTACAGTTTTTTCTCTGTATTCATTATATATAAAACTCTACACTTAATCTGACAGATAGCTACTTATCATACAGCATAATTACTGTCAGATAAGTTCTGAGTATCATGTGTCTGACACTCATTCACGTAGCTAGGAATATTCTTATCCAAAGCAATATGTTTTGAATCAAGAAAGGTTTGCATAGGTGTTTTTCCATAACAATGCTTTCCTGAATGTGTTCTTTGAGTATTGTACTTATTAATCCATAAATCAACATCAATTTGTAACTCTTCTACAGAGCCGTATATTCTTTTGCGAAATGCTATATCATAAAACTCTTGTTTCATAGTTCTATGGAACCTCTAGCAAATACCGTTAGTTTGCGGACTACGAACCTTTGTTTTTGTGTGATCAATATTCTCAATTCCTAAATAAAGTTGATAGGCATGATGTTCAGGTTTACCACAATATTCAGTACCGCGATCAGTGAGTATACGAAACATGCTAAGGCCTTGTTCTGTATAAAATGGCAGCACTCTATCATTTAGTATATCAGCTGCAGTAATAGCTGATTTCTCAGTATAAAGTTTTACTTGCGCCACTTTAGAATATGTATCAACAAAAGTTTGTTGGTAAATTTTTCCAACCCCCTTCATATTACCTACATAGTAAGTATCTTGTGAACCAAGATACCCAGGATGCTCAGTCTCGATTTCACCGTGAGCTACTTTGCTAGCTTTAGCCCGCTCAAGAGCTGCTAGCTGTTCTTCAGTTAATATCATACCATCTTGCGCTGATTTAGCTTCTAAGGCTTTTAGACGCTTACGCATTGTCTCTAAATCATTACGCAACCAAATAGAACGAACTCCACTACTTGATATTAAAACACCTTGTTGCTTCAGCTCATTACTAGCTCGTAATTGCCCTAAAGCAGGGTTTGAAATAGCAAGATCTATGACGGCTTGTTCTACATCAGAAGGTACTCTGTTTTTCATGATAGGTTTCTTGCGGCTGATTTCCTGTAGAGCAGCTTCCCCACCATTTTCATATAATTCTTTAAAACGATAAAAGGTATCCCTTGAATATCCCATAACGTTACACGCTTGACTTACATTACCAAGCTGTTTCGCTAATTCTAAAAGTCCTAATTTGGGTTTGATGATTTTTTCTAATTGACTCATTTTTAATCTCTTGTTTGAGTGGTTAAATGCAATATATTCAACTACTAAATATATTACTCTCTTTTTACCACTCTGTCAGATTAAATTTGAAGCTTTACACATTATATAAGTTAATCACTTTTTTGAGTAATTTTGCATTTTTATCAGTGCATATTCTATGTATCAAAGTTGTTCCATCATGAGTAGTGCTGATATCTATTTTCATATTGAGTAAATAATTTAGCAATTCTATATCTCCATCATCGTAAGCCATTAAAACTAGTGGTTTACCATTAAGAGGTTCATGAATATCTGCTCCTTAACTTTCTAGTATCTTTACCATTGGAGTCAGTTTTTTTAGCAGCGCTAAATGAATGGGTTTATATCCATTTACGTCTTTTATATCAATATCAGCCCCTTTTCTGATTAGTTTAGAAGCTGCATTCTTTTTATTATCAAATGCTGCAAGATGAAGAGCAGTTTTGCCAGAATTATCTTGCGTATTGATAAATTTCTTCTATTTTTGATGCTGCAGTGTTCAGGAGTTGGTCTATTATCTTGTTATTACCAGATTTGCTAGCATGATGTAGAGGAGTTTTTCCTGTATTATCTTTTGTGGTTGTAAATTCTGGTATAATTTCATAAGTTAAAAGCTTGTCCATAAGAAAAGTGTCTCCTTCTAAGGCTGCCATATGTCCAATCGTTAAGTGGTTTAAATTACTCTCTGATTTCCTAAAACATTCCATCAATCTAGTTATCGCTGGATGAGAAACAAAAAACTCATAATTTTGTTTGATGCTAAGTAATGCATTGATTTCAGGTAAAATATCATCTATTTCATCTTCATCTAATACTTTAAATAGTAGTTCTTTGGTTTTTCTGATGTCTAGTTTTAATGGTGGATTTCTAAGTACTATAAAACACTTCCTAAAGAAGTAATATAATGATTTGGTTTCTGTATCTTGTCTTAATTGGCTAAGAACTCCCCCCATAGGACCTCCCAGCATAGAATGTTATCTTGCATAACAAAATTACCTACAACAACTTTTCCCTAATATTAAGTTAACATATTCATTATATTAAATGCAATATTAATATATTGTAAAATTATTATAGGTGATTTATTCGGCAATTTTAGGTGTAGAATTTTACCTTGGAACTTATTCTGAAGGACTCTCTGTATCACCAGTTAGCTCAGTTTCTTTCAAATATTTGCAGTTTTGCGCTTGCAGAAAGGCAAGAAACTCTGGAGTTGCTAAGCTTTCCACAGTTCATTGCTAAATCTCTTAGTGCATCTGTGGACTTTTCTAAATTTCTAATAGTTGAAGTGTCTCTAGTAGGTATATTTTTTGACATAATTAATTACTCCCATGATTATATATCTAAAAAAATTAATTTAAAAGAAGTCTGTGTTAATGATATCTGTGAATATACTTAGCTTATTAAGCTTCTTCTAATAAGTATTTTCCAGCTAGCATTCTATCTAATGCTAGCTTTGCTTTCCTAGAAATTTTTGGATCTAAAATAATCTCAGGTGCACCATTGACCATGCATGCATATATTTTTTCTAATGTATTAAGACGCATAAATGGGCATTCGCTACAAGAAGTGCATCCTGCCTTATCTAGAGATGGTACATCATAGAAAGTGCTATCAGGTGATAGTTTATGCATCTGGTGAATAATTCCTGGTTCAGTTAGAACAATAAATTCTTTACCATTATTTTCTTTTGTATAATTTAATAATGAAGATGTAGAACCAATGTGATTTGCATATTCAAGGAGCTGAGTAGGGCATTCTGGGTGAGCTATGATTTTAGCTTCTGGGTGTGTTGTTTTCAGGCGTACTAGTTCACGCTCAGAAAAATTCTCATGAACAATGCATGTACCTTCCCATAAGGTCATGTTACGGCCAGTTTTACGAATTAAATAGTTGCCTAGATGTTTGTCAGGTGCAAATAATATTTCTTTGTCTTCTGGAATAGAATTAATTATTTTCTCGGCGCTAGAAGATGTGACGATTATGTCAGATAGGGCTTTTACTTCTGCTGAGCAATTTATGTATGTCACAGAAACATGATTTGGGTGTTTATTCCTGAATTTTTCAAATCTATCTGCAGGGCATGAATCTTCCAAAGAACATCCAGCACTTAAGTCTGGTACCAGAACTTTCTTTTTTGGATTAAGTATCAGCGCTGCTTCTGCCATGAATTTAACGCCGCAGAATATTATAACATCAGCATCAGTTTCACTAGCTTTTCTTGATAGTTCCAGTGAATCACCGATAAAATCTGCTATATCTTGAATTTCTGAATCTTGATAATAATGTGCCAAGATAATGGCATTCATTGATTTCTTTAGTTTAGCAATCTCAGACTCGAGGTCAAGATAAGGATCGATAAGTATTTCTTTCAGGTTTTTAGTCATTGACGTTTTAATCTGCTTTTCAAGGCGTACTCAACATAAAGATGTTTTTTAGCATATATTAGAAGCCTGGTCAATTTCAATGCGGATATATTTGGCATATTTATATTAATATGCTAAATTATTTTATTCAGATTGGTCTGCTGCTGTTGCTGCAGATAAGTTAACTTCTGTTTCGTGAGTTTCTGGAGTTGATGGGTTTAGAAGATCTTTCATTGATGCTAGAATTTCATCTTCTGATGTATTTACTGGGCAATTTTCTTTTACCCATCTTGCTGCTTGTTGTCCATCTGTTCTAATGTACATACGCGCCATTTCCTGGAAATGTGAATTTTTTGCTAGAAACTCTCTAATTCCCCCTTCACTTTGCACGATCATTTGTATTCGAGGAAGCCATATTTGATGAAAAAATTCTGGTGTTAAACCATGAAAATCATTTTGCACAGGTGGTCTTTCTGGTCCGTATACTGGTCTTGTTTGCTGTTCTTCTCTTTTTCCCATTTTAGTTCTCCAGATTAATTTAATTACTTGGTTAAAGTAATATGTCTTTTTTTGTATGTAAAGATAGTTTCGATTGTAATCAAGAAGAAATATAATTTTTTAGGTAAAATTAATCAGTATTTTAATAGGTCTTTTAGTTTTTATTGAGGTTTGGTTATATTTGCTAGATAGACAAAATTACGTGATTATCATGAGGTTGCAAAAAGTTCATGATAATCTGTTTCCATGCTTTGTAGTCAAGGAGCTTAGAATATAGAACGTGCTTTATATTTCGTGCGTTCTATATTCTGAGCTCTTTGTTAGAGGTGAGTAAAGTAATAATTTACTCAGTTTTTGCTTCTTCTTTTTTGCTAGGTTTTTTAGTGTCCATGTCCGCAAAAACATTATCCCACGTGCCGGTTGTGGCAGCTTTGGTATATTCTGTTGTTCTTGCTTCGAAGAAATTTGCGTGCTCAACGCCATTTAGCATTTCATCGATCCACGGTAGTGGATTATCATCAACAAGATAAATTTCCTTAAGACCAAGTTGCATCAATCTTCTATCAGCAATATATCTGATATATTGTCTAACTTCTCTAGCAGTCAAGCCTTCAATACCACCAACTTCAAATGCAAGTTCAATAAATGCATCTTCAAAGTGAACAATTGTAGCGCATGCTTCATACAGTCTACTTCTTAGGTTTTCATTCCAAACTTCAGGGTTTTCTTGAACAAAAGTCTTAAACAATGTGATGATAGAATTTGTATGTAGAGTTTCATCACGTACAGACCAAGTTACGATTTGCCCCATTCCCTTCATTTTATTGAAACGTGGGAAGTTTAGTAGAATAGCAAAGGAGGCAAAGAGCTGCAAGCCCTCGGTAAACGCACCAAATACTGCAAGAGTGGTTGCTATATCTTCTTTAGTTGCGACACCAAATTTTTGCATATAATCATATTTATCCTTCATTTCTTTGTATTTCATGAAGGCTTGATATTCAGATTCATCCATTCCAATTGTATCAAGAAGGTGTGAGTATGCTGCAATATGGATCGTTTCCATATTAGAGAAAGCTGCAAGCATCATTTGCACTTCTGTTGGTTGAAATACTTGTGAATAATGCTTCATATAACAATTATTCACTTCAATATCAGCTTGCGTAAAGAATCTGAAAATTTGTGTCAGAAGATGCTTTTCACCTGCAGATAAATTATATTTCCAGTCTTTCACATCATCCGCTAATGGTACTTCTTCAGGTAGCCAGTGGATTTTTTGTTGTGTGTGCCATGCTTCATATGCCCAAGGGTATGAAAATGGTTTGTAAATTGGTTTTGCATCTAATAGTGACATTATATATTTCTCCTAAAATTTATTGACAAGATAAGCATTCGTCATAGTTGTTTTCAATTCTTTCCGGGCGCGTTGCTGGCACTCCTGGTGTTGTCTTATTTCTTTTTTCTAAATCAATCATCTCTTGAGCTTGAGTCACAGTGTGCGATACTTTATCGGCTCTTTGTATAGATGTTGAACGAGTATAATACAAGCTTTTAACGCCTTTTTTCCAAGCTTTGAAATGAATATCATGTAGATATTGTTTGCTTGTATCGCCTGGCATAAAGATATTCAATGATTGCGCTTGAGAAATGTATGGAGTACGATCGGAAGCTAGCTCAATCAACCAGTTTTGGTCAATTTCAGGAGCTGTTTTGAATATATCTTTTTCATGATCGGTTAGGAAACTCAAATGTTGAACAGAGCCTTCGTGAGTAGAAATTGATGACCATACTTGATCATTGTTAAATCCTTTCTCTTCAAGCAGTTTTACTAAATTTTTATTCTTTACTGTAAATGAACCACTTAGAGTTTTTTGGGTAAAACTATTTGCAGCATATGGCTCAATACCAGGAGATGAATTCCCGCAAATAATCGAGATAGAAGCTGTAGGTGCAATAGAAGTTTTATTACTAAATCTCTCTTTTACTCCAACTTCTTCAGCATCAAGGCACGCTCCTCTTTCTTCTGCAAGCATTATTGAAGATTTATCTGCTTCTTGGTTTATGTGCTCAAATATTTTATTATTCCAAACTTTTGCCATCACTGATTCAATCGGAACATTTTGTGATTGTAGGAATGAATGCATTCCCATAACTCCTAGACCAATACTGCGTTCTCTTTGAGCTGAATAAACTGCTCTTGCCATGCTATCTGGTGCGTTTTGAATGAAATCTTCAAGTACATTGTCAAGAAAACGCATTATATTTGGGATGAATTCTTTATCATCTTTCCATGCTTGGTAATTTTCAAGGTTTAGTGATGATAGGCAGCATACAGCTGTTCTGTTATTACCCAAATGGTCAATGCCAGTAGGTAATGTGATTTCGGCACAAAGATTAGAAGTTTTTACTTTTAAACCAAGCTTTTTATGATGTTCAGGAATATGCTTATTTACTGTATCGATAAATAGCATATATGGCTCTCCTGTTTCAATTCTTGTGGTAAGTAGTTTGCTCCAAAGTTCTCTTGCTTTTACTGTTGTTAGTACTTTTTTTGTTAGCGGGCTTTTTAATTTCCAATCTTCATCTTTTTCAACCGCCTCCATAAAGGCATCACTAACACAAACACCATGGTGAATATTTAATGCTCTTCTATTAACATCGCCACCAGTAGGGCGTCTTAGATCAATAAATTCTTCGATTTCAGGATGGTCAATTGGTAGATATACAGCTGAACTTCCGCGTCTTAGGGAGCCTTGAGAAATAGCAAGGGTCATTGAATCTTGTACTTTTAAGAATGGTATAATACCAGATGTTTTTCCATTTCCTCGAACTGTTTCATTAATTGACCTAACATTCCCCCAATAGCTTCCAATTCCACCACCGCGCGCTGCAAGCCATACATTTTCATTCCATAAATCAACGATACTTTCCAAGCTATCATCAGTTTCATTTAGGAAGCATGAAATAGGAAGCCCTCTGTCTGTTCCTCCATTACTCAGTATAGGAGTAGCTGGCATAAACCACAATTTACTCATATAATCATACATTTTATCAGCATGTTCCTGGCTATCTGCATAATATGAGGAAACGCGAGCGAATAAATCTTGATAATCTTCACCTTCAAGAAGATATCTGTCTTTTAGAACTGCTTTTCCAAAGTCAGTAAGATTAGAGTCTCTGCTTCGGTCAATTTTGATATTAAATTTGCTTTCTTTGGCGATGGTCATTTTTGTATATCCTCATTCATTCTTTGGATTAATTTGTAATAAAATACTGCACTCCTTAAGGATAAACTTTAGGTAGACTTTCTTCAATAGCAAATTTGCATATGTGGTATCTTTTTTTTTCAAACATACTATATATAGAATATTAATTATATTTTCATATGTTTAGGGAATCATAAAAATGTTGCCTAAAAAGGGGTGCAAAGCAGATGGTTTTTTTGTAACTTCATAGATATAGTGTTTGGAGTAAAATTGAATTAATTTTGTATAAATTATTTTGTTACAAGTTTTAAAAAAGGACCATGTTGTGTTTTTAATTTGACGTGAAAAATTTGAGTTATATAATCGTGCGCACTGATTTCATTACAATAACCAAGGAAAGGAATTATGAAAAATTTTAAAATAGCAGCCCTTGCAAGCGTAATATTATTAAATAGTAATGTTACACTTGCTAGTAATGCAGATGATAGATATGTTTATATAGGAACGGAACTAGGTGTTTCTGAGCCGGTAGTTAAGAATTTTATTTATACTTCAGATCAAGGTGATACAAGAATGCGTTTAAAGCAATCAACTATGTATGGCGGTCGAGTTGGTTATAGCTTCTACCCTAATATGTCTATTGAAATTTCTGGAACCCATCAACCTAAATATAGGTTAGCTTATAGACTTCCAGCAGTTGATTTAACTTCAACTATACAAGGTCTATTTGTTGCTGGTGGACTTCCAGTTGCAGCTGCACCGGCTGGAGGTATACCTATTACTAGTGATATAACAAAAGTTTCTGCAAATGTATTCACGTTGAATTGGGTATATGAATTTGAAAAACAAAAATTTGATATTAAACCATATGTTATTTTTGGTGCAGGGCTTGCTCAGGTTACTATTAGACCTAATACAACTATATGGCAACCTCCAGCTGCTTTGGCTGGGATCCCGCAATTTGCTAATCCAATAGCATTTTTTAAAGTTAAAAAAAATGTAAATAATTGCTTTGCTTATCAGATGGGTGGAGGTATATCTAGAGATATAGGAGAGAATTTTGCAGTAGACTTAGGAGCGAAATTGCAGGTTGTAAAAGATATTAAAATTAAGTACGAAACTTTAGATATGACAACAGGTGGATTTAAATCCCAAACACCAATTAAGAAAACAATTGGTGTTGGAGAATTCACACTTGGATTCACATTTAAAATTCCAGTGAAATAATAAAATTAAAGGAGAAAGATTAAAAATTATGATAGATAACGTACAAAAAGCATATGATGAAACACCATACCAAAGCTATCCATATGCACAAAGTAGCCCTGAAAAGCTAGCAATGCTTGGTACTTTGTTTGGTATGAATCCACCAGCTATTGAAACAGCTAGTGTTCTTGAATTAGGTTGTGCGGAAGGTGGTAATATAATTCCTCACGCAGTGCATTACCCAAAAGGAAAATATGTTGGTATAGATTTATCTAAAGTGCAAATTGATGCTGGAAAAAAGCATATTAAAGAAATGGGATTAAAGAATATTGAGCTTAAGCATGGTTCAATAGCTGATATAGATGAATCGTTTGGTAAGTTTGATTATATTATTTGCCACGGTGTGCTTTCGTGGGTTCCTGATTTTGTACAAGACAAGATTGTTGAAGTTGCAAAGAAAAATTTAAATAAAAATGGTATTGCTTATATAAGTTATAATACTCTTCCAGGCTGGAACATGGTCAGAACTGTTAGAGATATGATGATGTACCATGCACAAACTTTTGCAGAAAGTGATAAGGTGACTCAATCACGTGCATTGCTTGAGTTTGTTAAAGAGAGTTTGGAAGGTTCAGATACTCCATATGCAAAAGTACTTAAGCAAGAAGCGGAGCTTCTTTCAAAACAGGGGGATCATTATATTAGGCATGAGCATCTTGAAGACAATAACAAGCAATTCTATTTTAGTGATTTTATGGCTATGGCCAATAAGCAAGGGTTACAATATTTATCTGATTGCTCATTATCATCGATGTATGTAGGTAATATGAAGCAATCAGTAGCTGAGAAGCTGCAAGGAATAAATGATATTGTACGTACTGAGCAATATATGGATTTTATAACTAATAGAAGATTTAGAAGTACTTTGCTTTGTCATGATGATGTAAAACTTAATAGATCTCTTGATAATGATAGCGCAAGAAAATTTGCTTTATCCCTTGATATTACTGCAGAAAAAGCATTGAAAGACATTACTCTTGAGAATAATGATCCATTGAAATTCTATTTTAAGGGTAATAAAGATCAATATATTACATCTACTTCTCCGGCTTTGAAGGCGGTTTTTTATGTTTTAATTGAGAATAAAGGCTATCCGATTAGCTTTAATGATTTGATTGAAAAAGCAGATAAGCTAATTAAAGGCGATGCAAAAGCTGCGATTGAGGCTGAGTTAGTTAAAAACGTGATGAATCTTGTTATTAAAGGATACATGGATTTGCACCTTAATAGTAGAGATAAAGAAAAAATCAAGCTTGATAAGCCAAGCGTTAATAAGTTGGTGAAGCATCAAGTTGAAAAAACATCTAATAATTGGGTTACAAGCCAAACTCATGCTCCAATTTCAATTAATTTCTTTGATAAGTTTGCCATAAAATATATGGATGGTAAGAATAGCAAAGAGCAAATTCTTGATCATTTGATGGAAGAGGCAAAAAATGGTCAAATTACTCTAAATAAAGATAATAAGAAAATTGAAGATGAAAAGCAGATTAAGAAAGAATTATTTGCACATCTTGATGATACTATTGCTAGACTTTCAGTGCAGTGCGTATTTGAGTAATGCTTGAAAGACAGTTTAATGATTTTCTGAATCAGAATTTTGATAAGGCGATTTCTTCGGGAGTCGCCTTAGCTGTTTCTGGAGGAGCTGATTCTATGGCTCTTTTGTATCTTGCATCAAAATGGGCTAAAGAGAATGATATTAGGCTAATTGTATTGTCAGTAGATCATAAATTGCGCGAAGAATCTGTTAGTGAAGTGGAATTTGTTAAAGAAGAAGCGCAGGGGCTAGGACATGAGTGTATCCGATTAATTTGGCACCATGATGGAAAAAAAAGTTCCATGCAAGAGAGAGCAAGAAAAGCTAGGTATGATATGATGACTAAGAAATGTCATGAATTATCGATTAGGACGCTTTTGACTGCTCATCATTATTATGATTCTCTAGAAAATTATTTAATGCGTAAGAGTAAGAAGAGTGGGGTGCTTGGTTTGAGTAGTCAATATTCAGCTTTCTTTGATAATATTCAGATTCTTCGTCCATTTTATAATTTTGAGAAAGATGACCTTATAAAATATTTAACATCCAATTCAATTAATTGGATTGAAGATAAATCAAATAGCTCAGATTTATATGAAAGGAATAGAATTCGTAAGCAAATAACATCATATTTACCTGAAGAAAAAAAATCTCTTCAAGAAGAATTCTCTATTGTTAATCAGAAAGCTGAAACTATAAATGTAGAATTTATAGAAGCGATTGCAGAGAATGTTAAATTTAATAATTTTGGATTTGCTTTGATTGATTTAAATTCTTATGTAAAAATAAATTATAAAATTGCAGTTTATTTGATAAATTTTGTTTTGACTTCTGTGAGTGGTAAATTGGATGCTCCGCGTTATCGAAGTGTAAAAAAATTACTTGGTAAAGTTAGGTCTGGTGATGAATTTGATTGTACTCTAAATGGTTGTGTCTTACGAAGAACTAAGGATAATATATTGATATTCAGGGAAAAGGCCGATGTAGCAAAGAAGGAAGTTTTTCTGGCTGATGCAATTATTTGGGATAATAGATTTAGATTTGATATAAATAATACATTGGTTAGAGAATATAAAATAGAAAGATTAGTTATGGAAGATTATGTCAAAATAAAGGAAGAATTAGATTTGCAGAAATTAGCTAATCTAAGTAATAATAACCATAAAGATATTTTATTTACACTACCAGTAATTAAAAACCTTGAAAAAATCGTAGCAATCCCCCATATATCTTATTATGATGATTTTGAAGCTGATTCTAGAGTAGATATTATTTTTAGACCCGGTTTCGTTTCGCGTTTTACCCATTTCTTATAGGAAGAATTTAATGAATAATCAGAACAAGCACATTTTTATTTGGATTTTTGTTTTCATTTTAATGATCATGACTTTTAATGCTATGCAAGGTGATGGCATTAGTGGAAGAAGTGAGAATCTAGCATTTTCAGATTTTTTAAATCGAGTAGATGAAAGACAAGTAAATGCAGTTAAGATCCAGGGGCGACATATCGAAGGAAAGCTAGCTGATGGTACTTCGTTTACTACATATGCTGCAGATTATCCAGGTTTAATAGATAAGCTAAGTATTAATGGTGTTTATATTGATGTGACTCCTCCAGATACAAAGATGAATTCATTATTTAGCATTTTTGTTTCTTGGTTTCCAATGATTCTATTGATTGGTGTTTGGGTATTTTTCATGCGTCAGATGCAAGGTGGAAGTAAAGGTATGGGCTTTGGTAAATCAAAAGCTAAATTGATTTCTGATAAAGGTCCAAAGATTACTTTTGCTGATGTTGCTGGTATTGATGAAGCAAAAGAAGAACTATCTGAAATTGTAGATTTCTTGAGGAATCCTGGAAAGTTCCAGAAATTAGGTGGTCAAATTCCAAAAGGGTGCTTATTAATTGGTCCTCCAGGAACTGGTAAGACACTGCTTGCAAAAGCAATTGCTGGTGAAGCTAACGTTCCGTTTTTTAGTATTTCGGGTTCGGATTTTGTTGAAATGTTTGTCGGTGTTGGTGCTAGCCGTGTGCGTGATATGTTTGAGCAAGGTAAAAAGAATGCTCCATGTATTATATTTATTGATGAGATAGATGCTGTTGGCCGTCACAGAGGTATTGGTATGGGTGGTGGTAATGATGAGCGTGAACAGACGCTGAACCAAATGCTTGTTGAGATGGATGGTTTTGAAGCAAATGAAGGTGTTGTTATTATTGCAGCAACTAATAGACCAGATGTTTTGGATCCAGCATTGCTTCGTCCAGGTAGATTTGATAGACAGATATCGGTTTCTAATCCTGATCTTAATGGCCGTGAGCAGATTTTAAAAGTTCATATGAAGAAAATAAAACATTCTGAAAAAGTAGAACCAAGGATTATAGCTCGTGGTACTCCAGGTTTTTCAGGTGCGGAATTGCAAAATCTAGTTAATGAATCTGCATTGCTTGCTGCAAGACGTGGTAAAAAACTTGTGGATATGAGTGATATGGAAGAGGCAAAAGATAAGGTGCTTATGGGTGTTGAAAGAAAATCCATGGCAATGTCTGATGATGAGAAAAAACTCACTGCTTATCATGAAGGTGGGCATGCTTTAGTTGGATTACATTGTCCAGCGTCTGATCCAATTCATAAAGCAACTATTATACCTAGAGGTCGTGCTTTAGGAATGGTTATGCGCCTCCCAGAGAATGATAGATTTTCTATGGCGTTAGAAAAGATGAAAGCTGATATCGCTGTTGCTATGGCAGGTCGAGTGGCTGAAGAAATTATATTTGGTCATGAAAAAGTTACATCAGGAGCGTCGTCAGATATAAAAATGGCAACAAAAATGGCTCAAGCTATGGTGACAGAGTGGGGGCTGAGTGATGCAGTAGGCCCTGTATTCCATGGTAAAAGTAATGAAGATATGTATGCATCCGGGGCTGGTGATAAAACTCGTTCTGAAAAAACATCGGAAGCAATTGATACAGAAGTGCGTAGAATCGTTGATGAAGGTTATGATTTTGCAAAAAGTATACTGACAAAACATTTGGATCAGTTGCATGTTTTAGCAAAGGCTTTGATTGAGCATGAAACATTATCTGGAAAGCAGATAAAGAATTTACTGTTGGGTAATTCAATTGATGAAGAAGATGAGCCAGATTTTCCTGGCGATGGAAAAAAGAAGAAAGTTGTAAAAAAAGAAGAAAAGCCTGTTGTTAAAAAGGTTGAGAAAGATAAAGTGGAAAAGAAAAAAGTAGTAAAGAAAGAAGAGAAGGAAAATAATAAGGAATAGTAGTTCTTGATTATTTTGTGATAAAATTTCAGCCTAAAAGATTTGAATAATATTTAAATCTTCTAGGCTTTTTTTATTTATGTTGATTAGTATAGAAATTATAATTTATTAAACTAAGATGTATTGATATAGGTGAGATTATGGGAAAACATCAGTAAAGATCAATAATTTATGTTTTTGATCCTAAAGATAAACAATATTTTCAGAAAACAACGATTACAGACGCTAATTGTGAGAGGAAAGTAAGTTATGTTCATATATGGGATAAAGATTTGCTGACAGGTAAATCTATAGAGATAGTTAAGGTTCCTGAATGTGTTGTGATTTGTGAAGTAGATAGTGGTATTGTAGATAGTGTTTTTGTTATAGGTGAAGCTGAGTAATGCAGGAATATTATAGGTTTTCGTATCACTTTCTATTTGAGATAGTAATATTATATCACTTAATTAATTCTTGATTATGTGAATGTATCATTATATTCTGCGCCCTTGTAATTAATCGAGTTTTTTCTTATGTCAAAAGTGGTTAAAACCTATTTGTATAATATAAATTCAGGCGAATATTATCTCAAATCACAGAGAAGCAGGGGGTTTATGGAGCCTAATACGAGATATCAATTATTGGATAAACTAGATGTTCCAGAAGCTGTTGTGATTAAGCCGGTTAAAGGCCTTTTTAACTTGAATTTTGAAATCTTATACAACTTAGAAGAAAATAATATTTTATCTGATAGTGATATGGATATTTTAGGGAGTGATTGATAAAGCTTCACGAAATTCTATAATTCTTAAAAAAGTTAAATATATATAGAAGCTGAATAACCATTAAACTCAATTTATTAATACTAATTATTGATATTGCAAATATATTGCTATATATTTACATGGTTGTAATTTAATGAGTTTTTGGTATGAAAGGAGAAAGGTTCGAACTAGAACGGGTGAAGTATTATTATGAAGAACCTAAAGACAGGTTTTTTAAAGGGGTCCTTTTTAGATATAAATAAGAAATAAGCGAAGGTCAAAGTTATAAGTACAAACTTATAGAGCCATATAGTATTCCTGACAATGTAATAATTCTGTTTTAAAATCAAATGGCACTGAGGTTTTAGAACGTTCATTAGAATTTCTATCAGATTATTTCGGAACTTGTCCAGATGAATCAGATGTAGAATGTAGTGGTGATGTTGAACTAAATATTATAGATGATGATGCATATATTATTTAATTAATCATCTTGTTTTTGTGTATTTACTACAAGTTTTTTCTTGATTAGCAATATATTCACTTTTTTTGCAGTATCTTCGGCATCTAGCCTTGTAAAATTCTATTAAAACTTATAAAATCAACTAGATATGTAACTTGTAGGATAAAATAATTTTATGTCTCAGGATAAAAGTAGTAAGTCTAGGCCTATATCTCCACATTTGAGTATATATAAACCACAGATTAGCTCTATGCTATCTATTGGTCATAGATTAAGTGGAGTTGGTTTATTTTTTGTGCTAGCAGCATTTTGTTGGTGGTTCACTCTTTGGGTGTTTAGTAAATTCGAACCGTGCTATCTTGAAATATTTGATAATTCAATTGTAAAAATTATTTTGATAATTGCAAGCTATGCTTTTTTCTATCATGTATCAACGGGCGTTCGTCATTTAGTTTGGGATACTGGAAGATGGTTTTCAATTTCGGCTATTAATGCTAGCGGTTGGGGAGCAATTATTCTTTCTATAATTTTAACAGTAATTTTCTGGATGTGCATGTGAGGTTATTTATATGAAAAGTAAATACAGATCAGATTTATCAAAAGCAAAGAATCTTGGTTCATCTGGCTCTGGAGCATCTCATTGGTGGCACCAAAGATTTACAGCTATTTTGCTAACACTAATCACTGGTTGGGTGTTCTTCTTTTCTTGGGAAATTGCAGCTGCAGAACTAAGTGGGATCATTGAAGTTTTTAAGAAACCATATCATATTGTAATGCTTACACTATTTGTTGTGATTGGTTTTTATCATGCAGCTCTTGGTATGCAGGTGGTAATTGAAGATTATATTCATTGCCGCGCAGTGAGGTTAGTAATGCTTTTAGCAACCCAGATTTTTTCAATAGTGACAGCTCTTGCTTTTATTGTAGCTGTTTTATATGTAATGACTTTGTAGTGGATTTTATTTTATGACTATACCTTATAACGTAATTAATCATGAATTCGATGTTGTAGTAGTTGGTGCTGGTGGCGCTGGACTTCGTGCAACATTCGGTATGGCTGAGGCTGGTTTAAGCACTGCGTGCGTAACAAAAGTATTTCCAACAAGAAGTCATACTGTGGCTGCGCAAGGTGGAATTAGTGCTGCGCTTGGCAATATGGGTGAAGATGATTGGCGCTGGCACATGTACGATACTGTTAAGGGATCAGATTGGCTCGGCGATCAAGACGCTATTGCGTATATGTGTAAGAATGCTCCAGAGAGTATCATAGAACTTGAGCATTATGGCGTGCCATTTTCTAGGAATAAAGATGGTAAGATTTATCAACGTCCATTTGGCGGAATGACTACTGAATATGGTAAAGGTAAAGCAGCGCAAAGAACTTGTGCGGCGGCTGATAGGACTGGTCATGCAATATTACATACTTTGTATCAGCAAGCATTAAAGCATCAAGCTCAATTTTTTATAGAATATTTTGCTACTGACTTAATAATGGAAGATAGTGAGTGCAAAGGTGTTCTTGCATGGAATCTCGATGATGGAACTTTACATGCGTTTAGAGGACATATGGTCGTTCTTGCCACTGGTGGTTATGGTCGCGCATATTTCTCTGCGACATCTGCTCATACATGTACTGGAGATGGTGGAGGAATGTGCGTCAGAGCTGGATTAGCGATGCAGGATATGGAATTTGTTCAGTTCCATCCAACAGGAATTTATGGTGCAGGTTGCTTGATTACAGAAGGTTCTCGTGGTGAAGGAGGTTATTTGGTAAACTCCGAAGGAGAGAGGTTTATGGAAAGATATGCGCCATCTGCAAAGGATTTAGCTTCTCGTGATGTTGTCTCGCGTTCTATGACTATGGAAATTCGAGAAGGTAGAGGAGTTGGTGAGCATAAAGATCACGTATATTTGCATTTAAATCATTTGCCTCCTGAAGTTTTGGATAAAAGACTTCCTGGTATTTCTGAGACCGCTAAGATTTTTGCAGGTGTTGATGTAACTAAAGAACCAATTCCTGTGTTACCAACTGTTCACTATAATATGGGCGGAATACCAACTAATGTGAATACTGAAGTTGTTACTTTAAAAGATGGTAAAGAGCAAGTTGTTCCTGGTCTTATGGCGATTGGTGAAGCTGGTTGTGTGTCGGTTCACGGTGCAAATAGATTGGGATCAAATTCATTACTTGATCTTGTAGTATTTGGTAGAGCTGCTGCGCATAGAGCAGCTGAAATTGTAAAACCAGGATTATCTCATAAGAAATTAAAAGATGATACATTGATTCCATTATTTGATCGTTTTGAAAAAGTTCGTAATTCTGATGGTAAAATCTCTGTAGCAGATTTGCGTTTAAAAATGCAAAAAGCTATGCAAAATCATGCTGCAGTGTTTAGGACTGATGAAACATTGAAAGAAGGGAAAGAACTTATTGATCAAATTAGAGCTGAATATACGAATATTAAAGTGAATGATCGATCATTAATATGGAATAGTGATTTTGTAGAAGCGCTGGAGTTGGCAAATTTACTAGATCAAGCTGTCTTGACTATGCATGCGGCTGAGAATCGTAAGGAAAGTCGTGGTGCGCATGCTAGAGAAGACTTCCCTGATAGAGATGATAAAGAGTGGATGAAGCATACAATGATTTGGCTTGATGAGTCTGGAAAAGTAAAGATTGATTATAAGCCTGTGACATTAGAAACTAATTCTGACGAGGTGGAAAGCGTTCCACCTGTTAAAAGAGTATACTAGATTTGTGAGGATAATATGGCTGAGCTAAGACTACCACCAAATTCAAGAGTTCTTGAAGGAAAAGTGCATGTTGGATTAGAATCTGCAGATTCTCCAAGAAAGTTGAGAATATATAGATATGACCCAGACTCTGGTGAGAATCCGAGAGTTGATACTTATGAAATTGACCTGGCGAAATGTGGCCCAATGGTTCTTGATGCTTTGATCAAAATTAAGAATGAATTAGATTCTTCTCTTACTTTTAGACGCTCATGCCGCGAGGGAATATGCGGAAGTTGTTCGATGAATATTGATGGTACGAATACGCTTGCTTGCACAAAGCCTATAGAAGAAATATCAGGTGATATTAAGATCTATCCTTTGCCACATATGGAGGTTGTAAAGGATTTGATTCCAGATATGAATCATTTTTATGCTCAATATGCTTCTATTGAACCATGGCTCAAGACTGATACTCCTATATCAAAAGGAAAAGAAAGATTGCAGTCTGAAGAAGATCGTGAAAAGTTAAATGGTCTATATGAATGTATTCTCTGTGCTTGTTGCTCAACTTCATGTCCAAGCTATTGGTGGAATGGTGAAAAATATTTAGGACCAGCTATTTTGCTTCAAGCATATAGATGGCTTGCAGATTCGCGTGATGAGGCTGATGGTGAGCGTTTGCATGATCTTGAGGATCCATTTAAACTATATCGTTGTCATACAATTATGAATTGTACAAAAACTTGTCCGAAAGGTTTAAATCCTGCTGAAGCAATAGCAGAAATTAAGAAAAAAATGGTTGAACGAGAGGGGATTTAGACTGATGAATCTTTTTAGAGTATTTAGAAGTTTTTCAATTTTTTCATTGTTTTTATTGCCTGCATTTTCAGTGTTAGCTGAAGTGAGAAATAGAAGGGTGATATCTTATTTTGTTGATAATATAGTATTTCAAACTTTGTATTCAGGTGGGTATTACACTTTATTTTTGATCTTAATTCTTGTAGTAGTTTCTTATTTCTTTAAAAAATTTAGGCAGATCTTTTTAAGTATATTGCTGGCAATTTTTAGTGTTTTTCTGTTAGTGTTTGTCTATGAATCCCTTGAAGATTTTGAGTTTATTCCTCCTATGTATACGTAATTTTGCGTTCTTTTTATTTCTCTATTTTAGAAAAAATTAATTTAATTAATCTTTTGTTAAGAATAAGAATGTTAATTTTAAATTGAGGCGGGCATTTTTCCGTTTCGTAAACTAAAGGAAAGGAGGTTATCATGGCTGTTAAATTACAAAGAGCAACTGGTGATAAACTAAAAAAAGCGACTGATGCTAAGTTAGGACATCACCATCATAAGCACCATACTAAATCTAAAGTAGATTCGCATGATCAGGAAGTAGTGGATTTAATGAAATTATTACCGCTAGGAACTTTCGATGATGGAATAGAAAGCTCAGCTTTCATATTGAACCCAAAACTGCTTTCTAATTTTGTTGGAGAGGATATGGGTGGTTTGATATCAGGTCTAAGTAATGGGTTTGATTTTGGATTTGATGCTGGATTTTAGATATAGTTTTAAAGTATTTTAATTAAAATATGCAATCACTCTTTATCTCTTAGATTTAGAGTGATTTTTTATTTTAACTATAATAATCCAAATGCTTTAGATATAGTTTTACATGTTTTTTCTGCAGTTAATCGGGCTTTTTCAGCTCCATCTGATAAAATACTTTGTATATAATCTTCATTTTTAATGATTTTTTGATATTCAAGATTAATAGGAGTTAATTTTGCTATTATAATATCTGCAAGATCTAGTTTAAATTTAGCAAATCCACTTCCATCATATTGGCTGATTATTTTTTGTTTCGAATTTTTTGTTAGCTCAGAATATATATTAATTAAATTTGCTACTTCAGGTCTAACTTTTTGATCATAGGAAATTTCAGCAATACTATCAGTTTTTGATTTTTTAAGTTTTTTTATAATAAGATCAGGTGAATCTGTTAAATTGATTCTAGAGGCGTCGCTGTCATCTGATTTGCTCATTTTTTTTGTTCCATCTCGAAGACTCATAACACGAGTAGCTGCTCCTTGAATTAGAGGTTCAGGTGATTTAAGAAGCTCTTTGTTAAATTTTCTATTTACAGCTCCAGCTATATCTCGAGCTAGTTCTAGATGCTGCTTCTGATCATCACCAACCGGAACGACATCTGCGTTATAAAGTAAGATATCTGCTGCCATTAAAATAGGGTAAGTAAATAATCCAGTATTTGCATTATCTTGCTTTTTACCAGCTTTATCCTTGAATTGAGTCATGCGTTTTAGCCAACCAATAGGAGTAATGCAATTTAGCATCCATGCAAGTTCTGTATGCTCCTTTACATCAGATTGAACAAAAATCACAGATTTTTTTGGATTGACACCAGATGCTAAGTATGTAGCAGCTGCACTAAGAGTTGCAGCGCGTAATTCATTTGGATCTCTTTCAATGGTGATTGAATGAAGATTAGCTAGAAAAAAATAACAATTATAATCATCTTGCATTTCAATCCAGTTTTGAATAGATCCTAGATAGTTTCCAAGGTGAAGACAGCCAGTTGTTTGAATTCCAGATAATGCAGTTTTTTTCATTCTTTCCTCAAGCTTATGCTCAGATTATATTTATATAATGCAAACTTATCTACGATAATGGTTTTAAGAAATAAAAAAATACTATATAGTTCTTCTTTTAATGGTTTGATTATACATAAATTATGTTTTGGCGTTCAAGAACACTTGCCTTTTATACAATAATAAGCATTTTTATGGTATCTTTTTTTGTTTTGTTTTGTATTCCAATGCAATTATTAAGAGCACCATATGCATTTAGATATAAAGTATCAGAAGTATTTTCCTATATTTTTATATATTTGATTTGGGTTATCTGCGGAATCAAATACAAAGTTGAGGGTGAAGAAAAATTACCTAAAGATGGTAAGCCATATTTAGCTCTTGCAAATCATCAATCTTTTTGGGAAAACTTTTTTATGCAACTTATTATACCTAAGCATTCTTGGGTAATAAAAAGAGAGCTTGAGGCTATACCAGTTTTAGGTTGGGGTATTAAGACTGTACAACCAATCGCAGTAGATAGAAATAATAGTAGATCTGTTGCTCAAATTCTTAGGGAAGGGGCAAAAAAAATTGATGCTGGACTATCCCTTGTTATGTTTCCAGAGGCGACTAGAGTTAAAGTGAATAAGAGCGTTAAATTTAAGGCAAGCGCGGCTAAGCTTGCTAAAAATACGAGAGTTCCTATAGTACTTATTGCGCACAATGCTGGTCTTGTTTGGCCAAAAGGATTTTGGTTTAAGCAATCTGGTACGATTACAGTAAAAATTATTGAATATATCTCTGTAGAGAAGGTTGAGTCTTTAGATGTAAGGGATTTAACTGCTTATATTCAAGAGAGTATTAACAGTGAAAAGAATAAGCTAGTTGAGCTGGGTGTTTAGTTTTTTGCCTTGTATTCTATGCCTGGGTAAATAATAATCTATATTTATATCAAAAAAACTGTATCACTCCCACGTTAGGCGGGAATCTATGCGGAGAGATAGGTGGAAGTTTTGCCTATTAACTAAGAGTGTCTTGAAACATTTTGGATTTCTAGCTGCGATCGTAATTATGCCATACACATTACTTAAAACCTTAGTGTCACTCACGCGTTAGGTGTGAATCTATTATAGGATAAATGGTGTATTCAAGTATCGCCACTATCAAAAGAATAAACATAAGCTTCCCTGGATTTCTTACTTGCGTGCGGAACTATACCTTCTAACTTACTCAAAAAAATATTATATCATTTTGTGTAGAGAGTCCTCTCTCAAGAGTTTGATATTATCTTCCAAGTACGTAAACAAAAACAAATAAGAATAACCACACGACGTCAACAAAATGCCAATACCATGCAGCAAATTCAAAACCTAAATGTCCATTACCTTCCTTGAAGTGTCCTTTTCTAGCCCGAAAATAGCAAACAGTTAGGAATATAGTCCCAACAATCACGTGAATTCCGTGAAAACCAGTTGCAAGATAGAAATTAGCTGCATAAACTCCATCAGTTAGTTTGAAAGCGGCATGATGGTACTCATATGCTTGGAGTATGCTAAATGTAATACCAAGTAAAACAGTGATGCCTAATGCAGTAACAGAGCTTTTTTGATCATTATGCTCAATTGAGTGATGTGCCCAAGTTACTGTTGTTCCAGATAATAGTAGAATCAGTGTATTAATGAATGGGATATCCCAAGGATCAAAAGTCTTAATTCCTTCCGGTGGCCAAGTGCCATCAGCTATTACCCAAAAACCGTCAAGAATTCCAGTAGGGAATAGGCTGGCTGAGAAATACGAAAAGAAGAATGCAAAGAAAAACATTACTTCTGATAGAATAAATAGTGACATGCCAATTCTAAGTCCATTTCTAACTGGTTCTGAATGGTGTTTGCCGACTAAACCTTCATTTACAATATCCTTCCACCAGTTCCATGAACAATAAATGACTGCAAGGAGTCCTGAAATTGCTATAATACTACCACCTGGATTTTCATGCATAGTCATTACTGCGCCTATAGCTAGCGCTAATAGTGAAAAAGAAGTGAAGATTGGCCATTGGCTCATATCTACTAGATGATAAGGATGCTCTTGTTTTGATGACATTCTTTTACTACCGTTCATTTAATAATAGTTATTATTATATGCTAAAAATTCTTAAATTGTCTAGTCACTAACGTCTCTGACCATAAAGAAGCTATAGGATAGGGTAATTCTGTCAACATCGTCCATCTCAGGGTCATTTTCTATTTCAGGGTCAATAAAGAAAGAAACTGGCATAAGAACTTTTTGTCCAGCTTTTAGCAACTGTTCTTCAAAACAGAAACAATGTATTTTAACGAAATATTTTCCAGCTTTGAGAGGAGTGACGTTATAAACGGAAGTTCCAATGATATCTCGGTCACTTACATTTTCCGATTCATAAAAAATTAAAGCGTTTTCTCCTGTAATGACATTTGTACTTCTATGTTTTGGAATGAATCTCCAAGGTAGTTTTTTATCAACATTTGCATCAAATTCAACTTTTATTTTTCTTGTACCTTTATCTACTTTAATGAAAGCTTTTGCTCTTTGAGTTGTGCCGCCAAAGCCAGTGACCTTACAAAATAAATTGTAAATTGGAACTGAAGCAAAGCTTAGAAGTAGCATACTTAAAAAGAGGGCTGCAATTGAAAGAGCAATATCTTTATTTGACTTGTTTGTGCTCATGCAAGTTATATTAATTCAGTTTTTTGGAATGTTTGACCTAAATAGACTTCTCTCACTTCAGAACTTCCAATTATATCCGAAGGTTTTCCTTCCATAAGAACTTTGCCGTCATAAATAATATAAGCTCTATCAACAATATCTAGAGTATCTCTAACGTTATGATCGGTGATTAATACCCCAATATTTCTTTCTTTAAGGTGAGATACTAATTCTTTAATATCTCGTACAGCAATAGGGTCTATGCCAGCAAGTGGTTCATCAAGTAGAATAAATTTAGGCTCGGAAGCTAAAGCTCTTGCAATTTCTAATCTTCTTCTTTCGCCGCCAGATAAGGTAGTAGATAGTTTGTTTTTTAGATGACCAATAGAAAATTCATCCATCAACTCATCGCATTTTGCTTCTATTTCTTCCTTATCATTATGTACTATTTCTAAAATAGCTCTTATATTATTTTTTACCGTTAACCCTCTAAAAATCGATGATTCTTGGGGCAGATATCCTATGCCTAATCTTGCTCTTAAATACATTGGTAGATTAGTAATGTCCTGATCATTTAAAAGCATTTGTCCAAGATCTGCTTTTATTAAACCCATTATAATACTAAATAATGTGGTTTTACCAGCTCCATTAGGGCCAAAAAGACCAACTGCTTCTCCTTGATGAAGATTGCAATTTATATCACGAAGCACAGGGCGCTTATCATAAGATTTTGAAATATTTTGTATAACAAGTTTATTTTGCATTGCTTTTCTGACCGATGCTCTCAAATCTAGCTGAGTATATCAGTTTGTCCGTAACTAGTACATTACCTTCTTTGAGCATTCGAACATTTCCTGTTAAGGTGAGCTTTTTTGTAGAATTATCGAAATGTCCAGAGTCGGCAAATAAAATTTCTTGACCACAGTTTTTGATAGCTTTGAGCTTGACTGGTATAATTATTTCTTTGATATCTCTTTTATCAGTAATATCAGTATAGAATATTTTTAGTTTAGAACTATATAGTTTTAGATCGTCAAAAGTTAGAACGACTGAACCTTCAAAGGTTGCGCTAAGATCAGTTTTTTTGATAGTCAAATGATCAGATTTGATATTTAGTTTGTCATTAGCATATGAAAAATGAGTATAAGCAATAAATATATATATAAATATTAGACCAATAAGTTTTTGTATAGAAAGAGACATTGCTCATTAATAATTGTAAGTTAAACAAGAATCATTATATAAGCTTAGTGCTTTTTAAGCTAGATAATTTTGGGTGTTGTTTTTTTACTTTGAATTTATGTCGAAATTTGAGTCTATGTTTCCTTCAAATTTTATTGTTTCTGCTGAATCTTCGGTTTGAAATTTATCAGCTCTTATTTTAGAGTTTTCAAAAATCACCTCTACTTCTTCTTGGCTTTTTGCATCTTTTGTTTCAAGGTCAACTAATATTTGCTGGCTATTGATAATCATGCCATTAAAATGAATAGAGACATTATCGTTTAATATTACGGATTTTTTGATTTCATCTAACGTTCCATTATCTGCTTTAATTGTTATTTTTCCATCCGGTAGGGTATATGTACCATTTACAACATCTAGTAGATATTTGTCTGAAGAGTTTTTAACAACATTTTGTGCCATAATGACATATGGAGCTAGGTCGCTGCTAATTCCTTTGAAAATTGATTTGCTTATATTTAAGCTATATTCTTCTGGTAATTTTCTAGATTTCTTCTGTGGTTTTTTGAAATCAGGTTTATCTTCTATAGGTAGCTTTTGAACATATAGCGTTGTTAGTACTGCTATTAAAACACATAGGCTGGCACTTAAAAAAATATATTTTAATAATTTTGTTTTTGTTCGGATATTCTTTAGTTCTTGCATTAACCCACACCAGCTTTAAGAATATCATGGATATGTATTATTCCTTTAATTTTATCATGCTCAACAACGGGTAGGGCTGTTATGGATTTTTCATTCAAGATATATAAAGCTTCTGACGCAAGCATATTTATGTTTATGCTTTTAGGATCAGGAGTCATTACATTTTTTGCTAAAATATTAGCTAAATCATCTTTAATATGGCGTCTTAGATCACCATCTGTAACTATGCCTAGCATGTTATTTTCATTATCTATAACTACTGCGCAGCCAAGGCATTTTTCTGTCATAGTGATTATCACTTTTGTAAAAGATTCATCCGGCGATACTATAGGTAATTTATCTCCACTCCTCATTATGTCAGAAACTTTTAAAAGGTTTGCTCCAATTTTTCCACCGGGGTGAAATAGTTTGAAATCTTCTTTTGAAAAGCCTTTAGCATCGTGCAAAGCTGTAACGATTGCATCTCCTAGTGATAGAGACATAAGGGCTGAAGTGGTAGGAGCGGCAATAGAAGATGTTTCTTTTTGAGTTGGTAGTTTTAAGAGAAAGTCACTATTTCGTGCAAGAGTTGAATCTTCCTTCATCGTTATTGCTGCAATTTTTATATTATATCTCTTGCAGTAATTAACTGTATCAAATAATTCTTTTGTTTCTCCAGAGTTTGAAAGCATGATGATCATATCATTTTCTGTAATCATACCAAGATCACCGTGACTAGCTTCACCTGGATGTATAAAAAATGCAGGTGTGCCAGTTGATGCAAGACTAGCGGCTATTTTTTTAGCGATATAACTGCTTTTTCCCATGCCAATCATGATTACTCTTCCATTTAGTTTTAGTATATAATCAATTAGATTTGTGAAGTCTTTTGGTAATTGTTTTGCTAGGGTATTTAAAGAATTACTTTGTTCAATTATAGCGTTTTCTGCAGTCTTTAAATGAGTCATTTTTAGTTTTTAGTTGCTTATCAAATTATCGTTATTATACATATATAGAGCTTCATTTACTAGTGAAATATATAATATTGAAATACTGAGGCACATAATTACTTCTTGTACTACTAGGTATTTTAGTGTATAGTGTGTTTAGATTTTCTAAATACTCTTTAATATATGTAGTTCTTGTTAACTTATCTCAAGAGCAAATTTTTACAGATACATCTTAAACACAAGAGTAATATGAAAAGCTTTTATATATAGTTTATAAAGGCAATCAATCTTGTTTATAAGAGAGTATTATGACTAATTTTCATTCATTTAATTTACCAAAGAAGTTGCTTGAGTCTTTAGATAGACTTGGTTTTAAAGAACCAACACCAATTCAAGAAGCTACTATTCCTTTAGCGCTTGATGGGCGTGATATATTGGGTTCTGCTCAAACTGGAACTGGTAAAACAGCTGCATTTGGTATCCCATTAATTGCAAAATTATTATCAAGCGAAACTGGTAGCGCGGTAGTTATCGCTCCTACTCGTGAATTAGCAACGCAAGTAATGAAAGCTTTAGAAGATATCCTTGGTAAAAAATCATCTATTAATACATGCCTTCTTATTGGTGGTGAACCAATGCAAAAGCAGCTTTTTCAGTTAAAAAGAAAGCCAAGATTATTTGTTGGTACGCCAGGGCGTATGAATGATCACTTAGATCGTGGCACCTTAAAACTAAAGGATGTTAACAGTTTAGTTCTTGATGAAATGGATCGTATGCTTGATATGGGTTTTTCAATTCAGATTGATGCAATTATTAAACATATTCCAAAAGAGCGTCAGACACTTCTTTTTTCAGCTACTATACCAGGAAACATTGTTAAGATGGCAAATTCTTATATGAATAAGCCAGAAAGAATAGCTGTTGGTTCAGTGTCACAGCCTGGAAAAAATATTAAACAAGATATAATACATTTAAAAGAGCAAGAAAAGCATCTGCGCCTTATAGATGAGTTGAATAATAGAAAAGGTTCAATTATCATATTTATGAAAACAAAATATGGAACCGAAAAAATGGCTAAGAAATTAGCAGCAGAAGGCCATAGTGCGATTGCAATTCATGGTGATTTACAGCATCGTAAAAGAGAGCGTGTAATTAAAGCTTTTAGAAATAAAAAATATAGAATCTTAGTTGCAACTGATGTTGCTGCTCGTGGATTGGATATTCCACATATTGAGCATGTTATTAATCATGATTTACCACAATGTCCTGAAGATTATCTGCATCGTATTGGTCGTACTGCAAGAGCTGGGGCTGAAGGTGAAGCAATTTGCTTTGTTTCTGGTGAAGATAGAAGAAAGTGGGATGCAATTAACAGATTAATGAATCCAGATGCAAAACCATTAGCAGGCAAGGAGCGTTCTGGTAAGAGTTTCAAAGGCAGAAGCAAGAGTGGAAATGATGGTAGAAATAAATTTGGTAAAAAGCCATCAAATTCTAATAAACGCTTCGGTTCAGGCAAGCCAAAACGCAGTGGGGGCGATAATCCAGGCGGTAATGGTGGTAAAAGAAAAAGCTTTGGTGGTAGCAAAAGAAGTGCTGCTTAGAGCATAAGATAAATAAATATTTACAATCCACATAGATTCCTGCCTGTGAGCACTGCTAATAGGCGGGAATGACACTGAGTTTTTAATGTGGTAAAAGCACTGTCATTCCAGACGAAGATCCAGAATTTGGAAAAGCTTCCAGATTGCTCTTTAGTTAGCAGATAAAACCCCGGCACTTTCCTCAGTGCTCTGTATGTATTCCCGCCTAGAGCGGGAATGACCGTTAATTGAAATCCTAGATTTTTGATTATTTATACTATTGAATCACTTCCTGTTGTATCAGATACACCATCTGCATCAGATTGACCGCCAAGAACAACCGTAACTATTTTTCTCATTTCATTAGGGTCTAGATCCCCATCTGCAAGCGCATTTGTTGCTACTGAAAGCAAATTTGCGGCTTCGCTTTTTTCTGGTTTTTTAGTTGAATCACCACTTGTTACAGCATCTTCATCGCTACCTCCTACTTCAATTATTACCATACCAGTTTTTTTCTCTGCATCGTCTGGATCAGTTGAGTCTTCTTTGGAATCTAATTCTGCTTTTGAGTTGTTTCTTGATAGAGTTGGTAGGGATGCAGGTGAAGGAGAACCAGAAGCTATTCCTCCAATAGCTCTTACTGCTCCTGATGCAGCTCCAGCAAGAGTGTTTGCTACAGCATTAGGTCTTCCAGTTTCAACTGTAGTATCTCTTCCAGTGAAGGTTGACATATCTGCATCATCAATTCTAATATGCTGTGCTCTAGTGAGTTCATGCGTTCCATCTGGTTCTGTTCTATCTGTAACAGTATTTTCTATATCAACTGTGGTTGTATCATGTTCTGTGCTTCTTCTATATTGTTCAGTTCTATAGCAGCTTGCACAGCTTGTTATACCTGCGATTGCTGCTAAACTTATTGCAACTATTCCTAATATTGTCGCTGGATCCATATTAATTACCTTTTCCCTAAAATTATAATTAAGACTAATAAGTAGAATTAAGAGTTACTTTTTAGTAGATAAACTTTATAATTTAATTAGTTAAAATTTAATTAATAATGTATTTAATATTTATATTTACATTTTTTCAAGATAAAAAAACCTAAGTATTTTTCTTTTACTTAGGTCTTTTTACAATATTTTTTCAGTTTTTATAGATCAACAGTTTCTGAACTAACTTCTCCAACTACTCCAGTATCATCTGATGCAAATGAAAGCATTTCAACCGCTTCGCCTCCAATAGTTTCTTTTGTAACTGAAGCTATAAGATTCGAGATACTATCTTCTCGTGTTGTTTCTTTTCTTTCTGTAACACCTGCATCTTCATGATCGCTAGTATCTTCCATATCATCTGTATCTGAAGTTTCAACTTCAACTATAGAAGGCTTAGCTTTTTTGCGTTGATGTATTACTACCTTATCATCAATATCATCTGCTTCTTCTTTGCCTTTATCTTGATGAGCTTCAATTAGTTTCATTCCTCCTCGTAGTAGCCAGGTAAAACGCCTGATCCATCATCAGAAGCTTCTTCAGCAGCAGCGGGACTTGGAATTATACCACCAGCAAGAGTTTTTAGAACACCAGTTCCACCACTTGCAAGTGTTTCAGCTACTTTATTAGGTAAGCCTGTTCTTGTCATTGTTGTTGAACCACTTATCAGTTTTGAACCCGTATCCATATCTATATCAGTAATATGAATCTCTTGTTTTCTTGTTGTTGTACTTGAACCATCTTGATGATCTTCTTTTGTAGCTTCATTTTTAATTGTGATATCGGTTGTATCTTTACTTTCTGTTTTTTCAGCGGATTTAAATTTTCTTTTAAAATGAAAAACTGTTCCTATTTATGTTCCGGCGGAAACTAGCGAGATAACTCCCGCTATTATCGCTATTACTAATACTTCTACTCCCATGATCGTTACCTTTCTTTAGAGTTAACTTAAACTTACAACATAAAGAGCCAACTAGCTCCTTAAGTTCAAGTGTAGTAGTTAAAAAGTTAACGAAAGATTAAGTTAAAAATATATATGAATATTCTTTTGCGTTAATGTTTTGTTTACTAATGTTGGGTAAACTAGTTGAGTTGATTTCTCAGATTAATAGAAATTTGTGATTGGATATCTTCTATCTTTATCAAAATGCATAGAAGATAATTTTATGCCTGGAGCAGATTGGTGCCTCTTAAATTCAGAAATTTTTAGAAGATTAGCAATTTTATCAATAGTTTCTTTGTTAAATTTTGAATATAAAGACTGCGGATCAGCTTTATGTTCAATAATTTGCAGGAGGATTTGATCTAAAATATCATAGTTTGGAAGTGAATCCGAATCTTTTTGGTTAAAACCTAGCTCTGCAGAAGGTTCTTTTGTGATTATATTGTTTGGAATAATTTCTGATTGTGAATTTATATATTCTGCTAATTTAAATATTTCAGTTTTATACAGATCTTTAATAGGGTTAAATGCACCATTCATATCACCATAGATTGTTGCATAGCCAGTGGCATATTCGGATTTATTACCTGTAGTTAAGAGTAGGGCGTTGGAATTATTAGCTAGAGCCATTAATATAGTCCCTCGGGTTCGCGATTGAAGGTTTTGGTAGGACACGGAGTTTTGATTAATTTTTTTACTAGAAGATAATGCAAGTGCGAGCTCATCTACAGCTTTTTGAATAGAAATGGAATGAAGTGATATTTCTAAATTGCTAGCTAGTAATGAAGCGTCTTCTAAACTTGCGTTTGAGGTAAATTTTGAGGGTAGCATATAGCAAGTAACATTTTTCTCTCCAAGTGCTTTTGCAGCTATTACCGAAACAATAGCCGAATCTATTCCACCAGAAAGTCCAATTATAACTTTTTTAAATCCATTATCATGCACATAATCTCGTAGGCCAATAATCATTGCATTTAAAATTTCACCATATAAATTATTAGATTTTTTATATAAAGAAGCTGCAATAAGTTTACTATTTGAATATTCTATAAGGCTTGAATCAACTTCAAACTCCTTGCCAATTATAGTAAAATCTCCGTCATATATAAAAGATCGTCCGTCAAATATTATTCCATCATGCGCTAATGCTTGATTACAATAAATTATAGGAATTGAAGTTTCATCAAAACGCTCTTTTACTAAATTAACTCTACTATTCAGCTTGTCTTTTTCATATGGTGAAGCATTTGGAACTATAAAAATTTCTGCTCCTTGCTTTTTTAAATCAAGGCATACATTTGAATGCCAAATATCTTCACATATTGGGATACCAATTTTTATTCCGTTTATAGTAATAATTTGTGGTTTTCCAGGTGTGAAATATCTTTTTTCATCAAAAACACCATGATTAGGTAGTTCGTTTTTATAGGTTACTCCAGTGAGTTTTCCATTTTGTGCAGCTATTACAACATTGTATAGGCAATTATTTTCAAATATTAATGTTGGTAATAATAGACATGTTTGTCTTGTTTCTTTTATAAGAATTTTTGTAATAGATTCAATTTTTGCAATAAAATCTTCTCGAAGGAAAAGATCTTCTGCTAAGTATCCGGAAATGCATAGTTCAGGAAAAATACAAATATCAGCATTCTTTAATTCGGCATCATTATAGTTTTTTTGAATTATTTTAAGATTTTCTTCAAGAGCTCCAACTTTTGGCCCGGTTTGACAAATAAATATTTTCATTTTGGAATAATATACTAAAATTATACCAGCTATTATATGGCATTGATTTTTACCAGTAAATAAAAAGATTCTTAGTTGTTTTTATTAATATCTATAAATTTGGTTTTTAATTATTGTTTAACTGTTTTTTGATATTATATTTTTCAATATATCGAGTATTATGCCTATGAGAGAGCTAAAATTCATATTAGTTTTACTTATTCTAACTTCCAGCTTTCAAATTCTGGCTGTTAAATTAGAATTGCCTCTTGATTGCACGCTTGGAAAGGATTGCTGGATATCAAATTTGCCTAGACATTATTTTCAAGATAAACAGGTTGATTTTCGCTGTGGGCAAAATACATATAGTGATCATAAAGGTACTGACTTTGCTTTAAAGGATTATAAGCAGATGCATCAAGATGTAAAAGTGTTGGCACCATTTGATGGGGAAGTTAAAGGACTAAGAAATCATATTCCAGATATTAGTATTAGAGATGGCGGAAAGGACGCTATTAAAGGTATTGAATGTGGGAATGGTTTGGTTATAGCCAATGGAGATTATGAAGCACAATTATGTCATTTAAAACAAGGGTCAATTAAAGTAAAAAAAGGGCGATTTGTTAAGGCAGGTGATGTTGTTGGAATGGTTGGTTTATCTGGAAAAACTGAATATCCGCATCTTCATATGTCGCTTAGAAAAAATTCAAGAGAAATAGATCCTTTTTATGGAGATCAGGAAGGTTGTGGAAAAGTTCCAGAGTCAATGTGGAAAGACTATGAAAAAATGGATTCTTATGCAAAAACAGGAGTTGTATATAATTATGGATTTACTTTTAATTCGCTGAACGTAGAACAAATTAGAAGAGGGCAGTATGTTAAAGTGCAACCAGAATATCCGCAAGCTCTAGTTGGCTTTGTAGATGTTTTTTCAGTTAATAAAGGTGACAAGCTTGTTTTATCTATAATTGATAGTGCAGGTAAGACTCTAGTTACGAGGGATCATGAATTTGGTAAGTATCAGGCACGATATTTTTTCTTTATAGGCAAAAACTTAAGAGGAAAAAGGATGTCAGGTCAATATAAATTAAACATAAAATATTATCATGAAAAAGGAGGTGTAGAAAATTTCGAAGATTATATAAAATTATAAATTAATAAGGGGGAAGGTAAATGAAAAAATTACCAGATGAGTCCAAAAGTGAGCGTAACCTGCTAGCTTTTAGATTAATGGATTTGGTGGCGCAAGCTGAATCAAATAAAGATTTTTCAGTTAAAGCCGCTAGACTAGGGTATAAATTTCTTCCGGAATATTCACATGGTGATCTTAGCTTACCAAGATTTTGTTGTACTACAGTGCAAAAATCAGATAGTCCTGAATAAATTTATGTAATGAATAGAGGGTTATCTTGGAGAAATATGAATTTTTTTGGTTTTCTCGAAGAGCTTCCAGAAATACTAGCGGCAGCTAGATCTAAGAAGCCTGAGGATACAGGAGTTTTGGAGAAAAAACTATTTGATATTAATAGAGATAGAGATGTTGAAGAGATAACAATAGTAGGGCATTCTCGAGGTGCCTTAGTAGTTGACCATAGTGCTGATACTGAGCCTCTTGTTGATGGGCGTTTTGGATATACTAGAGTTATATCAGTAGAGTCGCCAGGTGTTTATGGTTTAAAGGTAAAGAATCTGAATTACGTTGAGTATATTTCAAGTTTTTCTAGCATAATTAATGCTTTTGGAACATCTGCGTCACCTAAACCTATTATGATCAAGAATACTGATGGTATAAAAAGGGGTAAAGATTTTTTACATCATAGTTTTGATTTGCATGGCATGGATAGTATGCATAAAAATTTTTCTGAGCAATTTCCTTTAGAAGGAAGAATATCTTGTTTTAGTGAATCTTATGCATCTTTTATAAAGCAAGGTGGTGTTTCGACTATTCGTTCAACTATGGCAGTGGAGGCAGCAAATGCTATTAAAGGAATGTCTCTTGTTCCGAGGGTTGCAACTAACCTTTTACTAAATTGTATTCGACCTAACAGCTATTCTCCATCTTCATTATTTTCAGGTTTTGATGAAGATGTTTGCTATGATTATGTGTTACCAATTGGTTGTGCACTTATGGAAAGTTGGTTATGATTATTCAACAGGAAAATTAAAGTATTCTTCAGGGAATGGTTCGTTTTTTAAGGTAAAATGCCACCATTCCTTTGGATAGTTTTCAAACCCATGTTTATTCATCAGTTCCATAAAGTGTTTTCTATTTTCTTGCGCTTCAATAGAAATATTTTTATTATTAGTGTAAGATTCTTTACTAAAGAAATCAAAATCTGTGCCCATATTAAGAGTTTTATTTAAACCATTATCAAATATTGTTAGATCAACTGTTGAACCGCGACTATGAGTGCTATGAACTGGCGCGAAAAAACCTGTTTCAAATAGTTCTTTTTTGCTTAAGTGAGGATAATATTTTTCTTTTATTTTTACGTTATCAGGCTCGTGCTCCCATTCTAGAAAATAATCAACTGCTTGTGTTGGGCGATATGCATCCCAAATTAGTAAAGTTTGATTTTTTAATTCTAACTCTTCTTGTACGCGCATTAATGCATTAGATGCTTGAGTACTAAGAATAGCTGAATTTGCATTATAACCTCTGATAATAGTTCCAGTAAAATTATCAATTGTTGCGTACTTTATGTCTTGCTTTATTGAAGGGTAGATCTGATTTAAGTAGATAAATCCTTTTGGTAATATTTCTACTGTATTTTTTTCTTTTATATAATCAGATTTTATATCTATAAGCATTGTAGTAATAAATTTAGTTTTTTAGTAATTCTATTTGTTTTTTATAATCTCCTTTAAAGATAAAATTACCAGATATAAGCATATCTGCACCTGCATCTATACATAGTTTTGAAGTTTGATCATTAATTCCACCATCTACAGCTAGTATAATATCAGTATCTTGGATGATGTCCGAGATCATTTCTATTTTAAAAAGTTGATTATCTATGAATTTTTGTCCACCAAAGCCAGGGTTGACAGTCATTACTAAAATAAGATCAATGTTATCTATTGTATATTCTAGCGGTGCTACTGATGTTGTTGGCAAAAGAGAGATACCAGCTTTTGCACCAAGCTTCTTGATTTCATTAATAGTTCGATCCAGATGCTTGGTAGCTTCAGGATGAATAGTTATTATATCAGCGCCAGCATCAATGAAATCTTTAATATAGTTTTCCGGAGATTCGATCATTAAATGTACATCAAATGGAAGTTTTGTGTGTTTTCTTAAGGCTTTGATTACAGGTGGTCCGAAGGTTAGGTTTGGAACAAAATGTCCATCCATAACATCAATATGAATCATATCTGCTCCTGCAGATTCTATAGCTTTGATTTCATGTTCCAGATTTGAAAAATCCGCAGAAAGAATCGAGGGAGAAATTTTTACCATTATATAACCTAATTTATTTTTTATTTTGTGTTTTTTGTTCAAGGGACATTACATATGAAATGATTTTAGCAACCTCTTCAAAATGTTCAACAGGTATTTCTTGATCGTAATCAACATCTTTGTATAGTGCTCTTGCAAGTGGAGGGCTTTCTACAATTGGAATGTCATATTCTTTTGCTATAGCCTTGATATTCTGGGCTATTAGGTCAAGTCCTTTAGCGACGCATATAGGTGCTTCAATTCCACCTTGTTCATATTTTAAAGCGACGGCGTAATGTTCTGGGTTAGTAATAACTACAGTTGCTTGCGGGACAGTGATTTTGATTCTTTTTTGGGATTGTTCTCTTCTAAGTTTTCTAATTTTTTGTTTTATTTCTGGGTTACCTTCTGTTTGTTTGTGTTCATCCTTCACTTCCTGTTTTGTCATTTTTAAGTCCTTAAAATGCTCGTAGCTTTGATACGAAAAATCAACAGCGGCAATTACTGCCATGATAATAGTAACAAGAATAATTATATCTTTTATCATAGTAAAAAGTTGACCAAGAATTCCTTCTATAGATAGTTCTTGGTATTGGCTTAGTTCTTTTATGTCAGCCATTATAACTAGCAATACAAACGTTCCAACTAGGCCAATTTTAAAAATTCCTTTTAGGAATTCAACAAAACTTTTCATTGAGAAAATTCGTCCAAACCCCTTGATAATCGATATTTTAGATAATTTAGGTATTAAACTTTCTCCAGAAAAAATAAATTCACCATGTTGAAAATAAGAAGCAGCTATTGCTGCAATAAATACAATAAGGAATAGTGGGCTTAAGTAGATTAATGTGTTTTCAATAATATTCGGTATGATAATACCAAGTACTCCTTTGTCCATTGGGATATTTCCAGCATTTTCAATAAAATACCTTAGTTTGTTACCAAGCAGAGTAAGTGAATGGGGGGTTATCCAGATTGTAACTATAGTAAGAAGTAAAAACATTACAAAGCTGGTTACTTCTTTTGAATTTACTACTTGTCCTTTTTTTACAGCATCATCAAGCTTTTTTCGTGTGGGATCCTCGGTTTTAGAATCTTTATCTTGATCGTCGCCTTCAGACATAATTTTAGATTGTTGCTAGTATAAAATTGTTTTAATAATACTGATTATCGAGTAATACTGTATATATAATAAAAAGAAATATACCATAATTAATTTGGATTGTAATTATTAATGAATATCAAAGTAGAGATAGCAAGTGATTATTCAAAATGGCATTTAAGGAAAGAAATAAATTCTGATCTATTCGCTGATATTATTGAGGATATACTTAAGAGATATAATAACTTTAATGTAGTTAAAGAAGTTGAAGTTTCTATTCTTTTGACTGATGATTCTAAAATGAAATCTCTAAATAAAGAATTTCGTGGTGTAGAAAAATCGACTAATGTCCTTTCTTTTCCGGATTTAGATGTTAATTGGAAGCAATTGCTTGAATTTAAACCTGATGATAATTATATATACTTGGGTGATATTGCTTTTGGATATCAAATAGTTTTTGACGAAGCGGAGTCTAAAAAGATTAGTTTTGAAGATCATTTTAAACATTTGCTAATTCATGCTATACTGCATTTGTTAGGATATGATCACATTGAAGATAATGAGGCGCAAATTATGGAAGCGCTGGAAATAGAGATATTGAAAAGTTATAATATAAAGTCACCATATTAATATTTAAAATTAAGACATTATGCCCAAATTCTCAGATAAGGAAGGCCCCTCGGTAGGGGGTAAATCTAAAGTAAAAAGCTTAAGAAGTTTGATGAGCTTGAAAACATTTCTAAAATATTATTTATTTAAAAGAGGTCGAAATAAGACTCGCCCGGATGCTATGCCATCAGAGCAAGTGCCATCATCATTAATTCATGAATCCGAAGAGGAGATGGTTAATAATATTGATAGTTTTTCTGAGAAAACTGTTGAAGAAGTAATGATTCCAAGATCAGATATAATTTCTGTAAGTCATGATGTGACTCTTGAAGAGCTGAGTGAATTAATAAGTAAGCATTCCCATACTAGAACCCTTATATATAAAGAACGATTAGATAATATAATAGGTTTTGTACATATAAAAGATTTGTTTGAGGTTGTAACGAATTCGAAGAAATTTATTTTAAAAAAATTAATTAGAAAGCATATTATTTGCCCTCATTCTATGAAGTTAATGGATCTGCTTGCTCAAATGCAGGTTAATAGAACGCATATAGCAGTTGTTGTTGATGAATATGGTGGAACTGATGGAATTGTAACTATTGAAGATATAATGGAAGAAATTGTTGGTAGAATAGATGATGAACATGATATTGATGAAGATATTGATAGTTATAAAATTTTAAGACCAGGTTTACTTGTATCAAGTTCTAGGGTTGAAATAAAGGAGCTTGAAAACATAGTTGGAGTAAAGTTAAAAACGGAAGAAGATGAGTTTGATACCATCGGAGGTCTAGTTATGGCAAAGGTTGGAAATGTTCCTGAAAAAGGAGAAATTATTGATCTAGATGATGGAATTGTTGTTGAGATTATTGAATCAACTCCAAGAACTATTAAACAAATGAAAATTACATATCTAGTGCGATGAAAGAAATCTATCTCGAGCACTTAATAGCTGAGAACTATAGGAATTTTTCGGATATCTCTGTTGATTTTAAGAGTGGAATCAACATAATTATTGGCAAAAATGGTAGTGGAAAGACAAATATTTTAGAATCAATATCATTTCTTTCTCCAGGTAAAGGCCTTAAATCAGCTCATTTTGATGATGTTAGACAACATGATTCTATAAAATGGGGCACTAATTTTAAATTAAAGAGCAAGCTTGGTATTGCTGAAATATCAAGCTCTTATGTAGAGAATGATCGTTCTAGAAAGATACTTTATAATGGATCAAAAATTTCAGGCAGTGAACTATCAAATTTATTAAATGTAATATGGTTAACCCCTCAAATGGAAGGGTTGTTTTTGGGTTCTTCATCAGCTAGAAGAAAATTTCTTGATAGAGTAGTTTTTAATTTTGATTCTAACCATGCCAAAAATATAGCAAAATATGATCATTACATAAGAGAGAGAAACAAATCGCTGTTAAATGGTGATTTGCAATTACAAGATTCTTGGCTTTCAACACTCGAAAAACAAATTGCTCAAGCTGCTTATAATATAACTAATTCTAGAGAGCAATCGATTGGGTTTATGCAGGATGCAATAGATGGATTAAAGACTGAATTTCCTAAGGCTAAACTATCCATTACTCCATTATTTGAATCGGAAGAGCAATGGGATAATTTCGAACTTAGCTATATGCAAATATTAAAAGAGGCCAGACAAAAAGATTTTTACTCAGGTAGAACGAGTTTTGGTGTGCACAAGATAGATTTAGAAGTGTTGCACATGGAAAAGTCGCAATTAGCAAAACTTTGTTCAACAGGAGAGCAAAAAGCTCTTCTTATTTCTATAGTATTGGCTTCAATAGATTCTGTTGTTCAAAATACCCAAACTGCACCTATACTTCTATTAGATGAATTGTTCGTGCATTTAGATGATGATAGAAAAAATCTACTAGCAAACTATATTAAGCAAAGTAAACTGCAGACATTTATTACTGCAACTGATATTATTGGTATCGAAGATTTAGCATCAAACGCGCATATTATAGAATTATGACAAAACCACAGCCACTAAAAAGACCAAATTGGATTAGAGTTAAAGCTCCTGTTTCGGAAGCGTATCAGGAAACAAAAAAGTTAATTGATGATCTAAAGTTAAATACCGTGTGTGAAGAAGCGGCATGCCCAAATATCGGTGAATGTTGGGAAAAGAAGCATGCGACCGTCATGATCCTTGGTTCAGTATGCACTAGAGCATGTGCTTTTTGTAATATCAAAACAGGGCTTCCAGATTTACTCGACCCACATGAGCCAGAAAGACTTGCAGATGGTGTTGGTAAATTGGGTCTCGAACATGTTGTTATAACTTCTGTTGATAGAGATGATTTACCTGACGGTGGTGCTGAGCATTTTGCTAATTGTATTAAAGCGATTAGAAAGTCTGCTCCCAATACAACTATAGAAATTTTAACCCCTGATTTTTTAAAGAAAGATGGTGCAGTAGAGATTGTAGTAGAGGCTAAGCCCGACGTGTTTAATCATAATATTGAAACAGTTCCATCGTTATATAAATCGATTAGGCCTGGGGCTAGATATTTCCATTCTTTGAATTTATTGCATAATGTAAAAAAACTTGATCCAACAATATTTACAAAATCTGGAATTATGGTTGGACTTGGTGAGACAAATGAGGAAGTAACTCAGGTTATGGATGATTTTAGAGCGGCAGATGTTGATTTTATGACAATTGGCCAGTATTTACAGCCAACAAAGAAGCACGCTGTTGTTGACAGATTTGTAACTCCCGAAGAGTTTAAGTATTTAGAGCGCGTTGCTAGGACAAAAGGGTTCTTGATGGTATCTTCTTCACCGCTTACTCGTTCATCTTATCATGCGGGTGATGATTTTAGAAAAATGCAAGCAGCCAGAAATAAGCAATTAATAGCAAATTAAGATCATGCATTCATTTCAAGAAACGAGAATAATGCCTTATAAGGCAGATCTTATTGATGACATTATAATGGATATAGAAAAATATCCTGAATTTCTTCCTTGGTGTCAGAAAGCAAAAATTATTTCTAAAAATGATGATTTTTTAACAGCAGAATTATCTGTAGAGTTCAAAGGTTTTACTGAAAACTATATTTCTAAAGTAAATCGAGAAGCTAAAGATGGTAGATATTATATAGAAGTAGTTGCAATTTCCGGGCCTTTTAAACTTTTGAAGAACATTTGGAGTATAAAACAGCTTGATAATAGGGCTGAAGTGGATTTTTCTATTGATTTTGAATTTAAATCAAGGATACTAGACATGATTATAGGTATGGTTTTTTCTATTGCTACTGAAAAAATGATTGGAGCATTTGAAGCTCGAGCGGACGAATTGTCTAAAATAGTGTGATTTTGCAGCCAAACTACTTATAAAAAATCACGATCTAACATTATTTTGTTATATGAAGTAAGGTTAGGTGGTGCTAAGATCGAGATTGTTAAATCAGTTAACACCGGTAATTATAGTAAATTTAATAAAGGAGATTATAAATGAACAAAGGAAATTTTGTATCATACATTGCAGATAAACATAATTGTACAAAAGCAGAAGCTGAAAGAGTAGTGGATATGTTCACAAGCTCAGTTATAGGCGCTCTTGGAGATGGTAACGATGTATCATTAGTAGGTTTTGGTAGTTATAGTGTAAGTCAAGTTGCTGCTAGACCTGGACGTAACCCTAGAACTGGTGAAACAATTCAGATCAAAGCTTATAAGCAACCTAGATTTAAGGTTGGTCAAAAGCTAAAAGATGCTTGTAATTAAGCTTTAACTTTAATAGTTGTAATAAAAAAGTCTCATAGGTTAATTTTGCCTTTATGGGGCTTTTTTTATGCGTTTTAATTAAATAATATCATGTCAGACTGGATTAAAAATCAATTTGTTTTCTATCTACGTAATAAACACTTAATTGCATACCTAAGGTTATTTTCTCTATATTCAAAATAAAACCTATAGTTTAATAGTTAAAGCTGTGTTATTTAAGTCGCTTTTAATAAAACTAAGAAAATATAAGGTGTTTTATGTCGATGAAATTAATTAGAGCTGCTGCAAATAATAAAATTGCATTAGTTAGGGAGTGTCTACGAAGAGGAGATAATGTTGATGATCAAGAAAATTTATTTGGTCAAACGGCTCTACATTGTGCGTTGAAAAGTAAACATTATGAAGTAGCTAACCTTTTGTCACGTTTCGGTGCGGATCCAAGGATAGCTGATGACAAAGGTTTTGCAGCATTAGATATATATTACGGTGTTTATGATAGATATATGGATAATGTTTTTATGCAAAAAATAGAGGATAGTACTGCAACAGGTTTAATCGGCGATAGTTATCTGAATGATGATTATAGTTCTGATATTTATTAATTATTAAAAAATAGGTAAGTAAAATGTCAAAAGGAAAAACAGGGTCTGGTAACAATACTCAATTATTGGTGGGAATGGTAGCCACTGTTGTTACTTCAGCTCTTGCTGGAGCAGCCGCTGCAGGAGCACTTGGTATATCATTTGCTCTTTATGAGGCTCTGATCGGAGGGATAATTGGATTTACAATTTCTAGTGTTATAGATATACCAAAAGAAATATCTACAATAATAGGAGCTGCCATTGGTGCAGTGATTGGAATTATTGATGCTAAAACTCAAGAAGATAAGAAAACTGATAAAATAGATAATTCATATTATTTGAAAGGAGTTAAATGCGCAGCATATTCCGTATATAAGCATTATAAGGATGCAGTTAGTTGCGGTGGTCAAAATGGGATTCTTGTGAAAAACTATTTGATGCAGGAGATGAAATAATCACGTGCATGGGTGAGGGAGCAGATGGTGATGTGATAGTTTAGGTATTTAATGATTATTCCGGTGTTTAGATACTAATTCTAGTCATTAAATAGATTACTCATATTTACCATCTATTGTTCCATGTTAATTAATATGGGAATAGATTTTAGTTTATTTTGAGCGAAAGAGTTTTTAAAATTATAATAAAAATTCTTTTGCCAATTTTGCGTTTTAGCTGCTGTTTTGTTTAAATTTTTTAGATGTGGTGCGTATAACCTAAAGGCTCGCTTGCCTTCTGATGAACTGTTTGAGACGATTTTATTTTTAATTAAGATATCTTTTGGAAAAGAGAAATATTCTAATTCTGAATATATAATAATTACTAAATTAAAATTATCTTGTGCATCATAAGGTGCAATAGGGCCTTCTATTGTTCTTTTCCATAAAGTTACAAATTTTCCATCTTTTGTTGGCGTTGTTTTTGCTCTTCTATATTTTATCTTTTGATTATTTAATATAAAATCGCATGCATCATATTCTTCACTTTCTTTGTCAAATGAAAGATTTGAAGGAGTGCCTAGTTGTTTTATAAAAGATGGAAAATTATAATCCATGTATTTATTGCATAGCTCTATGCATGTGCATAGAAGCAAAATCCCAATTGATCATATGATCAAGAAAAATAGATACATAGTCAGGTCTCTTATTTCTATAATCTATATAATATGCATGCTCCCATACATCGCAAGCAATCAGTGGGAATAATCCATCAGTTAATGGAGTGTCAGCATTGGCAGTTTTTACTATTTCTAATTTGCTTTTGTTATTTAAAACTAACCAAGCCCAGCCGCTACCAAATTGAGTTAAGGCTGCTTGCTTAAATTGTTTTGCAAATTCTTCATAAGATCCAAAATATTCATTTATTTTATCAAGCATATCTCCTGAAGGTTTGCCACCAGCGCCTGGCTTAATAGAGTGCCAAAAGAATGAATGATTCCATATTTGTGCTGCATTGTTAAAAATTGCATTATTTGTATTATGAGAAGTCTTCATGATTTGCTCAAGGTCAATACCCATCATTTCTTTATTATCTTCAAGTAGATTATTTAGGTTAGTTACATAAGAATTGTGGTGCTTTTCATGATGATAATCAAAAGTCTCTGGAGAGAAGTGCGGTTCAAATGCATCTTTCTCATATGGTAGTTTTGGCAATTTAAATGGAAATTCTTCTTGATTTGAGTGATCGCAATAAGTCATTTTATTTCTCCCGAATTTTTATTGTTGTTTGATTTATAGTGCTTTACAGATAGCTTGCATTTCTTCTAAATCTCCGCTGCAATGAAGCACAATGTCACATCCAGCATCTAAAGACATTCTAGTAACTTTATAAAGACTTTCAAGGAATTCTGGCTTTATTTCTTGTAATTTATTTTCACATTGTTCGATAATAATAGGATTACCAATGTTATGAGTATCAAAGGAAAACATTTTTTCAAGCTTTTCTGAGTATTCTTCTTTCCATGGTTTGTCATCTTTAGCAAGCGATAATATTCTTTTTAAAGTAGCATTTTTCTCTCCAATAGTCCCATGAAGTGCATACATGCATATATCATCTGAAACTAAAGTTCCTTTGAAGCCAATATTTTCCCTAATATACTGAATCACTTTTGAAGATGTTGTTGCTGTGTTTTTAGGATCGAGTGCTTCATATATGATGTGAGCAGTCATGCCCCAAACTTTTTCAGAAGATAAACCTTTGAATACTGCAAAATCTGTATCCTCTAAAATAGATAGAGGGGTGTTTACAATTGGTAGCTCAAAATGACTATCAACTATAGCTCGTCCATGACCTGGAATGTGTTTTATAAAGGGTATTCCTCCAGCATGCAGAATTCCAGATATTGCACTCTTGCAAAGGTCAATCACTTTTTCAGGTTCTGTACCAAAGCTTCTATCTCCAATTATATCATTTGCACCTTCTATCCTTATATCACAGACAGGAGCACATGGTGAGTTAATACCATATTCTTTTAACTCAGACATTAAATTCACATAATTAGATTTCAATTCAAGTTTTGTTTGGGACTTGTTAGATTCATAATCATTGGCGAAATGTTCAGCGCTTGGGAATAATGTTTTGGCAATTGGTGGTTTTATTCTAGCAACTCTGCCACCTTCTTGATCAATAAATATTGGTGTTTTTCTATGTGGATATAGAGCTTTTAATTCAGAAGTTAGATTTTGAATTTGCTGTTTCGCTTCAATGTTTCTAGCAAATAAAATAAAACCTAAAGCTTCATTTTTCTTAAATAAATTTATTTCATCATCTGTTAGTTTAGTTCCAGAGATGCCAAAGATTATCGGTTTTACCATATAGATCTCTCCTTGCTTTTTAAGTATGTGTTCTCTCTAAGTTGCTGATACTTGAGAATTTATCTACGTAGAATAATTGTACATTTCCAACTGACCCATTACGATGCTTTGCAACTAGTACTTCTGCAATATTATGTGCTTTATCAAGCTGTTGCTGCCATTCCGCATATTTAGGGTCGCCAGGAGCTGGTTCTTTTCTTTTAAGGTAATATTCTTCACGATATAGGAACATTACAACATCTGCATCTTGTTCAATAGAGCCAGATTCCCTAAGGTCAGATAGAATAGGGCGTTTATCTTCTCTTTGTTCAACTGCTCTTGATAGCTGAGCAAGTGCAATAACAGGAATATTTAATTCTTTGGCAATTGCTTTCAAGCCTTGAGTTATTTCTGTAACTTCTAATACTCTATTATCACTTTTTGAAGAGCCTCTCATAAGCTGCAAATAATCAACAAAAATAATTCCTAAATTATGTTTTCTTTTTAGTTTTCTAGCGCGCGCGCGCACGGCAGAGATAGTTAGAGCTGGAGTATCGTCGATAAAGAATGGCATTTCAGCAAGCTCTGCAGCAGATTTGCGTAAGTCATTATAATGTTCTTCGTTCACTTTACCGCTTCTAAGATTGGTAGAATCAACTCTAGCCATCATTGAAAGTAAACGGCTGGCTAATTGCTCGGAGGACATTTCTAAAGAGAAAAAACCAACAGAAGGTTGCTTTTCTCCTTCTTTTGTTTTTGTAGCTAGTGCTTTGCAAGCATTAAATGCAAAATTAATGGCAAAAGCTGTTTTACCCATTGAAGGTCTTCCTGCTATAATAACTAGATCAGAATTTTGGAAACCAGATAATTTGTTATCCAAATCCATTAACCCCGTTGAAATACCAGTCACATGATCGGTATTTTTCATAGCTCTATTAATGCTTTCTAATGATTCAGCTACTGGGTCGCGCATAGCAACAAAGCCTTTATCATTCATGCCTTCACTAGCTAAATGATACATTTTGCTTTCAGCGGTTTCTAGCTGCTCTGTAGAGCTTTGTTCAAGGGTAGATGCATAGGCATCATTAACTATCTCTTCTCCAATTTGAATTAAGCTTCTTTTAATGGCTAGATCGTAAATAATTTTTCCATAATCACGTGGATTAATAACTACCATAGCTAATGTAGTTAGTTTAATAAGATACTCATCACCGTTTGCTTCCTGGTATAGTGGTTCCTTATCAAGCATTGATCTAATGGTAATAGGAGTTGAGCTAAGGCCTTTTTCATTTAGAATCTCAATCGCATTATAGATTTTTTGGTGTAAAGCTTCGTAAAAATGTTCTGGTTTTAAAAACTCACTAACTTGTTCTATTAAATCGCTATTAATTAAGATTGCACCAAGCAACATTTGTTCAGCATTGAAATTTGCTGGTACTTTTCTTTGTAAATCATCCTCTGTTAGTGTTTTGGTCATTTATTATACGCCTCTTAGGAATTTATCCGCTTCAAGGGCGGCCATACATCCGGTTCCTGCAGCGGTTACTGCTTGTCTATATATTTTATCTTGGACATCACCAGCTGCATAAACGCCAGGGATATTTGTTGCTGTTGAGTCAGCTTTTGTTATTATATAACCTTCTTCATCCATATCTATTTGATCTTTAAACATATCAGTGTTTGGCTTGTGTCCAATAGCAATAAAGACTCCTTCACATGTGATATCTTTAATTTCATTAGTTTTTACATTTTTAATTTTAACTCCTGTTACCGCTTTTGGATCAGAATTGCCAACTACTTCCTCTAGAGTATGATCCCAGATAACTTCAATTTTGTCGTTGCTAAGTAATCTATCTTGTAGAATTTTCTCGGCTCTAAAAGAATCTCTTCTGTGTACTACATAAACTTTGCTTGCGTGGTTTGTTAGGTATAAAGCTTCTTCAACAGCTGTATTACCACCTCCGATTACAATAACTTCTTTACCTTTAAAGAAAAAACCATCGCATGTCGCGCATCCGGAAACCCCAAAACCTTGAAATTCTTGTTCTGATTCTAAGTCAAGCCATTTTGCCTGAGCTCCAGTTGATATAACAACGCTATCTGCTTCATAAATATCGCCAGATGAGGTGTAGGCCTTAAAAGGTTTGTGTTTTAGGTCAACTTTTTCAACGTAATCATGAACCATATTTGTGCCAACATGTTCAGCTTGCTTTTCCATCTCTTGCATTAGCCATGGTCCTTGTATGGTTTCTGCGAATCCTGGATAATTTTCAACATCTGTCGTAATGGTTAATTGTCCACCTGGTTGCATTCCATGGATTAAAGTTGGCTCCAGCGCAGCTCTAGCAGCATATATTGCTGCACTTAGACCTGCAGGACCAGATCCAATTATTAAAACTTTTACTTTAATTGTTGATTTTTCCATGTTTTTGACCTTCTATGATTATATATATTAGTTTAATTTATATTGATTCCTTGTAAAAATATTGCTGCCATTATTGGCATATATATTAAAACAAAAAGTAGAGAAAGCAACACTGCTGTTGCTACTTTTTCTGGATATATTTTGTAAAGTGATGCTAGCACAATTGCATTAGTTGCCATTGGAGCAACGCAGAGTAATTGCAGTGCATTGTAATAGTCTGTGTTTAGCCAACCAAAAACAAAGCGATCCATTAGAATGAATATATTAAATAATATAGGGTAAAACACAAACTTACTTGCAAAAGCTGCTCCAATAAATTTGAAATCTAATTTGAATGCTTTGATTTTAGATAGAGCAAGTCCAATTGTGACCATTCCTAAAATAGAAAAAGCTCCCTTCATATTATTTACGAATTCATCAAAAAAGTCTGGAAGTTTAAAGCCTATTAAACTTAAAACGCAACCAAGAAAGAATGCATTTAACAAGGGAAGTTTTGCTACTTTTAGAACACTATGCTTAAAAGTGCTTGCACTTCTTGCGCAGAAATAGCATCCGACAGAAGCTTCATAAATAGCAATGCCAATCAATCCTAGTGCATATATACTAAGTGTATAATCATCAAATAAAACTGTAGCAACAGGAAGAACAACATATCCACTATTTCCTGTTCCAGCTGAAAGGGCAAGTATATTTCTATGAGAATCTTGCCATATTTTCCCATATAACCAATAGCTAAAAAATCCTAGCATTGTTGATAGTGTGAAGGTTAGAAGAGTTATTTCTAGTGCAGCAAAAGTAAGATTCGTGCTAGTAGGTATAGAAAAAAATACGATAGGTGCTACGAAATAAAATAAAAGAGCTGCTATACTGTCTTTTTCAATATTTGAATATTTGCCCGATAAAAAGCCAATAACAACACTTAAGAGTGATGAAAGGACTTTAAAGAATACTAAGCTAAATATTGCCATTGAAGCTGCGTTAAAAAGTTGGAATTTATTAAATAGTCATTGTAGCAATAATTGATGAATCAATCCATAGAATATTTAATTGTATTATCTAAGTTTTTCATTTTATAGTTTTTTATAAAAAACGCTTGAATTATCGGACATATAGTTATATATTGTGGCCATTGAAAATGGTCATTATAAAGACAGACTTAGAATTTTTGGAGAAAATCAAATGAGTGAAGTATTAACTCTTGCAGCTGAAATGCGCGAAGAATTGGGAAAAGGGGCTTCAAGAGCCTTAAGAAGAAAAGGAATGGTGCCTGCTACAATTTATGGTGCTGGTAAAGAACCAATGTCGATTGCAGTTGAAGAAAAAGAATTAACAAAATATTACAGAAAGCCACAATATATTTCTCAAGTTATTCAATTCGAAATTGGTCAAAAGAAATTTAAAGTTTTGCCAAAAGCAGTTGATCTCCATCCAACTATTGAAATAGTTCGTCATGCAGATTTTGTTTTCCTAGAAAATAAAATGCAAAAAATGGAAGTTCCTGTAGTTTATATTAATAAAGATGTTTGTATTGGTATTAAAAGAGGTGGTTATTTTAATACGGTTAAAAGAACTCTTACTCTTCTTTGCCCTGTTGATAATCTTCCAAGAAAAATTGAAATTGATATAACTGATATGCAAATTGGTTCTTCTTTAAAAGCTAAAGAAGCTTCGTTACCAGAAGGGGCTAATCTTGTGGGTGATCCTGAATTTGTGATTGCTTCAATTATTGGTAAAAGAGGTAAATCTTCTGATCTTGATGAACCTAATGGTGAAGATGGTGCTGAAGGTTCTGAAGGTGCAGTTGAAAAAACTAAAGAGAAGTAATGATGCTTATAGTTGGGCTTGGTAATCCAGGTGCAAAATATAGTGATACTAGACATAATATCGGATTTATAGCGGCGGATTTAATATCCGACCGCTATAATTTTGTCTGGAATGAAAAATCAAAATTTAAAGCGGAAATTGCCAGTGGTGAGTGCGTTCTTGGTAAGTTAATATTATGTAAGCCAGATACATTTATGAATCTTTCTGGAACCTCTGTTAGTTCTTTAGCTTCATTTTATAAACTAAAACCAGAAAATATAATTGTTATCCATGATGATGTAGATGTCCCTTTGGGCCGAGTTAAATATAAGATTGGCGGTGGCTCTGGTGGTCATAATGGTTTAAAATCGATTGATAGTCATATCGGTGCTAATTATCATAGAATTAGAATTGGAGTAGGTAGGCCAAAAGATCCAAGATATGATATATCGGACTTTGTACTTGGTAAATTTACTAAGCAAGAAGAGATGGATGTAGCAATTACTATTGAAAAGATAATTGAGGCGTTAGGATTGCTTTGTTCTGATGAGGTTGAAGATTTTAAGAAAGAAATATCATCTATAAAAATTTAAAGATAATAATATTAGAACAAAAAACAGTGTCATTCCTGCGTCAAATGAGAATCCATGAGGAGAATAAGGAAAATGCCTGAGCCTCACTTTTTTACTAAAGAAAATTCCAAAGTATTTCTGGATTTCTGATAAAGTTAGGTATGACATCTCTTACATCTAAACCTATAGTGTCATTTTCCTGCACAGCATTAATACATAGCAATATTTCTTATTTCTAGTAATATTGCCTGAAATATGCTAAATTACCATTTTCGATAAACTAGTAATTTATTATCTATGACTTTAAAATGTGGAATTGTTGGACTACCTAATGTCGGTAAGTCTACTTTATTTAATGCTCTTACGGAAAGTAGTAATGCAGAAGCTGCTAATTATCCTTTTTGTACAATTGAACCAAATACTGGAACTGTTTCTGTTCCAGATGATAGGCTAGATAATTTAGCTGAAAATGCTGGGTCTGCAAAGATTATTCCAGCCTTTATAGAGTTTGTTGATATTGCTGGATTGGTTAAAGGTGCTAGTAAGGGTGAAGGCCTTGGTAATAAGTTTCTATCTCATATCAGAGAGGTTGATGCAGTTATTCACGTATTGCGCTGTTTTGAAGATGTTGATGTTACGCATGTGCATGGTAAGATCGATCCTATTGAAGACGCAGAAGTAATTGAAACAGAGTTAATCATTGCTGATCTTGAATCTGTCGAAAAACGAATTGTTGGTCTTTCTAAGAAAGCTAGAGCAGATAAGTCTTTGCTTTCTCAACTTGAGCTTCTTGAGAAATGTAAGATAGTGCTTTCTGAAGGAAAATCAGTTCGTACAATGCATGGCTCTGTAGATGCAAAAGAATTAAAAGATCTTCAGCTTTTGACTTCTAAACCTGTGTTATTTGTTTGTAACGTATTAGAACATGAGGCAGCGACTGGTAATTCTCAATCTAAAAAAGTTGCGGATATGGCAAAAGAATTAGGGGCGAATAGTGTAGTTATTTCATCAAAAATTGAAGAAGAAATCTCTACCCTTGAAAGCAAAGAAGAAAAACAAGAATTTTTAGAAAGTTTAGATTTAAAAGAAACTGGTTTAAGTAAAATTATTAAATCTGCCTATTCATTACTTGATTTGAATTCATTCTTCACTGTTGGTCCTAAAGAAGCGCATGCTTGGACTTTCTCTACAGGTGCACTTGCACCACAAGCAGCTGGCATCATTCATACTGATTTTGAAAAAGGGTTCATTAGAGCAGAAATTATTGGTTGCTCGGAGCTTTTAGAAATTGGTACAGAGGCAAAAGCAAAAGAACTTGGGAAAATGTGTGTTGAAGGTAAAGATTATATAATGCAAGATGGTGATGTAGTGCATTTTAGGTTCAATGTTTAAATTAGAATTTTTATATGAAGGTCATTGGGCAGATTAAGCCAATTTTATTATATTTCTTAATCTCTCTTTCAACTTTGACTGAGACAATCTATTCTGCTGCTCTTCCAGAAATTGCTGAGAAATTAAATACCGAGGGTGGTATAGCTCAGCTTTCAACCACAGCATACTACATAGGTTTTTCTATAGGAATATTTACTCTTGGGCGTGTATCTGACATTTATGGTAGAAGACCAGTAGTACTTTTTGGTATTTCTTTTTATATTATTTCTACTTTTTTAATTAGCTTATCTACTAATATAGAATTTTTTATTATGATGCGTGTGTTCCAAGCCTATGGTGCAAGTGTTGGTTCTGTGATTGCGCAATCAATGGCAAGAGATTCATATAAAGGCTGGGAGTTATCTTACTTATATGCAAGTGTTTCAATGATTATGTCAGTGGTTCCTTCCATAGGATCAGCAATTGGTGGCTACATAGTTGAGTATTATGGACATTGGCAATATGTATTCCGCTTTTTAATATTATTAGCTGGAATATTATTATTAATATATATAAAATTTCTACCTGAGACTAATCCAAATATTGGAGCAGGGCGCAATAATAGATTTTATTATGTATTGAGAACAGCTTTGAAAGATAAACTCTTATTGAGTTTTGCCTTTATGGTTGGAGCATATAATGGCGTATGTTTTGGGTTTTATATACAAGTGCCTTTTATATTTATTGATGGTCTTGAAATGCCACCATCAGATTACGGTAAGTTATTTTTGATATTAAGTGTAGCTAATTTAGCTGGTGGTCTGCTTTGTAAATATTTAATAAAAAAATATGTAAATATATATAAAATTAAAGCAATAGGTTTATGTTTTAGCTCTGTTGGATGTATTGGACTACTAATTGGTGCATATTTGATTGATTCTAATAGTAGTTTAACCTTTGCAGCTATTATGGTGTTTGTTCCTATGGCAATTCATTTAATGGGTCATGCTTTGGTGGTTCCTATGCTTCTGCGTAATGCTCTAGAGAATTATACTAAAGTAACAGGGGCAGCTGGATCAATTTTTGGCTCGCTATACTATATGATTACTGCTTCTGTTAGTTTTTTGATATCAACTTTTCATAGTGATACTATTAATAATTATGCTTATTTATATGCAATGTTGCTACTGGCCTGTATCGTATTATTTTATTTCACAAGTAAATGGAAAGAAAGTGAGTATAAACCTAGTTTTAGGTAAAATGTTTTTTATTTACAATAACAAATACTCCTTCTGGAGCTGTAGGAGAGCCTTTTTTAAACCAGTCTCTGGGATATAAAATTATTTGTCCTGAAATTGGAGCTTTTATTTCTATTTCATCTTTTAGGGCTATAGTCTGATTCTTTTTGATAGTTTCAAAATTGATAAATTTTTTGGCAAAAACTACTTTTCCAGAATTATAATTTTCATGATAGTCAATTGTATATAGTGATGTTTTTAGTCGATTAGTTGAGATTTTAAAATTTTCTAAGTCAGCTGAATGTATAACATTCTCAGCTACTTTTGTTCCTAGTTCAATTTGGTAAGAATCAAATCCACTGCCACCAACTTCTAAAGTAACTCCTAATTTTCCTATTGTACTTGCATAGCTCGAAAGGGTGGTGATTTTTTGTGATATAGGTTTGTCAATTATTGGAATATTAGGGCCGATATAAGTGGTCCATTCATAGATAGATTCGCTATATGGTAGAATAAAAAATGGGAATAGAGTGTCTTCAACAGATTGATGAAAATCAATAATATACGAGCAGTTCTTAATAGTATTTTTGATCAATAAAGCTCTTTGGTTCTGTCGCATGTGTTGTGAAAGTCAATCAAAGAGAATATACTGAAAATAAAAAAGGCTTTACATGAGATATGCTATTTCCCCTAAATTAACAAAATATTTCAAAGGTTTTTGTTCCTCGCCGGAAATAATAATGCTGTTTGTTTATATGAAATGTAGATTTTCCTTGAGCTATCGAGATCTTGAGGAGCTAGCTCATATCAGAGGCGCAGTAATAGATCATAGTACTCTACAAAGATGGATTAAAAGATTTGTTCCGTTGATAGATAAGCAAGTTAGAAAAAGAAAGAAAGCAGTTGGTTCAAGTTAGCGTATGGATGAAACCTATATCAAGCTGGATGGTCGCTGGATTTATCTCTATCGTGCTGTAGATTCTTTGGGTAATACTATAGAGTTTTTGCTGAGGAAGCGCAGGGATAAAGCGTCTGCTAAGGCGTTCTTCCGTAAAGCGTTTAAAAATAATGATATTCCTGATAAGGTGAATATTGATAAAAGCGGAAGTAATAAATCAGCTCTTAATAGTGCAAATGATAATCTATTAGAAAATGAGAAAATAGAGATTATTCAAAACAAATATTTCAATAATATTATGGAACAAGATCATAGATTTATTAAGAAGCGAACAAAGCCTATGCTGGGGTTTAAAAACTTCCAATCTGCAAAAATCACTATTACAGGAATAGAAAATATTAGAATGATTCAGAAAGGCCAAATTATTGGAGCTGATTCTTACCTTTATGCTTTTGAGAATTTTCAAACCCTCATGGCTTCATAACGCCTGAAATCTGAGAATTATAATTTTTAAGATTAGATGCTAACACATGCGACAGAACCAGAATTAGTACATCGTCTATAGATAAATAGTTGTCTTCTGTGAAAGGGCTAAATATATTAGTTTAGAACCCAAAGGAGGTAATTATGTCTAAATCAAGTTCAACACCAGAAGATAGAGTTAACGCGTTTAAAGCGGTTCTGAGCTCTATGCCAATTAATTATAAAAAGTCAGATAATTCGTTTTTTGAACATTTTTCTGGTTTTATCAATTCTTATCGCCAATTTTTTAAGGCGGAAAATGAATCAAAACAAAAAGATAGTTTCGGTAGTAAGTACAACTATCATTTAGAAAAATTATGGGCGAGTATTCATAATGAATATTTTGATATTATGTGGCACTTTGATACACCTGGTTTTACTCCACTTATGCTGAATCAATTCGGTACAATTGATACAATGAAACCAGAGTTACGATCTGCATTATCTGAAGGTAGAATTTCCAACTTTTTCAAAGCATATCCATTTGTTAAGGATTTACTATTCATTGATGAGCTTTTTACAAGTGAAACTAAATCACAGGAAGATATTAATAAGTTTCTCTCTATAATGAATAATTACAAAGTAGCTCTTGATAAGCACGATACATTACTTCCTATATTAGTTTTAAAAGAACATATTAATTTAATGCTGGCTCGAGATGAGTTTGATAAGGAGTTTTATTCAAAGCACATGAAGGGAGCGGCTAATTGCATAAAGGGTGATATAGATACTCAATTTATGTTTTTATCAATGTTTATGAAGAATATATCATATTCAGTTAGAGGATCAAACGAGGCATTTAAAAAATTTAATTGGGGTGCTTTAGATGGCCTATATAAAGTTACGATGGGTAAAAAGCTTGAGGAAGTAATACCTAGTCATCGATTAAGTGAAGTTTTGGAGTCGATCGAGAATTACCTTAAAAATTTGATATTGTTTGAAATTGGTGAAGCTGAGCTGGATGATGTTCCCGAAGTAGATATATCTGATTTAGATGTTATCAGCACAGGAACTAATATTAAACCTGCATTTGAAATAATTGATCATTATCTTGAAATTGCTGAATTAATAGAAGGAAGTGATGCAACCGCAAGATTGGCAACTCTTCGAATTATTACTGCAGTAGGGGAGGCGATATTTGTAATAAAATCTTTAATTCCAGAAGAAAAAAATAGATTTGCTTGAAAAATTAAATGATCTTAGTGATCACATTTTGCACTCTTCAACAAACGAATCATTTCACTATCTTTCAGCGCTAGTAAACAGTGATGATAGTGTTTTAGATGATATTTTAGTAAAGCTTAAAAGCATGAAAGGTTTTTTTGCTGAATTAAAATTATGGCTTGAAAGTTCCCGTGATCTTGATCGATTTCCAGATATGCCAGACTTAACAGATATTGAAGCTTTCGAAGTTGATTATGCTGCTCATAGAAAGAAAGATGATAGATATGTTAAATTATCTTTAGCAGATTGTTCTGCCCTTGAAAAACCTATTCCAGATGAAGATGTTGTAGATAATGATCTCATAGATGAGGTAGTGGAGTTTGCTAGAAATTTAGGGAGAATATCTAGAAAAGATTTTATGAATGCTTGTAAGGGAACTAAAAATTTAAATACAGGTGAGTTTTGGAAAAATAGTGAATTAAAAAAAGTTCATGAGAAAATCACTGAGCTAAATAAAGTTAAATTGACTCGCATTGCTTTGAATGAAGCAGATTTTGATTTTGATAAAGTGAGCTTGAATTTAAAGGAATCAAATAAAGCAAAATTAAAAATTATAAAAGAGCAACGGGATGCAGATGCTCTCAAAGCTTTGCTAACTAAGCATGAGATAAAAAATGCTGTAAATATAGATGAATTTTTGTATTCTATTAGCAAAATTCATCTAGCTGAACACAAAGAAGTTTTAAGAAAATTTGCGAATGAAGAAATAGTTTCCAAAAGTGATTTTGAAGCAGCGGTTCAAATAGTATTTCGAGGTGATGATGAGGAGCAATTGGTTTGGAATAATGCGTACTCAAAATATCATGGCGAAATAGATTCCTTAAAAAGAGATCAGCTAGCTCAAGTTGAATATGCAGTTGAGTCTATTGATTCTTTGAAAGCTATGGCTGATAAAATTCATGACGGTAGGGGAGTTGATATCACAAGCGACCCAGTCACTGCAATTGCTTGTGAAATGCAATATGGTTTGTGTACTAATAATATAAAAACAGTTATGCACTTTATCGATAGAATGTATGACTACAATGATAAAAGCCTATACTGTAAAGCTTCAAATTTAATCTGACAGAATGGTAAAAAGAGAGTAATATATTTAGTAGTTGAATATATTGCATTTAACCACTCAAACAAGAGATTAAAAATGAGTCAATTAGAAAAAATCATCAAACCCAAATTAGGACTTTTAGAATTAGCGAAACAGCTTGGTAATGTAAGTCAAGCGTGTAACGTTATGGGATATTCAAGGGATACCTTTTATCGTTTTAAAGAATTATATGAAAATGGTGGGGAAGCTGCTCTACAGGAAATCAGCCGCAAGAAACCTATCATGAAAAACAGAGTACCTTCTGATGTAGAACAAGCCGTCATAGATCTTGCTATTTCAAACCCTGCTTTAGGGCAATTACGAGCTAGTAATGAGCTGAAGCAACAAGGTGTTTTAATATCAAGTAGTGGAGTTCGTTCTATTTGGTTGCGTAATGATTTAGAGACAATGCGTAAGCGTCTAAAAGCCTTAGAAGCTAAATCAGCGCAAGATGGTATGATATTAACTGAAGAACAGCTAGCAGCTCTTGAGCGGGCTAAAGCTAGCAAAGTAGCTCACGGTGAAATCGAGACTGAGCATCCTGGGTATCTTGGTTCACAAGATACTTACTATGTAGGTAATATGAAGGGGGTTGGAAAAATTTACCAACAAACTTTTGTTGATACATATTCTAAAGTGGCGCAAGTAAAACTTTATACTGAGAAATCAGCTATTACTGCAGCTGATATACTAAATGATAGAGTGCTGCCATTTTATACAGAACAAGGCCTTAGCATGTTTCGTATACTCACTGATCGCGGTACTGAATATTGTGGTAAACCTGAGCATCATGCCTATCAACTTTATTTAGGAATTGAGAATATTGATCACACAAAAACAAAGGTTCGTAGTCCGCAAACTAACGGTATTTGCTAGAGGTTCCATAGAACTATGAAACAAGAGTTTTATGATATAGCATTTCGCAAAAGAATATACGGCTCTGTAGAAGAGTTACAAATTGATGTTGATTTATGGATTAATAAGTACAATACTCAAAGAACACATTCAGGAAAGCATTGTTATGGAAAAACACCTATGCAAACCTTTCTTGATTCAAAACATATTGCTTTGGATAAGAATATTCCTAGCTACGTGAATGAGTGTCAGACACATGATACTCAGAACTTATCTGACAGTAATTATGCTGTATGATAAGTAGCTATCTGTCAGATCAAGTGTAGAGTTTTACACCTATACTTTATTTGTTTGCCGCATCCAATAAAAGAAACACAAGGGGTTTTAGATCTTATGGTGACTGCTAGAAATGATTTATTTCATTTTGAGAGAACATTTGATAGTGGTTTTACGATTTTTGGTCATAGATCTGTTTGGTTTTCTATTTTAGAAAACTTGACTCATGGTATGTTCTTTCTAGAAGGTATCCTTATAACTCCAGGCGGAGTTTCTAGAGAACCAATGACTAGTGATTCAAACCTGATGAAGTTAAAGGAATATCTAAAATTAGTGCAAGATAGCTTGGTAGAAGAGAGTACTGATACCATTAATGTTTACGAACTTAGAATGGCTGATTCTGTCGGCAGTCATGATGATAGTGATTCTTCTAGTGTAGAACTTGTCGGTGATGTTGCCGATGATGTTAGTGTAGATTTAGTATCTTAAATAAGTTAGATATTTAAATAGAGTAAAAAAAGACTCTGCTAAATTAAATAGCAGAGGCTTTTAGTTTATAGATCTTCAAATATATTAGAAGTTTACACGTACTTTAACTGTACCTTGCACACCAACATATTTATCCGCGAAGTTTGCGTCAGCAGATACACCATAATCCATATTGCCATATGCTGTATTTAAGCTAGCACCAACATTATAGAAAGTTTTCTGCAATTTTGCTTTTTCAGAAATAGTGTTAAGTCCAGCAAGTTTTGCGTTTACTTTTGCTCCTTTGCCAATTACATCATGACGAATAGATGCATGCACTTCTGGCGTGATTGCTACATCATTTGCCATAAACGGTGCTGATGTAAGCTTTACACCACCAATGATGTCAAGCTTATGAGATGCTTGCTTATTCACATCTAGAAGCGGAGTACCCGCTTTACCAGTTTCTTTGTAACCAGCTGAATTGATTCTACTATAGTTCAGGCCAAACATAGGAGATACAACAAATTGCTCATTAAGCATATGGTTATATCCACCAAGTACTTCAGCTGAGAAAATCATTGATGTATATTTTCCTTGCGCTGTCTGAGATACAGTATTTGCAATTTTTCTGTTCTCTTTATTATCTGCAGAACTAGAACCTATACTAAATACTCCTTGTCCGAAGAAATTATTGGTAAATTGCTGAGTTGCATATGCAGATAGCAAATATGATGTCACTTTTGTTTTATCACCAGATTTGAAATCTTTATGTTTAATTTCAGAATTCATAGCTGAAACAGCAAGACCAACAAGCATATCATCATTAGCTTTCGTATCAAAACCAACAGTTCCACCATAGACTTCAGATTTATACCCAGAGCTGCTACCGCGTTTTTTCTGTGTTGCTTTTGAATAGAATGGAGTGCCCCATACGCCATAGCGGTCATGCTCATCACCCGATGCAACACCTGATACTTTGCTATCAGTATTAACGTTCACAGCTGGAGATTGAGTTGGTATTACTGAAAAATTTGCAACTTCTGCAACGTGTCTACTTACTACTTCAGTAACTTCTTGCATGGTTGCAAATGTATTTTTTTCAACTTCATTTATTGTTGTGTTTGTTGTTCTTGCTACAGCATCTGCGATATTAGGTGTAGTCATTTGATTTAGTTGTAATACAAAATCCTCACCAGGTGTTCCTTCTTCAAAACTTTCAATTGCATCAACAACTTCTTGTGAAATTACTTCTGATAAATTGGCTTGAGACACCGCTTCAGTAATAACCTCAGCTATTTGTGACTCTTGCTTAAGAACTAGCTCACCATTTTCAAGTTGTGTAAGCCATTTTGAGAATGCACCAGTTGCATCAACAGTAACTTTAGATAAATCAAGATCTAATATTCCTGTACCTTCAGTTTTAATCAGTTTCAATGCTTGTCCATCAACTGGCACTGCAGCTGCATCGTCAACTGTGACTTTAAGTGTATTAGCGCCGGCAAGAGTAGCCTTACTTGCATTACCAACAACAAGATTACCAAGATCAACCCCATTAACTGTAGTCTTAATTTCAGTCGCGCCTGTGAAACTTGAATTACCGTTTGTAAGAGTCAAGTCATGCTCACCAAGAGTCAGGGTAGTGCCATTAAATGTTGTTGCACCATCAAATTCTTTTGGATTTTGCAGAGTAATTTCATGAGCACCAAAATTAATTGCAACAGCATGAATGTCAGCATCAATTGATGCATCATCATTGAAATTAACTGCAGCCAGGCGTGCGCCACCTAATCCAATTTCATTATTAATTACAGTATCATTACCATCAAAGTTTGCAATACCATCTCCATTAGCTTGTGCTCTGATGTTAAAGTTTACGTTTAGATTGTCCTTTGTAAAGGTTGCAGTCGTGGCTGGATCATTTAATTGTATGTTATTAGTTATGTTGAGAGAGCCTGTCAAATTGGCAGTTTTTCTATCTTGAACTTCAATATCTTTAGCAAATACATTACCTAAAACTGAACCATTCTCTGCAAATATTAAAGCTGCAAGTTCATTTCCTGCTCCACCAGCAAATCTAATGGATGATCCAGCTGCGTTGTTAAATATCACACGACCAGTATTATTAGCTTGTGTAGTCACTCCAGCATGGAATTCAGCTGTATTAAGAGTAATATTTCTATCATTTGTAATATGTAACGTACCAAATGGTTGAGCAGCTGTTCCAACATTACCAGTGATAGTTTGATCAACGTTAACTGTGAGTTTACTTGCGTTTACCCCGTTTGCATTCGTAATATTAGTTGCACCAAGATCAAAATTATCTGTAACAACTTCGTTATTTGCACTGAAATGTAGGGTAGTTGGGTTTGTAAGATTACCAGCTCCAACAAAAGTAACTGCATTTCCACCTGCAAATTCTATTTGTTCAAAAGCTTGAGCATTACCAACTTTACCAGTTACAGTGATTGGAGCAGCATTGATAAATTTTAGATTTTGGTTATTAGCAGCATTAGCATTTAAGCTTGCAGCACTAACACTTTCACCAAGTTGTAAGGTCTTATTAACACCTGCAACAGTGACAGCGCCAGTAGCGTTTGCTGCGCCACCTAAAACACCTGTAACTTTTGCATCACCTAAGAAGTTTACTTTTCCTGCATTACCAGCTCCATTATTGAATGCTCCTGTTAATTCAAACCCATCTGCTAGGTTTGTTATTCCGTTAGCGTCTGCTAGTTCTATATTTCCTACAGTGTACGAACCTGCACCAAGGGTTGCAGCTTTTCCATTAGCACTCGATACAATTTTACTTAGCGTAACGGTTTTATCTTCAGGATTTTCTCCTACTAGATTTAAATTACTATTTTCGTTAAATACAATATTTGCGTTTCCAACATTAGTGATTCTTGCAAAAGTTGAATTTCCACCATTCAAAAATACTGTGGTACCGGTATTGTTTAGATCTAAAGTATGTGCTGTGACATCAGCATTTACTGTAACTTGATTTGTATTAGCTCCAAGTTTAATAACAGAATCATCTTGTCCACCATTTAATTCTCCATTCAACACAATGTTTGCTGTCGAATTAATAGAAATGGTTGTTGCAAAAATATTAGGTTGAATAATTGAGTCTTTAGCACCTGAAACAATCAGCTCATTAATACGATTAGCAGCATCAGTACCAATATTCTTTCCGACGACACTATCTAAATCTAGTTTATTTGTACCGTTTGAATTAATTTCTATTTTACCTTTAGATAGAGCGTCACCAGCAATTGTTTGTTGTAAGGTTACAGTTCTACCAGCTCCAGTACTATTAGTTAGTTTTAGTAATGAATTAGCATGATTGAAGGTAATATTTGCTGCGTTTCCAACATTAAAAATATAGTTAGCATTTGCATCAATGATTAATGTACCAGCTCCATTTGCATCACCAATATTGATTGCACCAACAGCTGCAACAGAAGAATTTTTTGCATCAATAGTCGCACCATTAGCAATGTATAATGTCCCAGCAGTTACTGCACCACCAAGCGTTACAACTCCAGCCCCGTTTGCTGTAACTTTTGTTAAAGCTTTAGTAGCACCGATAGTACCAGTTACACCAGCACCATTAGCAGTTAGATTCAATGTACCGTTTGCACCAACTGTACTATCTACATTACCAGTAATCAAGCCACCAGCATTCAATGTACCAGCATTATTTGCAAAATCTACATTACCAGTAATTGTACCTGCAGCTGTTACAGTATCTGCTGCTGCGTATGTAAAGTCTGTTGCTTTAGCATTACCAGTTAAGTCTATAGCATTACCACCTGCATTAAACTGCACTTTTGTTAAAGCTTTAGTAGCACCGATAGTACCAGTTACACCAGCACCATTAGCAGTTAGATTCAATGTACCGTTTGCACCAACTGTGCTATCTACATTACCAGTAATCAAGCCACCAGCATTCAATGTACCAGCATTATTTGCAAAATCTACATTACCAGTAATTGTACCTGCAGCTGTTACAGTATCTGCTACTGCGTATGTAAAGTCTGTTGCTTTAGCATTACCAGTTAAGTCTATAGCATTACCACCTGCATTAAACTGCACTTTTGTTAAAGCTTTAGTAGCACCGATAGTACCAGTTACACCAGCACCATTAGCAGTTAGATTCAATGTACCGTTTGCACCAACTGTGCTATCTACATTACCAGTAATCAAGCCACCAGCATTCAATGTACCAGCATTATTTGCAAAATCTACATTACCAGTAATTGTACCTGCAGCTGTTACAGTATCTGCTGCTGCGTATGTAAAGTCTGTTGCTTTAGCATTACCAGTTAAGTCTATAGCATTACCACCTGCATTAAACTGCACTTTTGTTAAAGCTTTAGTAGCACCGATAGTACCAGTTACACCAGCACCATTAGCAGTTAGATTCAATGTACCGTTTGCACCAACTGTGCTATCTACATTACCAGTAATCAAGCCACCAGCACTCAATGTACCAGCATTATTTGCAAAATCTACATTACCAGTAATTCCAGCATTGGAATTTAATGTTGCAGCATCGTTGTAGGTTACTTCTGAAGTTATTAATCCGCCAGATGTAAGAGTATCAGCATTATTTAAATTTAGATTCGTTGCAGTTATAGCTCCTACTAATGTTAGTGCATTTCCTCCTGCTTCAATATTAACAGTTTCAACCCTTGTGTTTGCACCAATAGTTTGGTTGAATGTTAGTCCAGATTGGATGGTTATAGTTCCATTACCTGCATTTGATGCTTCAATAGCGCCCAGTCCAGCATAGGCCGTGCCAGCTCCATTTAATTTTAAAACACTTCCGTCATGGAGCTCTATTGGTAACAGGTTTAAAGCAGTTGTCACTTGTGATATAGTTGCAGCACCTGCGCCATTGCCAGCGTTGTCTGTAATTTTAAAAATACCAGGCGCGTTGAGACCTACAACAATTTTTGAAATTTCAACCGCATTATCACCTGAGATTCCACCATGGTCACCAGTAAAATCTAAACGGTTACCATTCGTCCATGGTGCTGTACTGCTAATATTAGCACCTGTTGATAAGTTATAATTATCGCCAGTAGTTGTTACAGTTACACCCATCGCAGATGAGGCGCTTGTAATCATAGCTAACGCTGATGCAGTTGCTAAAAACTTTTTAAGTTTAAACTTGTTTTGCATAATTCTTTATTTCCTTGTTTATTGGTTAATATATTTAAAAAATTTGTTTTTGATTGCATTGTCTATAATTAAAAGTCAAAATTTAACTAAGACTACAAATCTGAAATTATAAAGCAATTATATATATATAGAGAGAGAGATAATTATGCAATAATAATTAGTGATTAATGTCTAGGTTCTGTCGCATGTGTTGTGAAAGTCAATCAAAGAGAATATACTGAAAATAAAAAAGGCTTTACATGAGATATGCTATTTCCCCTAAATTAACAAAATATTTCAAAGGTTTTTGTTCCTCGCCGGAAATAATAATGCTGTTTGTTTATATGAAATGTAGATTTTCCTTGAGCTATCGAGATCTTGAGGAGCTAGCTCATATCAGAGGCGCAGTAATAGATCATAGTACTCTACAAGGTTCTGTCGCATGTGTTAGCATCTAATCTTAAAAATTATAATTCTCAGATTTCAGGCGTTATGAAGCCATGAGGGTTTGAAAATTCTCAAAAGCATAAAGGTAAGAATCAGCTCCAATAATTTGGCCTTTCTGAATCATTCTAATATTTTCTATTCCTGTAATAGTGATTTTTGCAGATTGGAAGTTTTTAAACCCCAGCATAGGCTTTGTTCGCTTCTTAATAAATCTATGATCTTGTTCCATAATATTATTGAAATATTTGTTTTGAATAATCTCTATTTTCTCATTTTCTAATAGATTATCATTTGCACTATTAAGAGCTGATTTATTACTTCCGCTTTTATCAATATTCACCTTATCAGGAATATCATTATTTTTAAACGCTTTACGGAAGAACGCCTTAGCAGACGCTTTATCCCTGCGCTTCCTCAGCAAAAACTCTATAGTATTACCCAAAGAATCTACAGCACGATAGAGATAAATCCAGCGACCATCCAGCTTGATATAGGTTTCATCCATACGCCAACTTGAACCAACTGCTTTCTTTCTTTTTCTAACTTGCTTATCTATCAACGGAACAAATCTTTTAATCCATCTTTGTAGAGTACTATGATCTATTACTGCGCCTCTGATATGAGCTAGCTCCTCAAGATCTCGATAGCTCAAGGAAAATCTACATTTCATATAAACAAACAGCATTATTATTTCCGGCGAGGAACAAAAACCTTTGAAATATTTTGTTAATTTAGGGGAAATAGCATATCTCATGTAAAGCCTTTTTTATTTTCAGTATATTCTCTTTGATTGACTTTCACAACACATGCGACAGAACCGTTCTATTTAAGGATGTTTGTTTTATTCTCTTGGCCATAAAAACTTAAGCACGTTAATAGTTTAGCCATCATTTCTAACATAAATTAATAGAAACGCAATAGAAAATTAAAAAAAGTTACTAAAAATATACTTTAGAGAAGAGTAAAAATATTATTCGCATTAATAGTCATGTTTTTACTTTTTTAATTTTATCTCTATGTTCTTGATTTTTATATATATTAAATAATTTTTTTGGAGTTAGTAAAAAATTAAATAGTTAGGTTTTATCATATTAGATATGAGGTTGAAGAAGAAATAAATTTATTTTATCAGGTGTTGTATTAACTTATTGCTTTTCAACTAGTCGTATCAAATTTAGAAAAAATACATTTAAATAGTTCAATGATTATCTTCCTAAAAATTTGTCATTTATAGATAAAAATCAATCATTTAACAGATGATATATTAATATAAGGTAACTTTATATCAACATAAAATAGTTAATGTGTTAATTAAGATAATTTAGTTTGCAATTTAATAATTTAATGAAAAATCTCGAATATATTGCTCTTATCCTCATTCATATATATAACTTTTATTAGTGATATTATTTTAGTTAAATTTATGGAAGATTCAGATTTAGAGCCAGTAGTAACAACAAAAACTATTATTGCTTTTTTTGCAATGGTTGTTGGAATGTTTATGGCTATTTTAGACATACAAATTGTTGCAAGTTCGTTATCTGTTATAGCTGCTGGATTATCTGCTTCTGGCGATGAGCTTTCCTGGATCCAAACTTCATATTTAATTGCAGAAGTTATTATTATACCAATTACTGGTTTTGCAGCGCGATTACTCTCTACAAGAATTTCATATTTTATTGCTGCTTTTGGTTTTACAATCATGAGTTTACTTTGTTCTTTTGCCTGGAATATTGAATCAATGATTATATTTCGGGCTCTTCAAGGTTTGTTTGGAGGAGCTATGATTCCAACAGCATTTGGTGTGGTTTTTATAATTTTTCCGAAAAGAATGCATGTAAAAGTTACTATGATAATAGGCCTCGTGGTGACGGTTGCTCCGACGATTGGTCCAACACTTGGAGGATATATTACAGAAGCTATTTCTTGGCACTTTATGTTTTTACTAAATATTATTCCTGGAATATTTGTATGCGTAGTAGTTTTTAAATACGTAGATTTTGATAAACCAAATTACAAGTTGTTAAATAATTTTGATTTTATAGGGATTATATTGATGGCTGTAAGTCTTGGTTCTCTTCAATATGTATTGGAAGAGGGGAATAAGAAGGATTGGTTTGATGATAATCATATATTATTTTTGTCAATTCTTGTATTTGTTACTTTTATCTGGCTGATTATTAGAGAGCTTACTTGTAAAAACCCAATTATTGATCTTAGTTCATTTAAGAATAAGAATTTTAGTTTTGGGTGTATTTATTCATTTATTCTTGGTGTTGGTCTTTATGGGACTGTATATTTACTTCCATTATTTTTATTTACTATAGCTGGATATAATACGCTTCAAATAGGAATAACTATGATTGTTACTGGTGTTTTTCAATTTGTTTCAGCACCACTTGCCGGAAAGATGTTCGATTCTGGTGTTGATAAAAGATTCATTCTAGCTATTGGCTTTGGAACTTTTGCTCTTGGGTGTTATCTAAATAGTTTTTTAACAGCAGAATCTGAATATTGGGAGTTTTTCTTACCTCAAGTAGTAAGAGGTTTAGCGTTAATGTTTTGTTTTATGCCAATTAATGATTTAGCACTAGGTACTATGCATAAAGATGATGTGCAGAATGCTAGTGGATTATATAATTTGACAAGGAATTTAGGAGGTGCAATTGGTTTAGCTATAATAAATAGTTTGATTATATCTAAAACAAAAATATATGCGCAAAGTATGAAGGAGAATATACCATTAACATCTCCACAAGTGCAGGAGAGAATCGAATTTTTTACTCAAGGGTTAATAGGCAAAGTGGATAATCCAAAATTAGCTGCACTGCAGATGTTAGATAATGTTGTTTCAAGGGAGGCATTTATAATTGCAATTAATAATGTCTTTGTTATCATTACTATATTATTTTGTATGGGAATGATATTGATTCCTTTTTCTTCAACTCCTAAAAATGCAGCGGGTTCGAATGCTCACTAAGATTATAGCTTACGTTTTTTTTGTAGTAATATGGATAGGTTTGGCCGGTATTCCAACTACGGTACAACAAATTTTGTTTATGTTGTCGGCTTCATTACTAACTCTGTTTTTATCTATTTTTCTTGATTTGATGCCTAAGAAAAACTATTTCAAAATTTCGTTCATTTTATATATTGGATGGCTTTTAAAAGAAGTTTTAATGTCGTCTATTGCAGTTGTTAAAATTTCGTGGAGAAAAAACTTGAGAATACAGCCAATTCTTGAACCTATTGAAACAATACAAAAAAATAATATAGGGATAGTGACTTATGCAAACTCTATTACTTTAACACCAGGTACAGTTACATTATCAACTGAAGATAACCATCTGCTCGTCCATGCCTTAGACATTAGTTTTATGAATGATTTACAGGAAGGAGAGATGGATAAGAGGATCAAAGAGGTTGTAAAGTAATATGCTGAATATCTGTTTAATCTTAGTATTAATTCTATCATCAATAATTATTTGCGGCGCTTTCTTGCAGAAAGATATGTTTATTAAGCTATTATTTTTAAATACAGGAACCAGTGTTGCGGCACTATTTATATGCTTTCTTGGCTCATTTAAAGTTAATAGCTCATATATTGATATTGCTTTAATATATTTCTTGCTTAGCGTTGTAGCTACAAATGCTTATTTAAAATATTTTATGCAGAAACATAAAAAGGAAAATCCCGATGCTCCCTAAAATTACGATAGCTGGATGTGGGTTAAGTGGAATGATATCAGCTCTTGCGCTTGCCAGCAAAAATATTCCCACTACGATTATAGAAAGGAGATCTAGTGCCGATCAAGGTTTTTTTGTTGATATAAGAACAACAGCTCTAACTGCTTATTCAAAGATTTTTTTTCAAGAGATTGGCATATGGGATAATTTATTAGAATTTATTGGCCCAATAAACGACATTTATGTTGTTGATAATAAAGCTCCAGAAATGTTGCATTTTGCTTCTTCTGAGCTAAAGGCTGGTGAAATAATGGGGTATTTAGTTCAAAATACTGAATTTAAGAAAATATTATTTGATTTAGTTTGTTCTAATAAATTAATTACGCTTATTGAAAATTGCTCATACAGCGTTGCAGAGAATACTATAGATGGATGTATATTAACTTTAGATAATAAGTATGAGCATAAATCGGATCTATTATTAGTGTGTGACGGGCGTAATTCAATAGCAAAACAAAAATTTTTCTCAAGCGCTGCAGAAAAAAATTATGACCAATGTGCATTCACTTTTATAGTTCGTCATGAAAGGCGGCATGAAGGGACGGCTGTAGAACATTTTATGCCTACAGGGCCATTTGCTATTTTGCCTTTGAAGGGTCAGAATTTATCATCAATTGTTTGGACTGTTGAATCTGACATGAAGCAAGTGCTCGAAGAATTGCCAAAAGAGGAGTTTAGAGAAATTGTTCAGGATAATTTTGGCGAGTTTCTTGGTGACATTCAAATAGAAGGTGATATTGCGGGTTTTCCATTAAAAGCATATGAAGCTGATAAATATTTTAATAAAAGAATAGCCCTAATTGCAGATACTGCGCATATTATTCACCCCCTTGCAGGGCAAGGTTTAAATCAGGGGATTAAAGATATTGATTGTTTGGTAAATTTGGTTCTAGACCATGGAGTTAATGACCATATGTTAAATCAATATCAAAAGTTTCGCAAAAGTGATAATAGCAATATGCTAGAAATTACTGATACTATTAACACTGTTTTTTCTAATAATTCAAAAATTATGCAAATGGGAAGAAATGCTGGCTTTAAAGTGATTGAGAAAATTCCTCCATTTAAGAAGTTGCTTATTAAATATACTATGGGCAGAAGGCAATAGTGTTTAAAGAGATGTTGTCAAATTTTACAGATTTTGTGTTGCCCCATAGATGCGCATCATGTTATGAACTCACGGATCAAGGGGATGGTTTATGTTCTTCTTGTTTTAGTAAGCTTGATTTTATTTCAGCACCATTTTGCAAGATATGTGGTTTTCCGTTTGAGTTTGTAATGGAAGGGCAGAGCGAGTGTGGAAAATGTATTATTGAACCCCCAAAATATGATTTAGCAAGAAGCTTATTTAAGTTTGATGAAAACAGTAAAAAGCTAATTCATGGCTTCAAATATAATGATCAGACTAGTAATGCTAAATTATTTTCAAAATTATTGATTTCTAGATATAAAAATGATTTTACAGATGTAGATCTTATAGCACCTGTGCCAATGAATAGATTAAAGCGTATTTTTAGAAATTATAATCCACCACAAATATTAGGAAAACAAATTGCTAAATCTCTTGAAATAGTAGAGTTGCCAGATTTATTAATCAAAACTAAATGGACAAAACCTCAAACTTCTTTATCTCGCTCTCAAAGAAAAAAGAATCTGAGTGGAACTCTTGTAATGAATAAAAAATATAATATTAAAGGTAAGGTGGTTTTATTAGTGGATGACGTAAGAACTACTGGTGAAACTAGCAATACATGTAGTGCTATGTTAAAGAGAGCAGGGGCAAAAGAAGTTAAGCTTATGACGATTGGAACTACATAGTTTTTTTTAAGTATTGTCACCTTAGGTAGGAGTCTTAGGTGAATTATTACTATTTCTAAAAGTTAATTTTTATTAGATAAGTTTCAATTAGTATAAAAATTGTTTTTGTACATAATAAATTTTGGAGAACTAATAATGGATGAAGAAATACAAGGACTTATTGATTCAGGTGAAATCGTACTAGCTGATTTATCTGTCGCTCATCGAGGTCTTTTGATAACAATTTCAGATGATGGAAATGGAGATAAATTTGTTGAAATTTTTAATGGAGGGGAGTATGGAGGTCTTGAAGCTATTTTAGATAGATATTCTGAAGATCCACTTCATTTTGAACTTATGTCTGGTGATGTTGATGAACTTGTTTTACAGAATTCTGGTGATGCAGATTATGTAAAATTTGCTATTGATTGGATACAAGAAGAGTTAGGTGATACAGGAGATTACCATAGTGCTGATCGTATGCTATTCGATAGTATAATTGGTGTACATGAAGATGATATAGAAGATGAAGTGGATATATCTGGAGAAGAAGAATATTACGAAGGGCAATAAGTATTAGGTTTTTAAAACAGCGAGGAGTCAATATCTCTTCGCTGTTTATTTTTTAAGTTCGTTTTATTTTACTTTTCTCCATAGTTTTTTCTTCGCTATATAGAAGAAAATAGTAAAGACTAGCAAATAGAGCATTACTTTTAGTCCCATGGATTTTCTATGTTCCATTTCTGGTTCTGCTGCCCATTGTAGGAAGATCGTAACATCTCTAGCCATTTGCTCAACAGTTGCTGGAGTTCCATCCATAAATTCAACTTGATCCGATGATAGCGGTGCTGGCATTGCAAGCTGCTCTCCATCAAAATACGGGTTGTAATAAAGTCCTGGCATTAATTTGATGTGACCCGGTTCCTCGTGGTAACCAGTTAGAAGAGAGTAGAGGTAGTTAGCTCCATCAGCTCTTGCTTTTACAATTAGAGATAAATCAGCAGGGTATGCGCCATTATTTGCAGCACGCGCTGCCTCCTCATTTGGATAAGGTGCTACAAAAGTATCAGAAGGTAGAGCCTTTCTTTCGAACATTTCTCCCATGTCATCTGGACCATCTAATACCATTTTTTCACTAGCAATTTCCTTAATTTCTGCTTCTGAAAAGCCAAGATCAAGCAGGTTGCGATAATAAAGGTGATTTAGGCCATGACAAGCTGCACATACCTCCATATAAACTTGGACTCCTCTTTGAGCAGCTTGCCTATCAAAGGTGCCAAAAACTCCTTCAAATGGCCAAACCATCTGCTTTGGACTTTTTGCATCTGAACTTGCATATCCATTTGTAGATATAAAAATAACTATTAGTGTGGTTAAAATTCTTTTAAACATAGTTGTTACTTACCTAAATTATATCATCTTCATGCATGTGACCTTCTTCTTCCACGCTATGAGGTAGTGGTAGAGGCCTTTCAAATCTAGCAATGAATGGGACAATGATTAAGAAATGGAAGAAATAGTAGCTTGCTCCAATTCTACTGATAGTAATGTAAGGCTCTTCAGCTGGCATTCCGCCGACATAACCAAGGATTAAGCAATCAATAACAAAAGCCCAAAATGCCCATTTATATAAAGGTCTATACGTTGCGCTTCTTACTTTTGAACGATCAAGCCAAGGTAAGAAAAACAGAATAAGGATACTACCAAACATCAGTAAAACGCCGCCAAGCTTTGATGGAACTGCTCTAAGTATTGCATAGAAGGGTAAGAAATACCACTCTGGCACAATATGAGCGGGGGTTACTAATGGATTGGCCGGTATATAATTATCTGGGTGTCCTAGAAGATTTGGCTTATAGAAAATGAAATAAGCGAATATTAGGAAATATACTCCAAATCCCACAAAATCCTTGATTGTGTAATATGGGTGGAACGGAATCATATCTTCTTTTTTAAGTTTCACTCCAGTTGGATTATTTGATCCATGAGTGTGTAATGACCAAATATGCAATATAACTAGTCCAACTATTACAAATGGGAGTAAATAATGTAAGGAAAAGAATCTGTTTAATGTAGGGTTATCAACTGAGAAACCACCCCATAGCCATGTTACGATACTTTCTCCAACAACAGGAATTGCTGAAAATAAGTTGGTAATTACTGTTGCTCCCCAATAGCTCATTTGCCCCCAAGGTAGAACATAACCCATAAAGGCTGTTGCCATCATAGCTAGAAAGATTATTAGTCCAATTTGCCAAAGCAATTCTCTAGGCGCTTTATATGATCCGTAATATAACCCTCTGAATATATGTAAATAAACTGCAACAAAGAACATTGATGCTCCAACAGCATGCATATATCTTATTAGCCAGCCATAATTTACATTACGCATAATTTTTTCAACACTATCAAATGCATGATCTACGTGCGGGGTGTAGTGCATTGCCAGAACGATTCCAGTAACGATTTGAATTACAAGTGCAATTCCTGCAATCGAGCCCATGCTCCACATATAGTTTAGATTTTTTGGCGTTTTATAAACTGCAAAATGTTCTAACCATGAAAAAATAGGCAGTCTATAATCTATCCAACCGATTATACCAGTTCTTTTTTTTGGAGTGTTATGTGAATTTGTTTTATTCATGATTAGCCAATTTTTATTTTTGTGTCTGAAATAAATTCGTAAGGCGGCACTGCCAAATTAAGTGGAGCAGGGCCTCTTCTGATTCTTCCTGAAGTATCATAATGTGAGCCATGGCAAGGACAGAACCAGCCATCATAATCACCTTTATTTGAAATTGGAACGCAACCAAGATGTGTACAAATACCAATTGTTACTAGCCATTTTGAATGTCCAGCCTTTACTCTTGCCGAATCTTCTTCAGGATCGACCAGGTCTTTTAATGGGGTGTCAACAGCTTCTTTTATTTGCTCTTCCGTTCTATGAGTAATAAATACAGGTTTTCCGCGCCATTTAACAGTCATAGTTTGACCAGGTTCAACATGACCAATCTCTACTTCAATGGAAGAAAGTGCTAGAACATCTGCGGAAGGATTCAGCGAGTCTACTAGCGGCCATGCCGCACAAGCTGCACCGACAGCGGTCATTCCACTAGCTGTTAGAGTCATAAAATCCCGACGAGTGGTTTTGTCTGGATCATCTGGCATTGTATCGTCTGACATATTTTTACTTTTTAATTTTATTTACTAGAATTTAAATATTATTGATTATTTGTATTTTCAGCATAAGGATCTTTTTCCTGATCATAACTACTAATATCCAAGAGATCTGTCAACCCCTCTTCAAAAGCTTTTTCTTCTTTTGTTGCTTCATAATTTGGCGGTGATTCTAGACAATCCCAAAAATCGCTAAGGCTCATTATTTTTGGTACACAATATCTAGCTACTGATTTTGTATCCTTTAGCGCTTTTGATACTACTTGTTCAGCTTCGTCTAAAAACCCAGACTCTTTTAGTCCTGAAAATACCCAAAATGTGACAACTACTGCGGCGACCATGATCATAATATACCATTTAGCCATAATCCCATAAACGAATAGTACCATAGGGTTTTTGAGCAAAATTCTGAGTTTACCAAGAAATGCTTGTAACATGTAATTGCCGTTTTATATATTTATACTAAATATTCTAAACCATGCGAATCATTGCAACAAACATTTTGAGTGTTAGTAGTAATATTTAGAGTTTATATGTTGTAAATATTTTCTAAAAGATAGCTAGATAGGTATAAAGCTGGTGGAATAATAACTAAATTTATTCCAAGCATAATAGCTGTAAGGTGCATTTCTTCAGGGGATTGTATTAATAATCCAGAAATTATTATATTTGGTATTATTAATGGCATGATCAAGATAGAAAGAAAATTTGTGTTTGTTCTAAAATAACCTTGAATTGATGAAGTAAGGACAGATAATGCGGAGCTTAGAGTAATCAGTAATATTCCTGATAAGATTAGTGCTACTAAAGTATGTATTTTTATATCGTATAAAATAGTAGTTATTGGAAGAGTGATAGCAAAACTAAGTAATACGCATATACAAATTGATATGTATTTAGCAACTATAATTTTAATAGGATTTATAACTGTTAGAGATATTTCAAGACTTCCATCTTCAATATCTGGTTTAATTAAGTTGTTTGAAAGGCTAATAAAAGCAAGGGGAATGCATATTACAGAAAATGCCACTCCAAAAAGTTGAATATTTTCATGCGTGTTTATTAGAGTAATGCTAAAAGTGCAGAATATAAGAAATATAATAGTATATTTCACTAAATTATATATATTATTTTGAATTTTTAGCTCATGTTTAATATTTATTTTCATAGTGCTTCTTATGAATAATCTTGTAGTTTGATGCTTATGGCGGTTTTTATATCTGGCTTATTGTGGCTAGATATAATAACAATTCCTCCATTGTTGGCTTGAGAAACAATTAAATTTAGAAGTAGCTTTTTATTTGCTTCGTCTAAGTTTGTATCAATCTCGTCAAGTAACCATAATTTAGATTGGCATGTTATCAGTCTAGCTAGGGCTACTTTTTTTTGATTTCCAGCAGAAAGTTCATAGCATTTTTTGTGAGAGTATTCTTGAAGTTGGAAATATATTATAGCAGCATCAATTAGTTCTACTGAATTATAGATCTGTGCCCAATATGTCAAATTATCTATAACTGATAATTCTTGTTTTAATCCAGTTTTGTGACCTAGATATGTACAATATGGTTTATCGAATTTTGCAATGGGGGTTGACTCTTTTCCGTAGGTAATCATTCCATTTGTAGGTTTTTGGATTCCTGCTAGCATACGTAATAATGAAGTTTTCCCTGATCCGTTGCTACCTTGTAAGTATAAAATTGATGATGGTAGTAGTGTTAAAGAAATATTTTTAAAAATCGCTTGATCCTGCGCTTTAAAACCTAAAGATTGTAATGACAACATTTTATGAGACTAAGTTTTAGTAAATTATACAATTATGCAATGAAATAACTTGTCCTTGCTACATAGTTTTATTACCATTAGTAGAGGAAAATGCCAAGGCTATTGATTGTATTGGTTGTAATTTTTTATTTTAGGAGTTTTTTTGTATGTCTGTAGGTCATGAGTCAAAATATGTTAAACAACAAAATTTTGATGGTGTAGATTATACCATTTACGATGTAAAGCAAGCATCTATCGATTGCGATTTTGAAATTGAAAAACTCCCATATTGCCTTAGGGTGCTATTTGAAAATGTTGTAAGAAATGGTGGAGATGAAGAATCTTTATTGTCATTTAAAAGGTGGTTGAAGGTTAAAAAATCTACTGAAGAAATAAATTACATGCCTGCTAGGGTATTGATGCAGGACTTTACTGGTGTGCCAGCAATAGTTGATTTGGCTTCCATGAGAGATGCTATGAAAACCCTTGGTGATAGTCCACATAAAATTAATCCACTTATACCAGTCGATTTAGTTATTGATCATTCGGTACAAGTCGATTCCTTTGGTAAAAAAACATCATTTGCAGATAATGTCAGTAAAGAAGTTGAGCGTAATAAAGAGCGTTATCAGTTTCTAAAATGGGGACAAAAAAACTTTAGTAATTTTAGAGTCGTTCCACCTGGGACAGGAATATGTCACCAAGTAAATTTGGAGTCATTAGCACAAAGTATATACATAAATGGTGGAGAAGGGGGTGTTGTTTACCCTGATACATTAGTTGGAACAGATAGCCACACTACCATGATTAACGCGCTATCAGTTTTAGGTTGGGGTGTTGGGGGTATTGAAGCTGAGGCTGCAATGCTTGGTCAGCCATTACCAATGATTTTACCAGAAGTAGTAGGTTTTAAGCTAGATGGCGAGCTTGAAAGCTCAATTACTGCAACTGATCTTGTTTTAACTATTACCCAGATGCTAAGAGCGAGAGGTGTAGTTGGTAAGTTTGTTGAATTCTTTGGTCCTGGAGTTGAAAATCTTTCTTTGGCAGATAGAGCAACAATATCAAATATGGCACCAGAATATGGTGCAACATGTGGATTTTTCCCTATTGATTATGAAACTCTTAAATATTTAAGATTAACTGGTAGACAAGAACATAATGTCAAAGTTGTTGAAGAATATGCAAAATTACAAGGTATGTGGAGAGATGCTCATCAACCTGAATATACAGATATGTTAGAGCTTGATATGTCTTCAATTGAACCGTCACTTGCTGGACCTAAAAGGCCTCAAGACAGGGTGGCGCTAGCAGGAATGCAAGGGAATTTTGCTAAATCTTTGCCTGAGTTGGCTGGCTCAGATGCAGATCTTTCTGTTAAGAATAAGATTGATAATAGTGAGGATTCAATTGGTCATGGTGATGTGGTAATTGCTGCTATTACTAGTTGTACAAATACCTCAAATCCATCTGTAATGATTGCGGCGGGTCTGGTTGCTAAGAAGGCTGATGAACTTGGTGTGAATGTAAAACCGTGGGTAAAAACTTCATTAGCGCCTGGTTCTCAAGTGGTAACAGAATACCTGAATAAGAGTGGTTTAAGCGAGTATCTTGATAAATTAGGGTTTAATTTAGTTGGCTATGGGTGTACTACATGTATAGGAAATTCAGGACCATTAGATCCTGCAATTGATCAGGTAATTAAAGATAATGAATTAGCTGTAGCGTCTGTTCTTTCTGGCAATAGAAATTTTGAAGGAAGAGTGCATCCACATGTTAGAGCAAATTATCTAGCTTCACCTCCATTAGTTGTTGCATATGCAATAGCTGGAACAGTGAATATTGATTTAGATAAAGATCCAATCGCAACAACAGAAGATGGTAAGGATATATATTTGAAAGATATTTGGCCATCAAGGGAAGAAATTAGAAAGCATGTTGAAGTTAGTGTTACATCAGAAATGTTTGCTGAAAAATATAAAGATGTATTTAATGGTGATGAAAATTGGCAGAATATAGTTGCTGAGGAAACTGGGACTTATGAATGGAGTAAATCTAGTACATATATAAATAATCCGCCATATTTTGAAAATATTGATAAACCTCAACAAGTCTTGACCAATATACAAGATGCAAGAATGTTAGCGTTTTTTGGGGATTCAATTACTACAGATCATATTTCGCCTGCAGGTGTAATAAGTAAAACAAGCCCAGCTGCTCAATTTTTGATGGATCGTGGTATCTCCCCGGCAGGATTTAATTCATATGGATCCAGAAGAGGAAATCATGAAGTGATGATGCGTGGGACATTTGCAAATGTAAGAATTAAAAATTTGATGTGCAAAGGGATTGAAGGTGGAGTGACTATCAATCAAGAATCTGGCAAGCAAATGAGTATTTATGATGCTGCGATGTCTTATAAAGCTTCTAAAACTACTCTTGTCATATTTGCAGGAAAGGAATACGGCACTGGCTCATCTAGAGATTGGGCTGCAAAAGGAACAAATTTATTAGGAGTAAAAGCTGTAATTGCTGAGAGTTTTGAAAGAATTCATCGATCAAATTTGGTAGGTATGGGAGTATTACCTATAGCATTTAATACTGGAACTGAAATAAATAATTTAGCTTTAGAAGGAGATGAGCATATAAGTATTTTAGGTATTGATAATGATATTAAACCTTATCAGCCACTAAAACTATTTATCAAAAGAAGTGGTGGTAATAATGAAACTATAGATGTGACATTGCAGGTCTATACTGATAATGAAATAGAATATATTAAGCATGGTAGTATACTGGGTGCGGTGATAAAAAATCTAAGTGAGAAAAGTTAAATATTATGAGTGAAGAGATAAAACAATATCTGGAACCTGGAAGGAAAAATCTAATACTTATTTATGTTTTGTATCTTTGTGGAATTATCGTGCCAATTTTGCCGATAATAGGTGCGGTTTTTGCTTTTGCTAATAAAACAAATATTAGTAAATTATATAGGACGCATTATATTTTTGCATTTAGGTCATTTTGTTTTGGAATAGCGGCTGCTTTTGTTGCAATGATCACAACCGTAATATTTATTGGACCTATTTTATATATGCTAATATTTGTATGGTTTGTTGTAAGAAGTATCGTTTCTCTTCAATATTTACTTGAAGAACAGCCCCATCCAAATCCGTTGACATTTTGGATAAAGTGAGTATTAATTGTACTTAATTTTTTTTTAACTTAAGAAAAATCGTTATAAATGCAGGTTATAGTTCAGTTTTTTAAGGAGATGAGTCCAGTCAGGCTCGCCGCTGCTGCGATTACTATATTTACATTCCTTGTAATGTTTGTCGTTTTTATGACGAAGATTAGCAATAATGAATTTGCAGTTTTGTATACTGATTTAGATATACAAGATAGTGCAAAAATTGCTGAAGAGTTGGATAATCGTAAAATTCCTTATCAAGTAATGTTTGATGGAAGCACTATCAAAGTACATAAGTCCGAAGTAGTAAACGCAAGATTATCTCTAGCTCAAGTAGGGTTGCCAAATAGTGGTTCAGTTGTTGGATATGAGATTTTTGATAAAGAAGATAGTATTGGAGCTACAAATTTTTCACAAAATATTAAATTAATACGCGCGTTGGAGGGGGAGCTCAGTAGAACTATTTCCGCTTTTGATCAGGTGTCAAAGGCAAGAGTTCATCTGGTAATGCCGCAAAGGGAGATTTTTTCTAAAGAAAGAATGGATCCTAGGGCATCTGTGGTATTGAAATTTAAGGGAAGTAAGAGATTAGGAAAATCTGAAATTGATGCAATAAGTCATTTAGTTGTTACATCTGTTCCAGGTTTGGAAATGAAGAGCGTAACAATTGTAGATACAAAAGGTAGGGCGCTTAAGATTGGTTCCTCAGAAGAGTCCTCAGATTTTGCTAGTGGGAAAAATGAAGAAGTGCGAATTGCTGAAGAGTCACGTCTTAGAAAAGTGATTGAAGAACTTCTTGGCAGCACTATAGGGCCAGGCAAGGTGAAAGCTCAAGTTGCTTTGGATATGAATTTCGACAGAATTGTTACTAATTCTGAAATGTATGATCCAGATGGTGTGGTAGTTAGATCTGTGCAATCTGTCGATGAAAGAGAGCAAACTCCAGTTGCAAACGCTGGTGGAATAGATGCATCAGTTGCTAATAATATCCCTGGTGGCAGTAGCGGCGATGATAGTGCAAGTAAATTTGCTATTATTGAAAAAAGCGATCAGACAACAAATTATGAAATTTCTAAGACAATAAAAAATCATATTTCTGAAAGTGGAATAATCAACAAAATGTCTATAGGTATTTTAGTTGATGGTCATTACAAGACTAATCCAGAAACTGAAGAAGTTGAATATACTCCTAGATCTCAAGAAGATTTAGATAAAATTGCTAATTTGGTTAAGGTTGCAATTGGTTTTGACGAAGATAGAAGTGACAGAATTGAAGTCATTAATATGAAGTTTTCATCAGAGCTTGATCCTTTTGGGGATGACGATTCTGATTGGATTAAAGAAGAGCTTCCAGGCCTATTTCAAACTTTAATTTTTGCAATTGTCGTATTATTAGTATTAATTACAGTTATTAGACCGATAGCATTAAAAGCATTTGAAGTTAGAAAAGCAGATGATTTGAATGGAGATGATAGTTTGGCTGGTATGGAAGGTGGTATTCCTGGTGTACCTGGCGTTGCTGGATCAGTTCCAAATGCAATTATGTCTCTTCCAGCCGATGGTGAAACACCAGAAGCTAGTCCATCTAAAGTGGACCCTATATTGAAAGTGAATGAGATTGCTGATACTAGTCCACAAGATTTAGTGAATGTTTTAAGAAAATGGTTAAATGAGGAGGGTTAATGGGAGTTACAGCTAAAGATATTGCCAAATTAACAGGTAATCAGAAAGTAGCTATAGTTCTGTTATCCTTAACAGATGAAAACGCTACGAAGGTATTTTCTTTAATGTCCGAGGATGAGATTGCTGATATTTCTCATGCCATGTCGCATTTAGGTGCAGTGAGTCCAGAAGTTATAGATTCAGTTATGGATCAATTATCCTCAGCGCTAACAGGGGATTCAATGTTCCTTGGGAATTTGCATAGTACAGAGAGGTTACTAGAAAAAATTCTTGATAAAGATCGTGTATCAAGTCTTATGGATGAAATCAGAGGCCCACAGGGTAGAAATACATGGGAGAAGCTTGCTAATGTAAATGAAGAGCTTTTAGCTTTGTATTTTAGAAATGAGCACCCTCAAACAGCTGCGCTTGTACTTTCTAAAATTTCTCCAGATCATGCAGCAAAGGTATTGAGTAATCTACCAGATAGTTTTGCATTTGAAATTATTTCTAGAATATTAAGTTTAGGTAGTGTGAAGAAAGAGGTTCTTGAAAGGGTTGAAAGAATTTTAAGAGCTGAATTTATTAGTAGTGTTGGCAAGACTCAAAAATATGATAGTTTTGAAATGTTAGCTGAGATTTTTAATAACCTTGATCGTAACAGTGAAAGCAAATTTATGACTATGCTTGAGTCAAATCTTCCAGATGCTGCTGTTAAGATTAAAGATATGATGTTTACGTTTGATGATCTAGTGAAAATAGATTCTAAAGGTATTCAGCGATTGCTAAGGGATGTTGAAAAGTCTCGCTTAACGCTTGCGCTTAAAGGCGCTCCAGATGAACTTAAAACTGTTTTATTTTCTAGTATGTCGCAACGTGCTGCTAAAATTATTGAAGAAGATTTAATGGCGCTTGGGTCAGTTAGAGTTAAAGATGTTGATTCAGCTAGAGCGGATGTCGTCGCGGTTGCAAAACAACTAATAGAAAATGGTGAAATTGACGTTGTACTTAATAGTGATGATGATGAGTTTGTAACGTAAAGTTTAGTAGGTAAAATAGATGACGACAAAATATGAAAAGTTTGAATTAAAAGAATTACCTAAATCTGCTGTTGTAAATTCTTCAGTACATGCTAAAAATCATGAAGTTGATGAGCTAATTATTGAAGCAGTTTCAGAGCATATTAGTAAAATAGTTGATGAAGAAAAAAGTAAAGATTCTGAAAATGTCGGGAATAGTAAAAAAAATGTTGACGATCCTTTAGAATCTCGTAATATGCTTTCCGAGGGAGGACCTCAAGAAATTAAAGTAGAAATTGACGTAGAGGCTATAAAGGAAGAGTTTTATCAAAAAGGTTTGGATGAAGCAAAAGTTAAATATGAGGCAATAATCGCTGATAGTAATTCGAAAGGAGATTTGTCAGAAATATTAGCTCAAAAATTAGCTTCAATTTTGCCATCTGGAAATATCGATGAACAGGTAACAAAAGTTTCTGCTTCGGCTATCTCTGGCATTGCAAAGAAGTTACATTTAATTTTGCCTGCAAATTTTGAAGAAATCATTAGTAATGGTTTGATTGAGAAGCTAAAAACCTTTTATAAAGAGGGTAGTATTGTTTTAACAATTCATCCTGATAGATATGATTTTTGCACTGAAGTTTTGCAATCAGAATCAATTTCTAGTAAATTTAAGGAGAATTTTCAGATTGTCAAAGATGAAAAGCTTGGAAAAGACGATTGTATTTTAGATTGGGCAGAGACTAGGTTAGAATATAATCAAGAACAGCTTACAGCTGAAATTGATAAAATTATTGAACAGCTTAAGAGCGCAACATAAAAAAATAATAAGGTAAGATAAAGATATGGCTGAAAAACAAGCTGAAGAAGAAAATGTAGAGTTAACACTAGAAGCACTGTACGATGTACCTGTACAAGTTTCTGTTGTACTTGGAGGCACAACAATGCCACTGAGCAGCATTTTGAAGCTTGGTAAAGGGGCTGTGATTGAATTAGAGCGTACTGTTGGTGAGCCTATTGACGTGTTCGTTAATAATAAGAAAGTAGCCAAAGGTGAAATTGTTATTGTTGATGAGAAGATAGGTGTTACTTTGACAGAAGTAGTAATTAGCGAAAAAGATTTTAAATAATATAAACATTAAAATTACTTTTGTTTATTTTATAAATTAGTGGTAGAAAAAGAAGCTTTTCAATGAGAAGCTTTTTTTTGTGATTAAATGTAAAACTCTACACTTGATCTGACAGATAGCTACTTATCATACAGCATAATTACTGTCAGATAAGTTCTGAGTATCATGTGTCTGACACTCATTCACGTAGCTAGGAATATTCTTATCCAAAGCAATATGTTTTGAATCAAGAAAGGTTTGCATAGGTGTTTTTCCATAACAATGCTTTCCTGAATGTGTTCTTTGAGTATTGTACTTATTAATCCATAAATCAACATCAATTTGTAACTCTTCTACAGAGCCGTATATTCTTTTGCGAAATGCTATATCATAAAACTCTTGTTTCATAGTTCTATGGAACCTCTAGCAAATACCGTTAGTTTGCGGACTACGAACCTTTGTTTTTGTGTGATCAATATTCTCAATTCCTAAATAAAGTTGATAGGCATGATGCTCAGGTTTACCACAATATTCAGTACCGCGATCAGTGAGTATACGAAACATGCTAAGGCCTTGTTCTGTATAAAATGGCAGCACTCTATCATTTAGTATATCAGCTGCAGTAATAGCTGATTTCTCAGTATAAAGTTTTACTTGCGCCACTTTAGAATATGTATCAACAAAAGTTTGTTGGTAAATTTTTCCAACCCCCTTCATATTACCTACATAGTAAGTATCTTGTGAACCAAGATACCCAGGATGCTCAGTCTCGATTTCACCGTGAGCTACTTTGCTAGCTTTAGCCCGCTCAAGAGCTGCTAGCTGTTCTTCAGTTAATATCATACCATCTTGCGCTGATTTAGCTTCTAAGGCTTTTAGACGCTTACGCATTGTCTCTAAATCATTACGCAACCAAATAGAACGAACTCCACTACTTGATATTAAAACACCTTGTTGCTTCAGCTCATTACTAGCTCGTAATTGCCCTAAAGCAGGGTTTGAAATAGCAAGATCTATGACGGCTTGTTCTACATCAGAAGGTACTCTGTTTTTCATGATAGGTTTCTTGCGGCTTATTTCCTGTAGAGCAGCTTCCCCACCATTTTCATATAATTCTTTAAAACGATAAAAGGTATCCCTTGAATATCCCATAACGTTACACGCTTGACTTACATTACCAAGCTGTTTCGCTAATTCTAAAAGTCCTAATTTGGGTTTGATGATTTTTTCTAATTGACTCATTTTTAATCTCTTGTTTGAGTGGTTAAATGCAATATATTCAACTACTAAATATATTACTCTCTTTTTACCACTCTGTCAGATTAAATTTGAAGCTTTACAGCTTACGTCATTCTTGACTTGATGCAGAATCCAGTAAATCTTTCTGATTGTGCTTTAAATAGCAAAAAACTCAGGTTCTTTTACCATCAGCATGGATTCTGATCTTATGTGAAAATGATATTATTTCTATATTAAATAGAATGCACGTGATCGTTTGTTACAATTTCTTTTGTTTTTTGTTGAAGGTCTCTTGGGATTGAGCGATCAAGAGTGGGTCTTGGCAAATCTTGCTTTTTTATATCAGAAGATTTTTGTTCTTGTTCTTGTGATGTTGGGCATTTATACGAAGCCATATCTCTTTTTGTATCACGAAGCATAGCTTTAATCTGATTTAACTCTTCTCTAAGCTCAAGATTTTGTGCATGTATATTTGGGTCTATATTTTTACTTGCATCTACTACAGAAGGGTAGCTTTGTTTTTTCTTTTTATTCCACCACCAAGTAGATTTATTTTTTTTCTTTTCTTTTCTTTCAAGATCCTCATCAATCATTGCTTTATACATTTCGATGTTTTCTTGTGATGAACTTTGACTTTCATAATCATTATCATCTTCATCTTCATCATCTATGTTGTCGTTAAGAATATTTTTCTTCGCTTGAGTAATATATCTTTTATTATACAAAGGGGCTCTTTTTCCACCTTTGAAGCCGTACCTATCAAATATCTTATTATTAGCAGATCTTTTTAGATATCCTTCTGGCCCTGTAACGCAGGAAGTTAATAAAAATGTAAGTAACGTCAATGTTATTGCTTTTTTTAGCATAGCTTCACTTAAAAAATTAATCGAAAAAATCCTATTTAGTAATTAATGTCACACTATGAGCGTAGTTGCAACTCAGAATAGCAACTTGTAGCACTTAATTCGTAATTATTTTTAGAACTGTGTCAGCTAAATATTTAGCTCCATTACTTCTTCTTTTTAAAAGATTGTGTGAAGTTTGTTCCAGTAGTGTACTATCACTTATTAATTCATATAGTTTATCAGCCAGTATTTTGGGTGTAGTTTTTGATTGAGAATAACACCAACTAGCTTTATCATTTACAAGTGCCATTGCATTAAATGTTTGATGATCTTCTGCAGCATAAGGGTAGGGGATATATATAGCTGGAAGTCCTATATTGGTTAGTTCAGCAATTGTGCTTGCACCTGAGCGAGCAATTACTAAGTTAGTTTTCTCATATATTTCATGAATATTGTAAAAAAAACTTTGTATATTATGCTCAATTCCAAGTGATTCATATTTCTCCGTAATCGATTTATTATCTTCATCCAAAGCTTGTTGAGTTATTTTAATTTTGATACCTGGGTGTAACTCTTTTAATAGCTTAATAGTATCTGGAAGGATTTTAGTAAAAAATGATGCTCCTTGGCTGCCTCCAACTATAAAAAGATTAAATGGTTTGGAGTTGAAATCTGTTTTTTCTGGCAGATTTCTAATTGATTTTCTAATAATATCACCTGTATAGATGATTTTATGTTTAAATTTCTCTGGAATATTATTTGTCTCCTTATATGAGAGAGCAATATGTTTAGCTTTCTCTGCGAATAATTTATTGCTTTTCCCCAAGAAGCAATTCTGTTCGTGGATAATTATTGGCTTTCTTAATATGCTTGCGGCAAGCATGGCTGGAAAGCTTGGATATCCTCCAAAACCAACTATAATTGATGGTTTTAATTTTAAGAATAATATGATAGCTTCCGCGCAAGCAGAGATTAATTGATAGATAGATTTTATTTTATTAAATATCCCAGACATTTTGATATGTAGAGCTGATATATGAGTTGTAACTGGCAAATCTTTTGTTATATATTTTTTACATCTTAAATCTGTAAATAGATGTAAGTCATGGCCTGATTGTTCTAGTTCTTCTGCAAGTGCAATTGCAGGGAAAAAATGCCCTCCAGTGCCTCCGGCTGCTAGAATAATAGTTTTCTTTTTATGCATAATCCTAAATATCAATATGTTTCATCTTGTATTTAACAAGAGATGTTTGTTTTTTAGTAAGACCTAATAACATTCCAAGAGCAAGAGCAATGGCAATAGTAGAAGATCCTCCGTAACTAATAAATGGTAATGTCATACCTTTTGTTGGGAGTAGATTGAGTGTGACACCCATGTTAATAGTAGCTTGAAGTCCAAATTGTGTAATGATTCCTACTGCTGCTAGCTGTACAAATTTATCATCTTCATTATTTAGTCTGATAAGGTTCTTAAGTACGATAAAAGCAAATACAGCGATTAACATAACGCAAATAATAGCTCCAAATTCTTCGCCGGCTACAGCGAAAATAAAATCAGTATGAGAATCAGGTAGATGTTGTTTTATCGCGCCTTCTCCAGGTCCTTTGCCATAAAGTCCACCATGTTCAAAAGCTAATATTGATTTTGCTACTTGATAGTTTTCGTTAGCGGCTGGATCTAGAAAATTATTAATTCTTGTGGCAACGTGTGGCAATAAGAAGTATGCTGAGACTACGCCGAATAATCCAATAACCCCTGAAACGAAAATCCAAATTATAGGTAATCCGCCAACAAATAACTGAACAGCAAATACTGCTGTTGTTAAAACAAGCATTCCAAAATCAGGTTGTGTTATTAATAGAGCCGCTACGATTATATACAGAATTGCACAAACTCTAAAACTAGGAAAATCTTCTTGATATCTTAGTGATAATATCCATCCAGTAACTACTGAAAAGCAAGGTTTCATAAATTCGGATGGTTGATATGAGAATCCAGCAATTCGCATCCAGCGTACGGCTCCTTTTACTTCATATCCGTAGAATTTTACTAGTATTAGAGATAGAATGCTAACTATAAATCCAACAATACCTATGCGTTTTACCCATTTTTTTTCTATAGAAGAAAAGAAAATAACCATTATAATTGCAATAGATAAAAAGATTGTTTGCCTTGATGAGAAATGGTTGTCTGCTAATCCAATTTTTTCAGCAACGGCTGCACTTGTTGTTGTAACTAGCATCAAGCTGAAACCTATAAGTATGGATAGGGCGATCATGGTTTGCTGATCAACTCCACGCCACCATTTCATGAATACGTTATTTTTGTTGTAACTTTTCATTGCATAAATCTATAAATTGATTGCCTCTATCTTCAAAATTCTTAAACTGATCAAAAGATGCGCATGCAGGAGCTAAAAGGATATTTGATACTTCCTTTGTTTGTTTTGCATCAACATATGCTTGAGCAAAAGCTTCTTGCATTGTATAAAACATTTCAAAATCAACTTTATTTTTGAGATATTCAGAAAATAATAACTTATTTTCTCCAAAGAGGTAGGCTTTTCTTACATTTGAAAGTGATTTTTTTAATGGTTCCAGACTATTTTCTTTAAAAGCTCCTCCAGCTAGCCAGAATATGTTTTTCATAGAAGAAATAGAGCTAGATGCTGAGTTTGCATTTGTTGCTTTGCTATCGTTGTAATAGGTTATGTTGTCTTTTGACCCAACGTTTTGCATCCTATGCTTTAGCCCTTTAAAACTCTTTAGTTGTTCAATTATTTCCTGAGGTTTCATACCAAGTGATCTGCAAACGGCGTAGGATGCTGCTATGTTTTCTTGATTGTGTATTCCTGGAAGGTTTAATAATGCTGGAAGATTGTAGGTTGATGCGTCATAAAAATCATCATTTAGTGATTTTGTTGTGCAGCTTATAGTGTTTTTATTTTTACTAGTAGATATAGCTATTGCCTTTTTCTCCCCATTTTTTATTAGTTTATTATATATTCCAAATGTAATCTCGTTATCTGTACTAATGATTTTTATTCCATCTCCTTGAATTGCTTTCTTTTTAGCTTCACAGTATTTTTCAAACGTACCATGCCTATCAAGATGATCTGGGGTTATATTTAATAACACAGATATTGTGGGATCAATATACTTGATTAAATCTAGCTGAAATGATGATAGTTCTAAAATATAACCTACTTTGTGTTTTGGAAGAGATAATACAGGTAATCCAATATTACCACCAATTGAGAAGTCAAAACCTGAATTATTAAGTATGTGACCAATTAATGCTGTTGTTGTACTCTTGCCATTTGTGCCAGTTATAACAATAATTTTTGAATCAATATTGTTATGCAAAAACAATTCAATATCAGATAAAATCAATATGTTGTTGGCCTTAGCTAATAAAAATATTCGGTGATTATTTGGTATGCCAGGGCTAATAAAGATAATATCTAGAGATTTCCACTTGTTGTCTGTGATATTTAGTAGATTATCTTGCTCAGTAAATAATGATCTGTTTTTAGTGGAATCATCCCAGCAGACAATATTGCTTGTCTGTTTTATAATTTCAGAATATATTGATTCACCTGTAACCCCTAGGCCAAATACACCAATTTTTTTATTTTTGAGATTGTACATAGTAATAATTTTTAATCATTTTTGCTTCCAGCATTTGCTGCTAAAGAGCTTGAAATAAATTTGTCTAAATCACCATCTAAAACCGCAGATGAGTTACTTGTTTCATAATTTGTACGAAGGTCTTTTACCATCTGATAAGGTTGTAGTACGTAGGATCTAATTTGATGTCCCCAGCTATTCTCTGTTTTCTTTGCGTTTTCTTTAGTAGCTTCTTCAATTTTCTTCTGAAGTTCTAGTTCAAACAAGCGAGCCTTTAGCATTTGCATAGCTTCAGCTTTATTTCTATGTTGAGACCTATCATTTTGGCATTGCGCTACAATATTTGTTGGAATATGAGTAATTCGTACAGCAGAATCTGTTGTGTTAACATGCTGTCCACCTGCACCAGATGCTCGATATGTATCTATTCGTAAGTCTTTATCTTCAATGACAATATCAATGTTTTCATCAACTTCAGGACAAACCCAACAAGATGCAAAGCTAGTCATTCTTTTTCCTGCAGCGTTAAATGGAGAGATGCGTACTAAGCGATGTACTCCTGATTCAGTTTTGAGCCAACCATATGCCATATCCCCTTTGAACTTAATGCAGCATGATTTGATTCCAGCTTCTTCTCCTGATATTATATTGATAATTTCAGTTTTGAATCCCATACGTTCTCCAAATCTTAGATACATACGCATCATCATCGAAGCCCAATCATGACTCTCTGTTCCACCTGCGCCAGCATTAATTTCTAAAAAGCAATTATTACTATCTGCTTCGCCTGAAAAAAGACATTCAGTTTCTAATTTTTCTGCAGTCGCTGCGATTTTATTTAAGTCACTTTCAATTTGCTGTGACATTTCGTCGTCATTTTCTTCTTCAGCTATTTCTGCAAGTTCAATAGCTTCTAGGATTCCATCATTGATGTAATTAAAGCTATTTAGCTGTTTTTCTATGATGCTTTTTTCTTTTAAAATGGCACCAGCTTCTTGTTGTTTATCCCAAAAATCTTGTTTTAAAGAGAGATTTTCTAATTCTTGAAGACGATCCTTTTTCCCTTCCGGGTCAAAGTGACCTCCTAATTAAGTTTAAGGATAGCTCAATTTTGTTTTTTAAGTTTTCTAGTTCAGCGCGCATTTTTTCTACCTTATGTAAATATTTTGCTATATACTACCGCTTATTTCGACTAATTTGTAGCAATTTTTTATATTTAGAATGACAGACAAGAAATTTATTAGGAATTTTTCTATAGTAGCGCATATTGACCATGGTAAATCCACGTTAGCTGATCGCTTGATCGAGTTTTGTGGTGGATTACAGAAGCGTGAAATGAGCCAGCAAGTTTTGGATTCAATGGATATTGAACGAGAGAGAGGAATTACTATCAAAGCTCAAACTGTGCGTCTTGAGTATAAAGCTAAAGATGGTAATATTTATCAGTTGAATCTGATGGACACACCGGGACATGTTGATTTTTCATATGAAGTGAGCAGGTCACTTGCCGCTTGTGAAGGCTCTCTTTTAGTTGTAGATGCTAGTCAGGGTGTTGAAGCTCAAACTCTTGCAAATGTATATCAAGCTATTGAGAACAATCATGACATTGTTCCAGTTTTAAATAAAATAGACCTTCCAGCAGCAGAACCTGAAATGATAAGGCAGCAAATTGAAGATGTGATTGGAATTGATTCTAGTGATGCATTATTAGTATCTGCAAAGAGTGGAATTGGTATTGAAGATGTTCTAGAGGCTGTGGTACATAGATTACCTCCTCCAAAAAATGAATTTGTAGAGGCGGAAAATCCAGAAAGCTTGAAAGCGCTATTGGTCGATAGCTGGTATGATCAATATTTAGGAGTAGTTATTCTTGTTCGTATTTTTCAAGGTAGCCTTAAAAAAGGCATGAAGGTGAAGATGCTTTCTACTGAAAAGGTCTATCATATTGATAATGTGGGTTATTTCACTCCTAAGAAAGTGATGTGTGATTCACTAGATGAAGGGATGATTGGCTTTATAACAGCTTCAATCAAGAAAGTTTCTGATTGTAAAGTGGGAGATACTATTGCTGAAGATAGCAAAAAAGAAATACAAATGCTTCCAGGGTTTAAACCAAATTTACCTGTTGTATTTTGTGGTTTATATCCATCGGATGCATCGGAATTTGAAAATTTAAAAGATTCATTAGAGAAGCTTCATCTAAATGATGCTAGCTTAGAGTTTGAAACAGAAAGCTCGAGTGCTCTTGGATTTGGTTTTAGATGTGGTTTTTTAGGATTGTTGCACCTTGAAATTGTTCAAGAGAGGCTAGATCGTGAATTTGATTTAGATCTAATTACGACTGCACCAAGCGTGATATATAGGATTAATGTTAGAGGAAGTGAGCAATTAGAGGTTCATAACCCTGCTGATTTTCCAGATGTTCAGACTATTGATTCAATGTTAGAACCATGGATTAAGGCTACAATTATGGTTCCTGAAGATTATTTAGGATCTGTTCTAGCTCTTTGCACTGATAAGAGGGGTGCTCAGATAGATATGAAATATGTATCTGGTAGAATAATGCTTATATATAGATTGCCATTAAATGAAATAGTTTTTGATTTTTACGATCGCTTGAAAAGCTGTACAAAGGGTTATGCAAGTTTTGATTGGGAAATGGATGGTTATGAGGAGAGTAATTTAGTAAAGCTCAGTATTTTAGTAAATGCAGAGCCAGTTGACGCTCTTTCAACTATTGTACATAAATCACGTGCAGAATTTCGTGGTAGAGAGTTATGTAAGAGATTAAAAGACTTGATTCCTAGGCAGTTATTTCAAATTGCTGTGCAAGCTGCAATTGGTGGAAAAATTATTGCCAGAGAAAATGTTAAAGCAATGCGTAAAGATGTTCTTGCCAAATGTTATGGTGGCGATGTATCAAGAAAACGTAAGTTACTTGATAAACAAAAAGCCGGAAAAAAGAGAATGCGTAATGTTGGTAATGTAGAAATTCCACAATCTGCATTTGTTGCGGCATTAAAGGTTGGAGATGATTAAGTTCAATAAAAAGACAGATAAAGTAGTGATTATTGCACCAGCCTCTGGGTATAAAAACAAATCTGGACAAATGGATTTAAAGTTAAGCATGGAGAGGCTTCAAAAAACAATTCAACTATATGAAGAAAATGGATTTAGTTGCGTATATGATAAAGCTATTTTTACTCCAAATATACTTGAATATTTTGCTGCTCCAAAGGAAGAGAGATTAAAGCAATTGCAAAATGCAATATTAGATCCAGATATAAAAATTATTGTAGCATTTCGTGGTGGATATGGTTGCACTGAAATAGTTTTTGATTGTATAGAAATAGAACCTGCAACACCTAAAATACTTATTGGCTTTAGTGACGTCACTGCTCTACATTTCCTTTTTAATCAAAAATATAAATTGCCAACTATTCACGGTGCGATGAGTCCTGATCAGGGTAGTATGACTGAAAAAATTATTGAAGTGATGTCAGGAAAAGAGATGAGTTTTAATCTTAAGCCTATTAACGCTATAGCTAAAAATAATCATCAAATTAGTGGAGAAGTTTCTGGTGGCAATTTATCTCTTATTTCGAATATGATTGGCACGAAGTTGCAGCCTGACTTTAAAGAGAAAATTATCTTTGTAGAGGATGTAAATGAAAAAGGCTATCATGTTCATAGATTTTTAATGCATATGAAAAATGCTGGTTTATTTGCTGGAGCTAAAGCTATTATTTTTGCAGATTTTACAAATTCTGAAGATTATATAGAAGAGACTTTTTTGGAGTTTTCTAATGATCATATAAGTGAAATACCTGCTTTTAGAACATCTGGAATAGGGCATGGTAAAATAAATTACCCTGTAGTGATTGGTGGGCATGGTAAAATTTCAAACTTAAAATGGAATATAGAATCTTCTTTTAAATTGGTATAAAGCTATGAAAATTAGAATTGGTACTAGAAAGAGTAAGTTGGCGCTAATTCAAACAGATATGGTTGTTAAGGAATTGCAAAGTAAAATTCCAGAATTGGAATGTGAGATTGTTCCTATAGTTACAACTGGAGATAAAATTACTAATAAAAATCTTTATGATATTGGTGGTAAAGCTTTGTTTTTGAAGGAGCTTGAGGAGCAGCTGATTAATAAAAAAATCGACCTAGCCATACATTCTCTCAAGGATGTGCCTGGGGTAATATCAGAAGATCTTGAGATAGTTGCAGTTCTTGAGCGTGAGGATCCAAGGGATTGTTTTGTTTCTTATAAATATAAATCTATAGAGGAAATGCCAGAAAATTCAGTCATTGGTAGTTCGTCAGTAAGAAGAAAAATATTAATTGGCCAAAAAAGGCCAGATATAAAATTGGTGCAATTTAGAGGGAATATTAATACCAGGCTGAAGAAGCTGCAAGATGGAGAAGTGGATGCTACAATCTTAGCATGTGCTGGACTGTACCGTGGTGGGTTATTTGATTCTAAACATTGTTATCCAATAGATTTTGATGAGATGTTGCCAGCTGCTGGGCAAGGTATAATTGCACTAGAGATCCGCTCAAATAACACAAAAATGAAAGCAATTTGTGAACTGATAAATCATAAATCTACAGGGCATCTTGCTAGAGCGGAGCGATCATTTATGACGCATTTGGATGCAAGTTGTAGGACCCCTATGTCAGCTTATGCGTGCTATGAAAATAATAAAATTAAAGCTCGTTATATGCTTTCAGATATTGATGGAAAAAATATTAGATTTACCACCAAGATATGCGATATTGATTCTGCAGATCAAGTAGGAATTGATGCAGCTCAGGAGTTGCAAATAGTTATTTAGAAGGCATATCATGACTTATGCGGTTTAAATTACGAAAGAGTTAATAGGCTGTAGTTTTGTATTTTAAGTTAGTTAATTTATATTCTCAAGCGCCTAATTTGTTGACCTTAAAATAATATTAAAAAAACAACATTTTTCTCTTGATGGTTAATTTAAGTTAGCATATTATTATTGTTAATAACAATTTTCATCAGATAAGCTTTAACTTTTAAAAGATATCATTGATTATTTGAAACCTAGCGATGTTTCGATGGAATTTTATCCAGATGGTAATCCTGATCAAATTATTTCGTTTATTTCTGTTATTAATGAAGCTCATTCTGTGCAATCTATTGGATTTCATCGGATATCTGGTGAAAATCTTCTTCTTGTCGCTCAAGCTTTAAGATATTCAAGCACGATTCATACTATATCTTTATTGTATGAACAGAATTGCAGTGAAAATACTATGAATTCAGTTGTAGAAAAATTGAAATATAATCCATTAATCACATCTTTTAGAATTATAGGTAGTGAATCAGAAGCTATTAATAAAATGTTGACTGATAATATAGCTTATATCAAAAAGATTTATTCAGAGTTTAAATCTGGTGAAGTTGATCTTTCATTACATGATCTTTATATTTTAAAAAATTGTGATAAGAGTATATTGGAATTAGAAGCCTCTGAACAAGAAGAGTTTGTTGTATTAGTAGGCGATGCAATACACTCATTGAAAGATATAAATAAATCTTTATTTGGTCAGGAGGCTCCGGGAAATCATCCTCCTGTTGATGAAGTAACATCGGAATTATCTTTTGAAGAAATTGTTTATCAAAAGTTTTTAGCAAATGAGCCTCTTAAAGGGTTCCAGCTCAGTGCTTTAAAAGCTTATGCTCAAGATAATGTATATGAATTAAATGAAGAAAAGAGAGATATACTCTTTAAAGTGATTCAATCTGCAAAAGATGCTCTTAAAGGTGGAATAGCTTTTAGAACAGGCGATGCCTATGAAGCAGCACTTGCAGCTAAAAATGTTTTAGAAGTTGATCTTCCTATTGATGAAGTAACTACAGGGTTATTTATTGATGGTGCACAGGAGAGTGTTGAGGCTTCTGTTGAAGTAGCAGGAGAAGTTCTTGGTAGTTTAGATACGTCAGCATAATCAATTTATACTCTTAGTATTAAAGGCAATATTTATATAATCTGTGAATTATTGCCTTTTTGTTTTGAATATCGATTAGGTGGCATAAAAAATAGTACATAGAGCATTATCTAGATCATAAATATTTATTACATTTATCACAGATCTATTGAGCGAAGCGGCTTTAGAAATAGAGCATCAAGAAGCTAAATTATTGGTGACGATGGTGTGAAAAGTGAGTAGTTTGGCTAAGATTAATCTATTATTTCTTATCCGTAAGTTCTTCTTGGCAGAAGTTGAGTATTCAGTGCCATACATATATGACATTAAGTTATTACTAATATTATGAGTAATTCTCATATACATTTTATAAATCCGGTTTTTTTTGAAAGAAGAGGCGATAAAATATCTTCATTTAGAAAAAAGATATAGCACATGATTCGTAAAGTTTGTAGGTGGTGGGCGGTAGAAGATTCGAACTTCCGACCTCTACGATGTCAACGTAGCACTCTAACCAACTGAGCTAACCGCCCCTTATTTCGTTTTATAACTTGTAGATTAAGTCCCCGTCTTTTTACAGGTAATTTTCGTAAAATTCAAGAATTTCTTTTGCTAATTTTATTAAAATATCATAGAAAGTAATAAAAATTGAAATAGATTTAGTGCTCTTGATGGATTTAGTAAAAAAAGCAAATAACAAAAATTTAGATTTTAAAGTTGCTCTTGATGGTCCTTCTGCTTCTGGAAAGGGGTTAATAGGTACAATGCTTGCTGAGGAGTTTGATCTGAAATATATTCAATCTAGTATAGTATATCGCGGATTAGCTTTGGTTTGCATAGAAGATTCAATTGATTCGAGCGATGTTGCAGCTATAATTTATGCAGCTAGGAATGAAGACGTGATTGGGAGATCTAGTGGAAAAGATTTAAATGTTGAATTAATAGGTGATTTTGCTTCTAGAATATCAATCATTCCAGAAGTGCGCGAAAGCTTGACTAATTACTTGAAATATTTAATGAATAATACTTCAAGAATTATTATGGAAGGTCGAGATATTGGAACTGTAGTTGCACCAGATGCAGATGTAAAAATATTTATTTCTGCAAATGTAGAAGTGCGAGCGATGAGGCGATATAAACAGTTGCAATTAGAAGGAAAGGATTGTATACTCAGCGACGTTTTAGAGCTATTGAAAAATAGAGATGAGAGGGATAGTAATAGAGATATTGCTCCGCTTGTTGCTGCAGAAGGTGCATTAGTTATTGATACAAGTAATTTATTGCCTATAGAGGTAGTTCAAAAAATAAAAGAATTTATATATGAATAAGCCATCTAGATTAAGTTGATCTAGTTTTAATGCCTGGACTTATTTAATTTTTAACTTAAAATCTAGCTAAATTTCGGCATTGTTTAGTTTCTATATATTTATTATGAACACAAAAAAAAGATTTATTCCACAATTAGCAGACGTAACACCAGCAAAAGATGATTTTGCTAAAATGCTTGAGAAGGTTGATACTTTTCATGTAAAAGAAGGTTCAGTTGTAAAAGGACAAGTAGTTGAAACTGGTTCTGAGGTTATCGTTGTTGATGTTGGTTTAAAAAACGAAGGTAGAATTCCAGTAAGTGAATTTCAATTAGTTAAAGGACAAGAACTTCCAAAAGTAGGCGATATTGTTGATGTATTCGTTGAAAGAGTAGAAGGTAGAAGGGGTACGGTTCTTAGTCGCGAGAAAGCTATCCGTGAGGAATCATGGGTTAAGCTTGAAGAAATATTTGAAAAAGGCGAAAATATTACTGGTATCATCTTTGGTAGAGTTAAAGGTGGATTTACTGTTGATATAGATGGTGTTGTTGCATTCCTTCCTGGAAGTCAAGCTGATGTTAGACCAATAAAAGATCCAACTACAATTATGGATATTCCACAGCCATTCCAAATTTTAAAAATGGATAGAAAGCTTGGAAATATTGTTGTTTCTAGAAAAGCAATCCTTGAAGAAGCTCGTTCTGAAGCAAGAGATGAGATGCTATCGCAAATTAAAGAAGGTGATGTTATTGACGGTATTGTTAAGAATATTACTGATTATGGTGCATTTGTTGATCTTGGAAGCGTTGATGGTCTACTGCACGTTACTGATATTTCTTGGAGTAGAATTAATCACCCTTCAGAGGTTCTAACATTCGGTCAAGAAATCAAAGTGATGATTATTAAATATAACGAAGAAACAAAAAGAATTTCTTTGGGTATGAAACAACTTGATGCAAATCCATGGGAGAATATCACAGAAGAATTTCCGGTTGGAAAAGTTATGGCTGGTAAAGTCACAAATATCGCTGATTATGGTGTGTTTATTGAGCTTAAAGATGGGATTGAAGGTCTTGTTCACTCTTCAGAAATTTGCTGGGGTAAGACAAATCAAAATCCTAAAAAGCTTCTAAATATTGGTCAAGAAGTGGAGTTTGTCATTCTTGATGTTGATACTGAGAGGCACAGAATATCATTAAGTATCAAGAAATGTCAGGATAATCCTCTTGTTAAATTTGCTGATGAACATCCGGTTGGAAGTGTTATTAAAGCTCCGATCAGAAACATTACGGATTTTGGTATGTTTGTAGCAATTGATACAAATACAGATGGTATGATTCACGAATCAGATATTAGTTGGGAAGGAGTTGGTGCTGAACTACTAAAAGGTTTCAATAAAGGTGATGAAGTAGAATGTAAAGTTCTGAACATTGATGTTGAAAAAGATCGTGTTGCTCTTGGTATTAAGCAATTATCAGATGATCCTTATGAAGGTTCTGTTGATGAGTTTAAGAAAAATATGGTAGTTACTTGTGTTGTTGCTGGAATCAGTAATGATGGAATAGAAGTAAATATTGATGATAAAGCTTCTGGTTTTGTTAAAAAGATTGATTTATCTTCTGAGAGATCAGAACAAAAGCCAGATAGGTTTGCGGTAGGAGATAGAGTTGATGCAAAGATTACTGCAATTGATAAGACAAATCGTAGACTTTCTCTTTCAGTTAAAGCTCTTGAAATTGATATAAGAGAGAAAGCTATTAAAGAATATGGTTCTACAGATAGTGGAGCAAGTTTGGGTGATATTCTTGGTGCTGTTCTCGAAGAAAACGAAGCTAAAAAATAGTTTTTAGAGTCAAAAAAGAAAAGCCCTGCTCGATAGAATTATCGTGTGGGGCTTAATTTTTCTTGTGTTTAAGTTTGGAATAATAAGAATTTATATATGGATAGTATTGTAATGAGGGGTGGAAACCCTATCATCGGTGAAATAAAAATTAGTGGTTCAAAGAATGCCTCACTACCATTGATGGCAGTTTCTTTACTGACTGATGAGATAGTTACGCTTTTAAATGTTCCAAAGCTATCTGATATTTCTACAATGAAGCAATTGCTATCTAATCAGGGCGCACAAATTCAAGTATTTGAAGATGAAGATAGTTTTAAGTTGAAAATGTCCTCAAAGGAAATAACTAATTTTATAGCTCCATATGATATCGTCAGAAAAATGAGGGCGTCTATATGGGTTCTTGGACCATTACTTGCTAGATTTGGCCAAGCTAAAGTTTCTTTGCCAGGTGGGTGCGCGATTGGCGCAAGGCAAGTTGATTTACATTTAGCTGCTATGGAAGCGTTAGGAGCAACTATTTCTATTGAGGATGGATATATCATTGCGAATGTAAATGATAAGCTTGAGGGATGTGATTTTGAATTTTCAAAACAATCAGTAGGTGCAACGATAAATGCTATCTTAGCTGCAGTGCTTTCTAGTGGAGAGTCTAATTTTTCTAATTGTGCTATGGAACCAGAGATTTCAGATTTATGCAATTGTTTGATTTCAATGGGAGCGGAAATTTATGGCGTTGGAACAAGGGATTTAAAAATTATAGGAAAAAACAAGCTATTTGGAACTGAGTATAGTGTTTTACCAGATAGAATTGAAGCTGGAACATACATGATCGCAGCAGCAGCTACTCGCGGGAATGTCCTTTTAAAAGGAATTAAGTTTGAAATTTTAGAGAATTTAATTTCTTATCTGCATAAATCTGGAATATATGTTGAAGAAGAAAAAGGTGGAATAAGAGTAAAGCATTCTGGAGAAATTAAACCGGTTGATATTTCAACGCAGAGCTATCCTGGATTTTCAACTGATTTACAAGCTCAATTTATGACATTAATGATTTTGGCAAATGGTTCATCAGAAGTTAAGGAGAATATATTTGAAAATAGGTTTATGCATGTTCCGGAATTGTGTAGAATGGGGGCAAATATAAATATTGATGGAAATAAAGCGATAGTAAATGGAGTAAAAGAATTAAAAGGTGCTGAGGTGATGGCTAGTGATTTAAGAGCTTCAGTTTCTCTGATAATAGCTGGACTTTGTGCAAAAGGCGAAACTAAAGTAAGAAGAATATATCATCTAGATAGGGGGTATCAATCCTTAGAAGAAAAATTGGCCAATTGTGGTGCGGATATATCTAGAATTATAGGTGATACAGTATAAGAGAGCAGTGTGATTAAAGAAGCAATTATTATTGATGGAAAGAAGATAGCTGATTCAATTCTTATTGATTTAAAAGTTAAGATTGATAAAGATAGACTTGATGGGGCGAAAGCCGCTAAACTCGCTATAATTTTAGTTGGTAATGATCCATCTAGTTCAATATATGTTCAGAATAAGATAAAAGCTGCTGCACGAGTTGGTATAGAAACAAGCTTGCATGAATTTGATAAAAATATTACTGAAAAACAGATTTTACAACAGATTCAATATTTAAATGAAGATAAAGAAGTATCTGGTATTATAGTTCAACTTCCTTTGCCAAATATTATAAGTAAATCCAAAATTATCAATTCAATTAATCCTGGTAAAGATGTTGATGGTTTTCATCCAATAAATGTTGGTTTATTATTTTCTCCATATGAGAATGGCTTTGTTCCTTGCACTGCTAGGGGCTGTTTAGAGTTGATAAAGTCCTGTTCTCCTGATCTTTCTGGTAAAAACATTGTTGTAATTGGTAGATCCAATATTGTGGGTAGGCCTCTTGCTGCTCTATTATTAAAGGAAGATTGTAGCGTAACTATATGCCATTCTAAAACTGTGAATTTACAAGAAATTACAAAACGAGCAGATATAGTTATTTCAGCTGTAGGAAATCCACGTTTTTTAACAAAAGACTATTTTAATAAAAGTGCTATAGTGATTGATGTTGGTATAAATAGAGTTATATCTGAAGATAAATGTGAATTGGTTGGTGATGTTGATTTTAAGGAAGTAAAAGAAAACGTGAAATATATAACACCTGTTCCTGGAGGTGTAGGCCCAATGACAGTAGCTTATTTACTAGTTAATACATATGCTGCTAAAGTTGGTTTAGATAAACTATAAATGAATAAAATGGATAAGCAGCTTGTAAAGGAATTAAAGAATGTAATTATTGAAGCAGGTAAAATAGCTTTGGATTATCGAGAAGCTGGCTTGATTGTAGAAAGAAAAGAAGATAATTCTCCAGTTACGAATGCTGATAAAGCAATAAGTTCTTTTATTTATAATCATTTAGTTAAATTGACTCCAGATATTCCGGTTATATGTGAAGAACGTGAGCCGGTTGCAATCGATAGTAATAAATCTTTTTGGTTGATTGATCCAATAGATGGTACTAGGAGTTATATAAGTAATAAGGATAGTTTTACTGTTAATATGGCTATTGTTGATAATGAAAACGCTGAATTTGGTTTTGTATATCAGCCTACAATTGATCGTTTGTACTTTACGAATGAGGATAAGCAATTTTGTGTTGAAGTGGGTGGTAATCTAGTTGAAAATAACGTCCATGATCAAGATGGCTTTGTCGCTGTTGTTAGTTCTAGAAGTTTTAATGAAAAAACTGCAAGATATATAGAAACAAATAATTTTTCGGAAATTGTTGCTGTGCCAAGCTCGGTTAAATTATGTATGATCGCTGAAGGTGCAGGTGACGTATACCCTAAATTTGGTCCAACAATGGAGTGGGATATAGCAGCGGGGCATGCCTTAATTTGTGCTGCTGGAGGTAAAATTGAGACATTAGATGGTAAATCACTTCTCTATGCTAAAGATGGATTTGAAAACCCGCAATTTATAGCAACAAGCAAAAAATGGAAGACTTACACATAAGGTTTACGAACGAATTTGTTGCTGTTCTTTCGACTGAGTTCTTTTTATTGTAATTTTGCTTGCTAATCCAGCACCTAGACACTTCTTTGCTAAAGTTTTGGCTGTCGTGCCTTTAGTCATCTTTGAGGCAAGTTCTTTCAAATCACCCCTGATTTCTTTTTTGACTTCCTTATTAACTATATTTACAGCAGCAGAAATTGCTTCTTTGTTGTCAGGATATTTTTGAGATAATGTCTTTGTTACTTTATCTTGAGATTTATCCATAATATCTGCAGCTTGCTGTATTGCTGTTATTTTATCGAATGCTGAAGCGTTGGATTTAAGGCTTTCTTCCATTTTAAGTTCTGCGAGTATTGCCGCTTCTTCATATACTTTTTCAAATTCAACTATCAATGCTTCAGGGGCGCCTTTTGATTGCAGATCTTTAATAGCAGCTTGTTTAATACCTTCAAATAATTCTTCTATTTGGGATATAGAGTCTGGTACGTGTTTTTCAGTGTATTTGCAGACTTCTTGTAAAAATTCTGCTGCCTCTTTATGTTTTGAAACTTCTTTTGAAACTTCTTCAATATTTTTAAGCGTTATCCCAGCTTTTTGTAGTGAAGTTGCGGATATTCCTACGGATTCGGATAGTTTTACAAGTTCTGTGCCTAATTTTTGAGCTTTAGCGAGCTGTTTATCTTCTTCTAATATACCAAGATCAGAGCGCATTTTTTCTATAGTTTCTTCAAGCTTGTCTGTTTTAATATACTCTGCTGCTTTGTCCAAGATCCCTGTTGTTTTTAGTGCTAGGCCAACTGGTGGTGCGTAAGTAGACACTAATGCCGTAATAGCTGGAATTGCAGCGGCAATAATTTTATCAGAAAGACCTGGAAAGTATTGATCTATTGACTTTTTAAATTCGAGAATGCTATCAAGAATATCAACTGTTTGCTCTGATAAAATTTTATTGTATAGGTAGCCTTTTCCTTCTTTTAATGGATCAAGTAGCTTTTTAGAAGCTTTTGTAACTGCTACTAATATAGTTTGTTTATATATATTATTTACTACTTTTTTGTCATCATCAGATAAATTTAATTCTTTCAGGCCTGTTTGCAGCGTTTCAAATGCTATAATTGCATATTTACTAAGGTCACTTGCATAGCTTTTGCACATTTCTTTTGCATGGGCTTCAAGACCGCTAATTTCATATAATTGATGTAATGCAAATAGTGGTAATGAATTGATATCTTGTTTCAAAAGGGGAATAATATTTGTTGAGTTTTTCTTAATTAGTTTGATTAACTCTTCTCTAGCTAAATCTGGATTTTGTTCTTGAGCTTTGGTCATGCTTCCCCGCGTGATTTGTAGTTTATAAATATAACTCTAATATATTAATTTATATAAAGCAATATGTATTATTATTGCTTTTTTAAGATTTGCGTGCTTGTATCGACACAGTTGTATTAAAGATAAGTATAATAATTGTATCATGTCATGTACTAATCATTTTACATCACATAGTATAACAAATTAATATTATTATAGAGTAGGGGCTACAAATATGCATAAAATATTACTAACTTCGTTATTAGTGTTAAGCACATCTAGTGCGTCTGCAATGACTTTAGATCAAGCGCTGACAAGTGGGTATAGCTATGATGAGAAATTTAAGACAATTAGAACTGATTTTCTAAATGAAATTGAAGCTTTCCCTCAAGCTCTATCGGAATTTATGCCAAGAATATTCGCTAATTTTGATTCAACGGATGGTAAGGTAGTTAATAGAAGTAGCCTTGGGGCAAACCCTGATAGAGTATCTTCTGATAGTTTGCGTTACACTCAGTCAATTACATTGGAGCAACCAATTTTTGATGGCTGGTCATCAGTCTCTGGTTTAAAAGCTGCTCAATCTGCATTTAGAGCTTCAAGAGGAGCGTATTATGCAAGAGAACAAGAAAGTTTTTTAGAGGAGATAAATATTTATTTAAATACAGTTGAAACTAAAGAAAAATATGCGATTTCTAAAGTGAGTGTAAGGTCGAATAAAACTCAGCTTGAAGCGATGAAGGAAAAATTTAAGTTAGGTGAATCTACTGAAACTGAAGTTGCAAGTGCTAGAGAAGGTTTGGCAACTGCAGAAGCTGCTCAAGCATTAGCTTATGCTAATTTTGAATCATCAAAAGCAAATTTTGAAAGAGTGTTTGGTGTTGCAGCTATTGACGTGAAGTTGCCATCAGTTCCAAAAAACTTGCCAGTTTCATTAGATAATTTGATAAAAAGGGTTCTAGAAGTTAATCCAAATATCAATAGTGCAATGCATAGTACTATGTCTAGCAAGGCTTCTGAATGCTCTAGAAAAGGAACATTATTACCTAAAGTTAGTTTTCGTGTACAAAATGGGCGCACATATTACAACCCGCAACAATTAAATAATACTAATTTAAATAATAGAAGCACCACTTCGACATTGTCAGTTACTGTACCAATTTTGCAGAGAGGTGGAGTTGAATATTCGGATATAAGACGCGCTAAATATCAAACCAAAAAAGCTGCGATTAACCATGATAGTATAATTAAGCAAATTAAAGCAAGAGCAAAAGCTAATTGGGCACAATTGGACGCAGCAAAACTTAGGATTAAAGCAACGGGAGAAGCTGTGAAAGCTGCTGAAGTTGCTTATGAGGGGATGATTCAAGAAGAAATGCTTGGTTCAAAAACAATTGTTGATGTGCTTAGAACTGAAGAAAGACTTAATAAAGCCAGAGAAAATCAAGTTGAAGCAAGAAAACTTCTTATAGTTTCAGCATATGAAATAAAATCTTTGCTTGGAGAGTTGACTGCAAAAAGTATGAAGCTAAAAGTAGATTATTTCAGTCCTGAATCTGAGTTTAAAAAAGTTAAGTTGAAAATTGTAGGATTCTAATAGTGACAAGACAAGCTGATAATGATGATGATGAAAATGATAATAAGCTTGAGGATATTTTGAGCTCAATTCGAGGTATTATTGAAAATCATAATCCAGTTAATGAAGAGCCAAACCAGGCTATTGAAGATGAAAAAATTGATGAAGCTGTCTTGGAGTTAACTAGTGTGGCGGATTCTAGTTCTATTACTAAAGATTCAGCAGATGGAGCAAGTATACTACTTTCTAGTGACGCTCAACAACAAGCGGAAACAGAGTTTAAAAGATATGCTAAATCTGTTGCAAATAACGAAATTAAAGAAGAGAAAGGAGATTATTTGGATGATACAGTAAATCAGATTATGCGTCCATTGATCAAAGATTGGTTAGATAATAATTTGCCAAGAATAGTTGAACGAATCGTTTCTGAAGAAATTAAAAGAATCGTGCCAAAATCATAAGTTAGGCTTTAATTAAAGTGAGCAGGAAAATGAGTCAAAAATTATTACTTTTTATTTCTATAGTATTGTTATTTACTGTTAATTCCTATGCAAATTCTGCTACAGATTTACCAGCGTTACCTGCTAACTCTGTTATAGAAGTCGTAGAAGGAAGCTCAGAGTCAGAAATTTCATTATGGCAAAAAATTAAGAATTTTTTTGGATTTGGTGAGCAAGAGGAAAAAATTACAGAGTCAAACGAAGATGATAAAATAACAGCAAGTGAGGACCCAATAGAGGCAGCATCTTTACCTGATCAAGAGTTACAGAGTATGGACGATGCATCTTCTATTCCTACTGAACCTTCAAATGAAGAAAATGTGATTAAGCAAACAATTGATCAAGTGCAAAGTGAAAATACATCTTTTTCAGATAAAGATGTAAATATGAATGATAAAATGAACTCAGAGGATTTATCTATAGCAAAAGGCTTTGCTGAAGATGAGGCTTTAAAATTACCAACAGGTTTTTTAGAGGATGATATCAAAAAACAAGGTGTGTCAGAATTGAAGGAAATAGATGATTCAGCACAATCTGAAAGTGTAAGAACTGTTTTTGCAGACAAAACTGATGAAATGAAAGATGATATAAAACAAAATGTTTCAGACTCAGTTGAAGATTTGAAAATCCCAGGTGGGTTTGAGGATATAAAATCAGATGGTTCTAAAGAAATAAAATTACCAATTATAGATGGTGAAAAAGATAAAATAAATAAAGCTGAAATAGCGGTAAAACAAGAAAAAACAAAAGTAGAAATTAAATCTTCTTCAGTGCCTATAACTGAGAGTAATACAATTGATGATAGTCAAATTAAGTTGCCAACAGACTCTAATCAAGAACTTATAACAAAGACTGATTCAAACTTAAAAGATCAACTGCCAACTCCTGATTATGCATTAACACCTGATCTTCCAAAAAAGGAAGAATCAAGTATATCTAAATTTGCAAGAGCTTTTGAAGGTAAAAAATCTAATAAGATTGAGTTGCCTAAAATTACAGAAGAAGATTTTGTAAAAAATGATGAAGGAGTAGCTGCAAAGAAAGAATCTATTGAACTTGATTCAACTCAGCTTCAGTTTGTTAATAATGAAGCGCAGGTTTTAATATTACCAAATGATGATGTAGTCCTTGGTAAATTAACAAAGCAGGCTCATATAGATAATATAGATTTGTATTCTTATATAAAGAAATTTTGGCAAAACTATAATAGATTAGAAAGAGAACCAAAAAGAGAAGAAATTGAAAATTTTATTGAAGAATATGATGAAAATTTCAATTAAAGAAAAATTCGTTTGATTAAGAAATAATTTTTTTTCTAGCTTGATAATAGAATTATATGGTTCTGTCGCATGTGTTAGCATCTAATCTTAAAAATTATAATTCTCAGATTTCAGGCGTTATGAAGCCATGAGGGTTTGAAAATTCTCAAAAGCATAAAGGTAAGAATCAGCTCCAATAATTTGGCCTTTCTGAATCATTCTAATATTTTCTATTCCTGTAATAGTGATTTTTGCAGATTGGAAGTTTTTAAACCCCAGCATAGGCTTTGTTCGCTTCTTAATAAATCTATGATCTTGTTCCATAATATTATTGAAATATTTGTTTTGAATAATCTCTATTTTCTCATTTTCTAATAGATTATCATTTGCACTATTAAGAGCTGATTTATTACTTCCGCTTTTATCAATATTCACCTTATCAGGAATATCATTATTTTTAAACGCTTTACGGAAGAACGCCTTAGCAGACGCTTTATCCCTGCGCTTCCTCAGCAAAAACTCTATAGTATTACCCAAAGAATCTACAGCACGATAGAGATAAATCCAGCGACCATCCAGCTTGATATAGGTTTCATCCATACGCCAACTTGAACCAACTGCTTTCTTTCTTTTTCTAACTTGCTTATCTATCAACGGAACAAATCTTTTAATCCATCTTTGTAGAGTACTATGATCTATTACTGCGCCTCTGATATGAGCTAGCTCCTCAAGATCTCGATAGCTCAAGGAAAATCTACATTTCATATAAACAAACAGCATTATTATTTCCGGCGAGGAACAAAAACCTTTGAAATATTTTGTTAATTTAGGGGAAATAGCATATCTCATGTAAAGCCTTTTTTATTTTCAGTATATTCTCTTTGATTGACTTTCACAACACATGCGACAGAACCAAAATTATGCATAAACTAGATCCAAGATTTTTAGATAATAAGGTTTTAGATTTTATTCGTTTTAATGAAGAAGCTGCTATTAAGGCTCTAGCGTTAAAACAGGAATTGGCTGATACTGTTATGAAATTCATAGAATTTTATGGTAAAGATATTGAAGGGTGTGTCGAAAAAGGTGAAGTAAAAAAGACACCAGAGATATCAGAAGAAGTGTTAATTATACTATCAAATATATTAAGATTAGTTCCTAAATCACAAGATAGTTTATTTGAGAACAGTCAGAATTTTCTACATGTAGTGGCACAATATTCTCTGATTAATAAAAAAGGTGGTGTAGAGTTATTTAATGCGGTATTTAAAGCTGCGCCAAAATTGCTCTTTCAACTAGATGATTCTGGCAAAAACCCTCTTCATATGGTTGATAGCGAGTGCGCAATTAAGATTATTTCTCAGCTTGACATAATACAGATAACAAAATTGTTGTTTTCAACAGATCCCGAAGTAGAAGATGTAGTAATAAGAGGTTTGTTAGAGAAAGGAATAGCAACTCTAGAAGAGGAAATTATAGAAGATCCAACAAACCCAGAGCTTAATCGGGCATTAGCAAAAATGTTATTTGCTGTGGGTAAAACTTCTGAAGCTATAAAGTGTAAAGCTTCAAATTTAATCTGACAGAGTGGTAAAAAGAGAGTAATATATTTAGTAGTTGAATATATTGCATTTAACCACTCAAACAAGAGATTAAAAATGAGTCAATTAGAAAAAATCATCAAACCCAAATTAGGACTTTTAGAATTAGCGAAACAGCTTGGTAATGTAAGTCAAGCGTGTAACGTTATGGGATATTCAAGGGATACCTTTTATCGTTTTAAAGAATTATATGAAAATGGTGGGGAAGCTGCTCTACAGGAAATCAGCCGCAAGAAACCTATCATGAAAAACAGAGTACCTTCTGATGTAGAACAAGCCGTCATAGATCTTGCTATTTCAAACCCTGCTTTAGGGCAATTACGAGCTAGTAATGAGCTGAAGCAACAAGGTGTTTTAATATCAAGTAGTGGAGTTCGTTCTATTTGGTTGCGTAATGATTTAGAGACAATGCGTAAGCGTCTAAAAGCCTTAGAAGCTAAATCAGCGCAAGATGGTATGATATTAACTGAAGAACAGCTAGCAGCTCTTGAGCGGGCTAAAGCTAGCAAAGTAGCTCACGGTGAAATCGAGACTGAGCATCCTGGGTATCTTGGTTCACAAGATACTTACTATGTAGGTAATATGAAGGGGGTTGGAAAAATTTACCAACAAACTTTTGTTGATACATATTCTAAAGTGGCGCAAGTAAAACTTTATACTGAGAAATCAGCTATTACTGCAGCTGATATACTAAATGATAGAGTGCTGCCATTTTATACAGAACAAGGCCTTAGCATGTTTCGTATACTCACTGATCGCGGTACTGAATATTGTGGTAAACCTGAGCATCATGCCTATCAACTTTATTTAGGAATTGAGAATATTGATCACACAAAAACAAAGGTTCGTAGTCCGCAAACTAACGGTATTTGCTAGAGGTTCCATAGAACTATGAAACAAGAGTTTTATGATATAGCATTTCGCAAAAGAATATACGGCTCTGTAGAAGAGTTACAAATTGATGTTGATTTATGGATTAATAAGTACAATACTCAAAGAACACATTCAGGAAAGCATTGTTATGGAAAAACACCTATGCAAACCTTTCTTGATTCAAAACATATTGCTTTGGATAAGAATATTCCTAGCTACGTGAATGAGTGTCAGACACATGATACTCAGAACTTATCTGACAGTAATTATGCTGTATGATAAGTAGCGCTCTGTCAGATCAAGTGTAGAGTTTTATATATAAAATATTATGACATGTCTAGCGGATATACTTCTATAATAGTGGCAGAAGAAGTAGATGAGGAAGTAGATGAGGAAGTTATAGGTTGTGATGATCCGATTGATGTGTCAGTAGATATAATCGGTGACTCTGCCGCCTCTGATGGTATTTCTGAAGTAGATTAATATATAATTGAGTTATGATTGGCAATTATCTGATTTATATAGTTCTGCCATTTTTTGAATTTAATTTTTTATCTAGTAATACTTTTTCGGTTTTTGATTGATTAATATTTTTATCAGCTATTTTTTCTTTTATATCTATAGTCTTTACTAAATCTTTAAGCTCTTTTTTTCTTAAATTATGTTCTACTGTTTTTTTAGTAGTCTTAGTTATAGAATTCTTTTTATCTGTTACTCCTGAATCAACGATAATATTTTTTGATTCTTTGAGTGGGATAGGTGCGGCATCTTTTAGAATTGTATCAGCTACTTTTTCACCGAGTATTGGTGCAATTTTCACAGCAGATATTGTTGCAGGTATTATTAGAGCAGGGAGTAATAATCCACCTAATACAAGGCCAGTTGATGCTGCTATCATTAAGCTTCCAGCAAGAGATACTTTGCTTATCAAGCCTTTAAAGCCTACTTGCTGCTTTTGTACTTTTAGTTGTTTAGAAATTATTGTGGTTAGATGTTGTTGGACAACTTCTGAAATTTCTTTTTGTTTTTTATTTTCTCTAAGTGCTGAAATAACTACTGAATAAAAAAGTTTTGGGTTAGATGAAATGGCATTCATCATTTCCTTACCATCTTTACCATTGAGAAGTTCTTTAATCAGAGATTTTATTAAAATTACTTCATCAGGCGATAAATCTGCAAAATGCGTTGCTATCATTGAATCAATTAAAGCATCTTGAGATTGCTCTTGAGATTTATCTTCATCAGTATCAATGTCTTTTTCTGGCGTGATAGCTACAGTAAATAAACTCATTGCAGAAGAAAATGATTCATCTGATACAACTTTTAGACCAAGATGTTTTTTTATACGTAGAGCACATGTATTGATGTATTCTTTTAGTTCTGGCGCAGATTTTAATCGTCCAGAATAATCAATTGCAAGCAAGTTTGATATTGAGTTGCAAAGAGATTCGCTTAGGTTAGTTCCTAGATATTCTAAGAAATATTCTTTGAATGCATCTGGATTAGCTCCATCTGGTAAAATCATATTACTTTTCATATGTAATTTCTCTTAATTGAATGCTCATTTTTATTTTTAGTAATCCAGGAGCATTTTTAGTGTTTAACTTACTTATAGTATCAGGGGTTAAGGCATCAACGGATTGTACATCTGTGCTAGTTACTGTCGATCCGTATGGAAGCATATTATATAAGTCATTACATATCATTAGCATTGTAGAATGGTCCTTAGCTTTAAATGCAATCTTTATTTCATAATGAGTGATTTTGATATTACTATTTGAGTTTTGAGTTATTTCATCATCAAATAATCTTGAGATTCTAATAAAAATAGGTTCAAAAAGTTTATATTTTGTATTTAATGTATTGATTTTTTCGATTAATGCTGTCCTATTTAGACAACCTTGATTTTTTGCTTTTGAAATTAGATCCTTATATTTTTGCTCTGTATTGAGAATTTTATTTTCAAAATTAACGATAGATTGTAGTTTTGATTCAGCAGTTTGAAGTAGTGAGTATGACTTTCTATTTTTATAGGAAGAATCCTCTAAATCATCTGAAAAGATGGGGATAAGTGCGAATAATATTATTACAATTATTATATATATAATTGCTTTGAAAAAGATGATGTTTTTTAAATGTATGACTAACTTATCTAGCATCTTTTTGCCTCTTTAGTTTCGTTTCAAAAGTTATTGTCGCTGGTACTATAACTTTTTTTGCGATTTCAATAATTTTTTCTGGATCTCTTTTATATTTTAATTTATGAGTTGTAAAAATTGATTTTAATCGATTTGAATAATCATTAACTATCTGAATTCCATCAACTGTAGTATGTCTAGGACCTTCATATTGGTAATGAATAGTTATACTAAGTTTACTCTCTAAAAGATTGATATTCTGCGAATCAATAATTCTCCAAGCGACATTTTTGACTTTTAAATTAGGTTTATCAAATGCAAATATTGTTTTAATATGATCAAATGGAGTAATAGTTGTTTTGCTAATTATATTTTCTAAATTATATAACTCTACTAAATCACTTGCATTTTTTAGTTCAGGGTGCTTTTTTTGGATTGATCTATACTCTTCCGATAAAGAATAGTATTTTTGATTATAATTTGTGGTTTCACTCTGAAGCGTAATAGTTTTATATTTTATTGCAGCCAAAGTGATGCATACCCCTATCATTATTGCAATAAGAGGTTTGAATACAATATTATTAATTAGTGTAAGCTTTGTGATTGATTTTAGAGGTTTATTAAGTGCTAAATGAGTGTTAAAATTATCAAATATTTCAAGTAAAACATTGTCTTGAAAAGGGGTTTTCTTCTGTTTTTTCGAAAGACAAATATCTTCTCCAGAAATAGCTACAGTTTTACAATTTTCAAAGTTTAATGTCTTTAGTAGGGTTTGTAACTTTCTATCAGAAAGTGTAATTACGCATATTGGAAGTTTTAGTTTTTCAATAAAAGATTTGTAATAGATTAGTTTATCATAAATTGTTTGTTCAATAGTGCCTTGTACGTACTCATCTGATTTATCATGTGGATATTCAATCATTTGCTCATCCATGATATTCTTTTTATATTTTACAACAATTCTAATATCGCTAGACCTAGTTATAGTTGCAAATATTTGTAAATGATTAATACACTCAGTATTTTGAGTTTTTTGAAGAATTCTTTCAATAATAGTTGCAAATTCAAGCGATAGAAAGTAGGTTCCACTATACTTAAAGGAGTTATTTATTACGTATTCTAGAAGTTCATCAACTGGGAACATGTAAGGCATAGATGCGATGGTTGAATTCCATACTTCACCATTTTGCGTTGTAATTTCATAGACATTATGCGCAACAATATCTTCTGTGTTGTAATTTTTTTCAATAAAATTCTCAACTGGGTTGCTTTTGATTATAGATCCTAAAATTGGCATTATTTCATGTTTTAGGGTGCAGTTTTTATCATCCAAGAGAAATACAATATGGTATTGTTTATATTTTTTTAAAAATCTACGATATCTTCTTTGAAAATCTTCTGCATCGCTTTCTACAAAGATAGTGTTGATAACTTTATGTTTTTTTATGGCCGATAGGATTATTCCCTTTCTACCTATAAGGATTATTAGTTTTTTTTTATGGAATAAATTATTAAATAAATTAACAAAAAATTCTAATCTTGATGTGCTTTGTTTTGTCATTCTTTAGATTATTTTTATTTTAGCTAAAACTTATTCTCTATAGATTAAGAGTATTGCCTAAGCCAAATAAGCTCAATAGCAATAAAAATAAGCAAATTGCTTTTTAAATTAATATTGTAATTTCGCCATAAATTTATTAATGTAAAGGCGCTTAGAAATATAGTGAAAAGAAGAAAAATTTAATGTCAAAACTAACCACACAACAAATAAGAAGTACTTTTATTGATTATTTTAAGAATCATGGGCATACGCATGTTCCATCTAGCTCACTTGTGCCACATAATGATCCAAGTTTAATGTTTGTAAATTCTGGTATGGTTCAGTTTAAGGACGTGTTTACTGGGGTTGTGAAAAGAGATTATACAAGAGCGACTTCGAGTCAAAAATCTGTTAGAGCTGGTGGTAAGCATAATGACCTTGATAATGTTGGTTATACAGCAAGACACCATACATTCTTTGAAATGTTGGGTAATTTTTCGTTTGGTGATTATTTTAAAGAGGAGGCTATACTTTATGCGTGGAATCTTCTTACAGATAATTTCTCTATTCCAAAAGATAAGTTATATGTAACAGTCTACCATGATGATGAAGAGGCTGTTAATCATTGGAAAAAGATCTCTGGTTTTGGAGATGATAGGATAATTAGAATTAGTACAAATGATAATTTCTGGTCAATGGGAGATACTGGACCTTGTGGCCCGTGTTCAGAAATTTTCTATGATCATGGAGATCATATTCCTGGTGGTTTACCTGGTACGCCTGAAGAAGATGGGGATAGATTTATTGAGATCTGGAACCTAGTGTTTATGCAATATGAGCAGGTCGATAAAGATAGTCGTATTTTATTGCCGAATCAGTCTGTTGATACTGGAATGGGCTTAGAGCGTATCTCTGCTGTAATTCAAGGGATGCATGACAATTATGATATTGATATGTTCCAAGAGCTAATAGGTCATACAGAGTCTATTCTTAAAGTTCCTGCAAAAGGAGAAGCATTGTTTTCTTATAGAGTTATCGCAGATCATTTAAGGTCAGCTGCTTTTCTAATCGCTGATGGTGTTATGCCATCAAATGAAGGCAGAGGGTATGTTTTAAGGCGTATTATGAGAAGGGCAATGCGTCATGCGCATCAATTGGGTGCAAAAGAGCCTTTAATGTATAAATTACTACCTAAGTTGGAAGATTTATTTGGTCATCCATACACGGAACTAACAAGGGCCGAAGAATTTATATCAAGTATATTAAAGCAAGAAGAAGAGAGGTTTAAATCTACATTAGACAGAGGATTGAAGTTGCTAGAGGAAGAAACTAGCTCTATTGCAAAAAACGGCTCTTTATCTGGTGAAATAGCGTTTAAGCTTTATGATACATATGGTTTTCCTTTAGATTTAACTGAAGATATTCTTAAAAAGCAAAAGATTGAGGTGGATCATGCAGGTTTTAATGAGCATATGCAGATTCAGAAGGAGCGCGCTAGAAAATCATGGGCTGGTTCTGGTGAATCAAAGACAGACGCTATTTGGTTTGATTTAGCTTCTGAGCATGGAGCTACTGAGTTTTTAGGGTATTCTCTTGAATTGGCTGAAGGTAATGTTGTTTCTCTTGTGCAGAAAGGTAAAGAAATTGAACAAATTTCTGAGAAAGATGAGAAATTTACTTTAATTGCTAATCAGACTCCGTTTTATGGTGAATCTGGTGGTCAAATGGGTGATATTGGTATAATTGAATCATCGCATTGTAAGATTGAAGTAGTAGATACATTAAAATATCTTGGAAAAATCATAGGGCATATATGTGTTCTTAAAGAAGGGATCATTTCTAAAAATGATGATATTAGAATGAGTATTGATAGAAAATATAGAAGTGATCTAAAGATGCATCATTCAACCACTCACATTTTGCATGCAGTAATGCGTGAAATATTGGGTAGGCACGTTACGCAGAAAGGTTCATTAGTTGCAAGGGACAAGTTGAGATTTGACTTTAGCCATCCAAAGGCTTTAACTAAAGCAGAATTAAGATTAATTGAACAAAAAGTAAACGATATTATTTCTCATAATTCAAAAGTATCTACTACGCTCATGTCGGCAGACCAAGCAATAGAATCTGGTGCAATGGCTTTATTTGGTGAAAAATATGATTCTGAGGTGAGGGTGGTGTCATTAGGGCCTGATGATGAAGACAATAATCCATATTCCTTTGAGCTATGTGGAGGTACGCATGTAAAAAGAGCGGGAGATATTGGAGCATTCAAAATTACTAGTGAAGGAGCAATCGCAGCTGGTATTAGAAGAATTGAAGCTGTTTGCGGTGAATATGCTTTTGCAAGTATTACTGAAGGTGAAGAGTTGCTTGATAAAGTCATTGATACATTAAAGAGTAATAAGGTTGAGCTAGTTAAAAAAGTTGAAGGCTTACTTGGTAGTAAGAAAGATTTAGAGAAGAAGTTAGAAAAGATGCATATGGATCGAATGATCCTGTCAGATGCGGAGCTAAATAAAAAGTCTAAAAAGATAGAAGGAGCTAGGTTAGTTTATACTTGTTTTAATGACGTTGAAGCTAAAATGATTCGTATGTCTGCTGAGAATTTAGCAAAAAATCATGATGATTTAGTGATTATATATGTAGCTAAGAATGATGGTAAATTATCAATTGTTGTTTCGGTATCTAAACAAATTTCTGATAAGTACAATGCAGGAAAGATTGCAAAAGAAGTTTCAGCTTTTGTTGGTGGAAGTGGTGGTGGGCAAGCTGTGCTTGCTCAAGCTGGAAGTGCGGATATCAGTAAGTTGCCGCAATTAGAGGATAAAATAATTTCATTAGTTAGTTAATTTATATCTTATATTGACAGGCGATATAACATTGTATATCGTCTTTTTATAAACGCCAGAGGTGCTTTAAATAGTTGCATATTTTAAGGCTGAGAATAGACTCTTCGAACCTGCTCCCATGGTAATGCATGCGTAGGAAGTGTTAATTAGAAATTTGATATTGTAAGCTATGTTTTTTAGTCTTGTAGTATTAATCATTTCTTGTAACATTCTTATTTTATGGTGTTTTTATTTATTTAAACAACCAGAATTTTATATGAAATTTATATCCAAAAAAGATTTTACTATTCTTCTTGGTAATGCAGTAGATCATTTTGATACTTCGATTTATGTATTTATAGCTCCGATACTTGCACCTATATTCTTTCCAAGTGATGATCCAATTATTGAGCTTATTCTAGCTTATAGCATTTTAGGTACTTCTATTATCACAAGGCCTGTTGGAACTTATGTTTTTGGTACTTTAGCAAGGGTATATGGAGCTGCCAAAGCTTTGTCATATTCTTTAATTGGGGTCGGTTTAGCAACTATGTGCATTGGATTCTTACCAGATTATTACTCAATTGGTTTTCTTGCTCCTATATTATTGATTCTTTTTAGAGTGGTTAGAGATCTTTTTGCAGCAGGAGAAAGTGCAATTGCAAAACTATATATACTAGAAAACAAAGAAGAGAAAGATGCTTTTAAAGGTTCGTATTTATATCAAACCTCTACTGTGTTGGGTATGGTGATAGCGTCGTTTGCCGCAACCAGTATAATATATCTTGATATAGAAAATGCTTGGAGGGGGTGCTTTATTTTTGGAGGAGTAGCTGCAATTATTGGTTATTTAATTAGGAGTAATGTACTTGAAATAAAAAAAATTAAACCCTTAAAGACGTTAGATTTTTTTGTCTCAGATGGTTTTGCAGTGTTGTGGAGGTTTAGAATAGATATAATTCGAATTGCTATAGTAAATAGTTTTTCGTATCTTACCTATGTTGTTCCATTCGTAATAATGAATCATATTGTTCCTCTGATTACTAATATTGATGCAAAAACTATGATGGCTTTGAGTAGTTTTACTCTCATGTTTGATATGCTAGCAATCCCATTAATTGGTTCGTACATAAGACGCTTTTCAGCAGAGTCTGTTATGTTAATAGCAAGTATTATACTTGCTATTACAATTATACCTTTATGGTCGCTTATGGATGGAGCCTCTCTTATTTATATTACTTTTGTGCGGTTTTGGATTGTAATTTGGGGGATAGTTTTCTTGTGTCCTTTAAATTTATGGTGTAGCAAGCAGGTTACTGGAGCTGAGAAATATATTGTTGTTGGAATGGGAACAAGCATGGGAGCAAGTATTATTGGTAAATTAAGCCCCTCAATATGTTTGACAATATATTACTATAGTGATTCACATATACCAGTTTCAATATATATAGCTGTTTTGTTCTTTCTAGCGGCTTTTGTTGTAAGTGGCAGAAATTTAAAAAGAATTATTGATTAATTATATCAAATATTGTAATTATGTTATCGTAATTTAATTAATTGGTAATAGTAATGAAAGTTGATAAAAGAAATACTGTTGAGAAGGCTGAGAAAGAAAAAATAATAGATGCTGTTAAAAAATGGTATGGAAGTGATGATATTTGGGGTGTTAAAGGAAGAAATTATGATAAAACGCCTTTATATATAGCTGTTGAAGAGGGAAAAAGTGATTTAGTTGAGAAGAGAATTTATTATGGAGATAACCCTAATTCGTGTACTTTATTTGGAGATAGTCCTCTGCGGCATGCTATAGTCTGTGAAGATTATGGTTGGACAGTTAAATTAAAAATAGTAAAAGCTCTTCTTGAGGCAGGGGCTGATACAAATTATCAATCTGAATATGAAAATGGTAATACGGTTGCTATGATGTTTTTTAAAACTTTAAAAGGTTCTGTCGCATATGTTAGCATCTAATCTTAAAAATTATAATTCTCAGATTTCAGGCGTTATGAAGCCATGAGGGTTTGAAAATTCTCAAAAGCATAAAGGTAAGAATCAGCTCCAATAATTTGGCCTTTCTGAATCATTCTAATATTTTCTATTCCTGTAATAGTGATTTTTGCAGATTGGAAGTTTTTAAACCCCAGCATAGGCTTTGTTCGCTTCTTAATAAATCTATGATCTTGTTCCATAATATTATTGAAATATTTGTTTTGAATAATCTCTATTTTCTCATTTTCTAATAGATTATCATTTGCACTATTAAGAGCTGATTTATTACTTCCGCTTTTATCAATATTCACCTTATCAGGAATATCATTATTTTTAAACGCTTTACGGAAGAACGCCTTAGCAGACGCTTTATCCCTGCGCTTCCTCAGCAAAAACTCTATAGTATTACCCAAAGAATCTACAGCACGATAGAGATAAATCCAGCGACCATCCAGCTTGATATAGGTTTCATCCATACGCCAACTTGAACCAACTGCTTTCTTTCTTTTTCTAACTTGCTTATCTATCAACGGAACAAATCTTTTAATCCATCTTTGTAGAGTACTATAATCTATTACTGCGCCTCTGATATGAGCTAGCTCCTCAAGATCTCGATAGCTCAAGGAAAATCTACATTTCATATAAACAAACAGCATTATTATTTCCGGCGAGGAACAAAAACCTTTGAAATATTTTGTTAATTTAGGGGAAATAGCATATCTCATGTAAAGCCTTTTTTATTTTCAGTATATTCTCTTTGATTGACTTTCACAACACATGCGACAGAACCCTAATTCTTACATTCTTTCCATATAAATCGCCCATAACTTCGGCTACGGATAATTTACCATAAAAACGCTTAACTTTTGGAGCAAAAACCAAACTAGTGAAAAAAAACTTCCACTCATCCATGTAGCAACTATCGTTGCTACTAATGTACTAGTATTAAAATTTCGACCACCTAATGCAAAATCCCTAATATTAGTTACACCACGCCCATAATAGAAACCAACACTAAGATTAAGAATCAAAAACCCAACAACTATAGCGACGTCTATATCAAAATTCATATTATCTAATTATTAATTTTCTCAAATTTTGCAGTAATATAACATTAATTCTTTGAACTTTACAGCTCAAAATATAAATCCTAGGCGCAATTTATGGTTCTGTCGCATGTGTTGTGAAAGTCAATCAAAGAGAATATACTGAAAATAAAAAAGGCTTTACATGAGATATGCTATTTCCCCTAAATTAACAAAATATTTCAAAGGTTTTTGTTCCTCGCCGGAAATAATAATGCTGTTTGTTTATATGAAATGTAGATTTTCCTTGAGCTATCGAGATCTTGAGGAGCTAGCTCATATCAGAGGCGCAGTAATAGATCATAGTACTCTACAAAGATGGATTAAAAGATTTGTTCCGTTGATAGATAAGCAAGTTAGAAAAAGAAAGAAAGCAGTTGGTTCAAGTTGGCGTATGGATGAAACCTATATCAAGCTGGATGGTCGCTGGATTTATCTCTATCGTGCTGTAGATTCTTTGGGTAATACTATAGAGTTTTTGCTGAGGAAGCGCAGGGATAAAGCGTCTGCTAAGGCGTTCTTCCGTAAAGCGTTTAAAAATAATGATATTCCTGATAAGGTGAATATTGATAAAAGCGGAAGTAATAAATCAGCTCTTAATAGTGCAAATGATAATCTATTAGAAAATGAGAAAATAGAGATTATTCAAAACAAATATTTCAATAATATTATGGAACAAGATCATAGATTTATTAAGAAGCGAACAAAGCCTATGCTGGGGTTTAAAAACTTCCAATCTGCAAAAATCACTATTACAGGAATAGAAAATATTAGAATGATTCAGAAAGGCCAAATTATTGGAGCTGATTCTTACCTTTATGCTTTTGAGAATTTTCAAACCCTCATGGCTTCATAACGCCTGAAATCTGAGAATTATAATTTTTAAGATTAGATGCTAACACATGCGACAGAACCGATTTTTGTCATAATTGATTGAAATTTATTTTGCTAGTCTATACATAAGTTCATATTTTTTCAAATTCTAATGCTTAAGTAAGAATATGTTTGTTGACTTATAGTGGTTTATTGTTTACCTATTGGTAAAAAGGGTTTTACAGATGAAAAATGAATTTATAATTAGAAAAATTAGGAATGATGAACTACATCTTCTTGAAGATATAATTATAGATGCTTTGAGTATTCGCAACTATACAAATTCTGAAATGGCAAGAATGATGGATAGGCTGGTAATAGATGAAGAATTAATAGAAAAATCAATAATTTATGTAATAGAATTAAGAAATAAGATAATTGGTTTTTGGCTAAGAGAAATTAAAGAAGAATTATCTGAAGGTAGGTTTTTTATTCTAAAAGATTATATGAAAAAAGGTTTTGGCACTTTATTATGGGATAAAATGATTTTTGATCTAAAATACCAGTATAAGCTTAAATATTTACATTTATCAGTGATGAAGCAGCAAGAAGTTTTTATGAAAAAATGGGTGCAGTAAAAATTGATGAAAAGCCGTCTTTTGTGTTGATCGGTGAATCTGTCCCAATAATGAGATATAATTTGAAATAAGATATGGATATAAATGGATAAGAATATACCAAATTATTTAACTATACTTCGCATGTTAGCGATTCCAATTATCATTATGTCTTTCTATTTTGATGATTCGAAATTTGCGCATAGACTAGGAGCGCTAATATTTGCTATTGCAAGTGTTACAGACTTTTTTGATGGGTTTTTAGCAAGAAGATACAATATAGTATCTAGTTTTGGAACTATGTTCGATCCTATTGCAGACAAGGTACTTGTTGGATGTGTATTAATGATGCTTGTTAAATTTGGTAGAGCTGATGAAGTCCCATGTTTATTAATTCTTTCAAGAGAGCTTGTTGTAGCAGGTATTCGTGAGTTTTTAGCGCAAGTTAGGGTCAGTGTACCTGTTACTTTACTTGCAAAAGTAAAAACATGTATACAAATGTTTGCAATGACAATACTTTTGCTTGGATCTACTGGTTCAGGCATTGAATCTCTGGATGTTATAGGTCATATTAGTTTATGGATAGCAGCTATTTTAACATTAGTGACGGGCTACTCATACCTTAAAGCTAGTATTAAATATATTTAAATAAAATTTTTGGAGAGTTACTTATACTAAATTTCCTCAATAGAAAAAATTTTATCAATGGCAAATGGATCTCTTTGGTTCTGTCGCATGTGTTGTGAAAGTCAATCAAAGAGAATATACTGAAAATAAAAAAGGCTTTACATGGGTTCTGTCGCATGTGTTAGCATCTAATCTTAAAAATTATAATTCTCAGATTTCAGGCGTTATGAAGCCATGAGGGTTTGAAAATTCTCAAAAGCATAAAGGTAAGAATCAGCTCCAATAATTTGGCCTTTCTGAATCATTCTAATATTTTCTATTCCTGTAATAGTGATTTTTGCAGATTGGAAGTTTTTAAACCCCAGCATAGGCTTTGTTCGCTTCTTAATAAATCTATGATCTTGTTCCATAATATTATTGAAATATTTGTTTTGAATAATCTCTATTTTCTCATTTTCTAATAGATTATCATTTGCACTATTAAGAGCTGATTTATTACTTCCGCTTTTATCAATATTCACCTTATCAGGAATATCATTATTTTTAAACGCTTTACGGAAGAACGCCTTAGCAGACGCTTTATCCCTGCGCTTCCTCAGCAAAAACTCTATAGTATTACCCAAAGAATCTACAGCACGATAGAGATAAATCCAGCGACCATCCAGCTTGATATAGGTTTCATCCATACGCCAACTTGAACCAACTGCTTTCTTTCTTTTTCTAACTTGCTTATCTATCAACGGAACAAATCTTTTAATCCATCTTTGTAGAGTACTATGATCTATTACTGCGCCTCTGATATGAGCTAGCTCCTCAAGATCTCGATAGCTCAAGGAAAATCTACATTTCATATAAACAAACAGCATTATTATTTCCGGCGAGGAACAAAAACCTTTGAAATATTTTGTTAATTTAGGGGAAATAGCATATCTCATGTAAAGCCTTTTTTATTTTCAGTATATTCTCTTTGATTGACTTTCACAACACATGCGACAGAACCTTAATATGTCACACTATTGACTGCCCAGAAAATCATCTAAATCAGTCTCGCCAGCTACAGAAATAACCATATTATGTGATTCGTTTTCCAAGGGGAAATACGCTATCCAGGAGTTATACAAACTAAAAGCTGATTCTTGAAATTCTGTTGATTCTCGTTCTTCCATACCATGATCCATTGAAGCAAGATTTAGGAATGAATGAAAACAGGTTGAAAGAAAATCTTCTTCTAAGTCAATAAATCCAGTTGCAAAAGCTCCAAAAGGCATAGTGCCTATTATGAATAGTTCAGTGATTTTTTGAACAATTATAGATAAATCTTTTTCTTTGCTTCTAAAAAAACGATCATCTCTATATCCTTGAGCTGAATTTAGTTGTAAAACTCTATACTTAATCTGACAGAGAGCTACTTATCATACAGCATAATTACTGTCAGATAAGTTCTGAGTATCATGTGTCTGACACTCATTCACGTAGCTAGGAATATTCTTATCCAAAGCAATATGTTTTGAATCAAGAAAGGTTTGCATAGGTGTTTTTCCATAACAATGCTTTCCTGAATGTGTTCTTTGAGTATTGTACTTATTAATCCATAAATCAACATCAATTTGTAACTCTTCTACAGAGCCGTATATTCTTTTGCGAAATGCTATATCATAAAACTCTTGTTTCATAGTTCTATGGAACCTCTAGCAAATACCGTTAGTTTGCGGACTACGAACCTTTGTTTTTGTGTGATCAATATTCTCAATTCCTAAATAAAGTTGATAGGCATGATGCTCAGGTTTACCACAATATTCAGTACCGCGATCAGTGAGTATACGAAACATGCTAAGGCCTTGTTCTGTATAAAATGGCAGCACTCTATCATTTAGTATATCAGCTGCAGTAATAGCTGATTTCTCAGTATAAAGTTTTACTTGCGCCACTTTAGAATATGTATCAACAAAAGTTTGTTGGTAAATTTTTCCAACCCCCTTCATATTACCTACATAGTAAGTATCTTGTGAACCAAGATACCCAGGATGCTCAGTCTCGATTTCACCGTGAGCTACTTTGCTAGCTTTAGCCCGCTCAAGAGCTGCTAGCTGTTCTTCAGTTAATATCATACCATCTTGCGCTGATTTAGCTTCTAAGGCTTTTAGACGCTTACGCATTGTCTCTAAATCATTACGCAACCAAATAGAACGAACTCCACTACTTGATATTAAAACACCTTGTTGCTTCAGCTCATTACTAGCTCGTAATTGCCCTAAAACAGGGTTTGAAATAGCAAGATCTATGACGGCTTGTTCTACATCAGAAGGTACTCTGTTTTTCATGATAGGTTTCTTGCGGTTGATTTCCTGTAGAGCAGCTTCCCCACCATTTTCATATAATTCTTTAAAACGATAAAAGGTATCCCTTGAATATCCCATAACGTTACACGCTTGACTTACATTACCAAGCTGTTTCGCTAATTCTAAAAGTCCTAATTTGGGTTTGATGATTTTTTCTAATTGACTCATTTTTAATCTCTTGTTTGAGTGGTTAAATGCAATATATTCAACTACTAAATATATTACTCTCTTTTTACCACTCTGTCAGATTAAATTTGAAGCTTTACACTTAAATTAACAAAATATTTCAAAGGTTTTTGTTCCTCGCCGGAAATAATAATGCTGTTTGTTTATATGAAATGTAGATTTTCCTTGAGCTATCGAGATCTTGAGGAGCTAGCTCATATCAGAGGCGCAGTAATAGATCATAGTACTCTACAAAGATGGATTAAAAGATTTGTTCCGTTGATAGATAAGCAAGTTAGAAAAAGAAAGAAAGCAGTTGGTTCAAGTTGGCGTATGGATGAAACCTATATCAAGCTGGATGGTCGCTGGATTTATCTCTATCGTGCTGTAGATTCTTTGGGTAATACTATAGAGTTTTTGCTGAGGAAGCGCAGGGATAAAGCGGCTGCTAAGGCGTTCTTCCGTAAAGCGTTTAAAAATAATGATATTCCTGATAAGGTGAATATCGATAAAAGCGGAAGTAATAAATCAGCTCTTAATAGTGCAAATGATAATCTATTAGAAAATGAGAAAATAGAGATTATTCAAAACAAATATTTCAATAATATTATGGAACAAGATCATAGATTTATTAAGAAGCGAACAAAGCCTATGCTGGGGTTTAAAAACTTCCAATCTGCAAAAATCACTATTACAGGAATAGAAAATATTAGAATGATTCAGAAAGGCCAAATTATTGAAGCTGATTCTTACCTTTATGCTTTTGAGAATTTTCAAACCCTCATGGCTTCATAACGCCTGAAATCTGAGAATTATAATTTTTAAGATTAGATGCTAACACATGCGACAGAACCAACTGATTTGCTCGTAGATGCGCTACTGCACCTTCTTGTTTATTTCTTGACATATTTTTTCTCCTCGATTTATATGTTATTAAAATTGTTTAAATTAATATTCTGTTGTTCCGTCTATATCAACTGCATCTGCATCACCTGATACAGGTACTGCATCTGGTTCACTTGACATAGGCATTACAACTACAGCATCACTAATATCTGCAACTGTAGACGAATCAGCTTGATGCTCTGCCGGTTTTTCATATTGAACTAATAGAGCGCTGAAATCTGTACCTATAAATTTTTGATTGTTTAGATGAGGTTTTAATCCTTCTGCTATAACAACCAAAGTTTTCTTCGTATAGTTATAATCTAATGTTCTTCCAGGATCTGCAAAAGTACCGAAAATTTGAGTGAAGTTTTCAAGAGCTCCATCTTCAAAAGCAATTTTTTGTTCATCTGCAACTTTTTCACTATTTAAAAGCGAAGCAACAAATTCAACTCTAGCCTCTAAAGTTTTTAAAACTCTTGCTTCACTTGCAACATCATCACAAATAATCATTGATATTTGCGTTAACCTGGATACTAGAGCAGGGATGAGGTTTGCAAAAATTGACTCTAATGCACTTGTTTCTATAGATTCGCTTAAGAATTTATTTAAGACAGATGTGCCACTTTCTGGAACAGCGATTAAGTTATCTTTTTCAAAGGCAAGAAAAAGTATATCTTCCCATGTCAAGAGTTGGGATTCCAAGCCAATTCTAATTGCTGCATCAAGAGCGCCTTCATTATGTACTTTCATTACAAAACTCAAATGTTTGCATTCTAGTTTTCCGGCTTTAGCAAGAGCTACCGCTATTATTTCTGCCATAGCTGGTTCGAAATTGATTGATCCGTAGTTGTCAAACATATCAATCGATGCATGTTCTATATATTCAGCTAAAAACCCTTCTAAAGTAACTACTTCACCATCTACTTCAACAGTTGCATTATTTACAAAGTTTAGGAAAGCTTCAGGATCATTACGCATCCCTGTTGCTAAAAGCAAAATTGTGGTATCTACATCATTTTCAGTTACTGATGGGTTTGCTTTATCATATATTTCAAGAAAATGTTCGTTACCTGGTGTGTCTTTAAGCGACTTAATCTCATCAAATATTAATTGCAAATGTTCAGAAATTTCTATCTTTACTTCATCGCAATCATCGTCATCATCTGATGGTTTATCAACATCCAAGCTGTCATTAAGTCCTGTAGTTTCTTTTAATTGACTTCTGATGCTAGGCACAACTACAGCCTCTACAGAATCTACTGTAGACTCAATATGTCTGAGTATATCCTGATGTTCAGCTAAAGCTTTTTTCTTAACTGTTGAGTTTACAATTTCTCTTATATTTATTCTAACAGGGCTAGGGGTATTCATACCCACAGTAGATTTTGCTAGTGTTTTAGTAGCAAGGTCAAGCTCATACCCATCGCTCACTCTATCAAAGAATATAGCTTGAGATGCTTGAAAAATATCTCCATCATATTGCGAAAGTACTGCTTCAGGTATATCAAGAGCTTCTTTCAGCTTGTCTGATGGGATACCGAAAACTTTTCCACCCTGTGAATCCATTTGTTGGGCTAACTCCTCCAATTGTGTATAAGCCTTGACATTATTATCATTTAAAGTAATTTGAGGCCAATATTCCTTAAAGATTTTTCTGTAAATACTTATAATTTCTGGAAATTTAATATGATCACGTTCTAATGACTTGATATCCCTCACTTGCTCAGTAATTTGTATAATATACTTTGCTAATTCAAAATTTCCTGTGATTCTCTGACGTGTAAGAATTAGATCAAATATATCCTCACAACCATCATTCACCATAGCTAAGATAAATTTCTCTACATTTCTGTTCCCCTCAAAGAGAAAGTCTATTAATACATCTTGTTTTAGAAGGTCAACCTCTACAAGACGTTTTGATATAACAGAAGCAACATCATCAACTGCAACAGCATCTGAAGAGCCTGCCGGAGAGTCTGAAGTAGAGCCCGTAGTAGAAACAAAATCCATAGGAATTGTAATAGGCCCTTCCTCTAGTTCTAATAAATCTGCAACAGCAGCTTGTTTTGTTGAAATGACTCTATCTTCACTACAAGTTTCCACCTGTTTTTCCTTTCGGCTCGATGATAATTTGAGAATTCCAGAATTAAATATATATTGAAAATCTTCAGAAGAGGCTACGTAAGCTGCCAATTTTGCAGGTGAGTATCCTTTAATATTTTCGCTTGCTAACATCAACTTTACATGATCACTTACACTTCCTGCAGGTGGAACAAAACCTTCATCTTGTGCCAGTTGTTCTAAACGGTCCTCTATAAATGGAAGTAAATATTGAAAATGTCCTTTAAGAATTGCTTGATGAAAAATATTTGATCCTCCGTGACCTACTTCGAAGAATCCTTTCTTGCAATCTGGAAGCTCCATAATATATTTGAATGACTCTTCAGAATCTCTTATTAGAGCTCTTTGTAATGGTGGTAAACCAGAGGAGTCAGTGTTACCTAATTTTTCTAGAACTGCTCTTTTTGCATCTGTGGCATTGAAAGTTTTTCCTAATTCTCTTTTTACAATCAATGATGCATTTTCAAGCATTGAAGGTAAGACTAAATGCAATATATTGTAATGTGCTAGGTAGTGAAAAATATTAGCACTGTCCGTATTAGATTCAAATAAATTTAATTTAGCTACCCAAGAAAATACAAAGCTCTTCTTTTCTCCTTCAAATATTAAATTATTTAAACTTTTTGCTGCTTCTTCAAGAATTGTAGTTTTTTCTGCAATTAATCTTTCAAGTTCTGATCTTTCTTCTGGTAAAGCAGCTTGAAATTCATAAGATTCTTTTCTCTTTCGTGTGAAATCTAGATCACGTGTTGTCTGTTGAAGGTCCTTTTCTATTATTTCTATATCGCTAAGTAGCGCTATGTCATCTGAAGCTGGAGCTTTAGATTTCGTTTTAACAGGAGTAGAGGTTACAGTAGTAGAGCTTACAGGACCAGTTTGAAAAGCTTCAAGTTCACGATAAAGATGCTGAATTTTTGCTTCAAAGCTTGCAATATCTTCCTGCGCTTCCTGTAATGCTTTCGTATGGTCAAAAGATTCCATAAAAGTAGCATCTATTTCAGAAATTCTATTTTTTGCATCGCTTATAACTTGTGAGTGCGGTGCAATTTTATCCCTAAAAAAATCAGTTAATATCTTTTTCATAAACTTATAGTTGTGTGCTGTTACATTTAATTGAACAACTTAGGTTCTTTTTAAATTTATCCTATCCTCTATCTTAATAGTCCTAAAATTCACTATTGTCAAATAGATCTAAATATAAATTAAATAAAATTATTCAGATCTGTTAAGAAAAAATAATCACTTCCTAAGAAGAATCTCAAGCTAATATAAACAAGAGAAATTTTGTATTTTTTTTATGAAAAAGATGAGGTTTTATGAATTTTTGGATGAAAAATGTTGTATTTACAACAGTTTCATTAACCCTTCATTTATAGTAATCAAAGTTTTGCTACTAATAATTGCGCATAAAAATTAATTATTTGATAGATTTTTTTTAAGACTACTCAAACTATTATTACAAACGGCATCGTCAAGTTAACAAATCGATTGTATAAAAAGGCGGTAATCTTAGATTTTAGGCAGCAAGAAGCCCTTGAGTAGCTTCATCCCAAATTGCCTTAGCGTAATTAAATGCAGATCTTTGGTCAGTGGCATTTTGTGTATAGCGTCCAACGTCAACAGCAAATATATTTCTAATCTTACCCATTAATGACAATGTATTTTGTACTCCTTGAGGAGATTTGAATTTAATTGTTATCTTTTCCTTTTTTCGAGTGGGTTGATGCGCATTTTCCACTCTATTATTTAATCCTTTATGAGAACGGTGATCAGACTCAGAACACATACTGCGTATCGGTTTAATATAGGATCTGAGTTTATCTGTAACTATCACTCTTGGAGCTGGATAACTTCCTAATAAACGCGTCAAAAAACGTATAGCTGCTTTCCTGTTTTTACGTTTCTGTAGAAACACATCTAGCTCATAACCATCAGAATCAACAGCTCTCCATAATACGAAATATTCACCATTAATTCTTATCGTCATCTCATCCAAATGCCATTTGTCCTTTGGCCTGCGTTCTTGTTTCTTGATTACTTCCTTGAAGTGAGATGCAAACTTATAACACCAGGATCTTATCGTCTCGTGACTCAATATAATACCTCTATATGCCATCTGTTCCTGAATATCACGATAGCTATGATTGAAACGGTGATATAGCCAAACTACATGGCTGATTATTGATACCGGAAAACGATGTCTCTTTGGAGCTTTATGCATATTCATCAACATTCAATTATTCCTTTTAATTGTTTCAATTAGAATAATTCATTATAATCCTAGGCTCAACTACTTTCATTCAGGACATCTTAACTTGACGATGCTATCTAGAAGCATTTCTAAAACTTCACAATTTCTCTTTCCTGCTGCAACATGCGATAGAGTATCTTTTCTGAAGTTTATTAGATGACCGGATGTATTATATGATTTAAGCATTTGGGTTGATATTGTTTAAAAAGCTAATAAATATTCTTTTAATTTATCATAGTTTAAATTTATGGTTACATTTTTATATAAGGTTTTTCAACAAACCTATAAAATAAATCAGATAAAATTAATACAAAAAATAGTAATAACAGGTTAGAAATATGTTCTGATATTTTAGAATTTTCTATAATTATTATTTTTAGAAAAGTATCGTGAGATATTAAATCGAGAGTTGTTTGTAGAACATATTTTATAATAACATGCATTAAATATATAAAATATGATCTTTTTCCTACGAAATGTAAAAATTTTCCTAATATTGGTAGAGTTAAAATATTCTTTTGAGCAGATGCTATATATACTAACCACCCTGAAGTAATTAGTCCATTTAAATAGGCTCTATATATTTCGACGTCAGGAGAAGCTATGGTTAATGTATATAAACAAATAATTGTAAAAAATATTCCGATATTACGCTTAAATACAAGTTTATGATGATATTTTCCAATTAATATACCTAATATGAAAAAATCAAAATTTGCTATGATTCCATAATATAAATATTTAAAATCAACAAAAGTGTATAATATACTTTTAATAAAGAATATTATAATAAATATAATGGGTAGTATTCTAAAAAAATTTTTAAATATTATTACTAATGGAAATATTATATAAAATAATATTTCACAATCTAAAGACCATATTACTCCTACTTTAAAGTATATAAATTGATTAATAGGATCTGATAAATCTTTTGTCATTCCATGATCTAAAATAAAAAAATTAGCAATGAGTCTAAATAGTTTGATAGAATATTCTGCCAATTGGTTCATTTCTATCCCCTGTTTTAATGTAATAATAATTAGAACAAAGAATAATAAGAATAGAGCGGGGAAAAGTCTTAGAAATCTTTTGCGCCAGAACGAATAAATATACGGTAAATTATCTTGAACCCCTTTGATCCAAGCTTCAATATTATAATTATCTATTTTTTGTAGTTGATTTCCAAAAGTCTTTGAAATAATAAATCCGCTTATTACAAAAAAAATATAAACTCCATTACATCCTACAGAGAAAAAGAGTGCGTCAGACCCCATTAAATTATAAATAGGACAATGTGAGAAAAATACTATCAGACATGCAAGTCCTCTCAGAATGTCTAGCTCATAATAATAATTTTTGTTACTCATATATGTAATATTTTTATTTATTTAGTTTTGCAATTAATTTAGAGTCTATATTTAGTATTTTTACTGCTTGTTTAAACATGTTGGATATAGAATTATTACCAGGGCCGCCACCATACTCAAGCAATTTGTGAGCATCTTGAGCGTTAACTTTTGTTTCTTTGCTTAAGGATAGAATATTGTGAATAGGGTCTTTGTTATTGGCAATGGCTTCTGATATTGTATTACCTATAATATCATGAGCTTCCCTAAAGGAAACATGCTTATTTTGTACTATTTTCTCTGCTAGTAGCGCAGAAATTGTTAAACCTTCAATATTACTACGAATTATATTCTTTTGTATAGGTTTTGCTCCTTCTATAACTAATTCTAGTAATTTAATGGCTTTTATTAGTTCATCAAAAGTTTCTTGATAATTAATAAAAGCTTCTGTACCAACTTCCACTGAATTAGCAAATGGGGTTTTTTGGATTATTGTAAGAGCGGCAAATAATTTACTACTAATATTAACTGCCTTTCCTTTGATCTTTTCTAGTAAATAGGGATTTTTCTTTTGTGGCATTGCAGAAGAAATGCCACATAATCTATCTGGTAGATCAAAAAATTTAAATTCATTAGTTGTCCATAACTGGTAATCTTGAGCAATTCTACTAATTGTGGTACCAATTATAGATGCGATTGAGAGTAGATGTAATTCGACATCTCTTGTTGCAATAGCACTTAATGCATTTGTTGAAGTGTAATTAAAACCGAGTAAATTAGCTGTAATTTTAGGATTTATGGCAAAGCTTGTGCCCGCACCAGAACATGCACCTAATGTTGATATATTGAGATTCTCTATAATTTGACTAGAATAACTCATGTTTTTAGCTAATGATTCTTCTATAGCTAATAAATAATATGCATAAGTTGCTGGCATAGCTGGTTGGTATTGGCTATAAATAGGCATATTAATATCTTTGTTTTTTGCAGCTATTTGAATAATTGTAGAACGTAAGCTCCATATAGCTGAATAAAAACTAGAGAATATTTCCTTGGATTTTAAATGCTGTATTGTTACATTGATATCGTTGCGTGAACGACCTGCATGAATTGTGCCTGCTACTTTAATGCCTATTTTATTTGTAAGATATTGTTCATAAGCTAAATAGAAACCAATTTCTGGGTCATTTGCTTGTTGTCTAATTGAATTAAAGTTATCTGTTTCTAAAATTTTAATTGTCTTTAGTATAGTATTTAAATATTGCTTCGATAGGATGTTACATTTTGTAAGCATTAAAACATGTGCTCTGTTAATTTTAGATAGTAATAAAAGATTGTCCAAATTAGCAAATGAAGAGCCTAATAAGATAGATTTTACTTGTGGGTCAAGAGGAGATCTAAGACGTTGTCTTGAGTAGTTGTTAGACGATTCTTTTGGGTCAACAATATAGTGAATATTACTTGTTGCTTGGTGAATTGCTTTTGTACATAAAAGTAGAGTCTTGCCTTTTACAATAACAAAGCCTAAACGATCGCTAAAATCTCCTTTGATTGTAATTTTTTCTCCAATATTTTTATAAATTTGCGCATCAATTATTTCTGATTTTTTCAGAAATGGTTTTAAGTCAGAGATTTTTGTGAGAATTCCTGATTTCTCAGGTATTAAAAATTTTATTTTTGTCTGAATAGATGCTTTGGCGGTGAAATTTACTTTTTTCCCTAAATATAGTTTTATTAAATTATCAATTAATTTTATTTTTTGCGAAGTTTCAATGAGAACAGGAATCATTCCACCAGCTAGTCTGGGATTGATTTCTATTATATAGATTTTATTATTGGTAACACGTAATTCAATGTGTAATGGACCAAAATTTAATCCGATAAAATCTATTAGTTTAGTAATAGTTGAATAAATTTGTTCCGAAAGATTAGTACTAATTGAAGTAGGGAAATCATGCCCTGTTTCAACGAAATAAGGTTCTTGTCCTAGATACTTTTTAGTGATACCAAAAAAATGAGGCTTATTATTCAATACAACTAACTCTGCAGATAATTCTGTTCCTTGAATGTATTCTTGTATTAAGATATCTGAATTATTCGTACTAAGTGAATCTATATGTTTTATTACTTCTTCTTTTGAAGAACATAATTTTACGCCTATGCTACCAGTACCAATGTTAGGTTTTACTATAACTGGAAACTTGAATTGATCTAAATTTTGTAGTATTTTTTTTGATGATTTTATCAGTATAGTTTTAGCTACAGGTAATTTTAATTGTTCTAAACAATTAGCAAGCTTAAACTTATTACGGCATGTGATTATTGAATCGGGTGAAAGGTGCTTTAGAGATAAGCGTTGAGCCAGTACAGAGGCGGTATAAACAAAGTTTTCAGAACTTGACATTACAGCATTTAAATTTTCTATTGTTTTTAAATAGCTATATACTTTTTCTATGTTGCTAGTATCCATTACTATTGGATGGATTAGCAGCTTTCTCAAAAATTGATATTTTTGTGGATTGGCAGTAATAAATAAAATGCCATGTCTATTCTTAATGGCGGATAGAATGAATTTTTCTCCTGAGCCTGTGGTATTACTTTCTATAAATGCAATATAAGGTTTTTTAATCATTTTTGACTTCATTATAAGTTCTACGATTCCAATTTATATATGACCATGGTTCTACAGCATTTTCAAGCTTAGTAATTTTGTATGGTTGTAGAAATTGTTTGTTCTGATCTATGTTATTTGTTTTTAACCATTCGTTGTTATAAACAGTCGCAGAATATCTATATCCTGAATCAGGAGAAATAAAAACAACCATTTTTTTAGGGTTATTTTTAGCTACCCATTTAGCTACATGATAGGCAGCTCCTGTGGTTGGACCACAAAATAGTGCTTTTGATGAATATAAATCTTTTGTATTTTTATAAGCGCATTCTGCAGTTACCCAATGTACTTCATCAAAATATTTGTGGATTAAATTATCTGGCAATATAGAGTTTCCTAAACCTCTTAATTTCCTTGCTTTCTTTTCTAATCCAAATAAGACGCTGCCAAATGTATCTACACCAATTAAATCTATATTATTATTTGTTTGTCTAAGGCGTTCTATAGTACCACATGTAGATCCTCCTGATCCAACTGATCCAACTAAGGTAAAATCATTTCCAATATTTTCTAAAAGATAATCAGCAAAATCATTATAAGCTAATCTATTATCTACGTTGTAATATTGCGCTGGCCAAAATGCTTTTTTATTCTTTGCTAAATAATCATGTAGATAATCCAATCTTAATTTTTGTATATCTGTACCACTATTTGTTTGTGAAATAATTTGCACTTCTCCACCGAGATATTCTAATCTATTTTGTAGATTCTTATCTATTGCAGAATCACCTACTATAAAAAATGGTATTTTTTGTTCAGCACAAACGATAGCTAAACCAAGGGCGTAGGTGCCGCTTGAGGTTTCAATGATTGGGCATCTAGGGTCTAAAGCGTTGTTTTTTATTGCTTGCAGAATAGTGTATTTAGCAGGAATAAGTTTCATTAATTCAAAAGATGCAACTATCAGATTTGGGGCAAGTTGTATCAATTTTGGAGTAACTAGGCTACTAGAGTAATTGCTAAAAATATTTTGATTAGTTTTTTGTGTTAAAATCATATGGATACATAGTTTTCTTGGCTAGGTATATTTTTATTAAAATCAATGGAGTGAAATATTGAAATATTTTCTGTTAGTAGTTTAAGTTTTTCTATACAAGATGCTTTTTGAGATCTAAAGTTTTTTGCTTTGGGATCAAGAACTATACCTAAAAATGTACCGCTATGAGCAGTAGAAATGCCTAGTGCTCCAATTTCATTAGAAATATCTATTAGATCTTGTAAGAAATTCTTGTGATTGTTGTTTTGGTTCATAATGGCACTTTCAGTTGATATTTTTCCTATTAAAGGTAGGTTTTGTGCTTGTATTGCAGTTGTCATTTGATCTAATAATTTTTCATATTTTTTTTGACAAGATTTGGAATAAAATTTTTGTATTGAATTATATTGTAAAGTATCAATCTTCTTGCCTTCATCTATAGCTATTATGGTTAATTCAGGTAAGTTTCCTATTTTTTCAATTAATTTTAGTTTTTTATAGTCAAAAGCAATTATACCTGGGTACATAACACCATCAGAAGGCTCTATAGAGTAGATAAGTTTTGCTATTAACTCCTTACTTATGGAAGCTTTGATGGAGTTAGCAACCGCATATGCCGTTGCTACTAAATCTGCCGAAGAGCTGGCTAAACCTTTTCCTTCAACTAATTCAGACTCAATTATTAAAGTACCACCTATTTGAATATTAAATGTATTCAATAAGTTTTGGGCAAGTGTATATGATTTTATTTTGTGGTCAGGAAAGGTGCTAATTTTAGTTGTACTAGCATCTGGAATAAAAGTAACGTAAGAAAATAAATTAACTGGAAAGGTGACCATAAAGCTTTTCTGGCAAGGCAATACACCTTGCAAAAGTTCGCCAAAAGTGCCATTAGCTTTGCCATATCCAGTTTGATAATTCTTAGTGATTCTGTACTTGTTATTATATGACACTAGACAATTCAACTCCTTGTTTCTTTGAATTAATACATTTATCTAATACTGCATCTGCTAGTAATAAATTAGGGTCTATAAATTGTGAATTAAAGTTTTTATACCAATGATTTATTAATGGTAACTCCGTGCATCCTAATACAAAGTGATTTACTTCTTCTGTATTTTCTAAATTTTTAATTACTTTTGTAAATAAATTTTGAGGTGAGATGAATTCAAGATCATGGTATTCTGTTTCTGTAATTAGAGGCATTAAATTATGTCTATATATATCGTATAATCGTCCATTATTTATTGGAATATTTTTATATAACCCGGCTTTTATCAAATATATAACTTGTGATAATCGAATTTGGTTTCTTCTGCTTGGAATAGCAACTACTACGCCATATTCTTTTAGTAATTCTTTATATATATTGCTGTTATACATTGCTAATGTGCAGAGCAATCCAACTTTTTTTATTTTATTGTTTTGTAAGTGTTGGCCTACAATGTGCAGTATGTTTATTAATTCAATCGATGTTGATTTTTGTATTTGTTCGAAGTAAATATGAGCAGAGTTGCAAATTATTGCCGCAACAGATACTTTTGCAGATTCTAGTAATTTTAGTGATTCTAGTATTTGATATTGTAGTTCATCACCATTATTTTTACTAAAAAATTGATGATCTCTATTGATAAAACTAGTATTGTTATCAACAATGACTCTAGGATGATTTTTATCACCTAAAATTGTTATTTTTGTTTGCATTGATTGTAAAAGTTTTGTTTGAAAATCAATACATGCCTCAGGCCCAGCTCCGCCTATGATCCCAATAATTGCTTCTTGTTTATTCATGGTTAATCACCTGGTTTTTTTATATTTTTTAACCATTATTTGATCACCAATACAGGAAAGTAAACGCCTATGTCCTTTATAAGGTAATCTGCCATGCGTTACTAAGCGATTATCTAATATAATAAAATCTCCAGCATTTAAAGGCTCTATAACTGCGTTTTTCCAATAGGCAGAACATATTTTAAATTGATCACCTACGGATATGGGTTCACCATTTTTAAGTGTGTATATATTTTTCTGTTCATCAGGAATTTTTGCCATGCGAATTTGGAACCAATAATGCGATAATATTGTTTTAATCATTACGTAAAATCCTTCAAAGGTACTAAAGATATTTTTTTTATATTTATATGAATGCCATATGTCTATTATTCTAGATAAGGAAGTAGTTTGGTGTGCACGGCTAAACCATATAGGTTTATCAGACGATTCATGTTTGATTACTGTTGGTATCTCAAAAGTAAATCTAGTACTAAAATCACCTATTCTATATGTTTTTGTTGCTCCATACTTTGTAGCTAACTTGATAATTGCTTTCTCATTTTTAGGCAATCTAGTATTAACTAGGAATGTTGAGTCATGCATGGTGAAAGAATTTTTTATATCTTTATCTAAGAATTTTTGTTGCAACTCTTGAGGAAATGAAGCGAAAACTTTTCTACAATCAGCCATAATTGTTTCTCCTCCGTACTTAGAAGCTTGCAAGGAACATAACATTATTGTAGAAGGAACGTAAGGAACAAATGCATCTTCATTATGAAAACTGAGAGGGATTTGTTCTTTTGCTATTGAACCAAGTGATGCTTCATATATGTGATCTGTATACCATAATCTTGTACCATCATCGAAATCATGCGCTGTGCATAATTTAGGTTCTATAGTTCTTGCTATAAGATCAAAATCTTCAGGAGTTTTGATATCAAAACCTTTAAATAATAAACCTCCAATTATAGACATTTCTTTTCTTAAAATATCATAATTTTCCTTTACCCATTTTTGAAGTGAAATAACGGATTTATCATTATTTGGTCTTATTTCTAGGAAAGGTTTATTAGGATATGAGTAAGTTTTGCAAAATTTTGGGTTGTTAAAAGTAGCACTCATTTTGTATCTCTCCCTGTGTTATACTGTTGAACCATTTTTTGATTACCAATGCATGATAGCAATTTCCTATTTCCCTTATAAGGCATTCTGGCGTGAGTAATTAAACGATTGTCTAAAATTATCAAATCTCCAGCTTTTAATGGTAGAATAGTAGAATTTTTCCAATGTGCTTTTCTGATTCTTATTTGGTCAAAGATTGATATTTTGCTACCATCTTCATAGCTATATACAACTTTATCATTTTCTGATTTCCAGAGTGAGAATAAAGAATTTTTATAATAAAAATAGATTGTTTTTAGGATTAAATAGTAAGATTTTAATGTACTAAATATATTATTTCTATATTTGTAAGAATACCAGATATCTACAATATTTGCTAATCCACAAGCCTGATGAGCTCTACTAAACCACACAGGGTTATCAGATGCTTCGTGCTTTATTACTGTTGGTATTTCGAAGGTAAAGCGAGTGTTAAAATTATCTATTCTATGAATTTCAGTTGCTCCATATTTTTGCGCTAATTTTTCTATTTTTTTATTGTGTTTTGGTATTTTTGAATTAACCAAAAACACAGAATCATGAAGTGTAAAAGAATTTCTTATAGTTTTTTTGATAATCTTTTGTTGAAACTTTAATGGAAAAGATTCAAAAACTTTTCTGCAATCTGAGAACATGCTTTCTCCACCAAAATCTGCCGGTTTAATAGAACACAGCATAATAGTAGATGGAACATAAGGCATGAAGGAATCTTCATTATGGTAGTCAACAGGGAGAGGATCAGATTTGAATGAAGAAGGAAATGCTTCATAAATATTTTCTGTGAACCACATTCTAGCACTATCATCAAAATCATGTGTTGTACAAAGATTTGGCTCAATTGTTTTAGCAATATCTTGAAAATCTTCGGGAGTTTGTATGTTAAACCCTTGAAATAAAATTCCACCTACGGTAGATATTTTCTTTCTAAGAAATTCAGTGTTGCATGATAACCATTTCTTTAATGATTCAATATTTTTATCATTTTGAGGGGTTATAATAACGAATGGCTTGTCGTGTGATTGCTCTAAGTTATAAGGTATGTTTTCCATATTATCTCAGTTTATTTGTTTTTATTATCTTAGTAAATCGCGAATAGAAATAATGGAATATAACTCCCCTTGATTTTCAACTATAAGTATATTATAATGCTTTTAGATAATTTTTAGTTCATAGTCAATAAAGATGTTTATTTAGATTGCTTGAATTTTATCTGTAATATTAGGTTAAAGGTAGAGCAAACAATCTATGATTGCATTAATTTGGAAATCAGCAAGGTTATATAAATGGTATATATTACTTTCACTTCAGGCGCCGCTAATCGGCGCAGCGTTTATTCCATTAAATCAGTATGCGATTAAATTAACTATCGATATACTTGCTGAAAACCCTGTGTTTTTAATAGAAGATTTATTGTTTCCAATGTTATTATTTATTGGTGGGCATATTACGTTAGAAATCTTATGGAGGATATCAGATATAGCGGAATATAAGTCGTTGCCGTTTATAAAGACTAGTATAATACATAATTCTTATTCATATATTACTGGCCATTCATATCAGTTTTTTCAGAATAATTTATCAGGAATGATTTCTGCTAAAATTAATAATATTGAAGCAGGAGCAACCAAGATATATAATAATTTTAAGCTTAATATTGTGCATCCTATATCAATGATACTAATAACAATGGTATTTTTATATTTTGTATCTCCTGTTTTTGTGCCTGTAATGCTATCATTTTATTTGGTATTCTTTCCTACGGTATATTTTTTATCTAAAAAAATAAGTCGTTTTAGCTCTACTTATACTGGCTACAAACAAGAAATATCAGGATCAATTGTAGACTCTATTAGTAATATTATGAGTGTGCTTTTATTTGCTAATCGTCAGTATGAAAAAAAATCAATTGAACAAGATTTAGACGCTTTAGTATCAAATGAAAAAATAATGCTTAAACATGAATTTATATTGCATGCTTTTATAGGGGTAATTTATGTTGCAGTATCGGTTATTATTGTATTTTTACTAATTGATCTGAGGCAAAAAGGTAAAATAACCATAGGTGATTTTGCTTTAGTATTAGGTGTTTTAAGTCATATGCTAGAAGTTGCATATATATTAGTTATGCGAATTAAAGATTTAGTAAAAGATATAGGTGAGTTGAAAGAATCTTTTAGTATTTTTAATAAGGAATTCGAAATATACGAAAAACCAGATGCGAAAACTTTAGTAATACAAAATCCAAAAATAGAATTTCAATATGTAGTTTTTGGTTATAATAATACTAAAATATTTAAAAATTTAAGCTTTGTAATTTCAGTTGGTGAAAAGGTTGGAGTAGTTGGAGCATCTGGAGCAGGGAAGTCAACCTTAGTAAGTCTTTTATTAAGGTGCTTTGAGATTAATTCTGGTCAAATTTTAATTGATAATCATAATCTATCTGATGTTACTCGTGACTCACTCAGAAGTCAAATAACTGTAATTCCTCAGGATACTTCTCTTTTTCATAGAAGCATCAAAGATAATATTCGTTATGGTAAATTAGATTCAACAGATGAAGAAATCATTGAGGCGAGTAAAAAATCTTATATTCATAGTTTTATTAATGATCTTCCAGAAGGTTACGATACTATTGTCGGTGAAAGAGGGATGAAGCTTTCTGGTGGGCAAAGGCAGAGAATATCAATTGCTCGAGCAATTTTAAAAGACTCGCCGGTGTTGATATTAGATGAAGCCACATCTAGTCTTGATAGCGAAGCTGAAAAATATATTCAAGAAAGTTTAAATTTGTTAATAGCAGACAAGAATAAAACTGTTGTAGCAATAGCGCATAGATTATCTACATTGAAGCACATGGATAGAATAATAGTCTTAGATAGTGGTCAAATCGTAGAAGAAGGAACTCATGAGGAGTTAATAGTTAATAATGGAAGTTTGTACAAAAAATTGTGGAAATTACAAGAAATATAAAAATAAGGAATTATGTGTGGTATAGCTGGAGTTATAGGTAAAAATGTTGATGAAAATCTTTTAAATCATTTATTAGATAAGATCACTCACCGCGGGGAAGAGAAGTACCGTTATGAATCAATTAGTTCTGATTGGGGAGCAATGGGTACGCATCGTTTAGCTATTGTGGATGAATCCTCTGGTCAACAACCATTTAGTAATAAAAATGTATTTTGTATTTTTAATGGAGAGATTTATAATCATTCTTTATTAAGAGAGGAATTATCTTCATACTATGATTTTACTTCCAAATGTGATACGGAAGTAATATTGAATGCTTACTTACATTGGGGGATGGATTTTGTTGAACATCTAGATGGTCAGTTTGCCATAGCAATTTATGATACAAATAAAGAATCATTGGTGCTCGCTAGAGATAGGATGGGAATTAAAGGGTTATACTATACTGAAATGAAAGAAGGTTGGGCCTTTTCTTCAGAATTAAAATCATTATCTAGTATTAGCGACGTGAAATATATAAAACAACTAGATTCTGGGAAAAGTTGGAAAAGTAACAATATAACCTCTTATTTTTCTCTGCAACAATTTAATTCCTCTGAAACTGAGATAAGTTTACATAATTACAAATCAGAAGCAAAAAAGCTTTTGATTAATGCTGTTGCTAAACGAATACCTGATGAATCTAGGGAGGTGGCTTGTTTATTAAGTGGTGGGTTAGATAGTTCAATTATAACATATATTTCAAGTACAATTCGTCCAACAGTTGCATATACAATTACTTCTCCTAGTGGTGACTCCTCAGATTTGATTGCTGCTAAAGATCTTTGTTCAAGGTTTAACATAAAGCATGTAGTTATTTCTCCACCCGTTGAAGAAATGCAAAAATTTTATCTAGAGCAAGGAGTCTACATGACAGAATCATTTGAACCTATTTTGGTAAGAAATGCTACGACTTATCACTTTTTATGCCGTCAGCTGGTTAAAGACGGTTTTAAATATTGTTTAAATGGAGAAGGGGCCGATGAGTTATTTGGTGGCTATGATTTTGTTCAAGAAGCTCCTAAAGAAAAAAGAGATGAAATTATTTGGAATTCTTTGTCCATAATAGATAAAACTTATTTACAAATGTCTGATAGAGCGTCTATGTATGCCACCTTAGAAACAAGGGTGCCTTATATGGATAGAGATTTTGTTGATTTATGTCTTTCATTACCTCCTAGTGCTAGGTTAAGTAAAGGTAAAAATAAAGCTTTATTGAGAGAGTTATTTTTAGATGAGTTATCATATTCTATTACTAATCAGCGTAAAGTAGGAATGAATGAAGGAGCTGGTTACGGTGTTAACGCCTCTTCAACCGCAATTTATTATCAAGCCGTTAAATCTTATTATACAAAATTTCCGGAAAAATTAGAAGAAGATGTAGGTATTTGTAATGAATATTTGTCTACTTATCAGATTAATATGGTTGATATAGAAGAAATATATAATTTTGCTAAGTTCTTCAATCATAATTATCATAGACTTTCTAACAATACTCTTAGGCTACAACTAAATGGTAGGTTGATAGAGGTATGAGCGAAGTTAAGACATGTTGTATTATAAGTGAAAACAGCATGGGATTGGAGTGTGCCAAGATATGGCATTCCAATGAATGTAAAGTTACAGTAATAATTTCATCGGATCAAGCAACTATCGATTGGTCAAATCAAAATAATATAGAATGCTACTTTTCAGTGAAAGATTTTTCTTTATCTGATAATAGAGAGAATTTTGATTACTTATTTAGTATTGCAAATAATGTGATATTAAAAGATGAAATACTTGATTTACCTAGGGTTGAAGCAATTAATTTTCATGATGGACCACTTCCTAAATATGCTGGTGTACATGCAACTTCATGGGCTATTTTAAATGGAGAAAAAACTCACGGTATAACATGGCACGTTATGAGTTCTGGTATTGATGTTGGTGATATAATTATTCAGAATGAATTTGATATTTTATCAGATGAAACTTCGTTAAGCCTAAACCTTAAATGCTATGATTATGCAATTGATAGTTTTGGTGAATTAAAACAGCAAATTATTGAGGGCTCAATAAAAAGATTGAAACAGAATCAGGTTGAGCGAAGCTATTTTGCTCAACATAAAAAGCCCACTAATTTTGGCATAATTAATTGGAACGATACAGCAGAAGAAATACACAAAAGTTACAGAGGTTTATTTTTTGGTAATTACAAAAATAGATTATGCTCTTTTAAGCTTTGTGCAGAGGATGAATTTTTTATTCCAAAAAAATTAGATATTACTAATTACAAATCAGATTATAAGCCGGGAACTGTAGTTTCTATTAATAATAATGAAGTGCAAATAACAACAAAAAGTTTTGATGTTATTTTAGGTGTAGAACAACATATAATTGAGAAATATAACCTAACGAATGGCTATGTTTTTCCATTAATAGATACAAAAATTTGTTCGGATTTGAGTGAAACTGGGGAATTTTTATCTAAATATGAGTTTTATTGGGTAAAGCAGTTAAAGAGCGTGGTTCATACTAACTTACATTTATGTCAAAAAACAGAACCTGATCAAGTGAAGCTACTGTCTAGCAGTGCAAATTTTAAAACAAAAGCAATTCCCGAAAATGAAGTAATTGACTATGTTTTAGCAGCATTTTTAATTTATATCGCTAGAACAACAGATCAGTCTTTTATTAGTATTAATTTAAATAGTGATTTTATAATTGAAAATAGAGTTAAATCAGCTTTTTCTAAAAAACTGCCATTTAATTTTGACATTTCTGATAATTTTGGTGCATTAGAATTAGTTAAAAAAGTAAGTAGGAAAATACAGGAAATATCAGATAAAAAAACATTCATTACAGACTTAGTAAAGCGGATTCCAGAGCTAAGTAATTTAGAGTCTTTGCCAGTAACAGTCAATATTTTGGATTCAAAAGGTAAAAAAAAATCTATATGTGATGAAAATCAATTTGTATTAAATATATATAAAAATGAAAAGTCTATAGAGTGTAATTGGCAAAAGGTTGAACTTAACAGTGATAATCAAAAACAATTGGATCAATTTTTAGCAAGCCTACTCCACATATTTGATCAGATTATAGCTTATCCAAATTTAGAAATTAAAGACATTGAAATTACTACGCCAGATGAAAAACAATTCTTGCTCACGCATTGGAATAATACTCAAATAGAGTACCCCACAAAAACTATTAAAGAATTATTTGAAGAACAAGTAGCTAAAACACCAAATGATATAGCTCTCGAATATAATGATAAAACTTTAACTTATAAACAGTTAAATAATAAATCTAATCAGCTTGCTCATTATTTAAAATCACTTGGCATATCAAAAGGAGACATTGTTGCAATTAGTTTGGAACGTTCTTTAGAATTGATAATAGGAATGTTTGCAATATTAAAATCAGGCGCTGCTTATGTTCCATTAGAGCCTAATTATCCTGATGATAGATTACAATTAATATTAGATGATACAAAGGCTGTGGCTTTGTTTACTCAAAAACAGATGGTAGCTAAGTTTGATAACTACGAGGGTAGAATAGTAATACCAGGTCAGGATTTAGGGCAATATTCAGAAGAAAATCCTGAATCTAATGTTACTGAGAACGATATTGCATATATCACTTATACTTCTGGCTCTACTGGTATTCCAAAAGGAGTTGTTTGTCATCATTTAGGGGTAACAAATCGTTTGCATTGGGCGTGGAGTCAGTATCCATTTACAAAAAATGAAGTATGTTGTTTGCAGTCCAGTATAGCCTTTGTTGATTCGACTTGGGATATATTTGGTACTTTGCTTATTGGTAGTCGTTTAGTATTATTTGATGAAAAAATTAGTAAAGATGCTGCTCTGTTATTACAGGAATGTTTTAATAAGAAGATTACTAGGATTACTTTTGTACCTTCAATGTTGAAAGCTTTGATTGAGTTGGTAGTATGCGATACTGATATGTTTGACTTAATCAAGCATTTGAATCAAATAGAAGTTACAGGTGAATTATTTGATTATAGTGATAATGTAGAAAAATTTGTTGAGTTATTTAAAGGTAAGGTTGTTTTTCTGGATTGTTATGGTGCAACCGAAGCTACATCTGTTATATATAGAGATTTTTCAGAAAAGAATGACCATAAAACACATATACTTGCAAATACTCAAATTTATATATTAGATAAATATATGATGCCTGTTCCTTGTGGAGTTAGGGGCGAAATATATATAGGTGGTCTTGGTCTTGCAAAAGGTTACCTTAATAAATCAGATTTAACAGCTGAAAAATTTGTTCAAAACCCAATTTCTAATAACTTACTCTATAAAACTGGTGATATAGTTAAAAGAGATTCAAAGAATAATATAGAGTTTCTTGGTAGGGAAGATAGTCAGATAAAAATTAGAGGCCATAGGGTTGAGTTAAAAGAGATAGAACTAGCACTAGAGCAGTATCAAGATATATCACAATCTATTGCTACATTTCACTCTACAAATAATGGGTATTTGACTGCTTATGTTGTCCTGCGCAATAGTAGTCTATTTGAAGTAGACAAAGTAATTACTTCTTCAAGTAATAAAAAATTTAAAACTTTAAAAGGCGATGTAATTGTCTCTATAACGGAAAATATTAAACAATATTTAGTATCTAAATTGCCTGATTATATGATTCCTGCATTTTTCATATACCTGGATCAGGTTCCTCTTAATAATAATGGCAAAAGAGATATTGAAACATTACCTGCTGTTGATTTATCTATTAGGAATAATATAGATAAATATGTAGCTCCTAGGGATGAAATAGAAAAAAAGCTTTCGATGATTTGGGGAGAAATATTGTCCATTCCATCTAGCAAGATTGGAATATTTGATAATTTCTTTAGTCTAGGGGGAAATAGTATACTCTCAATTAGAATTGCAAGTTTAATTAAGAAAGAACTCTCCACACAACTTACTGTTGCTGCAATATTTCAGCATAATACTATAGAAAAGCTTGCTAATTATTTATTATATAATAGCGCAGAACTTATTAATTTTGAAAATATTGCTGAACAAAATAATGAAATGCAGCAGCTTTCTTTTGCTCAAGAACGTTTGTGGTTTATTGAACAATATGAAGATGGAAGTAATGCATATAATATTCCTATCTTTTTTAAGTTATCCAGAAATATTAAGCTAGATATCTTGAAAAAATCTATAGAGCAAATTTTAGAAAGACAGGAAATTCTTAGAACGTTAATAGTTGAAAAGGATGATGGTAATGGGTGTCAGTATGTTTGTTCACTAGAAGAGAAGCCGCTTGTTTTTTCATATTCTGTAGTTAGTAATAAAATTGAATTAGATGAAAAATTAGAAGAAGATGCTAATTATATTTATGATTTTAGTACAGAATATCCAATAAAATGTGCTATTTACGAATTATCTGAAGAATATACGCAAAGTCATTATTTGAGCGTAGTTATACATCATATTGCTTTTGATGGTTGGTCTAATGATTTATTTTTACATGAGCTAAACGAGCATTATGCTTATAATTTTGCTAAATCTCAAGGGATAAATATATCTCTTAATTTACCAGATGTTATAATGCAATATCATCATTTTACATTATGGCAGAGAGGGCATTTAAGTGGTGATAATCTCAAGCAACAAGTAGAGTATTGGGGGTCTAGATTAGCTGGTTTTGAACCTCTTAACTTAATAACCGATTTTATACGCCCAAAAGAAGTTCAATATTCAGGAGAAAATATAGAATTTTGTTTGAGTAATAAAATATCAAATGATCTAAGAACTCTAGCAAAAAATATGCATGTTAGTTTGTATAGTGTCTTACTTTCTGGTTATTATTTAATGCTGCGTATTTATAGTAATCAAAACGATATTATACTCGGTACCAGCGTGGCAAATCGTCATCATAGTCAAATAGAAAACTTAATCGGTTTTTTTGTTAATATCTTAGCATTACGAACTCAAGTTAATACAAAACTCACTATAGAGCAATTTATAAAACAGGTGGGAAATGAAGTAACAGATGCACAATTACACCAGGATCTACCTTTTGAAAAATTAGTTGACGAGCTAAATATAGAAAAAGATCCAAGTCGTCATCCAATATTTCAAGTGATGTTTGAAATGCATAGTTTTGGTAAAAATAATTCAAATGGTTTTCTAGAGAGTTATGCGCCAGAAAAAGAAGTTTATAATATCGCAAAATTTGATTTAAGTACACTTATGGATGATAGCTCTTCTTATATACAAGGAGTATTTAACTATTCTACAAGTCTGTACAAAAAAGAAACTATTGAAGGATATATTGAAACATATACTTATATATTAGAGCAATTTGCAAATATGAGCTTTGACCATAAACTATCTGATTTAACCTATTTGCCTGCTTCTGAATACCAGCAGATAGTTTATGATTGGAACAATGTAGTAGAAAATTATCCTTCTGAAGTTTCAATAGCTGAATTATTTGAAAAACAAGTCGAAAACAATCCCGATAATATAGCTGTTATTGCAGATGGTCGAAAACTTACATATGCAGAATTAAATAAGCAGGTAAACAGACTAGCACATTATTTTAAACAACATTATGATACAAAGCCAGATTCTCTGGTGATGATAGTAATGGATCGTGACATAGAGTTTCTTGTATCAATGCTTGCTGTTTTTAAAGTTGGCATGGCATATATTCCTGTGGATCCATCTGTGCCTGCAGACCGTGTTTTATCTATTGCAATAGAAAGTAATCCACATTTAGCACTAGTTAGTAAGAAATATTTACCTTTAATAAATAATTTAAAGAAAGAAAATATAAATATCTGTGTTTTTGATACAATAGAATTTGAAAATTATAATAGTACTAATTTATATCTTAACATATCGCCTTATTCCCTTGCTTATGTAATTTATACCTCGGGTTCAACGGGTAGACCTAAAGGAGCGATGATTGAATATAAGGGAATGATAAATCATCTCTATACCAAAATTAGTGATATGAAAATAAGCGGTGATGATAAAGTAGCACAAACAGCATCACAAAATTTTGATATATCGATATGGCAGTTTTTATCTGCTTTACTTGTTGGTGGTACAACAGTTGTTTTTAAAGGGACAAGTTCATGGAATCCAGATCTATTACTTGAAGTAATAGAAGAAGAGCAGGTTACAATTTTTCAAACTGTACCAAGTCATATGTATGCAATTTTGCCATTGATAGAAAATGATCATGAACAATCAAAGAGATTTAAATCTCTAAGATGGTTAATTATTAATGGTGAGCCCCTTTCATCTGAAATATGTGATAGGTGGTTTGATATGCACTTAGATATACCAATTATCAATGCCTATGGCTATACAGAATCTTCTGATGACATTACGCACTTTAAGATTTTTTCAAAAATTGATGCTATGCCTTCAAAAATCATGCCAATTAGTGGTACTCTTCCAAATAGCACAGTATATATAACAGATTCAGATATGAACCCTGTGCCAATTGGTGCTGTTGGTGAAGTTATTGCTGGTGGCTTTGGTATTGGTAGGGGGTATTTAAACCGGCCAGATCTAACGCAAGAACGTTATGTGCATGACATCTTTACTAAAGATTTAGTTCATAACACACTTTATCATTCAGGAGATTTAGGCAGGTATTTAAAGAACGGTGATATTGAATATATAGGTCGATGTGATTTTCAAGTCAAAATAAAAGGTTATAGGATAGAATTAGAAGAGATAGAGGCAGTATTATGTTTGTATGAGGGAATAATTCAGTCAGTAATAATTGCACATGATTCTGGAGCCGAAGCTAATTCAAGCGCAAATAAATATCTAGTTGGTTATTACGTATCAGATATAGAGCTGGATTTTAAAAAAATCACCAGTTACTTATCTTCCAAATTACCGGAATATATGGTACCAGAACATTTAATACATTTGACTGAGTTTCCATTAAATACTAATGGTAAGCTTGATCGCAAAGCTTTACCTAAGCCTGAACTTGTTGTATCAGATGATTATTTGAGTCCACGTAATGCACTTGAAGAAAAAGTTTGTAAGATTTGGTCTGAGTTGCTTGGTTTTGAGAATATTGGTATAAATGATGATTTTTTCAAATTAGGTGGCGATAGTATAGTTAGTATTCAGCTTGTCAGTCGAATGAGGCAAAAGCTTTCTTTGCCAGTCAGCGTCAAGGATATATTTACTTATCGTAATATTGCAAAACTATACGATCATGTATTGAGTAAAAGTTTGAATGACTCAAGTGGTATAATAGTTAAAAGTGAGCAGGGTAGGCTTGTTGGTGATGTGGATTTATTACCAATCCAAAATTGGTTCTTTAAGCAAGAATTTGAAGATATAGACCATTGGAACCAATCATTTATGATTCAAGTTCTAGAGTTAGAAATAGATAGATTACAGTTAGCAGCTGATAGTTTGTTAGAATATCATGATGCATTTAGATTGCGTTATAAATCATTAAATAATGGTGTTTATGAGGATGCTAATAGCTCTGTTCAGCTTAGTTCTCTAGATGTATCTTCAGTTAGTGAAGATGAATTACAACAAATATTAACTAATTGGCAAAGTGGTTTTGATATTCAGTCTGGGCCTGTATGTTCTATTGGTTATTTATATGGATATTCTGATGGAAGTAGTAGAATATTTTTTGCAGCGCATCATCTGGTAATTGATTCTATAAGCTGGAGAATATTGGTTGAAGATTTGCAGAAGCTTTATAATGGTCAAACTCTTGGAGATAAGGGAAGTAGTTATAGACAATGGGTAAAAACTGTTGATAATTATGCGTCTGAATATTCTGAAGAAAGAAAATATTGGGAAGAAGCTAGAGTTAATTACGAATCAAGTCCTTCTGATTCTAAATTAAAAAAATTAGTCGAATCTGAATCTACACATAATTTATCAACAATAGAATTTGATCAAGATCTAACAAGAAAATTGTTAAAAGAAAGTAGCGTTGCATATAACAGCAAAATCAATGATTTATTGCTTACGGCATTAGCATTAGCTTTGTATGAATTACTCGATGATAAGGTAAATTATATCACGCTGGAAGGTCATGGTAGAGAGGAAATTGACGAATCTATAGATATTTCTAGAACGGTTGGTTGGTTTACCAGCATGTATCCAATCTGTCTTGAGATATCTGGTAATATTGGAGCTGATATAAAGCAGATAAAAGAATATTTAAGACAGATACCCTATCATGGTGTTGGTTATGGTAGCTGTATTGGATACGATAATTACTCTCTACCAAGAATCAGCTTTAATTATTTGGGGCAGTTTAATAACTCTGAGCAAAAAAACTGGCAAATAATCGGTGATGCAGCTGGAAAAACGATAGGAGAGTCTAATAATTATTCCAATATAATCAACATTAATGGTGCTGTAAAGAATGACGTTTTAAGTTTTACTATAGAAAGTAAAATGACAAAGAATAACACGCAGAGTTTTGCCAATTTATTTAAAGATAATGTAATAAAAATAGTCAATCACACTGTAAATCAAACAAGAAGTTATTTAACTATTAGCGATATTGATAACATTGTTACAAGGGGTTATCTTGATAAAATACAGCAGGATAAAGAAATTGAATCTGTTTATCTTGCTAATAGCTTGCAACAAGGATTTATTTATCATTCTTTAAAGCAGGGGAAGGTTGATGATGCATATTTAGTTCAAGTAATCTGGCAATACAACAATATTCTTGATGTTGATAAGCTAAGACAGGCATGGATTCAGGCAATTAAGACTTTTCCATCATTAAGGCTCCGCTTTGCTTGGGATAATGAGCTGATACAAATTATTGATAAACAGGGCAAGCTTGATTGGCGTTATATTGATTTAAGTGATGAGTTAGATGATTTTGTAAGAGATAGTAAGATAAAGCAGATTCAACAACTAGATAGAAAAGAGCAATATGATTTATCTAAAGGCGGGTTGTTTAGAATCTATTTAATCAAAGAGAAACCTGATAGTTACAGATGTATATTCAGTAACCATCATGCGATAATAGATGGTTGGAGTAATCCCGTACTGCTGGGCTATGTGCATGATAGCTATGAATCTCTGCGTGCTAACAAAAAAATACGTATTAAAGGAGAAAGTGCTTATGAGTATACTCAACAATATCTCCAAAAACATTTAGATGATAATAGAGCCTATTGGCAAGAATATGTATCTAAACTTGATAAAAAAAGTGATTTATCAGGGTTGCTTTCACCAGTAGCGAAAAGAAAAAATATAAATTTAGGTCAATATAATCATATTAAAGAGCCTTGCAAAAAAACTATAAAAATTAGTGGAGATTCCTATAAAAGGCTTAAAGAGTTAAGTAAAAAAGAAGGCGTAACACTCAATGCAATCTGTCAATATGTATGGCATAAAGTTCTTAGTATATACACAAGAAATAATAAGAGTGTAGTTGGAACCATTGTATCTGGAAGAAATTTACCAATAGATAATATAGAAAATTCAGTAGGATTATTTATAAATACACTACCATTAATCGTAGAACACAAGGGCGATCAGGCGGTAATAGATCAAATCAAGACAATACAAAATAATATAAATGAAATAAATAGTCGAAGTAATGTTAGCCTTTCTTCCATGCAACAAGAAGGACAACGCCTATTTGATACATTATTTGTATTTGAGAATTATCCACATCCAATAGGTAATATATACAAAGAACTAAAAGTTAAGTTTAAACAAGGCATAGAGAAACTAGATTATCCTCTTGGAGTTTTGGCCTTTGATGAAAATAAGAAATTAGAAATTACACTCCAATATGCGGGAGAACTTTTTCAACAAGAGAAAATTTTGGAGTTATTAAATTTATCAGAGTTTTTATTAAAACAGATCGCAGATGCTCCACAAATTAAGTCAGAAAAATTAATATACTTAAACCAGAAACAATATGAGCAGATAATCGAAGAGCGGAATGATAATAAAAATGATTATCCAGAAGAAAAAACAATTGATCAGTTATTTGGAGAACAAGCACAAAAGACGCCAGATAATATTGCACTAAAATATAAAAATAGAGATTTAACGTATAAACAATTGAATGAGCGGGTAAATCAGTTAGCAAATTATCTTAGAATTCAATATAAGATAGAGCCAAACGATCTAGTAGGGCTGTGCGTAGATAGAAACCCTAATATGATAATAGCTATGCTGGCGATCCTGAAAGCTGGTGGAGCATATGTTCCAATTGATCCATCATATCCAGATGAAAGAATTGATTTTATAGTACAAGATACAAAGATGAAGGTATTGATTACAAATGATTACTATAAAGTAAGATTCAAATCTTTTAATTCCTCTATATTAGCAATAGATAGTGATAAAACAGGGAATCTATTAAATAAGCAAATTAGTGACGATCCAATACAATTAACTAATAGCTCTAATATTGCTTATGTAATCTATACTTCAGGTACTACTGGCACTCCAAAAGGTGTAATTATAGAACATAAAGGGGTGGTAAGCTTAAAATATTATTTAACAAAAAAATATGAATTAAACAACAAAGAAAGCATACTGTTCTTTGCTAATTATGTATTTGATGCTTCAGTAGAACAGTTAGTTCTTGCTTTGTTAAACGGTCATAAGTTAGTAATTCTTGATACGAATCTTTTATCTGACACCGATAAATTTACAAAATATCTAATTGATAGCAAAGTCACTCATATACACGCTCCTCCTATTGTTTTGGATAATTTTGATTTTAGTAATATAAAAACTTTAAAACGCCTGATTTTCGGTGGAGATAGGTTGACTAATGAGGTCTATTATAGAGTAAAGTCATCTACTCCTGATGGAGTAGTCTTTATTAATGAGTATGGGCCGACTGAAACTACTGTTACAGCCACAGTAAGTATGATTAAAAATGGTGATTTATCAATAGGTAAGCCTGTAGGAAATATCGAAGCGTATATCTTGGATAAGAATCTACAGCCAATACCGAATGGAGCCATTGGTGAGCTATATCTTGGTGGTGTAGGTGTTGCTGCTGGATATTTAAATAGACCGGCCCTAACTAACGATAAATTTATTAAAAATCCTTTTACGAAAGGAAGATTATATAAAACGGGAGATTTAGTAAGATATATTGTAGATGGGAACATAGAATATATAGGGCGACAGGACTTTCAGGTAAAAGTAAGAGGTTATAGGATAGAGTTAGGGGAAATAGAGTCGGCTTTGAGTTCTTATGAAGAGATACGAAATTCTGCAGTTATTACATATGAGAATAACTCCGAAACTAGCAAAAATTTAATTGCATATTATGTATCAGAGAGTGAGTTAAACCAAAATGAGTTAACTTCCTATTTAAGCAAAATATTACCTAAATATATGGTGCCACAATATTTTGTACATCTAGCAGAATTACCGTTGAATACCAACGGTAAACTAGATCGTAACGCTTTGCCTCAAATTATACCAAAGATTAATAGTGATTATTTAGCTCCTAGAAATGAACTCGAAAAACATTTATGCGATATCTGGTCTCAAATGCTTTCACTACCAAATGTAGGTATAAATGACGATTTTTTTACACTAGGTGGTGATAGTATAATAAGTATTAGATTAATTAGTAAACTTCGCAGCCAAGTAGGAGTTATTTTAAGCATAACTGATATATTTGACTATCGAACTATAGGAGCTATATATGATAATGTAATAAGTAAAACAACAAGAGGTGGTGAAGTTAAAGCCGAACAAGGAATACTAGGAGGCAAGGTTTCACTTTCACCTATTCAACAATGGTTTTTTGTACAGAATTTTACTTATTTAGAACATTGGAATCAGTCTTTTTTAATCCAAGTACCAGAATTAGATATTGATAGATTAAAAAAAGCTGTGAGTCAGTTAATCAAATATCATGATTCATTTAAGTTACGCTATAAAAAGAGTAACAATAAAAATATACAATACTATGATCCTACAGTAAATCCTATTGAGTTAGAGTTATTAGATATAACAAAGTTAGGTTTTCTTGAAGATACAAAAGAATTCCAGATTAAGCTGGAAAATATTATGACCAGCTGGCAAGCAAATTTTAATCTAGAAAAAGGCCCAATTTGTAGTGTTGGGTATATTTTTGGATATAAAGATAAAACGGCTAGAATATATTTTGCTGCGCATCATTTAGTTATAGATACTGTTAGCTGGAGGATAATAATTGATGATTTAAAGGATTTATATGAGGGTAAAACCCTTGGAGATAAGGGGAGTAGTTATAGACAATGGATAAATACTGCAAATGAATATTCCCAAAATAATTTAGAAGAAAAAATCTACTGGCAAAGTGTATTAGATAGAAGTAAAGCTAACGCATTAGAGGTGTTAATATCTAACGACACCTATAGTTATTCAGAATGTAATTTTACAGAAAATTATACTAAAACCTTATTGCAGCGGAGTAACTCTACCTATAAAACCGAAATTAATGATATCTTGCTAACTAGTTTAGCCTATACATTGTTTGAGTTAACTGATAATGAAGTCAATTTTATTACATTAGAAGGGCATGGGCGTGAGGAATTAGATCAGTCAATAGATATAAGTCGAACTACTGGTTGGTTTACCAGCATGTATCCTGTATGTCTTGAAGTACAAAATGAAATTTCTTCCACTATTAAGCACATTAAGGAAACTTTGAGAAAGGTTCCTAATAAGGGAATTGGTTATGGCTCTTTAATAGGATATAAAAATAATGACTTGCCTAAAATTAGCTTTAATTATTTAGGACGTTTTGATCATAACACTGGTGCTGCTTGGAATATTATAGGAGATCATAGTGGTAATGAGGTGCATTATGGTAATCATAATTACCATACAATAAATATCAACGGGATAATAATAGATGGTAAGTTACAATTTTCGATAAGCAGTAAGTTTTCTAAAGCAAAAACATCTAGGATAGCAAAATTATTGAAAAAACATCTAGAGAATATAATTAACCACACATCAAAGCAAGATAGATCATATTTAACTGCAAGCGATGTAAATAACATAGTAAGTTCTGAATATCTTGAGAACCTTCAGGAGAGGCGTGAAATATCGTCTATATATCTTGCAAACAGTTTGCAACAAGGGTTTATTTATCATTCTTTAAACCAAGGAAATGAGGATGACGCATATTGTGTGCAAACTATTTGGAATTATAAGCAAAATATTGATGTAGCAAAATTAAAACAAGCTTGGCAATGCGCGCAGCAGAAATATGCATGTTTAAGACTTAATCTTGCATGGCAAGAACAATTAATACAGATTATATACAAAAATGACCAACTAGATTGGCATGATATCGACTTATTAGATACAAAAAATTGTGACAAAGAAATTGAGAGAATTCAACAAGAAGATAGGCTAAAAAAGTATGATTTAGAAAATGGATGTTTATTTAGAATATATCTAATTAAACAAAGTAATAATCTATTTACGTGTATTTTTAGTAATCATCATGCGATTTTAGATGGGTGGAGTTTGCCAATCATGCTTGATTTTGTTCATAGTGCTTATATTGCAATCAATTCTAATAATGCGCCAGCTTTTAATGTAGATAATAGCTATGAATATGCTCAAAATCACTTGCAAGAAAATCAGGATGAAAATACAAAATTTTGGCAAAAATATGTTTCTCAAATAGAAGAAAGAGTAAATATAAATGGTTTGTTATCTGATCAAGCTCGAGCTGACAATGTTAGTATAGATCAATATAAACATGTAATAAATCCAGCTAGTCAAGAGTTGATAATAGAAGGGGAGTTGTATACTAGAATAACAGAATTACTTGCAAAGGAAGGGGTCACACTCAATGCTCTAATGCAATATGTGTGGCATAAAATTTTGAGTGTATACGGTAATAACAATCAAACAGTTGTTGGAACGGTAGTTTCTGGACGAAACTTGCCAATAGCTATGATAGAAAATTCTGTTGGTTTATACATTAATACTTTACCTTTAATAGTGAATCATTCTGACTCATCACAAATTGTTATCAATCAAATAAAGAATATACAAAATAATATCAATAAACTTAATAGTAAAAGTAATGTAAATCTTGCAAAACTACATAAAGATGGTGAGCGTTTATTTGATACTTTGTTTGTATTTGAAAACTATCCCACACCTACTAATAGTCAAAATAATAAATTATTAGATATCGAATTTACAAAAGTAGTAGAAAAATTAGATTACCCACTATCTGCCTCGGCATTTAACAATAAAAATCAATTAGTATTTTCACTGAAATATGCCGAAGAGTTATTTACAAAAGATACTATAGATAATTTACTGTCATTAACAGAAAATTTATTAGTTCAGATAGCTAAAAATCCTTGGCAAGAAACAGGAGAATTGAACTATTTGACAGAGGGGCAGTATAATCATGTGATATTTAAGTTAAATGAAACAGAGTCGTATTTTCCTAAAGACAAGACTATACATCGATTATTTGAAGAGCAAGTTGCTAAAACCCCTGATAACACTGCTGTAACATATCAGGATTATACTATAACCTATAGTGAATTAAATGAACGTGTAAATCAGCTAGCAAATCATATAAAAAATCATGAGATTTCAAATAAATTTATAGCCTTATTTTTAGATCGTAGTGTAAATACTATAATATCAATATTTGCTGTATTAAAGTCAGGTGCCGCTTATGTACCTATTGATTCTTCTACGCCAGATGAGCGAATAAAATATATATTAGAAGATACAAAAACATCTTTAGTTCTCACGGACAATAAGAATAGGGATAAATTAGAGAAAATATGTAGTAAAAAAATTATTGCAATAGATGAGCCATCGGTAACTAAAGGATTAAACTCGTTATCAAAAGAAAATTTGGGTTTCAAGACGCATAGCTCGGATTTAGCGTATGTAATTTATACTTCAGGAACAACGGGTCACCCTAAAGGAGTGATGGTGCAACATGCAGGAGTAGTAAGTTTAAAATATAATTTAACTGAAAAATATAATTTAGGTAAAAATGAGAATATTCTACTATTTGCCAATTATGTATTTGATGCTTCGGTAGAACAAATTGTATTAGCCTTGCTAAATGGCCATAACCTTATTATTGCTTGTAAAGAATTATTATTAGATTTGGATAGTATTTATGATTATTTAAACTCTAATAAAGTAACACATATCCATGTTCCCCCTTTATTTTTAGAGCGTTATGATTTTAGTAAATTTGATAATTTAAAAAGAATCATTTCAGGAGGTGATTTACTACGAAGAGAGCAATATAATAGACTGAAATCAGTAAGCAGTGACGTACAGATCATTAATGAATATGGGCCAACTGAAACTACTATTACGTCTATAGTTAACTTTGTACAAGATAATGATTTATCAATAGGTAGGCCTATTGGTAATATTGCGATATATATTCTTGATAAGAATTTAAAACCAGTACCAGATAAAGCTATAGGTGATATTTATATAGGAGGTATTGGAGTAGCAAAAGGTTATTTAAATAAAGATGCATTGACGAGCCAAGCTTTTATAGATAATCCATTTTATTCAAATGGTACAAAAATTTATAAGACAGGGGATTTAGGTCGTTATTTACAAAATGGGTTAATAGAATACATAGGTAGAAGCGATTTTCAGGTCAAAATAAGAGGTTATAGAATAGAGTTAGGTGAGATAGAATCTATTTTATCTACATGTGATGATATTGAACAATCTGTAGTTCTTGCATGTGAGTCAGAAACCCTAGAAGGTAATAAATATTTAGTCGGATATTATGTCGCTAAAAATCAGTTGGATAATGATTATATAATGAGTTGTTTATCCAGTAAATTACCAGAATATATGCTGCCGGAACACTTAATATACATGGATAAACTACCGCTAAATGTTAATGGTAAACTTGATCGTTCCGCCTTACCAAAGCCTGAATTGGTTAATGTTGATAATTATGTTGCTCCAAGAAATTTGATTGAAGAGGAGGTATGTGAAATATGGAGAGAATTACTTGGTTTTGAGCACATTGGTATTAATGATGACTTCTTTAGACTTGGTGGTGATAGTATAGTAAGTATCCAACTAGTTAGCCGTATGAGACAGAAACTTTCTGTTACGGTTAGCGTGAAGGACATATTTACTTATCGTAATATTGCTAGGCTTTATGACTGTGTATTGAGTAAGAATATACATTCTAATAATGATATAATCATAAAAAGCGAGCAAGGTGCTTTATCAGGAGAAGTTGATTTACTACCAATTCAATCTTGGTTTTTTAAACAAAATTTTGCTAAAGCGAATCATTGGAATCAATCATTTATGATTAAAGTTTCAGAATTAGATACAGTTAGATTGCAGTTAGCTGCTGATAGTTTGTTAGAATATCATGATGCACTAAGATTATATTACAGAAGATATAATGATTCATATATAGGCCATTATAAGGAGAAGGCAACACCTCAAAAACTTAATATTTTAGATGTATCATTGCTAAATAAATCTGAATTGCATTCTAAATTAACTAAATTACAAAGTAGTTTTAACATAGAATCTAGTTCAATATTTACCATTGGCTATCTACATGGTTATAAAGATGGCAGTGCTAGAATATATATTGCCGCACATCATTTAGTAATAGATTCAGTGAGTTGGCGAATATTAACCGAAGATTTACAAAATTTATATTCTGGTAATAAGCTTGGGGATAAAAATAGTAGTTATAGACAATGGGTGAAATCAGTGTCCGACTATACATTAAAACATTCTGATGAGAAAGAATATTGGAATAATATTTTGCTTGGTTATGGTGAATCTAATAGTAGATTAAAAGAGATGGTTCCTAGTGAATCTGTACATAACTCTTGTAGTCTTGAATTTAGTTATAGTGTTACTAAAAAAATATTACAAGAAAGTAATACGATATATAATACAGAGATAAATGATCTATTGCTAACTGCATTATCAAGATCGTTAGGTAAATTGACTAACGATAAAATAAATTATGTAATTCTAGAAGGGCATGGTAGAGAAGAGATTGATGAATGTATAGATATATCTAGAACCGTTGGGTGGTTTACTACTATGTATCCATTATGCCTTCAATCATTTGGTGATATTCGTACTGATATAAGGAATGTTAAAGAAACCTTGAGAGCCATTCCCTATCATGGCATTGGTTATGGTGCGTTTACAAAATATGAAACCAAATCTTTACCTAGAGTAAGCTTTAATTATTTAGGACAATTTGATAATGAAGGTGATAATCAACCCAATCTATGGAAAATTGTCGCAGAAGATAGCGGTAACACGGTAAGTCAGATTAATAAAGACAATAATATACTCAATATAAATGGTTGGGTTGTTAATGGTGTTTTGAGTTTTACGATAGATAGTAAGTTGCATCAAGTTGATGTTGATTATTTTGGTATGTTATTCAAAGAGAATTTAATAGAAATAGTAGAACACATTAGTAGTCAGTCAAGAAGTTATCTATCAGTAAGTGATGTTAATAATATTATCACTAATAATTATTTGGATAATATTCAGAAAGACAAAGAAGTTGAATCTGTCTATTTAACAAATAGTTTACAGCAAGGGCTTATATATCATGCAGTTAATCAAGGAAAAATAGATGACGCATATTTAGTGCAAATAGTATGGCAATATAATAATAGCCTTGAATTAGCTAAATTAAAACAAGCTTGGGAATATGCTATTCAAAAATTTTCTACTTTAAGACTTCGTTTTGCATGGGATGAAGAAATAGTACAAATTATTGATAAAGAGGGCAATTTGGATTGGCGTTACTTCGATTTAAGTAATGAAATAAGCGCTAATATAATAGAGGAAAAAATTAATCAAATACAGAAGCAAGATAGAAAAGAAAGTTACGATCTATCAAGTGTTAGTTTGTTTAGAATATACTTGATCAAGGAAAAAGAGGATAGTTACAGGTGTATTTTTAGCAATCATCATGCAATTATGGATGGTTGGAGTAGCTCAATATTCTTATCTTATATACATGATACATATGAAAATTTAAGAGCAAATAAGCTACCAGCTTTGGAGAAAAATAATAGTTATGATTTTGTACAAGAATACCTTCAAAATCATCAAAAAGATCATCAAGATTATTGGCAAGGTTATATATCAAAAATTGAAGATAAAGGAGATTTAAATGGTCTTTTGTCGGAAATAGCGAAAAAAGATAGTGTAAAACTTAGCCATTATAATCATGTACAAGACTCAAAGACAAAAACTTTGCAAATTAGGAATGACCTATATCAAAACTTAAAAAGCTTAGGTAAAGAAGAGGGAATAACCTTAAATGCTATTTGTCAATATGCATGGCATAAAATACTTAATATATATGGAGGTGCTAAGCATACAATAGTTGGCACAGTAGTTTCTGGTCGGAATGTAGAAGTAGATAATATAGAGAATGCTGTAGGGTTGCTTATAAATACCTTACCTCTAATAGTCGATCATGACAATAGAGATATAATAGACTCTATTCGAAAAATTCAATCTGATATAAATGAGATTAATATCAGGAGCAATATAGAGCTATCATCACTACAAAAAGAAGGAAAGCGCTTATTTGAAACGTTATTTGTATTTGAGAATTATCCAGAACCTAAACTAGATGATTATAAAGAATTAAGAATAAGATTTAAGGAGGGTTTAGAAAAATCAGATTATCCACTTGGTATATTAGCCTACGAAGAAAACAATAGTCTAGTAATAACATTGCAATATGCAAGCGAATTATTTGATAAGGAAACTATACTAGAAATACTAAGTTTAATGGAGAGATTACTTGAGCAAATTATATCAACCCAAGATGTTCATTACTTAAGTAATGAACAATATAAGCAAATAATAGAAGAGTGGAATGATAATTCAGCAGATTATCCACAGGATAAAACAATAGATAACCTATTCACGGAACAAGTTCTTAAAACTCCGAATAATATTGCGGTAACTTATCGAGATATAAATCTTAGCTATGATGAGTTGAATTGTGAAGTAAATCGTTTAGCGCATTATTTGAGGCAAGAGTGCGGTTTAAAAGATAATGATTTTGTTTCTATATATATAGATCGTAGTCATTATACATTAATATCTATATTAGCAGTATTAAAAGCTGGTTGTGCATATGTTCCAATTGATCCTAATTATCCAGATGCGCGAATAGATTACATATTGCAAGATAGTAGATCAAAACTAATAATAACAAATGAAAAATATCAGAAGAAATTCTCTAGTGGAAATAATATTCTATTGATAGATGATGAAGCTACAGTAAGAAAACTGCATGTACAATCGAGTGCCAACCCAACATCATATACTGATAGTTCTAATATTGCATATTTAATCTACACTTCTGGAACAACTGGCAATCCTAAAGCCACTATTATTAATCATATTAGCGTTGTAAATTATATTTATAATATCAATTCACATATAGGTATTTCTGAGTACGATAAAGTTGATTATTCTACTAGTTTGGGGTTTGATTTAACTGTTACTACGACAATATGTCCGCTATCTCTTGGAGGGCAAATTATAGTATACGATGGAGATGTAAAAGACCTAGATCTATACACTGAACATTTAATCAAAAATAATATTAACTTTATTAAGCTAACTCCAAGTTACTTTGAATTGCTGATTGATAATTTATATTTGATGAATTTGGAGAAGGTTATAGTCGGTGGAGAAAAATTTTGTCATGCTATATTAGAACCATTGGATAGAAAACAGTATAGATCCTTAAAAATATACGATGAATATGGCCCCACTGAATCTACTGTAGGAGTATGTGTATCACAAATTTATCCAGATAGTACAGTAACAATAGGTAAGGCATACAATAATAACAAACTTTATGTTTTAGATAATGGATTGCAACCATTACCAATTGGAGCAGTCGGAGAATTGTATATAGGTGGAGTCTGTCTTGCAGCAGGATATTTAAATAATATTAAGCTAACGGAAGAAAAATTTATGTTTAGTCCATTTAATAAGAATGAAAGAATATATAAAACAGGTGACCTTGTTCGTTATTTGAGGAATGGTCAGCTGGAATATATAGGGCGTAAAGATAATCAAGTTAAAATCCAAGGTTATAGGATAGAGCTAGGTGAGATAGAATCTATTTTGTCTCATTATAAAGAAATAAAGCGGGCTATTGTTATAGTTAGTGAGCAAGGGCATAATAAATACTTAGCGGCTTATTATGTATCTAACATCAGTGTTCATGAAGATGAATTAATAGGATATTTGAAGCAAAAATTGCCTGAATATATGGTGCCAAATTACTTTATTCACCTAACAGAGTTTCCACTTAATATTAATGGTAAAATTGATCAAGATAAATTACCAACACCTGAAATAAAGCAGTGTAACTATTTATCACCTAGAAATGAATTAGAAACAGAAATTAGCGCTTTTTATTCTAAAGTAGTAAGAATACCTACTGAAATGATTAGTATCAATGATGATTTTTTTAAATTAGGTGGCAATAGCATATTGGCAATAAAGCTAGTAAGTAAGATAAATAATTTATATCAATCTAATTTGAGAGTAGTTGATATATTTGTTAATAGAACAGTACAATCATTAGCTCTACGAATTGCTCAAACTAAGAATATATATCAAGCTATAGTAAAATTAAATTATACGTATGAACTACCAAATTTATTTATGATTCACCCAGGTGCTGCTGGATGCGAAGTTTATGCTTCTCTTGCAGATAAATTAGCAGATAATTTTAGTTGCTATGGTGTTGATTCGTATAATTTATATAATAAAAAGAAAATCACGAATTTATCTGAATTAGCTAAGTATTATCTGGAACATATTGATCAAATAATGATTAAAACAAATCAGAAGGACTACCATATTCTTGGGTGGTCGCTAGGTGGACAACTAGCTTTAGAAATTGCCTATATTCTAGAAAAGAGACATAATAAAAAAATTAAATTATATTTGCTAGATGTAATATTAGATGATGATTATTTGCTTTCTTTGCGAAATAATCTGGATCTCAATCAGCTTAAATCTGACTATAGAGAATATGCTAATATAAATGGATATGATGAGTCTCATATAGAAAAAATTGTAGAAAATATTGATGTTGAGACAGCATTGCTTAAAAAGCAGATAAACTACCTTAACTTAAATTATACTGAAATTATGCTATTTAAAGCGTTATTATGTGATACAACTTTTAAAATAGAAAATTTTAAATTGATATATGAATATTCAATTTCTCTTGAACATAACAATGTTGATAAGGTTATAAATTCATCTAATATTAATGTAATAAACTTAGAAAACTCATCACACAGTACGATATTAAAAGAAGAAAAGATAATAACTCAGGCAATAACAAAAAGAAAAACATTATATAATTAAGGTATATATTATGAGTGTGAATAAAAAAATATTACATGTACAAAATTACTCTACGGATATGCTTGACCGATCTAAAAATAAAGATTTAGTTCCTATCATTATTTCTGGGGGAATTGATAACTGGCGAGCAATGACTTCATGGAACCCCAATTTCTTTAGGGAAAAGTATGGCGATATATCAGTTGAAACAAATCATGACTTACCTGTCGATTCATCTCCTTATTTATACGAGGAAGAATCGCGCCATACAAGGATAATGAAGTTAGGAAATTTCATTAAATTAATGCCCAATAGTACTAGCTGCTATGTTGCTCAGAGTGATATAAGTCTAATGGAAGGCATAGAGCAAGACTACGATTTTTATAATTTAATACCTGAAAATGACCATGATAAAAAAATAAACACTAATCTATGGTTAGGTTTTAATACAAGGTCTGGCCTACATTTCGATTATAATGATAATTTTTTGGCTCAAATTTATGGCACAAAGAAAGTTTTTTTAGCTCCGCCTGAGAATACAAAATATCTTTACCCACTTTCTGATAATTTTAGCAAAACACAGGTTAATCCAATGGATCCTGATTTTAAAAAGTTTCCTAAACTAAAACTAGCTACTATCTATGAAGGTAAAATCAATGCTGGTGATGTTTTGTTTATTCCTAAAGGTTGGTATCATTATATTTACTCGCCAAAAGATTCTATTTCGCTAAATTGTTGGTATGGAAAACCTATTGGATTACTGGTAATGACAATGTTTCTATATAGATCAGGTGTTTTATCTTGGTTAAATTTTTTACAAAACTTTATTTGGAACGGCTTATTAAAACAGCCTTTTAAAGGTAAATTATATTGTTCGGATACGATGGGTCAAAGAGCTTATAAATTTTTATTGAAAAAATTAAATCTCTAATGAGGGTATACATTGATTGATATTGTTTTACCTAAAAACGTAGTTCATATTTATAAATCTTCAATAGATTTATCACAGTGTGAGTATGATGATTTTTATATTACATTGAGCATAAACGAACAAAAGAAAGTAAATAATTTACTGAAATTAGAAGATAAAAAAAGGTTCTTATTAGGGCGATATATACTTAGAAAACAATTGAAGAAATATCTAGGCAAATCGTTTGATGGTATAGATTTATTTTATAATAAATATCAGAAACCTATGTTATTTCCAGAAAAAAATTGCATTGAATTTAATATTTCCCATGCGCATAATATTGTTTTGGTTGCTTTTGCTAGAACAGTTATAGGAATAGATATTGAATTTAAAAGAAAAATAGATGCTAATGTAATAAACTCATTGATTTTAACAAATAAAGAACTAATCCATTTAAATAAATTATCATATTTAGAAAAAATAGAAAAGTTTTTTGAAATATGGGTCAGTAAAGAATCTTATATAAAAGCTCTGGGTAAAGGATTTTATTTTCCTGTTAATACGATAGAAATTAATTTTAGAAACAACTTTAATCAAATTATTGATAGAGTAGGTAATATTAAACAGGATTTTATTATACGTAATCTTGATATTTTAGAAAAAAACTATTGTGCTGCTATAGCTTTACCTAACAAAAATATGAATATAGAAATAAGAAATACTATCAATAGCTAGTAGTAGTAATTTAGGCTCTGTTGCAAATAGCAAAAAATCATAATTTTATTATCATTAGCATACTATATTTAGTAGAAAACTAATAAAATTATTCGGGGTTCTAAGCCTTAACCTGATAAATTTCTGATTTAGTAAAAGCTATTCATAAAACCGACAAACCCTTTGTTTCTAGTGCATACAGAGAGTTTTTTAATAAAATAATATCCAATATATTACATTTGCACTATCGTCTGTTAATAACAGCTCTTTAAAATTTCATAGTTTAGATCATATTGTCTGCATTTCATTAGGTTTATAGCGTTTTTCTATATAATTTTTTAATGACCAATATTTTCCATATTTAATATGTGTAGAAATGATTTTACCTATTGGTACTCCAAGTGCGTGTAGATGAAAAATCTGTTCCTTATCTTTATCATACATAGATTTCTGCAACACTCCTTTTGGTTTTCCTAATTTTATACCCTTTGCTGCTCTAGCACGAAGCCCTTCTTTAGGGCGCTCAGAGATAAAATCTCTTTCCAGTTCAGCTATCATAGAAAATATAGTGATTAATATTTATCAACAATTTTTAATACATCATCTATTTCACAAAAGGGTATTTGTTTAAAAAACTTTTTTTGTAATTTTTTGTTATTATCAGGCGGGGGCTTTAAATGTGAAAGTTTCTGAGTTTTTTTGTTATATTCAAGATGTTTGAACTTACCATTCATAAGACCTTGCCCAAATAACGTCCATAAAGCATTTAATTCTTTTTTTAATGTTTCTATCCGGTTACTTAATGGTAATGTAAACCATGGTATATCTAGTGTTTTAAGAATGTGTTTTTTTTGCTCGATAGAAACTAATTCCTTGTTAAAAGAACCGTAAAGATTACTGTCATCGACATTAATTTGGTTATTAGTCATTTGCCCATTGAGTTTAGAATAAAGCCAATATTCATAACGATTAGCTATAAGTTGTCCGTTAGCGTCTGATAGATATTTCTGCAAGTATTTTGGTACCATATCTTTAGGGCAATCATCTATAATCAGCTTTGAAAGACGTTCATCTTGAGCAAATATATTTTGTAACCATACTGCTGACTTTATAACAAGATTGTTTTCAGACTCACTTGTGAATTTTAGCTTCATAAAAAGAGGGCGTAAATTCTTTTTGTGCTTGTGTTGGTTTTTATAGACCTGCAACCATTTAAATTCTCTTTTTAAACGAGGTTTATCCACTAATAATTGTCCAACACTATGTATGCTATCCTTTGGCATTATACTAAAAGCTCTTTTGCGTACTGCCGTAAATAGCGAATCATCAGTGTAGCTTTCATCTACAAATAATAGCATCAATCGAGTAGATATCCCCTTTACAGAGACTCCCTCTCACACCACCGTACGTGCGATGTCGCATACGGCGGTTTCAGACTTATGTTTACCAAACGCCTCATGAAGAGAGAAGTAGGCATTGCGTTCAAACCAATTAAGGTTCATACCCCTGTGAATGACATTATTCAACGACATTCTCCACCACCCTTTATCTGAACAGGCCAGGTTCCAGCACTGTTGCTGGGGTACGCCGAGCTTATGCAGAAAGGTTTTGATGGAGTACTTTCGTTTACGTTGCTTAAGTCGATAACATCTAATTTTCCTTCTACACCAACAATCAAGCTGCTTAAACAAGGATGCAGATTCACTAATTTTAAAATAGTGGAACCAACCTCTGGTTGTTTGTGCAAGCTCTTTGATAATGAGTTCAAGTTTTCTACCTCTATTGCGCCTAGTAATTCTTCGGACTTTGTCCTTAAATTTCCGTATTGATGCTTTAGCGATGGAAATTGATCCATTATTTCTGATTGTGAAGCCAAGGAAGATTCTGTTGGCAACTTTATCAACAGCACTTTTGGTGGCGTTGACACGTAACTTCAATCGTTGATGGATAAAGTTAGTAATGGATTTGAGAACTCTATGTCCTGCTGCTTTTGACGGCATCGTCAAGTTAACAAATCGATTGTATAAAAAGGCGGTAATCTTAGATTTTAGGCAGCAAGAAGCCCTTGAGTAGCTTCATCCCAAATTGCCTTAGCGTAATTAAATGCAGATCTTTGGTCAGTGGCATTTTGTGTATAGCGTCCAACGTCAACAGCAAATATATTTCTAATCTTACCCATTAATGACAATGTATTTTGTACTCCTTGAGGAGATTTGAATTTAATTGTTATCTTTTCCTTTTTTCGAGTGGGTTGATGCGCATTTTCCACTCTATTATTTAATCCTTTATGAGAACGGTGATCAGACTCAGAACACATACTGCGTATCGGTTTAATATAGGATCTGAGTTTATCTGTAACTATCACTCTTGGAGCTGGATAACTTCCTAATAAACGCGTCAAAAAACGTATAGCTGCTTTCCTGTTTTTACGTTTCTGTAGAAACACATCTAGCTCATAACCATCAGAATCAACAGCTCTCCATAATACGAAATATTCACCATTAATTCTTATCGTCATCTCATCCAAATGCCATTTGTCCTTTGGCCTGCGTTCTTGTTTCTTGATTACTTCCTTGAAGTGAGATGCAAACTTATAACACCAGGATCTTATCGTCTCGTGACTCAATATAATACCTCTATATGCCATCTGTTCCTGAATATCACGATAGCTATGATTGAAACGGTGATATAGCCAAACTACATGGCTGATTATTGATACCGGAAAACGATGTCTCTTTGGAGCTTTATGCATATTCATCAACATTCAATTATTCCTTTTAATTGTTTCAATTAGAATAATTCATTATAATCCTAGGCTCAACTACTTTCATTCAGGACATCTTAACTTGACGATGCTATTATCAGTAATAATTTGGATTTCACCTTGCCCGTATTTCCAAAGATCAAACCAAAAAAACTATTAGACTGAAGATTTAAATTGATGTTCTTCTATAAATTCTTTTATAGCAGATTTCACAACTTGATTTATACTTCTATCATGTTGTAATGCATACATCCCTACTTCCCTATGTAAATCTGGAGTAATCCTAATATTAAATGATCCTTTAAATGGTTTATCTGGAGTTTTGTTAAGAGTAATACAGTCTTCTAAATACTCATCAACAGCGTTCTTAAACTCTTGAATTATTGACTTAGACTCAGTTGCTTCAAAATTTACTAAATCTCTTATATATTCTATTTTACCATAAAATATTTCTTGCTCAGAATCAAAGTGCACTGAACCGCTATATCCTTTATATTCTACAAAATCATTCTTGTTCATATTAATTCCTCTTCAATTAGTTTGTCCTTAACTTGTTTTACAGCATACTCTTTTAAGAGTGGAGAAGGATGAGGTTTGTGTAGGTTAATAATAACATTTCTGTTTTTATTAAAAAATTTCCTCCTTGAACCACCAGTTTTTTTGTTAGGCATTTCAACAAAACCTAGTCCTGTTAGTAATTTTGTAAGCTCTTGCCAGCTAAAATTCTTAGAACTTGTTTTAAATTTAACAATTAGCTTTCTTGTTGACTCATAATACATTTTTATCTTTATAAAAATATTATATGCTAATAAAGCTCATTATGCAACTAATTTTAGTTACCTTCTTTCCAATAGTTATATTGTAAGAATAGAGTACACTCTATATATACACTTATATTATAAAAAGAAAAATTTGAGATAAACAATTAGACTAGGTGGGGAACCTAGTCCAGATTGGAATGCATTATAATTAAAACATTGCCAGGTAATAGAATTATACGATAACTACTTTTTTTGGCTTAGACAATAAAAAAGATGAATCAAGATAAGCCACCTTTGGTGGCAGCCTAACCCCCCCTACCTTGAAAATTAGTTCTACAATCAGTAATATAAAAGTTAGAATTAAGTAACCAGAATAATGTATGGAAATAATTGGTCAGGGTATCTCAATAAAAGCAATTTTATTAGACCAAGGAAATTGGCTTCGATTTCACTAAAAATATTGCAAACTTAGAGACTCGATTACATTCAATGTGAATAAAATTTTAGCATGTGGAACAAAGCATTTAGGTTTTAAAAAGTATAGTTGCCCTAAATGTCAGAGAAGTAAATACGTTGCCTTTTCTTGCAAAGGACGATTTTGAGCATCGTCAAGTTAAGATGTCCTGAATGAAAGTAGTTGAGCCTAGGATTATAATGAATTATTCTAATTGAAACAATTAAAAGGAATAATTGAATGTTGATGAATATGCATAAAGCTCCAAAGAGACATCGTTTTCCGGTATCAATAATCAGCCATGTAGTTTGGCTATATCACCGTTTCAATCATAGCTATCGTGATATTCAGGAACAGATGGCATATAGAGGTATTATATTGAGTCACGAGACGATAAGATCCTGGTGTTATAAGTTTGCATCTCACTTCAAGGAAGTAATCAAGAAACAAGAACGCAGGCCAAAGGACAAATGGCATTTGGATGAGATGACGATAAGAATTAATGGTGAATATTTCGTATTATGGAGAGCTGTTGATTCTGATGGTTATGAGCTAGATGTGTTTCTACAGAAACGTAAAAACAGGAAAGCAGCTATACGTTTTTTGACGCGTTTATTAGGAAGTTATCCAGCTCCAAGAGTGATAGTTACAGATAAACTCAGATCCTATATTAAACCGATACGCAGTATGTGTTCTGAGTCTGATCACCGTTCTCATAAAGGATTAAATAATAGAGTGGAAAATGCGCATCAACCCACTCGAAAAAAGGAAAAGATAACAATTAAATTCAAATCTCCTCAAGGAGTACAAAATACATTGTCATTAATGGGTAAGATTAGAAATATATTTGCTGTTGACGTTGGACGCTATACACAAAATGCCACTGACCAAAGATCTGCATTTAATTACGCTAAGGCAATTTGGGATGAAGCTACTCAAGGGCTTCTTGCTGCCTAAAATCTAAGATTACCGCCTTTTTATACAATCGATTTGTTAACTTGACGATGCCATTAGGAGGAGTGGAGCGCGTGCAAAAAGCAATAGATCATGCTATTGAACACAAGATAATAAATGATAATAAATTATTTAGTGATTTAAAGAATAATGGAAGTAATATGAAAAAAATATATGAAGATTTGCATAGTAATTGTGTGAATCATCATAGAAGAAAAATAGATATGAGTCTAAAGGATTTAGGAAATAACCGGACTGTTTCAATAGACCACCATGTATTCCATGATTCTACTGCTTATTTAAAGTATTTAAAGGAGAATCATAATCATTCTTTCATGCCGATTGACCACATAAATAAACATTTACAACATATAGATCATCAGAATGAAAAAGAAATGCATAAAGATCTTCACTTAAATAAGAGTATTAGTGGTCCATGTCTTTAAAGAATTCATGTAGGAATAGTTTAGAAGATATCTTTTAAAAATATTCTGATATGAAAGGATATCAAATATATAGTGAAGAACTATTCTTAGCGGTAAATAAGTTCCATAATCACCTTAAATAACAAGGTGATTATATGTGGATTCATGAACATAAAAAGTGGACAGATTTTAAATGGGATGCAGGAATACTTGCAGTAAAATTGGCACATAAAAATATTTCAATGGCTACAGCTAGTAGAGATTTGAAGTGGGGATTAGAAAATAAGTTATTATTGTCTCAAGGAAGCCATAATCAGATGAAATATTCCTATATAAAATAGTTAAATCCATTTATTTCATAATCTATTTTATGGAAAGTAGAGAAGATTTATCTGAAATACTTACAATAGATATTTCCGGTCAGGATATAGAACTAACTGGCTATGCTTCTAGCACATTAAAAGGTTCTGTCGCATGTGTTAGCATCTAATCTTAAAAATTATAATTCTCAGATTTCAGGCGTTATGAAGCCATGAGGGTTTGAAAATTCTCAAAAGCATAAAGGTAAGAATCAGCTCCAATAATTTGGCCTTTCTGAAGGTTCTGTCGCATGTGTTGTGAAAGTCAATCAAAGAGAATATACTGAAAATAAAAAAGGCTTTACATGAGATATGCTATTTCCCCTAAATTAACAAAATATTTCAAAGGTTTTTGTTCCTCTACAAAGATGGATTAAAAGATTTGTTCCGTTGATAGATAAGCAAGTTAGAAAAAGAAAGAAAGCAGTTGGTTCAAGTTGGCGTATGGATGAAACCTATATCAAGCTGGATGGTCGCTGGATTTATCTCTATCGTGCTGTAGATTCTTTGGGTAATACTATAGAGTTTTTGCTGAGGAAGCGCAGGGATAAAGCGTCTGCTAAGGCGTTCTTCCGTAAAGCGTTTAAAAATAATGATATTCCTGATAAGGTGAATATTGATAAAAGCGGAAGTAATAAATCAGCTCTTAATAGTGCAAATGATAATCTATTAGAAAATGAGAAAATAGAGATTATTCAAAACAAATATTTCAATAATATTATGGAACAAGATCATAGATTTATTAAGAAGCGAACAAAGCCTATGCTGGGGTTTAAAAACTTCCAATCTGCAAAAATCACTATTACAGGAATAGAAAATATTAGAATGATTCAGAAAGGCCAAATTATTGGAGCTGATTCTTACCTTTATGCTTTTGAGAATTTTCAAACCCTCATGGCTTCATAACGCCTGAAATCTGAGAATTATAATTTTTAAGATTAAATGCTAACACATGCGACAGAACCTTTGCTAGTTGAAATAACACCTGACACACAGCCAAAAAAGCCTCTTTAAGATGCTTTATATTACACCTCTTCTCAACTCCATGTAGCTGTAGATATTCTACGAACTTTTCTTCTTGCAATTCAATACCAGTATTATCATTTCTACCCATACTCTTCCCCCAGATGAATATTAATTACAAGTTTAATAATACATTATAAATTTTTTCTGACCAATAAAATAATTATTGCTAAACTTTCACAGGCATAACAACAAAATTATTATTTGGATTTTCTGAGGTCTTGATTAATACTGGGGAAAAAGCATCCTTAAAATATATATCAACTTGATCTTCTGAAAGAGCACTAAGCACATCACTGATATATTTAGGATTAAAGCCAATAGTCACTTCACTTCCTACAAAACTACAAAAATTATTATCATCTTCAGAGAATTCTAAGCTCTCGCTTGCAGCACCCTTTGCCTCACCAGAAGCAGTAATAAACATTTCCTTATCATTAATTGAAAGCTTTACAGCACGAAACTTGTCAACAGTTACAGTTGCAACACGATCAATCGCATTAGCTAGCAGCTTAGTGCTAATTGTCAGTTTATTTTCATTGTCTTCAGGAATAAATGATGAATATTCAGGAAAAGTTCCATCAATAAGTTTAGATATCATTACAAGATTATTGCATACGAATTTAATTTTAGTATTTGATAAATAAATCTGTATATCAGATTGAGCATATTTTGCATCTTTAACAATCTTTAAAAGCTCTGATACAGATTTGCGAGGAACAATCACGCCAAATTCATCACTTTTTTCTTTTAGCTTCACTGATGCAATAGATAATCTATGACCATCAGTAGCAACTCCTGCAAACTGATTATCTTTTACATGCATATAAATTCCGTTCAGATTATATCTCGTCTCTTCACTAGACATTGCAAAATTTGTGTATTCAACAATTCTAGCAAAATCTGCACATGAAATTTTAAGAGTGCTTTCTGAATCAACATCTTCCATATCAGGAAATTGAACAGCCGGAAGAGTTAGCAATTCAAAACGACAATTTGAACCAGTAATTTCGAGCTTATCACTATCTGGTATTTGTTTTAATCGTATTTCAGTATCAGGTATTTTACGAACTACATCAGATAAAGTTTGAGTTGAAACTGTTGTTTTACCTTCGGATATAACTTCTGCACCAATATTTTGATTCAAGTATAAATCCATATCTGTAGCACCTATTTCTAAACTGCCATTTGTAGCAAATAATTTTATATTGCTTAGTTCTTGTATAACATTTCTTTTCTCTACAACTGAACTTGCAAAACCAAGTGCATGTACCAAATCTTTTGTTTGTACAATAATTTCAAAATTACTTTTATTTTCTGCCATATAAATACCTATTTATCAATCTATTAACTTTGCAGGATACGGGTAAGAAGTGTGATTTCTTCACGAAAATCACCATCTTTTTCTATTAATTCTTCAATTCTTTTTACAGCATGCATCACTGTTGTGTGATCTTTTTTTCCAAACCTAGAACCTATCTCAGCTAAGCTCTTGGAAGTTAGGGTTTTAGATAAATACATTGCTATTTGACGTGGCCTTGCGATAGATCTAAGTCTTCTTGCAGAAGACATATCTGCAATCTTAATATTATATCTACTTGCTACTTTCTTTTGAATCTCTTCCACATTTATAATACGCTCATTAGAACGCAGTAAATCTCGTAATATATCTTGAGTACTCTCTAGAGTCACCTCTCTACCAACAAGCGTAGAATGCGCTATTACTTTATTAAGAGCCCCCTCTAACTCTCTGACATTCGATGTTATTTTAGAGGCTAAAAAATCAATAACACTCTGTGAAATTTTGATATCCATCTTTTCAAGTTTAGATTCTAGAATTCCAATTCTAAGCTCATACGTAGTACTATGAACATCTGCGACTAACCCCCACCCAAGCCTTGATTTAATTCTATCTTCAACATTATCAAGATCACTCGGAGATCTATCACAAGAGATCACCATTTGCTTGTTATTATCAATAATAGCATTAAATGTATGAAAAAACTCTTCTTGAGTACTTTCTTTTCCACAAATAAATTGAATATCATCAATCATCAACACATCAACACTACGGAATTCTTCTTTAAAGGACATAACGTCTTTACTACGAAGTGCTTTAATAAATCTGTACATAAACTTCTCAGCTGACATATACAGAACTTTTCTTTTTGCATTTTTTTCCTTACAATGCCAAGCTATAGCATGCATAAGGTGAGTTTTACCAAGCCCAACTCCACCATATAAAAACAGAGGGTTAGATTTAACCACAGCTTCTTCTGATTCAGCAACAGCCATTGCAGCTGCATATGCAAGTTCATTTGGTGAACCAACAACAAAATTATCAAATGTAAACCTTGGATCTAATGAAGCAAGCTCTGCATCAACATTATCTGATAAAAAATTGGGTTTTAGAACTTCTACGGTAGTTATTGAACTACTAGCTTTCGGATTCTCAACAACTTCCTTTGTAATAATATCTACATATTTTATAGTAGAATCGTGATGCATCCATAATCTTGAAATTATTTCCAAATAATTGGATTTAATCCAATCCCTTACAAAATTACTAGGTGCAGACAAGATTAGAGAACCATCAGATTGTTTTTTTTCAAAACTAATTTTACTAAGCCAGCTTTTATATAAATCCTCGCCATAATGAGCTTTTAAGTCACGACTAACATCATTCCATAAGGTTACATCATAGTCTACTTCTTGATGTTTAGACTTTTCGTGATTAGGTTGTTTCATTTTACTTCAAATTAAAAATAGATAATATATAACTAACGAAAACAAAGAGGAGCCACTCTTGATTCAAGATAATGAAATGATTAAAGAACCAAAGAGGCAATTTACCTTGATTTTTTTCTGTTGTCGATAATAATATTACCAATAAATTTTTTTGCAAGATCATAATCATGAATATTGAAAATAGAGAACAATTACTTAAAAAATTACTCTACCAAAGTTGTAATCGAGGTTGTAAAGAAACAGATCTAATTATAGGTCAATTCGCTAAACTACACCTTAGTGATATGACTAATATTGAACTGCAAACTTTTGAGGAAATATTACATTTAAATGATGCAGATATTTATGATTGGTACACAAAGAAAAAAACCCTCCCAGAAGAAAATTCATCAAACTTAATGACAAAAATTTTAGATTTTGAGCCTAGCAACAAATGAAAAAGTTTGAAATCCCTTTAACATCTAAGTGTTTATTTGCATATGAACATTTTAACAACAATAATGAAAATATTTTGCTTGTTTTTGCAGATGAGGAAAGCACTATATCTGCATATGAACAGCTTATATTTTTTGATAGTAACTCAAGTAAAGAAACGAATATCTTATATTTTCCAAGCTTGGACACAGTTCCTTATGATAGAGTATCCCCGTCTGTAGAAATATTATCAAAAAGAGCCAGCGTTTTAACTGCACTTGCACAGGAATCACAACGATATATAGTCGTTACCACAGCACAAAATTTACTTACTAAATTACCAACACCAGATATCTTCTCAAGTTCTACCATGACTCTAAAACCTGGAGTGAAACTTGACATTGAAAATTTATTAATCTTTTTAGTAAAAAATGGATTTACCCGTTCAGCAAGTGCAATCGATAGCGGTGAATTTGCAGCTAGAGGTGAAATAGTAGATATAGTATCTGCAAACAATATAGGATATAGAATTAATTTTGGATGGGAATTAATAGAATATATAAGAGAGTTTGATACCTACAGCCAAATATCTAAAGCGTCATTAAAAACTCTTACTTTATCATCTGCAAGTGAAAGCTTATTAAACTCTGAAACTATAACGAACTTTAAAAATAATTTTCTACAAATATTCGGAGTTAATTACATTAAAAGCCCCCTTTATGAATCAATCATATCTGGACAGAAATTCCATGGATATGAACATCTTACACCTCTATTATACAAAAAAATGTGTTTGCTCACGGATTTTCTTGGTAAATATAAGATAATTTACGATAATCTATGTATACAATCTATATTACAACACGAACACAGCTATAAGGATTTTTATGAATCAAGGTTATTATCTAACAAAGCTAATCCAGATTCTTTTTATTTTGCGATCCCTCCAGAACGTCTAATTTATAGTGCCGATAAAACTAAAAGCAACTTAGAATTAGATAATAACATTATTGTAGAGCCTGGTTCTAGCAACGGTTTTGAAATTATAGAAAACATTTCAACCACAGCAAAAATTGAAAAAAAATCGGAATTTGAAAAGCTTTTTGAAATTATTGTAAAAAATAAGAGCAAAATCCCTATAATTTTCTGTAATTCAAAAAGTTCTGTAGAACGAATAAAGCAAATTGCCAATGATTATGAGTATGTAGCTGCAGACATAAAAAAGCTGATTGATGCTAAAAAAAATATTATTAATTTAGCAATTGCTCCATTAAAGCATAGCTTTAGTTCAAAAAAATATTTACTTATTTCAGAGCAAGACATTCTTGGCAATAAATTCAGTACACAAAGTCATAAATCCTCTAAGAAAAAGCTTAAAAATATCCTGACTGAACTTGATAATATTTCTGAAGGTGAAATGATTGTTCATAAGCAGCATGGTATTGGAATGTTTGAACGCATTCAAACTATATATGTTGATGAAATTGCTCATGATTGTTTGAAGATTATCTATGCAAATGCAGATATATTATATCTTCCAGTCGAAAATATAGATCAGATTAAAAAGTATGGAAATGATGGAGCTATATTAGATAATCTTGGTGGTGTTAATTGGCAAAAAAGAAAAGCAAAGCTTAAAAACAGAATAAAAAATATCGCAGAAAATCTTATTAAGGTTACTGCTAAAAGGTTGCTTGCAAAAACTAATCCTACAAAATTTGACTCAAATGAGTATAAAAAATTTGCTAATAAATTCCCTTATAGTGAAACAGAAGATCAACTAACTGCAATAAATGACATTAAAAATGATCTAGAAAGTGGTAAATTAATGGATAGATTAATATGCGGCGATGTTGGGTTTGGTAAAACTGAAGTTGCTATGCGAGCTGCATTCATGGCAACGCATGACATAAATGACGACCAACCACAAATTGCAGTAATTTCACCAACGACTATATTATCTAAACAACATTTTAAGAGTTTTGTCGAACGTTTTAAAGATCATGGAATAAAAATTGGACAACTTTCTAGATTAGTTAAACCAGCCGAAGCAAGGCTTGTAAAAGAAGGAATTGAAAAAGGATATATTAATATAATTATTGGTACTCATGCCCTACTTGCTTCAAACATTAAATTCAAAAATCTAAAAATGATTATTATTGACGAAGAACAGCATTTTGGAGTAGCACAAAAAGAGCATTTAAAACAATTAAAAACAGATGTACATGTTCTTTCATTATCCGCAACACCAATTCCAAGAACATTGCAAATGTCTATGGTGGGTATAAAAGATCTAAGCTTAATAGCCACGCCTCCAATAGACAGGCTACCTGTAAGAACTAATGTGATACCATTTGATGCTGTTGTTATCAGAGATGCTTTAATGCGTGAGCGTTTTAGAGGTGGACTTAGCTTTTATGTTGTTCCTAGAATTAAAGATATAGAATGGATAGAGCAACAACTTGCAAAATTCGTTCCTGAATTACGCTATAAAGTTGCGCATGGTCAAATGCCAGCAACAGAAATTGATAATGTAATGAACGAGTTTTGTGAAGGAAAATTTGATATATTACTATCAACTACCATTATTGAATCTGGAATTGATATACCAATTGCAAATACAATGGTTATTCATAGAGCAGACATGCTTGGGCTGAGCCAACTCTATCAGCTCAGAGGGAGAGTTGGTAGAGGCAAAGTTCGAGGTTTTGCATATCTCACCCTGCCACATTATAAAAAAACAACTCAGCACTCTCTACAGAGGCTAGACGTTCTACAAAATATTGATTCACTTGGGGCAGGTTTTACTATAGCAGGTCATGATATGGATCTTCGAGGTTTTGGTAACCTTGTGGGCGATGAACAATCTGGCCACATTAAAGAAGTTGGATCCGAGTTATATCAAGAAATGTTAGATGAAGCGATAGAGGAACTCAAGAAGAATAAAAACGAAGCAAAAATATCTGAATTTATTCCATCAATTAATTTAAATATACCAGTGCTTATTCCAAGCGAATATATTGATGATTCATCTCTCCGGCTTGCTATATATAGAAGAGCTGGCTCAATTGAAACTAATACAGAAATAGAAGCTTTTAAGGATGAAATGGTAGATCGCTTTGGAGCGCTTCCTAATGAATTTGGCAATTTACTTAATATGGTAAAAATAAAAAACACTTGCCTTCATTTAAAAATTGAATCACTAGATAGTGGCCCCAATGGCTTTGTTATGAAATTCAACGAAAATTTTGATGTTTCCGAAATGGTTTTGGGATTTATTAAAAAACATCCAAGACACGCCAAAATAAAGCCAGACAATAAATTGGTTTTTCTAAAGACTTTAAAAACCGAAACATTGCTAAAAGATACGGAAGAACTGATTTCTAAGCTTACAGAATGTAGGGATTAATTATGCTGAATCTCTACATTCTGTATTAATAACTCTCTACTCCTTAACCCTAGTCCAGCTTATATCCTCACCTTCTTTAACTTCAATAGAAGCACCAGGGAATTTATTATCATGCGGCATAAATCTACCTCCTGCAAAATTTGCTAAAAACACCTCAGCATTTGCATACATTGACAATCTATTCTCAGGGCGAGCTAAACCATGTCCTTCATCTGGATATAAAAGATAAACAACTGGAATAGAGTTTACCTTCATAGCCTCTACTATTTGATCTGATTCAGCTTGCTTTACTCTTGGATCATTTGCTCCTTGAACTATTAGCAGAGGTTTTTTTATATTTTTTGCAAATGTTAGTGGTGATCTTTCTTTTAATAGCGCTCGCCCTTCTTCTGTCTCATATGAAGCTCCCATAATTTTAGTTAAGTGTGCCATATGTGGTTTCCAATATTCAGGAATTGACCGAAGCAAAGTTTCCAAATTAGAAGGACCAACAATATCAATTCCAGCTACATATAGATCTGGAGTAATTGCCATTCCAACTAAAGTTGCATAACCACCATAGCTTCCACCCATAATTGCCACTTTATCTTTTATAGCAATTTTATTTTCAACAGCCCAATTTACCGCATCTTCTAAATCATCCTGCATCTTCCTGGCCCACTCGCCATCCCCTGCATTGATAAAATCTTTACCAAACCCAGTAGATCCTCGATAATTAACATTTATTGTAGCATATCCACGATTAGCAAGCCATTGAGCATCTGACCTATAACCCCAATTATCTTTTGCATTCGGGCCGCCATGAACATTTAAAACCATTGGAATTGGCGCTGGTGGAATTCCATTACCATCATCAAGCCATCTTGGAATTGTTACATAGCAAACAAGATCTAGTCCATCTCTAGATTTAATTGTAACAGAATGCATTTTTGCTAGAGGTTCGTTTTCAAGTGCAGAATTTGAAGCAAATAAAAATTCTGCATGCTTTTTTGTTCTATCATAACGATAATACCTAAATGGACCATCACTCTTTAAATATACAACCACCCAATTATCATCATTATGAGTTCTTGAAACAATCTCTAAGTCACCATCTTCAATAGTTGCAAGATATTCCATGTCTTCACTTATTGAATCATCAACTATGGTCCATTCTTTTCGCATATGATTTATAGCAACAGCCTGAACCATCTTGGTTTTAACATCTACAACATAATCATCAATATCTGCTTTAGCAGATTGGTGAATCACTTTTCTTTGCATAGAGCTAAGATCAACCTCAACTAAAGCCGATGTATTTCTTCCTACACTATCGAGCATAAACAGTTTTTTATTATCTTTAGATATATGTAGAGGGCTTGTATTTAGCATATCTTCAATAGATATCTTTTCAAATAATTTTGGTTCTTTTATATTACCATTTTCAAATAAATAAACCTCCCCTTGACCTGTTGGTAACATCTTATAACCAACTCTAATATTAAAATCATCATCAGCAATAAATGAAGTGTACCCTTCAGTATTTTCATATATTATTTCAAGCTTAGCAGTTTCTAGATTTACTTTATGAATATCAAAATATTCTGGAACTCGTGCATTCAAAGAAATTAGCATTTCATTTGGATATTTATCACTTAATTTTAAAACAGAAGCTCTAACTCCATCAGATGGCGTAAGATCTTTTTCTTCTAAGCTATTGATATTAACAGAATATAGATGCCAATTTTCATCACCTTTTTTATCTTGAGCATAAATAATATATTGACTATCTTTCGACCAAAAATAACTCCTTACACCTCTTTGTTTATCTGAGGTTATAAGTTTTGCTTTAGATAGATCATCAGAAGGCGCTATCCAAACGTTTAAAGTCCCTTCATGCGGAGCTATATAGCTAATATACTTCCCATTTTCACTGTATCTAACTCCTATCTTTTCAGGATTGCCAAACAACACCTCTCTCTCTATTAACTTATCTTCTTTCATAATCTGATTATCCGCTATTATATTACCTAAAAATGATATAGTTATTAAAACTATAACCCCAAATTTTATTTTCATAATTATCTATTTAGTAAAAATACTTGTCTTTATAAATTCATGAATTTCATCAATAGTTTTACCTTCTCCATCAACTGAAATTACTCTGTCATCATGCATTTCTGCTATTGTTTTAAATTTTTCATAAACTTTCGCGTGAAAATCTAGTTTTTTATCTTCAAATTTATTTGCATCTCCTCTCTCTGTTGCTCTACCCAAACCAATAGATGGAGGCGCATCCATAAAAAATGTTCTATCAGGCAATATACCTTTAGTGGATATTTGATGTATATCAATCTCTGAATTATGCATATTACTAGTATTATTAGGTCTATATGTCATTAAGGTTTCATGAAGTTCAAATATATCTGCTATGGTTAAACCAGAATCTCCAGATTGGTAACAAGCAGTTGAATCTATAAACCTATCACAAATCACCCATTTACCTTCTAATAAAGCTGGAATAATAACTTTATTTATGTGTTCATAACGCGCTGCCATTACAAGCATTAACTCAGACATAGGTTTTAATTCTGAATATATTATAAGATGTCTTATTTTCTCAGCTTCAACAGTTCCGCCAATCTCTCTCGTATGGATTGCAGCAATATTTTTTGAAATTAAATATTCGTACAACAATTTACTCTGTGTAGATTTTCCGCAACCTTCACCACCTTCAAAAGTTATAAATTGTGGTTTATTCAGACCCATTTTCAGCCACCTTATTATTATCTTTTAAATAATCCTTAGAGTTCATTTCGTGTAGTCTTGAAACAGTTCTCTCAAACTCTGATTTTTTACTTCCTGAAATATATATTTTTTCTGGATTACATTCAATCTCAATAAACAGCAAAACCCGATTAAAATAAGCATTATCAATAAAATTGATAAATCTAGTAGCTATATTATTCTCATCTTCAGATATCGCCCTAACTGATGATAGAACTATAATGCCAAATTTTTTAGAAAGAGCAACATAATCACCATATCCCAAATCTCTCTCAAATAATTCGTTAAAGTCTGTAATTAATATATTATTGTGAACTCTCTTAAAAAGCAGCTCTCTACCAAATACTTCAATAGTTGATTCACTTAGTTCTTCCTCATCACATAGCTTTAACTGAATACGTTGCAACTCACTTGTATTCACTTGATTTATCGGGAATAATACTCTGTTTTCTATATTAGCACCCAAATCAAATCTATAATCTTTTTTGGTATCTAAATGTATTACTTCAAATTTACGTTTTATCGTATCAATAAAAGGTAAAAAAGCACTCCTTTGTAAACCATCTTTATACAAAAAATCAGGTTCCGTATTAGTAGTAATAAAAATAAACACATTATTAGCTTGCAAACACTTGAACAAACGCATGCTAATCATAGCATCAGTAATATCTTTAATTTCAAATTCATCTATACAAATCACTTGAGATCGAGATGATATTTCTTTTGCTAAATTTTGTATCACTTTATTAGTAGAGTGACTCTGGAGTTTATGCATTTTTTTATGTATTTCCTGCATAAACTGTTGGTAATGCACTATTTCTTTTAGAACAGTCAGCTGGTTATAAAATTGTTGCATTAGCATTGTTTTTCCACGCCCCACACTCCCATGTAGATAAACTCCACTATACCTTTTATCTCTTGTAAATATTTTAGTAAAATCATCTAAAAAATTTGTTGGCTTTATATTAGAAGCTATTGTTTCTAATTTTTCAGATAATTCTAATTGTACTGGGTCTAAAATAATTTTATTCATTTGAAAAGCCAAGAATTGTATAAACAATTTTTTTGTTCTTACTTCTAATAATATTCCATTGATTCAAAATATCTTCTTTAGAAATGTTAGGATTTTCTATGATTAGCTTTTGTACATAATTAGTATATGCCCATTCTTCCTTTGGCGTTGATCCATATTTTTTCTCCTATCTACTTCACTTTGCCACATTGTAGCATAGTCTCTGTATGTAGGTGGATTACCTTCCATCCATTTTTCATTTATCCAATCAATACCAAAAGCCGTAAAATGAAAATGATCACCTACTATATTTTTAAAAAATAATCTTGTTTTTAAATCATTTTTATAAGACCCTTTCAAAATCATTGAACCACTTGTTTAACACTAATTTGAGAGTTCAACTCAAAATCCATTTATGCATCTCCCTCATAGGAAATAAGTTTAGGTTCTTTAAGCTCTGTGATTTTTTCAATTAATCCAAGATATGCAGCAAGCGCTAAGAATAAAGCCGGGTATTTCGCTGGTTGCGCGATGCCTGCAAGAGTACCATAAATAGCTTCGGCAGAACCAGTTGCACTATCTGCATACATTCTTGCAACTTCAAAGCAAGGATTAGCAGAAAAAGCCGCTCTCAATATTTTTAAAATCGCGACTGTATTATTTACATTAGTCGATAACTCAGTAAATAAATTTAGCGCTTCAATATATACGGGATTTAGCTGCAGCGCATACTCTAAATATTTTAGAGCTTCATCATCAGAACCGCTTTGTAAATATGATTTTGCAGCTGCATAATAGTAACTAGCTAGCTCTACATTATTCTCATTAATTTTTTTTACATCAGCTCTTTGTAGTTTTGAAACAATAAACACAAGTTTTGGCCACTCACCAAGACTTGCATAAATTCTAATTAGAATAAGCATTAATCCAGTATCGGTGTCGTCTTCATTGAAAGCCTTTAATGCACATTCTTCGGCTTGTTTATGATGAGTATTTTCGTAAAAAATTTCTGCCAGTCTTTTCGAAGCGTAAACGCTATAATTTTTCTTATCAATCAAGTTTCTAAAATGCTGTATTTTCTTATCAAATCCCTCTTCTGCTTCTGCTAAAACAAGATTTATAACTTCCTTATTATCTTCATCAATATCACTAATCATGCTATTAGTCATAGATAATGATTTTTTTCTATTACCCATCAAAAGTTCTGCAAGAACATTTAATAGTTTTTTATTAATTTTGATCAGTTTTCTCTTATGCCATTTCTTCTTTATAATAGAAGGCATATCAAATACTAAGAATATCGATTTTAATACAATCATTAAAACTAATTGAGTCGCAATAAAGAATGCAGTAAATGTAAATAATGTAGACTCTATTTCATAACCATATGCTGAGAATTGGAGAATTGAATCAAATTCCCCGACCGCACTAAAAGCGATATATAAAAGGAAAAAAACCGTACATAGAATTAAAAATCTTATCATTGTATATGCTCTATAACTATTATAATTACTTGACTAAACTATCTTGCAAACTCTGTGAATAAAGATAATTTGTAAATATATCGAGTCTTTCATCTATTTTAGACTTAATATTTAAAAATTCACTATCAACAGAATCTGTTTTTCTTATTTTAACAAATTTTGCAAGTAGCTTTGCTTGGATAGAATCAACCTCTTCTTCATCTGAATTCACTAAATTATTTTGCAAACTATTATATGATTCTAGTAGCTTAATAATTTCGTTAATATGTGACGGATGAATATGTTTTTTGAATGATTTAAGTTCAAAATCATAATTATCACCAGCTCTAAATTTTGTAATTATAGAATTAGCATTACTTAAAAATATTCTATATTGATTAAATTTACTCTTTAATGCAGAGCCGTCAAAAGCTTTTGCTTCCTTTTCTACTATTTCTTCATAAGGATCTAAAGATTCTTCTACTTCAATCACATCACCGAATTCACTATCTGGCTCTGTTGACTCCAAATTTATATCTTGCTCTTCACTCTCTTTTTCAGAATCAAGCTCTAACACGGGTGGTTCAGGACCGACTGAATAGCTGTCTTCTAAAGCTTCTTTTATTAATTCTTGATCTACATTTTCTTCATTAGTATTTGCTGTTTTATTAGGATAAATTCTTTCAACAAGATCTGGTCTATTTTGTACAACCATATATATCCCAACTACAAAAATCAGTGTAATTAGTAGAAAAGCTTTAAAAAACTTTCCGGATTTTTTTTGCTCTTCAGCTTTTTCTTCAGTTTTTTTCTTTTTATCTGTCATTTATTTTTTCTAAAAATTCTATTATTTCCACACTACCATTACAAATCTCTAAATTTTTGAAATGGTTTTCTACTACCCTACCAACCTTATAACTTATAGCAACTATTGTTGTGTTTTCTAGATATTTTACTAAATCATTTTCTAGTAATAGTTGCAATAGGGTTTTTGCACAATTTTCTGAATAGAGTAAAATATAATCTACTCTATTTTTAAAGTTTTGAATTTCTATCTTTGTAAGAGCTTTTTTATAATGAGTATTATAAAAAATATTACGCTCTATAGATTGCGGCATATCTACTGTAATTTGATTTCCAGAAAGATAAATAGCCTTTTTATTGTTGATTTTAATTAATTCTTTTTTTAGAAAAACAGCATTCTGAGCACAAAACTTAATTTGATAACCTTTTTCCTTTAAAATTTCACTAGATTTTTCTCCAACAACCCATGCATATTTAGTACTTTCACTTGCTTCAGGGATATGATTTGCTACAAAATTACTAGTAACGACAATATCTTGATAATTTCCTAAAATGGAAGAATCAAATGGCAATAATTCATATTCAATCAAACTACATTCTAGTAAATCATAACCAAATGAGATCAACTTTTCCTTTAAAATTGCATTGGCAGATTTAGCTCTAGTTAGTAAGATTGATGCACTCATTTTTTCTTTGCATAAGGATTATCTGACTTCATGAAGTGAAAACGAATTGGAACACCTGGCATATCAAAATCATCTCTAAGAGAATTCATTAAATATTTCCTATATGCATCAGTAACGCTATCTGGGTCATTAGTAAATAGTTTAAAAGTAGGCGGCCTCGTTTTAGTTTGAGTCATGTATTTAATACGAACTCTACGCCCTAATTTCTTCTGAATGGGTAGAGGATGACGCTCGAGAGCAAATGATAGCCAGTCATTAAGTTTACTCGTTGAAATTTTCTTATTCCAAAGCTTGTATATTTCTATACATTTATCAAGTACTACAGATGTTTTAGAATCATCAATAGCCGAAAGATAAACAACTGGGACTCCTTTGACCTGGGGGAGATGTGTACCCAATTTATATTCAAATTCTTCTTCATATTCTCTTTTTTTACGCACTAAATCCCATTTATTTACTGCTATAACTAAGCTTCTCCCCTGATCGATAACATAATTTGCGATAGTTAAATCTTGCTGCTCTAGAGCAATAGTTGCATCTAGCATTAAAATAACTGTATTTGCAAATTTAATACTACCTATTGCATCACCGGTTGATAATTTCTCTAAACTTTGATTTACATTTGATCTCTTACGAAGGCCAGCAGTATCAATTAGCTTCATATTATGACCTTGATATTGCCAGGAAACTTCAACTGACTCGCGCGTAATACCAGCTTCAGGACCTGTTAACATTCTCTCATCACCAACTATTGAATTAACAAAAGTTGATTTACCAGCATTTGGTCTGCCTGCAATTACAATTTGAATATTATCACCAGTAAAAGGATCTGAAATTTCCTCCCCTTCTTCTGTATCAATCTGTTCAGCAATTGCTTCATATAAATCAGCCATTCCTTGACCATGCTCTGCTGAAATTGGCACAGGAACTCCAAAACCTAGCTTATAATAAGCTTTATCATGAATGAATTGTTTTTCTGACTTATTAGCTATAACTATTTGTTTTTTACTGTATTTACGAACAAAATCAGCAAAGAATTTATCTGCAGGAGTTATACCTGCCTCGTTATCAACAATCAGACAAACAAGGTCAGCTTCTGCAATAGATACCATAGTTTGCTGCATCATTCTATGCTCAAGCTTACCTTCCTCCGATTCTTCTAAACCTGGCGTATCAACAACTGTAAATTCCATTGGTCCAATTCTTGCATCAGAATATTTACGATCACGAGTAACTCCAGGCTTATCATGCACTATTGCTTTTTTTCTTAGACTCAGCCTATTAAACAACGTTGATTTACCTACATTCGGCCTACCAACAAGTGCTATGATTTTCTTTTTCATTCTATTTTAAATACATAAATTCATTAATCGCCATTATTATCATAAATTGCTACAGACATAAACAAAAAACTATGAAAAACAAATGAAACTCACAGTGATAATAGCTATATATAAAAAACTAAAGATTATGTTTACGATACTACACAAAATGTGCAATAATAATATCCAATTCAGATTAACCAATTAAAACCTAAAACATTTATTAAAATTATGGCATTAGAAAGCACCGAGCAGGTTGTAACTACTGCAAGCTCTGCAGTGGATTTATCTATTTTATCATTAGTTTCATCTTTAGATTTTGTTGGAAAGTCTGTTGTTTTTTTGTTAGTTCTTGCTTCTGTTTGGACATGGGCAATAATTATTAGCAAAATGCTACATTACTCTTCTCTAAAATCTAAAATGAAATCATTTGAAGATTTATTTTGGTCAGGTCAAGTACTAGACGAATTGTATGAAAAAGTAAAAAAGTCAATAGATAACCCGCTATCTGCAGTTTTTGTTAGTGCTATTAATGAGTGCAAAAAAAGTAAAAGTGACGAAAAAAAGAAGACCGAGACTTTAAAAATAGGACAAAAAGATAGAATAATAACCTCTATGAATCTATCAAGAAACAGAGAAATAGAGCAGCTAGATAAAAAATTAGGGTTTTTAGCTACTGTTGGGTCAGCCGCTCCTTTTATAGGCTTATTTGGTACGGTTTGGGGAATTATGCATAGTTTTCAATCTATCGCAGCATCCAAAAATACTACATTAGCTGTTGTTGCTCCTGGTATTGCAGAAGCTCTTCTTGCGACAGCAATAGGACTTTTTGCAGCGATTCCCGCAACAATTTTCTATAATTATTTAAGCTCGGATGTTGGAAATATAGAAAATAAAATTGATAATTTTATAGGTGAATTAAACTCACTACTATCTAGAGCAATTGATGAAGAAAAAATGTAATTATGGCTATATCATCTCAGGGACAAGGTAATAATAGACGCAACCGCAGAAGATTAATGAACGAGATCAACGTGACTCCAATGGTTGATGTCATGCTTGTTTTGCTAATTATCTTTATGATAACTTCACCAATGCTGGTAGCTGGTATTGACGTTGACTTACCAAAAACAGAATCTGCTCCAGTATCAGGACAATTCACGCCTTTAGTAATTAGTATAGATAAAAACAATCAATTATATATCACAGAAACTAAAATTGATTCAAAAGAATTAATCACTAAACTAAACAATATAACAAAGGAAAAGAAAGATACTAGAATTTTTGTAAAAGGAGATAAAACTGTGCCTTACGGTGTAATTATTGAAACAATGTCAAAAATTCATAGTGCTGGATTTACTAAAGTTGCACTTATTTCAGATATAAAACATAAATGAAGAAACAAGAGAAGAAAAAGTTCCAAGGAGCATTGATTCTATCTACCCTACTACATTTATTTATAGTGGGATTGTTTTATTTTGGACTACCATTTGCATTTGAAAAGCTACCAGAAGAGAAGGATGTCTTAACTTTTGAAATAGTCCCTATCAGCGAGATAGCTAATATTAAAACTGAAAATAAATCTAAACAAGAAGCTAAAATAGCAAAAAAATCTAAGCAAGTTAAAACTTCAAAACCAAAGCAAAAAAAGATACCTACACCACCTCAAAAGAAAATAGAAAAAAAGCCTACTCCAAAGAAAAAAGAAATTGTTCCTAATAAAAAGAAAGCAAAAGTAAAAAAGAAACCTCCCAAAAAGAAAGCTCAGCAGAATAATGACGATCCAATGGAGTCAATATTAAAGAACCTTGAAAAAGAATCCAAGGGCACAAACGCAAAAACCCCAACACGTAGCCAAGATATCCAAAAACAAGGAAACAAAACTGCAAGAGGAGCTGACTATGACGAAGAATCACCGCTGTCAATTACAGAGAAACTTCTCGTAAAAGGACAAATAGAGAAAAATTGGAGACCTCCAGTTGGAGCTGAAAAACTTGCAGAGGTAAGAGTTTTATTACATATGACTCTTGAAAAAAGTGGAGAAATTAAAAATGTGGTTATTAAAAATATTATTTGTCCATTAAACTCTAATACCACATGCAAATTAACAGCAGAAAGCGCTATAAGAGCTGTAAGAAAATCAAGTCCTATTGAAAACTTACCATCAGATCGTTATGATATATGGAAAGAATTTAATCTGATTTTTGACCCAAGCCAATTAGCACAATAGAACTTAATATAAATACATTTTCATTATGCAATATATAAAACTATTTTTTTCTATAATTACACTTGTTTTTTCTCTAAACATAATTGCAAGTAATTCTATAAATATAACTGGCGGCCATTCCGATCCCATCCCTCTAGCTATAAATAACTTTGCTGGCATCGACCCTACTGACAATCATTTAGCAAAAAAAATAGTGGAAGTAATATCTAATGACCTTAGGTGGTCGGGCATGTTTCGACCTATATCTAAAGCTGCTTTTATTGAAAACAAGACTGGAACCTCTCACAAACCTCTATTTGCAGCTTGGCAACAAATCAATGCTTCACTTCTAGTTAATGGAGATGTAACTAGCCTTGCATCAGGTAAACTACAAGTGAAATTTACCCTTTGGGATACCATTCTAGAAAAACCAATGGTTAGTGAATCATTTGAGTTATCTGAAAAATTATGGAGAAGAGTTGCTCATAAAATATCAGATAAAATCTATCATAAAATCACAGGATATGAAGGATACTTCAATACTAGGATTATTTATATTTCCGAATCTGGACCTTACCTAAAGCGAGTGAAACGTATAGCTATAATGGACCAAGATGGTGAAAATCATCAATACCTTACAAGTGGAAAGGATCTAGTTCTAACCCCAAGGTTTTCACCAGATGGCAAAAAAGTACTATATTTATCTTATAAAAATGGCACTCCCCAAGTTCATATGCTGAACTTAAGAAACGGTAGAAGTAAATTGATAGGAAATTTCCCAGGAATGTCATTTGCTCCAAGATTTTCACCAGATGGTAAAAATGCACTTATGTCCGTTGCAAGAGATGGTAATACCCATATATACGAAATCAATTTAAAAAATAAAAGAAAGGTACAGCTTACTAAGGGTAATAGTATTAACACATCACCAAGCTATTCTCCAGATGGAAAAAAAATAGCCTTTAATTCTGATAGACATGGCAGTCGTCAAATTTTTGTTATGAATAGGAATGGTTCATCTATTAAAAGAATTAGCTTTGGTGGAGGATCCTATGCAGAACCAGAATGGTCAAGTAGAAACTATATTGCATTTACTAAAGTAAGCCGTGAATTAGGTTTTACAATCGGTATACTTCATCCTGATGCTAATGAAAAGCAAAATACAGAGAGATTAATCGCTAGAGGATACCTAGTTGAAAGCCCTTCTTGGGCAAATAACGGCAGAGTTTTAGCATTTACAAAAGGATCTCCACCGAGCAAAAAAAGAACTAATGGATTAAATAGAATTTATACTATGGATTTCACAGGTCATAACGAAAGAATAATCCCAACACCTCATGATGCATCAGATGCGGATTGGTCAGGACCAATTGATTAATATAAAAATAGAGCATTTAAACAGAAATTTTAAATAAGATAATCGTCTTTAACTGCTCCATTTTCTAAGGTTCTGTCGCATGTGTTGTGAAAGTCAATCAAAGAGAATATAGGCTTCAAAGTTGCAAAGGTCCAAATTGCGACATAGGAATTTTTTGAACGCTATAAACAGCCCCGTTTAACATTATTTCCCTTCCCACCAAATTTGTACTTATATTATGCTACTATTTTGGTAGGTAAGATTTCGTAAGAATCTTTCATTTTTTCTTCCGAGAAGTCATATTCTCCGAGCATATTTATGTGCGCCCAAGACATCGGTGAATGCGTTTTTATTGCATTCATAAGTATGTCCTGCTCCTGAGAGTCTGATTTCTGGAGTTTTTTCTCAAGATACATATAATTCCAGCAAATAATAGAATTCTTAATCAATCGATTACATGATTCAGCGATTTCCTGCTCCTCTTTTTCTCCGTTTGTAAACTCACGTGGATTTCCCACAGCCACAGCTCTTGTAAAACGGTTTGCAAGCTCTATTCTATTGAGTTGCTTTTCTATGGCCTGCCTTAATTCAACATCGTCAATATATTGCATTATAAAAATCGACTTTATTATACGTCCAAATGATTTAAGGGCGGCGTATAACTTATGCTGCTTTAAGTATGAGTTTAGCCGTCTAAAAATATCGGACGCAGTATTTTCTTTCAATTTTATTGTAACAACAAGATGCAAGATTTCGTCCCAGTACTCTTCAATGAGGTCCTCATCAATCACTTATTTCGTTGAATTTATTAAATGCTCCAGATTTCAAATCATCTGGTGATATCAAGGTCGTAATATTTTTTAGCTTTTCTTTTTCAGATAAGAACTGGTTGGTAATTGTTGAGCGAATAGCGGCAAAGATACCAGAAACATCGAGTTTCAGATTATCAATTTTTTCAGCAATATTTTTATTTGAGTGAGTACGATGTTTATAACACCAATCTTTGTGCTCCCTACTTGATGTGTTTTCAATTGTTTTTACTGCGCCCAAGAATACATCGACAAGATTATCCTGAAGGGGTTCTGTCGCATGTGTTAGCATCTAATCTTAAAAATTATAATTCTCAGATTTCAGGCATTATGAAGCCATGAGGGTTTGAAAATTCTCAAAAGCATAAAGGTAAGAATCAGCTCCAATAATTTGGCCTTTCTGAATCATTCTAATATTTTCTATTCCTGTAATAGTGATTTTTGCAGATTGGAAGTTTTTAAACCCCAGCATAGGCTTTGTTCGCTTCTTAATAAATCTATGATCTTGTTCCATAATATTATTGAAATATTTGTTTTGAATAATCTCTATTTTCTCATTTTCTAATAGATTATCATTTGCACTATTAAGAGCTGATTTATTACTTCCGCTTTTATCAATATTCACCTTATCAGGAATATCATTATTTTTAAACGCTTTACGGAAGAACGCCTTAGCAGACGCTTTATCCCTGCGCTTCCTCAGCAAAAACTCTATAGTATTACCCAAAGAATCTACAGCACGATAGAGATAAATCCAGCGACCATCCAGCTTGATATAGGTTTCATCCATACGCCAACTTGAACCAACTGCTTTCTTTCTTTTTCTAACTTGCTTATCTATCAACGGAACAAATCTTTTAATCCATCTTTGTAGAGTACTATGATCTATTACTGCGCCTCTGTATATGAGCTAGCTCCTCAAGATCTCGATAGCTCAAGGAAAATCTACATTTCATATAAACAAACAGCATTATTATTTCCGGCGAGGAACAAAAACCTTTGAAATATTTTGTTAATTTAGGGGAAATAGCATATCTCATGTAAAGCCTTTTTTATTTTCAGTATATTCTCTTTGATTGACTTTCACAACACATGCGACAGAACCATATTTTCTATTCCTGTAATAGTGATTTTTGCAGATTGAAAGTTTTTAAACCCTCATGGCTTCATAACGCCTGAAATCTGAGAATTATAATTTTTAAGATTAGATGCTAACACATGCGACAGAACCATTTATTTTAATTGATTCACTACGTTTCATGATAATTTCCTGTAATTAATTTAAATAAGTTTAACTTTATCTAAATTACAAATTATATTCAACCCAAGGTTAAGTATAATTATTTAAAATAGTAAATAACAACCATTTGGCAATAATATTTAATAAGCTATATTGTAAATTTAGCATTGATTAAAAGCATGAAGAAGAATTTTAACTAAATTCTTCTTTCACAGAAATCATTATCATATGATAAATATAATAGTATTTTTGCAAGGAATTGATTGTATAGTTTTGTGAGTTTATAGCTTTCTAGTACTTAATACCAAATCTTCTGAAATAACAGCGCCTCCGACAAGGTGTATAGCGAGTTCACCATCAACCGCATCAACATAATCAACATTGGCAACGAGCACAGATTTGTCTGTATCCCCTGCAAATATTGAGCTATCAACATCTCTACTATAAATCGGAGTATAATCTCTTCTTAACTGTTTTGTTGAGTCAATTATAGCTCCACCTTCCAGCTGACCATCCCAAGCTGGGAATGTTATCGATACTAGCCCTTTATCATAAACATCTTTGTGCTGGTCTAATACACGCAATGCACCCGCGTCACCATCTGCTTTCTTCAAGCCTTCTTCAATAAAACGATTTGTTTGAAGCCTCTGCTCTAAAGTTATAGTATCATAGTTGGCTCTACCAAATTCTCTATGCATATAATCATGAACAATTGGCTGAGTCACTCCTGTTAAAAGATCGTATGGCCTATATTCAGAACTAATAGATTTAACGAGATCACCAGATTCAATATCATAAATATCCATTCTACCATGAGAAACAACAGCATCTTCTTCAGGTTTTTTAAATGTAAATGATGTATTTGCATCTCCAGCTGTAAATTTAAATAAATCATCACGCACTACAACTTGAGAACCAATGTACTCTGCTGCCTTTCTTTCAAGAGGAGTATCATAGTTACCAATTACTGATACTATATGCACAGAATCATATTTTGCACCCTGATCAGATTCTAAAGTACCATCTTCATTAATCTTACTTACCAAGATTACGTCTTTATAAGCTAATTCTACGTCACCAATTGCTGGATTTTCCTTATCTTTTACAAAAACTTTTATATCATACACAGCTGGATCAAGCTTGATATTAGAAAATGAGACCATACCACCTCCAACTCCAATAGCAGAATCACTGGTTGCTGAAGTTAAATATTTACCAAATTTATCATAAATACGAACTGTTAAATCCCCTGGTGTTTCTATATGATTATTGAAATATACTTGCATAGAACCACCAGCTTGAACATTAGCTTTTGAAAAATCTAGCTCAACCTTTCTTCCGATTAAATCAGCAGTAAATGGAATTTTGGATTCTTGTTTTTCAACATTACTAACACCCAAAATATTTGGGTCATATATTGTCTTGCCATTAATTATCACACCATTAGCAACGCCATTTTTAATTTTTACTTCTTCAACCTCGCCAATTATTGTAGCACTAGCTGTAGCTGCAAAAGGAACAGATTTACCACCAACAATTTTACGACCTTCCGCCTTAATATCTAATGTATAACTTCCAAACGGTGCAAAATCACCTCCGTCATTTTTACCATCCCACTCATAGGAGAAATCACCACTATCTCTTACACTTTGCTTTACAGTTTTTACCGCAGTTCCATTCTGATCACGTATTGTAATAGTTAAAGCAATTGAAGCTGTCGGATCTTTTTCATTATGAGTAACTCTGTAATTATAAGAAACAGGTTTACCAAAGAAACTACGCGTTGAATCATCACACTCAATTTGCTTACCTTCCAAAGACATTAAATTAATTGGAGGATTTTTTTGTTGCTCTATTGCCTGCATTTGTGCTTGAACTTGAGCTTTAGTTGCCATCATTGTAGCAATTCCTTGCGCCATTTGCGTCATTTCTTGAGCTTTATTATCTCCACCATCTTCATTAGGCATCCCCATGTTTTTTGCAGAAGCAAGCATAAGCTTAGTAGCAAAATCCATCGCTTCATCAATATTATTAATAGCTTTATCAATCTCACCAGAACTATTTGATAATTGTGATGGAGTTTTTCTTGGAGCATCCATTGATTTATATAGCTCACTAAACCCTGTTCCTACAACAGCAGAATTGCTTCCTGATTTAGCCTTAGGCGCTCCTAAAGCTGCCGCTAATGAACTTCCTTGATTTCTTACTTCATTTGCCATTAATTCTTACGCTACTAAATCTATTTTATCTTCCGTTATAATTCCACGAGTTGCATATTCATCAACTACAGAAATCATTTGCGCTTCATCATCTGCAACCAAACCAACAAACTGATTCATCCAACTATTTCTTTCTTCAAGAGATTCAAAATATGCTGCCTGCCCTTTTCCTTGATCTTGGCTCATTTCAAACTGAAGTGAAGCCTCTTCTTTTGTACTCGTTACTTCTTTTAAACTGCTAGCTAAATCAGCTTTACGCTCTTCAAGCACAATTAAAGTTGCATGTTTATCAGCACTAATCTTAATGCTTTCTATTTTACTAGCTCCATCATGCCCAATTTGAGATAAAATTTCAACTTTAATTGCACCTAATGTCTGCGGATGTAAATTTATTGTTATCTGTTTTTTTCCTGCTGTAGAGCTAGAATTCAATACCTCGTTTACAGCAAGCGATACTTGCATAGCTGGTTTAGGCATTTCATGCTGACTAGATGTATTCTGTCCTTTAAATGAGATATTGAATATTTCATCACTAGTTTGCTGCATTGCTCCACCAAAAGCGCTCAATGGCAACGAACTTGAACTAGATTTATCATTTTTATTTCCCAAATCTGCAAGCAAAGTTTCCGTATCTATAGAAAGATCATCCACCCCTAAAGTAACAGCATTTTCAGTCTTATTTATATCATCTGCTATTTGCATCTTAGAAATCACAGCGCTACCATGTCTTGTTGTATCAGCCAAAGATAAATTAAGAGATGGTATTACAACTGGTTTTGGCTCTGAACTACTTCTAGGAATAGTTTCTACTTGAACCTTAACAGGAGCATCTAATTTCTTTATTAATTCATCTAGATTCTTTACTCCCTCATCTGAGTCAGCAAGTATAACAGGAGCACTCTCCATCAAATCAACTTCACTAGTAAAAATATCTGATTCAGATTTTTGAGGTAGAGTAAGTGTTTTTAAATTTTGATGCATAGCTTGCTCTTCAGCAGGCAATTCAGCCAAATTCAAAGGCACAGCGACAATAGACTCTGCAACATCTAGAACTTGTTCATGTTTAAGTTTTATTGTATCGTTTAAAACGATATTATCAGCACCAGCTTGAATAACAGCACTATGATTTAAAACACTTTCTTCCTTGAAGCTATCTACAGGCACTTCAGGCTCTAATTTAACATCAAATGTTTCTACTTCTCGTTCAACATCAATATTTACAGGAATAATTGGCTCTTCAAAACTCTCTAAATCTTCATCAGCAAAATTTTCTTCAACTAAAACTACTTCAGTCTCATCTGATATAAGTTCATCTACAAAAACTGGTAATATTAAAGATTCTTCAACGCCAACAAATTCATCACTTATAATTGTTTCTAGAGGCTCAACTTTTTCTATACCTTGCGTAGTTTGCAATGTATTACCTCTAAGCTCAGATTCTTTTCTAGGAGATGCTGTCTTTGTCTTTAAATTTGAATCATTTGATTGAGTATGAGTGTTAGTACTAGATTTATCTTTCACTAAATATCTAAACTCAGATGATTCTGTTTTTTTAGCATTAGAAGACATATTTGAAGAATCACTTCCTCCAAAATTAGTGCCAACTATATTTTCAAAAACTGCTGTAGCCATTGATATCCTTACTACTTAAACAAATCTACAGTAATAAGAGCATAAAGCGTGCCAAAAATAAGAAAAAAATTTATTTTGTTACAATGCAGTTTTGTTTTCTGCGAGAAAGCTGTTTACAAACTAATTTAGCATGACTTAAAGATGGATAATTTCCAGCCATTACCAGAAAAAATATGCGCTCATTCTTTCCTTCAACTTTCTTAATAATTAAATTTGCATCACTAAGAATTTTTCTATGTTTTTGACGAATTGCTTGCCATTGGCTCTTTGCATCATTCTGTGAATAAGAAGAAGATAATTGAATCTTATAACCAACATCCTCATTATTAATCAACTGATAATCTGTTATTTTATAACCACCATCTAAAGCTTTAATAATATTCAAACTTGTCCCAGGGATGTATATACTCTTATCATCTTGATTATCATCTGTTTTTGCTAATAATATATTTGGAACAACATAATCAGAATTCTCCTTACCTTCTACCTCCTCTTGAGACATATATTCATTTTCATAATAATCAATATTATCTAATATTGCGTCAATTGAATCTAAATTTTTTGTGTTCGGCTCTTGCGTACGAGATATTTCTATTGGCTCTTCAGGATCAGGTAAAATATTTATTTTTCTTCCCTTAGAAACATTTTTTCTTAAACTTTCATACACCAAACTGTCAGAGTTTGGAATAACTAGCCCGCCCGGATCTTTTGGTTTCTTTTTAATTTTGGAATCATCTGGCAACAAAGTTACTACATCAGAAGATGTATAGGAAAAAAAATAAGCCCTACCAACGAATATGATTACTGATAAAGTAATAAAAATAATAATAAAGGTAGATTTTCTTTTCACTTTTACACCTTAATTTAATCAAAACTCTTTTGCCAAAAAGTTAGAGAATTCAAAACTTCTTTTTTTTACCAACCTCTTTCCAACTAAATTTACACACAAGATCTGAATAATGCTTATAACCTAGTCTTATCCACCAACCATCTAATTCCCTATAATTATCTGGTTTTAATGGATGATTTTTACCTCGATTGACAGAGCAAAATACTGAGTTATTATATCCTAGACTCTTTGCAAACTCCTCTCTTCTTTGAAAAAATTTGTTACCAATATTTTTGGTTCTGTCGCATGTGTTAGCATCTAATCTTAAAAATTATAATTCTCAGATTTCAGGCGTTATGAAGCCATGAGGGTTTGAAAATTCTCAAAAGCATAAAGGTAAGAATCAGCTCCAATAATTTGGCCTTTCTGAATCATTCTAATATTTTCTATTCCTGTAATAGTGATTTTTGCAGATTGGAAGTTTTTAAACCCCAGCATAGGCTTTGTTCGCTTCTTAATAAATCTATGATCTTGTTCCATAATATTATTGAAATATTTGTTTTGAATAATCTCTATTTTCTCATTTTCTAATAGATTATCATTTGCACTATTAAGAGCTGATTTATTACTTCCGCTTTTATCAATATTCACCTTATCAGGAATATCATTATTTTTAAACGCTTTACGGAAGAACGCCTTAGCAGACGCTTTATCCCTGCGCTTCCTCAGCAAAAACTCTATAGTATTACCCAAAGAATCTACAGCACGATAGAGATAAATCCAGCGACCATCCAGCTTGATATAGGTTTCATCCATACGCCAACTTGAACCAACTGCTTTCTTTCTTTTTCTAACTTGCTTATCTATCAACGGAACAAATCTTTTAATCCATCTTTGTAGAGTACTATGATCTATTACTGCGCCTCTGATATGAGCTAGCTCCTCAAGATCTCGATAGCTCAAGGAAAATCTACATTTCATATAAACAAACAGCATTATTATTTCCGGCGAGGAACAAAAACCTTTGAAATATTTTGTTAATTTAGGGGAAATAGCATATCTCATGTAAAGCCTTTTTTATTTTCAGTATATTCTCTTTGATTGACTTTCACAACACATGCGACAGAACCCTTTAAAAACCCCAATGCGCAAAACTGCTAGGTCATTAATATAATTTTTTATATCATTACCATATACAGACCTTATCAACATTGCTCCAAACTACATTTTATCCATAGGTGTAACACCAATAACTTCAAAACCACCTGCTATAATTTTGCGGATACTTTCCGCTAAAGCTAATCTTGCAGCAGTAAGGTCAATATCATCTTCAATATTAAATCTATAATCTTTATTTTCCTTTCCCAAATTCCAAATTGAATGGAATCTAGAAGCTACATCAATTAAAAAATATGCAACTCTTTGTGGTTCTCTATGCATAGCAGATGTTGCTAGTACTTTTGGCCAAGAAGCTAATAGTTTAATTAATTGAATCTCCTCTTCTGTATCAAGCAACGATAAATCAAAATCATTTGCTTCAAATTTTGCATAAGCTTCAGGAATCGTCTCAATAGATTTAGCAATAATAGATTTTGTTCTCACATGCGCATATTGCACATAAAATACTGGATTATCCTTTGATTGCTCTTTTACCTTATCAAAGTCAAAATCAAGTGATATATCATTACGTCTTGTAAGCATAATAAAACGAATAATATCTTTACCGACTTCTGATACCACATCATGAACAATCATGAAATTTCCACTTCGTTTAGACATTTTAATAGGCTGACCTTCTTTAATAAAATTCACAAGCTGACTTGTACGAATATCACTAGCCACCTTATCATCACTAAGAGCGTTTATAACAGCTTTAATTCTTTTAATATAACCGCTATGGTCGGCACCTAATATGTATATTAGTCTATTAAAACCTCTGTCAATTTTGTCCTTAGCATAGGCAAAATCAGCAGCTAAATATGACCAATCACCATTACTTTTTTGCACTGGCCTATCTTGTTCGTCACCAAAATCTGAGGATTTAAACAGCATCTGCTCTTTTTCTTCCCATTTTTCATCAATCTTACCTTTAGGTGGTGGTAATACCCCTTTATAAATAAGATTCTGTTTTGTAAGAATTTCAACCGCATTATTTATTTTATTTCCATCATGCAGAGATTGCTCAGAAAAGAAAACATCATGATTAACTCCCAATTCAGCAAGATCAGATTTGATTAAATTCATCATCTCACTGACAACAAAACCCCTCACTTCATTCTTCATTGAAGCTTGATCCATATCTAGCAACTTATCTTGATACTTCTCCGCTAATTTCTGACCAACATCCTTTAAATAGTCTCCAGGATATAACCCTTCTGGTATCTCAACAGATTTTCCACTATAAGCTTCTTCATAACGCAAAATAGAACTCTCAATCAATGTATCTATCTGCGAGCCAGCATCGTTGATATAATATTCCTTTGTAACGTCATATCCACATTTTATTAAAATATTTGCAAGCACATCACCATAAACTGCTCCTCTTGCATGCCCAATATGCATAGGCCCTGTTGGGTTAGCTGAAACATATTCAATATTTACTCTCTCTCCCTTTCCAACATTAATTTCCCAAAAATCAATATCATCATTTAGGATACTCTGGATACAGCTATGCCATTTTTCTGCCTTAATAGTAAAATTAATAAATCCAGGGCCCGCTACTTCAATATGTGCAATATATGGAATATCAGACAAAAGATCCTTAAACTTTAAAGCAATTTCTCTTGGATTACCCCCCTCTTTTGAAGCAATAATCATCGCAATATTAGTTGAAATATCACCATTTAGTGGATCTTTTGGCGCTTCAATAGTTGATTGCGACCAAATAGTTTCATCCTTACATATCTCTGAACCTATTCTTTTTAGGTCACTTCCAATTTCTTTAAAAATATTCATAAATCAATATTCGCAAAATTTAAATTATAAAAGGATTGATATTGCTTAATCGCAAAACGATCAGTCATTCCAGCAATATAATCCGCAATTATGGACATCTTTGCATCCTCGCCAGATTCCGTAATCATATTTCTCCAACTAAACGGTAATAAATCAATATTATCAACATATAGCTTAAACAAATCTCTAATTACATTTTTACTTTGCAAGGTTACAGATGCAACACGATGGTGCTTATACACCTTTCTCATTAAAAAGTCTTTTATTAATTTTACTTCATTAAAAGTTGTTTCTGTGAATTCTACTAATTGAGAACCAAGATCTCTAATGTCTTGCTCACTTTTGATATTGTGTTCTTTAATATTTTTTTGAGTTTGAAAAAGTAAACTCTCAATTAAATGATGAGTTAACTTCCTACCTACTTCATAAATCAATCGATCACCAGTAATATCTTTAAACGTACTTCTTACATCATGAATATATTTATCTACAAACTCTATCTCTTCAAGATCACGATATGTAACTATTTCTGCTTTTATACTATCCTCTAGATCATGACAAATATAGGCAATATCATCTGACAAAGCTGCAACTTGAGATTCTGCTGATGAACGTTTACCAAGATCCAAACTATGCTCTGCATCATACTTAAATATATACGAATAAGCTTCACATTTTTCAACAGGGCCATTATGTTTAACAATGCCTTCTAATACTTCCCAGGTTAAATTTAAGCCATCATATGCGGCATATTTTTGTTCAATACTAGTCAAAATCTTAAATGCATGTGCGTTATGAGAAAAACCTCCATAATCCTTCATACATTCATTTAATACATCTTCGCCCGCATGACCAAATGGTGTATGACCAAGATCATGAGCAAGCGCGACACCTTCTGCTAAATCTTCACACAATCCCAACGCTTTAGACAATGATCTTGCAATAGAAGATACTTCCATTGAATGCGTCATACGATTGCGATAATGATCGCCTTCATGATTTACAAATACTTGAGTTTTATATTGCAATCTCTTAAATGCATTTGCATGAATAATGCGATCCCTATCACGTTCAAATTCATTTCTATATGGTGTAGGCTTTTCAGGATGTATCCTCCCTTTACTATTTTCCGGAAGGCAAGCATAGCTCTTTAGCATATTAATCTCTTGAAAAATTTGTTAATAATCAATATATTGATATATACAAACCATTTCAATTAGTTTCTCTAAATAAGCCACTAGAATGAATATAGAAATTACAGAAGCCGCTTCTAATAGAGTTAAAGAACTCATTAAGAAAGATAGTAAAAATATGATAGCTCTAAGGGTTTCAGTTGATGGAGGCGGTTGCTCTGGCTTCATGTATCAATACGCTTTAATTGACAAAATTAACAATGACGACTTTATTTTAGAAAGCAATGGAACTAAAGTTGCTATTGATCCACTTTCTCAACAATTTTTAGATGGCTGCATAATTGAATTTGTACAAGAACTAGGAAGTAACTTCTTTCAAATCAAAAACCCAAACGCCAGCGCTAAATGCGGCTGCGGTAATTCTTTTGCCTTATAGCCTGGTTCCAAGATAACCGGACTAGAATTAGGGTTCTGTCGCATGTGTTGTGAAAGTCAATCAAAGAGAATATACTGAAAATAAAAAAGGCTTTACATGAGATATGCTATTTCCCCTAAATTAACAAAATATTTCAAAGGTTTTTGTTCCTCGCCGGAAATAATAATGCTGTTTGTTTATATGAAATGTAGATTTTCCTTGAGCTATCGAGATCTTGAGGAGCTAGCTCATATCAGAGGCGCAGTAATAGATCATAGTACTCTACAAAGATGGATTAAAAGATTTGTTCCGTTGATAGATAAGCAAGTTAGAAAAAGAAAGAAAGCAGTTGGTTCAAGTTGGCGTATGGATGAAACCTATATCAAGCTGGATGGTCGCTGGATTTATCTCTATCGTGCTGTAGATTCTTTGGGTAATACTATAGAGTTTTTGCTGAGGAAGCGCAGGGATAAAGCGTCTGCTAAGGCGTTCTTCCGTAAAGCGTTTAAAAATAATGATATTCCTGATAAGGTGAATATTGATAAAAGCGGAAGTAATAAATCAGCTCTTAATAGTGCAAATGATAATCTATTAGAAAATGAGAAAATAGAGATTATTCAAAACAAATATTTCAATAATATTATGGAACAAGATCATAGATTTATTAAGAAGCGAACAAAGCCTATGCTGGGGTTTAAAAACTTCCAATCTGCAAAAATCACTATTACAGGAATAGAAAATATTAGAATGATTCAGAAAGGCCAAATTATTGGAGCTGATTCTTACCTTTATGCTTTTGAGAATTTTCAAACCCTCATGGCTTCATAACGCCTGAAATCTGAGAATTATAATTTTTAAGATTAGATGCTAACACATGCGACAGAACCATTTTTATATCTTCAATGGTGACACATTTTTTTAAATATTCTTGAGATATTTTATCAACTTCTCTATCAATATATTTATTAGTACTATCTATTTTTATATTGTTAAGCTTTATACATTGGTTATTTGCAAACGCATTATTACTATAAAAAACCCAAATAATAATCAGAGACAATGAGCTTTTAAAAATTTTTTTCATTTCCTACATTTGAATTTTTTTATCCGTATATTTAGCATCTACAAATATATACTAATCTATAGATATATATGTATCAATATAAACTGTAATGAAAATTTTATAAGAAAAACATACTTTAATTATTTTCTGCACGAGGGTCCAAAGCACTTGCAACTGGTGAAACCCGTGGAACTGCAACAAAATCCACCTGATCTTCTTCTGCAACTGGTTTAACTGTTATCCAAGAATATAGACCAAATATAAATAGCGCAAAAGATACAAAAGATATGTAATAGAAAATAGCTGTTGATGAAAATATTTTTACTAAAAATGCAAGAATTGGTGGTCCTACTACTGCTCCAAGACCATATGAAAATAGAAGAACACCAGTTACATTGATTATATTACTATTATCTAAATGATCACAAACTTGAGCAATACAAACTGGGTATAAGGTAAAACAAAAACCACCAAAGAAGAAAGATATAATATAAATCAAAATATTTTGCATAGGTATCATGACTAACATAAAGCAACTTATGATCGTTATTAGTGTTAGTAATATGATTATTTTTGTTCTATCAAACATATCCGAGAGTTTGCCAATTGGCCACTGCAAGACAAAGCCTCCTGCAATAGTAGTACCAACTAGGATTGAGACAGATATTTTATTGTCTAATGCGTAATTTGGCAAAAAGCCATATATACTACTAAGAATTAGTCCAGAAACCATGCAACCAATAAAACCAAGCGGAGAAGCTTGGAAATATTTTGTTATTGCCATTTTTGGGAGCGGCTCTATTTCTGGTGCTTTCATATAAGTTAGTGAAGCTGGTATCACTGAGATACTAGCTACAGACGCTGCTAAAAGAAAAGGCTGAATACTATCAAGGTCAATAATATCAAGTCCGAATTGTCCTAATGTTTGAGCTGAATATAAACATAACATGTAAATTGAGAGTATTTTACCTTTATTTTTCTTAGTAGATTGTGCCAAAAGCCAACTTTCTATGATTACATATACTGCAGCTGTAGAAAATCCTGCAAAAAATCTTAAAAAAATCCAAAATTTAGGAACTTGATAAAGAGCTTGAATAATAATTGTAAAGGTTAATAGGCTTGAAAATGAAGCAAAGGCCCTAATGTGCCCTACTCTATTTATAATCTCCTCACTTTTCAATGCACCAATTAACATACCACCATAAAATGCTGAGTGTATTAACCCTAATGTTATTTCTGATCCATCAATAATATTGATTTTAACTGATATAAACGTCAGGAAAAAAGAGCCGCTTGTAACGGCTAAGACTAAACTAGCTAGGGGTGAGTATATTATCTTTTTTAACATAACGCTTTAGTGATATCAGGTTTTAATTATTAATGTACCATTGTCTAGGAATTTAATCTAAATAAGTTTTTTAAATCTTCAACTACAATCACAAGACAAGGAACTAAAATTAATATAATAGTAGTAGCAAAAACAATACCAGTTGAAAGGGCATCGTCAAGTTAACAAATCGATTGTATAAAAAGGCGGTAATCTTAGATTTTAGGCAGCAAGAAGCCCTTGAGTAGCTTCATCCCAAATTGCCTTAGCGTAATTAAATGCAGATCTTTGGTCAGTGGCATTTTGTGTATAGCGTCCAACGTCAACAGCAAATATATTTCTAATCTTACCCATTAATGACAATGTATTTTGTACTCCTTGAGGAGATTTGAATTTAATTGTTATCTTTTCCTTTTTTCGAGTGGGTTGATGCGCATTTTCCACTCTATTATTTAATCCTTTATGAGAACGGTGATCAGACTCAGAACACATACTGCGTATCGGTTTAATATAGGATCTGAGTTTATCTGTAACTATCACTCTTGGAGCTGGATAACTTCCTAATAAACGCGTCAAAAAACGTATAGCTGCTTTCCTGTTTTTACGTTTCTGTAGAAACACATCTAGCTCATAACCATCAGAATCAACAGCTCTCCATAATACGAAATATTCACCATTAATTCTTATCGTCATCTCATCCAAATGCCATTTGTCCTTTGGCCTGCGTTCTTGTTTCTTGATTACTTCCTTGAAGTGAGATGCAAACTTATAACACCAGGATCTTATCGTCTCGTGACTCAATATAATACCTCTATATGCCATCTGTTCCTGAATATCACGATAGCTATGATTGAAACGGTGATATAGCCAAACTACATGGCTGATTATTGATACCGGAAAACGATGTCTCTTTGGAGCTTTATGCATATTCATCAACATTCAATTATTCCTTTTAATTGTTTCAATTAGAATAATTCATTATAATCCTAGGCTCAACTACTTTCATTCAGGACATCTTAACTTGACGATGCTACCAAAGATCTGCATTTAATTACGCTAAGGCAATTTGGGATGAAGCTACTCAAGGGCTTCTTGCTGCCTAAAATCTAAGATTACCGCCTTTTTATACAATCGATTTGTTAACTTGACGACGCCCTAATTATTGCAATCTTTTCTTTTATCAAAACTTTTAAAATGTCCACATTATGCTTTTCGGCATTTCATGTGGCGGCGTAATGCTCAATTCTTAACACTTGGCCAATACAGATGCTGGGCCAATTGATTTATCATGGAATGATTATATTATTGAGGTTTTAGACGCAGTCTTATACTCCTAAACATGTGACTTCAGGGCTATCTGAACATATTGAAGGGGGTGGGGGAGCGTCATCATCAGACTCTTGATATTGAAAAGGCGTGGGGTTTAATGTTTGTTTAATCATCCAAAGAGATACGTCAGAACCAATCATTATATCTTCTTCTATTTCTTCATCATCTGAAAGATTACCATCCATACCACCATTATTTATTCTGTCAAAACTATCCTTATCACAGCTGTATTCTAGATTGTTAGTTTTTTTATCTAAAACCTGTTCTTTTATTTCATGATATTGACGCATATTTATCCACCAATAATCATAATACATACCATGAGTCCCCCTGTGACCATCACCCGATTTCTCAAACACTTCATGGCAACAAGCACAGCATAGTTTAGATATTCCTATGTATGGTAGCTCCTTTAAGTCGGGAAATTCTGATTTTAAATACACCTCTGCATGTAAACCTTTGCTGCTTTTGTTTATTAACAATTCACACTCAAATTCTTTATCTTGTTCCTTTAAATAAACTAATAATTTTTTTACATCTTGCAAGGGTTTTAACAACGATAATTTGAGTTTGTTTAAAATTTCAAAACCATCTACACCTAGACTATCTATATCACTAAATAATTTTGTATATTTATCAACGAGTTGTTTTTTATTCTTGTTGGCAAGCGTTGTTTGCTCCTCTATATATTTCTTATTTGTTTCCTCTATAAGTAGTGAAACAAGTGCAGAAGGTTCAATCATTGGTTTATCATCAATAGTAGTGTTAATATTATTACACAATGCTTGATATACTTTATTTAATTTTTTGTACGTTGTTGTAAAATCCTTGTGCAAGGAATCTTTTTCATGCGTTTTTTTAAAATCTTTTTTTTCAAGAATCTGTGCTATTTTGTTTAAAGTTGATTCTATATTGTCACCAGCTACAGTGTTGACATGTTTGTGAATTGCTTGATACACATCGTCTGCTTTTTCTAATACTCCTTCTAAAACAACTTGTTTTTTTACAAGATTAAAAACTTCTTCAAATTGATTTTTAAATATTCTTAATGCGTCTGTTTGGCTTTTATTTTGTGTATCTTGTCTTTTTTTAGCAGCAAAGAAAAATGCTTCAAATTCATCTACCTCTTGAAACGTAGAAAAATCTTCTTTTCTTAATTCTTGTTTTGGTTCTTCAATTGTATTTTGTAATTGTATTTCTAAACGACTAAATAACGAATAATTGTTCAGTAGATTGTGTGATAATAAAGAACTTTCATCTTTACTTTTTATCATCTTAATAACAGCTTCTACTCTTTTTCTCTGCAAATCTGTTACATTACCGTTAGCTGATTTTTGGGAATCGTTGGAATTGAAAGAAAAATAATGTTTATCTTGGTATTTACACACTGCGGCAACAACTAGTTTTGATTTTTGTTTGTCATCTTCTCTATCTACTAATAATAGATTAGCTAACGCATCTAAATATCTATGGTTGTATTGTGTGTTTGCAGAATTATCTTGTCTGGGTAAGGCAATAAAATTGCCTGAATCTACATAAGGTGGATGTGTCATTAATATATTACAAATCTTCTGTGTTGTTACTACCCATAACGCATGATTCATCTATTTGATGATTAAGCACTGTTCTATCATAATAGTCATCTATAGTAGATACAATAGTTTGCATATCCGTGCTGCTACTTACAGATGAACTAAAAGCGTTTAAATAATAATCTAATGACTTTTGATCTTCTTGAGGGAGACTTTTTTGTAAAAACATCTTAGCTATATCTAGTTTGGCTTGGTTTCTTTCATCGCTAATAGCAACAGTAAAAGCGGATTTAAAATCTTTATTAATTAAAAACGGATCTGCTTTTAATTCTAACAATTTTTCTATAAGACCCTTTTCTTCTAGTATAGTGGCATGCATTAATAATTGATTAGTTTCATGTTGATTATCCTTACAAAAATCTATAAGTAAATCATATTTTTTCTCTTGGATTAAACGTGTCATGGTAAATTTATGAACAATTTCTGTATCCATTTGATCTTTATAACTTTCAGACCTTTGAAACAAATCTACGAGTTTCTCAAAAACATTGTTTATATCTAAAATTTGACCCTTAGCACTTAGCTTTTCTAAAGATAAGGTTGTATACATTAAAGATTTACCATACAAATCATGTTTTTCATCTATTGTGGAAAAATTTTTAATAGCAGCAGAATACTTGTGCAGGGAAAATAATGCAAAACCCTTATAATAATTAGCTTTAAAAAACATGTCTTTATCCCCAGAAGACTCTGACTCTTTGTTGTAGTTTTTTATAACCTGTAGCATATGTTTTGTAACAGAAGGATACCTTCCTAAATAAAAACAGCATTTTCCCATATAGAAATCAATTTCAGATTCGTTTTGCCAATGTTCCTTTACACTTTTGAAACACTCTAAAGCCAGTTTAAATTTTTTGTTTGCAAATAAGCTCTTTGCTTCTAAGTACTCACTATTGTCTTTTAATGTCATAATATTTTCTATATGTTAGCAACTTATTTTTTATTACTTACATTGTAACAAAATATAATTTTTTATCTAGTTTTTTTTTAAACAGTAGCTTTCTTGCCTAATCAAAACAATTATGAAAATAAAATTAGGAATGCTAACATGATAGCATTAACATCTGATAATCATAATTTCCAGTTTTGGTATCTTATCTCTAAAAATGTCTAAAGAAAACGACTGTTTTATATATCCAATATATGATGTGTAAAAATGTCCCTTTATTTTATATAATAAGTGTATACTATTATTGGTTCTGTCGCATCTGTGGAAGGAGTTAATAAAATCGTTTAGGAGCTTGGCTTTTGGGCATTAAGCAGCCATGAGTGAAATAAAATTTTCAAAAACATATTTGTGTTTATCGATTCCAGTTATTTGATTTTTTTGAATAATGCGTATATTTTCAATTCCAGTAATAGTAATTTTTGCAGAGTGGAAGTTTTTAAATCCTAACATTGGCTTCGTCCGTTTCTTAATAAATCTATGATCCTGCTCCATAATATTATTTAAATATTTATTCTGCAAAACGGTAATTTGTTTGTCCAAATTCAAAGATTCATTTTTGCTTTTTAGTGCAGAAGTATTACTACCGCTTTTGTCTATTACCACTTTTTCTGGTAAGCCATTATTTTTAAAAGCCTTGCGGAAGAAAGCCTTCGCGGCTGCTTTGTCTCTATGCTTTCTGAGCAGAAACTCTATTGTGTTGCCCATAGAATCTACAGCTCTATATAAATAAATCCAATTGCCATTGAGCTTGATATAAGTTTCATCCATTCTCCAACTATTGCCACGGGTTTCTTACGTTTTCTAACCCGTTTATCGATTAAGGGCACAAACTTTATAATCCATCTTTGTAAAGTTGAATGATCTATTGTTGCTCCTCGAATATATGATAATTCTTCTAATTCTCGGTAACTCAATGAGAACCTACATTTCATGTAGACGAACAACATTATTATTTCTGGTGAAGAGCAAAATCCTTTAAAGTGCTTAAGCAACTTCTTGTCGATATGGAATGGCATACTCAGCTTTTTCTATATCACTATACCTATATATTTTGCCTCTGGCAACAGATGCGACAGAACCAATATTTTAGGTATACAACAAGCTAGTATCCTAGCAATCGCCCACAACATACACTTCGTACCCACCATCCTGTATCTGACCGTCACTACCATCATACAAGCAGTATGAAAACCCAGCAATGGAACCATCATCTATATATTCATTTAGTGTTTCCCAACCGCTTTTTGGTGGACATTCTGCAGAGATAATTTCAAACCCCTTATGACTACCATTTAAATTAACGGTTTGGCCAGATTTCACATACTTATTGAATGTTTGGCCAGTAGTACGGTTTTTAATAAAAAACACTGCATCCGAGTCTTCGGCATTTTTAAATTTTACTGTCATATTAATTTCTTCATTAATTTAGTGCTAGTATTTGTATCTAATAAATATATACAGTTCAATTATGTCAATGTCAACTAGAAATGGGCCACGGAAGTGTAATATTTTACTGGTCAAGCCGCGTTTTTTAAGCCAGATAAAACGGTGTGTTCCCAACGTTGATTCCATTCTTTACTGTGTATAGCCGCTCTGATTTGTAGAAGAGGCTGAACCCCCTCTCTAGACCATATCATGTGTTGCTGACACTTACATCTTTGATTGATAAGACTTTCAACGTTAGATTCTGCTACATTGCTAGTGAATACAAGTCTGCTTTTATGTCTATGTTCGTAGCTAATAATATATTGTTTGTTATGTGTGCCAGGCATGGCATAGAGTTTGGAGGTGAAAGTCCTCTGTGAGCTGAACTGAAGCGGTTCACTAGCCTAGGCAAGGGTAACTCCGAGAGGAGCTATCACGAAGGAAGCTGATGGCAAAGTAAGGTTGTAACGAACAGAAACTGAGTATTAGGCCTATATGGCTGGGTAACATGGCATTAGACATAATGGATTTGTTGCATGAATCGAATTTTTGGGGTATTACCCCTTTCCCAATATTATGGTTTTATGAAATACGCACAGAATTTGCTTTGCCAAGTGCAAACATTTTGTTTAAAAGTTGGCATTTAATTGTCATCTCATTTTTCATGTTACCTTCGTTTCTTGATAGAAAATTACTACCAAAAGTATTCTTGAATCTGAAGAAGGTATTTTCTACCATCTCCCTGCGTCCATATAGCTAGCACGGAAAGGTTTTAGATAGAGCTTCAGTGATTAAATGCAGCTCTTTGATCAACAGCATTTTTTATATATCTTCCAACATCTACAGCAAATATATTACGTATTTTTCCCATGAGTGATAATGCATTTTGTACACCTTGTGGTGATTTGAATTTAATTGATATTTTTTCCTTTTTTCTCGTGGGTTGATGAGAATTCTCAGCACGATTATTTAACCCTTTAGGAGAACGATGATCAGCTTCTGAACACATACTGCGTATAGGTTTTACATAACTTCTAAGTTTATCTGTAACGATAACTCTTGGAGATGGATAATTGCCTAATAAACGTGTCAAAAAGCGAATAGCTGATTTCTTATGTGCGCCAGGCATGGCATAGAGTTTGGGGGTGAGAGTCCTCTGTGAGCTGAACTGAAGCGGTTCACTAGCCTAGGCAAGGATAACTCCGTGAGGAGTTATCACGAAGGAAGCTGATGGCAAAGTAAGGTTGTAACGAACAGAAACTGAGTATTAGGCCTATATGGCTGGGTAACATGGCATTAGACATAATAACCCGTCTTCAGGCGGAAGCGCATGTGGGTAAACTCAGTATGACCTTGCGAAGACGCTATGTCTTACCCTGGTAGATCTCTTATTATGCTCTACACTTAGAGCTAGAGATATAGTGATATATCTCAATGTAATAAGAGAAGTCAGCAGAGTGCATAGTACCTGTAGTCTTTGGTACCGACTATAGGGAAGGCACGAATCAGGCTTATTAGGAGAGGTACCTTTAATTTAACTTATGTAGCGTTGCAGTAAAATAATGACTGATCAATACGACATCATTAATCACGATTCAAATGGTAGAGGCAGTACCAAAGCTATTGAACGCGTGGCGCAACAAGCTAAGATAGCATTAAAGGATAGCCATAACCTAACGAACAACTTGATGAAAGAGATTGCAAGTATTGCTAATCTTAAACGCGCTTTTAAATCTGTTAAAAGAAATAAAGGTGCACCTGGTATCGACAAAACTAGCATTGAAGAAATTGATGTTAAGCTTGACTTAATCCTTGAAGATATTGCGGTAAAGTTACTAGATGGTAATTATGTTCCATCCCCGGTACGGGCAGTAGAAATACCAAAGACTAATGGCACTCGCCAACTTGGTATTCCAACTGTTATCGACCGAATAGTAACTCAAAGCATATCACAAGCTTTAAATAGGATATTCGAGCCTCTATTCTCTGAATCCAGTTATGGATTCCGTCCAAAACGTAATGCGCAGCAAGCAATTAACCAGGCGAAGCAATATGTCCAAGACGATAGAATCTGGGTAGTGGATATTGATTTAGAAAACTTCTTTGATACAGTGGCACATGATAAACTCATGTCGTTGCTGGCGAAGGAGATCAAGGATAAAGTGTTACTCAAGCTCATTCGGAAATTTCTACAAGCTGGCGTGATAGCATCGTCAAGTTAAGATGTCCTGAATGAAAGTAGTTGAGCCTAGGATTATAATGAATTATTCTAATTGAAACAATTAAAAGGAATAATTGAATGTTGATGAATATGCATAAAGCTCCAAAGAGACATCGTTTTCCGGTATCAATAATCAGCCATGTAGTTTGGCTATATCACCGTTTCAATCATAGCTATCGTGATATTCAGGAACAGATGGCATATAGAGGTATTATATTGAGTCACGAGACGATAAGATCCTGGTGTTATAAGTTTGCATCTCACTTCAAGGAAGTAATCAAGAAACAAGAACGCAGGCCAAAGGACAAATGGCATTTGGATGAGATGACGATAAGAATTAATGGTGAATATTTCGTATTATGGAGAGCTGTTGATTCTGATGGTTATGAGCTAGATGTGTTTCTACAGAAACGTAAAAACAGGAAAGCAGCTATACGTTTTTTGACGCGTTTATTAGGAAGTTATCCAGCTCCAAGAGTGATAGTTACAGATAAACTCAGATCCTATATTAAACCGATACGCAGTATGTGTTCTGAGTCTGATCACCGTTCTCATAAAGGATTAAATAATAGAGTGGAAAATGCGCATCAACCCACTCGAAAAAAGGAAAAGATAACAATTAAATTCAAATCTCCTCAAGGAGTACAAAATACATTGTCATTAATGGGTAAGATTAGAAATATATTTGCTGTTGACGTTGGACGCTATACACAAAATGCCACTGACCAAAGATCTGCATTTAATTACGCTAAGGCAATTTGGGATGAAGCTACTCAAGGGCTTCTTGCTGCCTAAAATCTAAGATTACCGCCTTTTTATACAATCGATTTGTTAACTTGACGATGCCCCAGTTAGTTCTATATCCTGACCGGAAATATCTATTGTAAGTATTTCAGATAAATCTTCTTTACTTTCCATAACAAACATTATGAAACTAAAGTATTTGCATGAATTTAATCACTTTTTTCAGGCAACCTATAGCTTGTACTACGGCCTCCCCCTGGATTTTGAATAAATACTTCACGCTCCTTAAGTTCTTGAATGTCTCTTAAAGCTGTATCATTAGAGCATTTGGCTATCTTCGCGTATTTAGATGTACTTATAAACCCTTTAAAATCATCTTCTAACATTCGATTAATAATCAAACGTTGGCGATCATTTACAGGCCTTTGATTAATTCTATCCCATAGGCGTGCTTTGAATAAAACATTTCCAAAAGTAGTTTCTGCACTTGAAATCGCTCGCCCTAAGCAATCTAAAAACCATGAAAGCCAAATTGTAATGTCTGGTGAAGATCGTTGTTGTCTTTCAAGTTGATCGTAATAGAGCTTACGTTCTACTTCAATCTGAGATGAGAGACTATAAAAACGGTTATGAGTTCTATCTGCACGCGCTAGTGCCATATCTCCTATAGCGCGTGCAATCCTACCATTCCCATCTTCAAAAGGATGAATAGTCACAAACCATAGATGAGCAATACCCGCTTTAATAACTGGATCAATATCATCTTTATTATCAAACCATTTAAAAAAAATCTGCATTTCTTTTTCTAAACGATTAGCATTTGGAGCTTCAAAGTGAATCTTTTCTTTTCCTATGAGACCAGAAATAACCTGCATAAGACCAGACTCTGTTGTTCTCCAATTAGCAACGGTAATTTTATGCATACCACTGCGACCTGTTGGAAACAATGCAGCGTGCCAACCACATAAACGATCCTTGGTTAAAGGTTTATAAAACTTCTGTGTAGCATCCAGCATCATTTCTACTATGCCTTCTACATCTCTACTAATAGGAACAAATCCAGCGGTGTCAATTCCAAGTCTACGGGCAATAGAAGAACGAACTTCCTCTGGACTTAAGTTTTCTCCTTCAATAGCAGAAGATTTTACAATATCATCTGTAAGTATGTTTAGGCTAGCTTCGCGTTTCAATTCAAAACCAAGACCTTTCATACGGCCAAGCAAAAGACCTTGTCGATGCCTTATATCTGCCAACTTTACTGCAAGTATTCCTGCATCCCATTTAAAATCTGTCCACTTTTTATGTTCATGAATCCACATATAATCACCTTGTTATTTAAGGTGATTATGGAGCTTATTCACTGCAATGTCAATATTATTCGTAGCAATATATGCGACGAATATACGACTTATTCACCGCTAAGAATAGGGTTCTGTCGCATGTGTTAGCATCTAATCTTAAAAATTATAATTCTCAGATTTCAGGCGTTATGAAGCCATGAGGGTTTGAAAATTCTCAAAAGCATAAAGGTAAGAATCAGCTCCAATAATTTGGCCTTTCTGAATCATTCTAATATTTTCTATTCCTGTAATAGTGATTTTTGCAGATTGGAAGTTTTTAAACCCCAGCATAGGTTTTGTTCGCTTCTTAATAAATCTATGATCTTGTTCCATAATATTATTGAAATATTTGTTTTGAATAATCTCTATTTTCTCATTTTCTAATAGATTATCATTTGCACTATTAAGAGCTGATTTATTACTTCCGCTTTTATCAATATTCACCTTATCAGGAATATCATTATTTTTAAACGCTTTACGGAAGAACGCCTTAGCAGCCGCTTTATCCCTGCGCTTCCTCAGCAAAAACTCTATAGTATTACCCAAAGAATCTACAGCACGATAGAGATAAATCCAGCGACCATCCAGCTTGATATAGGTTTCATCCATACGCCAACTTGAACCAACTGCTTTCTTTCTTTTTCTAACTTGCTTATCTATCAACGGAACAAATCTTTTAATCCATCTTTGTAGAGTACTATGATCTATTACTGCGCCTCTGATATGAGCTAGCTCCTCAAGATCTCGATAGCTCAAGGAAAATCTACATTTCATATAAACAAACAGCATTATTATTTCCGGCGAGGAACAAAAACCTTTGAAATATTTTGTTAATTTAGGGGAAATAGCATATCTCATGTAAAGCCTTTTTTATTTTCAGTATATTCTCTTTGATTGACTTTCACAACACATGCGACAGAACCAATAAATGACCTTAGAAAACTTACCGATAGTGCAGTTGAAGATATAAACAAAGCTATTGAAATAAAAGAACTACTAGGTGAATCTTATGAAGACGAATAAATTTAAATCTTCTATTTTTTGGAGCTTAGATTTGCACAAATGATGTATAAACTACTATATTTACTTATAGTTGATCAGCTAGTCTTTGCGCTTCATCATTTGCAATTAACGCATCAATAAATTCATCTAATTTCCCCTCTTTCATCACTTCATTGATTTTATAAAGAGTAAGGTTAATTCTATGATCACTAATTCTTCCTTGTGGAAAATTATAGGTTCTGATTCTTTCTGAGCGATCACCAGAACCAATCTGCCCTTTTCTAGATGACGATCTCTCAGCTTCTCGAGATAATCTTTCTTCCTCATACACTCTTGATCTCAATATTTTAAGAGCTTTTGCTTTGTTTTTATGTTGAGATTTTTCATCTTGAATTGCTACCACAACACCAGTTGGAATATGGGTTATACGTACTGCTGAATCTGTAGTATTCACGTGCTGACCGCCCGCTCCTGATGCCCTATATGTATCAATCCTTAAATCTTTATCTTCAATTTTGATATCTACTTCTTCTGCTTCAGGTAAGACAGCAACCGTAGCTGCTGAAGTATGTATCCTTCCACTTGATTCAGTAGCTGGTACTCTTTGCACTCTGTGCACGCCTGATTCAAATTTAAGTCTAGAAAAAACGCCATCTCCTTTAATAGAAGCTGATGCATCTTTATATCCACCAACTCCTATCTCGGAAATAGATAATATTTCAAACTTCCACCCTTTAATTGATGCATACCTTTGATACATTTCAAATAAATCTGCTGCGAAAAGTGCAGCCTCCTCTCCTCCAGTACCACCTCGAATCTCAATAATAGCACTTTTACTATCAGCTTCATCTTTAGGAAGAAGAGCAATTTTAACTTGGTGCTCTAAATCAGGAATCTTATGATTTAAATCTCTAATCTCTTCTTCTACCATATCCTTAGTTTCAGAATCTAAACCACCTTCAGCGAGCATTTCCTTGGCGCCATTCAGCTCTGATACTACTTTGTTATATTCTTCTACTGTTTCTACAATAGGCTCAAGCTCTGAGTATTCTTTTGAGGCTTTTACAAATTCATCACCAGTAATGCCACTAGAAAGCTTATCAGATAATTCTTTTTGCCTTTCTAAAATCTTATTTAGATTACTCTGAAAACTCACTTATATACCTTTTGATAATTTTATTTTACTTCTAGCCGCTGCAACACGCGCAATAGGAATTCTATACGGTGAACAAGAAATATAGTCAAGTCCAACTTTATGGAAAAAATCGATAGAAGATTGCTCACCCGCATGCTCCCCACAAACTCCGAGAGTAATTGAACCGTTAGATTTTTTACCCCTTTTTATTGCCATTTCAATAAGTTGACCAACACCTTCTATATCAAGTGCAATAAAAGGATCTTGTTTAAAAATTTTCTGCTCAATATAATCGGGTAAAAAAGATCCAACATCATCTCTTGAAATACCATATGTAGTTTGAGTTAAATCATTTGATCCAAAACTAAAATATTCAACATGTTGCGCAATCTCTCCCGCAGTAAGGGCAGCTCTTGGCAATTCAATCATAGTTCCTAGTTTAATATCAAACTTAATTGAATGTAATGATTCCATTTCTAAAATAGTTTTCTCTATATATTCTTTAATTTTAATTAATTCCTTTACATCACTTACAAGAGGAATCATTAATTCTAACTTACTATCTATATCTTGTTCATATTTAAGAATTTTTATTGCATGCAGCATTGCCTCAACTTGCATCATATATATTTCAGGAAATGATATTCCCAAACGACAACCACGATGACCAAGCATTGGATTAAGTTCATGCAACGAATGTAATCTATGATCAATAAGTGACATAGGAACATTCAAAGATTCTGACAATAATTCTTTATCTTTATCTTCCGTAGGCAAAAATTCATGTAATGGAGGGTCAAGGAGGCGTATATTTACTGGCCTTCCATTCATAATTTCAAATAAAGATTTAAAATCATTAGTTTGTAATGGACGAAGTTTATCAATGGCGCTCTTTCTATGCTCGCTGTCTTGAGCAATAATCATTTCGCGAACTAATGGAATTTTATCATTATCAAAAAACATATGTTCAGTACGGCACAATCCTATTCCCACTGCTCCAAATTTAATAGCTACTGAAGCATCTAGAGCAGTCTCAGCATTTGCTCTGACTTTTAGCTCTTTAATTTCATCTGCCCACTTAAGTATAGTCTTGAATTCATCCGAAAATTTAGGTTGTATTAACTTCACATCACCAACAATAATATGACCAGTGGAACCATCTATAGTAATTTTTTCACCTTGTTTAATTTTATGACCAGTAGAAGTGGTTAATAATTTCTGTTTCTCATTAACTACCAATCCTTTCACACCACAAACACACGGCTTACCCATTCCACGAGCAACAACTGCAGCATGTGAGGTCATCCCTCCACGAGCAGTTAGTATACCTTCTGAAAGATGCATACCCTTGATATCTTCTGGACTAGTATCATTTCTTACTAGGATAACTTTGTGATGATGAGATAATTCTTCGGCATCATATGGAGAAAAAACTGCAATACCAGTGCTAGCTCCTGGTGATGCAGGAAGACCCGTTGCAATGATTTGTGGCTCCGCTGAATAATCAATAGCAGTATGCAATAATTGGTTTAATGATTCAGGATCAATACGCATAAGAGCTTCTTCTTTTGATATTACCCCTTCAGTCACCATATCAACTGCTATCTTAATTGCAGCAGCTGCTGCTCTTTTCCCGCTTCTTGTTTGCAGTATGTACAACTTTCCTTCTTCAATTGTAAATTCTATATCTTGCATATCTTTGAAATACGATTCCAATTTCGAACATACATCTGATAAATCATCATATTGCTTTGGCATACATTCTTGCATCGAACTGCCGTCATCTGAAAAATGCGCTAATATAGGCGATGGAGTCCTAACACCTGCTACTACATCTTCTCCTTGAGCATTTATAAGAAACTCACCAAATATTGCATTATTTCCATTAGATGGATCTCGAGTAAATATTACTCCAGTAGCAGAATTATCACCCTTATTACCAAATACCATTGATTGCACATTAACTGCTGTACCTATATCATTGCTAATATTATTAATTTTACGGTATGTTATAGCTCTTGGACAATTCCATGATTTCCAAACAGCTTCTATGGCTGATTTTAACTGATTATATGGATTAGATTCAAATTCTCGACCAGTTTGCTTTTTTATAATCTCTTTAAAATCTACAATCATTTGATGCAACACTTCAGTCGTCACATCACTATCTTTGCTAAAATTATTATTTTCTTTATGTTTATCAAAAATTTCTTCAAATAAATAGCTAGAAATATCTAATACAACATTACCATACATTTCTAAGAAACGTCTGTAGCTATCATATGCAAAACGTGAGTTATTAGTCTTTGTTGCTAGAGACTTTGCAACATCATCATTCATTCCCAAATTCAGTATAGTATCCATCATTCCTGGCATTGAAACACGCGCACCAGAACGAACAGATAAAAGCAGCGGGTTATCCCCTAAACCAAATTTCTTTTTTGTCTCTTTTTCTAGTTTATCAATATAAGATTTTAGCTCTTGCTCAAACTTTGGAGTAAAATGCGATGTTTTTTCAGAACTTGAATGACATAGAGATGTAGAAATTGTAAAACCTGGTGGAATTGACAATCCTATTTTACACATTTGAGCTAAATTAGCCCCCTTCCCCCCAAGAATATCTTTCATGGAAGCATCACCTTCGGCACCATCAAAACCGAAATAATATATTAATTTATTCATTTATGAATTCTCTCTATAGCAAGATGTAAAAAAGAACGAACAGATCCTTCATATATACAAAATTTATAGACATTTATCAATGAAATTCAGACGGTAGCCTTAAATAAAGTAAATTGGATCATCATCCTCTTTCCATGGAGAGTGTTTTGCTAAAATTATGCGCTCAAATTCTTCGCTTTTTAGAGTCGTATTTAACCATGAAATTAGATTTTTATATTTACTAGCAAAAAACCACTCTTTATCTACAAAAGCAAATTGACGAATAAAAGGCAAAATAGCAAAGTCAGCAATAATTTTTCTAATAAATAAGAATTTATTGCCTTCTAACATTTGATCGTACTTTTCTAAAAAACTAAATTCAATTTGTTGCCTATAAAAATTTTGTGATTCATCAGGATATTTTTCAAAATATTTATATTTATGAAGCAATTTAGCAAAATCATTATCATTAATCAGAATAAGTTGATTAATCTCATCTTGAACTTCTTTCGTTATACCTAGAATATTTTCTGGATCATTTTGTAAAATAGCATAATTTATGATATCCAAGCTCTCATCAATGATTGTTTTATCTTGTAATTGCAAAACTGGAACTGTTGCCTTAGGTGATATATCAATTAATGATTCTGGTTTATTTTTAAGAGAAACCTCACGAAGCTTACAATTTATTCCACTATAATACAGAGCCATTCTCGCCCGCATTGCATATGGGCATCTTCTAAATGAGTATAAAATTGGCAATGATTCTTGCATTAATATATACTCTCATCCCCTTTATTACTACATGCAGATTTATATTCTTTGTTAAGCTCAACAACAGCCCAAATCCAAACTATACAAATTAATGCAAAAACTATCATTAAGAATGGAGAAATCGATGGATAAGTTGCAGCTGGAATAACAACAAATATCATAGATTGAAGTAATGCACTTGCTGATTTTCCAAGTTTTGTACCAATCATGTCAGCAGCAGCCTTACCTCTTGTTTTAAGCTGCTCATCAAGCGGAACATATGACATTTCTTTAGTAGAATCAAATAAAGTATATTTACTAGATTTACTTAAAACATTCTGAATCGCTCCAATCACTATTGCTAACATTATAGGATCTGTGAAAGAAAATGAAAGCATCATGAAAGTTGCTACAGGATCAAAATTAGCGACACAGAAAAAAGCTAGTCCTGTAATCAATACCATAAAAGGTGTAATTATTGCAGCGGATAACCATCCTAAGCGCCTAACTATATTTGAACCAAGAAGTACAAATACTATTGTTAACATTCCTGTATAACTAAGATAATTTCCAACAAAAGCAGCAAATTCTGTGGGAGTTTTATAAATTTGAGCAGCTTCAGCTTTCCATGGCCCTTCAACTAAATTAATTGCAACCCCATAGGCAAAGAGAAGAATTGTTATCAATCTTATATATCTAGAATGTATAATCATTTGTAAGCTTTCTTTCAAACCCATCTGATTTTTTTTCACTCTAAACTGTAAATTTTCTGTTGTCGCTATATCTAGTATTTTATTATTTAAAACCCAGAACGCAGTTAAAGCAATGCAACCCAGAACACTCACGACTATTACAACAATCTGAATCGAAACAACACTTCTAGCTGCTGATAAATGCAATACTTGACTAAAATAAGCATTCATTGCTGGAAGGTTTATTAAGAACATTCCTGAAAGATATAGACCTGTTTGACCAAGAAGGCCGAATAATGGATAAAATCTTTTTGACTCATCAACCGTAGTAATTTTATTTACAAATTGCCAAAACAACAAAGCAAAAATAGCATTTGGCCATAATTCAGCAATTATATAAAATAATGAAAAACTCCATTTGGATAATAATAAAATAAACCACTTAAAATTTGGATAGCTCGTAACCAAATTATGTACTATTTCAGGATTCAAGTGTATTAACTCATGGTTGGGAAACAGAAAAAATGCGAATAATAAAAAGAAGCCAAGGAAGGTTGACATTATCAAATAAAATATCTTTTCTCCTTTCATAACACTCACTAATTTGACATAGATAAGTGTTATTAAAAAAGCAGCTGGGAGCACTCCCCAGAATTTTAAGAATGAAATAGTTTCAGTACCTATCATGGTATTAATTACGCTATCCTTCATAGCGCGTATTAGATTTTGTATACCCAAAATACAAAACATCAATAATGTAATAAAAAGAAATTTCGGAGCTTCTGATTTACCTATTGGCCAAACGTAATCAAGAAATTTTCCATATTTAGATGTAGGGGGAAGAATCTCTGGAGCCTTGCTAGTTTTCAAGCTATTCTCTGAGATGTCTGTCATAGTTTTTTGATCTAACCTAAATGTTCTCTGGCTAGATGCGTATTATATACAAACACATTAAATTAGTCAATGGTTTATAATCCATTTATGCTATTTCATTGTAAATTTTTCAAGCTTCTCTCTTAAAATATCAATTGAAACACCTAGAATATTGGCAGCTTTACTCATGTCACCTAGACAATAACCAAGTGTATTAAATACCATTTGCTTCTCTGCAGCTGAACTAGATTGTCCAGTTGAGTCAGAGTGATTTGAAACTTCCCTTTCTACTATATGCACATCATGAGGCTTAATTATCGCATCCTCAGACATTAAAACAGCTCTATGCAAAACATTTTCAAGCTCTCTAACATTACCTGGCCATGAATATGAAGACATTTTCTCTAAAGCTTCTTTTGACAAAGTTTTAGATCCTAGACCATTATTCTGTACATATTTCTGAATAAAGTGCTCACTTAATATCTCAATATCATCCACTCTCTCACTTAAAGCTGGAAGCTCTATATTTATAATATTGAGTCTAAAAAACAAATCCTCTCTAAAATTCCCATTCTTGATTTCCTGCTGAAGATCTCTATTTGAGGTAGCAATAATTCGAAGGTCAACTTTAACTGGAGTATTACCACCTACTCTATCAATTTCTTTTTCTTGAATAGCTCTAAGTAATTTAGCTTGAAGCCTCGTATCCATCTCGCTAATTTCATCTAAAAGCAATGTCCCACCAGATGATTCCTCAAATTTACCAATTCTTCGGCTCATCGCACCAGTAAAAGCACCTTTTTCATGTCCAAATAATTCAGATTCAAGAAGATTTTCTGGAATAGCAGCACAGTTTACAGAAACAAATCTTTGATCCTTTCTCTTGCTTTTACTGTGTATATAGCTAGAAAAAACTTCTTTACCAGTACCAGACTCACCGGTAATTAATACATTAGCATCAGATGCAGCTATCTTATCCGCTACTTCCAGTACACTTTTCAATGATTCAGAATCACCAATAACTTTAACTGTATCGTCAGACAAAGATGCAAAAATTGCAGCAATTAATCTTTCGTCCGGCGGCAATGGCAAAAATTCCTTTGCACCAGATTTAATTGCAAGCACTGCTTCCTTTGGTGAACATTGCACTCCATACGCAATAACTGGAGTTGAGATTTTTTCATTTTTCATAGCAGTAGTCAATGACTTAATATCAAATTGAACATCTACCAAGACTAGATCTGCACCCTTTCCCTGGCATAAAAAATCCACACCTTGTTCACAAGATTCTACCAACACGACTTTTGCATTTCTTGATTTTGCAATATCAATAGCAGTTTTTATTTCGCTATTTATGTCTCCAACAATTAGTAATCTCATAAATAATAGTGTTTTTTAAAGTTGCTACAAAACATACCCAAGATAACTTAATAAACTAATTTCTCCAAGGAGGAACCAGAATATCAGCTGATTGATTGCCAATAATAGCTACTTTTTTACTTAACCCCAAGTACTTTTCTTCCCTAAGTAATGCAATAGCTATTTTTCCGTAAAATGAACACACAATCCCAATCTTATTACCTTCAAGGTCTATTATTACAGCACCTGTACTAGTAAGTGCAATTTCTGTACCAAATTTCAATTTATATATTTTTTTTCTGATAACACCTTGATATTTAACTCTAGAAATAACTTCTTGTCCAATATAACATCCTTTTTCATAATCAATAGCTCTCATATCGTCAGCACCGTATTCAATAGGAATAGATTTTTCATATATAAGATCTGGAATTCCATCAACTATGCTATATTCATATTTATCATTTACATATAAATCTTTTGCAAAGACATCTATTTTATTCAATTCACTTTTTAAAAACATAGATCGAAATGTCAACCTTTGACATCTCTGGTCTTTTACTGAAAATATCGCGTCTTTTAATGGCTTTTTAGAATATGTTATAGAACAATCATCTGAAACATTCTTTAGTTCAACTTCACTTCTAAGCTTATACATTGATAATCTTTTAACAAAGGAATCTGCTGCATCACAGTGAATATCAATGTAAAATGAATTATCATTTTCTCTATACACAAAAAAATCGAATAAATAACGTCCTTGATTATTTAATATAAAATTATATGAATATTGATTCTTTATTATATCATTAGTCGTTTGGCCTTGAAGAAATTTTTCAGCATCATCTCCAAACAAATGAATAATCGATCTATTCTCTAATATCTCAATCATTTACTTAATCTTTCATTATTTTATGAAAAATCTTCTCAAGATCAGGTTGTGACACTCTAATATCCTTGATATCCACACCAGTACTAGATATCTTCTTGAGTAGATTAGTATAATTATTACCCTCGGAATGTAATTGAAATCTCACTTTATTATCCGCAATAATTTTATAAACAAGTTCAGGCGATATATTCAAGCTAGCCTTATCAATAGAATTATTAAATTCAATATCAATATAACGGTTACCAAGTTCTGATAACAAATTAGCTTTTGTATCTTGTTTTATAATTTTCCCTTTATTAATAAAAGCAATTTCGTCGCACAGTTCTTGTGCTTCTGCTAGATAATGCGTAGTTATAATTATTGTAATTCCTTGTTTATTAAGCTCGACAACATATTCCCAAAGCTGAGTTCTAAGATCAATATCCACGCCAGCTGTTGGTTCATCAAGAACTAACACTTGTGGCGAATGAACCATTGCTTTTGCTATTAAAAACCTTCTTTTCATTCCACCAGATAGTTGTTGAGGAAAACTTTTTCTTTTACTCCACAAACCAAGAACTTTAAGTATCTCTTCTGTTTTTCTATTTTCAGGTTTTACTCCAAAATATCCTGCAGTAAATTCTAATGCTTGTTGAATTGAAAAAAAAGTATCAAATACTACTTCCTGAGGCACTATTCCTATTAAGCTTTTTGCTTTTTTAGGATAGTCGGAAATATCAGCTCCTAATATACTAACTTCACCACTAGTTTTAACCACAGTGCCAGCAAGTATATTGATTAAGGTGGATTTCCCAGCTCCGTTTGGGCCAAGCAGGCCAAAAATTGACCCTATAGGAATTTTAAGATTCAAAGAATCTAGAGCAAGAGCTCCCTCTCCTATCCTTTTATCATCATACTGTTTTACAAGATTTTTTACTAAAATCGCTTCATTTGTCATAGTAATTTAATTTCCATCTTCAACTGTATGACTAGAAGATGGATTATTTGCACCTACAGGCTCATTATGATTGTGCTTCAGTATATTATTTAATTCTCCACTTTCATAAAGTTCACGGACAATATCACAACCACCTACAAACTCCCCTGCAATATATAATTGAGGAATTGTAGGCCAATCTGAAAAATCTTTTATGCCCTGTCTTAAATCAGAATCAGCAAGGACATTTATATCTTTAAATTTCAATCCCATAGTTTGCAAAATACCAACTACCATTGCTGAAAATCCGCATTGAGGAAAATCTGCAGCCCCTTTCATAAATAAAACTACTTCATTTTGTGAAACTTGCTCTTTTATTTGATCAAAAACTTTATTTTTACTCATATTTTATCCTTGTTATTTATAGATTAATTATTTAACTAGATATTACAAAATACCTCTACAAAAAGTAGCAACTTTCCTTCAATATAAGCTAGTTTATATTTATTTCCTATAAAATAGTGCCAATATAAAAAATATACACTAAATTTTGCAATATTTTAGTATACGATAAAACATATCTTTATTGTTGGTACATAATATCTATAATAACTCAAATACTATTTTATTATAAAATAACTTATGAACAGTAAGAGCATTGATGAAATCTTCCAAATTTTTAGTGATAACAACCCATCACCAGAAACTGAATTAGAATTTACAAATAATTTTACATTAAGTGTAGCTGTTATATTATCAGCACAAGCTACTGATATTTCTGTAAATAAAGCAACAAAGAGTTTGTTCTCAACATATAATAATCCAGAAAAAATATTATCCTTGGGTGAAAATAAATTAAAGACATATATCAAAACAATTGGATTATATAACTCAAAAGCAAAAAATATTATTGCACTTTGCCGTATTTTAATCGATAAATATAACTCTGAAATTCCATCAGAATTTGATGAATTAATAAAACTACCTGGTATTGGAAGAAAGACAGCTAACGTAATTTTAAACTGCGCATTTGGTAAACCCACAATGGCAGTAGATACTCACGTACACAGAGTCTCTAATAGAATAGGATTTAGCAAGGGATCCACACCTGAAAAGGTTGAAAAAGATCTATTAAAGAAAATACCAAATAAGTGGCTTACTCATGGGCATCATTGGCTAATTTTGCACGGAAGATACACGTGTAAAGCAAGAAAACCTCTTTGCTCAGAGTGCCCAATAACAAAATATTGTAAATATTATAGAGAGAATAATGCATAGCGACTATCCAGAAATAAAAGCTTTAAATGATAAGCCTACAAAATTAATGGTATTTCTTCATGGAGTTGGATCTGACGGAAATGACCTAATTAGTTTAGTACCTTACATACAAAAACCACTTACAGAGTACCAATTCATATCACCACATGGAATTGAACCATATGATATGGCTCCTTTTGGACGTCAATGGTTTAGTCTGCAAGACCGATCACCAAAAACTATAATAAATTTGGCAAAAAACAACGCTTCAAAAGTTCAAGAACAAATTTATGTAAAGCAGAAAGAACTTGGAATTGATAACAAAAACACGGTATTATTTGGCTTTTCTCAAGGGACAATGATGGGAGTATATCTAACTCTGATTCAGGCAGAGCCATATAAGGCAATGATAGGTTTTTCTGGTAGGTTGATTCCACCTGAGACTCTTAAAAATACATCTACACCATTTTGTATTGTTCATGGAGAAGAAGACGATATTGTTGAGGCTAATGAAAGCATAAAACTTGCAGAATATTGCAAACAAAATTCTATAGAGCACAAACTTTTAATTATTCCTAATCTAACTCACTCAATCGATGGATCAGGAATAGAATTTGCATTAGATTTTTTAAAAAACTTAAAATAGGAGATAGCTATGATAAATCAAAACTTAAAAACAATTGATCCAGAAATAGACTCAATCATAGCTAGTGAAAGTAGCAGGCAAGAAGATTGTATTGAACTGATTGCATCTGAAAACTTTGCAAGCAAAGCTGTTATGGAAGCACAAGGATCTGTACTAACTAATAAATACGCAGAAGGATTTCCAGGAAAAAGATATTATTGCGGTTGTGATGAAGTAGATAAAGCCGAGAACTTGGCTCGTAAACGTCTAAAAGAACTCTTTAATTGCTCATATGCAAATGTTCAACCTCACTCTGGTTCTCAAGCAAACCAAGCCGTATATCTTGCATTACTACAGCCAGGTGACACGATATTAGCCATGTCTCTTGATTGCGGTGGACACCTAACTCATGGCGCAGCACCAAACCAATCAGGAAAATGGTTTAATCCGGTTTTTTATGGAGTTGACAAAGAAAAAAACCATATAGATTTTGCTGAAGTAGAAAAATTAGCATTAGAACATAAGCCAAAGCTAATTATTGCTGGATTTTCTAGCTATACACAAGAATTAGATTTCAAAAGATTTAGAGAAATTGCAGATAAAGTTGGTGCATATTTAATGGCTGATATTGCTCACATCTCAGGCATTATAGCAGCTGGAGAGCACCCTAACCCATTCCCACATGCACATGTTGCAACTTCAACTACTCACAAAACACTTCGCGGTCCTAGGGGTGGTATAATATTATCTGATGACTCTGAAATTGGAAAATTGATGAACAAAGCTGTATTTCCAGGATTGCAAGGTGGGCCACTAATGCACGTAATCGCTGCAAAAGCAGTAGCTTTTAAGGAAGCTCTTTCTGATGATTACAAAAATTATATAAAGCAAGTACTTGCCAATGCCAAAACTCTCGGAAAAACACTAGAAAACAGAGGATATGATATATTAACAGGTGGAACTGTAAATCACATAGTTGTTCTAGATCTTAGAAAGCATGGAATAACGGGTAAGACTGCATCAGAATCACTAGAACGAGCTGGAATAACTTCAAATAAAAACACAGTTCCTTATGATAACACTTCACCATTCATAACATCTGGTGTGCGTCTTGGAACCCCGGCATGCACAACTAGAGGATTCAAAGAAGAGGAATTTACTGAAACAGGAAATTTAATAGCTGATGTTTTAGATGGTTTAAAAAAGTCAGAAGAAAATTCAGATATTGAGGAAATAGTTTTCACCAAAGCAAAAAACCTAACTGCAAAGTTCCCTATTTATCAAAAACATACCTTATAATTTATGAAATGCCCTTTCTGCGAAGCAAAAAACACATCTGTAAAAGACTCTAGGGATAGTGACGAATCTAGAGTCGTCCGCAGACGACGCCATTGCAATAAATGCAACGGACGCTTTACAACCTTCGAACGCATCCAATTTAGAGAATTAGTTGTAGTAAAAAGAGCAGGCGCAAAACGCCCTTTTGATAAAACTAAAATTTTAAAAGCTATATCAACTGCTCTTAGAAAAAGAAATTTTACAGACGATGATATAGAAAAATTAACAGATAAGATAGTGCTAGAATTAGAAAGCTCTAGTACTAGAGAAATTAAAACTAGAACAATAGGAAAATTAATTATGCAAGAACTTGCAAAAATTGACCCTGTAGCATATATAAGATTTGCATCAGTATATAAAGACTTCGCAAATGCTCAAGATTTTGCAAAATTTATTAGCAAAATAAAAAACTAGACTATACAAAATGAAAACCATATTAATTCCGATAATTGCCCTATTTTTTCAAGGAGAAAATATTATGAACATAAATCAATTAAAAACACCAATAGCTGATAAGGTATCACATACATATGAACATCATGGTGTAAAACTTGAAGATGAATATAGCTGGCTTAGAGCGGATGGGTGGCCTGATAATGTTAAAGATAAAAAGGTTTTATCTTACCTTGAAGAGGAAAATTCATATTATCAAAACTATCTAGCACCTCTTGAAAATAAAAAAACAGAGTTTTTTGAAGAGTTGAAAGGTAGAATAAAATTAGAAGATACATCAACATATACAAAACGTGATGATTATTACTATTACTCACGTACTGAAGCAGATAAAGATTATACTATTTACTGCAGAAAATATGGATCCACAGAGGCCAAAGAAGAAATAATATTAGACGTAAATCAAATTGCGAAAGGTAAAGAATTCACTTCTCTTGGAGCTTTCTCGATCAGTCCGGATCATAAGCTAATGGCTTATTCTGTTGATTTTACAGGTGGAGAAAAATATTCAATTAAAATATATGATCTAGAAAATAAAAAATTCTTACAAGAAGAAATAAGCAATACAATAGGATCAATCGTTTGGCATGAAGATCAATCAGGTTTTTTCTACTCACCAACAACAGAAAACTGGCGTAGAGAAAAGATTATGTTTCATGCACTTGGAACAGATATAAAAGATGATAAATTGATCTATCATGAAAAAAACCCACTATACCTAGTATCAGCGTCAAAAACATCTAGCAAGGAATACATTCTTATAAATGTAGATGGACATGATAGTAATGAAGTTTTGTATATTGATATGAATGATAAAGAGTTCACACCAAAAATGTTATCAAAAAGAAAAGATAGAATCTTGGTGTCCATTGATCATGGTGGCAACTATTTTTATAAAAGCACAAATGATGGAGCTAAAAATTTCCATATCCTAAAAGTTGAATCAAAAGATTATTCAATGAATAAAATATGGGATAGCTATATTGAAGAAGAAACAGATAAATATCTCTCTAGTTTTGATATAACAAAAGATTTTTTACTACTTAATTATAAAGTAAAAGGTTTATCTGAAGCTATTGTTAAAAAATTATCTGTCAATCAAGAACAATCTATTAACTTCCCAGATGAAGCTTACACAGCGAGTATATACTCTACGAATTACAGGGAAAATGATATCCGAGTAAATTATGCTTCACTTGCAAAACCAAGCACCGTTTATAAATATACTTTTGATAAAAACAAGCTAGATACATTAAAGGTTCAAGAAATTCCTAGTGGTTTTAATCCTGAAGAATATAAAGTTGAAAGATTATATATAAAAACTGATGGTGTAGAAGTGCCAGTCAGCCTTTTCTATAAAAAATCACTATTCAAAAAAGATGGATCAAACCCACTATACCTCTATGGTTATGGTTCATATGGCATTTCTATAGCACCAGCTTTTAGAAACTCGGCAATTTCACTTGCAAATAGAGGTTTTGTTTATGCTATAGCTCATATAAGAGGCGGTGATGATTTAGGGCATGATTGGTATGAAGCTGCAAAATTCTTAAATAAAGAAAAAACATTCAACGATTTTCTAGCATCAGCAGAGTTTCTAGCAAAAGAGAACTATACTTCAAAAGGTAAGATAGTCGTTGCAGGAGGCAGTGCTGGTGGAATGTTAATAGGAAATGTAATTAACCAAAAACCTGAACTATTCAAGGCAGCTATTGCTCACGTCCCTTTTGTTGATGTATTAAATACAATGCTTGACGAAGATCTGCCATTAACTCCAGGTGAATTTAAGGAATGGGGTAATCCAAAAGATAAAGAATATTTTGATTATATTTTAAGCTATTCTCCATATGAAAATGTAAAGGTGCAAAACTACCCTCACCTCTTCATAACAGCTGGTTTATCAGACCCAAGAGTTGGTTACTGGGAAGCAGCAAAATGGGTAGCGCGCCTTCGTGACAGAAAGCTAGATAATAACAAACTATTCCTTAAAACTAATATGGATTTTGGTCACATGGGTGCATCAGGAAGATTTGATTACCTGAAAGAAGCTGCGGAAGATTTAGTATTTGTATCTAGTGTGTTTAATGTAAAATAATGATATTTATTACCTTAATCTCATCTTCACTCAATATCTCACTTAGACATCGACAGTACTACCTATGGTTGATAATAGAATTAGATAAGTAGTTTTGTAGCTAAAGCAGTTTCACTTGGAGCCGTTTGTATTGCAGCTGTTCTGTCACATTGTGCTTATCAAGGGTATTGCTTTGCATTCAACAATGGGCGCTTTAGTTAAATCTGGAGCAAATCAATCTGACCCTAGAAACTTTGATGTAAAACTACTATTTAATAATAATGATATCTCTACTCAAGATGAGCTAGATCTTTTACTATACATTGGACAACATGCTTTTAATAGAACAGCAAATCAAGAATGAAATGAATTAACCAATCAAATATGGATGGAAACATATCAAACTCAATATGTTATTGAAGCCAAAAAGTTAAATTTAGTAAAAAGAATAGCTCTATCATATACTTCATACGATGGAGCAGTCATTCTTGGAGCAACAAGGATTACTGTAACTACTAGAGTATTAGATTATTTATATAATCAAGCAAAAGGACTGAATGTAGAAGGTGATAAAGAATTGAAGATATTGAATTATCACATGGCTCATCTGCAGAAATAATAGCAGGAGGCGTGGAATATATGTTAGAACTTGCACACAAAACTAACACGGAAATTGATGAAGATCAGCCTGTAATAAAATATGAATGGGGTGCCTCTGATATACCAGGCGGTTTTAGAGCAGGAAGAACGCATTTAAATTACTCAGACACCGGTGAAAATTTAACAGAAATTCTGATGGTTGGTGATGTACTTCAAACTTTATTTGCTGATAATATAGGGGTTGTAGATACAAAAAGTGCGGGGAGATATACAACCTAATACAGCAACTAAAGCAAAAGACTATGCGGACGCACTAATTGCTCGAATAAAAAATGGTGGTTTTGGAGATCAAACAAAGTTTATTATCTATATTCAAAGTAATCAACCTTATACAGAACGACAAACTCTTACTATTCAGAAAGAACTTAATAGAGCTGTAAAAGATAACGATGTAGAAAACTTAGAAATCTCAGCTGAAGGAGTTGGGTTCGGAATAAAAACTCCAGATATAAAACGAATACACTCTGAACTTGGTGCGCTGATGAGCATAAAATACCAGGTCGCATTAGATAAAGACAACCTGCAATCAACAAGGCAATTAGGAGATTTGCAATTCTCAACTCGTGATAAATCTGTAATTACTACAGAGATTCCAGATTATTCACATATTACTACAAGCGGTCCATTAGACAGCCAATTACCCTTTCTTGGTGATATAAAGTATTTCTTCTTTGAATATTTCGAGGAAATGTAAATGCATAGGCAAACTATTAATGTGATAAATGATTTAATCTAACTATTGCAAATTAAATCATTTATCTACTTTTAACTCTGTTTCTTTTTTAGCCATGTCTACCATTGATCTATAATTCAATTTTCCGGTAGCTAAAACAGGAAGCTCATTAATTGGTACAATTACTTTTGGTATATACAATTCCGAAAGTTGTTTTTCTTTACAGCTCTTAGCAACCACATCTCTCCTAAGATTTTTATTGGTAGTAAAGAGTGCAATTTGTTCACCCTTCTTATCGTCCTCAACGCACACAGCTGCATAATCAAACTCAGAATCAACTGATATTAACATTTCTTCAACCGCTGCAAGGGACACCATTTCTCCAGCTATTTTTGCAAAACGCTTTTCTCTGCCAAGAATTGTTACATAACCTTCATCATCAACTGAAACTATATCTCCAGTATCATACCAACCATTACCAATCTTATCTACACTAGTAGGCTCAACAACACCTGGGTTATCAGGTTTTATATAACCCTGCATCACATTTGGACCTTTCACGCATAATCTTCCGCCTTCTTCAATCCCTTCAACCGGTTGCAAGAAATACTCTATCTGAGGGAGCAAACGCCCTACTGTTCCTGGCTTATCATACATAGGTGTATTGATTGCTATACCTGGGGCTGCTTCTGTTACTCCGTAAGCTTCAAAAATTCTAATCCCAAATTTGTCAAACCATACTTGTCTAGTTTTAGATTTTAATTTCTCAGCCCCAGAAATAACATATCTAAGTGAATAGAAATCATATGGGTGAGCATATGATGCATAACCAGAAAGAAAAGTATCCGTGCCAAACATAATGCTAGCTCCAACATCATAAACTATCTCAGGAATAATTCTATAATGCAATGGAGATGGATAAAAGAAAGTTTTAACACCAATCAGAGACATGATTAATGTACCAGTTAAACCAAAACTATGGAATAAAGGTAAAGCATTGAATGCACAATCATATGGATTAAAATCTATTCTAGAAGCGACTTGACATCTATTTGCTTGAATATTTCTATGTGAAAGAGCAACTGCTTTGGGTTTACCTTCTGTTCCAGAAGTGAATAATATTACAGCTGTATCTAAATCATTTCTTTTAATACATATTGTTTCGTAATAGCTCTGAGGAAATATAGTAGCTAGTAAACTTTTAATCTTAAGGATTGGAGTAATAAATTTCCTTAAATCTTCAAGATATATAACTGCAATTCCTGCCTCCCTTACGGCATCGACTAAGCCTCTAAGCTCTGTTTTTTTTATAAATTTTCTAGATGTATATATTGTTTTTATAGTAGCAGTTTTGCAAGAAGATACAACATTACTCGAACCTGCAGTGAAATTAATCATAGCTGGCACCCTACCCACAGCTTGCATACCAAAGAAAGTAATTGCACTACCAACCATCCCTGGCATCATAAGCCCTATTTTTTCACCAGGCTCAGAATCTCGCTTTATAAGATCTGCTACAACAAATGACTTAAGCAAAATATTACGGTAATTTGCACTATTATTATCAATATCCTGCATGATAACCGTCTTCTTACCGTATACTTTTGAAGCATTAATAAGAGATTGGAATAAAGTTTCTTTATAATCAGAGCTCTCAAACATCATTTCACTCATGATATCATAGAGAGACTGACCAATGAATTTTCTTCTTTCTCTATTATCAAGTCCTGCTGGAGCATTTAATTTTACAGGAGGCAATATAGTAATTGTAATCTTTCTTCTAAAAGAGAACTTACCTTTCATTAGTTTTCTAACTTTTGAGAAGATAGTAAACTGCGTTCCATCAACTCTAATTGGCAGAATTGTTGCATCAGCTTTATCAGCAATCATACCAGGACCTTCATACACCTTCATTAAAGAACCTGTTACACTTGTTCTTCCTTCAGGGAAAATAGCAATTTTTTTATCTTTTTTCACTTCTTCAATTAAACTTTTAATCGCCATAGGATTATTAGGCTCAATTGGGTATGTTTTAAGTATTTTTAAAAATGGCTTTACCCACCATTCTTTTGCAACGGTCATATTAATTGCAAATTGTATTTCTTCAGGAAGATTACTTGCAATCAGCGCTGGATCAATATACGACAGGTGATTAGCAACAATAACTGTTCTTTTTCCAGCTTTTTTAAAATTCTCTATACCTTTTACATCAACATTATATGAAAGCTCAAAACCCAATCGAAAAATTGCTCTCCATAAACGCATTGGAATTACTCTACTATTTGGTATTAACTGGTAAATATAGATAGCTACAACCATATTGAGCATACTAACCATCAAAATTACAGATGGTATTGAAAAATCCATATAAAACAAGAATGATAAGATACCAGTAGAACCAGCCATAAAGAGCGAATTAATTAAATTATTTGCAGCAACAATTCTACTTCTATATGCAGGTGAGCTATAGTATTGCATCACGGCAAAAAGAGGCACAACATATATACCGCCAATAGCAGCTAAAAAGAACAGGTCAATCAATATACGCCAATAATGTTTTTTTGTTAAAAACTCTAATACTGTTTTAAGTTGCTCTGGTTCATAACTAATTCCAGCAACTTTACTAGCAAAATATAAATCTATACCAAATAATGAGATCCCAATCGCCGCAAGAAATACATATTTAGTTGTTATTTTTGAAGAAAAAATCTTATTACACCAAAATGAACCAACTCCAACACCGATAGAAAACGTAGCTAAAAATAGATTAGCAACTCCCTCACTAGCACCTAACGTATTCCTCGTTAAGGATGGAATTTGTGCAAGTATTGCAGCACCAATAAACCAAAACCAAGAAATTCCCAGAATAGCAAGATACACTTGATTTTTAGAAGTCGCATGTTTTAACATACTAAGCGTTTCTTTAGCAATATTCAGATTAATCTTTACATCATGATTCATATTATGAGATTTTGGCATAAATAGACTAGCTACAAACCCCGCAATAGCAATGGTAATTGCAAAAATAATAACCAATGTATTATTAAAATTATAAAAACCACCCATCATTGTTCCAATCAAGATAGACAAGAAAGTCCCTGCTTCAATAAAACCATTAGCACCAAGTAGCTCATCTTTTTTTAGCTTATCTGGTAAAACACTATATTTGATAGGGCCAAAAAATGTTGAATGAATTCCCATCAGGGTGATACACGTAAACAAAATATATAGATTGGTCGTATAAAACCCATATGATGAAAGTAATACTATTCCAATTTCTACTCCTTTTATAATCTTAACAATAGTAGAGCGTTCATAACGATCCGCTATCTGCCCTGCTAAACTTGCAAAAAATACAAAAGGCGCGATGAAAATGACATTTGCTAACATTACTAAAACATATGGTGCAACTGATAATTCATTAGCAAGTTTAAATGTTACTAATATTATTAAAGCGTTTTTTAGAATACCGTCATTTAGACAGCCGAAGAACTGCACTAGGAATATAGGCAAGAACCTTCTATCTTTAAATAGATAAAATTGATTTGAATCCATTTACTTCTCCAAGGAAATAATTACAGGCGATACTATAAAATTTCCTCAAGGATGTCAATTACTCTAAACTGAATCCTTATGAACTTTATTTAAAAGTTACAAATTATTACAAAAAAATAATTTAGCAATAATGCTATTTTTATAATTAAAGTAGTATTTAATATGAGAATGATTAATAAGTTTTAGAATTAACACCAAATGTTACACTTACAAAGTAAGCAATTAGAATAATATAATTGGTTCTGTCGCATGTGTTGTGAAAGTCAATCAAAGAGAATATACTGAAAATAAAAAAGGCTTTACATGAGATATGCTATTTCCCCTAAATTAACAAAATATTTCAAAGGTTTTTGTTCCTCGCCGGAAATAATAATGCTGTTTGTTTATATGAAATGTAGATTTTCCTTGAGCTATCGAGATCTTGAGGAGCTAGCTCATATCAGAGGCGCAGTAATAGATCATAGTACTCTACAAAGATGGATTAAAAGATTTGTTCCGTTGATAGATAAGCAAGTTAGAAAAAGAAAGAAAGCAGTTGGTTCAAGTTGGCGTATGGATGAAACCTATATCAAGCTGGATGGTCGCTGGATTTATCTCTATCGTGCTGTAGATTCTTTGGGTAATACTATAGAGTTTTTGCTGAGGAAGCGCAGGGATAAAGCGTCTGCTAAGGCGTTCTTCCGTAAAGCGTTTAAAAATAATGATATTCCTGATAAGGTGAATATTGATAAAAGCGGAAGTAATAAATCAGCTCTTAATAGTGCAAATGATAATCTATTAGAAAATGAGAAAATAGAGATTATTCAAAACAAATATTTCAATAATATTATGGAACAAGATCATAGATTTATTAAGAAGCGAACAAAGCCTATGCTGGGGTTTAAAAACTTCCAATCTGCAAAAATCACTATTACAGGAATAGAAAATATTAGAATGATTCAGAAAGGCCAAATTATTGGAGCTGATTCTTACCTTTATGCTTTTGAGAATTTTCAAACCCTCATGGCTTCATAATGCCTGAAATCTGAGAATTATAATTTTTAAGATTAGATGCTAACACATGCGACAGAACCCAATTTATAGTTATTCGAGCTGTGTTAGATGTTCTAAAATTATTCTCTACAATAAATCTAATGCATATTTAGTCTACTTAAAACGTTAATTACATCAGGATACAGCATCCACAAATATACATTACATTAATATACATTTTTTAGAACCATGATCCTGATGATCTTCTTGGGTTGATGCTCCAGCTAAAGCGATATCATCATCAAAAGTAAAGTCATAATCATGCTGGAATACATCTATCATAGCTTCACCAGTAGACCTTGTATGCAAATCAAAACCGTCTAGCGCTTCATTTGCTGCTGCTTGTCTTTCTTGAGCTATTTCTTGTGTTATTTTATAACCAGGATTTACAATAAACTCTCGTGATGCAACGGCTATTGCAAATATTTCTTTTGCAGCATCAAAATTTATTTGCTTTGGTTTTGGAGTGGTGTGACACCTGGTATCCCTGCATTTATTTGCAAGGTAGAAAAATATTCCAGCCATTTCCATATTTTGATTAATTCCAGACTCACCATCACGAAGTATCTCAAAAAGGGGGAAGGCTGCTTTTGCATTACCACAAACTAGAGCCTGCCAGTAAGTATCTATAGCACTAGCACAATCTCCTTCTGATCTAAATGTTTCAGCAAATTCAAAAATGTCTGCAGGAGTAAGAGCATCTTCATCATCTTGTACAGAAGCTATTTGCGCTATGAACGCTTGTTTTTCTGCTTCTTCTTCAGCTCGCTTCCTCTCCCTTGCTTCTTCTCTCTCAATGCGATAGGCCTCTTGTTCACGATATGCTGCTGCTCCAGCTGCTACACTTCGTTTTTGAACAGGTTGAATCCCTGTTCCATCATATTTCTTTTCATATTTTGCTTGAGCAGCTGCTTTGTCACGTTCATGATCTGCTTTTCTATATGTTCTTTGCATAATATTTTCCTAAATTAAATAAGTTGATAAATAGTATCGCTATAATTTTTGTCTTAATTTAAATAACCTACAATATCAGAATATATTTTTTTAATATTACTGCAACATTATTTACAACCATAGGTTGCCAAACAAATTATCCGCGTCTTAAATCTTCAATTTTACGCATTCTTCGAACGCCTAAATCTGGTTGCTCTGGACGATATTCCTCCATGCCCGCTTTTGTTCTATGTTCATTAATATGCTCAACATGCGAACTAATCTCTTTTGCAACCTCTATTTTACGCTGGTCAATCTGTTGCAAGGCCTCCTGACTTGAGCTAAAATCGTGCATTGCTTGTTCAAGTTCTGCTAATTCTGATGCAACTGATTCAGGATTCATTTCTACATTATTTTCATACAAATTTTGCATTGTAGATAATAGCTCTTCTGAAGATAGATTTGGATCATAAGATGCTCCATATTTTATTTCATTCGCTATTAATCCATAAGCATCATTTATTCTTTCCGAAGCCAACTCATAAGTCGCCTTATACTCTACTTCTCTACTTATAAACTCATCATTTTTGAAGATATCTTCTTGCACTTTGTAGCTATTATCAATTAAATCGTGCATTTCTGAATCTTTGGCGTACTCGCTTAAGTATGATTCACCCATTGATGCGGTTTCTTCAGAACCTCTTAGGGCATCTTGGACTGTTGCTTTGACTTGTTGACGTTCTAGAGCTCTATATGTATCCAAGTTTGGATCTCCGGTTTTCTCGGCGCGTGCTAAGAATTCTGGAGATGTTACACTTTCTCCATGCTGCCTGTTATAACTATCAATAGTTTTATCCAGTTTTGTTCTCTCTAAGCTTTGTTTATTCTCAGCTAGAGTTTCTGCATAAGTCATTTTTCTAGGGTCAGCACTGTTAATGTCATGATAGGCGCCGCCTGCAAAAGTTCTACCAAAGGAGCTTTCTTGTGTTTTGCCACCAAGAGATGTAAACGCTCCTCTTTTAGCACCAGCAACTGCAGAATATATTTCCTCACCAGTTTGACGTTGCTTAGCTTTTTTCAATCTATTGCGCTCATTTGCATCGTGCCTGATCTCTTCAACTGAACGTATAGTCTTATTGTGCTTACCAACAATACCAATTCCTCTGTCAGACATTCCGGCATATGCATTAGCATAAGCATTTCTATATCTACGAGCTTTTGCATTCTCATTCGCCAATTTGCGCAATTCTCTATTACCATGAATATTATCAATGCTAGCTTTTTCCTTGGCAGATAATTTATCATATTCCTTGCCATATTTTGCTTGAGCTAGCTCTTTCTTCATATTGGCATATTTCTTCTTTGACATTCCATCTGCCATTTTTGCCGCTTTTTTATCAGAAAGAGTTGGATCCATTTGTTTAAGTCTATCTGCAAGAGCTGCTTTATATTTCTCATTTGCCTTTGGATCAATATCTGAACGTTTCAATCCAGTATTCTTCTGAACTTCTGCTTGCACCGCCTTATTTGCTCTGCCTGTTAATGCCTCATGTTTTAAGCTTCTAATTTTAGCTTTATCAAATAATGCCGATGGTGAATATTCACTGCGCACTTGTTTACCAAGAGCTCTTTGCATCTCTTTTATCTCACTCTGAGATTTGCCAGATAGATCTTGGCCTTTAAGAGCGCGTTTTCCAATCTGTCTATCTATAGCATTAGTTGCTGCAGTTCTCGCCCTTCCAGGCATTGAGGCAATCATCGCATTAGATTTACCAAAAGTCTGCGCATGGACAGCATCTCCAACATTACTTAAATTCGTATAATTACCGGATGTACCTGTAATAAATCTGGCTACAGAAACTGCCAAACCATTGAATTTATGCAATAAATAAATAGCTACAAATATCAATAGCATCCCATCTAGCTGCACAAACTTACCATTCCAAAACTGCGTAATTCGCCTTTGATCATTCACTGGATCTAAGAATGGTAAATCAATATACCTGTCCCCTATACAGCCATAAGCCTCACAGAAACCACCATCAACAACATCACCTATAACATTACCGCTATCACTGGCAAAATGATCAATTGGAATTGGTATCTTGCTTGTAGTTCTCGTAAATTGCTCACCTTTCATTGGCTTTGGGAACCACCAATAGAAAATTGAATCACCCGGACTAAATCCTAAAGTCGCTTCTGTTGCATCTGTAATTATATCAGGCGTTGTACTCAATTTAGGGAAGCTTTGTTTACAAATCCTAAATCCCAGAGCGCCATATATTTCTTGTCTTAAAATCATTGAGATAAAAATCAATCCCGTAAATAAAATAATAGGCTGAACAGCATATGATATTAGCTGTTTTAGCCAATTTTCAAATAATGATCTTGTGATACCAAAGAGTAAAAAACATATAAATATAGGTCCCATGACAATGATCATGCCGATAGCTATCAGTGCGCTCAAATATATAACTGCAGCATTAAAGAATATCATTAATACAAAATATAATGCCACCATAAATAGCATGATATAAAGCCACCCTAGCCAATCAACAAATAATAATGATAGTAATTTTGAAATTGTTTGTGGGGCAATCATCATTGCTAATATACCTGGTGAACCAGGACCAGTCGCACCAGCTTCTACTATAATTTGTAAAATTTGTTCAACACCACCAATGAAATACACAAATAAATAATCATTAAAGAAGCTCCAGCTATATTCACTGCTAAGCAATGCAGAAACAATCGCTATTTTCCCTATCCTAACAATAAGTTCTGTATGAGTAAGCTGTATATTACCAGCTAAGTATGACAAACCTGTAAACATTATATATAAGGTCAGCATTGCAGCAACAGCAGTTCTATAACCTGGATTACTTACAACTCCCATATAAATATTCCTAATAACACCACCACCACCATCAAAAATACCATCAGCATTTGACGCAGCTAGACCTGGAAGCAATTGCTCACCATGGCCAGGAAGCCCAAATAAGAATTGTTTTACTAGCATCGTAACATAAGAAATTGGATCAGGATTAGATCTGCTAATACCGGACTTTACCACAACGCGGTATTGGCCATTATTATCATCATAAAACTTATCTAGAATCTTAAAATATAATAAACTATCAGAATATTGCTGTTTTTCAGCATCTGATTTAAACAGATGCACTCTGCCTCCAGCCTTTCTACTCTCACCATTTTTATCTATATCATATAAAGTATAATTATCTGTAACTTCTCCCAAATGCATTGAGAGTCCAGCTGGATCTCGCTGTGAACTTAATGATTGATTTGGGTCAATTCCTCTTGATGCAATCAATGCATAAAGACCAACCCCATGTCTAAAGAGACAAGGCGCATTGGCAATCCTGGCATCTGCAGTCCTAGTACACATTCTATCGTCAATAAACCGACAATCCTGAAGACGTTCACAGAATTTACTTAGTTCATTACCATTCGCTTCATGGCCATACCAAGCACACCAGGCTGAGAGCTGGGATTCTCTATTTCTATCTACTCCATAATCCCAACCTTTAACCAACATAGTAAGAGGGCGTCCATTAATTCTATAACCAGATTCTATCCACGGAGCAACCTGATTCTCACCAACTTGACCATCAAATGCCTCTCTATTATATCTAGCTGGAACTGTTATGATACTATGACCAAAATCATCAGCTTCAATACAGCGCTCTCCAGAGCAACCAGAAAGTACTAGCAATACAAATATAGCAATAATCCAATTTTTAATCATGATCTCCCGTTAACTTTCTACTTGACCCTCTTTCTGCTGTAGGCCGATCACCTTTTGCAGAATCTCTATTTTCACTTGATTCGTGCTCATTATCAGCCTTAGCTCTTTGAGTTGACTCTTTGTCAGGAGTTGGATCAGGTTTTCTATCTGCATCCTCTCTTGCCCCAGTCGAAGCAGGACCTTGAGCTTCGGATCCTACAGAAGAATTAGCAAAACCACTATCTGTACCACCTGATGTCTCATGAGCTTGAGGCGCTGTAAAGTCTTGCCTTTGAACACCAGAACCAGATTGAGTTTCACCACCTTGTGCACCAGTTGAAAATGCGTTAGCACCAACAGCAGCTGCTCCACCTAAATTCGCTTTAGCCGCACCATCACCGCCTCTTGCCGCTAATTTTGCAGCACTACTACCTTTACTTGCAGCTATCTGAGCAGCGCTACTTGCAGTTGCTAAGCCCTTTCTATGCGCTCCCATGGCTGGCGCTTTCTTAGATGAACTAGCTTTTGCTGTATCCATATTTGCACTTGACTGAGCAGCTGAACCTGTAGCAGCACTAGCAGCTCCACTAGCTCCAGCGCCACCAGAACCACCCTGCCCTGGTTTTTTAGCTGCTTTCCAGGCATTTCTCTTCGCATCACTGCTTTTTCCTTCTGCACTATCTCCCGTCTTCTTTTTGCCAATATTGCTAGCTTCCTTAGCTTTTGATGGGTCAGCAGCAGCATTTGGCTTTTTAATTGCACCATAATCAACATATCCTCCATCACTACTACCCGCCTTGCGAGATATTTTTTGATCAATTAATTTTTCTTTAGCAAAACGTCCAACACCTTTAGCTGCTCCAGTTACTGGGCTAGCGAGCTTACCAAGATCTCCTGTAATATCTTTAATAGGATTCATTCCTTTTTGCAATTTACCATCCTGACGTGACGCAAGTACATTTGTTAGATATTGTACAACTAATGTAACATAATCAACTAAACCTTCCGCCAGCTTACACAATGCAAAGAACAAAAATGATGATGTTGCTAACATTGAGAATGTACCAGGCGCAAGGAAGAAATCGTCAATTGTACCAATATCTCGTACCTCTGGTACAAAGAAAGGAATACCTGGAAGGAATGGCAATGTAAATGAAAAGCTAATAGGTATGGACATATGATTTAAATCCAAACCTATTCTAATTGGTATTAATATATCCCAGCAAGCCCTAACAACTGTCCTTGTAATTATTTCTCCCATTATTTGATCAATCAATAAGAAAAATATTAATAAAATAGTTGGCTGTATCATGTAGCTAAACATTGTAGAGATCCAATTATCAAACATACTTTTAGTACGTTCAAATAGTATTAAGATAATAAAAAATGGAGCTAAAGAGATCATTACAGCCAATCCTAAAAATGCAAGACAATACCCTACTATAACCTGAAGAACTGCTCTAAAAAATATTAAAATTGAATAGATTGTCATCATCGCAAAAAATGTTAAACCATTATGAATCTGCAACAATTGAATAAATAACAACCCCCAAACCGTTCCGTTAGTATATTTTTCTATAATTGGGTCAATAAAGCCAAAAATATTTCCAGTCGAACTAGTAACTCCAATTACAGTTGTCATCAAATATTCCGTTCCTTCAACAAAAACATTGAATAAATTTTGATTAAAGAATCTCCAACTAGTTTCACTAAATAACGCAACAACAACACCAATCTTTAATACTCTAACAACAATATCCGTTGTAGTAACTTGTGTTGCACCAGCCAGGAATGTTAAACCATAAATTATTATATAAATAATCAACATTGCTTTTGCAATATTTTGTAGAGCAACATTACTAATCAATTTACGATATATGACTTCAGATAATTCATTAAATTTATCTCTAAGCGGTTTTACGAGCTTATTATACACCACATCAGAAAACCATGTAGATCCCGTGTAATTGGCTGTGCGCACTTGAATTGCACCTGACATTTCAGCATTTGGCCTAATAACTCTTAGCCACAAAAATCCACTTGCATCCGCATTACCTCTAAAATCTTGATCAATTGAAACGCCTGTAGTTCCACTATTTGGAATAGCAGTGTCAGAAATATAATATTCAACTTTTATTGCTTTAAGATCTTCTTTATTTACAGTATTAACTGAGTTTCCTATTTCTATTTCCATCATATATCTACCCATATAAAGAAAATTCATACTTTGAGATGGCTTTAATGCTGTCATATATGCATTGAATGAATCATAGTCTGGAGAAGGTGGTAAACCCGCCCAATTTTCCATTAATTGCTCACCACCATTATACATCCCCACAATATCCCATGGTGACTTAAATTCTAGATCACCATCAACATCAGATTTGTAATAGAAAAAATCTTTTCCAGTAAAAGGTGAATGTGAGAATTTTTGAGTTTCAGATTTTACTATTGTTCCACCAACACTAACTGCCATTCCTCTACCTAAATTATAATGACAGATTGGGTCATTATTCATACCAGTTGTATTATCAAGACATGCAGGCATATTTGCCCACTTCGTTGCACTAATCCCAGTATTTTCTATTTTTCCAAGATATGTATCCCAATTTATACCAGTATCCCAATATAAATCATCAAATGTTTGGCAATTAGTAACTTGATTAGGATGCGTAACTTCTATAGCATCTTTACAAAACTGAATAGGATTACTATAAAATATCCGATTCGATGGTATTGAAGTTTTGGTGTAGACTGACAACAATTCCGATCCTATACCTAGCTCTCCGCCAGTCCCTAATGAACTACTATAAAACGAGCTATTTTTATCTAAAGTAATATTCACTACATCATTTATTTTAACTGGTATTTTCGAGCGACCATTAAATTTAAAATAATCTGTATAATCTATAATTCTTTGTTCAAAAGTCATCTCTGGAACATCTTGATATCTTAAAAGTTGCCCTCCTTTAAATTGATGAAAATCTGAAACAAACTCACCCGTTTCTATATCAAATTTTTGGATAAATATTTGCGGCATAGAAAATCTTGGATCAATTCTATACATTACTTTATATCTACTCGGTCTTGGCAGCACTCCTTTTGTTAACCACTCAATTTGAAGCAACTTGTCCTCTTCGACTCTTATTCCAGTTGGTCTCCATTGTCCCGTGTCATCCAAATTTAATGCATGCGAAGATTGGTGAATTCCAGCAAATACTGGAACTTCAATACAACCAAAAAGTGAACCTAGTGATCCCATACTACTATCCATCCAGCCAAAACGCTCACTATCACCTAAAGCCGATGCACATAATTGTACCGACAAAATCATAGATATAAATAAAAGGCGAATTGATTTCATATTCTTAATCACTACCCTCATTATTTGAGCCATCTGATCCAGAGCCATTAGTTTCTGTGTTTGCTGTGGATTCCAAAGAAGATCTTTGAACCTTAGATTTTTTTCCAGATTTATCCACATCTCCTTTAGATTCACCCGCTCCTGCTCCTTTCGAACTATCAGAATGAGGTTTTTTACCCATTGTAACACCCGATTTACCAAGACCTCTAGAAGGTTTCACGCTGCCAAAGCCACCTTTATTTCCAGCATTTTCACCTCCTCCAACAGATGAATGTGCTCCACCTCTTTTTGCAGCATTACTTGCTAAATTTTTAGCAGAACTTCCAACACCAGTAGATCCAGCAGCAACAGAAGCTGAAGATGATCTATGAGCACCCATCTTTGCTCCACTAGTTGTAGCTTTAGCTGCGGATGAAGCTCCTGATTTCCACTTTGATGCCCCACCAGCACTGCCACCAGTAGAACTAGATGTACTAGACGCAGCATTTAATGCAGCTCCACCAGCCGCTCCTGAGGCAACACCTCCTGTAGAACTACCACCACTCAAACCACCAGCAGCATTTTTTGCAGCTTTAGGGTCCATTTTTTCAACACCTGCTTTAGAGTCAACACCACCAGGTTTGCCACCGCCTCCAGTAGGAGGCTTTACGTCATGTCTATTACCTGAATCAATCGGCTTCCTCTTATTACTTTTCTCCATTCCTTTAAGCCTTTCTTTCGCTTGGCTTTTAATTTGAGCTCTACCCTGCTGATCAAGACCAACTTTTGATAAAGCTTTCTGTTCAATAGCACTAGACATTGATTTACCCATACCTGTTGCAGATGGTCCACCTGCACTACCAGCAAGTCTTGCAACAATGTTACCTGAGAAATCAAGATAACCCCACATGCAATATACAATCATCAAAAGAACAATCATATTTTGCATATTTAATCCCATCTGGCTACTTCTATGGTCAAAACCCCAAGGAGCAAACCAATTAAAGCAAAATATTTCTACATCAAGGAATGCTGGCGTTAATCCTTCAATGGCAGGGAAAGGCAATTTAAGTGGAATTGCACACTTCCAACACACACTATAGCCAATAACAAAGTCTAAATAGATAGTAAATAACTGAGTAAGAATAATAATTCCAGCAAGCAAAATCACAGGTTCTAACATATACCTAAATGTAAATTTCACCCAATTGTCAAATAAGTAGAATGTTCTTTCAAACAAAATGAATGTTAAAAATAATGGAGTAAGACCTATTAAAACAGTAATAGCCATAAATGCCATCAGATAAACAGCTATTGATCTGAGCAATACAATAACTACTATTCCAAGACAGACTATTATTAGAATAAAATATAAAACCCCGTTTATTCCCATTGAAAGTAATGCCATAATTTGAGCAATAAATGTTGAGCTCAAGAAAATCTTTGTCATTACTTCATTTAGGAACATGAATGGGTTTGAAATGGTTGTACTGCCTGAGAAAATACTATAACCGGCCATATTTGCGATTATATCATCTGTAAAACCTGTAACAAAATCAAATACATAAGTATTAAAAAATTCGAATGTTGTATCGTTCAATAATCCAGCAACAAATGCAATTTTAATAATTCTCATCACTAAATCAGTTTGACTAATTTGCACCATACCAATCAAAAACATCATACCATATATCATGATATACAATGAAAGGAGTCCTTTTATATAATTAAAGAAATTAGTGCAATTTCCAGAACCACTTATTCCCTTATAACAAGTCATATTCTTAAATATTTGCTCTGCAGCACCTTGAATCTTATCTTTAAACCCTTGGAAAAACGGATCTAACACATCATGAAAAAAACCTCCTTGATCAATTGTAGTTGTAAAATCCACTCTATACTGACCAAAACTATCTTTATAATCATTCGGATCATTATTAATTTTAAACCACAAATATCCCTCCTCATCACTAGGAGCTGTAATGCTTCCAGAACCATTTGCATCAAGTAAAATATTTCTAATCGTTACGCCAGACATATCTGTATTTGGATTTTTACCATAACTACCTATGACATACTGAACATTACCCCGTCCTGCAAAAGTATCATTAAAGCTATTACCATTTGTTCTACGACATTTTGTTTGCTTAATATTTAAAACATAACCACCTGTATTATCACCAAAATAACCATCTCCATCATGATTACGATATTGTAAGTAAGATACATCTTTTGCAGTATATATTTGATCTCTAATAATACGATAATCAGCCCCAGGACTTAAAGATGATTGATCAGAATCAATTTTTGAGTAACCAAAATTACCACCTCTATTTTTTTTGTTTGTAGGGTTCTCATTCGCATCAAATCTATATAATAAACCAGTTGCAGTATCTGCTGAGAACCAAAAATATTTTTCATTTTGCCAATCACCATCAACATAAGTCTGATTATTTCTACAATCTTTAACTAGTGAAGTACTTAAAACATTAACATCAGCAACCCATGGAGATGTATATTTCCCATCATTTTGATAAGGCTCAGGTGGCGTTCCAGATACATTCTCATAACAACCACACCAATCCCACACTGTTTTATAACCTTTTACACACCACCCCCAAACATCCCAACCTTTACAAACCCGTCTATGGTTACATTCATAACATTCTGCAACATATCTACATTTATCTGTATAGCTAGACCCACTATTCCAAATTGAATATCTTCCACAAATTGGGTTATACGCTCTCTTTCCTTCGGTACAATCAGCGCTCTCGACTCTTTTCTCGAAATTATTATATACACTGCTAGCACCTGCCGTAGATTTTTTATCTGGATGAATCCCAACTACTATGCGATCATTCTTAAATAATTGGGTTAAATTTCTCCACTCATCCTTTCTTGAATCAAATATTAGATTTATGGCAGCAGCACCTTTATCTTCAACTCTTGGAATCTCTATTAACCCTCCATCTTTATCCAAATGAGTAGTTTTTTGTAAATTATAGGCTGGTATATAAGCTTTACATAAACTTATCTCACCTTTAACCAACACATCTACTTTTTGATCACTATTTAATCTTAAATTAGTATTCAACCATTTTCCATATGTATTAGGATCCAATGCTAAACCACTGCTAGAGTCTGAACTTAAAGCAGTATAATTCCCATTTGCCTTTAAAGTTACAGAATTCATTAAACTTGATGAGCTAGAAATAGAGTTATCATCTTCAAAATTATATCTATATAAACAACCATCAGTTAAGTCCATTGCTCCGATAATTGCAATTATCCAAAGAACTATCATCAATATGATAGCAGCAAGAGTTAAAGCGCCAATAATTACTAATTTATCACTTTTCATTAGCCACCTCCTCCCATTGGTGGTTTACCACCACCGCCACCCATTGGAGATTTACCGCCGCCACCGCCAGCAGAAATTTTATCAGTTGCACCACTAATTCCACCTTCTTTTCCACCGCCAGCAGACATTTTATCACTTGCACCACCCCTATTAGAAGTCGTATCTTCACTTGCTTTATCTTTTGCTTCTTTTAGATCTTCCATTGCCCCTTGCTTATCACCAGTTTTAGCCTTAACCGCAGCTTTTGCTACAGATATTGCTGCCATAGCAAGGTTTTTTACTTTATCAATAAGAGCATTTGGGGATACGGTTACCGTGGCCATACTTGGCCCACCCGTTAAATCAGCTGCAAATTCACTAATGGTCTTCACAAAGAAGTAGAATATAAATACATAAATCATGACATAAATTAAGCTTAGCGCCATATTCAAATAATCATTGATTTTTACAATTTCAAAAATAATTACTATCTTCTTCTCCCAGCCTTGACCTAAATAATATTTCATTAACTTAAAGCCTAAGCTTTCATGACATTTTTCAACTTCTACAGCTGGTTCCCGAAGCTCAAAAGTACTAAAATTAAACTCTCCTACATTGTAATCGTGCCTTTGGAATTCACAATTACCATAAATTGCAGAGTCATATACCGTAAGTAATATCGCAATAAACCCTCCTATTACGGCCGGTTGCAGAGTACAAGAAACAACTATTTTTAACCAAGAGTCAAAATAAGCTTTTGTTCGATCAAATAATGCCATTGTAATAAAAATCGGTGAGATATAAGCCATAACATAGAGTGTAACCATACAAACCAAATATGCCGTCATAAAATATAATAGAACTGACACAAAAAATACCACAAACAACAAACCCATTAAAACAATCACTATTTGTCCAGCCATAAACATCCCAAACATCACTGAAAAGAATGTAAATGCACCAATTTTAGATAAAGCTTCTATACCATCAGACCCTTCACTTCCCAAATTTGCTGGACTCCCTGAAACACCATCTGCAACTGTACTTGACAATGAATTCAACACTGTTCCCATATTATATAAAATCTGCATTCCTAAATAATAACCAATGCGACAATCAATTGCGTCCCATACCTTATAAAACTCATAACCAGATTCGTATTTAGATGCATCGAAATCACATAACCCTTGCGAACCACCCGCCATAAAAACAATTTCAGTAAAATTTGATGTTGTTTCCACTAATACAGGCAATGCAAACCCCGTCATTCCATTTTTACTAACCTCTTTTCCTGACTCAAATGAAGTTTCACCAAGCCCTACAGCAAAATAGGTAACTAGCAAAAACTTGATAACAAATAATGCTACTTTATCTATATGCGCATATTCACCATTCATTGCTATTCTAAAACCATATATTATTACATATAATATTAAGGCAGCCCTTACCGCCATTTTCATTGCGTCTTGAAACGCTGGAAAAGGCTGCAACATTGTATAAGTCAAATCCTCTTCAATTCTTGGACATTCATCTCCAACATAAAACACTTTGTTTAAGGTATCTCTCAGACAATGAATTGTTAATCCAGAAAAACTAAGTAGCGATTGACTTTTACTCCTACCGTCATAACATGATTGACCAAGAGTTTTACAAACTTCCGATTCACCTTCTTGGACTAACTCCTCCCCTATACCATCTCTACACATGAGAGGAAGCATCCCTCTAGAAGTTGGCATTAAGAGACAAACTTCATTCTCAACCGCTCTAACTTCCAAAACAATATCCTTTAATGATGGATCTCCTCCAATAGCTGGATTAGCATTAATGGATCCTAAAGTACTAATATCACCTATATTCATCGTCACAGGCGAACAATAATTAGCCGCACCTGCAGCATTTCTTATACAAAATTTAAACTCTGAACTACCTTTATCACAAGCATCATCAACATAAGTCTTCATATCAATATTCTGTTGAAGATAGCCATACGCTGTATCATTCACTAGATATTCTGTTGTATCAAAAAGAGGTAATGCAGAACAGCTATCTCCAAAAGTATCAGCATGAGCAAAGTGTGCGCTTAAAACAAGCACACTCTGCACGAATACTATTAATACTTTATTTATCACCGTTCTCATATAAATCAATATAACCCAATTATTACTTATCTTTCACAGATTTAGAAACAGAATCTTCTATATCTGGCCCAGCAGAATCAGTAGTTTCACCAACAGCCTGACCTGCAATATCTTTAACTTCCTCGGCCTTTTCTTCCACTGTATTTTTTACAATTTCCTTACCTTTTTCTAAACCAGCTTCAAGTGCTTTCCTAGCAACCCCTGAACCTGCCCTACCAGCTGCTCCTGCCGCACTACTTCCTGCTGTACTGCCCGCTGCATTTCCAGCAGCGCCTCCTGCGGCACCCGCACCTCCTCCAGCACCAGCTCCGCCTACAGCACCAGCTCCAGCGGCACCAGAAGCTCCACCAGCACCCGTTGAAATAGCATCTTTAGCTCCCGCCGCCTGTAGATATTTTATCTGTAGCACCACCTCTTCCTGCGGAAAGTTTATCTTTTGCACCACCGCCTCCTCCAGCTGCTGAAGTTGCCGCCATTCCAGCTTTAAATATTGTCTGAGGTTTAATAGCCATATTTCCAAGCGAGACTCCTTCCGTCATATCGGCAGCAAATTCAGCTAAGCTCTCACTGAAGTGATACATGAGGTAGAGAATTAAACATGCAGTAAGTAATGCTATTGCTAATTTCTTAATTTTCTCAAAAATTAACTCTATCATGTCAAAGAACATACCTGGAGACGCGGCAATCCCGTCAAGGAAACTGAACCTCTTCTTCTCTTCTTCACCACTTGCATCTTCAATCCAAGGCATAACCGCCTCGGTAGCAAAATCTGTTCCCAAGTCAGCGAGGAATTGGAACGGATTATTTAATATGAAACCTAAACTTTCCTTACACCCTCTAGCCTCTTCTTCTGAATAATTCCCCCAATCTTGATCAACAAAGAAATATCTTACAGATCTACCATCCGATATTGGAGCTACAGCATTTGCAAGTGCAGTATCACCAGTTGAAAACCCTGTTCCCGAATAACTAAAGTCTCTTTTTGCATATTTACATGTACCGTAAAAACCAAAATCATACACTGCTAGCATCGTCGTCATAAAGACAACAGCTACCATTGGTTGCAGCATAAATGATATTAGTAATTTTACCCATGACTCAAAATATCCCTTGGTATAATTAAATAAATACATTGGCACAAACAAAGGCGCTAACACCCCAAGAATAACAATTGAAATCATACATACAACTGTTGCGTTAACTATAAATGCACCTACAGAAATTATTAATAATGGATACATTATAGCCAAAGATATTAACGTCCAATTGCCAGATATAACAGCTGGAATTAATAAATATATATATGGAGGAATCGGAAAACTCAGAATATCTAATCTTGAAAAATCATGATGCCTTGATGCATTCTCAACAAGCATAGTTTGCATTGCATCTAAACCAAGATAATGGCTTACTCTACAGTCTAAAGAGTCCCAAAGTTGCAAATGCCTTAAGGAATCTGGATAATATATATCATTAAATTTACATAATTCACTAGGGCTTGCATTAATAATCCAACTTGCTAATTGATTCATCCCATCCAACAAAAATGGAAATGCCCATTGAATCATTCCATCCATTCTGTCTAAATCATTCCCAGAACCAGGGTTTATATTAATACCTACCGCAAAATATGTGACAAACAAGAACTTAACACCAAAATTTACCAATTCAGTTTTTTCAGGAACATTACCAGAAAGAACAATTCTAAAACCAAACATAATCACATATAAAGTCAGCATTGCACTGACCGCTTTATGCATATTTTTCTGAAACTGAAATAACGCACTTGTTACCCTAGAATTACTACCAAGCACATTTTTAACATCGTCAAAACTACATACAGCAGAACTAATCATTAATTTCGCAATCATCTCTCGTACACACTCAATTAGAGGCCCAGTCATAACTATCGTAGCACGAGAGTTTTCATATGCTCTTTTATAGCACCCACCCATATTTCCACATGTGGTCAGAGAAGTTAACTTCTCAAGTTCACCAATTCCTTCCGGGCTAACATCTAAAAAATCTGCATATATTGAAACTGGAAACGGTTCTTTAATATATTTACAACCAATGGGAATCCATCCAGCAAAACTCTGCGTGGCAACACACATCTTATCTTTTTCTTTAATGACCTTCCATGGCAATACCGGAATTATCCCAATATCAAACATAGTTCCACTTACGCCTTCTCTTACATCACGATGTACATTATGAAAATCTTCTTTAGGAATATCCCAAGCATCAAGTATTTCTTGCCAAATATCGGTTTCAACAAATATTGCTTTTGCTATAATCACTGCAGATTTGGCAATTGCTCCAACTCTTGCAACAGCAAGCTTAGTATTACTACATAGAGAAAAACTTAATTTTTGGTCATTGAACTCAATCCTATTCCCTCTCTCACATGCACCGGGAAAAAGTTCATCATCATTAATATAAACTCTCAAGAAAGTATTTGCGTATAAACGAGGGGAAATAATGTTTGCGATCCGAAAAGTAAAAAATGAAGCAGGTATGCATGTATGAGAAAATTCCGATCGAAGTAAATTACCAACACCTTGAGTTTCACATGTTAGACCTGTTAAAGTATCTAGTATTGTATCCAAAACACTATTAGTTGCTTCATACGCCTCTTCTTCTACAGCTGCAAAAACCACATGAGAAAAACTTCCGAAAGAAATAATAAAGCACAAAAATAGAGCTAAAAATTTAGTCTTTAAGAACGTACTAAAAATAAACAGAAAATCCAAAACACGGCGTAAAAATACCGCGAGCATTAAAAAATGCTTCAAATATTGACCGTCTATACATCCTATTATATTTTGCATTAACCCAACATTTTCACTTCTTCATAAAAAACAGGCAGCCATTTTTTAGGGTCACTCCCATGTTTTTCAATAACTTGATCAAGCAACACCACTGTGTCCGCCCTACCAGAAAGAACATTTATCACATTATCCATACCAGCAAGATTTACTTTCGCAATAACTGCATTAACACCTTGCTTAATTAAGAAGTAACGCGAACCTGGATCTGTAGTTTTAATCAACATATATTCACGCTGTGATAACATAAAAGCTGTTTTATAAACATCTGTAGCCTTTAAGTTGGGCAAAAATATCTGTGTAGCTGTTTGCTGAATCAAGGTATCACTAATCTGACTTTTCGTAGCATCTTCAACACTTTGCGTAGCAAAAATAACAAATGTATTCAGCTTTCTTAGAACCTTCAGCCAATCTTTAATTTTAGGGGCAAACACTGGATTATCAATAAGCGCCCAAGCTTCATCAAGAACTATCATTGTTCTTGAACCATCCAAAGAAATATTAATTCTATGAAAAATGTATAACAACACAGGAGAAAGTGATAGCGGATCTTTCAACAACTCAGCCATCTCAAAACCAAATACTCTTGATGCACCTAAATCAATTTTATCCTCATCATTATCAAAGATTTTAGCGTGTGAACCTTTACCATGCCACATGGCAATCCTACTCGCAATCGTTCCAGGACCATCCATTCCCAAGAAAGGCGCAATATTACTTAATTTACGATCACGCTTGTCTAATCTATAGTTACCATCAATTGCTTGAGTTAGGACTTTAATATCCTCTGCATTCAATGTTTCTCCATGTGAGGTAACAAGAGTTTTCATCCACTCTAGGATAAAAGCTCTATTTTCTCCATTATCATCAAGCTGCAGTGGATTAAATCCGCAATTTGACCCAGGATCAATAACTGTATACACACCATCCATAGCTCGAATAAATATTTCCGCACCTCTATCTTTATCAAAGAAGAAACTTCTTGGTCTAAATTTTTGCGCCTGAGCACATAAAAAATTCATCAACACAGTTTTACCAGCACCAGTTGGGCCAATAATTAATGTATGCCCTACATCACGAACATGAAAATTAAAATAGAATGGTGTTCCTGATGTAGTATCCAGTACAGTAACTGCATCACCCCAATGATTTCCATTCATACTCCCCGGAGGATAGTTATGCATTGAAGCAAAACCAGCTAAATTTAGTGTATTAATTGTAGATCTTCTAATAATATACCCCAAATTACCTGGCAATTGCCCCCAATAGCTTGGCTCCATGTTAACATACTCTCTAACTGGCTGCATACCGCAATTTGAAAGCTCAACAGCTGCCATTGATAAAGTATTTTCTAGAGCCTTTAAATCACGATCTATACACAACAATGATATATGATGCTCACCAAAACCAATATCACCACTCATTGCCATGTCTAACGCTTGAGATATTTCAGCAATTTGAGAAACAGCTTTATCTTCAGCTTGAATCATCCTATTTTGCTGAAGTTGCATCTTATTGATAGCAATAGTCCTATTTGAAAAACTAAAACTCTGAGTCATAATAAATTCAAATGGCATTTGTAAAAATCCATCAAAAACACCAGCAGAAGTATTAGGACCGTATTCCCTAACACTCACTACACCAGCAAATTTTTTACCTTTAGGCCCGCGAGATTCAATAGATCTTGAACCAAAAAACAACCTATTTGTAGGTAAATACTCGTCAAGCGAATTTCTTGGTACCATCATAGGACTAGAATCACCACAATTTACTATTGTTCCTAGAAATTCACTAAGTTCACAAAACACACCTTCTTTTGTTTTTTTAACACCTAATAATTTTGTATCATAGTCACGAAGAGTATTTAAAACACGAGTCGTCATCTCGTTCATACTTTCATGCATTTCTCGCATATCATTTTCCCAAGCACCTTTGTTACCCTTTTGACGAAGCTTGGTAAACATATATTCAATAACAGCGGCACCTTCTTTATCTGGTTCATAAAGAATACTTACATATAACTCATTAAAATATGAATCAGAACCTGAATTTTTTCTTTGCCACTCATCCTCTAAATAAGAAATAAAATCCTTAGACGTACGAACGGTTGGATCTACGCTATAATCAACGTTTTTCTCCATCAGCGGCTTTCTACGCCTTATCGTATGAAAATAAAGCGTTACATTGCCCGACGCCATATTCTTTAATAGAGAATTTCTTATTCCTTTTCGAATATCTAAATCATCATCATCGGCTGTTTCAAATGAAAACCCACCAACCTTAAGAACTTGCAACAATCCATTCGTTTTAGTTAGAATTGTATTTTTATCCCAATGCCCCTTATATGGAATAAAATCTGCAACAGACTTTTCTTTCTTTGCATGCGCCTCTTTAGCGGCAGCTGTCTTGAATAATTTAAACATCTATAAACCTATGCGCTATATGAGTTAGCGCCCCAATAGGACTTATTAGGACACTGGTTACATTTACCAGCATAATTCAGATATAATTCCATAAATCTTGGCTCTTTAAAGCAAAGAAGATAACCAATCAAATGGACTACGGCTGCAACAAAAATGATATACACGCTTGATTTCTGAATAAAGATAGTAACGGCTACCATTAGGTTTAGCATTGCATATTGAATACTTACGCCGAAAATCATTGACGGTCTTGTTAAACCTACAAAGAGTGGATCAGAAGAAAGTTGTCCTGACATAGATAGATCCTCCAAATTAGCTAATTTATAAACTTCCTATTTACTAGTTTAATTGAAGTAACTCTATTAAATCAAACCTATAATAGCAATATTTGAAAGATTTCTGTATCGCGGGGCATTGCAGCACCACGCAAAGATTTATATAAATATTTTTTTATGAATTTAACGGCCTAAATCACTTCCTTTGGAAGGAGATTTTGCCTTATTTAGAGGTGTAGCATTTTTCTTAGTATTTTTACTAGAAATCAAATCGTTTACTTTAAGTTTCTGAGATATTTTCTTCACAGAGCTTTTAAGAGAATTTTGCTTTGATTGCCCATTCTTTTTATCAAAAAATTGCACTAACTTTGTTAATTTAATTTTTTTACAAAAATCTGCAACCAACCTTCCAAGAACTTTCTTTTGCCTTAACATCTTTACCCTGAAGAACTTGTCCTACTTTAGCAAAGCCACTCTTCGACGCAGATTGCATCATCAAGCTTCAGAGGATCATTTGTTACTATTTTATTGGCTTTTAAATATTGATCTCTGCCCTTCGTCATTTCTCTATCAAGAGAGTCTACATATTCATTAAGATTTTCTTTTAATGTTTCAGTTATATCTTCCTATCTGCTTAGGATCAAGATGCTTAGCTTGCTCCTCAAAACCTCCTATAAGCTGATCCAAATCCTCTACCATCCATTGACGAACATCTTGATTTGATGCAAACCCCATATGTTCATTATTTTTTTTGCTTTACGTATAAGCCCACAGATTGCTCTAAGAATATCCCAACCAGCTCTTCGGGACTATCAATTCTCAAACTTTCTTCACGCTTACTCATAAAAAATCTCAATATTTAATATTTTTATAATAAATTAAATTATTTTTTTAGGCTACTTATAGCAACCCCAACTATGCATAAGAATCTAATTTTACCATTTGATCTAGAGATGGTTTATCAGTTCTAATTTGGTAATTTATGAGTCCAGCAAATAAGTGAGAAAAAGCGTTGATAGGTGATCTGTGCCTACTATGAATCAAAGTATTCAATGACTTCATAGAGGAGAATATAGTCTCAATAAAACTACGACGCATCAACATCATTTTATCTGTAGTATCCATTAAAATATTTTTCATATTCTTTTTGATTTTAGTAATCAAAGTCACTTTTTGTTCAAATAATTCAGCGGATAGTTTTTTGGATATATACCCTTTATCACCAATAAGTTTACCAGTAATACCTTTCACCATTTCCATAACTGGAGAACGATCATTAACGTTGCCACCAGTAATAGTCATACTTACAATTTCTCCGAATGTATTGAGAATAAAGTGCAACTTAAAGCCAAAAAACCAACCAGTAGAAGTCTTGCCTTTTTTAGCTAATCCTTTAAAAACTTTATGTCTTTTTTCTCGAAGATTATGACAAACAGCCATAGGCGTTGCATCTATAAACATATATTCTGTTACCTTACCTTCAAGGCTTTTAAGCATGCAAACCACAGCAGGGAAAGCAAGTTTTATTAGTGCTGTAAAGCGATCGTAATGTACTAAGTAGCTGAATAAGTTTCTGTGATTCCTCATAAGTTCTAGGTAAAAATATTTAAAGCATGACATTCCAGATTGATGGAAAGCTATCAGGATAGTTATTATTTCTGACAAGCTCATTTTACATGGTTTATTACGCTTTCTAATACCACTGGTAATGAGTGTCTTTTTGTACCAATTTTCAAATCCTTTACAAAAATCATCGACAAAGCAGAACAAACTATCGTAATCTATATTCATTGGGGTACCTTTTTTAGATTGCAAAAATACAGAATACCCCAATATCACTAGCTATGCAGTCCTTTTCTTATACATAGTTCGGGTTATAGCAAAAGGTATATGTATAAAAAAATGCGCTGTCGATATTCAAACCCACAACGCATTTTAAAAAAATAATAACCTTAACTTATATCTTTTATGCTTTTTTCTTTACAGAACTATTATAGGTTTTTCTTTCTTTAATTCTAGCAGCTTTACCACTTAAATCACGCAAGTAGAATAATTTAGAACGACGAACCACACCACGCTTAACTACATCAATTTTAGCAACTATAGGAGAATATGTTAAGAATCTTCTCTCAACACCTTCACCATGACTAACTTTTCTAACTACAAAAGAAGAAGTTAAACCTTTGTTTCTTTTTGCAATAACAACACCTTCATAAGACTGTAGCCTTTCAGTTGCACCATCTATTACACGCACACTAACTCTTACAGAATCACCAGCTCTAAATTCTGGCACTTCTTTATTTTCTGTTAGTTTCCCTATTTGATCTTTCTCGTACTGCTTAATTACACTGCTCATTTCTATCTCCTAAATGATTCTATTTTTCTTATACATAAACTCAAGGCACAAGAACTATTTCAACAAAATTTTCTGACGCGCTTTTGTAACTTTTATCGATTCAGATCTCTTCCACTTTTTAATTTCAGAATGATCTCCTGAAAGCAAAACATCTGGAACTTCTCTTCCTCGCCATGTTTTTGGCTTAGTATAAAGAGGATGTTCAACCAAACTCACCCCTTCAAATTCTTCTTCAAAAGATTCCTCTTTTAGAGTCTCTTGATTGCTTAAAACCCCAGGTATAAGCCGAATAACACTATCTAAAATTACCATAGCAGCTACTTCACCACCGGACAAAACATAGTCACCTACGCTAATCTGCTGCACATTATACTCGTCAATAACCCTTTCGTCAATCCCTTCGAAGCGTCCACACAAAATAATTATATTTTTTTCCTCTGATAAGTTCCAAGATAGCTTCTGATTCAACGCTTGCCCTCTTGGAGATGGGTAATAAATTTTAGCTCCAGGCCTCGCATCTAGCGCCGCATCTAATGCGGCACCTAGTACATCAGGTCGCATAATCAATCCATTACCGCCACCACACGCGATATCATCAACATTTTTATGTTTTGTTAGGCCAAAATCTCTAATATTTATAACATCCATTGACCAAACATCATTCTTTAACCCCTTCCCAGCAAGGGAACAGCCCAATGGCCCTGGAAACATCTCAGGAAAAATAGTCAAAATAGTTACATGAAAATTATCTGTCATATTCTCAATGCTCATATATTATAAACCACTTTAACATAAGGATTCATCCTCTTCTAAATCAAAATCATCTACAAAGTCAATTTCTCCATTATCTATTGCTTCCATTTCCTCAACAAAATTTCCGACAACTAGAAAAACTTCTACTGCACCCATCGCAACAGAAATATAGGCTAAAATTAAATATATCTATTATTTCCCTTTACATCAACTAGATAACTGATCTTGTTGTACGGTTATTTTATATTTTGTTTTACTTCTCGTAGTTTTATAAGTAAATTTATATTTATGTATATAATAAACCATATAAAAATAATGCACTTTTTAAGTAATTAACAAAACGCAGAAAACCCTATAAATAGATAATTTAATTAATTATATAAAGAGCAATGCAAAGTTATGTCAAAAAAGTCTATAAAAGATCCATATCGAGACCTATTATCAAATTTAGATAATTTATTTGCTCTAGAAGATGCAGGATCAGTAAAAAAGTTATTTAAAGGCAAAAAGATTCTTTCAAAACAAGTAGATATAAAGCAAATAATATCTGATATGCATATAGATCTATCTGATAAGAATAGTTCTGGGACAATGACCTTTTTTACTCAAATATATCACGATCGTGGAATAGATTTTCTTAAAAGAGTTTTAGCTTTAGATGAAATTAGTTTTACGCAAGGAAACACCGTTCTAGAATTATGCATCAGACCAGGAGAATTTGATATTTTTCTTCCATTAGTATTGGAATTTGCTTCATTAATTGATTTTAATGGTCAAATTGGCACAGAGGATACGGTTTTACTTAGAGCTCTAAATAATACAAATGCATCTATTCATCTTAAGCATGCTCTTGATACTATGGCTACAGCTACAGAGTCAGAGACATCCATGCGTCTTGAGCATGATCTTAATTATACAAAAGAATCTAAACATTCAAAGAAAAATCAGTGGGGTTTAGTAGATCTTAATAAAAAAGTTGAGGGTTTTCCTGTTTTTTATAAAATACTAGAATTAGGAGTGGATTGTGATGTTTTTAATAAGATACTTAAGATCTCAAATCCTCTTGATTTATCAGACAAAGTACTAAGTTCATTTTCATTGTTAACATTTTTAAACTCTAAAGAAGAATTTATTCCTTACATTCCTGTAATTTTAATTCTTCCTGCGTTGTCAAATTATCTGAATCAGATTATGACGAGTGTATTAGCATGACGAATGAGTTGCTAGAACAGACTCCTTTTTTACTTCTATGTGATTCTGAAAGAGATGCAATTGATAGTTCGACAGATGTATTAGGCGACGGCGAAGATGAAGCATTAGATGCATAATATGCTGTGTTTCTTGAGTTAAACTAGACTGACTACCCGATTCATTATATTTTTCTATAATAAAGATTATACTAAATGACATCGTCATCATCATTCCCCGCTATATCTACATCTATTTCATCAAAAAAATTCCAATCATTATTTGCTATTTCCTCTAATTCATTCATGAGGTTTATAGCAATTACGCAGAGATGCAATAAACCAGCGCCCATAACACCAAGCAGTATTACATGCATTTCCAACCTCCCCAATTATCTACAACTAAAGAATTTTAAGATAGCTGTATTATGCCGTATGTTCAATAAGTGATTGCCTATCATAATACAAATTAAAAGGAAAAGATAAATATTATACTGAAGTATTTTTTTATTGATTTAATGCCAAGACTCGTCTATAAAATCATTCATCGTAATTTTATTATGATTTCAAATAGTCGGGGCATGGCGCAGCCTGGTAGCGCATCTGGTTTGGGACCAGAGGGTCGGGAGTTCAAATCTCTCTGCCCCGACCATCTAAATACACTTTTCCTGAATTAAAACAAAAAGATTATTTCGTTTATAGTAGATCATATTATATTTATTAAATATACAAACAATCTTCAACTGATTAAAGAAAAAACTGTTATATCAAAATATAATAAAAACTGAGCTGCCAAAAAAAAGCCACATTATATAAAGATAGAAATCAATTATACTGCCTAGGCTATAAAAGCTATATATAAATATGCCAACTTATCTTTGACCTTTACATACGTCTTATCAACTCACCAACTAAGGCCAAAATTTGGCTTCCAGAACCATTTGAGCTTATCTAAAATCTTTGGAGCATAAATTGAACTCAGGCAATCTACTTCTACACCTTTCTTAGTAAGCATCTCCTCTAAATCTCTATAGCTAACCCGAACTATGTATAAGAAAAGGACTGCATAGCTAGTGATATTGGGGTATTCTGTATTTTTGCAATCTAAAAAAGGTACCCCAATGAATATAGATTACGATAGTTTGTTCTGCTTTGTCGATGATTTTTGTAAAGGATTTGAAAATTGGTACAAAAAGACACTCATTACCAGTGGTATTAGAAAGCGTAATAAACCATGTAAAATGAGCTTGTCAGAAATAATAACTATCCTGATAGCTTTCCATCAATCTGGAATGTCATGCTTTAAATATTTTTACCTAGAACTTATGAGGAATCACAGAAACTTATTCAGCTACTTAGTACATTACGATCGCTTTACAGCACTAATAAAACTTGCTTTCCCTGCTGTGGTTTGCATGCTTAAAAGCCTTGAAGGTAAGGTAACAGAATATATGTTTATAGATGCAACGCCTATGGCTGTTTGTCATAATCTTCGAGAAAAAAGACATAAAGTTTTTAAAGGATTAGCTAAAAAAGGCAAGACTTCTACTGGTTGGTTTTTTGGCTTTAAGTTGCACTTTATTCTCAATACATTCGGAGAAATTGTAAGTATGACTATTACTGGTGGCAACGTTAATGATCGTTCTCCAGTTATGGAAATGGTGAAAGGTATTACTGGTAAACTTATTGGTGATAAAGGGTATATATCCAAAAAACTATCCGCTGAATTATTTGAACAAAAAGTGACTTTGATTACTAAAATCAAAAAGAATATGAAAAATATTTTAATGGATACTACAGATAAAATGATGTTGATGCGTCGTAGTTTTATTGAGACTATATTCTCCTCTATGAAGTCATTGAATACTTTGATTCATAGTAGGCACAGATCACCTATCAACGCTTTTTCTCACTTATTTGCTGGACTCATAAATTACCAAATTAGAACTGATAAACCATCTCTAGATCAAATGGTAAAATTAGATTCTTATGCATAGTTGGGGTTATAGCTAATTCCATATTTATATATCCCCCATCTCACTGCCCATATTATTATGTAGTATTTAAAATGACGATGCTTGAATATTTTCATTATATCTAACTCTAATTATATGATGATCCTTACAATTTAAATTTTTAACTCCCAATTTACAATGGGCCGAATTAGCTTTAGGTTTATAGAAAAGTTGTTAAATTAACCTATAGTTAATATATTTATATTATTTTAGTCATAGAATTAATCTACACGTAATGGCTAAAGCCTTTCTACAAAAATTAGGTTGAAGAGTTAAGAGATATGGTTAAAAGACTTATAGAAAGCTTGCATTTGCTAAGAAATGCAAAGATAAAAAGTAATAATGAGTTGCCGAGAGAGAGAGAGAGAGAGAGAGAGAGAGAGAGAGAGAGAGAGAGAGAGAGAGAGATGCTAATAGAAAAAAAAATCTACTGGTTTTAATGCGCCAGGAATATTTAATGCAGAGAAAAATATTGTAGCTGTAAAATGTGGAGAAAATATATATTTTCTTAATGCCTCAGAAGGACCATCTGGCTATAACTATTTTTTAAGAGATTACGAGAATAGAGTTGTTTCCCCCAAGAGTAAAAGCGTGCAGGATATTTTAGAGAGCAATATAAACCCTTGGTTGTTATCAAATTCTAAGCATAGTGAATTTCTTGCAAATCTATCCAAAGATTATAGTGTTGAAGAAGCTTGTTCAGCGGGATTGATTCTAAATGAAATTAAGCAATGCCTTGATGGAGAAATTTTTTTTAGAGGTTCTGATGGATCGTACATGCCAAACCATCTTAAAGACTTCTTTGATAGAGTAGAGAACGAGAGAAGTAATGTCTCAATACTGGAAATAGAAGCGATATGGAAGATATTCAATGTCAATCTTCTTCTAACAGAAGATAGAGCTGATTTTAAAAAGTTTTTAAATAATATTGCCAGCGCTAATCATAATGGTTTTTATATTCCTATTGACAGGCTGGATGGAATCGAAGATCACCTAGTTGGTATTATTGCTGAAGAAGTTGTGTTTTATCCTGACATTTTTGGAACTTATCGCAAGCTAGAAGAAAAATATTTCGATGGGATTCGTGTTTTTGAGAAAGAATTACCGACCAAGCATTTAGTTCTTAAATTAAAAGATTCATCGAAAAGCCCTGAAAGTTTTTGCCTTAGTGCGGCTAATACCGAGAGTGAAACTCTACCGTCTTATGAAGAGGTAGTAGAAATGAACCAGAGAGCTTCTGAAAATGATGAACCTGAAAGAAATTCAGTTACTTTTAATTTTCATTTTAATTTTTATGGAAATATTTCAACTACTACTAAAAATAAAGATTTTTTAGTCGTGGCAGATGATATTGAAGCTGGAGCAAGCAAAGTTAACAAAAGTGTTGAAGAAGTAAGCCCAACTGGTTCTTCAGTTACTCAACCTAATCAATATAAAACTATATTTCCAATAATTCATTCTAGGGAATAGTGTTGATTTAGCAGGTGATGTGAGTACAGATACTGAGTAGCCTGATAAAGCAAATATATAAAGAAGTTTTATAGCACCCCTCAACTCATTGCTAGTTTTCAAAAAATCATTAAGGCAATACAATATATAGGTATAAGGCATATACTCCTGTTGCAAACAGGAAATTAGTTCACGTTTTTTTAGGAATCAGAGCTATTTTGTTAAAAACCTATTAAAGTAATCAGAATGTGGAATCACTGCGTTTATAATTGAACAATTTCTATAGGTAAGGCGCTTGAGTTTTATCTACTAACTAAAGAACAATTTGACTTCCCTGAATTTCTAATCTTAGTCTGGTGTAACAACTCAAAAAGAATTACTCATTTACACGGCTATACATATAGTAATCTTTATGTTCACCTTCTACGACTTCATATTTTTCTAAAAGCCCTTCCCTTTTAAAACCTGATCTTTCAAGCACATTAATCGATCTCTCATTATCAATTATGACAGTAGCTTGTACTCGAACCAATTCGAGCGCAACATCTGCAAATTTTAATATACCATTAATAGATTTTAGCATGATTCCTTTACCCCAATATTCTGGACTTAAATCATAACTTATTTCAGCTCTTGAATTTGGAAATGAAATAACATTAAACCCAGCAGTACCAATCATTTTATCAGTATCTTTTAATGCAATTGCCCAATATATACTTCTTTTTTGGCGAAACAAACTACCCCAATAATTCACCTCTTCTATTGCTTTTTCTATGGTATTGGGACGATTTTCTACAGTTAAAAAACCTGTCATTTCATGCTTCCCCATATAATCCAAATATTCTTGTGCATCAGACTCTAGTATCTCTCTTAGAATAATATTATCACCAAGATCAAGAGCTGGGAAATCACCAAAGAAATATTGTACATTCATAATTTACTCCACATAATCTATTGGATCTTGTCTATTATTATCATCTCATAATTTACTCCACATAATCTATTGGATCTTGTCTATTATTATCATCAAATGCTTTTACACGAACTAAGCAGGCATGGCACTGGCCACATGATTGTCCTTTTGAGTTTGGATCATAGCATGAAATAGTAGAGGAATAATCCACACCCATCTTAATACCATTTGCCACTATTTCTGACTTTGACATTTCAATCAATGGAGCATGAATATTTATTTTATTACCCTCAACCCCGGCTTTTGTCGCAAGATTAGCCATAGCTTCGAAACTTTTTAAATACTCAGTTCTACAATCCGGATAATTTGCAGAATCCATCATATGAGCGCCGATATATATATCAGATGCGCCAATCACCTCTGCATAACCCAAAGCATAGCTTAAAAAGATTGTATTTCTAGCTGGAACATATGTCACAGGAATTTGATTTCCAACATCTTCTGCATTTTTATATTTAGGTACATTCAGATCTTTATTAACTAATGCTGTACTACTAAATGCCGATAAATCTAAATTTATTATCCTATGATCGATTACATTATAGTTTTTTATAAAATTTTTAACCTTATCAAGCTCAATTAAATGATTCTGAGCATAATTAAAACTAAGAGCGTATATTTGCACATCTTCTTTCTGCAACATAGCCAGCACAGTGGAAGAATCAAGACCACCACTAACCAAAACAACAACTTTTTTCATCTGCAACTCCTATTCTATTCCAAGTTCTTTATGAATCTGATAAGACAAAAGATAACCATTATTTATTGCTATTTCAACAGCCAATTTTCTATTTAATTTATTAAGATCAACTTTTAATTCATCCATTGCTTGCACATAAACGGGAATATTATAATTATCCTGACCAAGTTCTGGAACTGATGAATATTCTTTTCTACTAGCAGATATCAGAAATTTAAAAGCTGTAATCTGCTTAAGTAAGTCCTCTCTTATCTTCAAATATTTTCCGTGCGATACTTTAGGAGAACAAATAACCTCAACTTCTTTTGGAATCTCTCTATAAAGAGTTCCATTAGTTTCTATCTGTATCGCAAACCCTTCTTCAATTAATGTTTTACACATTTTATCAATCGCTTGACGAAAAGGTTCTCCTCCAGTAATCACCACCAAATTAACAGATCTTTGTTTTTGCTCATTTAAACTCAATTCTTTTACTTGATTGGTAAGTTTTTCAAGAGAAATTTCACTAAAATTTTCAAAATCAGTATCACAAAAATCGCAGGCAAGATTACAACCACCAAGTCTGATAAAAATCGAAGGAACACCAACATTTGGACCTTCGCCTTGCAAAGTTTTAAATATTTTTTTTACAAACAAAGAAGAGCCATCACTTTTTAAAGGAGGACGTATTGGATTATCACCTAACATACTACCTCAATTTTAATGAAGATAGTCCAATAAGCGCAAATATAATAGCTAGTATCCAAAACCTAATAACAACTTTAGACTCTGCCCAACCTTTCTTCTCAAAATGATGGTGCAGAGGAGCCATTAAAAATATTCTCTTTCCACCAGTTTTTTTAAAGTACCCAACTTGCAAAATAACAGATAAAGTTTCTAAAACAAATACCCCACCGATAATACATAGAGTAATCTCATGCTTAGTAATAACACTAATCGTCCCAAGAACTCCACCAAGAGCTAAACTACCAGTATCGCCCATAAAAATTTCTGCTGGCTGAGAATTATACCAAAGAAAACCCAAACTACTTCCTATAATAGCTGCACACAAAACTGTTAACTCGCCAACTCTTGGCACATGAATAATCTGAAGGTAGTTTGCATATATGCTATTTCCAACGAGGTAAGAAATAAGACCAAAGGAAGCAACTGCTATTGCTATTGTTCCTATGGCTAACCCATCCAAACCATCCGTTAAATTTACAGCATTTGAAGACCCAATAATTACACACATAATAAAAGGGATGTAAAAATAGCCTAAATCTAAAAACATATTTTTAAAGAAAGGAAAAGCAAGCTGTGTTGCAAATTCTGGTTTAGCATAATGTTGTATTATTACAAAGGCTATAGCGCTTACTAAAAACTGTATAATAAGCTTTGTTTTACCACTAATTCCATGATAATTATTCTTACTAACTTTAGTATAATCATCGATAAAACCAAGACCACCAAACATCCATAATACAAATAAAGAAACCCAAATATACGGATTAGCCAAATTTGCAAAACATAGAGTAGAAATTGTGGTCGATAAAATAATCATCAAACCACCCATAGTCGGAGTTCCAGCTTTATCAAAATGGCTTTCAGGGCCATCATCTCTGATAGGCTGTCCATGCTTTTGCATAGATCTTAGATATTTAATTAATCTTGGACCGATAAAAAAACAAATCAACATACTCATCAAGATAGATAAGCCACTTCTAAAACTAATATATGTAAAAAGATTAGCTATATGAAATTTAGCCGCATATGGAGCCAATAAATTATAAAACATCTTTAACCCCTAAGCTTTTGGCTAAATTTTCTAATTTTATACCTCTAGACCCTTTAATCAATACTAGATCCCCATCTTGAAAATTTTCTTTATTGTTAGAAATCATTTCACTAACATCATCATAACATTTTACTTCTATCTTATCTGGAATATCATCTTTAATTTGCTTCATCACATCTCCAATTAAAAATAGTTTGGAAACACCAGAATCAACAATAAATGGAACTATTAATTTATGCAATTTAAGTTGGTTTTCTTCGCCCAGCTCCCTCATATCTCCCAACACAGCTGCTTTATTATCACTAACAAATTGTTGCAAATAACTTAAGGATGCCTTTAATGATTGAGGATTAGAGTTATAATAATCACAAATAATCCCTAAATTCATATCATCATTTTTAATCTCAACAAATCTACCTCTACCCATCAAAGGCTGAAAGCTTCTAATTGCATTTGCTGCGTCTTCAATATCAAGCCCTAAAGCTTTGACAACAGCAAATCCTGCAGCAAAATTTGAAGCTAAATGAATTGAAATATTATGCATAACAATTTCACATTCTTCAGTATCAATATTAAATTTCAATCTAACTAAATGATCATCTAATATTTCGTATGAGAGAAATTGTGTATTTGCACCAATTCCTTTTCCAAAAGTCTGTATATTTCTTATTCCAGCTCTATCAATATTTTCAATACATCTTTCATAAGTAGACATATCTCGACTAATGATTGCAATACCAGAATTAATATCCACCCCTTCAAAAATTTCGCATTTGGCGTCAGCAATATCTTCAACTGATTTGAAAAACTCCATATGTCCCTCAGACACTGCAGTTATTATTGCAATATCCGGAGTAACCATATTAGTCAAAGCACTCAACTCGCCAGTTGCATTCATACCAAGCTCAATTATTGCATACTCAGCATCATCCGGCATCGAAGCAATAGTAAGTGGAACACCAAGAAAATTATTAAAGCTTTTTGAACTTGCATAAGTATTACCATACTCCGAAAGCATAGTTTTTATAACTTCTCTAGTACTTGTTTTACCAACACTTCCAGTTACAGCAATAAACTTAGCTTTAGAATTTCTTCTTTTGTACTCAGCCAAATTATTCAATGCAACCATAGTATCTTCAACTATAATTAATCTATTTGAATCTATTTCAGGAATATTTTTAGAAACAATAGCGCATCTAGCTCCTCTTTCTATAGCATCAATTACAAAATCATGTCCATCTCTTCGACCAGGTAAAGCAACAAACACATCATTTTCATTTACGTCTAACGAATTAAATTGAATTTTTTCAGCTTGCATTCCGCTTGCAACTTTGACACCCAAAGCTTTTTCTAAAGTTTTTGATTCCCAAATCATATTTATTCCCAATAAAAAATTTTACCTTGAATTCTACTTAACATCTTTTTTTACTGCCTTACTTGCAATATCTATATCACTAAATTTTATTGCTTCCTTGCCGATAATTTGATAATCCTCATGACCTTTTCCTGCTATAAGTAAAATATCATCCTTTTTTAATCTAGCGATTGTATCAATAATTGCGCTCTTTCTATCAGCTATTTCTTCTGCTTCAACTGCTGCTTCTGCAATCTGCCCCCTAATTTTCCTTGGGTCTTCAGTCCTTGGATTATCATCTGTTATAATCACGTTATCTGCAAAATCTGAAGCGATTTTACCCATAATTGGCCTCTTCATAGTATCTCGATCACCTCCGCAACCAAATACAACATGCAACCGACCAGTTTTCTTTTTTAGGTTTTTGAGTTCTTGTAATGATTTTTGCAGAGCATCTGGTGTATGTGCATAATCAACAAAAACCTGATATTCAGAATCAACATTTGTAATTCTTTGCAAGCGCCCAGGAACTGATTCTATTTCAGGCAATTTATCAATAATTGCACTAAATTCTATCCCTAAATTATTCACAAGTTTTGCGGCTATAAGTAAATTTACTGCTTGAAACGAACCAATAATATTAGTTCTAAACTCATATTTATTACCTTTATATTCAATTACAATTAATTGATTGTCTAGCGCTTGCTGATTCTTTTTTATCTTAATATCTGCATTAGCTCCTACCGTACAAAATCGTATATTCTTCTCGATAAAGAAATTTTTTATAAAATCAAAAAACATAGTTTCCGAGCTAATAACAGCCTCACCTTCTTCAGCTAAATTCTCAACAAACAGAATAAGCTTTGCTTGAAGATAGTCATCCATTGTCTTATGATATTCTAAATGATCTTGAGAAAAACTTGTAAATGCCGCCGATTTCACTTTAACATCTCCAAGTCTACGCTGAAGCAATCCATGACTAGAAGCCTCAAAAGCAACATTGTTAATTCCTGCATCGCAAAGAACATTCAAAATTTTTCTAAATGTTATTGGATCAGCAGTTGTCAAAACAGATTGCTTATTATTCAGCAAGCTTTCTGAAATAGCTTCAGTAGATTCTACACCTAAAGTACCAATACAAGCACTACTTTGATTTAGTTTTGAAAGTATTTGATGAACATAAGAAACTACTGAACTTTTGCCATTTGTTCCAGTAACAGCTATTAAATTCTTCGGCAGCTTATGAAATATAACTCCAGCAGCTATTGCAAGACCCATCCTAATATCTTCTATATATTCAACTTTATCGCTCTTTTTCAAAATATTATCAGTAAAAACCATCGAAGCTCCTTTTTCAAAAGCACCTTCAATATATTCATTTCCATCAAAACTATCACCAGTAATTGCAAAAAATGCATCGCCAGGATTTATATTTCTAGAATCAAAAGAAACCCCTTTTATAGGTAACTGACTAAAAATCTCTTCTATTTTATGCCTCATCATGGATCTCGTATTCAACATCACTTAATTCTTGAACTTCAGGACTATTTTTATCTAATTTTTCTAAACCACAAAGTGCAGCTAGTTTTTTCAACACTGCTCCAACTGTTGGTGCTGCAACCCATCCACCACCAGCAAAACCGAAGGTTTCCTTTATTCCTTTAGGCTCATTATATATAATATATACCATATATTTGGGATTTGATGCAGGAATTACTCCAAAAAATGATGATACCCTTCTAGTTTTGTCATATTTACCAGCATGGGCTATATTCGCCGTCCCCGTCTTTCCTCCAACATAATACCCTGCTACCTCAGCTTTCGAACCAGTACCTTTTGATACTACCAATCTCATTAGTTTTCTCATATCTTGTGATGTACTTTCTTTAAATATTCTCTTCCCTACCAATGGCTGGGATGGATCTCTTTTAAGTAAAGTTAAAGGGTATAGCAACCCTCCATTCATAACAGGTATCATTGCTTGCATAAAATGCGCAGGACTTTCCGACATACCATATCCATATGACATTGTAATTAATCGCAAGTCTGTCCATCTTGAGTGATTGGGGAATAGAGGCCTAGCTCTTTCAGGTAGCTCAAGTTTTAACCTGTCTAGCAAACCTAAATTTCTTAAATACTCTAATAAATTATTCTTACCTATTTCCAACATTATTTGACCAATACCAATATTACTAGATTTTAGAAAAATATGAGGAACAGAATGCCATCCTTTCATAGTACGAGGATAATCTTTTAGTTGAAAACCACTAACTTTCATGTAAGTTAAATCATATGCATCTTTCAAAGATGTCGAACCAGTATCAAGACCTATTGCCATTGTTAAAGCCTTCATGCCTGATCCCATTTCATAAGCACCTTGAGTCGCCATATTAAATAGCTGTTCTGGTTTTGCATTTCCTGGATGATGAGGGTCGAAATCAGGTTTGCTTACTAATGCCAAGATCTCTCCATTATTTGGATCCACAACCATCCCAGCAGCACCTTTTGCACTGAATTTCTTCATCACTAGGTCAATTTCTTCACTTAATATATTCTGCACTCTAACATCGATAGATAGTTGCAATAAATTGTCCTGGATATGGCTTGAATCTATTTCTTCAACACCTGTTAAATATTTGTCGAAATATTTTTCAATACCTGCAAGGCCACCTAAATCGCGACCAACATAACCAATTACATGAGATAGTAAATTTCCATATGTATAAATTCTTTTTTGCTCTCTTTCAAACCCAAAACCTGGCATCCCTAAATTATAAATTTTTTCATGCTCTTGAGGAGTTATATCTCTCTTTATCCATTCAAAACTTCTATTGCTTTTTAATTTCGTTAGTAATTTTTCTTTACTCAACTCAGGGAAAACTGATAATAATTTTTCTACAGATTGAGAGGAGTCAATCACTCGTCTTGGGTTTGCGTATAGCGAAGCTCCTGGAAGGTTTACCGCAAGTAAATTATTATATCTATCAATAATGTCATATCTATTAACAACAGATCTATTATTTGATTTTCTATAATTAATATAATCACTACTTGCCACAATTATTAAACGCACAGAAATAACTAGAAACACCACTAAAAAACCAATAAAAACTATGTTAACTCTAGTATATATTGCAGAATCTCTTAAATCCCAAATAAACAGAGACTTATAGTATTTATTATAATTAATTTCACTAAATTTTATGGAAGTCTTACGTGGAAGTTTTTTTAATTTAAAAAATATAAAATGACGAGATCCTAATACAAACAATCTTAAATGCATCAATACATATAAAACCGTTTTCAGAGATGATAATCCCACTTTTTTAAGATAAAAAACAAGAATTTTAAAAATGTTTATATTGTACTTATTCATTTCACAAGACAATGCGTTTCTAGAAATTGATATATAACAACTTTATCAAAATCTCCAGAAAAAAAACTTAGATTTATAATTTTAGATTACTTCCTGCGGGATACTAACGTTAAATATTTGGATGGCCCCTTCTTGTAAAGCCATTTTGTATTACCACTCACACTTTTTGTACTAGCAAATTTTTGCGACTGAAAAACAACTTTTTCCTTTCTAGGGTCCGATATCATCTGAGCAACTTTTGTATCTTTTAATTTTAAATACTCACGATTTAATTTCCCCAAGCGAGATGGAGATGAAAGATATGTAAGTTCTGCTTTTAAAACATGTATTGTATCAGATTCGTAACGCATTTGCTTCTGCACTTCCGCTAATTCGCTTCTAATTGACATCACATTATTTTTAATATTAAACAACATATATATAGTCCCAAGACACATAATAATCACAACAAATATAGGCATTCTACTAAGCAACATTTATTCCCCCAATTTTTTCGGCAACTCTCAATCTCGCAGATCTTGAACGTGGATTAGACATAATCTCATCTCTAGTAGGCACTATCGGTTTTTTTGTAATTAACTGCAGCCATTTACCATCTTCGATCTCCATCGGCTTCTTTGAATATCTAGAACGAGCTACTTTTTTTATAGAATTCTCCTTAAAAAAGGATTTCACGATACTGTCTTCTAGAGAGTGAAATGAAACAACTAATATTCTTCCACCAGGAAGCAACATTTCTTCTGATTCTTTTAATATTTTTTTTATAGAATCTAATTCTTTATTAATGTAAATTCTAATTGCTTGAAATGTCTTTGTAGCAGGGTCTATTTTTCCTTTCCTATAATGCATAGCATCACGTACAATTTCAGCTAATTGCCCCGTAGTTTCTATAGGATTAATCTCACGATTTACTACAATATTCTTTGCGATTTGTCTCGACTGCACTTCCTCACCATATTGATATATTACATTAGCAATTTCTTCTTCACTCGCTTCTGCAATAAATTCTTGTGCACTAATCCCATCATTTCCCATACGCATATCTAAAGGCCCATCATGCATAAATGAAAAACCTCTGCCCGGTGTATCAACTTGCATTGATGAAATCCCTAGATCTAAAACTATCCCATCAAATTTTTTATCGCGCAATTTACTTTTTGCATCAGCAAAATTTGTTTCTACAAAATCAAATTTGTTATCAAATTCATTTTTTACTTCATCGACAAATTTTTGAACTGTTGGATCTTGATCCAAACCCATTACATAGCAATCAGCCTTCTTTAAAATAGCTTTTGTATAACCACCAGCTCCAAATGTACAATCTAAATATCTACCATCTTTTTTTAGTGAAATATGCTCAAGCACCTCATCAAGAAGCACCGAACAATGCGGAGTTGAAGATGTTACATGCATTTTGCTTTTTTCTACCATATTTATCGATCTATATTATTATTTAAGCTTTGATTATTTTTTAAAATTTGACGATTTCCTTGAGCAATTTCTTTTGCACCTTTACGATGAGCTTCAAATTGATCAGGATTCCATATCTCAAAAACTAATCCCTTACCAACAAAACATCCTTGCGAAGAAATCCCTACCTGCTCCATAAGATATGCAGGAAGTATTACTCGCCCTTCATTATCAAACTGCAACTGAACAGCTTCACCAAGAACTATCGTTTCAAAAGCATCTCTTTCATCTGAATATGGATCTAAATTTTGGATTATCTTACTGAGCTCTTCCAAGCGTGACATGCTACAGACTTCAATACAATTATTCTTAAAAGAAGGATAAACTATAATTCCATTAAAATTTTCTTTTGCTAAAGCACTGCGATATCCAGCAGGGATAGAAACTCTACCTTTTTTATCAATCTTATTTATGTACTTCGAAAGAAAAATATTCATTTTCATTATGTGTTAAAAATTTAGTCACATACCCCTTGGATACTAGCTTAACACAAAATTTGGTAAATAATGGGTTAATATGGGATTATATGGTCTAAAATGGAGAATATTGCTATTTTTTCTATCAGTCAAGTAATATTTGAGTAACATCACACTAATTCATATATTTTCTTAAACAATTTAAATCCCTGTTCTTCCCTTTGTTTGCAGTTCATGATAGAGTATATAATTGGATAAACAATTTTAAGGTGAAAAATATGGAAGCACTACTCTTTACCCTCAGCGCATTAGCGATCATTGCACTACTTTTCATGATCAAAATAGTTCCTCAACAACAAGCTTGGGTTCTTGAAAGATTAGGAAAATTTGATAGAGTGCTGCAGCCAGGTCTAAACATCTTAATTCCAATTATTGAGCGCGTTGCTTACAAACACACATTAAAAGAACAAGCAATGGATGTTCACGCTCAAACAGCAATTTCAAATGATAATGTAACATTACAAATTGATGGCGTTCTGTATGTAAAAATAATTGATGCAACAGCTGCATCTTATGGAGTAGATAACCCATATTATGCAATTTCACAACTAGCTCAAACAACCATGCGTTCAGAAATAGGAAAACTAAAATTAGATAAAACTTTTGAAGAAAGAGAAGCTTTAAATACTGCTATTGTCGCTTCAATTAATCACGCTGCTATAAACTGGGGTATTCAATGTATGAGATATGAAATTAAAGACATACAACCGCCTGCAACTATTCTAGAAGCCATGGAACTTCAGGTAGCTGCTGAAAGACAAAAAAGAGCTAAAATTCTTGAATCAGAAGGTCACAGACAAGCACAAATCAATGTTGCGGAAGGAGAAAAAGCTCAAGTAGTTCTAAATTCTGAAGCAGCTTATTCTGATCAGGTAAATCGTGCAAAAGGTGAAGCTGAAGCAATCTTATTTGTAGCCGATGCAACGGCAAAAGGAATTGATATTGTTGCTGAAGCTATTAAAAACGAAGGTGGACCAGATGCTGTATCGCTCCGCGTTGCTGAACAATATGTTGACGCTTTTGGAAAACTTGCACAAAAAAGCAACACACTAATAATACCAGCAAATGTTTCTTCACCAAGTAGCTTCATCGCCCAAGCAATGACTATTTACGACAAGCTACAGACCGTGAAAAAGAAATAAACGACAATACAAAAAAAGCTTCGGATAAACATCGAAGCTTTTTTTATCTTATAAAATCTAGAATACAACTCTCCCAACATTCATAAAATCCGCTGGAGCAGCACGAGATTCAAGAAGTAGCCTTTTCATTACTACACCCAGATGAGTTGTAAATTCTAGCACCCCTTCTAATGCGAACATCTGGGCTAACTCACCGGAAAGAAAGTAGATACAAGTTACCTGAATTGACACAAAACATATCTAAACTTAAATTTTAAAAAATAACACTTTCCACCATAGTAATACTACCATAACTAACAACAAAACATTAAATCAATGCATCTTCCTCTAAGCACTTTGCACTAGTTTCCAACTATTATTATAATTAAATTCCATGTAATATTGTTGATTTGGGTTGTACGTGATTTTATAGGGGCTGTTGCAAACAGTGAATTAGTTTAAAATTTTTTGGGAATCAGGTTTGTTTTTATTAAAAAGCTAACAAATATATTTCTAATTTCACCTATTAACGATAATATGTTTTGAGCTCTGATACTGTCTTAAGAATCAAGTAGACTAACAATCGTTATCTACTTGACCAGACGCACCTGTCAGATCTATTTCATCTTCTGTTGCGTCATCAATAGCAGTAACAGCATCAACTATATGAAATTCTTTCCCGTCGTGTCTATCTATTTCGACATGACTCATACTCAGTACAAAATTAACCAATAAATCTCCCGCTTTATTTTTGTGCATAATCTCTGCAACAAGCCTTTGATCACCTAGAGAATCAGTTTTAAGTACTATTAATCCTATATCTTTTCTAAATTTAATACCGTTTCTACCGAGCGATCCCACTGGAACAATAGATAAATTATCTAACCCAGAGCCTACTTCAATATCACATTCAGGGTCTATTCTTATAAATAATCTGCTCTTCATATTAGAACTAACTTCAATAGCTTCTCCATATGTAATCTGCTCATCACCAATTTGCCAGGAGCTTTCATTAACAATGCCTTCTGACTGTCAATGCAGTTTTGCATTTTACTTTGAATTATTGCTTTACGCCCTTGATAATATTGGTGCATAAGTTCTGGATTATACAAAACTTCTGCAACTAATTCTTCAACCCCATTGAGGTCAAAAAATTTAGTATTTAAAGCTGAAACTAATTGTATAGCAAGATCATCCTTTTCTCTGCATAACACTGCAATTCTTGCAAATAACTCCTCTGATTTGTACTAAAATAAGCAATTAGCAATTCATCAAGGTCTTCAGAATTTTCTAATAAAGCTAATCCATCATCAATCATCCCATCAGACGTCAGGGCATCTCCCGAATGTTGAGGTGAAGATATAGAAGTAGTAAGCTCTATTTCTGGCTCCTCAATCTTTTTAAGAGCTTCTTCAATCTTCGCTCTTCTTTCAATTAACCCCTGAATAGTTTTAAAATAACCAGTTATTATTTCTAAAGGATTACTACTAATTGATATCATGCCAACAGAATTCCCAGTAGGCATACATCCCAACTCAATTAAAAATTCTAAAATTTCAAAATGATCTTTTGCGAATGAAACAGCATTGAATCTATCTCCATCTTCATTTGTAATTTCAGTAAAAACATCGACTCCAGCTTCCTCAACTAATATCTGAACAGCTTCAAAATCACCTACTTGAGCAAACATCATAAGTGGCGTAATTTTTTTAAAGAGCCCAACATTATAGACTTTATATAACTTATTAAATTCTACTCCGTGCTCGATCAAGGTTCTTAACAAACTATGGTTACTAGATATTGCCAATAACTCAAGCATTGATTTTTTTTGCTTCATCTACATCTCCTCTAGATATATCCCAATTGAATTTATCAAAGTCAACATAACCGTTAGATATCATATGCTCTGCGACATTTTTAAAAACTTCTCCTTTATCTGGAGCAATACAGTATTCAAATGGCCATGTATGATCCGTACCCGTTACATTAAAATTTACTTCTTGAAACTTTGTCATTATATCTAGCGCTAGACGAGCTGTTGCTACATTACTGCCTACAAGCATAGCACCAACAAAGGTTGTCTTTAAAAACGCTCTTGTACCATTAATAATTTGAGCTGTAGGTGTAAAACCTTGAAGACTAACAGATGCAACGCCTGTTTCCTGTACTATTTCTGGGCGAGTTAGTTCAGTGGGTAAATACTCTTGAGAATATAATTTTCTTCTTTGCTCAGTTCGGTCTTGCCACCCCTCTATTTCAACGACGAATTCACGAGTCTGAATCAGTCTTTTAATTAGCTTGTTCCCTTCGATAAAATTAAAAGCAGAAGAGTAGTCCTGAAGTTCTAACGCCTTTTCTAATTCAACATTGACCAATTTAATTAGTCCATTAAATGCTTTGTTTATCCTATCTTGCAAACCGTTTCTTCCAGACATTATTCTCCTTAATTATTAAGTTAAACTTATAATAAAATATACTACTACAACCTTCAAAAGCAAACAAAAATAAACTAGTTTCTTAGCAGGATTTAACAACCTTAAAGAACTCTAAAGTTATAATGTAAGAATAGAGTTTAGCTTAACTTGAACATGCCGACTCTATTTCTAGAAAACATTAAGCTCATTTGCTATTTGCAACAGGCCTAAAAATATGTTTGCAATCTTTAAATTTAACTTACTCCTCTTAAGATACATATTGCAAATAGCGAATAAAATTTCTAAAGTGCAACAAGCGTTAAATAATTTGAGCAGTCTATAATGAATATCTTCAAGCACCGTCATTTCAAATACGATATAATAATATGGGCAGTAAGATGGTATTGTAAATATGGAATAAGCTATCGAGATTTAGAGGAGATGCTTCTTGAGCGAGGAGTAGAAGTAGATCATTCAACTATATATCGTTGGGTTCAATATTATGCTCCTAAAATCCTAGATAAACTAAAATGGTATTGGAAGCCTAGATTGGGTCTTAGTTAGAGAGTTGGTAAGACATATGTAAAGGTTAAAGGTAAGTGGGGATATTTATATAGAGCAGCAGATAAATCAGATAATACAATTGATTTTTATCTAAGTAAAACTCGTAATACCAATGCTACTAAACGTTTTCTTAGTAAAGCATTAAAATCTATACCAGAATATTCACACCCTAGGTCTATTAATACTGATAAGAACCCTACATATGGCAAAGCCATTACTAGCTGAAAGCTAAAGGACAATGTAGTGCTGATTTATAACACAGACAAGTAAAACATTTAAATAATATTATTGAATCTGATCATGAAAAACTCAAGCGATTAATTAAGCCCACGTTAGGCTTTAAATCTATGAAAACGACTTATGCAACTATCAAAGGATTTGAGATAATATGAATGTTTAAAAAAGGAAGATTTGATCTTTGGAAATACGGTCAAGGCGTGCAAGGTGAAATTCGAATTATTACTGATAATTTGTTAGCTTTTTAATAAAATCAAACCTGATTCTTAAAGAATCTCAAACTAATTTGCTGTTTGCAACAGCGCAAAAAAAGGCCTCAGAATAATTCCGAGACCTTTTTTATTATCTAAAATGTAGTACGAAAAAAAACTAACCTTCTAGTCTTCTTCTACGTCTATTTTTTCTGATTCTTCTTTCAGCTTCCTGTTGCTCACGCACTCTTTTTGCTGAAGGAGGCTCATAAAAACGAGACATCTTCATTTGACGGAATACTAGCTCTCTTTGCATCTTTCTCTTAAGATCTCTTATCGCTTTTTCACCGTTTCCACCATGAACACTTATATGTACTGCCATTAGACATTACCTCCTTAAAAGGCATTAGTTGAATTAAGTAACTATTATCTATATAGTTATTGTGTAAGTCAAGAGAAAAAGGTTAATACCATATGAATCAACAAGAAACAAATAAACATATTTTGTTTAAAGAATTATGCGAATTGCTTGATTCTATGCATTGGTCTGATGAATTAATTAAAACAGCTGAAAAAAACTGTAAATTTACAATTAATTATCACAAACTACTTTTTCCAAAAGGAACAGCAGAGCTAGTTCAATCATTTGAAAATTGGCTTAATATAAAAATGCTATCAACACTAGAAAAAATAGAGAAACCTAAAAAAATTAGAGAACAAATTGCACTGGCGCTGGAAACCAGAATTATAAATCTTGTTTCAAAAAACGTCATTTTAAATAATAGCAGCTTCTTTTTAATTCCTTCAAACCTTCTATATGGCAATGAAATCGCCTGTCAAACTTGCGATCTTATCTGGAAATATGCCGGCGATAAATCAACTGATTATAATTATTATACAAAAAGAGGTTTGCTTTTACCTATATATTTATCAGCAAAAACATTCTATATTGCAGATAATTCTAAAAATCATGAAAAAACTAAAGACTTCATTAAAAATGCACTTGATAATATTATCAATATTGCTAGTTTTAAAAACCGAGTTAATGTACCAAAAATAGAAGATATACCAATACTCAGACTTTTCTCATAAAACATAGATTTATTTAAATTTTAAAAACAAACCATGACAGAACAGAAATATTACCCAGAAGTTAAATCAAATGTAGAATTTCCAGAAATAGAGAATGAAATTCTCGAATATTGGGAAGAAAATAAAATTTTTCAAAAATCTATTGATATTAGAGAAGCTGCAAAAGATTCAAAAAACAATGAATTTGTTTTTTATGATGGACCACCTTTTGCCAATGGTTTGCCGCACTATGGTCATTTACTAACAGGCTTTGTAAAAGATTCATATGCTAGATATCAAACTACTAAAGGCAAGCGTGTTGAAAGAAGGTTTGGTTGGGATTGCCATGGGCTACCAGCAGAGATGGGAGCAGAAAAAGAACTTGGTTTTTCCGGAAGAATAGCTATTTCGGAATATGGCGTTGATAAATTTAACGATCAATGTCGCAGCTCAGTCATGAAATATTCTCATAATTGGGAAGAATATGTAAAACGTCAAGCGCGCTGGGTAGATTTTGAGAATTCATATAAAACTATGGATAAGAGTTTCATGGAATCAGTATTATGGGCGTTTAAAGAACTTTACAAAAAAGGTTTAGTATATGAATCAATGCGAGTTATGCCTTATTCATGGGCATGCGAAACACCTCTATCAAACTTTGAAACAAGATTAGATAATTCTTATCGCGAAAGAGCTGATAAAGCCGTTACTGTTTCATTCAAAACAGATAGTGCACCTGATGGTGCTCCAGAAAATTGCGATGAATATAGAATCATGGCATGGACAACAACACCATGGACACTACCATCAAACCTTGCATTAGCCGTTGGATCAGATATCGAGTACGCTTGCATAAAAAAGGATAATATTTGCTATATAGTGGGGAAATTCGCTCTAAAATCATATGCAAAAGAACTTGGTATTACTGAAGAAACTCAAATTACTACTATCAAAGGCAGCGCCTTAACAAAACATACATATGCTCCACTTTTTGATTATTTCAAAAATCACGAGAATGCTTTTAAAATCTTTTCAGCTGACTTTGTAGTTGAAGGTGACGGCACAGGAATCGTTCATATGGCTCCTGGCTTCGGTGAAGATGATCAAGTAGTTTGCCAAGAAGAAGGAATAGAAATTGTATGCCCTGTCGATAATGCTGGAAAATTTACAAACGAAGTTACAGACTTTGAAGGAATGCAAGTTTTTGATGCCAATGACCCAATTATCATAAAACTAAAAGAACAAGGAAGTTGGATCAAGACTGAACAATATATTCACAACTATCCTCATTGTTGGAGAACAGATACACCGTTGATATATAAAGCTGTACCATCTTGGTATGTAAAAGTTACGGCATTCAAAGATCGTATGATCGAATTAAACCAAGAAATCAATTGGATACCAGGCAATGTTAAGGATGGATTATTTGGCAAATGGCTTGAAAATGCACGAGATTGGTCGATTAGTCGCAACAGATTTTGGGGCACTCCAATTCCAATCTGGAGGTCAGATGACTCAAAATATCCACGTATAGATGTATATGGATCAGTGGCAGAACTTGAAAAAGATTTTGGAGTAAAAGTTGATGATTTACACAAACCATATATTGATGATCTAGTACGTCCAAACCCAGATGACCCAACAGGAAAGTCAATGATGCGCAGAGTATCAGATGTATTTGATTGCTGGTTTGAGAGTGGGTCTATGCCATATGGGCAAGCGCACTACCCCTTTGAAAACAAAGAATGGTTTGAAAATCACTTCCCTGCTGATTTTATCGTTGAATATTCAGCACAAACTCGCGGATGGTTTTATACACTAATGGTACTGTCTACTGCATTATTTGATAGACCGCCTTTCCTTAATTGCATATGCCATGGTGTGATCCTGGATTCTACCGGGCAAAAACTCTCGAAACGCCTAAATAACTACGCAGACCCACTAGAGACTTTTGAAAAATATGGTTCAGATGCATTAAGAGTCACCATGCTTTCATCAACGGTAGTTAAAGGTCAAGAACTCCTTATCGACAAAGAAGGAAAAATGGTATTTGATTCCCTTAGACTGTTTATCAAACCAATTTGGAATGCTTATAATTTCTTCTGCCTTTATGCAAATAGTGATTCAATTAAAGCTGACCTGTCTTTTAAATCTGAAAATATTCTTGATCAATATATTTTATCAAAACTTAAAATTGCCGTAACTTCTATTGAATCAAGCATGGATGCATTTGATAGCCAATCTGCTTATAGCTCTATATCAGAGTTCTTTGAAATATTAAATAATTGGTATATAAGAAGGAGCCGTAATCGCTTTTGGAAATCAGAAAAAGATCAAGATAAACTATCAGCATATAATACTCTATATACATGCCTAAAAGTAATGAGCAGAGCAATATCTTCACTTTTACCATTAATCTCAGAGCATATTTACCTTGGATTGACCGATGGAAGAAAGAATATTAAAAGTGTTCATCTAACTGACTTCCCTATATTAAATGAAATAAATATAAATGAGGAATTAGTAAATATTATGGATCAAGTCCAGGATATTTGTAGTACAGCTTTATTTATAAGAAGCGCTGAAAACATAAGAGTGCGCCAACCATTGGCTACCTTAAAAATCATCACGGAAGAAAGCAATAATTTCAAAGAATTCGAAGATTTAATCAAAGATGAAATTAATGTAAAGACAATCATTTATGATAACGATCTTGCCAATAATGCAGATCAAAAATTGTCAATCAACTTCCCTATTCTAGGAAAACGCCTTCCTCAAAAAATGAAAGATATTATCAAATTATCTAAACAAGGAGAGTGGAAATTTGATGGAACAAATCTAACCGTAGCTGAAGAAAAATTACTACCTGATGAATATTCACTTGTACTTGTACCACGAGCAAACCAAGGCGCAAAACCACTTTCTAGTAACCAAGGAATGATATGGCTTGATCTATCAATTTCAAAAGAACTAGAAAACGAAGGTATTGCTAGAGATATTATAAGACTAGTGCAACAAGCGAGAAAAGACGCAGAGTTTGATGTGTCCGATAGAATTGAGCTTGAACTAGCATCTGAATTTAACTTAACTAATGTTTTAAAGGAACATTCTGATTTAATATGCTCACAAACTCTTAGCACTATAACAGAAATTGAAAAGCCAGATTTTTCTACTCAAGCACCTCTGCTTGAGCATATGCTTTCAATTGCAATAAAGAAATAATAGAAACTGTAACCTCATCAAAAACTATGGTGAGGTTATTTCAAGTCATTAGTACTGATCCAATCATCTAAAGATTTCAAAGCTCTATCAGAAAGAGCCGTATATCTTTCCTTCTTGGCTTTTATCCTTACATCCAATGGAGGAACTAGACCATAGTTAATATTCATAGGTTGGAATGTAGAAGAGTCAGCCCCTTCTGTTAAATGATTCAATAAACTACCCATAGCTGATTCTATTGGCAGCGATGAAATTTTCCTATCACTTAACTCACAAGCAGAAAAAACACCCGCTAATAGTCCTATAGCTGCACTTTCGACGTAACCTTCAACTCCCGTGATTTGACCAGCGAATTTAATATTTGGTTTATTGATTAACTCCAATTGCGAACCTAATAATTTAGGACTATTTATAAAAGTATTACGATGTAATCCACCTAGTCTTGCAAACTCAGCATTTGCTAATCCAGGAATTGAAGCAAACACTTCTTTTTGCGCACCATATTTAAGTTTAGTTTGAAAACCCACAATGTTATACAAAGTTCCCAAAGCATTATCTTGACGTAATTGTATAACAGCATACGGCTTTTCATCTGGCGCATGTATATTCGTTAAACCCACTGGCTTCATAGGGCCAAACCTTAAAGTATCTCTTCCTCTTTCAGCCATTACTTCAATTGGCAAACATCCGTTAAAATATGGAGTATCCTTTTCCCATTCTTTGAACTCAATTTTATCACCATCCATAAGAGCATCAATAAAATTGTAATATTGCTCCCTACTCATTGGACAATTAATATAATCCTTACCATCACCACCTGGACCAACTTTATCATATCTTGATTGAAACCAAGCAATATCAAAATCTATAGATTCTTTATAAATAATTGGAGCAATAGCATCGAAAAATGATAATTTATCCTCTCCAGTCACACTCATTATTTTTTGACTCAAAGCGTCAGAAGTTAAAGGCCCTGTAGCAATTAACCATAGTCCATCATTTGACAACTCATTCATTTCTTCCCTAATAATATTGATATTTTGGTGGTTTTGTATCTCGTTTGTCACCATATCTGCAAACATATCTCTATCCATTGCAAGTGCAGAACCTGCTGGAACTTTTGTGCTATCTGCAGCTTTCATAATTAGAGAATTCATTTTACGCATCTCTGCATGCAATAAACCTATTGCACTTGATACATCATCATTCCTAAATGAATTTGAGCACACCAGCTCAGCTAATTTATCTGTATGATGAGCTAGAGTTCTTTTATCTCCCTTGCGCATTTCATATAAGTTTACATTAACACCACGATTAGCTGCTTGCCATGCAGCCTCAGATCCGGCAAGGCCACCGCCAACAATATTTAGTTCTTTCATTAATCTATATAATTTTAATTTTTTTCAGTAGATAAAGATAATAAAGCAATAAACTAACTAATACAAAACAAATTGAAATTAAAAATCCATCATCACCTAATGTATTTTCAGAAGTATCAATCGTAATATAACCGCAATAATACCCTATTGATGCAGCTAAAGCGTATATTGATAGTGCGCAAGAAATATTAATTCCTTCAAACTTTTTCGTTAATATAGAAATGCTACTAATAAACAAGATCCCAATCATTATGCCTATTAGCAATAAATTAATACTCAGCAAAAACTCACTATATCCAGTAACAGGAAGTGACAAAAACAATATTATTAATGATATTAAACAAATAATATTGATTTTATACTCATTAAAATTAGGAATAGTAATTTTTGACAAAACAACCGATAAAACAACTGAAGACACTAGTATTAATTTAATAACTTCAGTAGATATATCCTGAAAAAAATGCGAAAGAGAAAAAACCTCAAACCCATTATTTATAGACATAATTACATAAAACATACTAAAAGCAACTAGAACCTCTAGCTCCATATTTTTGATAACAATATTAAAATTATACCCATCCACAATGCGTATTGATCTATAGTTTTCAAACTTAAAAACTATTCCAAGAAAAACAAATAATGGAATTATATTGGCAATAATAATATGAAAGAAAGATACATTTTCCCAATCTCTATCAATTACAAAGATATTCAAGTAAATAACCAATACATGTGATGTTATCATACCCGATATTACTAATATAATCCTATTTAAAATATTAGATTCAAATTTCTCAAAAACCTTATCAACAAGAAGAAGAGCTATCATTAAAGCACTTGCTCCGTAAATGACAAAATAAAACATTGTAATAACAATATCAGTATCCAAATAGATAATGCAAAAACAACTTAAATAATATAGCGGCAATGCAATAATGACACCTCGAAAAAAAGATAACCATGTTATTAACATGATACTAAATATAGTAGCCAGAACATAACCTAACATCTTTAAAAAAGCCATTCTATCAAAATAGGTGAATGACAAATCTTCAGATGCAAGATACACCTCTAATATTCTAACATTTACAAAAATGCATAAAAAAAAGGAAACTACGCATATAAAAGGAACTAAAAAACCTGATAAACTATTTCTCTTAGACATAAATATTGTTTGCTAAAAACCGCTAGTTGGTATATAAATTTTTAAGTAATAAGGCAACCTGGCAAACTAAATTTTATTACACCCAGACAGCCACCAATAACACTCTTAGATTAAAGAGTATAATTATTGAAATAATAAATAAAGAGTTTGAGCATTATAGCTAATCTATTTATGGTTTTTGATGCATGTTTGCCGGCCTTAAAAAAATATTTAAATACATTTTATGAGTACATATGAAAAAAAGAATAATAATCGATGGGAATTTTCCCACGGAAACAAGGGTAGTCTTATTAGATAAGAACAATAATATAGAAAATATAGAATTTAGTTCTGCAAATAAAAAACAAATCAAAGGCAACATCTACCTGGCAAAAATAACAAGGGTTGAGCCTTCGCTCCAAGCTGCCTTTGTGGATTATGGAGAAGATAAAAGCGGATTTCTTCCGTTTAGCGAAATTCATCCTGACTACTACCAAACTCTATCTACAGACAATAAAAATGCAATTGCAGGAAATGAAATAGTTGCTCCAGAAATAACTTCTGAAGATTTAGAAGAAAAAAGATCTGAAAATAAATTCCACGAACTAGTAGAAAGTGATGATATTGATATTAGCGCAATTGAAAAAATGGTGGATGAGAAACTTCAATCTGATATCAACATTGCTGCTGAAGAGGATGAAATAGATTCAATCTCAAAAGAATCAGATTCAACTGAGAAACAATTTAAAATCCAAGAAGTAATAAAAAAAGGACAAATACTTTTAGTTCAAGCTTCAAAAGAAGAAAGAGGAAACAAAGGCGCCTCACTGACAACGTATATTTCTTTAGCAGGGAAATATTGCGTATTAATGCCAAACAAACCATCACAGAATGGAATATCTAGAAAAATTTCAAATCATGATGAAAGAAAAAGACTTAAAAGAATAATAAATGATCTAGCTGAAAAAGGTAATAGCAGTTCAAGCGTGATTGCGAGAACAGCGGGTGCAGGGCACACAACACTTGAAATAAAAAAAGATTATGATTATTTAGCAAAATTATGGAATAAAATTCGAGAAGCAACTCTAAAATCAAAAGCTCCTTGTTTTATCCACCAAGAAGATGGTATTATCCTCAAAACTATCAGAGATATGTTTGATAGGAATGTAAAAGAAGTAGTCGTTCAAGGTAAAGAGGCATACAGTTTATGCCAAAAATACATGAACGATGTTCTTCCGAGTCAAGCAAAAGTTGTAAAAGAATATAAAAGCAAAACACCAATATATACAAAATTTGGCATTGAAGACCAATTAATAAAACTGTATCAACCAATCGTTCACCTACCATCTGGTGGGTACATTGTAATTAACCCCACAGAGGCTTTGATTTCTATTGATGTCAACTCAGGCCGAGCTACGAGCGAACGCAACATCGAAGAAATGGCTTTAAAAACAAATCTTGAAGCTGCCAGAGAAATTGCAAGACAATCAAGATTACGTGATTTATCAGGACTTCTTGTACTAGATTTCATTGATCTAAGCGAAACTAAGAACCGTAAAATTTTAGAAAGATCGCTTTGGGAATATTTCAGTAAAGATAAAGCAAGAATCCAAACTGCACCTATTAGCACTTTTGGGCTACTAGAAATGTCTAGACAAAGATTACGCCCTTCTTTCCTAGAAATGAATTCTAATATTTGTTCACACTGTAGTGGAAAAGGTGTCGTGCGTGCAGACGAATCTAATTCAATGCTAATACTTCGAACAATAGAAAATGAAATATTCAATGGAAAATATGATGAAGTAAATGTATTTGGGATTGCCTCATCAATCATTTATTTACTTAACCACAAAAGAGAGGAAATTTCATTTATAGAGTCTAAATATTCTATCAAACTGAATTTTTCGATAGATAGAGATGCGACATCAGATAGTTATTCTATTGAAAAAGTAAAACATTCAGATAAAAACAAGCAGAACAATCAACCCTACTCACCTGCCCTACAAGATACATCTGAAATCTATAATGAAACTGAAGAAAAAAATTACTCTAAAAATAGAAGAAAAATTGATAAGAATAAAAATTTACCCAATAAAAAGAAAGAAAATTCTACTGATAAAAACAATGCAGACAAAAAAGACACTGCGCCTGTAGAAAATAAAAATGTTTCAAAAGAAGAAACTATTACAGAACCTTCAGAGCAAACACAAATTCCTAAAAAAAGAAGAACTAATAAAAATAGAAAGAAAATAACAAAAAAAACTGATAACAAAGCTGATATTATTAAAGATGAAACAAAAGATTCTGCTAATAAAAATACTAAAGAACAAGTTGCTTCTTAAAATAAACAGCCAATAATTGGAACATATATGAGTAAGAGAACTAATAATTATTTTAAAATAGCAAATCTATTTATTATATTATTTTCTCTTACTTCTTGTGGATTTAGGCCTATTTACAAAACTGATCTAAATCCAACATACGAACTAATGCAATCTATAGAAATCATTCCACTTTCTTCTCCAGAAGGAGCAGATTACTACAATCATTTAAAAAACACATTTCCTACTAAAAAGAATTCAAAATATACTTTAAGCACTACATTATCATATAATAAAGATTTCAGCATAATACAAAAAAATTCAGATGTTTTGCGTGAGGTTGTAACTATCAAAGTTACCTATAAATTGACTGATTCGCATACAAATAAAACAATTAATTCAGGCAATTTCTTAAGGCTTGCTTCCTATAGCTCTAACTTTTCGCCTTATAGTAACAACGCTAATCAGCAAGAGCTCCAAAAAGTTTTAGCTATAATGTCTGCTGAAGAAGTAAGAAATAGAATTCTTTTATTTATTGAAAATAGAAAAAAATGAAATTCTTCACATCATCCATATCAGAATTATTACAGAAGATTCAATCCAGAAAAATTAAATCACTCCTAGTACATGGAACAAATCATGGTTTTGCTACAACTATACTAGAACAAATAATAAATAAAATGGACCTTATTGTTTCAGAATTTAATATCAAAGAACTAACTGCAAACAAACTTCTGCTTATTGCAAATAGTACAAACTTTTTTAAGCAGAAAGAATTGATTAAAATCACAAACGTTAAAGGAGCTTTAAATAAAGAACTACAGAACTGCATTACTAATAATGATTTTGAACATTTCATCTGTTTTGTTAGTGATGATTCCCTTCCAGCTAGCGGTGTTCGTAAATTTTTTGAAGAAGGGCAAGAAATAGCTTCCATTGGATGTTATTATGAAAATGAAAGCACTGTTGCAAAAATCATTCTACAGCAATGCAAAAAACATAATAAGAGTATTGATGAAGAAGCTCTATTCTACCTTAAATCACATCTAAAAGGCGATCATCAAATTATTAAATCTGAATTAGAAAAGATTTTTAATTTCACTCATGATAAATCAGAAATAGTTAAAGATGATATTCTAGTAACATTGAGCAGTGATCTACTTGCTAGTGGCGATGAAATGTGTATTTATTTTGCTAAACAAGATCCTTTAAATTTACTAAAAGAGATAAGCAAATTAAAAGAACAAAACAAAAATGAAGTATTGATGATCAGGGCTCTAGGCAGATACTACTTAAATATTTATACTGTAACTTCAAAAATTGAAGATGGAGAAAATACAGACCTTGCAATAAAATCTTTATACCCGCCAATCTTCTTTAAATATTTAAACGACTTTAAACAAATCGTTAGAAAGCACACATCAGAAGATGCTGTAAGATGTTTGAGATATATTCAACAAGCTGAAATTGATTTCAAAACTAATCCAAAAACGTTTGATTTGTTTTCATTATATTCAAAAATATATCATCGACAATGAAAAAAGAGCTCAATCCAAATGGACCGAACTCTTTAAATTTAGAAAGCGTATTCCTTTAGGTTACTTAGAATCAACCCAAGAAATATTACCATCTTTTCTATAATATACAACATTCACTCTACCTGTCTTAGCGTTCTCAAACATAAGAGCTGGTAAATTTTCCAAATCCATTTTCATAACAGCTTCACCAACAGTTAGAGGCATAACTTGCGTAGGTTTTTCAGCTACAATCGCTGGATTATCTACATCAAACTCCACCTGCTCTTCCACTTGCTTTGATGATATAACATACTTAATGGCATCAGGAATCATTTCGGCGAGTTTAACACCTCTATGATGATTATTTAACTTTGACTTATATTTGCGCATCTGCTTTTCAAGCTTACCAAGTGCAATATCAAACACACTATAAATCTCATCTGACGAGGCATTACTCTTTATAACTACATGTCTACCTGTCCCTTCATGCAAAACTATATCACAATTATATACATGACCTTGTTTAGAAAAATGAACATGCGCACTTGGGGCATTAGCAAAATATTTTCCTACAACTTCCTTTAACCTACTATCAACATATTCATTTAAAGAATTACCAATTGATATATGTTGACCTGATGTATCTACCTGCATTATTTATACTCCTAATAATAATTTTCAACTTACACGATAACATATAACTATTATATATCTAGAATTAACTCAAGAACAGACTTATTTATAGCAAAAAATTACCTATTTCTTGTGGCCATATATATCGCATAGTTTAAGCAACTTGCTGAAATGGGTTAATATTTAAGCAAATCATGCTATTACATTTCATGACGATTGCGTCCCTTGCCATTTGCACTACATCTTTTGGCTCTAATTCGGCCCTATTACAAACATTCTTAAAATATAACGAATTGCCAAATATCCAATTTTTTGCCTCAATTTCAATTTTTTTAGATGAAGGAGAGTCAGAATTATTTGAAACATCAATGATTGCTTGAGTTATGATTGCCTTATGAAGTCTAACTTCCGGTGATAAATCGTACTCTTTTAATCTCTCAAATGGCGCTTGAAACTTGATTACACTATATTTAGTCATAATTTTCCCAGAATTATATTTAACATAAAATAACACGAATATTAATAAATTATAAAATTTGTAATATTTGCAACTATGAATTGTAAATATAACCCGAACTATGTATAAGAAAAGGACTGCATAGCTAGTGATATTGGGGTATTCTGTATTTTTGCAATCTAAAAAAGGTACCTCAATGAATATAGATTACGATAGTTTGTTCTGCTTTGTCGATGATTTTTGTAAAGGATTTGAAAATTGGTACAAAAAGACACTCATTACCAGTGGTATTAGAAAGCGTAATAAACCATGTAAAATGAGCTTGTCAGAAATAATAACTATCCTGATAGCTTTTCATCAATCTGGAATGTCATGCTTTAAATATTTTTACCTAGAACTTATGAGGAATCACAGAAACTTATTCAGCTACTTAGTACATTACGATCGCTTTACAGCACTAATAAAACTTGCTTTCCCTGCTGTGGTTTGCATGCTTAAAAGCCTTGAAGGTAAGGTAACAGAATATATGTTTATAGATGCAACGCCTATGGCTGTTTGTCATAATCTTCGAGAAAAAAGACATAAAGTTTTTAAAGGATTAGCTAAAAAAGGCAAGACTTCTACTGGTTGGTTTTTTGGCTTTAAGTTGCACTTTATTCTCAATACATTCGGAGAAATTGTAAGTATGACTATTACTGGTGGCAACGTTAATGATCGTTCTCCAGTTATGGAAATGGTGAAAGGTATTACTGGTAAACTTATTGGTGATAAAGGGTATATATCCAAAAAACTATCCGCTGAATTATTTGAACAAAAAGTGACTTTGATTACTAAAATCAAAAAGAATATGAAAAATATTTTAATGGATACTACAGATAAAATGATGTTGATGCGTCGTAGTTTTATTGAGACTATATTCTCCTCTATGAAGTCATTGAATACTTTGATTCATAGTAGGCACAGATCACCTATCAACGCTTTTTCTCACTTATTTGCTGGACTCATAAATTACCAAATTAGAACTGATAAACCATCTCTAGATCAAATGGTAAAATTAGATTCTTATGCATAGTTGGGGTTAAATATACACGTTTTTTAACAATTAGTAAGCCTTTTTATTAAAAAAATTAACCTTTAATTAGCATGAGCTAGAAAATCAACATGTTAGAAAGGTCAAATGTTAGCATCTTCATTTTATAAGAACAAAAAAGCGCAGGTTAAAATAACCCACGCTACAACATTTTAACAAAATATCTAATTCTTAGTTTTTTGGCCTTCGAGGTTTTCTATGATTTTTAGAAAATTTAAAGTTTCCATAATTATTTCTATTTGATTCTTTGAATAAAGAATTCTTAGAATAAAGAAATGATACAATTGTTATACATGCAAAAGCAGCAAATGCAAAAACAGATGCAACAATAAAGCTTCCAGCTATCACTAGCATTAGAGATGTAATAGAAATGAAAGCTACAAACACTAAAGCAAACATTCTGCCAAGCTGAGTGGCTTTACTATGCTTTTCCATAGCCATCAAATCAATTGAATGTCTATGATTTTGCTCTCTTTCAGCCATATCTAACAACTTCTCAAGCGTACCTGGATTAAGCTCTTCATAATGCTCAAGCATCTCGACCGGAGGAAGCACATGCTGATACTTTTTTCTTATTATATTTAGATCACTTTGTTTTGAATTTGATACTCTTCTATGCCCTTTATTAAGCCTATTATTATCAAAAAACTTTTTACTTTCCTTCATGGTTATTTTTCATCTTCTCATATGATAAATTAAAATCTTTTTCCACAAGATCAATATAAGAGGCAATTCCATCTGTGTTTATATTATTTTTAATTGGCACAGCACCAAACCTAAAAACACTTAAAAAACCTAAAAAAAACCTTTGAAACATTTTCAATCTATCAAATATTAATTTTTAATTATTCTATATTCCGGAATATCCGGTTCGCCTCTGAAATTTACTGTATTATTGAAAGAATAGCAACAAGTTCTAATCTTTTTATCACAAGTAGGAGATAATTTTATTTCCTCTATATCTTCAAGTTTAAAAAGCGCCTCATCTCGCAATTCAATTTTATTTGCAAAATGACTATTAACTATATACTCTTCTTTTTTACTATTAATATATTTAACAAACAATTTACCTCCTGAAAAATAACCATTTAAGTATTCATCAATATCCCTACATATTAGACTCTTACTATTTTTACTAACCACTTCAACAGTTACTTTAAAATCATCTATATTTAACTTACAATTTTCGTCACAAAAATTTGCTCTACAAGTTTTTGTAAATAAAGGTAATAACGATTGATTAAATTTTATTGAATCTGGTTCACAAACTAATCTAAATTCTAAGTTAGCAAAAATTTGTTTAGTACATGTATATGTTACTAGCTCCTTTGCTTCTCCTCTATTGAAATTTATTATCTTAACCCGAACTATGTATAAGAAAAGGACTGCATAGCTAGTGATATTGGGGTATTCTGTATTTTTGCAATCTAAAAAAGGTACCCCAATGAATATAGATTACGATAGTTTGTTCTGCTTTGTCGATGATTTTTGTAAAGGATTTGAAAATTGGTACAAAAAGACACTCATTACCAGTGGTATTAGAAAGCGTAATAAACCATGTAAAATGAGCTTGTCAGAAATAATAACTATCCTGATAGCTTTTCATCAATCTGGAATGTCATGCTTTAAATATTTTTACCTAGAACTTATGAGGAATCACAGAAACTTATTCAGCTACTTAGTACATTACGATCGCTTTACAGCACTAATAAAACTTGCTTCCCTGCTGTGGTTTGCATGCTTAAAAGCCTTGAAGGTAAGGTAACAGAATATATGTTTATAGATGCAACGCCTATGGCTGTTTGTCATAATCTTCGAGAAAAAAGACATAAAGTTTTTAAAGGATTAGCTAAAAAAGGCAAGACTTCTACTGGTTGGTTTTTTGGCTTTAAGTTGCACTTTATTCTCAATACATTCGGAGAAATTGTAAGTATGACTATTACTGGTGGCAACGTTAATGATCGTTCTCCAGTTATGGAAATGGTGAAAGGTATTACTGGTAAACTTATTGGTGATAAAGGGTATATATCCAAAAAACTATCCGCTGAATTATTTGAACAAAAAGTGACTTTGATTACTAAAATCAAAAAGAATATGAAAAATATTTTAATGGATACTACAGATAAAATGATGTTGATGCGTCGTAGTTTTATTGAGACTATATTCTCCTCTATGAAGTCATTGAATACTTTGATTCATAGTAGGCACAGATCACCTATCAACGCTTTTTCTCACTTATTTGCTGGACTCATAAATTACCAAATTAGAACTGATAAACCATCTCTAGATCAAATGGTAAAATTAGATTCTTATGCATAGTTGGGGTTATCTTAATACAGCCCCAACTAAATCCAGATTGCGCGTAATTCCTAAATCTTCAAAAGTACCATGCAAAACTATATTATTTTGCGCAGAATCATTAAACTCAGCAGATTCAATAGATAGTCCAGAAAATGGTAAATATAATTTACCTTCTAGCGTTATTAAATCTACTGAAGATGTTAAATGATACTCAATTCCATTTTTCAAATTAATGTAAAAAAGATATGTAAAATTCCTATCTGACATATTACATCACCTCAATCAATTTAACGTCATCTAATGAAATAGTTCCATCACTATTAAAACTATATTGATAACTATCTCTTTCAAATCTCACAGATATATCAAACTCAAAACTGGCGTATAGTTTACTCTCTTCCGGGACAGGATCTGTTAAAGATACGCAACCTAGCTCTAAATCTATTGATTCAGGAACTATTGGTTCTTCTCCTAAATATAGATGAATTGATTCTCTTATTGGTTTAGTAATTTTTCTTATATACGGCGCAACAGGATCTGAATACAATTTAACTAATTGAAATTTTTTAACAACTCCATCACCCTTATCAATCAGCTGTTTTTCAACTTTAAAATCACAATAATCTTTTAAACGAAATGAAAATTTTTTTCCCATTCTGGCGTAAAAAAAATTATTAAATGCTTCGAACTGTTTCTTCGATAAACAACAATCTTTTAAGATATAACTTCTTTTAGGAAGCATGCTATTTGAATTTCTTATTTCTCTTCCAGATTTTGTTATAGCGCAATGCGTAGAAAACTCAGTGACAGCAACAGCAAAGATCTCAATATATTTTGGCAAATTTACGTTGTGAAAATCAATCATAATTCTCTCTCTTAATTAAGGCTTTGTAATTTATAGAAAGTTTATTAAGCACCAAATCCTTCGCTTTCTCAAAATAGATCTCATTGGCTTTTATCCCAGCAACCTTATAGCCTGCAAAAATATTCTAGAACCTCCAATTGCATCAATTACTTTATCAGCTAGTGATACTAATAATTTATGATGATGATCCTTTGCATATGCAGATATTTGAAATTCTACAGAATATATTGCTTCCACATGACGAGATAAATCCTCAGCTTTCTTTATGCTAATTAACAAGAAAGGACACCTACCATCTTGAACAGCACCAAAATAAATCTTTTTTACTGATTTCCTAATTTCACTGTCAGCTGCCAAAATCTTATATATTTGATTTTGAAAATCACTAATAAATGTTAGAGACATTTTTTACCTTTATACTTCAAGCGCTATAATACTAAGCATGCGCCCCTTTTCTTGATCATCAATAACTCTTTTTATTTCAAACTTCCTATCGTGAAACAACAATCGCATTTCCTTAGTTACTCCTTTAATATACCTAGTTCTAAAGTGGAAATACTCTTCTGTTATAACATCGCCGAATGAGACCCCCTCTAGTGAAGCAAACTTATTATCACATACAGGTTTTACTTGTGCAAAACAAGTTGCAAACTCTTCCCATATAGCTTCTTCTAATTCATCTTCTGATCTATCATGGAGTATAGAAATTTTGTGAGCAAACCTAGAAACGACACTTTGCTTTTTCATATTAATAATCAAATAACATTATATTTTTAATTTTCTATAAGGCAGATATAAATTCTGAATTTCATCCACTGGATCCAATGCACTTTCATTTAATTCATACATTGCAGAAATATGCTTTAGCATTCCTAACTTCAAAGCTTTTGGTACAGCCTCTGCAAAACCACAATTATATAATATTTCTATATCCTGATTGGTATACAGCTCACTAAGTAACACAGAAGAATCTCTAATATTAAAATCACCGAAACTATCACTTATATCTTCTTTGTCTTTTTTTATAACCTTGTGGACAGATATCAAATTAATATTATAAGTTGCCTTTAATCGAATAATTTTATTTGCTCTACTTACAAAGCAACTAATTTTTCTCTTATTAATAAACTCTCCAGTAAAATTTTCTGCATACTCAATTACAGCCTCGGATAAGCTTGTTATTAGTGCATCATCATAATCATGAGATATCCGCAAATAATTTTTTATCTCTTCTACTGACCAAATAAGCTCTCTATCAATTTCAATAGTTTTATATATTAACTTCATATTTTCCTGCAAAATATTTAAAGTTGGCTGCAATTTAGTAAGCAGCCAACTCTTTGGATAAAATTATTCAACAAATTTAGCTAATTTAATAGCCGCTGGATTTATTACATCCCCGCCTACTCTTTTAACAGCATAAAATTTTACAAAAGGCTTCTCAGTATATGGATCTCTCATAAGGTTTATCCCTGTTCTATCAACAATTTTATATGCTGACCTAAAATCACCAAGTGCAATAGAAAGTGCATCAGCCGCAACATCAGGCATATCAGAACTTATAAATACTGGAATACCGAATATAGTTTGCTGTAATGGATCTGATAAAGATTGATTCCAAATAAACCTTCCTGTGTCATCCTTCAAACCTTGAATTGAAGATAATGTCTTCCTATTCATAATAAACGATGCATTTGCCAAATAGCCTTTATCAAGAGAATTTATTAAACCAAGTAATGATTCTGGGGATACAGATGTCCCACTCTCAATTTTATCAATTTTTTCGTTTGTCAAAAAACCTTTAGGTTTATTCTCTCCATCGCCTTTAATAAAAGCTTCATTTTCTAGCTTTACAAAGCTATCAACTATTCTTTCAGACAACCAATTCTCAATATTAATTTCAGAATCATCGACTAAGCTTTGGGTAGCTTTCGGTTGAGCATAAATTTCGTGAGCATTAATAGATATTTTCTTTAATTTTGGCGTATCTGTTTCATCCATTGCTCCTGTTTCAGAAACCCAGCCAGCTGAAAAATTGCCATCTTCAAAAATAATATCTAACGACCTTGTAGAAATTCTTTCAACCGATGCAATTTGACGCATCATTGATCTTTGATTAATCATAGAAATAATTTGATTACTTAAAATCACTCCTCCATCTTCAGCCGCTCCACTAAAAGATTTTGTAATTAAATTATCTTGCACTCCTTTTCTTATATAGTTACTAAATGATTTCTTCTCCTCAATATTATCAATATTTATATTTTCTGGTCTTGATATATAATTTTGCATCTTATTAATTTCCCTTTCTAATTTATTGATTTTTTGTGATTGATTCGACTCTTTTGCTAAAAATTTTTTTATATCTTTAGCTATTAAATTGATTTTATTCTCTTGCATAACCCCTCCTAATATTCTGCTAATTTTTTGACCAAAGAGGATAATTCATCAAGATTTGATTCATTATATTCTTTACTAAATGATTTACTTTTTATACAGCTAATTTCAGCATGAGTATTAGCCGGAAAAGTTACAACGCTAATTTCAGCTAGATTTAAATCTTCAATAACTCTTATTCCATCTTCATTGTAGCTAGAAGAGTCTATTGAAAATCCAATGCTTAATCCACAAATAGCCTTTTGTTTAATTAACTCCGAAGCTTCCCTTCCAACTTCAATTTTATTATTAATTTCTGCCTCAAATTTCAAACCATACTCATCCTCTTCTATGAATGTGATTACTCCAATTGCTTGACTAGAGTCATGTTGCCAAAGTAACTTCACATATTTGCGTTCAGCAGATGCAAATGCTCCTTTAACTATTACATCGTTCTGACTATCAACCACTCCAAAAACACTTGCATAACCAGAAATAGTGGTATTACTAGGCTTTGAAGATTTGATAATTAAATCAGAACTAAAACAACCTTTTTCCAAAAAAACCTCCTTCATATAAATTGATTTTGATAGCTATACTTCAACACGATAGCAGCACTAAGAGCTTGCAAATAATATTTTTTCTATTTCAATTAACAAAAACCTCTATAACTCTTGTTTTAAAAGGAAAAATCTTGTAAAAATAAATATTATTAATTACATAAAAACAGATAAATAATGATTTTTTTAGGCTGGTTACTGATCACATTTGGATTATTCTTTATTATATCTGGCATAGTAGCTTTATTTAGATTTCCAGATTTTTATACAAAATTGCACGCTGCAAGTGTTATAGAATGTTGCGGCGGGCCATTATGCTTTATTGGCCTTGCCTTATTACAGAATAATATCACTAGCTCCATAAAACTAATATTTGTTGCGATTCTAGTCTTTATATTAAACCCTATTTCAACCCACGCTCTTGGAAGAGCATCACTTTTATATAAAGTTGATAAAAATGGGAGAATTAAATAATGGAAAATTTCTTTTCTCTACCTACAAGATCAGATTTCTATATAGATGAAATATTACTATGCATTTCTGCGCTAGTGATGTTTGCTACTTGTATACGACTAATCCTTAGTAAAAATTTAGTTGAATCCATAATCATCATGTCAGTATTTAGCTTATTTATAGGTATATGCTATTTATTCATGGATGCACCAGATGTTGCAATGACCGAAACCGCTCTTGGCGCATGTTTATCAACCTGCGTACTACTGAATCTTGTTAAAATAGTTGGTGAAGATACTGGAAAAACCAGAAAATCTAAAACTATTTTTGCAACTATTCTTTGTAGCGTTTTTGTAATCTGTTTAAGCTGGGCAGCATTAGATCTACCTCTATTTGGCGCACCAGATTCTCCTCTACAAAGCCACTTAACAAAATATTACGTTGAAAACACTCACTCAGATATCGCTATTCCATCAATGGTAGCTGCCATTTTAGCTAGTTACCGTGGATATGATACATTGGGGGAAACAGCAGTAATACTTATTGCAGGGCTTGCAGTTCTTGTAATAATATCAAGGAGGAAAAAAGTAGATGCTTAAAGAATTTTCTGTAATAAGAATAGTTCTACCTTTTATTATTCCATATATAATTTTATATGGAATATATATCCAATTAAATGGAAAAGTTTCACCTGGAGGTGGATTCCAAGCTGGAGTGATTTTTGCAACTGGAATTATCGCCTATGATCTTGTGTTTGGTAGCTCTGCACTTAAAAGTCACTTTTCTATTAAGGGCTTAACGATATGTGGTATTTTAGGAGTATTGATTTATGCCAGCACGGGATTAACTGCATTATTTTTAGGGGGAGAATTCTTAAACTATAGCACTTTACTAGAAAATGATATTGCTGGGCAACATCTTGGAATTTTTATGATAGAACTCGGAGTTGGCCTAACTGTAGCATCTATAATGTGCTTAATATACTCACTATTGAGGGAAGAATAAATAAATGCAAAATTTAATCTATTTCTTTGCAGTAATAATACTAACTAGCGGCCTATTTATTATGCTGACTAGCGATAATTTCATAAGAAAAATTATTGGACTTGCGATCTTTCAAAGCTCTGTTCTAATTTTCTATATTGCTTTAGGGAAAACCGCAAATGGAGTTGTTCCTATTGACATTTGTGAATCAACATCTAATTGTAACTATATTTACTCAAGCCCTCTACCGCATGTTTTAATGCTAACAGCTATTGTTGTTGGTTTTGCAACTATGTCCGTTGGTCTCGCATTAATTTATCAAATACATAAAGAATATGGCACAATTTTAGAAAGCGAGATTGATAAAACCGAAGAAGAGGTGAATCAATAATGAGTATTATAAAACACGCTCCAGCTTTACAAATCATGATTCCTTTCTTTGCAGCCCTTCTATCTGCATTGAGCTTTAATCGCTTTTACTCATGGTTCATTGCAGTCTTTAGCACCGTAATATGTTTATTATTATCTCTCTATATTATCACTCACATAGATGACGGATTAGTTTATTATTTTGGCGGATGGGAAGCCCCTATTGGAATAGAATACAGACTGGACTATTTAAACCAACCTATTATTGTTTTTCTAAATGCAATTCTATTTTTCTTTTTAGTATTTGGAAGAGAATTAATCAATAAAACAGTCACAATTTACATTGACGATAAAAGGCAACATATCTTTTATGCACTACTGCTTTTTGCTCATGTCGGATATCTAGGCGTTATTAGTACAAATGATTTATTCAATATTTATGTGTTTATTGAAATTTCTTCTCTTGCTACATATGTTCTAATGTCAAAAGGACGGAACCCTAGAGCACTAATTGGTGCTTTTGACTATTTGATACTTGGTACAATTGGTGCGACACTAATTCTAATAGGAATTGGATTCTTTTTAGCGTTAACTGGAAGCCTTAATATCACAGATATTGCTGTAATATTAGAAGGACACTATTCATCACGTGTAGTAATCACAGCTATAGTATTCTTCTTAAGCGGAGCTATATTAAAAATGGCATTTTTTCCAATGCATTTTTGGATGGTTAGAGCTTATTCATCAGCCTCGCCTTTCATTCTTACATATTTAGCATCAATTTCCAGCCTACTAGGTGTCTACGTCATCTTACGCTTTATACATTTTACAATAGACGGCGAAGTTATCCATGAAGCACTAATATCTGTGCTAAGACCAGCCTCTATGGCAACAATAATCATCTGCACAATACTTGCACTCAAAGCAGATACACTCAAAAAAATAGTCATCTACTCTACCGCTTCCCAAATAGGTTACGTGTTTCTTTTAATGTCTATCTGGTCAGCAATAGAGCTACTATTCCAGCTATTAATTCTTGATGCAATTAATAAAATCTCATTATTTACTATAATTGCCCATATTCAGCATAAAACAAATGATTTAAGATTTGAAACATTTAAATCTATTAAAAATAGCACTTTCTTTAAAATTCTTACTGCTGCTGCAATAATATTCAGCGCTGGTCTGCCTTTAACTAGTATGTTCGTTGTAAAAGTGAAATTATTTGACCTATTATTAAGCCAAGGACTACATCTTGAATTTGTTATTGTGATACTTGGAGCCGTTTTTGGCCTTCTCTACCATTTAAGATTTACTAAGGCTATTTTCTTCAGCCCAAAAATAAATGGTTCAATCGAAATAGACACTAAACTTTACGGATTAACCGCGATAATCATTTTTCAAATTATAACTATTGTGTATGTAAAAGATATTGCAAACCTCGCTGGATATACTGAATCAGTTATAATCGAACATAATTAAAACGAAGAGAATATAATCTTAATGATCAATTTAGTAGCACCTCAATTATTAGTCATTTCCACTTTGCTAGTTGGCTTAGTGAATTTGATTACTCCATTTGTTACTAAAGAAGATAGCGCAACTAGAAGCTTCTCTTTACTTGCAGTAAGCATTGTGTTCTTAGCCAATGTTCTACTACTTGACTACCTATTTCTTAATGGAATTGAGTCCAGCTTTACTTTACTAGATTTTGGGAAATATACCATTGCCCTACACCTAGAACCATTAGGCATGATCTTCCTAACACTACTCGCTATACTCTGGATCTGCGCCCTACTTTACACTATAAAATTTCTTGATATTAATGAGATGGAAAACAGTAATAGATTCCTGTTTTTTGTTAATTGCTGCGTAATGATGGGTAGTATAATAGCATTATCAGCCAATCTATTTACTATGTTCGTTGGCTATGAAATCTTAACATTATGCACGATGCCATTAATAGCACATCATGGGGGACAAAAAGTATCGAACGGTCTCATTAAATATCTAAAAATACTAATGCTATCAGGTCTAGTCCTCTTCTTACCAGCTATAATTATAATATATTCGAACATAGGTCATGGTAACTTCACGCCAAATGGTTTTATTCAAGGACATTTCTCTGACACGCACGCTATAATTTTATTACTTCTATTTATTTTTGGCATCGCAAAAGCAGCTATTTATCCTTTCCATAGTTGGCTTCCTGCAGCTATGGTTGCATCATATCCTGTTAGCGCACTTCTCCATGCAGTTGTCGTAGTAAAAACTGGCCTCTTCTGTATATATAAAATTCTTGCTTATGTCTTCGGCCTAACTTATCTACAAACTCTTTTTGCAGACTATAATTGGTTAGTCATTCTGCCAATGATTACTATAATCTATAGCTCACTACAAGCAATCAGATATACACAAGTAAAAATGGTGCTTGCATACTCAACTATTAACCAATTAAGTATCGCTCTGCTCAGCGCGTTCTTATTAACACCAAAAGGTTTAAGCGCAGCCGTTATGCATATGGTCTCACACTCATTCACAAAAATATGCATTTTCTATGCAGCTGGTAATATTTACAGCGTGAAAAACGCATATCATATTGGAGAGCTCATTGGCATAAGAAACACCATGCCTAAAACTAGTTTTGTTATGCTTATAGCCGGCTTATCCCTAATGGGCATGCCACCTTTTGCAGGCTTCATAAGCAAATTTTATATTATGTTAGCAGCAGCCGAACAAGAAAACCTTTTAGTAATGATTACACTGGGAATAAGCACGTTATTCTCAGCAATTTATGTTATTAAAATGCTGATATTCATCTATAGACCAACTACGGATAATTTTATTTTACACTTAAAACTAAAACCATATTTTGATGAAACGCCAAATAACAAAAGTTCGAAGAGAGTAATAAGTGGAAAACACACGGCTGAAAGAAGACTTCCTATATTTATGATACTCAGTATCACTCTTTGTCTAGCTGGAGTTATAGGATTCTTTCCAATGCAGCAAGCGATTAATAAATTTTTGATGTTTTTATAGAGTATAAGCTAATATGTTTTATCATCCGACCACAATAATTCTGACGTTTGTAATAGGACTTATAATTTCCTACAAAAATAATCATACATTTAATCTTATTGCTATATTTCTTCCAATATTTACAGCAATAATTTTCTTTTTCTATGCTAGTAGTGGATCTTTTGAATTGGCCAATTTAATATTTTCTTATCAATTCACTGATTATAACAAACTAATAAGCCTCTCTTTCTTCTGCGTGTTACTTGCAGCAAATCTATATTCTCTTAGTCAAAATAAAAAGTTAGAAGTAATTTTAGGATCTACATATGGAGCCTTTGCGTTCTTTTGTTTATTAGCTAATGATTTTATCTCAATGTTTGTTGGCTTAGAATTAATGATGGTCATCTCAACTGCTATTATCTTCATCGGCGGTGCTAGGGCGAGCTTAAGATCTGCAAAAAAATACTTTATGACTCACCTCATGAGCAGTAATATGATTATTATTGGACTAGCATATTTAGTCACTAAAGGTGATGATCTAACAATAATTCCTGTAACAACATTGCTTAAAAACCCAGATTATTCACCAGATATGTTGTATATAATGCTTATTGGTATGCTAATAAACATTGCCGCATTCCCTTTTTCTGGCTGGATGGTTAAATACTACCCAAAAGCCTCTCCTTCCGGTTTTCTCTACTTAATAGCCTTTACAACTAAAGTATCTATCATTTTACTTAGCAAAATTTTCCTTGGTCTTGAATCAATGAAATATATAGCAATTATTATGATATTATATTCATCAATTAAAGCCTTATTCGAAGAAAATATCTTTAGCATTATATGTTACCTTTCAATCATGGCAATGGGCTTTATGTTACTAGGAATTAGCGATGGATCGCATGAAGCAATATTAGCAACCACATGCTATCTATTTATACATATATTATATAAATCATTGCTTAGCATTTCAGCAGCAATTTTATCGGATAAAGCCGATATAACTAATTGTCAGGAAATTAAGAAAATTAATAGTAAAATTGTACTACTTGGAATAGTTGTTGGAATAGCAATGATGGTAAACATACCCATCTCATCATCATTTTACATAAAGTTTTCACTATCACACCTATTCCATGACAAGTTTATTTATTTTGTAATAATATTTTTGAGTGTTATGACAATATTAGTACTTCCTTGGAAAAAATATGTTCAATCCCAAGAATCAACTAATATAGATCTAAATCTGCACGCTAAAGCAAGTATCATATTCATGAGTTTAGTTCTAATTATTATCGGCATATTTGGTAAACATCTTCCAATTCTTAGAAATATTCAAAGTTTTAATACAATTGAACTAATTAGTTTCGATGTCTTCAAACAAATTATCATTATCTCTCTCTCTCTTCTCTTAAGCGTTTTATTTATGACCAAAAGAAAAGACACTAAGCCAATGAACTTTACTGAGTGGTTAGGAGATGCTTTTTTCAGCTTATATGCAAATTGGTTGAACATTCGAGGACAAAAAGAAGAATCTTCTGAACCGTGGGCAATTGAGAATTTAGAAAAACAAACAACGAGTAAATTAAGAGCTATTCATACTCAACAAACAGCTATTTTTATTGTGTTCACTATATTTATAGTGATGCTAATAGCACTTACTACTAGCATTTAATTAATACTCTGCTACAAATAGAAAATAAATTTAAAGATAGACCAACTTTTGAAGGCTTAATATTACTGATTAGAACCTAAATCTTATACCCGCTGTTAAATGATGGTTACTTAACAATTTAAATGAAGATTCATTAATTGCACGATAGCTGTAAGTTACGTCTAGTACAAAATTATGGTCTAAGATTAGTGATCAAATGAAATATCAAATCTTAAATTATCACTAGCTTGCCAAACAACACTAGAACCAATTGTTTGATGATTATCTTTAAATCCTATATTTGAAAAATTTGGACTTACGTAAAATATGCTCATATCAGAAGCATTAGCAGTTGAAAATAGAGATGTTGCAGATACAAACATAGATGTTACTAGCATCTTAAATTTCATAGTTCTTTTTAATTTTATATTAGGTAATATTAATTGCTAATATTTAGCTACTCCACTGCTAAATAACTTATTCGGATAAATTTAGTTGATCACCATAGACTCCAACCATAAATGCGTCAAGTTCATAAACTACTACAGACTTACAGTCCTATTGCAAATATTATTATGTCGTATTTGAAATGACGGCGTTTAAACGTATTAATTATGTTTAATTCTAATTATCTGTTAATTTTTACAGTGTAGAATTTTTACTTGCAATTTGAAAAAGAACCAGAAAATTCAAATGTTTTTAAAACATAGGAAATAAATAAAGCCTTCAAAATATGATTTCAAAGGCTTTATTACTATACTACAAAATCTAAACAGTCAGATCATTAGCCAATTCTTTCTTGGAACTACCATTAGTTGCATTTATAATTGCTACACGAACTTCTCCGATTGCATCAATTAATGGCTGTATTTCTTCTGGATCACAATCACTCATATTTATTCTCTCTAATTGAGTAACAGTAGCACCATAAAACATATCTATATTCTTTGTACTTTCATCTGCTGTCTCAAGATCAATACCTGATTTCAAAATATAAAAAACTTCAATCACTCGCGAAATTGCTTTAAATTTCATTTCAAGATCTCTTTCTCCCATTGCTTTTTGAGCAGTATGGAGAAGCTTCATTATTTCATCAAAAACAAAAATTAACTGATGTGAAGAATCACTTGTTGTTGCAGTGGCAGTTCTGTATTTTTCAAAAGCTAACATATATTATTTCCCAACTAATTTATTATTTAAGTCTAATTAACTGTCACCAAGTATAGCATCAAGAGACGCAAGTAACAAATTAGTTTGAGTTTCCATAAACTCCAAAGTACTTCGTAGTTGCTCCATTTCAGCAGAAAATTTATCCAAATCACCTTGAATCCTTTCCATTTCATCAACATTGGATTGAATTTGATCCTGAATTAAATTTGCATCATCAACAGTAAAACCACTTAAGCCATCATCACTAACTAGCTCCCTTACATCTTGTCTAATAATATTAGATAGTCCAGGTTGATAATTTATAGTTGAAGTTTCTATACCGTTCGCAGCGCCAGGATCAATAGAAAGAAGTATTCCTTCAAGTTTTGTTCCTGCAAATGAAATATCATATCTACCACTAGACGCATTATGTTCTATAGTCCCGTTAACAGGAGCACCATTTACAGTAGCTACAACATTCGTAACTGCATGACCGCCATCATAAGTAACTGCAAGATTTATATCTTTTCCAATAATAGATTCATCTGTTATTGGTCTTGCAGAATCTATAGGAATATATTGAACATACCCAGCATTGCCCACAGTAGGAGTAATTTTAGCATTTGTTACAAAGAAATTATAAACATCATTATAATTATTTTCAAATTTAGTTTGAAACTTTTCTTGATCTGCAAAATAAATCACCTGATGCGATACTCCATCTTTAACTTCCTCTTTTATCGCCATTCCTAGGTCATAAATTGACTTGATATCACCAGTAGCACCAATTTTTTCAGTTGTTAGAGTTGTAAATAAACTCTCAACTTGCCCAAAAAATGAAGCGCCTTTCAAAGGAGCATCCGGATCATCAAAAGAAATCTTATTAGAAAATGGATCAGCAAATTTAAAAGCATCCAGTGAAGCACTAGATTTACTATTTTTTGTAGCTAAATAAGAAACTTCATTTAATGAATTACCAAAATCAATAATTAATTTTTTCACAGCGGATTGATCTTCTGAAACCTGAATAGTATTATAATTAAGATTTCCATATGTTGCATTAGCTCCATTTGCAGTATTAGCACGAACCGCTTCAAACGAGAGACCCGGTACTACATTTTCAAACTTATTTGTAGCTTGAGTATTTTGGACACCATTTACATATATAATAGCATCAACGCCAGGAACAACTGGGTTATTCGCTAACTCGGCAGCTCCCGGTACATTTCCGCTATCTGCATATAAAAATGCAATTGTATTTGCAGCACCAGTATTTTTTGCTCTAACCTCTATATAAGCTGTATCGCCTGGACCTTGCAACTTAAAAGCCTCAAAAGCATCATCTGCAGCCAAAAAAGCTGAATTAATATTATTAATTACATCATCCAATGTCTGTCCATCTGCAACTGCAATAATTCTAGCCTGTCCACCAACTGTTAAAGTTAGGGTTCCATCCACATTTATGTCACCATCAGCTGCAAATCCAGCACCTGCATTTGATCTAATTATTAAATCAGAATGTGTTGCGACTCTCTCAACTGCTATATTTGTTGCACCATTAATCGCATTAGTGTCTACTCTAACATTAGCTAAAAAATCACTTCCAGATAAACCAGCTTCCTGAGTCGAAACTAAAGATTTTTTTGTTGTAAACCCTTTTTGCAAAGGGTCAGCTAAAGCAGCCACTGCTGTTTTTACACTCGTTAATGCAAGTTGCAGCTTAGCTATTTCTGCTAACTTCGTATTACTAAAATCTACTTTATCTTGAATTTCTTCTCTAGCTCCAAGAGCAATTTTTTCATTATTTTTTACGATTGAGTCAACTGGAACTGTTCCTGCAAACAAACCGTTACCTAACGCGTCAATAACACTTGCCATAAATAAAACTCACTTTAAATATTAAATTTAATTAATTATATCATAAAAATCTTAACCTTTCAAGCCAAAGATTTCTTTTAATGGTATAGAGTTAAGCATAAAATATGCCAAAATAATATTCAAATAAAAAAAGCGCTAATCCTTTCAGATTAACGCTTTTACTACACTTACCTCATATCTAAAATTATGCAATTTTAGATAATGATTTCACTAAAGTATTAACTGCATTCTGATGTTCTGAACTTTCAATTCTCATAAAGTTTCTTGAAACTTCAATACACATACGCTGATGCTGAGTCATAATTGGTTCTTGATCAGTTGATTCTAAACCTTCATAAAAATATGACACGTCTTTTGACAAAGCTTTGGCTATTAATACTAGTCTACCAACCGAAATTCTGTTAGTACCTTTTTCATATTTTTGTAACTGCTGATGAGTTACGCCAATAACTTTTGACAGTTGCTGACGAGATAAACCTTTTGCCAATCTTAATGAATATATTTTTCCACCGACGAACTTATCAACTTCAAGTATATAATCGTTTTTACGTGCCATAATTTTTCTCTTTATAACATTAAATCTTAATTTATTTAAACAAATTTGAAACTTGTTTGGTTGATAATATAACAAAGAAAACAACCCAATGCAACAATTATTTAATATTTTTTAACTTTTTTTACAATTAAATCTCCTGCTCCTTATAAAATTTACTATTGAGCATATTCCAATTCTTGCTAATTAATAAATAAACCCTATAATGAGATGCATACTAAAAACAAAATTTAAAACTTATCAAAGAATGAAAAAACTGATCTATAATTTATATAAATCTATCGAAAAAATGATTGATCATGATGGCGTAGAACATTCAGGATATATGTCATTTATGATGCTCGTATCAATATTTCCATTTTTTATTTTTATTTTAGCCTTCACAAGCTTCTTTGGAGCATCTGAACTTGGCGAGAAATTTATAGAATTATCTTTGGAAAACATGCCATCTCACTCCATTGATTCAATACGTACAAGAATAAATGAGCTAATCGCATCTCCGCCTCAAGGTTTATTAACATTAGCTATTCTTGGAACTTTATGGACATCTTCATCATTTGTAGAGTGTTTAAGAACTATATTAAATAGAGTATATGAAATCAAATCACCGCCAAATTATATTTTAAGAAGACTATTAAGCATAGTACAATTCTTAGGGATCAGCGCAATTATTTCACTTGCTATGCTAATGCTCATAATTATACCAATTGGTCTAGAAAAAATTCCACAATTCGTGGATCTAATAGATGATTATGCATTTATGATCACTGCATCAAGATACACTCTTATTGCTGTATCACTACTATTCTCCGTTTGCTCACTCTACTACATAATACCTAATGCAAAGCTGAAATTACTTGAGGTGATTCCAGGAGCAATTCTAACTGTTATCTTATGGTCAATTAGCGGATATCTACTATCTACATATATTGTATACTATAGACAGCTTAGTGTGGTGTACGGATCGTTAGGTAGTATCATAGTAACTCTTATATTCTTTTATATAGTAAATATGATTTTTATAATAGGAGCTGAATTTAATTATTTGATGAGAAAAACACATGATTAACGTAATATCTCCGGCAAAATCAATGGATTTTCAAACTCCTTCTATCTGCAACAAATCATCAAAAATTACTCCAACATCAGAAATGGACTCCACTCTATCGGCTCTTAAAAAACTCTCTATTAATGATATCATGCAGTCAATGAAAGTAAGCCAAAAAATTGCAGAACTCAATTATAGTAGATTCCAGAATTTTGAAACCCTCCCAGAAAAGCAAGCTTTATATGCCTATAATGGAGATGTATATAATAACATTGATACAGATACATTAGACAATACAGCAATTGATTTTTCACAAAATCATCTAAGAATTTTATCTGCTCTTTATGGACTACTAAAACCCCTAGACCTAATCAAAGCTTACAGATTAGAAATGTCTAGCAAAGTAAAAAAACTCGCTCCAAAAGGAATGAATCTTTTCTGGCAAAAACATATTACTCAAAGTATAAACTCTGAAATCGAAAAACATAAAAATAAATTTCTAATCAATATTGCCTCGAATGAATATAGTGCATCTATTAACAATACATCGCTTGAAGCAATCCTAATTAATATACATTTTAGAGAAACAAGAGATGGTCAACTAAAAAATATAGCTCTAAATTCAAAGAGAGCCAGAGGAATGCTTGCCGATTATATTATTAGGAATCAAATCGATACCCCTGAAGATATAAAATCGTTTACTCAATCTAATTATAGATTTGATCAAAAACTGTCTGATATCAACAATTTCTATTTTATTAAATAAATTACCTAATAAAACAATGCTGTTTACAATTAATTCATTCTCTTCTGAAATTAATTCATGTATAGTCATGTTCATCATAATATAGAGACTAAAATGTTTGATTATAATTCTTCATTTAAAAACCAGATTCAGCAAATTCGAGAAGAAGGTAGATATAGAGATTTTATCGGCCTTCAAAGACATGCTGGTAGCTTTCCACTAGCTTCTTGGGGGAAAAACAAGAAAGAAATAACTATGTGGTGTATCAATGATTATCTTGGAATGAGTCAAAATCCAAAAGTAATTGATGCTGCAAATAAATCTCTACTGGAAAATGGAGTAGGCTCCGGAGGCACAAGAAACATAGGTGGGAATAACTACGCAATTGTGGAGCTAGAAGAAGAATTAGCCGACTTGCATAACAAAGATTCCGCTTTAGCTTTTACGTCTGGATATGTATCAAATGATGCAACTCTTACTACATTAGCTAAAATTTTACCTGATTTAGTATACCTTTCAGATGAATCAAACCACGCATCAATGATTGCTGGAATAAAAAATTCAAAAGCAGAAAAACTAATTTACAACCATCTGGATACCGATCATCTCGAAGAATTACTAAAAAAAATAGATATAAATAGACCAAAAATTATTGCATTTGAATCTGCTTATTCAATGGATGGACTCATCTCTCCAATCGAAAAAATATGCGAACTTGCAAAAAAATATAATGCTCTTACCTATATCGATGAAGTTCATAGCGTTGGGCTTTATGGCAACAGAGGCGCTGGAATTGCAAATATGCTAGGGGTAGACAGTAAAATTGATATAATACAAGGAACTCTAGCAAAAGCCTATGGAGTAATCGGCGGCTATATAACTGGAACTCACGAAATAATTGATGCAATCAGATTAACGGCAAGTGGATTTATTTTTACCACCTCCCTACCCCCAGCTATAACCGAAGCTGCAAAAATTAGTATACAACATTTAAAAAAATCCGACGCAGAAAGAACAAAGCATCAAGATGTTGTAGGTAAAACAAAAGCATCTTTAAGAAAATCTGGAATTAATATACTAGAAAACGAAAGTCACATTATTCCAATAATAATTGGCGACCCAGAACTAACAAGAAAGGCTTCAAAATTATTAATTGAGAAGCATAGGATCTTTGTACAACATATTAACTTCCCAACAGTACAAAAAGGAACAGAACGCTTAAGGATAACACCAACACCACTTCATACTGAAGAAATGATTAAAAATCTTTCTCTTGCTTTAGTTGAAGTGTTTGAAGAACTTGGTATTAAAACAAAAACCGTAGAAGCTGCATAATCAAATATAAATTCACATAAATAAATATGTTAGAATTTCCGAATATAAATCCAATCATAATATCTTTTGGACCATTAGCAATATCTTGGTACTCTTTATCATATGTTGTTGGAATAATTCTAGGCTGGCACTACATAATCAAATTAATCGAAAAAAAATATACACCACTAAAAAAACAACCTATTGATGATTTTATAACTTGGGTAATAATAGGCATTATTATTGGAGGAAGACTAGGATATGTATTATTTTATGACCCACAAAAATATCTATCAAATCCAATTGAAATTCTTAAAACATATGAAGGTGGAATGTCTTTTCATGGTGGAATCATTGGGTTCGTCATTGCTTCAATAATATTTACAAGAAAAAACAAACTCAAATATTTTACATTAGTTGATTCTGTAGCATCCGTAACTCCGATAGCCCTATTCTTAGGCAGAATTGCAAATTTTATTAATGCTGAACTATATGGAAGAGTTACAAATGTTCCATGGTCATTTATATTCCCAGGAAGCGATGGGTTACCAAGACACCCAAGCCAACTATATGAAGCTTTCCTTGAAGGGTTCATATTATTTTTTATACTCAATTTTTATATTAAAAAGCATCAAGCGCTAGAAAAACCAGGACTAATTTCAGGATTATTTTTAGTGTTTTATTCAATTTTTAGACTGATTATTGAAAACTTTAGAGAAGCTGATGCACACATAGGATATTACGCAGACTTTATTACTAGAGGACAACTTCTATGCATTCCAATGCTAATTATCGGTATAATAATCATCAAATACAGCAAATCAAATGCCCATTGACTCAAAGATTAGACAAATAATAAAAGAAGACGGTCATATTAAAATTGATGATATGATGAAAGAAGTTTTATCTTCTAATTCTAAATCATACTACCGATCTACGGAAGCAATTGGTGAAAACGGAGATTTTATCACTTCCCCAGAAATATCTCAGCTATTCGGTGAAATGATAGCATTATGGGCAATAGAAAAATGGCAATCAACAGGCTCCCCAAATAAATTCTCTCTTATTGAACTTGGCCCTGGCCAAGGAAAGCTAATGCAGGATTTCCTACGAGTCGCAAAACTAGATAATAATTTCTTTAATGCAATAGAAATCTTTTTATATGAAATAAACCCATTTTTTATCAAAAAACAAAAAGAAAACCTTGCTTCATATGGTAAAAAAATACATTGGATAAAAGATATAAAAAAAATACCAAAAATTCCAGCAATTATAATAGCCAATGAATTTTTCGATGCACTACCGATAAAACAATATTTAAAAGTTAAAAATAAATGGTATGAATCTATTCTCATTACAGACCCTATTGATGGAAGAATTAAATTTCATAAAACAGAGATATCTAAAATATTGCAAAATCAACTACTGTATGATCACAAATTAGCAAAAGATGGAGCTATCGTAGAAGAGTCAGTAGAATCGCTATATATAACAAGATATATTAGCTCACATTTAAATACACACAAAGGAGCAGCTTTAATTATAGATTATGGATATAATATAAATTCAGATGATAGAACCAGGCATCAATATCACTCAACTCTGCAAGCCATAAAAAATCATCAATATAGCTCCATTATGGACACATTAGGAGAAGCAGATCTTACAACGCACGTAGATTTTAATGCACTCTCTAAAGCAGCCTTAGAGCAAAATATCAAAAATATTAATTTCAGCACTCAAAGAGATTTTTTAATTAAATATGAAATAACATTGAGGCTAAAAACTCTCGAACAAAATCTATCTAAAGATGATTTCACAAATGTTGAAAAACAAGTTTTTAGACTAATTTCCGAGCAACAAATGGGAGAATTATTCAAAGTATTAGAATTACTAAAAATTTAAATAATTTACCCAGTTTTTTTACTTAAAATCCTCACCTTAGCACTTGCTAAAATATGAAAAATCTAGTAGTCTTTACTGGTTAAAATAATCAACTTTTTAAGAGTTAAAAATCGTGAGTGAAGTAGAGTTCAAAAACATGGTGCCAATAACCATAGAAGATGAGATGAAAAGTTCATATATGGACTACGCAATGAGTGTTATTGTCAGTCGTGCTATCCCTGATGTTAGAGATGGTCTAAAACCCGTTCATAGAAGAATACTTTTTTCAATGCATGAAGGTGGTTATGTCAGCTCAAAACCTCATAGAAAATCAGCAAGAATTGTCGGTGATGTAATTGGTAAATACCACCCACATGGTGACACCGCCGTCTATGATTCACTTGTTCGTATGGCTCAAGATTTCTCACTACGCGTACCTCTTGTAGATGGCCAAGGTAACTTTGGTTCTATGGATGGTGATTCTGCGGCAGCAATGAGATACACAGAATCTAGGCTAACAAAAGTTTCTCATACTCTACTTGAAGATATTGACAAGGACACTGTTGACTATAATCCAAACTACGATGGATCTGAACACGAACCAAACGTATTACCAGCAATGTTCCCAAATTTATTGGTTAATGGTACTGGTGGTATTGCGGTTGGTATGGCTACAAACATTCCTCCTCATAATCTTGGAGAAGTGATCGATGCTGCGTGTGCCTATGTCGATAACAATGATATTGAGCTCAGTGAACTTATTTCATATGTTAAAGGCCCTGATTTTCCTACTGGTGGAACAATTTTAGGCAGTGCTGGAATTCAATCTGCCTACCTCACTGGGCGTGGCAGCATAATGTTCCGTGGTAAAACACATATTGAAGATAATAATGGACGCGAAGTAATAGTAATTACTGAAATGCCATATATGGTCAATAAGGCCAAACTAGTTGAAAAAATTGCAGATTTAGTTCGTGAGAAAAGAATTGAAGGAATTAGCGACTTACGCGATGAATCGAATAAAGATGGTGTTCGTGTTGTAGTTGAAATTAAAAGAGATGCTGTAGCAGATGTTGTTTTAAATCAAATTTATTCATACACTCAGCTTCGTACGTGCTTTGGCGTTATTATGCTAGCCTTAAACGAAGGTATGCCAAAAGTCATGAACCTTAAAGAAGTGATCGGAGCTTTTGTTAAATTTAGAGAAGTAGTAATCACAAGACGTACTATCTTCCTATTAAATAAAGCACGTGATAAAGCGCATATTCTGCTTGGCGTACGAATTGCTGTTAGCAATATTGATGAAGTAATAAAAATTATCAGGGGCGCATCAAACCCCGTTATAGCTAAAGAGCAATTAATGGAAAAAGAATGGGATTGCTCTTCAATTGCAAGCCTAATCAAACTGGTCGACGACAAAGCAAATATAACCGATGATGGAAAAATTCATCTATCTGAAACCCAAGCAAAAGCTATATTAGAAATGAGGCTTCAGCGCTTAACTGCAATGGAAAAAGATAAGCTTGAAAATGATCTTGAAGAGCTCACTAAAGAAATTACAGAATTTATTAATATTCTTAGCTCACGCGAGAGATTACTTACTATACTTAAAAACGAACTCATTAGAGTGCGTGAAGAATTTGCTACTCCAAGAAAAACTGAAATAATCGAAGGTGATTTTAACCAAGATATTGAAGATCTAATTCAGAAAGAAGAAATGGTAGTAACGGTTACTCTTAGTGGTTACATCAAAAGAGTTCCTCTTGCTACATACAAAGCTCAGAAACGTGGTGGAAAAGGCCGCTCAGGTCTTTCAATGCGCGATGAAGATATTACAACGCAATTATTCGTTGGCAATACCCACACGCCGATGCTTTTCTTCTCAAGCAAAGGACAAGTTTATAGCTTAAAACTATACAAACTACCACTTGGAAACCCACAAAGCAAAGGGCGCCCTATGGTAAATATCCTACCGCTTCAAGATGGTGAAACTATCACAAACATTATGCCTATGCCTGAAAATCAGGATGAATGGGATAATATGCATATTATGTTTGCGACTGCAAAAGGTAACATCCGTAGAAATGATTTATCTGACTTTAAAAAGATTCAGTCTAACGGAAAAATTGCAATTAGAATGGATGAAGATGATAGCTTAGTAAATGTTATGGCCTGTAATGAAGATAACCATGTTCTTCTTGCAAGCAAGAAAGGTAAAGCTATTCGATTCCCTGTAAGTGCAATTAGAGTATTCAAAAGCCGTACATCTGATGGCGTACGTGGCATGAGGCTTTCTGATGGCGATAAAGTTATTTCTATGACTATACTTCATGGAATAAAATCAACTATCGAAGAAAGAGAAGCTTATTTATCAATTCCATTTGAAAAACGCCAATTAATTGCAAGCGGCGATACAGAATTCGCACCTGCAGATTTTGAAATAGATCTTACAAAAGAGCAAATTATAGAAATGGCTAATGCAGAAGAATTTATTCTTACTGTTGCTGAAAACGGATTTGGAAAAAGAACATCTGCTTATCATTATCGCATCACAAACCGCGGTGGTAGCGGCATTGTTAACATGGTTCTATCTGACAAAACTGGTGAAGTTGTTGCTTCAATGCCGGCAAACATGAACGATGAACTAATGCTAATTACGAATAACGGGAAATTAATCAGATGCAAACTAGAAAGCGTACGAGTTACTGGACGCAGCACTAGTGGAGTTATCCTCTTCAAAACAGAGAAAAAGGAACAAGTTGTTTCAGCCTCTCTTATTGCAGAATCCGAAGATGATGATTCAGAGGAAGATGATATCGATGCTGAAGAAGGAGAAACTATTGAAGCAGTTGATACAGAAATAACTTCCGAAGAAACAGCCAATGAAAATTCTCAATCTGAAGAATAATAGTTGAGTATATTTACATAAAAAAAACACCCAGCCATTTCGTGTGATTACCACGAAATGGCTGGGTGTTTTTTGATGTTATAGCCAGACTACTCTACAATTTCCTGAGTATCATTAAAGACAACATATTCACCAATAAGTCCGATTGCACCTTTTGGCACAGCTTGTAAATATTCTCCTTCAGTATCACCTTCTTCACCTGTGCTAACCAACACCTCAAGACCTTTAGATATATCATGCAATTGATGCCAACTAAATTTAATATATTTATTGAGTGACTCAACAACCTGCCCTGCAAGATCATCAAAAAACTTTGCATCACCACTTTTTATTTCCTCAGCGAATTTTGTTTTATATCCTTGCAAATAATATTTCAGCATCGTATCAACTTGCTTCTTCGGAATAAAACTTGGTTCAATAGTTGCAGAATTAATCTCAGCATGAGCAGCCTTAACCGCCTCAACATCAGCCAAAACCTTCTCCTTAAAAGAAGAGAATGTTACTTTTCTGTATATATTAATTATATCCGTAGTTAACTCATTAAGGCACGACCTACCACTAAGAGAAAGTGTTTTTTCTATTTCATCTACACGAGTCACCCGATTAAGGAATTTATCAACAGATATTAATTTTCTAGAAAAAATATGTTTTAAAAATATATTGTATAACTCTCTATCATCAACAGTCCTCTCTAGACTTCGCAACATTTCAGGATCTTCAAAAACAGCTTTGAATAATGACGTTATCCCTTCTTTATCAACAGCACCTATATCATCTTCAGAGCTAAACTCTGTATCAGGTCTACTCCCATATTCAAAATTATCTTTTATCTTTAAAAATTATATTAATATAACTTAATATAATATACGTAGTATGTTAATATTTGTCAATCTTGGATTTAGAATATTGCAGCTATAAAAAACCTCTTCAACATTCTAAAACTATCAAGAAAATCTAAATAATGCAGAATTCAATACCCCATCAAAATTGAATTTAAAATCGTGGTATTAACAATCTCCAATTCAAAAAACGGCTCTTGATTATTCAGTGAATAATCCTCTATCAAGCGTAGTAATAAATTAACTTCCACGTTTCTGGCTTTTGCAATTGCTATAGCCTGTCTTATAGCATCTCTCTTCATAATATAAGGATCTAATAAACTAGATGACGGAGTTAGAAGCGCAATATCATAAGGATTATTCGCTTCTTTATATCTTTCTAACAAGCTAGTTTTTAACTTATTATTATATAAAGCTACATCACAACTAGAATCGAATTTTTCTGTTGTTCTTGGGGTGAAATATTTCTGACTCTTTAGATTCTGTGCTAGAAGAGTTGAGCCACGAATTTGATTATTTTGATCTACTATCAAACTACCTTCGGCATTTTTCTGCCAAAAACTATGACCGATAATATATATAAATGCGCTATAAATGATTATTAAAATTATACAAATAATATATAGGGCAAAACTAGAGATAATATTTCTTATCATAACAACCCTACACTTAAAATAAAAATCTCAATAATTTTTATGAATATGAAAGGAGAAACTATCCCCCCAACCCCATAAAGCATAATACCAATCCACAAATTATATTTACTTTTTGGCTTATTAAAATCTTTAAACAGAATTGGAGTTACTACAAATATAACAAGAGAATTAAACATAACTGAAGCAAGAACAACACTTTCAAGAGATTGAAAATTCATGAAGTTTAACACAGCCAGCGGCGGAAATGCAGTTGTGAATAAAGCCGGAACAATAACAAAATATTTTGCAATATCTGAAGCTAACGAAAAAACCGTTAAAGCACCACGTTTTACCGTCATTTTTTTACATGTATTTTTAAGCTCAAGTAACGCAGATAAATCATGCGTCTTAGAAATAATATTACCTGCCATAATTGGATGCACATCCTTTGTGCCTTCAAATGTAAAACCGATATCTGCTTGAGCTAAAGCAAGAGAATCATTAATCCCATCCCCGCACATTGCTACAATATACCCATCTTCCTGCAAAAGCTGGACAATTTCTAGCTTCTTCTCAGGTTTTGCATCAGAATAAAATGATTCAATACCTAATTTTTCTGCTACATAGGAGGATGTATAAGCATTATCTCCTGTCACCATAACAACTTTTATACCTTGTTTTTGTAAACGCTCTACTTGCTTTTGGGCACCCTTTCTAAAACGATCTCGAAGATGTATTGCTCCAACAATTTCTTTATTAACAGTAAGCAATAATGGTGTGCCATGAGATTTAGCAATAGAAGTTATCAACTCTCTAATGTTTTCAGGAAGCTTACTTTCTTTTGTGCCAATATATTTGCACATTTCACTTACACTACCTTTTCTGATAACAAACTTCTTATAATCACAGCCGCTTATTGGCTTTGACGCAGAGAACGGAAAATATTTATACACTTCCTCATCAATCTTAGGTGTAGATTCAAGCTTTCTCATTGCAAACTCTTTTATACTCTGTCCTTCTATGGTCATGTCTTGAAAAGAAGAAAATAATAAATATTCTAAATATTTTTGTTCTGATAATATTGCTATTGGAGTAAACTCCGTCATCTGTCTTTGACCAACAGTTAATGTTCCTGTCTTATCAAGCAGAATAATATTCGCATCCACAACATTATCCAAGGACACAAGGTCGTGAACTATAACTCCGTGCTTGGATAGTTTAGCTTTACCAAAAATAATGATAGCGTGCTGAAGGCCAGAAATAGTGGTTGGAAGCAATATAACAATTAAATCTATCAAATATATAGCAGGAATGTTGAAGCCAGAATATCTCGCAATCACCCAAACTGTGAAAATCACAGAAACAAATAATATTGATAAGCCAAGTATCAGCCTCTGCAAAGCTACCTCTGAGGGGAGTGATTCTCTATTAATTCCTTTAATACGCTTTGCCGCTCTTGCAAAAAATGATATATCTTTTGCAAAGCTTACTTTCATCACCACAGAATCACTACCTTGTATGATGCTTCCAGCAGTCAAAATATGCTTTTGATTAGAGTCTTTTAGCTGGCTCTCAAGTTCACCGGTAATACCAGTCTCGTTGACATAACATTTGCCACTAATAATTTTACCATCAAATGGGACAACATCACCACTTTTTAATAATATTAGATTACCAGATTTGACTTCATGATATTCTACTTTAGCAACCTCACGAAGATTATTTATATTTGATATTTTTTTTATATAATGAGTAGATTTGATATCATCATCATCATGATAATGCATCTTTGATTCAGCATAACTATCAGCAAACGATGAAAAAAACAAAGTTAACCATATCCATGCAGTTAATTGAAAATATAGTGATATATGTCCGCCAGCTAAGTTCACCTCCTTTATAAAAAGAATAGTTGCAACGCAAGAAAGCATAAAGACTATAAAAAACATGGGATTATGAAAAAGATGTGCTGGGCGCATCTTAAATATAGCATTTAAAATAATATTATGAATTCTTATGCTTTTGCCTAATTTCATAATTATCTATTACTTAACTAAAATCTAAAAAAATCTATCATGCAATAATTTGATGGCTTTTTCATTATCTTGATCATTTATCAAAAGTGACATTTTAATGTCTGAAGCTTGCGTAGATATGATTTGAATCCCATTTCTATCTAAAATATCAATTACTTTCCACATTAAACCACTATCATTCTTTATACCATAACCGACAATCGTTACTGAAGAAATGTTTGTATTTAGACTATAATTTACTATTTCAGAATTGTTTTTCAGCTCATCAAGAATCAATGTACATTTTGCCTTATCAGAGAGATTAGCAATAATGTAGCTTTCAGAATTGAATATATTCGTTTGCTCGATCTGAATTAAATCATCTGCAAATCTCTTAAATAAATTTGAAAGACTATTATTTTCTCCAACAATATCAATTTTAAGCAAATTTTTATTAGACGTAATAGCTGTTATTTCTCGTTTTTCCATATCTATTTCTTTTGTTTCCACAATCGTTCCACTATTAGAGCTAAACGATGACAATATTCGTAAATTAAAACCGTATCTCTTTGCCGCAAGAGCCGCTCTTGGGTGAAGAACTTTAGCACCAGATGAACACAAAATGCATAACTCATCAATATTAATTGCATCAATTTTTTGAGCCGATTGAACAACTCTAGGATCAGCGCTATATATTCCTTCCACATCCGTATATATATCACATCTATCGGCTTTTAAAGATGCTGCAATAATTGCAGCGCTTGTATCAGACCCACCTTTACCAAGCGTTGTAATGTCTCCATTTTCAGCTACACCTTGAAAACCAGTGATTACTGGCGTGATACCATTATCAATCATATTCATCAAAATATTTGGTGAAACATCTATAGCTTGAGCATTACTATATGCACTATCAGTTTTAATAGGCACCTGCCACCCTTGCATAGATTTTGCCTTAATGCCAAGCTCCTGAAGCTGAAGAGCCAATAAAGAAGAAGTGATTATTTCACCACTAGCTATTGCTGCATCATATTCTCTCAAGCTATGTTCACTATTAAGCTTTGATATTTGATTACATTTCGAAATCAGAGAATTTGTTACCCCAGCCATAGCAGAGACAACAACAATAACCTTATTACCTCTGATTATTTCTGATTCTACTATAGATGCAACATTTTTTATGCGATCAAGATCTGCAACAGATGTACCACCAAATTTTTGGACAATTATTTCCATGCGTTACTTTAAAGATATATGGGATAAAAACACTCCGGCCAATATTAGCATTATGTCTCTAGACTTATCAAGAGTAATTTTTCAAACTAGACTAGCTATATTTAATAAGTTACTCTAATATGTAATAAATTTATAATGTTTTAGACAGTAGCATGGTTAATATATCCTCAATTGACGATGAAGAACTAAAAAAATTTAGCAAAACTAATCAAGAATGGTGGGACTTAAATGGTGAGTTTAAATCCTTACATGAGATAAACCCTGTAAGAATTGATTATATTAAATCTGTTATTTTGAAGCATTTTGATATCCCTAACACTAACTTCAAACCATTAGAAAAGCTAAAAATACTTGATGTTGGAAGCGGCGGAGGTTTGGTGTGCAAACCTATGTTTGAACTAGGAGCAGATATAACAGGACTTGATGCCAACGAGCATAATACTAAAGCAGCTACTTTATATGCAAAAGATAACAACCTAAAAATCAAATATATAAATAACACTGTTGAAGAATACTCTCCACTCAATAAAGAAAAATTTGATGCAGTTCTTTGCCTAGAGGTGATTGAGCATGTAGCCAACCCTAAAGAATTTGTACAAAATATTAGCAAGCTTGTAAAACCAAACGGTATACTAATATTCTCTACCATCAACAGAACTATAAAATCATTCACCCACGCGATAATAATGGCGGAATATATTTTAGGTTGGGTGCCAAAATACACTCATAAGCACTCGAAATTTATAAAACCATCTGAATTTGTCTCTATGCTAAAAGATACACCATTTAATTTGTCAGAACTAAAGGGACTTAGTTTATCACTGCCAGATAAAAATTGGCATTTGACAAATAACATAGATGTGAACTATTTTGCTGTATTTACAAACCCGTATTTAAAATAATTTTTAGGTTAATCATATGGCTTTACCAAACAATCCGAAAATGTTAAATTTTTTGAATAATTTGTTTGATACCAACTCAGAATTTTCTGATATTCATGATGAAAAATTCTTTAAAAAATTTAAAGAAGTACAAAATCCATATCTAACAATTCTTAAATGTTCTGACTCTAGAGTGCAGATGGAGTCCTTTGATAAAACACCACAAAATGGCGTGTTTGCTATACGAAATATAGGCAATCAAATATTGACTAGCGAAGGATCAGTAGATTTTGGAGTGCAGATGTTAAATACACCATTCCTACTAATTGCTGGACATTCTGGATGTAATGCTGTTCAATGCGCTCTAACTAATACTAAGACTAATATTAAATCTATAGACCATGAATTAAGCACTATTAAAGTCAAAGACGGCAGTATTCATGATGCGATTGTTGAAAATATAAATTTTCAAGTTGTAAAAGCAATGGCCAAATATGCAGATAAAATTAAAACCGGTGATTTAACAATTTTTGGTGCGATATATGATTTCAAAAATGACTTTGGCTTTGGCCATGGAAAAGTTGTTCTTACAAGTATTAACGGAATAAACGATTCTGAAATAATAAAAAAACAATATAAAGCACATGTAAAAAATATGCATTTCTTATAGGCAGAATCACGAAACCGCAGAGCTTAATAATTCTTTAAAAAACTCTAGCTTCCATACACATAAACAAATATAGCACTAAAGCTATTTCTTCTAAGCACCGTATCATTTTCCGATTATCTTAATCAATTTCTTCAAAATTCACTATAATAATTGGTGTCTTATTAACTTCTTGTTTAATACCATGCCTTAGAGCACGTCTTGTACATGAATCTATATGATCTAATGTTAAATTACTTTTGCTTTGTTTTCTTTGATCACGCAAAGCTTCTGCGACCGAATTTTTTAACTCATCTATAACTTCTCTATCTTCAACATGATCTAACAATCCAGGAACGGATATCATTGGAGAACAAGCAAGACGTAATTTATCATCAAGTACTAGTGATGCAACGACTATCCCAGAATCTCTCATTCTTCTACGCATTTTAAAGATTTGAGAGTCGTCAGGAAGTAAATAATTACCATCTACTGCTAAATAACCATTTTTAACAAAATCAATTACTTTTGAACCTTCTTTTTGTAGCAATACTACACTACCATTCTCAACTTCCACTGCTTCTTTAATACCATGAGCTTTAGCTAATTTTGCATGTTCATGAATATGAACCGGCTCACCGTGAACTGGGATACAAACTTGTGGACGAACTAATTCATACATTTTCTTTAATTCATCAACGGCTGGGTGACCAGAAACATGTACAAAATGATCTCTCTCAGTAATGACTTCAACACCCTGCTTTACAAAAACATTAAACATCTTGAAAATCTTTTTATCATTTCCAGGAATTATTTTTGATGAAAAGATAACTGTATCTTTCTTTGCAAGCTTAATTGAATGATGCGATCCATTTGCCATTTTTGCAGTAGCTGCCATAGGCTCACCTTGACAACCTGTTGCAATTATCAACAGTTCTTCTCTTTTATAATTACCAACAGAACGTTCATCGACAAGTGGTTTAATATCTGTTAAATAACCACTCTCTTGAGCTGCTGCAAACATACGATGCAAGCTACGACCGGTTAAAGCGACCTTTCTTCCTGCTTTTTGTCCAGCATGAATAATTGTATCCAACCTTGCTAAATTTGATGCAAAAGTAGTTACAACAACCATCTTCGGACAACCAGCAATTATATCAACCAAACTATCTCGAACATCACCTTCAGAACCTGAAGTACCTTGATTAAATACATTCGTTGAATCGCAAACAAGTGCTAACACTCCTTCATCTCCACAAGCTTTTAATGCTGCTTGATCAGAGGCTTCACCAACTATTGGCTTTGGATCAAATTTCCAATCACCTGTATGCAAAATATTTCCTGCTTCTGTTCGAATCATCAAAGCCTGCATTTCTGGTGCAGAGTGAGTAAGACCAATCATATCAATAGCAAATGGTCCGATTTCAAATCTTTTTGCCGGGTCAATTTCATTAATTTTCAAGTGATCTGAGAAACTATATTCAGCAATTTTTGATTTCAAGAAAGCCTTAGTGAACTTAGTAGTATAAATTGGACAATCAAGCTCATTCCATAAATATTGGATCGCTCCTAAGTGATCTTCATGAGCATGTGTTAAGATTATACCTAACAAATCTTTTTTACGCTCCTCAATAAAACTAAGATCTGCAACAACCATATCAACTCCAGGAAGATGATCATCAGCAAAACCACTGCCACAATCGACCATGATCCACTTGCCTTTATATTGGTATAAATTTACATTAATACCGATTTCATTTGATCCACCAAGTGGGATGAATAATAGTTTATCTTGATATTCTTTCAGGTTGATTGCCATCTAATTTTCTATATTATTAAAAAGTTCGAACGCAAATTATACACTATCTAAAGGATTCAGTCCATGATTAATACCAAGCTTATACATGTAAACATTATTGTTTTTGCGGTTTTTACAGCTATTTTTACATTCTACCCTGAATTGGACATTAAAATTGCAGGTTATTTTTATGATAACGAACTAGGTTTTTTATATAAAAACAATCTTATAGTACAAATTTTGTTTCTTAGTATCCCAATAGCTACTAAGATTTTTACAACTATATGCCTTGTATACATGTTATATCTATACATAAAGCATAAAAAACCAAAATTGATACTTACTTCATGGGCATTTTTTCTTTTTATTACAGCCATAATTGGACCAGGACTAACTGTAAATACAGTTTTAAAAGAAAATTTTGGCAGGGCTAGGCCAAAACAAATCCAGGAATTTAATGGAGAAAAAGAATTCACACCAGCCTTTGTAATAACAAATCAATGTGATAGTAATTGCTCCTTTTCTTCTGGACACGCAGCTATGGGCTTCTACTTTTCTGCAATAGCTTACGTTGCAAGTAGCCTATATTTTTCTAGAATATACATGCTATCTATTCTTTTTGGATCCATGGTCGGATTATCTCGTATTATAATGGGGGGACATTTTGCCAGTGATGTGATAATATCAGGATTCATAGTATTATTATTTAACCATTCGATATATTTATGGTGGAAGAAAAAAACATTAAAATCAACCACATAGCCGTAGTTCATAATAACTCTATTGAAGCAACAGCAATTGCGAATAAATTAGATTCTATTGTTAAAACATGCACCCCAGAGGATGCAGATGTAATAATCGTAATTGGTGGCGATGGTAGCATGCTTCACGCACTTCATCAATATATGCATCTTAACATCCCATTTTATGGTATTAATGCTGGTAGCATTGGTTTTTTAATGAACAGCTTACACGAAGAAGATTTTATAAAAAACCTTGAGAATTCAAAAGTTACAAACCTATATCCCCTTGAAATGAATGTAACAAACATTGATGGAGAATCATCAACGGCACTAGCAATCAACGAAGTTTCAATCTTTAGAAAAAGCAATCAAGCAGCAAAATTTAAAATAAAAATAGATAATATAGAAAGAATGGAGCTATCTGCAGATGGAGCACTAGTTTCAACTCCCGCAGGAAGCAGTGCCTATAATCTATCAGCTGGCGGCCCAATTGTACCTTTAACATCTAAAGTACTATGCGTAACACCTATATGCCCATTCAGACCAAGAAGATGGAATGGGGCCCTACTACCCGTTGATGTTAAAATAGAATTTGAAATATTAGAATCAACAAAAAGACCTGTAAATGCAGTGGCCGACTTCTATGAATTCAAAAATATTCAATCTGTTAAAATACAATCCACTGACAAAACAATAATCCGTATATTACATGATGAACACCACACATTTGAAGATAGGGTAATAAAGGAACAATTTAGTAGCTAGAAAGAAATTGATGACTAAACACTTCTTTACTTTAATAATAATATTAATTTTACAAAATTCATCAACATTTGCTTTTACAGAATATACTGATAAAACTGTGTCAAAGATTAAACCAGAAAAAATACAGCCTTATTTTAAGACTAAAAACGATGCAACCGAATAGTTATGAAATATCTTTACAATAGAAAACAAATATTTTATATCCGCGACACATCCAGCAAACTGGATTGCTGTTGAAAAAAAATAATACAATAATAGGTTTCATATTATATGAACAATGGAAGAATGATATCAACACTTGGCATATCAGACTAATTGCAATCCTTCTGTCTGAACAACGAAAAGGATACTGTACGCCCTTATTAAATCCATACATAATTTTCATAACAAGATAAGCCACCTTTGGTGGCAGCCTACCCCCCCTACCTTGAAAATTAGTTCTACAATCAGTAATATAACCCCAACTATGCATAAGAATCTAATTTTACCATTTGATCTAGAGATGGTTTATCAGTTCTAATTTGGTAATTTATGAGTCCAGCAAATAAGTGAGAAAAAGCGTTGATAGGTGATCTGTGCCTACTATGAATCAAAGTATTCAATGACTTCATAGAGGAGAATATAGTCTCAATAAAACTACGACGCATCAACATCATTTTATCTGTAGTATCCATTAAAATATTTTTCATATTCTTTTTGATTTTAGTAATCAAAGTCACTTTTTGTTCAAATAATTCAGCGGATAGTTTTTTGGATATATACCCTTTATCACCAATAAGTTTACCAGTAATACCTTTCACCATTTCCATAACTGGAGAACGATCATTAACGTTGCCACCAGTAATAGTCATACTTACAATTTCTCCGAATGTATTGAGAATAAAGTGCAACTTAAAGCCAAAAAACCAACCAGTAGAAGTCTTGCCTTTTTTAGCTAATCCTTTAAAAACTTTATGTCTTTTTTCTCGAAGATTATGACAAACAGCCATAGGCGTTGCATCTATAAACATATATTCTGTTACCTTACCTTCAAGGCTTTTAAGCATGCAAACCACAGCAGGGAAAGCAAGTTTTATTAGTGCTGTAAAGCGATCGTAATGTACTAAGTAGCTGAATAAGTTTCTGTGATTCCTCATAAGTTCTAGGTAAAAATATTTAAAGCATGACATTCCAGATTGATGGAAAGCTATCAGGATAGTTATTATTTCTGACAAGCTCATTTTACATGGTTTATTACGCTTTCTAATACCACTGGTAATGAGTGTCTTTTTGTACCAATTTTCAAATCCTTTACAAAAATCATCGACAAAGCAGAACAAACTATCGTAATCTATATTCATTGAGGTACCTTTTTTAGATTGCAAAAATACAGAATACCCCAATATCACTAGCTATGCAGTCCTTTTCTTATACATAGTTCGGGTTAATATAAAAGTTAGAATTAAGTAACCAGAATAATGTATGGAAATAATTGGTCAGGGTATCTCAATAAAAGCAATTTTATTAGACCAAGGAAATTGGCTTCGATTTCACTAAAAAATATTGCAAACTTAGAGACTCGATTACATTCAATGTGAATAAAATTTTAGCATGTGGAACAAAGCATTTAGGTTTTAAAAAGTATAGTTGCCCTAAATGTCAGAGAAGTAAATACGTTGCCTTTTCTTGCAAAGGACGATTTTGTTCTAAATGTGGGAAGAAACAAACTGACCTGTGGATCAATAAAGCAACTAATCTTTTGCCAAAGACACGTTGGCAGCATATTACCTTTACTATGCCAGATTCCCTATGGCCCTTATTTTGGTATAACCGCCCCTTATTTGGACTTATTTCTGCAATAGCAGCAGAAATAATACAAAAGATAGCTGCAAAGAAAAATATTACAGTTGGAATATTTACTGCTTTGCATACATTCGGCAGAGATTTAAAACGCAATGTTCATATACATTTATCCGTCACTTGTGGTGGGCTGGATCATAATAATCAATGGAAAAAGGTTTATTTTCCATCTGAACCTATTAAAAAACAATGGCGTCATAAAATGATTGAGTTATTTCGTGATCAATACAAAACAGGTGATCTTATACTTCCTACAACTTATCGAAATGACACTGATTTCTATAATTGGACGAGATCTTTATACGAAACAAATTGGTATGTGCATTTGCAAAAAACATCTGATGATCACAAGCGCAATATAGAGTATCTAGGGAGATACATCAAAAGACCACCTCTTTCTGAAGCACGTATTGAAAAATACGATGGAAAACAAGTGACTTTTAAATTCCTTGATCATTATAATGATACTACTGAACACATTACTATGTCGGTATTACAATTCATCGCCAGACTCGTTATGCACATACCAGACCGTTACTTTCGAATGATTCGCTATTATGGTTTTTTATCAAATAGAACAAGCGGTAAGATGCTACCCATTGTATATCAAGCAATCAAACAGATACCTCCTAAAAAAGTTAAACCCATTGGTTGGAGAATCATGATATGGCTGAGTTTACAACAAGACCCATTGTCTTGTCCAAACTGTGAACTAGTAATGATGCTTCGTGAAGTATTTTATGGACTTTCTCCTCCTGTACTCATGGTTTATACTCAAAAACTATTACGCACTGGCCAATGATTAACATTTGCTACACCTGTAGATATTATCTAACATATGATAATTGTGGTAAAGTTGGTCCTTCTTACGCATTTTGATTCAAGTTTTTACTAATATTTGGTATAAACTTGTCCTCAACAATAAAATCTCTTTGCTGAATTTACTTGAAAACTATTGCTGGCTGCAATTATTACACTATTCGAAAACTTTGGAATTCCTATACTAGAACATAGAAAAAATTATATTAGATACCAGACATACAAATAGCAAAGATATTGCATTTTATAAAAAGAATAGTTTTAAAATTATTGAAACTCCTCACGACATTGATCTAAGCAAAGATTTATATCTTGGTTTATATAAAAACAAATAGAGCTTGATGAGATAATGGAATCTAATTATTTCTTTAATAAATCTCTTATTTCAATCAAAATTTTCTCTTCAGCTGAAGGTATTGCAACCCTAGCTTGCTCTTCTTTTTTAAATAAATTATTTATTCTAGAAATAACAAAATAAATAACACAAGATACTATCAAAAATGAAAGAATACTGTTAAGAAGCAATCCATAATTTAAAGTTATAGCATCTACAGATTGAGCCTCTTCAAGAGTCAAATATGGACCCAATTTTTCTCCGTCTTTTAAAACAAAAAACAGATCCCTAAATTTCACTCCGCTTGTAAAAACACCAATAACTGGGGAGATTACATCTTTAACAACAGAATTAACAATTGATGTAAATGCCGCACCGATAATAATACCAACAGACATATCAATAACATTGCCACGCAAAATAAATTTTTTAAAGCCATCAAACATAAATAAATCCTCCTCTCCTTCCCCATAAAATATTCTATGGTGGAATGAACCTCGTAGCAATATATTATTTGTTGTAATGCGCGCTTAAATCTTTGATAAATAACTAGATCACTGTAATTAAGTTATTTATTCAAATCATCTTGTATATTTTTAGACATTCTGTAATAAACAGTATTATATTCTTCATCTCTATCGGCATATTTTCTTGGACGAATAGATAAACTACCAAAACCACGTAGCTCTAACCTGTTGCCTTTAGATAGTTCGTCTTTTATATATTCTAAAATACAATCAACAGCGAAAGCAGCATCTTGCTGATTTAAATAATCAAGTTTCTTTACCAAATTATCAACTAAATCTTTCTTTGTCGCCATTTTATGCCTACATAATTGATTTTAATCCCTTAAAACTAGCACTAAAAAGATTAGAAATGGATGAATTTAAATCTTCAAACAAAATATCAAAAATCTTCTCTTTGGGTCTAAGCCTTACATTCACTACTTCAAGATCTGTTGATATACTCTTTTCCTTTTCAAGCCATTGACGCGCTGTTGCTTCATTTCCAACAGCATCAACCAATTTTAAATCAAGAGCTTGGCGACCAGAATATATCCGACCGTCTGCTAATTTTTTAACATATTCAACATCAAGATTACGTCTCGCTGCAACCAATTCAACAAAATAATCATATACTTCATATATACTATCCATTGTTGCTTGGTATGCCTCAGGTGTCAACTTTTCAGTTAAATTTGGATTTGCCTTTAATTCGTCTGACTTAAAATTAGTAAACTTAACACCAACCATTTCTGCAAGTTCAGTAATTTCAGCTGACTCCATCAGCACTCCTATAGAACCTGTAATAGTTCCATTATGAGCAACAATATAGTCTCCAGCAAGGGCGGCCATATAACCACCTGATGCAGCTACTGATCCCATCACCACTACAACAGGCATACTCTTTGAAACTTTTCTAAGACTATTATAAAGCATCTCTGATCCAACAACACTTCCACCAGGAGAGTTAATATTCACAATAAGTGCTTTAATCTTCTTATTATCTGCAATATTTTCTAAATTCTCTATTCTATCTAAATCATCCGAAATAACATCGCTAATTCTAACACTAGCAATGTGGTCATTTGCTTGAAACGCAGATGAAGAAATACTGATGTCAGGTGACATTTTATTCCCAACAATAATCACAAAAACTACAATCAGCATAAGGGAAAATATCTTCCACTTTGCTAACTGCTTTTTATTTCTTTTTCTTTCTACCAAATAATCTGGACTAATATTCATTACTTATCTCTAATTAAACGTCCTTGCTCTCTCTGCCAATCTTTTTCTTTAATTGTCTGCCGCTTATCATGTTGCTTTTTACCACGCGAAAGCCCCAGCTCCACTTTAACCATATTCTTCTTATTAAAATACATGCAAAGTGCAATTAAAGTGTAACCCTTTAATTTTATTTTACCAATTATTTTTTGTATTTCCTTACTTTTTAGTAGTAGTTTTCTTGGCCTTCTTGTCGCATGATTAAATCTATTTGCCTTTTCATACTCATCAATATGACAATTATACAAATAAATTTCTCCATTATCTTCAGCCGCATGACTATCCGTAAGGGCAATCTTTCCCATGCGGATAGACTTAACCTCACTCCCTGTTAGAATGATCCCAGCTTCAAATCTCTCATCTATAAAATAGTCAAATTGTGCGCGTTTGTTTTTGGCAACAATTTTAAGAATATTAGACATTTTCCTCTAGCAATTTAATACGATCTAATTCTATATCAATAGCATTTCTTGTAGAGTTAGTCGCAAAAGTTAGTGGCAATAAAATTTCATCCGAACATAAGCCAAGCTTATAAGAAGCATATTTCACTCCAATTGGATTACTTTCAGAAAAAATAGCTCCAAACAAAGGGCTTAATTCTTGTTGGATGACTAAAGCTTTGCCAATTTCGCCATTCTTCCAAGATTCATCAATTTGCTTACATAGTTTTGGAAATATATTAGCAATAACCGAAACACACCCTCTTCCACCATTGGCATTATACGCTAGAACTATGCTATCATTACCGGTTAGCATATTTATATCTACTTTAGGTAATATTCTTAAAGGTCTTTCTAAATCAGGACTTGCGTCTTTAATAGCAATAAACCTTTCAAGATTCATAATATTAAGCAATGTAGAATCAGTAAAATCACACCCCGTTCTACCCGGATGTATGTATAGCATTAATGATAAATTAGTTGAGTCATGAATAGATTTAAAATGCTGAAACAACCCTTCTTGCTCTGGCTTAATATATTGTGGAGCTGTACACATTATTCCATCAATATCCAAAGTAGATAATTTTTGTACTTTTGATAAAGCTTCAGTTGTACTAATAGCCGTTATTCCTGCTACTATATTGATCTGCTTATTAGCATGATCAGTTGCAATTTTTACCAAATTAAAATGCTCATCTTGCGAAAGACTACTCCCTTCACCTGTTGATCCACCGATTACTAAGCCATTAATCCCAGCTTCTATTTGCCTATCAATCAACAATTTTAAAGCAACAATATCTATTTTTTCTTTACTAAATGGAGCAATAAGCGCTGTTAAAACCCCATCAAAAATATTTAAATTCATAATATTTTTCCAACTAATTGAGCATATTCTTTTTGTAGTTTCTCAACCAAAGACTGATTAGAAAATTCTAATTTATTTGCGCCTGTATTGATTTCTGATATACCGCGAATTTCAGCAGACGTACCAGTCGCAAAGCATGCATCATATCTTTCTATATTTTCAAGCATCAATCTTTCTTCGCGAACCTTCATACCCATATTTCTAGCCATCTCAACAACGGTTTGTCTTGTAATACCATTTAAAAATCGATCGGCAATAGGTGTCACTAATTCTCCTTCACGTCCAAAAAAGATATTAGTCGTCGTACATTCAGCAATATCGTCAAACCTATCGAGGATTAATGCATCATCATAACCCTGCTCTTGTGCTATTTGTTGTGAAATTGATAGCATTGCATAATGCGCAGAAGACTTACTTTGAGATGGCATCGCATCTTCACTCACTTTTCTCCATGGAGTTACAACAAGTCTCAAGCCATTTTTAAATTTAGGATTTGATTCTTGCGCTAGAATAAGCAAATTTGTAGTCAACACAGGATTATATGCTCCGAGTGATTCCGCCCCTCTCCAAATTAGTGGCCTTACATAGGCATTATTTAAATTATTTTTTTCTAATATTTCTTCTGTAGCTCTACTTACTTCATCTGCATCATAATCTAATTTCAAATGCATATACTCGGCAGATTTTATTAGACGCCTGCTATGCTCCATTAACTTAAAAATCTTGCCATTATAAGCTCTTTCACCTTCAAAAACAGCGCCAGCATAGTGCAGACTATGTGTTAGCACATGAATATAAGCATCGTCCCAAGGAATAATTTTTCCATTAATCCAAATATAATCCGACAATTTTTCTGATAAATTAAAATCCATTTTCAATCTCTCTTTCTTTTCAAATAACAAAGGTCTAGTCAAGCGCCATAATAAAGTTTATATTATTTACTAGACTATATTTTTTAAAATTAAATTAAATAGAATATTAATGAGCGAAAAACCTCATATTCTTATTGTCGATGATGATAACAGAATACTAAAACTTTTGAAGAATTTTCTTTCTCAAAAGGATTTTTTAGTATCAACAAGCACATCAACTAATGAAGCTGTAGATCTACTGGCAAACTTTAATTATGACCTAATTATTTTGGACGTAATGATGCCTGAAATAACTGGATTAGAGTTTGCTACCAAGATAAAAGAAAGTGGCAGCACCATGCCAATTGTTATGCTCACAGCTCTATCTGAACCTGAAGACCGAATCAAAGGACTCGAAGCTGGAGCTAATGATTACGTAACAAAACCTTTTGAACCAAGAGAATTGCTTCTTAGAATAAATAACTTAATTAACTCTCATAATTTGCACAAAAAAGAACAACAATTAGTACGGTTTGGAAATAATAGATATAACTTAAATACAAAGGAATTCATACAAAATGATACAAATGTAAAATTAAGTTCGTCTGAAGAAAAATTACTAGATATTTTGGTTTCTTCAAATAGTAATGTTATTTCGCGTGAAAATCTTTCAGAAAAACTTGGTGGGCTAAACCTAAGATCAGTTGATGTTCAAATTGTACGCCTAAGAAACAAAATAGAATCAGACCCTAAAAACCCACAATACTTAAAAACTATTAGAAATAAGGGATATGCGTTCTACACATAATTTTTTTAAAAAAAGAATTTTACCAAAAAGTTTGCTCACAAGGTTTGTATTAATAATCATTGTACCAATTCTCATTGGCCAATTAATTGCTGTATATCTATTTTACCAAAGACATTGGTATAATGTAGCTCAACATAGCAGCAGGCTAGTTATAACTGAAATTTCCTCACTACTAAATTCTAAGGAATATTCCAAAATTGAAAACACAAAACGACTCTACCTAAACCTTGAATATAGATTTATAAAAAATGCCACTTTACCAACTATTTCCCAAAGATACATCGAAGAAATTAGTATTTTCAAGAAAACTCTTAAACAGATAACTGGAAAAAAAGGCTATGTAGTAATTGAAAATTCATCAAATGTTTTTCTTTACTTGCAATTAGATAAGGATCTACTGGTAATTCAACTTCCGTATAAATCACTGCTTAATCCTACTACATATATTTTTGTTCTATGGATTTTCTTCCTAACAATACTACTATTATCTGTTTCTTTAATATTCTCCAAAAATCAAATTAAATCTATTATAGAGCTAACCAATGCAGCTGAAAGCTATGGCAAGGGTGAGAAAAAAATTATATATAAGCCTTCTGGTGCAAAAGAAATTCGAAGAGCTGGACTTGCAGTATTAAAAATGCGAGACAGAATAGAAAGGCAAACAGCTAAACGAACACAAATGTTAGCTATAATTTCTCACGATTTAAAAACCCCATTAACTCGAATGAAGCTTCAAACTGAATTAATGGAAGATAACGAAGAAAAAGAAGAGTTACATCATGATATAAATAGTATGCAGCAAATGATTGCGTCCTATCTAGATTTTGCAAGGGGCGAAGGTGGTGAAGATTTTCAAAAAATAGAAGTTGGAAAATGGATTGCAGATTTTATACAAAATAAATGGTCCGACTATGATATTTCTACAAATATTGCTAATTATTCTATAACTTGTAATATCAAGCCGCATTCTTTTGAAAGAGCAATATCAAATTTAATAAGTAATGCCCTAAAACACTCATCCAAAATAGAAATATCTGTACGCTCTAAGCAGGACAAAGCATATATAATTATTGAGGATAATGGTGATGGAATCAAAGAAGAAAATAGAAAATTAGTATTTAAACCATTTTATAGAGCTGACAAGTCAAGATCATTAGATAATATAGCAAGCGTAGGTCTGGGGCTTGCCATAACAAAAGAAATCATTAGCGGCCATTTTGGCTCTATTACACTAGAGGATAGTCCCATACTCAAAGGATTACTTGTAAAAATTCAACTACCAATTAAATCATAATTTAAAATGCAACATAATATAAACCATTTAGCAATCATCATGGACGGCAATGCACGTTGGGCAGCAGAACAAGGTTTAGCAAAATCTGTGGGGCATAGCAAAGGAGCTGATAATGCAAAATCAATTCTTCCGCATGCACTTGATCTTGGAATAAAATACCTAACATTATATGCATTTTCATCAGAAAATTGGCAAAGGCCAGTAAAAGAAGTTTCACTATTAATTAGTCTACTCCATAACTACGTAAAAAATGAAACGAAACTTCTCAGCAAACATCAAATTAGATTAAAAGTTATTGGAGATTTAAGCAAACTTCCAGCAGCTTTAGTAAAAAAAATCACTGATTCTACTGAGGCAACAAAAAACAATACGAAAATGACTGTCACAATTGCCTTTAGCTATGGCGCAAGAGAAGAAATAGCAAATGCTTGCCAAAAAGTTATAGATTCCGGAATAAAAAAAATTACTGAAGACAATTTTAAAGATTTTCTGTATGATCCCGATATGCCAGATGTTGATATATTAATAAGAACTGGTGGACTTCATAGAATTAGTAACTTTCTTCTTTGGCAAGCATCCTATGCTGAAATTTATTTTCTAGATAAATTTTGGCCTGATTTTAATAAAGAAGATTTAGCAAAAACTATTGAAGATTATTCGAAAAGAACAAGAACCTTTGGAACAAGATAACTATGGATAAAAAAAACCTATTACTACGATCAATATCTGGCCTAGTATTAAGTATAATTTTCTTAAGTGCTATATTTCTCTATAGGCCATTATTCAACGTATTAGTATATATTATTGCAGCATTTATGCTGTACGAATGGTATATCATGACTAAAGATGAAAAGCTCTATATATATAATTTTACTGGTCAAGTGCTCATCATTATCCCTATTACGTCAATATTAATTATATCTGATTGGGATAAATCAGGGTGGATACTACTAACATTGTTCATGAGTATATCAAGCGTAGATGTCATGGCAATGTTTGGCGGCAAATTAATTGGTGGACCAAAACTATCTCCTAAAATCAGCCCAAATAAAACTGTAAGCGGCCTTTTGGTTGGCACATCATCTGCATGCGTAATAGTTAACCTACTAACTTTGATACCAGCATATGAATTACCTGGAACACTTCATCAAAAGCCCTTTTCTCTTACGCTTCATATATTATTACTCGGAATGATTGCGCAATTAAGTGACTTACTCATTTCTTGTTTCAAACGTAAATTTAAAATAAAAGATACTGGAACAATAATTCCTGGTCATGGAGGAGTCCTTGATCGGTTTGACAGCATAATTCTTACAGCGCCTTTGGTAGTGCTATTTTTAATTAGTCATTTATAGTTAATTATAATAAAATATAAGAAAAGTATGACCATTTCAATGATGCGCAGAACACCAAAACCTTTTAAATTCACAAGAAAATCAGCATTTAATGGGATCATATTGTTAATGCTTTTATATTTTGTATTTCATTCAATCTATGGCAGTAGAGGAATTATTGCCTATTTTACTCTGCAGGCAGAGTTAGAAAATTCACATATAAAACTTGATAAGCTACGAGCAGAAAGGCTAGAAATTGAAAATAGGACAAAATTACTACGCCCCGGATCGCTTGATAAAGATATGCTAGATGAAAAAATTAGAAATGTTCTTGGCTTATCAAAGCCAAAAGAAAAGATATTTAAAGCGCAACAAATAAACAGAAACCAAGAACCAAATCCAAAAGATATTAAGGAGAAAGAATGAGAGTTACAGTATATAAAAACGATTTACCAGATGATTTTCACTTACCAGGTGACTTAGCAATTGACACGGAAACTATGGGGCTAAAATTCCATAGAGATAGACTATGCGTGCTGCAAATGAGTAATGGAGATGGAGATAGTTATTTAGTTCATTTTGATGGAACAGACTACAGCGCTCCTAATCTTAAAAAACTTCTAAGTGATGAGAATAGAGGGATAATCTTTCATTATGCACGCTTTGATGTAGCTGTAATAAAGAAGTATCTTGATGTTGATATTAAAAATATCTTTTGCACAAAAATAGCATCAAAACTAGTCCGCACATACACTGATTACCATGGACTAAAAGATCTATGTCGTGAATTACTTGATATTTCAATATCTAAACAGCAGCAATCCTCTTATTGGGGAACAAATGAGCTTAGCAATGAACAAAAAGAATACGCCGCAAAAGATGTGGTTTATCTTCATTCACTTAGGGCTATATTAAGCGAAAGACTTATTGAAAATAAAAGAAGCAAGCTAGCGCATAAATTATTTGAATTTCTTCCAACAAGAGCAGAATTAGATATAATTGGTTGGAATGATATAGATATATTTGCTCATAACAGCTAAATTAAAATACAAAAATGGAAAATAGCAGCAAAAAAAATCGTATATCAGAATATAGTTTTAAAGAAGAGCTACTTAATGTTTTGACCCACGCTGCTGGCTCAATCCTTAGCGTGATTGGCCTGATAGTTTTATATATTCAGGCAGATAAACATGGCACAGAATTGCACATGATCAGCTACATAATTTTTGGAACTTCTTTAATTGCACTATATTTAGCTTCAACATTATATCACTCATTTTCTAACACGAAGTTTAATAGATTTTTTAAAAAACTAGACCATTTAGCTATCTATTTTCTAATTGCCGGAACATACTCCCCTCTTATGCTTGTTGGTATTAAAGGCTCAGCTGGCATAACAACATTGAAAGTAATTTGGGGTTTAGTTTTTGTTAGCTGCATTTTTTCTCTTAGTAAACATAAATTGCTAAGAAATATTGCATTTGCAAATTATTTAATTATGGGATGGCTTGTAGTTCTAGTTTTTGATGATCTGCTACTACACATTCCATCAATTAGCCTATATCTACTAATGACAGGTGGTGTTTTATATACTTCTGGTGTACTTTTTTATTGCTGGGAAAAATTACCTTTTAATCATTCAATTTGGCATCTTTTTGTGCTTGGTGGCAGCACTTCTCACTATTTTTCTATATATTATTTATTAGTATAAATATATTTTTATTAAGACTAGAACCCTCCTCATTATCTACACAGATTTACGCCTTGCGCGAGGATGACACGGAGTTTTGCCAGGCGTAAAAGTTGTTATTCCACACTCAGTTAAGGAGAATATAGGGATTCCAGGTTGCTCTTAAATTTGCGGATACAATTCAACCCTTTCTCGTTCTCCACATAGATTTTCGCCTTGCGCGAGGATGACACTGGAGTTTTGCAGGGTGTGAATGTAATCATTCCATATGCAGGTAATGAATTTAGGTAAGCTTCAGGTTCTTCTTTATTAATTAGCAGATAAAACCAGAACCCTTGCCTGTTCTCTTAATGTATCCTCACTTGCGCGAGGATACATTGTTTTTATCAATTAAGAATTATATCCTACTGGTTCAGCTCATTTAATATTGTTGAAATATTCTTAAACTCAGCAGAAGCAGTTCTAGCATTTGCACGAATTGTATTACTTAGCTCTTGAACTTTTAATAGCTCTTCAGTTGTATCAACATTTGAAGCTTCAAGAACACCACCCAGCGTTCTACCTGCTCCGCCAATACCAGCTTTTTTCAACAGAAGCTCACCAGATTCACGGCTGATTTCAAAAGTTCCATTTGAACCCGCGACTAAACCATTCACATTTGCAAATAAAGCTACAGGAATCTGATATAACTTACGCGTTTCACCACTATCAAAGGTACCAATAACAAACCCTTGTGGATCTACTTCTAGCTTTAGAAGAGTACCAGCTGCTTGACCATCACTCTGAACGATCTCAACATTATTAGGGTTTTTTGCCTGACTAACTGTTCCAGTCTTAATGTCACTAAGAGTATTTTCCCAGTCAATTCTAATTTCACTTTGCGCACTACCATTATTACGCTGAATTAAGATTGCATCAGCAAAACCTTCTGGAGTTCCTTGAAGCGAGCCATCAGTATCAAATTTAATAATTCCAGATCTAAGCAAACCATTTTCTGTAAGCAAATTATCAATATCAAATATACCGTTTGCATCTTGCTGCGCAGAAACCTCAACACTCCAAGTATTGTCATCCAACTTTGCAAAATACAATATTACAGTATATGAAGAACCAAGGCTATCATAAACAGTTAGAGGGTGTGAAAAAGTCAAATCTGAATCAAAATTTCCACTAGTTAAGTTTTTATCTGCATCACTAGCATTGTATGTTGCTTCATAACTAGTTTTTCCTTGGTCAATATTGAAATATTCAAAGAATCTTGAATAATTATTGGTTCTAACCGGAGCAAAAGCAGCATCTGCATAAGTCTTTAAATCAGCATGAGCAAAAACACCTTCATCACCATGAACTGCAACACCTGCATCCTCAACAGCAAACTTAACAAATCCATTTACGTTATCAACTTCCGTAATTTTATATTGGATGTTATCATTAATCATTATTCCATCTACTACTTGTGGACCACCTAAACCAGATAGAGTAATCACATCACCAACAGAATAACCACTATTATTACCAATATAATATTTAACAGTATTAGACAAAGCTCCATCAGCTGTTGTTAGGATTGTTGTATTGAAGGTTTCAACAGCACCAGCAAAACCACCAGCAGCAGTTGAACCAATTTTTCTGAATGTTAAAGCATCGCCAGCAAAACCAGGAGCTGCAGCAGCATTAGTTACATCAGTTACATTAATATCAAAAGTAGTGTCACCACCACCTATCGCTATTATACGATAATAACCTGCAGGAATAGTAATATTTTCACCACCTTGACGAAAAGTTCCCCCATCAACATAGATAACATCATTAACCAGTCTAGTCGCATCTGCAGCAGCTGTTATGGTTACAGAATTTGCTCCTACATTATTCGCTGTAATCTGACCTGGCGCCGAAGCAAATGTTTGCCCAGGCACTTTTTGCCATGTTGCATTCGCTAGATTAAGTGCAGGTTCAGCAGCAACAGCAGGAAACAATGTTGGGTCATCATTAATCAAACTTACTGTAAAACTATTAGAATTAACTGCGCCAACGCTATATATACCATTTGGCACTGTTGCATCAAGACCACCACCAAGACGAACTAAATCACCAGCAACTAAACCATTCCCTGGTGCATTAATAACAACAGTGGCTCTTCCTGCTTCCGTTTGCCCAGGATTAACTCTCGCAGAAGAAATTTTATTCACCCCTAAAGATTGACCAGCAATTGCGAATTCTGAAGTTGAAAGCAATGAAGTAATTTTTATATCTCTATTTTCAATAGTAGCAAGTAATGAATTAACAGACTGATTTTTATTAATTGCATCTCTTAATGTACGCAGGCTATTGAATCTTTCTATTCCCCCAGCTGCATCAGCTAAATTTTCAAGACCAAGCTCTTCAACGATACTCCCTCCTCCGTTATTAGCGAAGATTAAACCTTTATTTGCATTTGTTGGAGCGATGTATAATCTACCAGTCTCATCAACTCTTGCTTGCAGCGCGCTAATTCTATTAATCGCTGCAGCTAAACCATTTACAGTATTAAAAGTTCTGTTTGCAGCACTTTCTTGTCCCTGCATTGCGGTGAATGTATAAGTCGCACCACCGGAAACAGTAATAGTAACTTTTTGCCCTGATAATAAAACACCAGGAGCAGCAGGTGTTCCAGCTGGAGAGAAAGTAAAACTACGACCAGCTGCTGTTGCGCCGAAAATAGTAGCACCTGCTGCATCATCTGCTCTTCTTGCTAAAACCATACCACCAAATTCAACGGATTTTGGCGCCCCACCAGGAGGAGTTGAAGTAAATTGGAATGTGTCACCTAATTTTAAACCAGAATTATTAAGCATTTCAGGAAATAAAATATCATTAGTACTTGTACCTGAATTCAACCCTGTACGATTCATAACAGCATCAACACCGTTACCTCTCAAAGCCACCTGATCAGCATTAAGATTCATTGCAATTGAAATTACACTTGTTTGAACAGGAAGACCTTTTGTATTTGCAAAATTTATAGCTTCCATACTTGAAAGTAATGATGAATTTTGTGGTAGGTTACCTTGACCATCCAGCTTCCAAGCTTTTAAAAGTTGATCCGCACCATTTTTCCAATAACCTAGTTCATCCTGACGAAAATCACCACGTCTTGTATATTTCGCAACACCAGTTGCTGTTTCAGAAACAACAAGTAAGCCAGCACCATCAAGTGCGATATCAGATACAACACCTGTATTTACAATAGTACCTTGCTGATCATTTGTTGCTCTTGTTCTACTATTAACATAAGAAACTCCTCCAGAACCTGTTCCAACAAATGAATTAATAAATAGATTTTCACGCTTTTTATGACCCCATGACTCCTTTGCTGCGATATTATTAGACGGTGTATCGTTCGCTTTACTGAACATTGTTACTGTGGTTTTAGACATAATTTTTTAAACTCCAAATAAATAAAAATTTTAAACAATAAATTGTTGTAATGAGGCTATAGGTGCATAAAGCGTGCCAAAAATAATTTTTAATAAATAATTTTTATTTCAAACGAACAAACTTCACCTTTGAAAATGCTAGTTTTCACCCTTTACCTTGCTGACTCTGAAGATATATGCTATTATGTATTTTTTCAATAAATAAGATCTATTACTCATCTTAAAAATCAAATTTAATATGACAAAAATAATAACACGTTTTGCTCCATCACCAACTGGAAAACTTCACATAGGAAATGTTAGAACAGCATTGATTAATTGGCTTTATACAAAAAAGCATGGTGGTGACTTTATTCTACGTATGGATGACACAGATCTTGTTCGCAGTAAAGAAGAATATAAAGACGCTATATATAAAGATCTAAAATGGTTGGGTCTTGATTGGGATGATAGTTTTAATCAGCTAAGCCGGCTTGAAAAATATGAACAAGCAAAACAAGAACTAGTTTCCAAGGGAAGATTATATCCTTGCTATGAAACTCCTGAAGAACTTGATATCAAAAGAAAACTGCAATTATCTCGTGGACTCCCGCCAATATATGACAGAGCTGCGCTAAAACTTAGCGATGAACAAATTGCTCAATATGAAAAACAAGGCAGAAAACCACATTATAGATTCATGATCAATGATGCGGAAATTCATTGGAATGATATGGTCAAGGGTGAAATCAAATATCAAGGTGCAAAACTTAGTGACCCTGTTATCATAAGAGCAGATGGTACAATGACCTATATGCTATGTTCGACTATAGATGATATAGAATATAAAATCTCGCATGTCATCAGAGGCGAAGATCATGTCAGCAATACAGCGATTCAAATTCAAATGTTTGAATCTATGGAAGCAACTCCGCCAGTTTTTGGCCATTTGAGTCTGGTTAAATCCAAAGATGAGAAAATCTCCAAACGCGAAGGTGGATTTGAAATTTCATCTCTTCGTGATATTGAAAATATCGAACCTATGGCTATTAACAGCTTTCTAGCTTTAATCGGATCATCTAATACAGTTCATGCCTGCAGAAATATGCAGAATTCAATAAATAATTTTGATATTAACACATACTCAAAAAGCCCTACTACATACATGCCAGAAGAGCTTGAACTTCTGAATCATAAAATTATACTTACATATGAATATTCTGATATAAAAGAATATCTTGAAAGTAATAATTTGAATAATATAGATGAACAATTTTGGCTAGCAGTTCAACCAAACCTGCATAAATTATCAGATATAAAAGAGTGGTGGCAAATCTGTCATAACCCAGAAAAAGCCAAAGAATTAGATATGGAACTACTTGCTATTGCAGCAAAGCATCTTCCAGAAGAAATAACTGACTCTACTTGGAAAGAATGGACAAAAGCAATTTCAACTCATAGCGGCAAGAAGGGCAAAGAACTCTTCATGCCATTGCGCCTTGCGCTAACTGGAAAAACTAGTGGACCTGAGCTCAAGAATTTACTTCCTCTTTTATCGCGCGAAGAGATTATTGCTAGATTAAGTTAAATATTACAATAACAAAATGCATGATGATGAATTTATTATAAACAAAGCTCTCATTAGCAAATTGCTATCTCAGCAATTTCCAAGCATTTCTAGTTTACCCATAAAACAAATAAAGCATTCAGGTACCGATAATGCTATTTTTCGCTTAGGTAAAATTTATACCGCACGATTGCCAAGGATCACGACTGCTGCTGAGCAAGTTGAAAAAGAAATAGCTTGGTTACCAAAACTGCGTCCACACTTACCCTTTTCTACTCCAGAACCCCTAAAAACAGGAGTGCCAAGCGATGATTACCCATATCATTGGTACATATATAATTGGACCGAAGGAAAAAATGCTTACGATGAAAAATCAATCAACTATACAAAATTAGCAAAAGAATTAGCTCATTTTATTAATTCACTCCAAAAAATAGATACTGCTAATGCACCTATCACAAGAAGAGGATTACCTCTGTCAACTCAAGACAAAAGAACCAGCGACTCTATATTGCATCTAAAGGAAATGTTTGACACGAACATAATAACACCCATATGGAGTAAATGCTTAAACGCACCAACATGGGAACAAAATCCTGTCTGGTTACATGGAGATTTATTACCAACGAATATTATCATTCAAAATGACAACCTAAAAGCTGTAATTGATTTTGGATTAATGGGAATTGGTGATCCTGCATGCGACCTTATCCCCGCATGGAGTCTATTTGACAGCGATTCTCGCAAGGTCTTTAAAAAATATTTAGAAATAGATGATAATAGCTGGATAAGAGGAAAAGGCTGGGCATTATCCATCGCTCTTATCATAATTCCTTACTATATAAACACCAACCCTACACTGACATCGATCGCAAAACGAATGATTAATGAAATTATAAGCGATGAGACTAAATAAGAACCTATAAACAATTTAAAATTCTATATCAAGATTAAATTTATGTGGAACTTCATGAATGGTGGGCTTGAGAAGACTTGAACTTCCGACCTCACGCTTATCAGGCGTGCGCTCTAACCAGCTGAGCTACAAGCCCATTCATGGGTGCGGATTTTATGTCAATAGAATAAATTAGTCAAGCCAAAATAGATCTTAATGTTAGTTTTATAACAATTTTATCCTGATAATACCATTTCCCAACTTGAATTAGAGATTCGTATTTCAAGGTGAGGCTGCGCAGCATATATAAATACGTGAGCACAGACGAATCCTGCAAAATGCGGATATATGATTCAAGTTGAGAAAGGGTATAACATAATTAAATAGATTCAGCATATTTAAGTTTAAAACTATAAACTCACCCATACATATTAATAATCATCTTCTTTGGTCACACCTATTGAATCAACTTCTTCTTTTACACCCTCTAGCATCTCAAATACACATAGAGCCGCCCCTGACACTCCAAACTTACTCAACAAAGACTCTCCAGAATCAACTTCCTTAGACTCATCTAAACCACCTTGTTGAACCCATTTAGAACCTACTAAAACCTTTGGAGCTAGCACTTCTATTTCATATTCATCTTCAGCTCTTTCTTCTAGTGACTCATGATCACCCTCTTTATACTCCACATCTTCAGGTATTTCAAATGCATCCTTAAACCCCTCTAATTCTTCAAAAAAATTAGGTGAAGAAGGCCTTTCTGGCGAGACAAAATTACTATTTCTTTTTACACAATCATCCTCTTTTTCCTTGCTCATATTACTGTCATCATCAGAAATAATCGCCTGAAATCCAAATTCATATGAAGTAGGTCTAGGTATCATGAATGCTGAATCATACCCATCATTAAATCCAATTTTTTCTTCAGATTTCTCCATATAGTGGCTTTCACTATCATCCTCAATAAGCCCATGTTCTTTTAAATAATTCTTTGACAACCCAAAAGCACTTACCATACCTTTAACTAAATGCCCGGTTTTTGCAATTAATCCGCATGGAGCAACACCTTCCCCAACCGCCCGGGCATTAATATCCGCTCCTAAATATGAATAAAGAGCCACAAGATATGGATTATGCGACGTAATCACCAAATGTAACAAAGTAAACCCATCAGAAGGTCTTGCGTATAACAATTCTACTGGCGTAGGGTTCATATCACGCACCTTTATAGCCGTTTCTTTAGCTAATGCTAAATCAACAAAACCCTCAGCCCCATATACATGGTCTTTTTAGTGTTATTAAGAATATAAATAAATCTATACGTACTAAATACGTCAACTGCATCAATTTTTTTCATAACCCTTTCCCCCAAAAATTACATTATGAATCTAACCACCTTATCCAAGCGCCCCAATCTCGCTTGCCAAGATCCTTCTCAAAAGACAAAAGATCTTCATTTGCCTTCATACATATTGTATCAGATGGAACAACTAACTCAACCCCAGATGATAAAGATGCGATCTGCGCGCGACATGCATATTCAAGATGATGGCAGTAAAACAAAGCTTCCCATGGGGTTTTTCCACAGGCAATAAATCCATGGTTTCTTAAGAAGATAACTTTTTTACCACCCAAATCTTTTACTAAATCAGTGCCATGGACATTGTTATCAAGAGCCAATGAATTATATTCATGATAAGCTACCCGACCATAAAAATGCAGCGCCCACTGGTTAATTGGCAGCAATCCATCTTTCATTGAAGAAACAGCAACTGTTGGCACAGTATGCAAATGATATATAGTGTTTAGATCAGGCCTTGCTCGATAAATGCTTCCATGAATTATATAACCAGTCTTATTATACTGAAACTCCTCCCCTTCCAGAATTTCTCCATCTAAACTAACTTTAAGTAAACATTCTGGCGTAACTTCTTCAAAACGCAAACCAAATGGATATATATAATAATAATCAGAACCATCTGGACGAGCTGATAGATGAGTATAAGTATGGTCATCTAAACCAAGTTTACCTAATATACGATATGCATAAGATAAGTTTTTTCTTACTTCTAAAGTCATTTACGCGACCTCTTCCTTTGCAAAATCTAAATGACGATAGCTAAGCGATTCAGCAATATGCCTTTTATTTACATATCTAGAACCAGCTAAATCAGCAATTGTTCTAGCCACTCTTAGCACCCTATTATATGCCCTCATTGACAAACCAAATTTTTTAGCTGCTTCATTTAAAATGCTACGCCCTTCATCACCAGGGATTGCATAATCAATCAATAACTGACCGTCAAGTGCATTATTTAGTCGTATATCATACCCTTCATATCTTTCTGCTTGAATTTGATGAGCTTTCTTTACTCGATCAGCGACATCAGCACTAGATTCCTCATCAGAAGCACTCAAAATGTGATCATATGTATAATGACCTTCAGAATTGCCACCTCTATATTCAAATCAAACCTATCTAAAATGGGACCTGATATTTTGCTTTGATAGTTCCTGCCACATATCGGCGCTTTGCTACAAGCTTTAGCTAAATCATTCAAATATCCACATTTACAAGGGTTCATTGCAGCAACAAGCTGAAAATTTGCAGGAAATTTAATATGCGCCTCTGATCTAGAAATCATTACTTCTTTAGTCTCAAGTGGTTGTCTTAAAGCTTCAATAACCCCAGAACTAAACTCCGGCAATTCATCTAGAAACAAAACTCCATTATGCGCCAAAGAAATTTCACCTGGCTTCACCCTTTTACCAATTCCACCACCCACCATTGCAGCTGAAGTACATGTATGATGCGGTGTTCTATAAGGCCTTTCTGTTTTCAAACTTCCATTATCAATTTGTCCAGCAATACTCGCAACTGTACTGCATTCTAAAATCTCAGTAGGCACCAACTCTGGTAGTATTCCTGGCAATCTTGACGCAAGCATTGACTTACCAGCTCCAGGAGGCCCAAACATCAACAAATTATGACCACCTGCAGCTGCAATCTCCAAAGCTCTCTTTGCAACTTTTTGGCCTTTTATATCACTAAGATCTGGATATTTCACAGATTCTACAGCTGTTTTTGGTGTAGGTGCAACCAAAGCTTGTGTTCCCTTGAAGTGATTAATAAGCTCAAGTAAATTTGCAGGAGCAAGTATTCTATCATTACCAGACCAAGCCGCCTCAGAACCATTATACTGAGAACAAATCACCCCCTTATTTCTTGCTGTAGCACCCATTGCAGCAGGCAACACACCGCTAACAGGCAATATACTTCCATCTAAAGACAACTCGCCAAGAACAAGATACTCTTTGATTTCTTCAGAAGGAACAGCGCCCATTGCGGCAAGAATTCCAACACTAATTGCTAAATCAAAATGACTACCTTCTTTTATCAAATCCGCAGGAGCTAAATTAATTAAAATCTTCTTAGCTGGAAAACTAAGGCCAATCGAAGAAAGAGCAGCTCTAACGCGTTCTTTTGATTCGGCAATAGTTTTATCAGCTAGGCCAACAATGACAAATTTAGGGATGCCTGGTTCAATCTGAACTTGCACATCAACATCCACAATATCAATTCCAGAAAAAGTTAAACTAGGTACCTTGATAATCATAATTCCTTTCCCTGAAAATAATTTATAAAATAAACTTTGCCAAATCCCTATTTTTAATAAATCCATCAAGTTGATCCTTTACGAACTTATCATCAATTTTTATTTTTTTCTTCTCAAATGAACTCACATCAAAACTAACATCCTCAAGAATATTTTCAAGTATAGTATGCAATCTTCTTGCTCCAATATCCTCAATTTCAATATTAAAATTAGCCGCTTGTGTAGCCACTTCTTCAATTGCTTTATCTGTAAACTCTAATTCCACACCTTCAGTTCCAATTAACGCAATATATTGTTTAATCAAACTTGATTCTGGTTCTGTAAGAATTTTTACCAAATCTGCTTTTGATAAGGAACTCATCTCAACTCGAATAGGCAATCTACCTTGTAATTCTGGAAGCAAATCTGATGGTTTTGATAAATGAAATGCACCCGACGCAATAAACAAAATATGATCTGTTTTTATTGTTCCGTATTTCGTGACTACGCTAGTTCCTTCAATTAATGGAAGCAAATCTCTTTGCACACCTTCACGGCTCACTTCACCACTCTTACTCTCAGATCTTGAAGTAATTTTATCAATCTCATCCAGAAAAACTATACCATCATTTTCCACAGCTTTAACTGCGTTCATCACCATTTTTTCTTCATCAATCATTTTTTCAGATTCTTCTGAAGTTATGATTTCAAGCGCATCTTCTACAGTTAGTTTCTTTTGTTTCATTTTATCGCCACTCATGGCCTTACCCAATATATCTCCTATATTAAGTACGCCCATAGATGCACCAGGCATTCCAGGTATATCAAAACCACCGCCGCCTACTGGCCCTGTATCTTTAACACTAACCTCAATTTCAGTATTACTAATCTCACCATCCAAAATCTTCACTCTAAACTTATCACGAGTTTCCTCAGATGCCGACTTACCAACTACTGAATCCAAAATTCTTTCAATAGCTCGAAGCTTAGCTTTCTCTTCTACTTCTTTTTTTGCTTTTTCTTTTTGATAAGCAATTGCAATTTCAATAAGATCTCTGATAATCGATTCAACATCACGCCCGACATAACCAACTTCTGTAAATTTTGTTGCTTCAATTTTTATAAAAGGTGATTCTGCTAATTTTGCTAATCTTCGCGCTATTTCTGTCTTACCAACTCCTGTTGTTCCTATCATCAAAATATTCTTTGGAACAATTTCACTCCTCATCGGCTCTTCGACCTGCGCTCTACGATACCGATTCCTCAAAGCAACAGCTACTGCCTTTTTTGCGGCTTTTTGACCAACAATAAACCTATCTAACTCCCCTACTATTTCAGCAGGCGTTAGTCCCATTTTATTTTCTAAGCTCATACAACTTTCTCTATAATAATATTATGATTTGAAAACACACATATATCTGCCGCAATACCCATTGACTTTTTTGCTATTTCTTCTGCAGATAACTTTGTGTCAATTGATTTTAAAGCCCTAGCGGCTGACAAAGCAAATAAACCACCTGAGCCAATAGCTGCAACATTATCTTCAGGTTCAATGACATCACCATTTCCAGTAACAATAAGAATATTATCTTTATCTGCTACAATTAACATCGCCTCTAATTTTCGCAGATACTTATCAGTTCTCCAATCCTTTGCAAGTTCAACCGCACTTCTTACCAATTGATTTGAGTGCTTATCTAATTTCGCTTCTAATCTTTCAAACAGAGTGAATGCATCTGCTGTTGACCCAGCGAAACCTGCAACAATTTTATTATTAGATAATGTACGAAGTTTTCTAGCCGTAGCTTTCATAATGCTATTACCAAGAGATACTTGGCCATCAGCAGCAATAACGACATCATTTCCCTTTTTTAGACATAAGATTGTTGTACCCCTTAAGCCTGGTCGATTTGACGAACTATTTGTCATATAATTTATTTATACTCTTTTTTCTTATTTGAACTTGTGTAAATCTTATAAATGTTAGATAATCATTTACAACTAAAATTATAAAATTACAAGTATTTAGCTAAAATGAATATATACTCTGTATACATCGATTCAAGCAAAAATGATATGGAGCCTATTTTAATAAAACAAGGCTTTTCTTTTATAGCTGGTTTTTTTAATTTTTTCTGGTCAATTTATCATAAAATGTGGAGCGTTGCTTTTGTAATGATAATTCTAAACTCAATATTAGGAGCAATAGAACCAACATATATCACATACTCTATCAATCTTGCTATATTATTTATATTTGGTTTTTTTGCAAGTGAGATTCGAGAATATTATGCATTAAAATCTGGATGCATATTATCAGACATCATTCTTGCAAGCTGTGAAGAAGAAGCCGAAGTAAAATATTATGCTAGAGCAAAAACAATAAAAAATATATAAACAAACTATGTACGATAAAAACAACATATTCGCTAAAATTATTAGTGGAGATATAGCGGCAGAGAAACTCTACGAAGATGATAAATTACTTGCTATAAAAGACATTAACCCCGCTGCTCCAATTCATATTCTGGTAATACCAAAAAAACATTACATCGACTTTGCAGATTTTGTTTCTAACTCATCTGATGAAGAAGTATCCTATTATTTTAAAACTATAGAAAAAATAGCAAAAGACAATGGAACTGAAGATTATAGATTAGTTACCAATAAAGGTGAAGATGCAGGTCAATCTGTATTCCATTTTCATACCCATATATTGAGTGGTATAACCAACAACGAATTAATAGATAAAAATTTATGAACAAAAAATATGTAGTCGCTGTTATTGGCGCAACTGGCAATGTTGGAAGAGAAGTGTTAAATTATTTATCTTCTAGAAACTTTCCAGTTAAAGAAATTATTACTGCTGCATCATCAAATTCAGTAGGCAAAGAGGTAAGTTTTGGTGACGACACCTCAAAAGTCCTTCAAATGAACGAACTTGATTTCAATAAAATCGATATTGCTTTCTTTTGCGCAGGATTTGCTGTTTCAGAAAAATATATAAAGCAAGCTGTAAAAGATGGATGTATTGTCATTGATAAATCTTCTCTTTATAGACTAGATAAAGATGTACCCCTTATTGTTCCAGAAGCTAATATAAATGCTTTAAAAGGTTTCAAGTCAGGAATCATCTCTAACCCAAATTGCTGCGCAATACCACTTGCCGCTGCCCTTAAACCACTTGATAATGCTGCAAAAATCAAGAGGTTAATCATTTCAACTTATCAATCAGTATCTGGAGCAGGAAAAGCTGCAATGGATGAGCTTTATAATCAAACAAAAGCAAAATTTATATTTGAGCACCTAAATCCTGAAGTTTTTCCAGAACAAATTGCTTTCAATTTGTTTCCACATATTGGAGATTTCAGAGAAGATGGTTATTCTGATGAAGAATATAAAATCGAAGAAGAGCTTAAGAAAATTATAGGCAACAACGCTAATCCAACAGTAACTTGTGTTAGAGTGCCAGTATTTGTTTCACACTCAATGTCTGTAAATGTTGAGTTTGAAAAAGATATTAATGCTGAAGAAGCTGAAGAAATTTTGAATGACGCAGATGGTGTCATTGTTTATAACATTGAAAATGAAATGAAATACGCTAACCCTATTGATGCTGTCGATAATGACGAAGTATTTATTTCTAGAATTAGAAATGACAATTCACGTAAAAATACTTTAAATCTTTGGGTTTGTTGTGATAATTTACGCAAAGGGGCAGCGCTAAATGCCGTGCAAATTGCCGAAGAAATTATTACTTAAACACAACATTTAATATTCATAACATCTTTATATTGTTATTAATTGATTTATTTTTTACAAAAACTAATGAGTAAATGTTAGTATTAATACTGATTGTGGTAATTGATAACAATAAATAATTTATTAATACAATTTAATTTCTTGCAACAGTGACGAGATAAATGTATAATCAGAGCACAATTACTGGAGTTTTTAATTTCTCTAGCTAAATTTCAAGACAGTAAAAAAACAATTTTTGAATATATAAAATAACTATGCAACAAAAATTCAATCAAATAGAAATAAATATAAATCCATTAAAAGAAGCATTAGAAAAATGTAAAGCAGCCTTCAAGGTGACCTTTGTTTTTGCTTTCGTTATTAACTTATTAATGCTAGTTACCCCTCTCTATTCATTACAAGTACTAGACCGTGTGATTGGTAGTGGAAATATCAATACTCTTTTAATGCTTTCAATTATTATTGGTTTTGTATATTTCATTCATACATTGATGCAAATTGCACGCTCATTTACTCTAATTAAAGTTGGTGAATGGCTTGATAACACACTGTCACCGATAATATTCGGACATTCAATATCAGCATCAGCAACAAAAGTGAATCCAGCTTCAAGCCAAATGCTTAGGGATTTCCAAACACTCAAAACATTCCTAACAAGCACGGGAATTAATACAGTTTTTGATGCTCCATGGAGTATAGTTTATATAATCGTTCTATTTTTTATACACCCATATATTGGCTTCATAACAATCGCAGGAGCAGTAATCATTGTTTCCCTTGCTTTCTTTAATGCAATAGCTACAAACAGGACTTTAGGAGAAGCTACAGAATTCTCTATAAAAGGCATGGGACAAGCTGATATCGCCAACAGAAATGCTGAAGCAGTTGAAGCAATGGGTATGATCCGGAATGTAAAAAAGAACTGGGCGAAGTTTAATGAAGCGTCTCTTGAAAAACAATCTATAGCAAGTTATCGCAATGGAATAATATCTAACATATCTGGATTCGTAAGAAACATTATGCAAATGGCAGTGACTGGAACTGGTGCATATATTGTTGTAACAACTGGTGGTCAAGATATGACAACAGGTGGAATGATCGCGAGTTCAATTATTGTTGGTCGTGCCTTAGCTCCATTTGGTAATGCTATAGGAATGTGGAAAAGCATTAGTGGCGCTATGAAGTCATATAAAAACATCAATGAATCTTTTGATAAACATCAAGTTAGAGATCAAGCAATGCCAATACCGCATGTAGATGGACACCTGACTGTAGAAAATGTATATTATGCCGCACCAACACCGGCAGGCATGCCACAACCTCCAATGCCAAATCATATTCTAAAAGGCGTATCATTTGCATTACAACCTAGTGAAATTCTAGCTGTTATTGGACCAAGTGCTGCTGGTAAATCAACTTTAGCAAAATTAATAGTTGGCGTTTGGGAAGCATCATCTGGCTCTCTTAGACTTGATGGCGGTGATGTTTTTACGTGGAATAGGGAAAATTTTGGTGAACATGTAGGCTACCTTCCACAAGGAATAGAATTATTTAGTGGTACGATCAAACAAAATATTGCAAGAATGCAAGAAGATGTTGATCCAGAACTAGTAATTCAAACTGCAAAAATGTGCGGCGCTCATGAAATGATTCTTAAACTACCCAATGGCTATGATACAGATATTGGTCAAGGCGGTGCAAATCTATCTGGCGGTCAAAAACAGAGAATTGGCCTTGCTAGATCCTTTTACGGAAATCCAAAATTAGTAGTATTGGACGAACCAAATGCTAATCTAGATGAAGCCGGCGAGGAAGCACTAGCAGGGGCTCTAAAGGAAGCGAAAAAAAGAGGGATTTCAGTTATTGTTATTTCACACAGACCTTCTGTACTTTCAGCAGTTGATAAAGTGATGGTTGTTCAAGATGGAGCTGTTGCTAGCTTTGGCACAAGGAAAGAGATTGAAGGACGTATTAAAATGCTAAAAAATGGCACTATTCATATTAACGACTAAAACATAGAAAATAAAATGCCTAATAAAAAAGAAAAACTATCATCAGAAAAATTAAAGCAATTAGAAGAATTGCAAAAAATGATGATCAAACAAAGCGGAAGTAAAAAAGCGCCAAGCAAGATGCCAAACCCTGCGCTTGCAGGAATCCCAGAAATGGCAAAAAAAACAAGTGTTTTTACACCAAAAGGTCTATTAATTGCCGTCTTGCAAGGAATGCAAAATAGCGTTAAATTTATAGATTACTTTATTGATTTTATAATAAAAAAAGATAGCAAAAAAACTAATGATGTTATAAAAGCTGCAAGGCCTCCAATCATGTTTGGTGCTTTTGTAGTAATCTTTTTTGTTATTTTTGGCGTCCTTTGGGCATCGACTGCTCCACTAGATAGCGCCGCAGTTGCAATTGGAACTGTAGTGAGTAACAGCCAAAAGAAAAAGATAAATCACCCAGAAGGTGGAATAATCAAAAATATTTATGTGAAGCTTGGTGATAAAGTTAGTAAAGATGATAAGCTTCTTGAATTCGAAGATACAAGAATAAAAGCAGAATATGAAAGCACATTAAATCAATACAGAACATTATTAGCTTCTGAAAAAAGATTACTGGCGGAAATAAATGGTGATACTGAAATTGATTATCCGGAATTTATTACAAAAGATCGATCTGTTCGATATGTGGCTAAAATCATTGAAACACAAAATAATCTTTTTAATTCAAAAAACAATCTAAAAACATCTGAAAAACAATCTGCTCAACAAAAAATAAAACAGTTAGGCAAACAAATCGAGGGACAAAACGCAAAGATCAATGCAATCAAAAAAACAATAGAAGTAACAGAAGATCGCCTTGAAGCAACACAAAAACTCTATGATAAAGGCTTTGCCCAGAAATCTGTATTACTTGAACTAGAAGCTAAGTTAGCTAATGCTCAGGGTGATACAGCTATGACCAAAACGGAGATTGCAAGATTAGAGCAAGAAATAACACGCACTGAAATTGAACTTATAAATCTTGATAGTAAATATTCAGCGAACGCACTAAATGAGTTAAAAGAAACTCAAGTTAATCTTTCGCAAAGTAGAGAAAGATTTCACTCTTTTGAAGATTCTTTAAATCGAGTTATAATTAGATCTCCAGTGCAAGGAATAATAAATAGTCTAAACTATTTTACAATTGGTAGCTCAATTCCACCACAACAACCTATACTTGAAATTTCTCCAACTGACGATAAGCTAGTCATAGAAGCCAAAATTAAACCAAAAAACATAGACTCTATTCAAATTGGCCTTGATTCAAAGATTCGCTTTAGTGCTTTTAAATCGCGTACAACTCCACTCTTTACTGGTAAAGTTATTTCTCTATCACCAGATATTATAATACCTACAACGCAAGTACAAGACCCAGAACTTGCTGGTGGTTATTATTTAGCGCAAATCGAACTTAACATGAAGGAATTCTCTGAAATTTCAGAAACGCGCAAGCTCACGCTTCACCCTGGAATGCAAGCAGAAGTTCAAATAATCACTGGTACTAGAACTCTTCTAAGATACTTACTAGACCCAGTAATTGATGCAATGTTCAAAGGATTTAAAGAGAAGTAGCAGTAAAATTGAAAAAATATATTGACTAGGTTTGCAAGAAAGTATATAAATTTCTTGCAAACTGAAATGGGGATGTAGCTCAGGGGTAGAGCGTCTGCTTTGCAAGCAGAATGTCGTGGGTTCGATTCCCTCCATCTCCACCATTTCAAAACATCTTATAGCTTATATAAAATCCCGGCACCGTCAAGTTAACAAACAAAGATCATAAAAAGATTGAATATAATAGTAGCATAAATTATCCTGAATATATCGGATAATAACAAGAATAGAGTTAGCGATGCACATGAAAAAAGCTCCAAAGAGACACCGTTTTCCAGTATCAATAATCAGTCATGTAGTTTGGCTGCATCATAGATTTAACCATAGTTACAGAGATATCCAGGAACAAATGGCTTACAGAGGCATTATTCTGAGTCATGAAACAGTAGGCTCTTGGAGTAATAAGTTTGCATCTCATTTTAAGGAAGTTATTAAAAAACGTGAGCGCAAACCAAAGGATAAATGGCATTTGGATGAAATGACTATTAGAATTAATGGAGAATATTTCATATTGTGGAGAGCTGTTGATGCTGATGGTTATGAGTTAGATGTATTTTTACAGAAACGCCGTAATAAGAAATCAGCTATTCGCTTTTTGACACGTTTATTAGGCAATTATCCATCTCCAAGAGTTATCGTTACAGATAAACTTAGAAGTTATGTAAAACCTATACGCAGTATGTGTTCAGAAGCTGATCATCGTTCTCCTAAAGGGTTAAATAATCGTGCTGAGAATTCTCATCAACCCACGAGAAAGAAGGAAAAAATATCAATTAAATTCAAATCACCACAAGGTGTACAAAATGCATTATCACTCATGGGAAAAATACGTAATATATTTGCTGTAGATGTTGGAAGATATATAAAAAATGCTGTTGATCAAAGAGCTGCATTTAATCATGCTAAATCCATCTGGAATGATGCTGCTCAACAGCTTCTTAATGCCTGAAATTCAAGAACAACGTCTTTTTATGCTCTCTGTTTGTTAACTTGACGGTGCCCTGATTATTGATACTGGAAAACGGTGTCTCTTTGGAGCTTTTTTCATGTGCATCGCTAACTCTATTCTTGTTATTATCCGATATATTCAGGATAATTTATGCTACTATTATATTCAATCTTTTTATGATCTTTGTTTGTTAACTTGACGGTGCCGTTGCAAATGCTAATGGAGCGAATCAATTGGCAATAATTATTCCATGCCACCGTGTGATTAATAGCAATGGAGATTTAGGGGGGTACGGAGGTGGATTAAATCGTAAAAAATGGTTGCTTGAACATGAGAAAGAATATTGCTAGTTAGACTTTTTTTGCTTTAGAATTATCTTATAAATAATTGGCAGAAGTGCAAGTAAACCAAGGCCTGATAGTGCAATAATTATATTGGGTGTTAGTAGGTTATTTGTTGTGAAGTCATTTTGATTCAATAAGGTTTGCATAGCAACGCCAACTGATACATAAATATAGCTAGCTGGGATTATTCCAATTAAAGTTCCGAAGAAAAAGGCTCTAAGAGGTATTTGTAAAATGCCCGCCACAATATTAACTAGTACAAATGGGAAAATTGGAATTAGTCTTAAAGTTAGCATATAAGAAAAAGCATTTTTACTAAATCCGTTCTTCATTTTTTGTATCCAGGTCCCATGTTTTTTCTTATCTGAATTCTTTGAAGCTAATTTTGTGCTCAGAAAAATAGTGCATGCTCCCAGACTAGCTGAAATTACTACGCATACCGTGCCTATTGTTTGTCCAAAGAGAAAACCGCCAGTGAGAGTCATAATAGTTGCAGCGGGTATCGATAAGCTAACTATAATGAAATATAAAAATGCATATATGAGAATTGAAAAAAATAAATTTCCTCTGATATATTCTTTGAGATAGTTCTGATGCTCTTTTAAAGCATCTAAACTAATATATTTATATATTCCAGTTGACCATATTATTAATGCCGTACATGCTAAGATAATTAGAGGTATGTATTTTTGTAATTTTTTCAAAGGATAAATGATTAGTAAGGTTTAAAAGTTTCATTAAACACACAAACTATCTTTTTCCCAGCTCGAAGTGTTAGTTTTCTGAAAACTTGCTCTACAACAACCATATTATTGTTATTTGGATCTAGTCTAAAGTTGACCATAGATTCTCTTAAATCTTCATCTACTGCAAAAATAGCTGGAATTTCGTTGTTTTTATCCCTAAATTGTAGATAAGTAAATTCACCATCATCAAATATTTTAATCGGTGCTATTTCTTCATTCCCACTAATTGAGTAGTGAAAGTTTAGAGTTTCTGGGTGTGATAAATCAGGTCCTGAAGATATTCCAGCTCCACTTGCAGCAAAAGTGCGTATACTATCTTCTTCCTCTTCATCATTTGGATATAGGAACTTAACATTAAAAACCATTCCAGGGTCTCTAATATCAAGGGTTTCTTCGGCGTAAAGTTCAAAGAAATATGTGCGTTTATTGGTAATAAGCGTCATATTGGTAGTAGCGTCCTGCTCCATCGGCTTAATGAATATTCTATTGCCCGCAGGAACAATTTGCCATGAAGTAGTATCACCCATTGAGATGCTAACAACTTGTTCATTTTTAGCAAGTTCAATACTAGCTTGGTAGCCATAATATCCTGTAAATTTAAAGACATCATTTGGGTTATAAACCATCACTCTAATTCGGCTATCAATTGGAGTCGGTCTAGACTCACGAATTGCGTACGCTGATTGAGCAACAAATAGTAATATTACGAATGTTATAAACTTTTGCATATTTTTACTTTTGGCTTCTATCTTTTATTAGTTTTAACTGATAATCCGTTACTGTGAAGTTAAATCGTGAACCTGACGGTAATTTTGGATTAATTTTATCTATTTCGTAGTCAATTGTGGCTTGCCAGACTATATCTTCCGAAATTTCTCCAGCAGAGTTCTGTACAATTGAATTAAATTTTACAATTGCTTTGGTTTGAGTTGGATAGCTTGTAGATATAATGTTAGCTGATCTCTTAACATGCTTTTGATACTTCATAACAGGTGAAGAGGGATTATCTATATTCATAAAATTATAGAATCTACGAAAAACAATTCTTGTTGAATTATTTTTTACAAAAATGAATTGTTTTTTTAAATCATCATAACTATATCTTTCTCTATTTAGAACATAGTTTTTTGTCATTATATCTGTAATAGAGGCTAAAGGGTCGTTTTCGATCTGGTTAGCTCTAATTATTTGAGCAGATTTATTGGCAGAAGTTGTTGCATTAATAGAGTATTTTACCTGAATCACAGATGGAAAAAGTGATCGTATATTAATTACTACACCTATAAATAAAGAGCAGATTATGACGCTTAGTATAAATATAAAGGATCTTTGAGAGAAGGGGTGAATATACTTATATTTATACCAATGTTTTGCATCGGAGAAATACTCACCAGTCTCTATATACTCCTGTAACGATTTATATAATGGTTCCATCAAGTTTTCTAAGAGAAATTACATATATATCATTGTATAACTTCTGAGTGAAAATTATATATATTTTTAAATCTATGGGCATGTTTTGTTAACAAAGCTCTCATTTGTTGCAATTGGGGCATGATTATTTTTGTAGTATTTGGTAATAGAGCAAATGATAGATAATGTATATATACAACAGAATTTATAGTTGTCTGTGATTTTTAAATTATTAAAGTCTATCTTTTACAGAAAGTCTTGAGGACTAATACTATCTTTGGTTACCATATATAAGATAATGTAATTTAAAAATTATAACCATGAAACTATTATTAAATGTAGCTTTGATTGTTTTGGTTGGCTTGTGTACTTTATCTTGCACTCCATCTGCACCTTATGAAATAAAAAGCCCATGTGTTTCAATTGATCCTGGTGCTTCTGATGTTATAACGCCTTGTGTTCGTAGGCCTGTTAATATTTCCAGAGCAATTGTTTAATCTTTTTCTTCTATATATCATCTAAATAGTGGAATGATTTTGAAGAAAGGGGTGTTTTAAAGATTTCTAATTATTATGAATAGCGATATATTAAATCCAGATTTTTGTGTTATTGGAGCTGGGTCAGGTGGGGGTACCGTCAAGTTAACAAACAAAGATCATAAAAAGATTGAATATAATAGTAGCATAAATTATCCTGAATATATCGGATAATAACAAGAATAGAGTTAGCGATGCACATGAAAAAAGCTCCAAAGAGACACCGTTTTCCAGTATCAATAATCAGTCATGTAGTTTGGCTGTATCATAGATTTAACCATAGTTACAGAGATATCCAGGAACAAATGGCTTACAGAGGCATTATTCTGAGTCATGAAACAGTACGCTCTTGGAGTAATAAGTTTGCATCTCATTTTAAGGAAGTTATTAAAAAACGTGAGCGCAAACCAAAGGATAAATGGCATTTGGATGAAATGACTATTAGAATTAATGGAGAATATTTCATATTGTGGAGAGCTGTTGATGCTGATGGTTATGAGTTAGATGTATTTTTACAGAAACGCCGTAATAAGAAATCAGCTATTCGCTTTTTGACACGTTTATTAGGCAATTATCCATCTCCAAGAGTTATCGTTACAGATAAACTTAGAAGTTATGTAAAACCTATACGCAGTATGTGTTCAGAAGCTGATCATCGTTCTCCTAAAGGGTTAAATAATCGTGCTGAGAATTCTCATCAACCCACGAGAAAAAAGGAAAAAATATCAATTAAATTCAAATCACCACAAGGTGTACAAAATGCATTATCACTCATGGGAAAAATACGTAATATATTTGCTGTAGATGTTGGAAGATATATAAAAAATGCTGTTGATCAAAGAGCTGCATTTAATCATGCTAAATCCATCTGGAATGATGCTGCTCAACAGCTTCTTAATGCCTGAAATTCAAGAACAACGTCTTTTTATGCTCTCTGTTTGTTAACTTGACGATGCCCTTTTCAGGATTTGCTTCAACAACATCAACCAATCGACAAATTAATTCAGATACTTGATTTAGATTAGACAGTGGTTTGCAACGCTTACATGGTCGAAAAGATGCCAGTAAAGCTTGCTGAGTAGAGCTGTAAAATTCACAATTTATAAATTTAGGTTTCCTAGCAGGACAAGTCGGGCGACAAAAAACGCCTGTAGATTTAACTCCAACATAGAAAACACCTTCATAATCTATATTTTTTGTAAGCAAAGCTTGATAAAATTCTTCTTGTTTTTCTTTTGTAAACATTGCATATTTTTCTATATTATTACAACTAATTATAATAACTATTATAAAATACGCAGCCGAAAATAAGTCATTGATTTTTTAATCAATCCACTTTTCCAAAATCATTCCATGCTGCATATACCCTACCAGCAGTTGTCACCCAACAAAGAATGCCATAAACAATACAAACTTCTGCAAAAATATTTGGAAATAAACATATCAGCATTAAAATAAAGGCAGTCTCTGTTCCTTTACAAATTCCACCAAGATAGTAAAATGATTTTACACCTCGCTTAGATGTATTAATATCTTTCTTAGCTGCAATGATTGCATACGCTAAAAACGATGTAATAGGCCCAATAAAACTAAATATTAAGAATGCAGCGTAAAGAGCTTCGAATTTATCTTTAACAGCAAATGCAAACACAATACCTGAATATATTATAAAATCTGCAACGATATCTAAAAAACCACCAAAATCAGATAATTTAGAAGCTCTAGCTACCGCCCCATCTAGACCATCAGATAATCGATTCAAACATAAAAATAATAGTCCATAATTCAGATCATTATTTGCAATGAAAATAATCGATAATATTCCACAGAAAAATCCAAAAATAGTTATCGAATTTGGTGTAAAGCCAATAAAATCTAGCTTTCGTCCAATAATATCCAAAGGCTTATCGATAAGTTTTCTTACTTTTGAATCCAACATATATAATTTTATATAAATTATGCCTTTTTTGCTGACGAACATTTTGATGTAGAATATTCAAAATGCAACGCCTTCCCATCAAATACTCTAGCATAAGCATGGTGCAATGCAGATGAAACTTCAGCAAAACCAGTAAGAATAAGTTTAAGTTTTCCTTCGTATGTTGCAACATCACCTACTGCATACACCCCTGGAATGCTTGTTTCATAATGCGGTTGCTTCGCTATTATATGATGCGTTTTGACATCTAAACCAAATTCTAATAACGGCCCTAAATTTTGTGACAAACCAAAAAATGGCAATAAAATATCCGCGTCAATTGATTTTGTATTGCCATCAAGGTCTGAAACAATAACCTGCTCTAAAATTCCATCCTTACCTTTTAATTCAGATAATTGAAAATTTGTTACCAAATTTATCTTCCCAGCATCTGCAAGCTCATGCATTTTCTGAATACTAGCAGGAGCAGCTCTAAATTTTGCTCTTCTATGAACTACAGTAACTTCTGCAATTGATGAAAGGGAAATAGCCCAATCTATTGCAGAATCACCGCCTCCAGCAATAACTATCTTTCGATCGGCAAACTTGCTTCTTTTTGAAACCAAATAAAAAACTGATTTCCCTTCATAGGATTCAATGTTATTAAGTGGAGGCCTATTTGGCCCAAAACACCCAGCACCAGCAGCAATTAATACAGCTTTAGACTTTATAATATCTCCAGCAGAAGTACCCAATACAAACTGATCATTAGAATATTCTAAATCAGTTACTTGCCTAGATAATAAATATTGAGGATCGAATGTTTTTGCTTGCTTCACCAGATTATCTATAAGCTCTTGCGCCATTATTTCAGGATATGCAGGAATATCATATATTGGTTTCTCTGGGTAAAGCGCACTGCACTGCCCCCCAGCCACATCCAAGGAATCAATAATGTATGATTTCATACCAAGCATTCCTGCTTGAAAAGCGCTAAATATTCCAATCGGCCCTGCACCAATAATAGTTATATCTGTTTGCATAATAATCTCTCTTAATTCATTATAATAAGGCTATAAATATGAAGAAAGCTCATCCTACTATATACAGGACAAGCTTTCTACAATTAATATCGAAGCAATAAAAGACTATTTTACTGTTTCTAAATCTTTATTTTCATTTTCTTCTTGCAAAAGACCACCATGATTTTCTTCATAGTCTTTAAGCATATATCCACGACCCCAAACGGTTTCAATATAATTAGTGCCACCAGATGCTTTTGAAAGCTTTTTACGAAGCTTACAAACAAATACATCAATAATCTTAATCTCTGGCTCATCCATACTACTATATAGATGATTTAAGAACATTTCTTTTGTAAGAACAGTTCCTTTACGCATAGCTAGAAGCTCTAAGATTGCATATTCTTTATTCGTAAGGTGAACTTGCGCACCATCAACTTCAACAATTCTTGTATCAAGATTAATGGCAACTTTATCAAATCTTACAACAGATTCAGAATGACCTTTCGAACGACGAACAATCGCTTGAATTCTTGCAATTAATTCACCTCTGTTAAACGGCTTAGTTAAATAATCATCCGCTCCAAAACCTAAACCTTTAATCTTCTGATCCACTGAAGATAAACCAGACAAAATCAAAATTGGTGTTTTAACTTTTGCTGAACGTAAACGTAGCAACACTTCATAACCATCAATATCTGGAAGCATTAAGTCAAGAAGGATAATATCATAATCATATATTTTACCTATCTCTATACCATCTACACCAACTTCCGCTGTATCACAAATGATACCTTCAGCTGCTAGCGCTAGTTCAATTGATCTCGCCGTTGAAGAATCATCTTCTATTAACAATACTCTCATTTTTTATCCATACTCCTTAACAGATTTTTACTTTTTACGATAATCTCATTATATTCATTAAAAATCAAGATATTTTTACATCTTTATTAATATATCAGAGAATAACTATTGATACTAGGGTTTATAGGCTAACCCTACCACCTAAAATAACAATAGTTCCTTTACTTCTATCACTTATATTTTGCTGTGTATTAAAACCTTTTGCCTTATAATAAGTTGCTTGAGCATATGCTTTAATTCCATTAGTAATAACATAATCAAACCCTAAACTTGTTGCATCAAGCTTATTCTTTTTATGCTCACTATGAAAATGGTTTAAACTTGCTGAGTATTTTCCATCTAAGAAATTATACTTCGCTCCTGCTGTATAAATACTAGTATTTCTTCCCTTGGTATCTATCGTATCATTAGTCAAACTTTTATTATAATTCATGTATGAACCAGAAACACTGACTTGATTATAAGTCACTTCACCGCCGACAACATATGTATTTAAATCTTTAAACTTAATAGTTTGCTTTGTTAAAGTTGCTTTATCAAAAGCTATTGGCTTTCCTCTTTCTCCTACTACCGCAAGTTTTGCGGATAATGCTTCATTATAAGTTCCTTCATAAGTAACGCCATATGAAACACCGTCTTTAATAGCAAATTTAAAGTTTGAAACACCCACTGGAGTGTGTAAATTATTTTTATCTATATCTGAATGACCTGCATTTGAAGTATCAGGGATATAGGAAACACCGACTTGGAACTTATGATCTTCATTACCAAATTTTGGAGTAAAATATGTTATTTTACGTGAATAATCAGTTAAACGACTAGTTCTTGTCTTTGAATCCAGGAAACTACAAAAATTGGTCACATAAGGAATTGTTGAATCAGTTCCAGCTTTTGGCGAGGAAATAATATATGCATCCCAACCATTACCAGTTGCACATGAAGATTTATAACCTGTTATCTTCATTTTTTTTCCAGCGCTTTTATCTGAACCAAGCTCTAACTTACCAAAGTCTGATTCAACATATATTGCTAGCGGAGCACCTCTATTATTTCTAGTTGTTTGTTCTATAACAATTTTTGCACCATATTTAAAACCACTATCTGCTACAAGCTGGTAATCAACCAAAAAATTCCCGGAGGAATAAAATCCAAAATTCTTCTGATGAGTTGATAATTTCCTTTGAGTAACATCTCCATTATTGTTGTAATATATTCCTTGAACTTCCGCAACGGCGCCAACCTTTACAACATTCTCAACAGCAATTGCTCCTGAAATGCCAAAACATAGTGTGCTTACGCCTGCTGCTAAAATATTTCTAATTTTGTTTTGTTTTATCATTCCCTTCTGTCTCCATCATTTTTTTACTATAAAGAACACCAAAATCAACTGGATCAATCATTAGAGGTTGAAAACCACCATCTTGCGTTACATCTGCTATTATCTTTCTTGCATACGGAAAAATAATAGATGGACAATGAACCGCTAAAAGCATTTGAATCTGATCTTCTGGAATATTAATAAGGTTAAACACACCTGCATATTTTAAATCTACAATAAATAATGTATTTTTCTCACTAACAGCCTTTGCGCTAATTGAAATTTCAACTTCAAAATAGTCATCTTCTGGCATTTTTTGAATATTTAGATCAAGAGCAAGATCTATCTGAGGAGTGCCCGCTAAATTCGCCAATGTTGCAGGTGCCCCTGGATTCTCAAATGAGAAATCCTTGATATATTGAGCATTAACCGCGATATGCGGAGTTTTCGGTGATTCCGATTGTTTTTCCATAATTTATATCCTAATTAAAATATATTCTTTAAGTTCTAGGTAGTGTAACACCAGTTTGTCCCATGTATTTTCCTGCTCTATCTGCATAAGAAGTAGAACATTTCTCATTCCCTTTAAAGAACAAAAATTGACATGCCCCCTCTCCCGCATAAATTTTAGCAGGTAACGGAGTAGTATTTGAAAATTCAAGAGTAACGTGACCTTCCCAACCTGGTTCTAGCGGCGTAACGTTCACAATAATTCCACATCTTGCATATGTAGATTTACCAACACATATAACTAAAACATCCTCTGGAATTTTAAAATATTCAACTGTTCTAGCAAGAGCGAAGCTATTAGGTGGAATGATACACACATCAGTATTTTTTTGAACCAAACTCTTATTATCAAAGTTCTTAGGGTCAACTATTGTCGTATTAATGTTTGTAAAAATTTGAAATTCATTTGCGACTCTTGCATCATAACCATACGAAGATACACCATATGAAATTATTCTCTCCGAATTGTAAAGCTTCACTTGTTCTTCAACAAAAGGAGAGATCATCTCTTCATCTAGTGATTTATCTTTTATCCACTTATCGGACATGATCGACATACAAGAATCCCGCGTAAATTTAAATAACATTAGTCTCTAAACAAAATCAACAATTACTTTTACTGATCAGCAGTCTAGTTTAAAAAATGAAAAATTCAACTTGCTTATATTCAAATGGTTAATTTTGGCACTGATTAATTTTACCAAAAAACAAAAATGCGATATAAATGACACGCCGCTATTTTTACCTAAAATACATTTAAACCATTTCCATCAAGCGGATTGACTTAAAACCAACTGAATGTTATTTTACGAGCGAGAGATTTTAGTGTTTTTGGTTTGCAAAATATTTGTGTATTTTTTGTACAAAAATATTTGCAAACTCAAAACTATAACAGCATAATGTTATAGAAGCTAAAAAATAACATAATAATAACTTATTATAAACAAGTAGATAAACAAATGAAAAATCTAAAAAAAATATTGTTAGTTACTGCTAGTACAATTGCAATAAGCGCATCTTCTATAGCTGCAGACGTTTCATCAGCAAAAATGCCAGTTATCTCAGATCTTGAAGTTAAACTTAATGGTTTTGCACATTTTCAAGCTGGTCACAGAACTCAAAGCAATCTTACTGGATCTGAAAAAAATGTTTCTAGTAACAGAAAGTCTTTTGCATTTTATAACGACGCTGCAATGGTTGCCGAAGTTTCAAATAAAGCAAACGATGTCACATACGGTGGTAAGATAGTTCTTGTACCAACAGCAAAGAAAAAAGGGTCTCCAAGTTACAACGGGTCACATATTTTTGTAGAAAGCGAATTTGGTAAAATTGAAGCTGGGTCTCCAATTTCATCAGCATCAAACATGATGATTGATGGTAGCACAATTGCAGCTGCAACATTTGATGATTGGGCAAGATATGCAGAGTTCTCTCCATCAAGCTTAATGCAAACATCAAAAGTAAACCCAACATTTGCAACTTTTGCTGAATTTTTCTTGGATAGTAAATTAACTACTTCACTAGACAGCAGGTCTTATAGCTCTGAGCCAGCTAGAAGTATTTCATATTACACTCCAAAATTTAAATTTGGCGAAACTACAAAAGCACAAATTGGTATAACATACACACCCGATTCAAGCAATACAGGCGCTGACAATGCTAGCACAAACTCAAGTGGTGTAGATAAGCGTACTGTTAGTTTAGCAGCAGCTGGTGGCAATCTAGCAATTGATAGATTTGAAATTGACAGAGCTGTAAAGAACGCTGTTTCTGCTGGTGTTACTCTAGAACAAAATTTCGCAGATGGAGTTGATTTTAAACTTGCTCTAACTGGTGAATATGGTAAAGCAGCTGGTACTGCAAAGCAATTTACTTTAAAAGATGATACTATTGCTAATAAAGAATCCAAACTAAGCGATTTGAGAACATTTAATATTGGAGCAGTCCTGAATGTTGGTAATTTCTCATATGCTGGTTCATTTGGTTCACTTGGTAAAAGTCTTACGACTCCTGATTTTCATAAAACTGGCCGTAAAACAGATTACTACACAGGTACTGTAGCGTATAAACAAGGACCTTTTGCAGCTTCTGTTTCATACTTCAAATCTGACCAGTTTAAGAATACTGTAGATGCAGTTTCAATTGGAACTCACTACTTGCTAGCTCCTGGTTTTAAACCTTATGCTGAAATTTCAGGATTTAGTCTAAAAGGTAGACCAGAATTTAATAACGAACTATCTAAAAAGAAAACTCGTGGAACAGTGGCATTAATTGGTGCTAAGCTGAGCCTATAATAATTATATTATTATTTCATTAAACCGGCATAGAGGCTTGTTCTCTCGTCGGTTTTTTGTTATTGTTAAGCTTTATCATCTGTAGTAGATTAAGAGAAGAGTGAAACTCAATAGAATGCTGAGCCAGATAAGAAATCTTAATTCCTAGTTATTAGTTCCTTTTAATCCACTATATAATTTTATTTGTAACCAAAAAGCTATATTAAGCGATGAAAAATATTACACTAATCTTCATATTAGGCCTTATAACTCTATCCATACCTACTTTAACAATAGCGAATAATATGGATTTATTAGATATAGAAAAAGCGCTTGGAGTAAAAGTAAAATCTGATTGTAAAAAGCCACCATGCCCTGTTGACGTAAATTCATTACTTGATAAATTAACCCATGAACACGCAAGAGAATCGCAATCATCCAAGTTAAATGATACAAAACAGGCGATAGAAGCTAGTAAGGATTCACCATTAATGAAAATGGATCAAGCCGAACTCATTATACTCAACAAAATCACGGCAAAATCTGTTAAACAACGATTTTCTCTTGGAGAAGTAAAGTTTTTTGGCAATCTATCAATTGAAGTACATAAATGTGTAAAAAGCACTGATCCATTTAATGCTAATAACCTTATGCTTCTTACAATTTTTGACAATAAAATTGAAGATGACAACTTGTCAGTATTTCATGGGTGGATAGTATCATCTAACCCTTCCATCTCAACGCTAGAACATCCTGTCTATGAAGTTATTGCAGTAAATTGCATATCTAAAGACGATAAATAAACCCACATTAAAAAACTCAGGATTCTATGACTAATATAATTCAAACTTGTTTAGTAATTATTCCACTTCTTGGACTTGTAGCCGGCCTTTCTCTGAGCGTAACAATCCCTATTTTTTTGCTAGCATGCTTATATACAATTAAAAACAAGGCAGAAATTAATCTAAAACATTCTAAAATAGAAATATGCTTTACTATCTGGCTGCTTTTAAGCTGCTTTTGGTCGATAAATCTACTTAGTAGCTTATCTGCGTTTCTAAAAACATTTAGTGTAGCATTAGTGGTATTTATATTGATTTCTAATAGAGAATTTATTAAATCAACGCGACTAATACCAAGCTCTAAGCTGTACATAGCACTTACTTTTTCTATTGCTTTATTCTACTTTGAATACTTCACAAACGGACTTATCAACAGCACCTTTCGAGAATTAGTACAAAAAAAAGCAGATACAACATTTTATTTATATTATCTTGATCGAGGCTGTTCACTTTTAGCATTATTTTCTTGGTTAGTTATTGCCGTGCTTATAAAAGAGAATCGAAACACATTTGCTATCCTAGCTTATATAGCCACTATTTTAACTTTATATCTATCAGATAGCCTATCAGCCTTTATTGGATTTTTAGTAGCAGGAATAATCTTTATAATAACAAAATTCTGGCCATTTCATAACCCTAGAATTTTATCGTCAATTCTAATTATTTGTTCAATATTATTTATATTTGGCGCAAACTCTATAGAACCAAGAGAACTTTCAGACAATCAAGCAAAATCTCTACCTATTTCAGCTAAACATAGATTATTTATTTGGGATTTTGCATTAGATAAAGTAGCAAAAAAACCTTTTAATGGCTATGGCTTCAACTCATCCAGAAACATCAAAACTACTAAACAAGATTTTATACAATATGAAGATCTAGAACTTAATCCACTTCCACTACACCCACATAATAACTTAATACAAATTCTACTAGAAACAGGAATCGTTGGTTTTATTCTGTATTTATTATTAGCCACAAAATATTTAGTACGGTGGAATTTATACTTTAAGAAGGCAACAACAACAAATATTTTGAATTTAAGGTCAGCTGGTTATGCGTGTTTTAGCACTTTCTTTGTTATTTCTATGATTTCATTTAATATGTGGCAAAGCTGGTGGCTATGTAGCTATTTATGGATTGCAACTTTATTCTGCTTTTTAGTTAATAATCAAGACTAGTTATTTTTTCTAAACGGGATTAGCAAAATTTTAACTAAGCCCGTTCTGTTAGTATCTTGGTACTCTTCAAGGCCAATATCAATATCTATCTGACTCTTTCGCGCCAACTGTTTATAAGTCCCGAATAACTTATCCCAACATGATAAATTAAAGCCAAAGTTACTGTTCGTTTCATCTTTTATTTGTGAATGATGAATTCTATGCATATCTGGAGTAACTATAAATTTTCTAAGAATTTGATCGAACTTAATTGGAATATTAAGATTGGCATGATTGAATATTGAAGTTGCATTTAATAGAATTTCAAACAAAATTACCGCTTCAAATGGAATGCCAATTATCCATATAGCTAAACATTTAATCAGCATTGAAAATACTATTTCCACAGGATGAAATCTTATACCAGATGATGTATCGAGCTCTTGATCTATATGATGAATTTTATGAAATCTCCAAAATAATGGAACCATATGAACCATCCAATGTTGAAGATAAATAATTAAATCTAATAATATTATGCATAAAAATATTGATATAAAGACTGGAAGCTCCAGATAATTTAAAATAGCATACTCATTATAAATTAAAGAGACCGATGCTGCAGTCATTGGTAGACAAAACCTCAAAACCAAACTATTTATTATCACTAATGAGAAGTTTCTATACCATCTTAATTTCTTATCTATCTTTCTTTTTCTTCTAGGATATAATTCTTCTGCAACCGCAAAAAAAACTAATATACTAATAAAACTTCCAAGCCTAATCGCTATTTCAGATTCAATCATACTAATTCCAATGACGCTTCTTCTAACAGACTAATCTGACCACGTAATTTTGCCGCCTCTTCAAACTCAAGATCCTTTGCTGCCTTCCTCATCTCGTTTCGTAATCTATCAATTGTTTGATTAAGTTTTCTAGGATCAGATAATAATATTTTTGCATCTTCTTCATCACCTACAACGCTTTCAACTTTTTGCAATTCACTCAAAATATGAATCTTTGACGATATAGTTTTGGGAGTTATATTATGTTTCTTATTATATAGAGTTTGCAATTCTCTTCGCCTCTTGGTTTCAGATAACGCCCTCTCTAATGAGCCAGTCATTTTATCTGCATATAAAAGCACCCTACCTTCACTATTTCTAGCAGCTCTTCCAATTGTTTGTATAAGTGAAGTTTCTGAACGAAGAAAACCTTCTTTATCAGCATCAAGAACTGCTACAAGCCCACACTCAGGAATATCCAGACCTTCTCTAAGCAAATTCACACCAACAATTATATCAATCTCTCCCATTCTAAGACTTCTAATGATCTCAATTCTCTCTAATGTTTGAATTGCAGAATGCAAATACGCTACTTTATGCCCCTGTTCTTCTAGATAATTACTTAAATCTTCTGACATTTTCTTAGTTAATGTCGTAACTAGCACTCTAAAACCTTTAGCAACTGTATCCCTAATCTCACCAATCAGATCTTCTACCTGTGTGTTTGCCGGGCGCACAATACATACTGGGTCTAAAAGACCCGTAGGTCTAATGATCAGCTCAACTATCTCTCCTTGAGTTTGCTCTAACTCGAACGGTCCTGGAGTTGCTGATACAAAAATTGTTTGCGGCCTATAATCAAGCCATTCTTCAAATTTTAATGGTCTATTATCTAAAGCCGATGGTAATCTAAAACCATATTCTACAAGAGAGCTTTTCCTTGCTCTATCACCATTATACATAGCTCGAATCTGCGGCAACATAACATGCGATTCATCTACGAATAGCAATGCATCCTTTGGTAAATACTCAAACAATGTTGGTGGTGGCATGCCTGGAGCACGTCCTGTCAGGAATCTAGAGTAATTTTCAATGCCTTTACAGCTACCAGTTGCTTGGAGCATCTCGATATCATATTGAGTTCTTTGATTCAATCTATGAGATTCCAAAGGTTTATCAAGCTCTTTTAAAGTAACTAAACGATCTTCAAGCTCATCAGCAATATTAGTAATAGCTTTCTTTATAACATTATCAGGAGTTACAAAGTGAGAACTTGCATATAAAACCGCCTTCTCCAATTTCCTAAATTTCTCGCCAGTTAGAGGGTCAAATTCACTAACATATTCAAGCTCATCGCCAAAAAAAGATAATCTCCATGCACGCGTTGCATAATGCGATGGAAATATATCTATACACTCCCCAATTACGCGGAAAGATCCACGCTCAAAAGCTATATCATTTCTTTCATATTGCAAATCTACAAGCTTATTTAAAAATTCTTTTCTTTTATATTCCTGACCTGATTTTAAAGTTAATGTCATTTGTGAATAAAGCTCAGGCGATCCAAGGCCATATATACAAGAAACGGATGATACAACAATTACATCTCTTCTTTCCATTAATGATCTAGTGGCTGAGTGACGCAATAAATCTATTTGTTCATTGATCGATGAGTCCTTCTCAATAAAGGTATCAGTCCTTGGTATATAAGCTTCTGGTTGATAATAGTCATAGTAAGAAACAAAATATTCCACCGCATTATCTGGAAATAAATCTTTCATTTCAGAATATAATTGCGCAGCTAGTGTTTTATTATGTGCCATTATAAGAGCGGGACGTCCAGTCTGTTCAATCACATTAGCCATAGTGAACGTCTTACCAGAACCAGTTATCCCAAGTAACATCTGATCCTTATCACCAGCTTCTAAACCATTTATTAAGGACTGAATTGCCTTTGGCTGATCACCACTTGGAACGTAATCAGATTTAATCTTAAATCCACTCATTGACTTATATTTGAAACTGCTTTAAAGATAATATTATAACTTTATTATGCGAGAATAACTATGAAAAAAATTGTAATTTATACAACGATAATCTGCCCATACTGCGTCAGAGCAAAAGCTCTTCTTAATCGTAAAGGGTATGAATATGAAGAAATAAATGTAGTAGATGAATCAGCACGTGATGTAATGATAAAAAAAGCAGGTGGCATGAGATCTGTACCACAGATTTTTATTGGTGATACTCATATTGGTGGATCTGATGAACTTTACGCTCTTGAAAAAGATGGAAAACTAGAAGAGCTGGTTAAATAGAAATTATGGCTAAATACTCAACAACTAGTGGACAACAAATTATTACAGACGCAGCTCAACATATCCGCGAAACTCAGGTGAGCATGCTTGACGAGCAAAATGAACGTTTAGAAGCTATAGCTAGATTAACTACAGATGATAATTATGCAGATTTCACCTTTGACAGAGTTCCAGAACTTGTTGTAAGAACTTTAGCAACTGAACTAGGCGCAGTTCAAGCCTTAAATACTGCAATTGCACAAAATAAGTCGGCTGGATGCGATCCTCATTATGGAATAAGAACACATAAGTTGGTAGAAATTATAGAAGGCACAACAGCGCTTGCAACAGATACTAATATTGCAAAAATTCTACAAGGAACCTTACCAACTGGTTATAACAATTCAATTGGAACATCACTACCAATTCTTGGAAATCAAGAAGGATTTTGGGAAACCTCAAAACCAACATTTACAACAACAATTTTGGAAGTCATGTATTGTACTATTACCGGCGAAGAAATTCGAGATAGTGCAACATCAGCTACGCTACATACTTTCTTTTTACCAGAAAAATTTGATTGGACTCCAGTTACACCAAGCTTATTTATTGATATTGATGGAGAATCACCCGAACTTACAGTTCCACATTCTGGCTATTCATTTGGCGGAGATCGCCTTGATGATAAGGAATTCAAGCCTCAAGATTGCACATCTTTTCTAGAAATGACCGCGCAACTTCCTGCAAACGGTGCTAGTACTGTAGATCTATATCTTACAAAAAGAGTTCTATCCAAACAAGGTTTAGTAATAATAGATGAAAAATGGCTTCCAACAGCTGGCGGTCAGATGGTCAAACTATTTGATGTAAATACAAAAACACCCCAGCCAGGTGATATGTTAGCTTGCCGTAAATTTAATGAGTCAAAACCTATTGATTATTCATTTGGTTATGGAGGTCATGCAGGAATCTATCTTGGCCGAGATGCTGAAACTGTAGTTACACTTGCTTATAATCGAGATATGCCACATATGGAAGGTTTTGGTATTGAAAATAGACCTTACACGGCAAACTATAGTGAACTTGATCAATTTTACTTAACCCGCAAAGACTTAGATTTTACCTTTAGTGGAGAAGTGTTTCCGTTCGAAAATCTAGGAGATTTAGCCGCCTTAACAGCTTTTGTTGATAGTCAAATTAGTGATGAACCAACTAAACTTAACTGGAGATTTAGATGATAGTTATTAGAAGATAATGAATGAATGAGATGTATTCCGGGGCACAGTCTCGGAATACCAATTCAAGATTCACAAAATACTCCTAAAGATCAAATTCATAAGGAAGTTCAGATTTTATCTTAATTACTTTTCCAAACACTGATTTTGCGATAACCAATTCTTTTGCGTGCAACATCATACGAACATTCTTCTCACCTGCATATTTTTCATCACCAATGATCGGACAACCTAAAAAATGTGCATGAAAACGAAGTTGATGCATACGCCCGGTTTTTGGTTTAAATTCAACCACTGACCTTCTATGTTCATGAGCAATAACTTTATAATTTGTTTCTGCTTTTTTTCCGCCTTCTTTGAGCTCTTTAACAACCTCAAATATACCAGAACGATCTTTACCTATATTATGCACTAAACTACCATGAGGATCACTTGGCACTCCAGAGACAACAGCAATATATGTTTTTTGAATCAAATGCTCTTTAAACGCATTGCCAAGACGCGCAGCACTACTATAACCATTAGCTACAAGCAATACACCACTAGTTTCCTTATCCAATCTATGAACTAGTCTATATTCACAACCATCAGTCTGATTTAAATAATTAAGCGCTTCATCAACGGATAAATTAATTTTACTTCCCCCTTGTACTGCAAGGCCAGCTGGTTTATCAATTGCTATAAACTCTTCTGATGAATGAAGCAGATATTCAGAAACTAATTTCTTGGCCAATGATATAGTTGATTTGGAGAATGATTTTTTTAAATTTCCTCCTTCTTGTTCAAAAAGGCCTGTAGCATAAGTAATTTCATCATTATCAACTACTCGAACGCTAGTCTTTGATTTTGAATCATTAAGCTTTATCTGACCTTTTCTAAGAGCTTTCTCAATCACTCCTTGAGTCGCGGTTGAGAAGTGCCTTCTGATATAACGATCCAAGCGCACTGGCTCATCAGTATCAACAATTATTTTTTCATTAAGTTGCATTTGAACTCCTAAGCAAAAAGTATGACCATAGTAAACAAGATAGTAAAACCATTGCTCCAAATTGATGTAACAACGCAATTGGTATTGGAACAATATATATAATAGTGACAATACCCGCTAACATTTGTAAGAATAGTGCAATAAATACATAAAATACAGATTTAGAAAATTTATTATTCTTTAATTTTAACGAAGAAAAACAGAATGCAGTAATAACTCCAAATAAGATATACGCAAATATTCGATGAATAAATTGCACAAAAACAGGTTCGGAAAAACTTGCAAAGCTAATACCGTACTCAGATACTTCAAATGGAATAAAACTATCTCCCATTAATGGAAAACTATTATATACAAGCCCTGCATCAAGGCCTGCTACAAAAGCACCTAATATCATTTGGATTAATAATAAAATTATAGAAAATAAACACCAAAATTTCTGGGGACTAGCAGATAAGCTACTTTGTAATAACATAATATCAAATGAATTTTTCATCATTTGCCAAAACATAATAATATATAAAAACACAGCTAACATAAAATGAGCAGATAATCTAAAATGGCTTACATGTGGATCAGAAATTAAACCACTCTTTACCATATACCAACCCATTACACCCTGACCTGCAAGCAAAATAAATGCCAATATATATGGCCAGACTTCAGCCCCTCTAATTTTTCCTTTAATAAAAAATAAAACTAACGGAATAAAAAATAATAAACTTGTAACTCTGCCAGCTATTCTATGAAAAAATTCTAGTAAATATATCGACTTAAACTCTTCCAAACTCATACCAGAATTATATTTTATATATTCTGGAGAATTCTTATATTTATCAAACTCTAAATTCCATCCAGATCCACCAAAAGGTGGCAAGACACCTGAAACAGGATTCCATTCCGTAATTGACAAACCAGAGTCTGTAAGGCGAGTTAAACCACCAATAAATATCATCAATAAAATAGCTATGCACATTACAAAAAGCCATATTGAAATAAATCTACTTCTATAAGAAAAATGATTCACTAAAACTCTCCTTAATATGATCTACTTATTGCAAAACCAATGAGTTCTTGTAAATACGATTTACTCTCACCGCTAGTATTCACAGATAATAGAGCGTCTTCTGCTCTAAATTTCAGATTCTCTAAATAATCTGTTAAATCACCCTTAATATCATATTTCATCATTAATTCTTGAACAATAAGAAAATCACTTTTTGACCTTTCTTCAGAGGTAAGCATTTTATCTACAATATTTTTTTCCTCTACAGTAATTTTATTAAGCAAAAAAATTAATGGCAAGGTGATTTTACCCTCGTAAAAATCGTCACCAATATTCTTTCCTACTTTTTCACTATTACTAAAATAATCTAAAGCATCATCTGCAATTTGAAAGATGTTGCCAAGCCTTAAACCAAACTCTTTAAGAGATTCTGCATCTGACTCTTTACCGGCAACAATCGCTCCAACACTACATGCTGCACCAAAAAGCTCAGCAGTTTTTGCGTTAATTACCTTTAAATACTCTTCCTCAGAGACATTTTTTTTACTTTCAAGTTGAGTTAATTGAGAAACCTCTCCTTCAGCAATTATAGCAGATGCATTAGATAAAACTTCAAGCGCAGGAAGTAATTTTGTTGAAACAATTAATTTGAATGATTGACTAAATAAGAAATCTCCAACTAAAATACTAGCTTTACTGCCCCACACTACATTGGCAGTAGGCAAAAACCTTCTCATTTTACTACCATCAACTACATCATCATGAAGTAATGTTGCCATATGGATGAACTCAACAGCGGCTGCAAGTCTAGTTGCATTATCTCCTTCATAACCATACATTTTTGCGGTTAATATGGTTAAAATTGGTCTCATTCTTTTGCCACCAGCCGAAGCCAAGTGATTGCTTACTAGCTGTATTAAATCTTCATCAACAGCTAAACTATCAACAATGATATTATTCATAGCCTCAATATCTTCTGACAAAAAGCCATGAATTTTTTTTATCAAATCCAAATCAATATCTCACTTTGTTTTTTAGAATATAAATCTATTTTAGAAACCCTTTTAAAATCCCCTTACCCAAATCTTTCGGTATAGCTTTTTTTATTGCCATTTTTGCATCATCTGGAATCGCTTTATCTATCTGCTTTTGAATTGATTTTTCAACCGCCTTGCCACCAGAAATTCTTGGCAATATTTTCTGCAGCAGTGGTTCGTTTTCGTTTATATCAGGGATAATTTTTTTCATTCTGGATAAAACATCACCACCATGGCCAACTTTATCAAATAACTTTTGATATAGCATCAATGTATATAATCTTGCAATCTGATCAAATCTGACACTACCAACTTTAGTGTTTTTTAGATTCTTAGAATCAGCTAAATATTCAAAACTCAAATCATTAGAGTTTGAATCTGGATGATCAGAAATATCTTTTAGAAATGCTTTATTAACATCAACATATAAAGCACGAGCTTCATCTTCCATAAATCTGAATTTTCCAAATCTATATATGTATCCAGAGCTAAATTCAATTACAGCGGGATAATTCTTAATAAACAAAACACCATTTGCCGACCACTTCTTTTTATTCCTCGTTAGAGTTTCCATTTCATGTTTTATCTTAAATCCAGAATTTTCAGAGAAAATACTAAAATCATCAATTTTTATATGTTTTCTATTTTGATCATGGGATGATTTTACCTGAAGATTATAGCTATATTTATTATTCTCAAGTTCTTCAAATTTAAATGCATCCTTATTAGCAATAATATATCTAATCTCTCCATCTATTATTTTCCCTAATGGTGAAAGTGCTAATCTTGGTGCTAGCGAATTATATCTGTGAAATAATTCATCAAATAAACCTTCTTTAAAAAAGATTTCAGAACTCATACCTATTCTATAATCTCTCCCAACCTTATCCATTCCAGCTAGATATTCAAATTTCATATCATCAAAATTAATAAATGGCGAAGTACATTTTGCCATAACTTTTATGTCCAATCCTCTACCTATTTCTTTAAAGTTATGACCCTTTGTTTTTATATCAAAAATAGCATCAACATCAAATCCAGATGGCAGCAAAGAGAATCCATAAAATAAACTTACTGGCAACCTTCTCGTTTTTGCTCCATTCGGTTTAGTCCTAACAACATATTTAGCTTTAAGATTTTGAGGTATATTATTTAAAAAATCCTGCACATTCTTATATTCCTTTTGTGGAATAAAACTAACAGATAATCTCTCAAATTCTTTATCATAGAATTTTTCATTATTACTCAAGTCAAAAATATCTACAGACCCAGAGAATGCACGTAAATCCTTCATATGATTCACTATCTCAAAAGGATCTTCCATATTTTTCAATGTGAATATCAAATCTTTGGTTAAAGGAAGATCCACTTCTATATTATAATCTTCAATTTTTAGCTTCGCACCAAAACTTCTCTCTATTGGTTTATATGATGAGGTAATATCGCCACTATAGTTAATAAACAATTTTTGCAGCAATAAATCATAACCAAAATATATTGGAGAATGATATGTTATTTTTGCACTTCTACTCTCCTCTGACCAATTATTTACTTTCCAAGAAATTTTATAAGGAAAACCAGAAGGATTAACACTATCAAAACTAACAAAATAATCTTTTTTATCGATCCCTTTCATAGGCATCTGTTTGCCAGCATATTTATCATTTATATCTTGAGCAACTTTAAAAGTTACATAGTACCAACTTCCACCCAAAGCTAATAATAATATAACAACAAAAAAGATAAGAACTTTAATTAATCTCATTGATTTTCTCCTTTCAGCTTAACATACTCCTCATTTAGAGTCCGTACATTCCATATCCATATGATAATTACTACAATAAAAATTACAAGTAAGTATACCGTCACTGAGTCAAAAGTTGCTAATGGCATTAATATAAACATAGAAGATTGTATAAATGCCCCAAGAGACTTACCAAACTTCAACCCTACCACTTCTACAGCCGCTTTACCTTTTGTTCGTAACTCCAACGATAAAGGGATATAAGACATTTCTTTTGTAGAATCAAACAAAGAATATTTTGTTGATTTACTTAAAATATTTTGTACCGCGCCAATAATCACTGCGAAATAAATTGGATTAAACCAATCTCCAAGAAAATCTATATCATTTGCAAATATTACAAATGTAAAAAAGATTACACCTGTACATGTTAGCATATAAGGTGTAATCAAAGCTGATGTAAGCCAAGAAAATCGTCTCAATATATTACTTCCTATCAGCATAAAGGCAACACAAGACACTCCCATCCATATATTAAATTTTCCCATAAAATTCAAGTAATCAATAGTATTTGGATACAACTCTTTTACGCGCGCTTTCCACGGCCCTTCAAGAATATTTATCAGCAAACCATAACAAAGAACAAGTAAAACGATGTGCCCAATATATTTTGAACTAAGAAGTAATTTTATACTCTCAGTAAAAGAAAGTTTAGTTTTTGTTTTTTCACTAGCACCAGCAAATTCACTCTTTAACTTTTTATTTTTTAAAACATACTTATCTATATAGTGATATAGCACCATGGCGAGAATACCGGCAAAAATAATTGCTTTCATAATTGGCTTTAAAACCATTTCACACTGAAATGAAGTGCTATTTGCATATGAATCAAGGATATTTACATCTGATACACCAGAAAGGTCTGAAAAGGACACAAGTACATTCCCAGCAATAATAAGTCCTACATTACCAACCATTCCAAGAAATGGATAAAATCTTTTTGCTGAGTTTGTATCAAAAATATGATTTGCAAATTGCCAAAATAATAAATTAATAATTACGGCACTCCACAATTCGCAGAAAATATACATTAAAGCATAGCTCCACTTCCCTATAATATGTATGAACCATTTAAAATTTGGATGAGCATGAGCAAGAGCCTGAATCATCTCCTCACTTGGGTGATAAAACTCTTGATTTGGAAATATTAAATATGTAAAAATGGCAAAAAATCCAAGAAAAAATGACACTATCAGATAGAACAAGTGCTCATAGTCAAATTTATTACTAAGCTTCACGTAGATTAATGTAAAAATAATCGTGGAAGGAAGAACAAGCCAAAGCTTTAAAAAACTAATGACTTCTGCTCCAATGTTTGGCACAACAAGGCTATCTTTTATTGAACGCAAAGCACCAAAATTGAATAACACACAAAGCATCATTAAAGCCAACGGCGCAAATAATTTAATTTCCGACCGTTCAATAGGCCAAAAAATATCTTTCAATTTTGCTTTAAAGGAAGACTTTTTAAAGTTAGACATTTATTTCTTTTTGAAACTTCTTAAAACAGTATTCACATGCCGTGTAAATACCTAATAGTTCTAATTCATATCCAAAACCTTGTCAATAAAAAACCTCATCAACTGGCTATTGTTATTGACTCCATCTTTTTAAAGTAAGATACTATCAAACTATCTCTGTGGGGAGAGTATAATTATGTAATTAACCTTATTCTCATCGATGCTTACAAAAAAGAAGTTCTTAATCGTCTGGCTACTAGGATTAATGAGCGGTTTTACTCTCATGATTACGGGCAATACCCTAAATTTTTGGCTTTCAATTGAAAAAATTGATATACGAACTATTGGAATTTTTGCAATCGTAACTCTACCTTATGCAATTAACTTCATGTGGGCTCCTATATTTGACTTAGTAAAAGTCCCAATCCTAGATAAGATATTTGGCCAAAGACTTTCTTGGGTAATCACTATTCAAATTCTCTTAAGCGGAGCAATCTACTTAATGAGCAAATTTAATCCAAGCGAAGATATATTTCGAATTGCAAGTGCGGCTATACTAGTTTCATTTTTATCATCATCACAAGATGCTGCCCTCGGAGGGATCAGAACAGAGATAATTGCAAAGAAAGATCAAGTTGCAATATCAGGAATGTATATTTTCGGCTATAGAATTGGTATGGTCATGTCCAATGCTGGAGCTATCTTGATTTCAGAGTATATTGGTTGGAGCTTAGTATATGAACTATTTAGCATAGTAGTGATTATCTTCCCTATATTATTAATATTGTTATCAAATGACATAAAACCAATTCCATTTAAACTGGATAATTCTCTGGACCTTAACTCAAACAATAGAAATAAATTTCAAAACCTTATATCCATAATAAGTAAAATTACTAAACCTGTTGGTAAACCTAAATATATCGCGATGGTACTTTTATTTTTAGTACTATACAGACTTCCAGATAATTTTATTTCTATGATGATAAATCCATTCCTCATTCATATTGGATATCCAGCCGTAACAATTGCAACAGCTGGAAAATTATTCGGCACAATATCAGCTCTAATTGGCGGATTACTAGGAAGTTACATCATGCGTAAGCGCAATGTTTTTGACAGCTTATTATTATTTGGTTCAATTCATGCAATAGCACATATTTTGTTTATAGTACAGGATATTTATGGACAAAACATCTATCTATTGTTTATTGTTACTGGTTTTGAAAGTATCAGTGGTGGGATCACTATGACGGCATATATAGCTTTTATCGCAACATTATGTGATGGTAAATTTAGATCAACTCAACATGCTTTTTTTAGCTCAATGATGGGTCTATCACGCTCAATTTTTCCTGCATTATCTGGTTATATGGTTGCAAATCTGGGCTGGACTATTTTCTTCTTATTCACTACAGTTGCAACAGTTCCGGCTTTAGTACTCATCTTGTATCTAGAAAAATGGCATAATAAAAATACTAAGGAGATACCATGATCGATATAGTCATTGTCTTTTCATATCTTATAGTTTTACTGTTAATTGGTATTTTTCAAAGATCCAAGCAAGATGGCTTTAAAAGTTTTTCGAAAGTAACTGGTGGCATACAAAAGAATAAACTTATTCTTGTTGCAACTATCTTTGCCTCTACCATTGGTGGCGGAACTACTTTTGGAATCGCTGAAAAAGCTTTTGCAGATAACATTTCATATAGCTACGGCTTACTCTTTGCCATACCTGTTGATTTGGCAATAGCGTATTACATAATACCTAGAATAATAAAGCATTATGAAGCCGAAACAGTGGGCGACATAATGGCGGTTTACTACGGCTCGATTGGTAGATATATAGCTGGATTTTCATCCATTTTAGTTTCAATTGGATTAGTAGCGGCGCAAATTAGTGTCAGCGGAAGAATATTTGAATATATATTACAAATAAATTATATATATGGGGTAATCTTAAGCTATGGAATAGTTGTCACATACACAACAATTGGAGGGTTTAGATCCGTATTATTTGCTAATCAGCTACAATTCTTTGCCATATTATTTGCGATTCCAGTTATTTCTATATTTGGAATTCATCAACTAGGCATCTCTAATTTCATTGCAGCAATCCCTCATGAAAAAATATCCTTATTTAACAATCAAGATTTACTAGTAGCTACAATATCAGCCACTCTTGGTTTTGCTGTTATGAACATGTTTCCAACATTCATCCAAAGATCTTTAATCAATAAGAACAGTGTTGCAACATCCAAAGCGATCTATATCAAATCATTTATATATGCAATTTTTCTAATTTTTATAACTATCAATGGTCTTTTAGCATTTGTTATTTTCCCAGAAGCAAAAGCTAGTCTGGCTCTACCACAACTAATTGATCACATAATACCAGTTGGAATACAAGGTTTTGTAGTAGTAGGGTTATTGGCAGCTGTAATGTCAACAGCAGATTCTGACTTAAATATAACCTCAATAACTTTGGTTAAAGACTTTTTAAAGCCCATATTCCAAATTCAAGACCAAAATAGAATGTTGTTTTTTGCCAGGATTATTAATATCCTAATTGGAAGTTTAGCTATTATCATTGCACTTTGCTTCAATAGAGTTGCTGATCTTGTAATTTTTATTGCAGGCTTTTGGGGACCCGTGATCCTAGCTCCCCTTATACTAGCTTTATTTGATATTGTAATAAGTAAAAAAGCTTTAGCATTATCGTGTTTATTTGGTGCAGCAAGTTTTATAATTTGGGAAACTATGTTTTCAACAACTATCAATTTCAAAGGAGTTTTCGTTGGAACTATGATGAACCTAATCTGCTTTATGATTTGCTATGTGTTACAAAAAAGATCACAAAACTACAATTAGACATTTATCAAACATATGCCATAGATCTCTAGCATCTAGCATCCATTTTGTCTAAATCTAATTATTTGATTCAACTCTTTCTTTTAGAGCTTTATTCATTTTCTCAAAACCTAACTCGGTGGCTTTTAATATTGACTTCATAAAAGGTATCAGCAACCCACAAAACTCCTCTTTATGGATGAAAACTACACTCTCTCTATTTTCTTCAATTTCGAAAATATGTGTTCCAGTGAACAGGCCAGGAATTGGCAAACTCCCCTTCCAACTAAAATGTTTTTTATTATTCACTTTCTGAACTACCGGAGTAAAAATAGATGTTTTTTTATCTCCTACTGGTAATATCTCAACTCTCAACTTATTACCCTTTTCCTGATCACCAACAATTGATTTTATAAATGGATTCCATTGATTATACGACTCAAAATCCATTAACACTTTCCAAACTTTTTCTATATTAGAGTCAATCTCAATTCTTGTAACTATTTTATGCTTTAACATATTTTATTTCCTTTTAAAAATTATTACGTCTGACACGGGACGTACAACAGATTGACCAGCTGATTCATCACTATCTCCTATTGAATGATTTATATATTTACCATCCATAAATAATGTAGAAGACCCACCTCCATCAAGATTAATCGCAGATGTGCAATCTTGTTTTAACATGAATAATCCAAGCTCTTTTGTGGTAAAACCAACTGCCTTACCTTTTGATTGCAAATCTTCTTGAAGAATTGTTTTTAAATCTGATAGAGTAGCTCCAGAAATAGACACATTTCTCTTCTCTAAAATTTTACGAACTTCAAACATAGACACATCAGCAATATTTCTCTTATATAGATGCTCCACAACGGCAATTACTAACTTGCCATCATTTCTAATACCAATAGCGGTTCTTGCATGTTTATGTTTTTCAGATAAATCTTCTCTCACTTTCCCATCAACAAACAATGACGGGATACCCATTACTGCAAAACTATCTATGTCAGTAAGGTAAGATGGAGTCCAACTAAACTCCACTTCATCGCCAACACGCATATGACTTATATCTACATCTTTTGGAAATGAAATAGCATGACCGCCATATGGAATTCTAATATTCCCATGATTTGATAGTTGAACAATCTTACTATCCTTGCTAATAGCTATCTCATTACGTTCATTATAACCACTTAATGTCGATCTACCCCAATTACTATTATAATAATAGAACCTAGTTCCACCAGCAAACCTATTAAATCTAGATACTTCATGATCCCTACCTGCAATTGAAATTACCAACGATGGAGAGATTACTTCAACTGAATATTTATCACCTCTCTTCACAAAACAAGCATGTTTTGTTGTTCGCATACCGTAAATTTGCCCATTACTAACTAAAGTACCAGTTGGTCGACCATCTTGAATATCACCAATTTCAAAAAAACCAGCATTTATTGCTATTTCAGCATTCTCTCTCTTAGCAACATCTCCTGTTCTTTCGCGTCCAAAAACTTGATTATGTGCAGAAACTAAAGAAGCTTCATATTCAGAAGGGTCAACTATAACTAGATGAATAACATGACCATCTTCTTCGATTTTCTCATATTTATACTCAGCGCATGCAGATATCGAGTAACATAAAACAAAAATAGATATAACAATCCTTATCACTATAAAAAACCTATTTCTTATATTCTTGAGCAAGTTCTAAATAATTTTCAATATTACCCCGCATAAAGTCTAGCTCTTCATCAGTTATATATCTGACAAATTTTGCAGGGCTACCAACCCACAATTCCTTTCTTTTTACAACTTTCCCCGGTGGCAAAAGACTACCAGCTCCAACAAAACCATATTCTTCAACAATCGCTTTATCCATAATAGCAGCTTGCATACCAATAAATGCATTATCTTCAATTGTGCAAGCATGAATTAAAGCCATATGACCTATTGTGATATTACTCCCTATGTTAGTTGGCCCATCAAACCTTGATGTGTGTACAACGCAACCATCTTGTATATTTGTATTTTCTCCAATACTAACAGGAGACACATCACCACGAATAACTGTATTAAACCAAATATTTGCATTTGCAGCAATTGTTACATCAGCTGCAATAACTGCCCCTGAAGCAATATATGCGCTTTCATGAATTTTAGGTTCAAGATTTTTAAACTTTATAATTTTATGAACCATTTAATTCACCTAAATCCATATTATATTTAGCTCGTAAATCATCTAATTCACTTGTTGCTTTTAAAGAAGCCAAGCCTTCTGTGAAATATTTTATATATCTTTTAACATTAGGTAGTTTTTTGGAAAAAGCAATATATACTGGAAGCTTTACCCTACTAACATGTCCAGCATTTCTAATATATGGTGATAATCCATTCTCCTCTATATAATATTTTACCACTCTATTATCCTCAAGATATACATCACTATCACCATCGATAAGATCTGCTATAGACTCTATCACTGCATTTTCACCTTCTTGAACAGAGAAAGCACCTGGGTTAATAGGATAATTAATCCCTACATAATGATTAATTGCTTCATCAACTATGTAATCTAGAATAATACCAACTTTCTTACCACGCAGAGAACCAAGACCGTCATATATCCACTCAGTATCATTTCTAGTAAAAGCATCAGTCATACTAAACTCAAGTGGGAGCCTAGTTGTTAATAAATCTCGTCCTTTAACGCTACTAATTCCTATCACACCATCAACCTCACCTTTTTCGGCTAGATCTAAAGCATCACTCCAAGGCATCATACGATATTCTACATCAATCCTGTATATGTATAACGACCTTCTTATTAATTCAACGAGATAACCAGGAAGTTTGCTATCTGGGTGGCAATTATATGGACACCAATAATCACCAGCTAACACCAATGTTCTTCTTTCGTTAAACTCTTCAGTTTTTGTCTCTTTTGCCCAAGCAACGCATGAGAAGAATAGAATAAAAATAATAGATGTTAATTTCATTGTTTTCATAACCAAATTCAAATAATATCTTAAAAAATCAATTATAATGTAATTTCAAATCATATATACATGAATTTCAAGGATCGTGGAATAATATTATCCAAAACTGTACTGAAAGAACGCAACTCCATCATTACTATTTTCACAGAAAATCATGGCATTTATTCTGGCGTGCTCAGACAATATAATAAAAAATCAGGTGATAATCTAGTAGAAGGTAATCTTGTTGACTTTTTCTGGAATGCACGACTTCACGAACATATTGGATCTGCAAAAGCAGAACTGATAAAATCATATAATTCATGTTTAATGATTAATAAAGAAAAATTATATGCTTTTAATTCTATCGTCAGCGTTCTAAAAGCCTCTTTTTGCGAACGTGAACCACATAATAATCTCTTCCCTAAGCTAGTTCAGTTCATGGAAAGCTTGAAACAAAATTTTTCATTCGAAGAATATATAAAATTTGAATTAGAAATACTAAAAGAATCCGGATATCAATTGCAGTTGGATTCATGCGCAGCAACGGGCGATCATGATAATCTAATTTATGTATCACCTAAATCAGGTCAAGCCGTATCAAAAGAAGCAGGAGAATCGTACGTAGATAAACTCCTAAAACTACCACAATTCCTAATCAAGGATTGCAAATCAAATAAAAATGAAATTAATGATGCCTTTAAGTTAACATCATATTTTTTCGAAAGATACATATTGATTGACAAGCCAAGCCCGCCAGCCAGATTAACTTTTATAGAATTAATGCAAACTATATCTTAACTAATGCATGTTTCTTTTTACCAGCAGATAGTTTAATCGCCCCGTCTACAAGATGGCTAGTATCCAACATCATGTTTTCATCATCTACCTGAATATCATTTATTTTTGCCCCTTTACCTCGAATCAAACGCCTTGATTCACCTTTTGATGAAGTGAGACCTATTTCAAGAAATAAATCTATACAAGAAACTCCATTTTCTAAACGTGATGCATCAATTATTATAGAAGGTAAATCATCACCAACATCCCCTTGCTCAAAAACTTTTATAGCTGTTTCCATTGCCTTTTGCGCTTTTTCTTCATCATGACATAGCTGAGTTACTCTATAAGCCAAATTCTTTTTTGCTTCATTTATATTTTCCTCCGCTAGTTTCTCAAAATTTAATAATTCTGCTTCTGAAAATTCACAGTATAATTTTGAAAATTTTACTACATCTGCATCTTCAGTATTTCTCCAATATTGATAATAATCATAAACAGACAGCTGTTCTTCATTAAGCCAAACAGCACCACTAATTGACTTTCCCATTTTAACGCCAGAAGCAGTTGTGAGTAGAGGAGTTGTTAAACCAAAAGATTCATTTCTATTTACTTTACGAACTAAATCCACACCTGTTACAATATTTCCCCATTGATCACTTCCACCAAGCTGCAAGCCACACCCGTGCTCCCTATTCAAGTAGTAAAAATCATATGCTTGAAGCAGCATATAATTAAACTCAAGAAAAGTTAATGATTGTTCTCGATCTAATCTTAACCGCACCGAATCCATTGTTAGCATTCTATTGACTGAGAACATCCGCCCCATATCACGCAAAAACTCAATATAACCTATTGACTCAAGCCAATCTGAGTTATTCATCATTACAGCATCTGATGGACCATCTCCAAATTTAATAAATTTAGATAAAGATTCTTTTATTCCGGCAATATTAGAAGATATATCATCATCTGATAAATATTTCCTAGCTTCTTCTTTCCCAGTCGGGTCTCCAATTTTTGTAGTAGCGCCGCCAATTAAAACAATTGGTTTGTGACCATATTGCTGCAATAATCTTAAGATCATCACCTGCATCAAATTACCAACATGCAAAGACTTAGCTGTACAATCAAAGCCAATATAAGCAATTATTTTTTGCTTATTCATCTTGTCCTCTAATGCATTTTCATTTGTACATTGATAGAAATAGCCGCGCTTCTTAAATTCTTCGAAAAAAGTCATAAATATTTTCTTTTATTTTGTAATGATGTAGTCTTAAATTATTACAAAATTTTGTCAAGGGGAAAGCTTAAATGCTTTTATTGTTATTGATTATACTAACTATACCAGCTAGTGCAATCGCTGATAGTTGGGATGAAGTAAGGTTTCATGGGCTTATGGCTGGAAAGGAATACCAAATTTCTATGGGAAGCGGTTTTTTTGTCAATCGAGACAATATAGTGACCAATAAACATGTAGTAGAGAATTGCCAAAACATTGCAATTAGAGGAGCTGTAAAACCCACCCTTGCAAAACTTATATTAGTTGATAAAGAGATGGACATTGCTGTTCTCCATTCTCCTACCTCACCCCAAAAAATTCCCTATCTTCGTAATAACCATGATGAAGTAAAAAATGGTGATACTTTATTTTCTATTGGCTATCCATTAGAACGAGACCAAACTGGTAAATTTATTGTTAAACAAGCAAAAGTTCTACGAACAAAAACTGATATTCAATCTGGATTTGAAGATATAGAATTTACTGATAACGTAAATCATGGTAATAGTGGCGGACCACTTCTTGACAAAAATTCTAATTTAGTTGGAATAGTAACAGCAAAACTTACATATAAATATGATGACCCATCGATCCCACCAAAGCACGTAGCACTTGCTATTGGTGTTGAAGGTTTAATAAATTTTCTTAAAAAAAATAATATAGATTATGCATCAACATCTAGTTATGATATTTTTACTAACTATCATGTTGATAAGATCGCCAAAGATTATGTTGTTAATATTCACTGCATACACTAAATAAACTGGGGAAAACTATGGCAAAACAAACTATAAAATCTACATATATACTTAAACTTCTAGAAGGCAAATGGTCTCTTTCTAGGACACTTGAAAATAGCATCGACTCAAAACTCTCTGCGGAAGCAAATGGAGAAACTACTATAGAAATAGTTGATGACAGAACATTGTCATATCTTGAGAATGTAAAAACTCTCTTTAAAAACAAGATTGAAATAAAAGGAAAAGCTTCCTATAAATTTCAATTAGATGATGGAAAACTTCACCAATATACTAATGATGAAAATTATATGTTTGAATTAGAATTTTTTACACATAATAGTGAAAGACATGCTCAAGCTTCATATATGTGCGGACAAGATAGGTATAATGTTGAGTACATTTTTCGTAATAACGATAATTTTACAGTCACTTATGAAGTATTAGGACCAAACAAAAATTATACGACCAACACAAACTTTGAAAGAGTTTCAATTTCCTGAGAGAGTTCAAATCCAGTCTTAGAACATTTAAAAGATTTAGGTGATTGACTCAAATAAATAACACTCCAAATAAAATTTTCACTTTACTAAAAATAGTTAATATAGTTAACTACAAATTGAATATAAATACATTATTAATTTACATTCTGATCTATTCATGATAATATGCTTCAACTTTTAATCAGCAATTTCACCAAATGATTAATCAAAACGAACAGCTAGAAGTAGAACTAAAAGAACTTGAACAAGAACATAGTGATCTACATGAAATTATAGATTCTCCCGACTGTAAAACAACATTTTCAGAATTCACTTTGCAAAAACTAAAAAAAAGAAAATTACTAGTAAAGGATAGAATTAAGATAATTAAGAATCTACTAAACCCAGATATAATAGCTTAAATACAATAATAAATATCCTTCTTAGATAAAAAAAACAAACCAAAAAATTAGGCTGCTTTCTTTGTCGCTTCTACTTTATCCTTAATCACTGGATCAGGTTTCTGAGGAGCAAGTTCCCCTCCAGCTTTGTTGTCACCAGTATTTTCATTAATACCAATAACATTAGAGAGACGAGCTTTATTTTGATTCACATTAACCGTACTAGTTCTAGTAAAATCAAGATTTATTAATTTAGTTGAATCTAAATTAGCTCTATCCATCTTAGCCCCTGTAAAAATCGAATCTTTTATTTCCGAACCTGTTAAGTCAACGCCCACTAAATCAGCATAACTAAAATCCGCTTCCAGAAATAGACAACTTCTAAAGCTGGAATCTTTAAGCACTGCACCTCTTAGAATAGTCCCCTTAAAAAGAACCTGCTGAACTTTAATGCCCGATAAATTCAAATATGCCATGTTTAAATTTGACAGATCTTTGCTTGCTGTTAATTCCTCCACATTCGTTATCGGAGTATTATTTACAATTCTTTCCATACCCTTGTTGTTAAAGAATATATTTCTTGTAAATGGCGACCCAATAACTACCATAGCAACACTATTCACACCACGAATTTGTGAATTCCTTACAGGAGAAGCATTTAAAACCACTTCCTCTAAATCACAATTAATCATAGCAATCTTATCTAGTTTTGATTGAGTGAAACTAGTTCTATGAATCTTATCATTACGAAAAATAACTCCAAACAAATTACTTTTGCTAAAATTCGCATCCTCTAAATTATAATTATCAAATCTAGTACCAGCAATATTAGTATTTACAAAAGATAGTTTTGCTGAACTCTCATTACTAAAATGTGAGTTTATAATAGCAGAGTTAGACACTTTCATATCATTAATAGCAACCTTGTTAAAAAAGTTATCTCTTCCCCTAACTTTATCCATATATATCTTAGACATTTTAGAACCGGTAAATTTCACATCTTCAAAATATGAATCCTGTATTCGTACATCATTAAACTTAGCATTTACAAATGACATGTTTTTAAATACACAATCACCATTGAACATAACTTTATCTAAAACCACTCTATTCATTGAAACATTTGGAAAATTAGATGACTCGAATTTAGTTCCATCCGTAAATTTAACATCATCAACTATTCCTTGCGTAAAATCAGTTTTAATAAAGCTTGCCCCTTTTGCTATGGATCCACTCAAATCAGAGGATTCAAAACTACAATCTCTCATAACTATTTTAGAAAGAACAGCACCTCTCATATCCACACCATAAAAAGCAGATTTAGATATCTTCGAACCAGTCAAATTAGCGCCTACTAAATTTGCCTTTTGGAAATTGACATCAATCAGTACTGCATTTCTTATCAGAGATTTTACTAAACTAATACCATCTAATCTTGAATTTATAATTGATGCTTCGCTAAGATCAGCTTCTTCGAAATTAGCATTTACAAGATTAGAATTTTCAAAAATTGTTTTGTTAAAAATAGAAGCTTGAAAATCAACGCCTTGTGCATTTAGTTTAGAGAATTTTATTCCAGAAAAATCACTTTCTTGAATTGTCGCTCCAGAAATAATTACTCCATCCATTTTCGCATTTGAAAAATCAACTCGAGCAATTGATGATTCACTTAAATCAACTCCTGATAAATCAACTCCTGATAAATTAGCACCAGTTAGTTTTAATCCTTTTAAATTGTTTCCAAACCGCCCCTTTAAATCAACTATTTGCTTACTAGCCACCTGACTCGTAATGTATTCCTTTATTTCACGACTCTTTTCCGTAGAAATTTTACCAGATTTATTACCTTCAGTGTCAGAACACCCTACTAGCAATAGAATGCAGACAAAAACAATTTTTTTCATTTGGAACCCCTAAATTAATCTAATCTTGCATTTCAAGCAATCTTTCAGTATCTGCAAAAACCAATTCTTCTTTTTCTTCAATTGACGATTTGTTGTTTGCAGCATGAATATTCAATGTCTTGAGTTTTCTATGAAGTGCGGACCTTTCCATCCCAACAAAAGTTGAAGTTTTAGAAATATTATTATTAAATCTATTCATTTGTGCAGTTAGATACTGTCTTTCAAAAACCTCCCTTGCATCACGGAGAGGCATAGACATCATATCCAAGTTAGTATCTGGTTTTGAAATGTTCACACTATTATTTATTACATCCTGAGGAAGCATATCTGATTTTATCTTCTCCATTACACCTGGACTAGGAGGATTCATAATTAATGTCCATTCAATTACATTTCTTAACTGTCTAATATTCCCTGGCCAATTATAAGCTTGAAGAGCAGCTATTGATTCATCGGAAAACTCTCTCTCCTTTAGGCCAGAAAATTTTGATAATTGTTTTACAAAATACTTCACTAACAATGGAATATCTTCCTTACGATCAGCCAGAATTGGAATAGATAATGGCACAACATTTAACCTATAATACAAATCTTGTCTAAATCTTCCTTGAGTTATTTCAAATTGAAGATCTTTTGTCGATGATGTAATCAATCGAATATCTAATTTTATAGATTTCATACCTCGAGTCAGTGTCTGGTCTTTCAAAAATTTCAGTAATTTATTTTGAGCTTGTATTGGAAGATCACCAACTTCGTCAATGTAAAGCGTTCCATTATTTGCAGCTTCCAAAATGCTTACTCTTTTATCAAATAAATTTGAGCTTACTTCTTGCCTCTCTCCTTCACCAAATAACTCATGTTGGATTTTATTCAAACTCATTGAAGTTGGATTAAAAACTATAAATGGCCCATTAGCTCGTTTAGATCTTTTATGAATTAATCTTGCCGCAAGCTCTTTACCACTTCCTATTGCGCCGTGAATCATTACTCTTCCAGAAGTAGGCGCAACTTTATCTACTTCACCTTTTAGCTTTGCCGTAATTGCCGCGCCGCCGACAAACTCTGTCTTATCTATAACTTTTGACTTTAAATCAATATTCTCTCTCTTAAGCTTAGCTGCTTCACAGGCTCTTTTCAGAACAATCATTAGCTTATCATGAGTAAATGGTTTTTCAAGATAGTCATAAGCACCCATTTTAATCGCACTTACAGCAGTTTCAATTGTACCATGCCCACTAATTACTATTACTGGCATCAGAGGATATTGCTTCTTTACTATTTCTAGAATTCCTAAACCATCCAGATCACTTCCTTGCAGCCAAATATCCAAAATAATTGCATTCGGAGTTTTTTCAGAAATAGACTTAAATGCTTGAGTGCTATTTGCAGCGGACCTACTAGTAAACCCTTCATCTTTTAAAATATCCGAAATTATATCTCTTATATCTGCTTCATCATCAATAATAAGAATATCTAGTGCCATAATACATCTTCCCTTGGAATCAATCTGTTAATTTTCCTGTATCTCTAAATATGAATAAAGATAAGGCGCTTAACTAAAAGTAGCCCCTACTTGATAAGAATGCAACAGTTTTGATAGTAATTATGCAACATAAATTCTATTCTCCCCTTTAAAGAATTAATAATTAATAAAAACAACAGTTTACTTTAACTTAGATTTTAATTCTTTAGTATTAAAAATTAACTCAATGCTCGCACCACCACTATTATTATATATACTGAGAATTCCACTATGATCAACCACTATTCTATCAACAATAGCAAGCCCTAATCCAGTACCACCAACTTTTGTGGTAACATAAGCTTCCTTAGCAGAATCCAATAATTCCTCTTTAAAACCAGGGCCATTATCCTCAAAAACAATTTTTACTTCATAAAGACCACAATCAACTCTAACATTTATAACTTTATCTTTTTGCTCTTGGGTGAAAGATTCTTCAGCATTCAAAAGTAAATTCACAACTAACCTATTAATTTGAGATATATCGCATACAAATTCATACTCATCCAAATTTGATACAAAATTATAAGAAATAGTATCATTAATTAATTTTCTTGATTCTACTAAATCACTAATCAAAGATATTACCTCACATTCAACAAAATCTGGTGCAGGCAATCTTGCAAAATCTACAAACTCCGAAACTATACCCTTAATATCATCAGAGTGTTTTAATATATTCTTTAGATATTTCTCAAAAGATTTTTGATCAGAAACCTCATGTTTAAATTTTTTCAACAAACGCTCTGCTGAAAGTTGAATTGGTGTCAAAGGATTCTTGATTTCATGCGCAACACGTCTTGCAACATCTGACCAAGCAAGAGCTCTTTGAGCTACAACCAACTCTTTTTGCTGTCTATCTATCTGACTAACCATTCTGTTAAAAGCTGATGACAAAACCTTAACCTCATCCTTTTTCAACCCCTCTAAAGGAACTTGAACAGATAAATCTCCATTTTTTACCTTTTCAGCAGCAATCACCAATTCTCTAATTGGCCTCACTATCCTCTCGGCAAAATGCCTTCCCCAAATAGTTGCTACTAACAAAAGAACTAAGCTTAAAAGAATAAACACCATAGAGAATTTAATCTGCATTGAAGAAATATGATTCTTCAATGCATAATACTCATCAGCAGCTCCATTCGTTTTACTAATATGATCTATTATTTTTGAATCAACAAGGCGACCTATTAGTAGATATGTATCATTATAATCTCTTAGCTTAATTAATATCCTGATTTTTGTAGGATCTGATGCAATTTGTACCACCTCCCCCTTATCTGCTCTTGCTATAAGATGAGAAGGAATGGTCATAAATGATAATGAAAAACTCAAGGTAGTCTGCGCTAAAATAGTATTTGTATCTTTTTGAAAAACTATCGCTTCATCAATTGATCTCATTTCAGCTTGAGCATTGATAACTTTAGAGAACAATTCAGAACTATGAATTAAATCATAATACATAGCACTCAAATCATCAGACACAGAAATAGCTGTCTCTTTTAACTGCAAAACATGTTCTGCAATATATGATTCGCCTACAATTATTGATTGATCAAGAACTTTTGATATTTTTTTATCAAACCATGCCTCAACACCAAAATTAAAAAAATAGGTAGAAAAAACAGCTACAATAATTGTGGGTAAAGCCGCACCAATACTAAATGCAATTATTATTCTTTTACGGAGCTTAGAAACACGTCTTTTTCCACCTTTGATAAATGAAAATTTACTAGACACTCTATTACTAACAATCAGCACACAGAAAATCAATATTGCTATTAAGCTAACTAATAAGAAACCTATCGTATAAATAGGGTCAGGAGTTTTTAGAAAAAACTCCTCATAAACAAAATACGCATTAACACTAACTAGTAATATTACCAAAGCTAAAAGGACATACAACGCATTACTCCCAACGCGCTGCTTAAAAAAACCTTTCATAATCGCCTTAAACATAGTTTTGCCAAAATAAACAATATAATTAATATTACAGAAACCTATACAAAAAGGTAGTAAAGTTTCTTACACCAAGGCAAGTAAGTCATATTTTGTATAAAGTAGAAGTGAATTTGTACTAATTAATTATTTTATAACAACCTAGAATTGACACATCGATATCAAAAATAATTTATAAAATTTTCAAATCTTTGATTTTTTTACGAAGAGTATTCCTATTAATACCTAAAATTTGTGACGCTTTTATCTGAACACCATTGACATGATTTAAAGTTTTTTTAATCAACACCTTCTCAACTTCTGACATAACGCGATCATACAGTCCAGACTCAGGACAATCACCATCATGCATTTCAAAAAACTTATCTAACCTTGCTTCAACCGCCGTTGACAATGTATCTTTATTATTCTTATCCATATCTATACCAATGGACCATAAAATTCATGTATCTTATTTTTTGCATCTTTAATATTATCAATTTGATTAATACTAGCTCTAAATTCCGATGATTTTGGCAAACCGCTACTATACCAGCCTAGATGCTTCCTTGCCATTTTTAAGCCAATATCTTCCCCATAATGTTCTATCATGTCATCATAATGCTCAATCACAACATTTAACTGAACTTCTATAGAAGGTTCATCTAATTTTTCTCCAGTTTTAAGGAAATGTGCAACTTGAGAGATTAACCATGGTTTACCATAACAACCTCTACCAATCATCACACCATCAGCTTTTGATTCTTCTAGAGCTTTTGTAGCACTATCTATACACACTATATCACCATTGGCAATTACCGGAATTTTTACCGTTTCCTTTACCTTTGATATAAAATTCCAATCTGCACTTCCTTTATAAAATTGACATCTAGTACGACCATGAATAGTTATCATCTTTATACCAGCATCTTCAGCAATTTTTGCTAACACAGGAGCATTTAATGAACTGTCATCCCAGCCCATACGCATTTTTAAGGTAATTGGAACTTTCACAGCTTTCACTGTTTCATATAAAATCTCAGTTGCAAGTTTTTCATCCTTCATCAAAGCTGATCCAGCAAAACCACCAACAACCTTCTTTGCAGGACATCCAAAATTAAGATCAATAATCTTAGCGCCCATATCTTCGTTCATTTTTGCTGATTCTGCAATTATATCAGGTTCACAGCCAGCCAATTGAACACACGCTCTAGTCGCATCGTTATTCTCATTATCAATAGCGCACTTTTTCAATGATTGATGAGAGCGTGCTATCATCGCTCTGCTTGCAACCATTTCAGAAACAACGAGACCAGCGCCGAATTTTTTCACCAACTTCCTATAAGGCAAATCAGTAACACCCGACATTGGCGCCAAGATAACTGGACTTGATAATTCAATATTGTCTATTTTGATTGGCATTCTTATTTTTTATTGGAGCTATAATTCTAAAGAAGTGGGATTATAACATATAAATATACAAAATGCACCTAAAGCTGTAAAATTTATTCTTCCAAAAATTTCGCTTTTTGAACAGCCTCAACAATATCATTATACCCAATGATTACGGGTAAAATAATTCCTTCAGGTTTTGCTGGGCCATATACAATATAAAGAGGGATTCCTATGGCTTCATAATAAGTTAGAAATTTATAAATCTCAGCATCTTGAGAAGTAAAGTCTCCACGCATTGCTATAACTTTCTCTCTTTGAAATAGACCCAGAGTTCTATCTCTATCTAAAACCATGATTTTATTATATTTACAAGTAGCGCACCAATCAGCTGTAATATCAACGAACACTATATTACCTTGACTCACTATGTTTCGAATATTATTTGGTTCAAATTTTTTCCAAACTATATCTACATTTGCATTATGCTCTTCATCCTCATCATGAGCATATTGTGGTAATATCATGCTTGCTGTAATTATTGTTAAAATCAATAAAATCTTAGAGAATTTACTCCTTAAAAAGCCAGAGCTAGTTTCGAGGCTAAATTTAAATAATAATAACAAAAGAAAAAGTCCAAAAGTTGCCCTATCACCAATTTGTGAGCTTAGCACCCATAAAAGCCAAATAATTGTACCTATCAGTAATATAGCTAAGAATTTTTTAAAGGCTTCCATCCATACTCCTGGCTTCGGCATGAATTTTAATATCCCTGGAACAAATATAATTGCAAAATATGGCGCACTAAAACCAAATGCTATTGCGCTAAACATCAAAACAACCATATTATCCCCTATTCCGAATGCAAATGCTAAAGCTGAGCCAATAAATGGTGCGTTACAAGGAGTAGAAAGTATAGTTGCAATAATTCCACTAAAATAATGTTCAAGATATGGGTTCACAAATCGTATTTTATTTAACGAATTTCCAAGACTCGTCATACCAAAATTAATGCGCCCTAGAGACAAACTTATAAAAAATGTAATCAACAAAGTTAAGATAATAATAAATTCAGGCACTTGGAAGTTCACACCTAAACCAAATTGCCGCCCACTATGCTTTAATATGATCATTACTCCGGCCAAGACCCAAAAACATGTAAAAATACCTATTATTGTTAAAATAGAAGCTAATTTTCTATCGATATTATCATTTTTCATAAATGACAATATTTTAAGGGATAAAACCGGTAAAACGCATGGCATGAAGTTCAAAATAAAACCACCAAATATTGCGATTCCAACAAACCATAGATATTGCTCTATAGAAAATCCATGATCATGTATTATCAAATCCTCTTCCAGCTTCTGCTGAACATGCACACACTGATCACTACAAACTACAAACTCAATATCAGCCTTTAACTTTACTGGTTTTGAATAATTATAAACCTCAACTTTTAGTGGGATAATGATTTCCTTATCAAAATACTCCACCTCCCCAATTCCGTCTTGATATTTTGACTTTGCTTTTGGCCACTCAAAAATATAATTCTTTAAATTACTTGAAGGATGTATTTTAATTGATGTTGGAAAAGGATTGGAATCATTCTCTCTATTACTGTAAATAGTATCTCCATATTGTAGCTTTAAGATAAAATACAACCCATGATCTACATTTTCTTTTAAGACAAAATTATAGTCCTTTGCAAAAGTTTCTGGTAGAGTAAGTAATAGGAGTAAAAAAACTAAGGTGAGTTTTTTAAAAGTCATATACAGTTCTTGAAATATATTATTATATGACTATATAGATATGTAGTTAACTTGAGGAAATAATTTGATGACCGAACAAAATTTTTCTAATCTCACTGGTAAAATTCTCATAGCTAGTCCATATACTATGGAAGGAAATGTTTTTCATAAATCTATGATTTATGTTATCCAGCACAACAAGGAAGGCTCGGTTGGATTAATTATTAATCATCCTGTAAATAACTCTCCTGCTAATAATCTCTTTAAAAAAATGGATGCAGATATAAACTTTCACAATCTGAATCTTGATGTACATCTAGGAGGGCCAGTTGAAATGGAAAGAGGTTTTTTTCTACATACTAATGAATACAGCAAGAATTTATTATTTACTCCAATAGATGACGGTCTTGCTGTCAGTTCAAACGTCCAAATTATAAAAGATATTTCAAATGGCCTCGGTCCCAAGAAAAGTTTATTTATCATTGGATATACTGGTTGGGGAGCAGAACAAATGGAGTTTGAACTAGAAAATAACTTGTGGATCGTTGCAGAACCAAACCTAGATCTAATTTTTGATGAAGATTCTGATGACAAATGGCACAAAGCTCTATCAACACTTGGCATTTCTAAATATGATTTCGTTCCTGAAATAGCGAGCTGCTAAAAACAATACCTTAAATTACTACTAAATTATTACCTTAGAAAGAATTGGGTGTAAAAAATAAATATTAACCCTAAGTAACTTACCTCTTCACTCATTATTTATAACAAACATAATAAATTTATATACTAGGTTTGTTCGGCTTAAATCTTAAACATGGTTTTTCGACAAAGCGCCAAGAAAGAATCGATATCGGAAGCGCAATACTCATACAAATTATCAAATACAAATCTAACCTTATGTTAGGCAATAAAATAGAAATAATTTGCTGTACTGGAAATGAATAAATATAAAACCCATAAGAAACATCACCCAGATTTACTAAAGGGGATAAAACCTTTATTTGGGGCATGTTTCCAAAACTTAAGACAATATAAGGAATTAAAATATACGCTAATTGGAATATTAAATGCGGAATAAATTGTAATATAAAAAGAAATAAAACCGCAATAAATACACCTTTTAAAGAACTATATCTTTTTAAATTAAAGGAGTGGAATACACTACCTGCCCAAAAATATGTTCCTGTCAAAAATATTTGGCGAACATCAGTCGCATAGAAAACTAACATTTTATCAGTTTTATTTGCCTAAAAAATTGATATCAAAATAGAGACTATATACAAAACTAAATATATAAATTTCCTTAATCTAGCAAGGACTAAAAAACTAAGCACTGCTAAAGAGGTATACATAAAGAATTCAATTGTTAGACTCCATAACGAACCATTAACTGCATTTACAAATCTAGCCTTTTCAAAAACTCCAGGCAGATAATAATTAATATATAAAAATATATTTGAGAAATAGTAAAAAGTTAAGTGATGACTAAAATACTCTCGAACAGATAAGTTAGTAGCAAGTGGCCCTAAAATAAACACTGCAACTATAGTAAAAACAATTAATGCAGGAAATATTCTCAAAGATCTACGAATAAAATATCTTAATAAATTACTATCAGAATTCCAACTTGCAGCAATCAAGTAACCACTTATTATAAAAAAAATTACTACTCCAAGTGGGCCAATTTTAAAAATTGATAAAAATATAGGCTCTTCTAACCCAAGAAATACATATGAATGCCCCAAAAAACCAAGTAAGCCACAAATAATCTAAGTACATGAAAATTATTATTTATCATAATATATTCTGGAACGAAATAATAAATTTAAAAAGTAATATATAGTACGTAAATTAAATCATCAAGATTTTTTAATCAAAATACAAACTCTCTTAATCATCAAAAAAAGATGTGTATGGTTATATTACATTCTATCTTCAAGACCAACCATAGCTCTTGAAAAATCTGATGTAGCAAATGGTTTTAAGTCATCAATAGCTTCACCAATGCCAATAAAATGTACGGGCAGTGCAAATTTTTGTACAATGCCAATCACGGCACCAGCTTTTGCAGTACCATCCAGTTTAGTAATAACTAATCCAGAAACATCAGCAATCGCCTTAAATTTCTCCACTTGATTCAATGCATTTTGACCCGTGGTACCATCAATAACCAATAATGAATGATGAGGAGCAGTTGCATCAACTTTTTTTACAACCCTAATTATCTTTGCCAGCTCTTCCATAAGATTTTTATGATTATGTAACCTGCCAGCAGTATCTATAAATAATACATCAACATTATTTTCTAAACTCTCTAAAACTGCTCTATGCGCTACGCTTGCTGGATCTGCTTTCTCCTCACCTTGAAAAAGCATAGCGCCAGATCTCTGCGCCCATTTTTCAATTTGATCAACAGCAGCTGCTCTGAAAGTATCGCAAGCAGCTATTGCTACTTTCTTGCCATCAGCAACATATGAGGAAGCCATCTTGCCGATTGTTGTGGTCTTACCATTACCATTCACACCACAGACTAAAATAACATTTAATCCTTCATTTGATATCTGAAAATAATGATTTTGCCTGTCTAATATTTCCTGAATAATTTGACTTAAATCATTCTTAATTTCATCAGAAGTTACTTCTTTATTAAATTTGAGCTTTCTAAGTGAGTCAATAATCTCAGACGATACTACCGTCCCAACATCTGCACATAAAAGTAAATCTTCAAGCTCTTCAAGAGTTGCGTTATCTAGCTTCTTCTTAATCAGTAAATGTTCAATGCCACTACCAATTTTACTTGAAGTTTTAGTTAGCGCGCTTTTAAGTCTACCTAATAATCCGACCATTACTCACCTTTATTATCAAGGAATTGATTCTTATATTTATCCAGTAGCATCTTCATTTGATCTATATCCAAACTTCTATCCAAATTTTTATAATCAATCGAACCAGAGCTTGATATCAAAAGATCTACAACTGTACGAAGTGGAGGGTTTGAATCACCAATTTCTTTAGGAATTAGAATTAATTGGTCATGAATATTAAGCATATAATAAGAAATTGCTAATCGCAAAATATCATGAGCAGACGAGTTATCTTTACCCACTTTGCTTATTATTTTTTCAAAATCTGAACCTACCATATCAGCATAATTACTCCATCTTTTAGCTTGGAACAATGCTTCTTTTCGAATTATTTTTGATTCATCTGATTTATCATCTTTTATATAACTAAGAGCTTCATCATATTTCTCAAGATCAATCAAAGCCTTAGCCCTCAGGCGCACTCTGTATTCATGCTCATTAAAGTTAAAATTATCTTTATCCGTATCATCTAGTACTAATATTGCCTCACTTGGCTTTTTATCCATCATTAGCACTACTGCCAAATGATCTGCATTAACAACTCTCTTTGTACCTTTGAGCCTATAATTAATCTGGTGCCTTAATAAATCGGAAGCATTTTCTAATAAATCCAGGCGCACTAAACGTCTTGCTATCGCAATAATAACATCATCACCTTGTTCACCAATTGGATTTAATTCTTTAAATTCATAGAACAAAGCTACAACTGTAAAATCATCCATCTCTTCTCCAAGACCACCTGGAAGAAAAACATCATTAAAGATTCTGGCCATCTCCGACGTAATATAAAAATTACTCACTTTGTTGTTAAATGCCGACTGAATATATTGATATGTTCTAAGAGCATTCATTATATCTTTTGAATCCCTATAATACGACGCCAGTTGCATTAATATTTCATACTCAAGCTGATCTCCACGCCAATCATATCTCAATATCTCTAATACTTCGATTGCATCAGAAACTGTAATTTCATTCTCAATCTGTCTTAATTTAGTCAAAGCAAACTCGGCACGTACTCTATTGAAAACATCAGAATCTTGATATGTTAAGTCTCTATAATATTGTTTTGCTAAATTTAACTGCTTTTTCTTCTTATAATATTCAGCTCTAAAAAACTTAAGATTATTAGCATATTTACCATCTTTAGGAGTTCTAACCTCTCTGAATAATTTTTCAACAAGCTTCATATCATTTGCAATAATCGCCAATTCAATTTCAGCAAAAACCAATGGCCAATATTTATCATCAGAATATAATGACATAGTTTTAGATAAGCCTTCAATCACTCCAATTGAACCTGGGCTTGAGCCAAGAGCAAATTCATTATAATTATTCCAAATATTAACTTCTGCTATTTGTTTAACATCATTATAGCCAAGCAAATCGTCATATTCTTCTTTTGCAGAGGAATGTTCGCCAATTAGTGTATAATTTACTGCAGTTAAAAACCTAGCTTGTAAATTTTCTTGAAAATCACTATACGAATATTTTTTAGCGATTTTTAAAGCATCCAAAGACTCTTGATACCATCCATGTATAAAAAAGAATTTAGCTAAGTCAAAATTTCTATCAAAACTACTACGATTATCTTTTGCAAACGACGCCTCGCTTATTAATCTACTTTTCTGCTGATTAAAATTTAAAATATCTAAATTTTTATCTAAATATGGTAAGATCGTAGGTAATTTTAAATATTTATCAATATTTATAGGGAATTGATTTGTCTGAGTTGTAAGATCTTCAGGAAGAGCAGTATCCGAAATCACTTTTATTGAGTCATTATGCTTCTCTACAATAACATCATCACTGTACAAAACAACTGCAACACCTTGAATTGATTTTAATAAACTAAACTCAATTGAATCAAGTTGGGATGAAACTCTACTTCCTCCTGTAATCACAGGAACCACATTCAAAACATCACCTATCTCAGGGTCTATAAATGATATAATTTTATTTTTCTCAAAATCCCCTCTAATAATAAAACCATCTGCTCCAGATAGAGGTTGTGGCACAAGAATATTTTTAGCTTGCCAATTTTTATCTTCACTTGAAGAAACATTAATATTCCATCCTGACTGAACTTTTTCCACTTGAGCTTTACTAAATTTAGGATCGACTCTCATTCTAAGAACCGTTCCATTTTCACTTGGCACGAGTTCAAATTTACTAAATATTCCACCTTCTCGAAAAGAAAATACTTTCTTTTGATCAAAAACCACCCATATGTGCTTCCCTCTGAAGAAAGTTGCAACTCTACTATTATCATTACCTAAATTAAATGATAATGTATGCTTGCCATTTTCCTGTTTATATTTAATAGCACCTGGGTCGTTATTTGCAGAACTAAGTTTAGAAAGATCATCTTCTTCCTTCTTTTTTTCAGCTCTAAACTTAATTGCATCAAGTTTTTCACCATTGATTATGCCTTGATATTTAAGCTCTTCATTAACCTGAAATACTATTCTTTGCTTATTTGATGTTGATCTTATACCACTTGCATATTGGCTAAATTTCGATGGATTAAGTAGTTTAAACTCAGCTGGAATATTTATATTAGCTATTGCGGTATTACCATTCGCTTTCAAATCGACTATTTGATCCTTATCTCTATAAAAAATAAAAATAACATCCTTACCAAAAACCTTCACTTCCACCTGAATAGGCAAAATAGCAAAAGCAGTTTGTACATATGACAAACACACCAAAAAAAGTAGTATTTTTTTTATATTCTTCATCAACTTTTCTAACAGGAACAGAACCAAATAATATGTAGTTATTTATTAACTAAATATACTCCCCTTTACACTCAAGAAAATATTATTAATAGAGCTTAATGTAAAGATAATTCTATCCAATCAATAAAATTCTAATAAAATTACTTAATTAAGATTTTTGTAGAACTTGCATTTTATTCTTATTAGCTAAATACGATATAAGTTCATGAAATACACCTTCTTTAACAACATTAGAAAAATGTCCTTCAGAATTTTCTCTAATCTTCTTGGCTTTTACTTTACTAGTTTGAATAGATTTTACATAAGCAAAGTATAATTTCTTACCATCACTAACTAATTGCGTAGCACCACCCTTCTTAATATCAAACATTGATTGTAATAATTCAGGAGGCAACTTATCCTGCATAGGCAAGTCAGCTCTAGTATATGGTTGATTAACACTAATCGTTACACCCTTATTCTTTAAATTAGCTCTATTTACTTTCTTTGGGTTATAAATCTTTTTGATAGATTTAAGATTCTTAGCATTTTCAAAAGCAAGTAACCTTTGATCCAAAATTTTCTTCACCTCTCCTTCTACTTCACTTAATTCTTTTTGACGAAGTTGTTGGATTGACTTCAATTCAACAAGCAAAATATTATTTTGGTCTTGCATCTCAATAGGATATGAAACTTCACCATCCACCAGTTCAAATACATTATCAGCAAGCTCGATATACTCCTGTTTCTTGCTAGCTGACATTTCTGCTAAAGAAATTTCCTTCTGTGATTTAACTTTAAGGTTATATTTTTTTGCAAGTTCGCTAATATTTAAACCACTAGACACGTCTTCTTCAAGATTCTTTGCAAGTTCACTGGCTAATTCTTCCATCCTTTCTTGAACAAAAGCTTCTCTAACTTGTTTTTTTGCTTTTGCAAAGCTACTGGTAGTAAAATCTTCTTTATTTTCAGAAAAATATGCTTTTAAATCCGATTCAGAAATTTCTAGCTTCTTTTTTAAATAATCAGCATCTGCAACAATATAGTCAAAACTTCTTAGTTCTGGCAACACAAATAAATCTTTATTGTCCTGATAAAACTTATTTAACTGATCCTGACTAACAACCTTGGATACATAGCCTTTAGGCTTGTTATCTAGGTTGATTGATACTAAATCAACAGACCTAGTTTCAGCCATATAATCTACCATATTATCCTTTAATAATTTTGATGGCTTAAATGACTCCATAAACACACCTATCATTGAAGATGAGACTAACTGATGTTTTACAGAAGCCAAATACTCCTCTTCTTTTCTTGGCGAATTATTAAATGCTGCCTTAAAAACACTTAAATCAAATTCACCTGCTTGGTTTCTAAAATAAGGAGTTCTTTTTACATATGAAATTATCTTTTCTTCGCTTATATCAAAATCATAAACTCTAGCTAAATATTTTATCATTGAATCATTAATCAGCCTTCTCAAAACATTATTATCAATGCCGAGTTCTGCAACTTGCTCATCGGTTAGATTAATACCATTTTGGCGTTGAATTCCATCAATCTCTCTGGCTTTAGCGATTTGAAACTCTTCTGCAGAAATAGAATCTGTATCGCTAAACAAAACAATATCGCCTCTGCTATTACCATTAATAAAAGATGCACCTCCCACTCCTATAAAACTTAAAGCAATTAATCCTAATATAATTCTAACAATTAAGCTGTCTGAACCCTTTCTAATTTTCGCTAACATATAATTTTTCTATTTACATATAAAAGTATGCTCCTAAAATAGTAACCTAACTCAATAACTGCAAGATATTTTTCTTATGAAACCAATCATTATCGCTAACTGGAAAATGAATCTAAGTTTAAATGATGCTTTTTCCAAGGCAGAAGCTTTGAATAAACGCAATAGTTCCGCTATGTTTATTCTTGCGCCACCAACTCCATATTTAGCATATTTTGCTAAAAACCTTAAAAAAACTACTTTTTGTGCACAAGACGTCAGTAGTCTTAGCGGATATGGTGCATATACAGGCGAAACATCAGCAGATATCATCAAATCATGCGAAGTTAATTACGCCATAATTGGTCACAGTGAAAAAAGAACTATTATGAAAGATAGCAACATGATAGTGCGAAAAAAAGCAGAAAACTGTATTAAAGCTGGGATCACTCCAATAATTTGTATCGGAGAAACTCTTGAAACTAGAAGAAACGGCAACTACAAAGAGTTTATACTAGAGCAGATTTCTGAATCAATACCAGAAAATGCGCAGAATATTATCATTGCATATGAACCTATTTGGGCTATTGGAACAGGCATCTCTCCAACATCGGAAGAATTAGGTGAAATATTTGATTTTATTAAAAATGATTCTGCTATAAGCCAGGTTGCAAAAAATGCACAGCTAGTGTATGGTGGGTCAGTGAATTCTCGTAACTACAAAGATATTCTTTCTATAAAGAATATAAGCGGTGTTCTTATTGGCGGCGCTTCACTAGATGACGATGAATTAAATTCAATTTTAGATTAATTATATACACGTAGTAATATGCTCAATACACTTCTTTTTATACATTTAATAATTGCAGTACTTCTTATCGTAGTAATTCTTTTACAAAAAACAAGCACTGATGGGCTGAGTGGCATCGGCGGCGGTGGTAATAACATGGGAGTCATGAGCGGCAGATCTGCTGCTAATTTCTTGACTAAAACTACGATTGTTCTTGCGATAATATTCTTTGCAAACGCCCTAGTGTTAGCTAACTTATCTAATAAAAATCATAGTAATATATCAAAAAAGATGGAATCTTCTGAAAACACTAAAGCCAAAGAAGAAAATAGTAATACTGCACTACCGATTGCAAAATAAAAATAGAAAATTACGATGAAAATAAACAAAGTTAATATAGAAAATATTTCAATAGCAAATAATTTACCATTCACTTTGGTTGCAGGACCATGTCAGATTGAAGAGCTTGATCACGCCTTATTCATCGCATCGGGTATCAAGAAAATAACTGACAAACTGAATATTCCATTTATTTATAAATCATCTTTTGATAAAGCAAACCGTACTTCTGCAAAAGCACAAAGAGGTGCTGGGCTTGATGAAGGTTTAGAAATTTTAGCAAAAGTAAAATCCAAAATTGGCTGCCCGATTCTAACTGACGTACATACAGAATTACATTGCAAACCAGTTGGCGAAGTTGTTGATGTTTTGCAAATACCAGCTTTTCTATGTCGTCAAACAGATTTGCTAAAAGCAGCAGCTGAAACTGGCAAAGTAATCAAAGTTAAAAAAGGCCAATTTTTAGCCCCTTGGGACATGAAAAATGTCTATGAAAAACTAGATGGATTTAATGCAAAGGGAATTATCTTAACAGATCGTGGAACTTCATTTGGCTATAATACATTAGTTTCTGACATGAGGGGCTTACCTATCATGGCTGAAACTGGTGCTCCTGTTTTTTTTGATGCAACACATTCAGTTCAACAACCAGGCGGCATTGGAGAATCCAGCGGCGGCCAAAGGCAATATGTTGGCCTGTTAGCAAGATGCGCAGTAGCAGCAGGCGTTGCCGGCCTTTTCATGGAAGTCCACCAAGACCCAGATACAGCCCCCAGCGATGGACCATGTATGCTGAGGCTTGATACGCTTGAGGACACGCTGAGCTATTTGAAAAAGTTTGATGAGATCGCGAAGAGTCTTTAGAAAAGGCAAGATGTAGTTATCAATATACTATCTCTTTGTTATTAATCTATGATTTTACTACTATCTATAACATTAGCTAATATCACTTCCTACGATTAAATAATACAAAATGCTTGACTCGTAGCCTACACCTAAAAGGATTATGAGAAAAATTGACTAACCGTGCTATTTAAAAATTAAGAGTGGTATAAATAGAAAAGTAGCCAAAATTACAGATCATTTTCTATTATAATAGACTCTATATTATGAGTGTTTATTATTTTAGGATCTAGCCTAACATCTGGTTTATAAGAAATACCATCTCCACGAGCTCTATTTCGGTAAACTTTTATAGAAAAAAAGAACTCACCGTTTTTGCTTGGCAAACCAATAGACCTAACCTCCATATAGAGACGATCTGCCCTTGTTGCCTCTCCAATCAAATATATATTTTTTGTCATCATTTTGAGCTCGTCAATAAACCCTAGGGCTGCACTAAAATTATAATGATTTATAATTACAATTATTTTTGAACTTACCTTCTTCTTGCAGATAGAAGCGTCATCATACAAATTGCTAAATGATTCTCTATAAAAATTTTTCTTAGCATCAGAGCTTTGTTGCATTCCTTCTAAAATTTTCCACAACCATTCTTTCTGTAAATTATTATATAATAATTTCATATATTCAATATTATCTGGGCTCACTCTCCAATCAGCAAAAACGCTGCCATTGATCTTATTTCTAGCTTTATTAGCGCATTCTTTGCTAAAAAGTTTATTTACTATATCACTGCCATAACTAGAATTACCACCTTGATTATTTCTTAAATCAAAAATAATTATTTGTTTATTATCAAACTTCTTCAACTCTCCTTGAATAGAATCAAACTGAATTAATTGTTCTTTATTAAAAGCAAAGGTTGGTATAGAGATCCAGCTCATCTCTGGAGTAATGTTGATAATATTCAGGCGCATATCAGAATGTGGTTTTGAAGGTTCACTACGACTACTTGATTCAAACCATCTAATTCCTAAATGATGATCATTAAAACTTTCTACAAAATTATCTAAAATTGATTGCTGCTTTATTTTATCTTGCGCATTAGAAAGTAAGAATTCTGCTTTTAGGAATTCTTTTTGAAGATTTATATTAAACTCACCATCTAGCTTATTATATACTCCTGGGTGATTCTCGGAAATTTGTTTATGAATAAAACGCAGGTCTTCAAGCGAAGCAAAAGATGAATTAGCAAAAACACTAATGACTAAAGCACTAATTAAAAAAAGTTCTCTAATAGACACAAACAATAAATAAATTATGTTTAAAATACAGTCAAATACTAGCAATAAATTTACGAGTTGTACAAATGACTCTTAAAATAATTCCTAAATTATAAAAATAGAAGATTTAATAAGAGTAGTAGTCGTTTCAACGCAAAAAAAATATAATTTACTAAGAAGCAAATAATTGCATATTGTTATATAACATAGTAAATAAGAAGAGAATTTTTGTTCGTTTTTAAGAGAATATCAAACATCAAATAAGAATATAAAGATAGTGACAGTAAATTTTTGACTGTACAACTATATAACACTACTTTGCTAAATAAATAGCCAGTTTTTGCTATATATTGCACGTTTCGTCTTTAAGGAGGTAATCCAGCCGCAGGTTCCCCTACGGCTACCTTGTTACGACTTCACCCCAGTCGCTAATTCTACCGTGGTTGGTTGCCTCTTGCGTTAGCTAGCCACCTTCAGGTAAAACCAACTCCCATGGCGTGACGGGCAGTGTGTACAAGGCCCGAGAACGTATTCACCGCGGCATGCTGATCCGCGATTACTAGTGATTCCGACTTCATGGTCTCGAGTTGCAGAGACCAATCCGAACTGAGATATCTTTTGAGGATTTGCTCCATATTGCTATATTGCGTCCCTCTGTAGATACCATTGTAGCACGCGTGTAGCCCAACCCATAAGGGCCATGATGACTTGACATCATCCCCACCTTCCTCCGGTTTATCACCGGCAGTTTCCTTATAGTCCCCGGCCGAACCGCTGGCAAATAAGGATGAGGGTTTCGCTCGTTGCGGGACTTAACCCAACATCTCACGACACGAGCTGACGACAGCCATGCAACACCTGTGTGTAGTCCAGCCGAACTGAAGGATCTCATCTCTGTGATCCGCGACTACCATGTCAAGGGTTGGTAAGGTTTTTCGCGTAGCATCGAATTAAACCGCATGCTCCACCACTTGTGCGAGCCCCCGTCAATTCCTTTGAGTTTTAATCTTGCGATCGTAGTCCCCAGGCGGAGTGCTTAATGCGTTAGCTGCGAAACCGAAGAATAAATCCCCGATATCTAGCACTCATCGTTTACGGCGTGGACTACCAGGGTATCTAATCCTGTTTGCTCCCCACGCTTTCGCGCCTCAGCGTCAGTTGAAGTCCAGGTGACCGCCTTCGCCACCGGTGTTCCTCCTAATATCTAAGAATTTCACCTCTACACTAGGAATTCCATCACCCCCTACTTCACTCAAGACTAGCAGTTTTGAAAGCAGTTCCGAGGTTAAGCCCCGGGCTTTCACTCCCAACTTACTAATCCGCCTACGCGCCCTTTACGCCCAGTAATTCCGAATAACGCTAGCCCCCTCCGTCTTACCGCGGCTGCTGGCACGGAGTTAGCCGGGGCTTTTTCTATAGGTACCGTCATTATCTTCCCTATTAAAAGAACTTTACAACCCTAAGGCCTTCATCATTCACGCGGTATTGCTGGATCAGGCTTTCGCCCATTGTCCAATATTCCCCACTGCTGCCTCCCGTAGGAGTCTGGGCCGTGTCTCAGTCCCAGTGTGGCAGATCATCCTCTCAGACCTGCTAAAGATCGTCGGCTTGGTAGGCCATTACCCCACCAACTACCTAATCTTGCGCGGGCTCATCCATCAGCGATAAATCTTTCCTCCGTAGAGAATATACGGTATTAGCATTTGTTTCCAAATGTTATTCCGTACTGATGGGTAGATTCCCACGTGTTACTCACCCGTTTGCCACTCACGCGGTTGAAGCAAGCTCCAGCTTTGTTCGTTCGACTTGCATGTGTTAAGCATACCGCCAGCGTTCATTCTGAGCCAGGATCAAACTCTCAAGTTTGATTCTGTCATTACTTTTTTATTCAAAAAAATCGACAGTTTGTGTTATCTTACGATAACAATTTTTACTACTGTCACTACCTTTATATAATTACTTGGTATGTATTTGATATTCACTTTAAAAACAGCTTCGTGATTTTCCAGATTTGGTTACCACGCTTTGGTACGGCTAGTTATAGGCAACTCTGCGCATCATGTCAACAACAAATTTTAAAAAAAGTAGATATTTTATTACGCATTATATGTAGTAAAAAAAATTTATATTGTGTTTTAAACGTACATGGTACATATTACCTTCTATTATACCTGCTATTTCACAGGTAATTACAAACCAAAAAATTTAATTAATAATGGCCCAAATTCTTCGTATACTCATTGCCTACCCCGCTTTATTCCTGTTACAAAAAATAATAAAACGCTTTTCATTGTTTGTTGGGTTAGTAGTTTTTATCTGTGTCATTGTTTTTGCAGGAGAATATATCAATAATTTTTTTTCAAATAATCTATTTGAAAATTTAAGCTTTACTGAAGAAGAGACTCTAGCAAATGAACCAACTATCAAAGAAATTACCATTACAAAGGGTGATACACTTGGAGCAATACTAAGAAAACAAGATTTACCTAACCTAGATATACGCGCGCTGATAAAGCTTGCTATAGATAAAAAAATCACTTCTCAACTTAAAATCGGTCAAAAACTTCTATTTGAATATAATATTCAGCTTATTGAAAAAGAAGGAACAGACATAAATGAAGAAAAACTTATTCTAGATAGAATGATTTTTGTAAAAGATAAAATTAATTCTATAGAATTTGTTCGGCAAGAAGATAAATTTGTTGCACATGATATCAAAGCACCTCTTAAAAAACTAGTCACACAATATAATGCTACAATCAATTCCAGTTTAATTGCTTCACTAAAAAAAGCCGGCATGAGTACAAATAGTATTGTAAGATTAATCAATGCCTATTCTCACCAAATAGATTTCCAAAGACAAATTAGAGCTGGAGATAAAATCAGTGTAATTTCTGAAAAGTTTGTAACTGAAAACAATGAATTTTCACATCATGGCAAAATTCTGTATGCAAATCTAAACTCAAGAGGAATGACATATAATATATATAGATTCTCGCCATCTGGTAAAAAAGAGGATTTACAATTTTTCTCAGAAGATGGTCAAAGCATAAAAAGTACTCTGCTTAGGACTCCTGTAAAAGTCGCAAGAATCTCTGGCCACTATGGATACAGAAAAAAGCACCCTGTTCTTGGTTATGGCGCAATGCATAAAGGCGTCGATTTTGCAGCATCTATTGGCACGCCTATTTATGCATCTGGTAGCGGAACAATAACCTTTATTGGTTGGAAATCAGGTTATGGTCGCTTTATTCTACTCAGACATGATAAAACATTGTCAACAGCTTACGCGCACGCTTCAAAATTTGCTAAGGGGTTAAAAAAAGGAAGCAGAGTTAAACAAGGGGATATTATTGCGTTTGTTGGAAGAAGCGGTAGAGTCACAGGACCACATTTGCACTATGAAGTGCGCATAAATGGCAAACAAGTAAACCCGATGAAGTTTAAGTCAAAGCCAGGGATTAAACTAACTGGAGAAAAACTAACAAATTTCAAAAAATATAAAGGACAGATTTTAAAGCTAGGTAAAAAACTTGGAGATGATCTGGAATTAACTGCAGCAGAAATTAATGAAATAAAATTATTTTAATATGAACTTAAGAAAAAAAACTTTATATTTTATATTTTTACTAGGAATATTAATAGTCCTAGACCAAGCTTCCAAGACCTTTTTAATTGATTACTTAAAAGGAAGACCAGGATATACGATTGAGTTATTACCTATGCTTAATATTGTTTATGCATGGAACTATGGAATCAGCTTCGGCCTATTCCGCGATTATTATCAATATAGCAACTATGTATTTCTTGCTCTAAATAGTTTAATAATCTTATATCTGAGCTATCTTACATTTAAATCAAAATCATGCTTAACTTTTATTGGGTTTAGTATAATCATTGGAGGTGCACTTGGAAATTTGCTAGATAGAATCTTCCGAGGCGCAGTCTTTGACTTTATATATTTTTACTATGAAGACTTTAGTTTCCCAGCCTTCAACCTAGCTGACAGCTTTATTACTATTGGAGCATGTTTAATAATTTACGAATATCTTTTTTGCACGTCTAAAAAGACTTCAGAAAAAACACTTGATGATATCAGCAAATGAAGATATATCTTTAATTATAAAACACAAAAACAACTGATCCAAAATGATTAAAAAAGTAGCATTTACAATGTATCCTGTTATCGACCTGGCCAGAGCAAGAGATTTTTATGAAAACACTATTGGAATCAAGGTAGGGAATGTTTATGATCACGAAAATGGTTCATGGGTCGAATATGATTTACCGCAAGGTGGTTGTTTTGCAATTACTACACTTGCTCAAGGCGTTTCACCTAGCGCAAATTCTGGTGGAAGCGTTGCGTTCGAAGTTGAAGATTTAGACTCAATGCTAGAAAATCTAAAAAGCAAAAACATACAAATAGCTATGGATAAGTTAGTCACGCCAGGCGTGTGCAGCATGGCTGTTATCCTTGATTCAGAAGGAAATGGAATTACACTACATCAACTAAATAAAAATAAATAATATTATGAAAAAAACTGCTCTACTATTGTCCTGTATATTTCTAATTTCTGCATGCAGCAAGAATACCAAAAAAACTTTAGGCTTAACAGAAACTATGCCAGATGAATACAAGGTCAAACGTAATAAATCACTTGAAATTCCTCCAATTTACAAGCAAAAGAAAGCTGCAGACACAAAGAAAGTTTCTAAATTTTCAAAAGCTGAACAAGCTCTCTTAAAAGAAGCTAAATAATATAAAAACATTGATTCCATATTATTTTTCATGACATAATAGCTCCAAATAAAATTGGGATTGTCTCAGAGTTTCCATAGAAAACAAAAATTATGAAAACCGAACTACCAGAAAAAAGTCATATTATTGAAGATAGACTAGCTATTATTACAGCAAAAATTTTATCTATAGCTGAAGATAAAAAATTATTTTATTTGGTTCATATGCAAGAGGCGATTGTGTTAGGGATAAATATTTATAAGGATCTATTCTATATTCATATGAGAGCGATTTGGATTTATTGATTGTTCTAAAAAAAGAACTACTCTAACAGCCTACAAAAATCCAATATTGAAAATAAAATTACCAATATTCTTGAAAAGCAAAATTTGTACGACAATCCGTGGGTCACTTTAATAGTCGAACCATTTGATTACGTAAATAGACACTTAAAAAAAATCAATATTTCTTTGCTGATATAAAAAAAAAGGAATATTGCTTTATGATGATGAAAAAACGCCCTTAGCTGAAGCAAAAAACTTGAGTGGAAGCGAAAAAAGAGAAATAGCTAAAGATGATTATGAATATTGGTTTGAAAGAGGGATAGAGTTTTTATTTAATTCGAAAAGCGCTCTTGAAAGACATGTTTATTGGAACTCTGCTTTCGAACTGCACCAATCAACTAAAAGCCTATATAATGCAATCTTACTAGTATTCACAGCTTACAAACCAAAATCACATGACATAGCCAAGCTTTCTGGCATGGTTAAGAATTACCACGAAGATCTATTAAAAATATTTCCTTTTGACACAGCAGAACGGAAGAAATGTTTTGAACTACTCAGAGCTGCGTACATAGATGCTAGATATAATAAATCACTAAAGAACAACTACAATATTTGATTGAGCGAGTGGAAAAGCTAAAAAGCACAACTGAAAAAATTTGTTTAGCTGAGATAGAAAAATAAAACACCCTTTTGGCCCCTTACCTGCACACCTAACAACACTAATATAACTCCTCTATCTTCAGTTTCATCCTGGCGAACGCGTGGATCCATGCGCAGAACGAAAAAACTCTTGAGTTTTATCTGCTAATTGAAGAAGACGCTAAAATACTCCTGAATTCCTCACCTGCGCGTGCGGTATGTAAGCGCTACTCACCTCCACAAGACCCAATCCTCACTAGCGTAATTACTTCAAATATTGTTTCAAATAGCGACCTGTGTGACTTTCCTCACATGCAGCCACCACTTCAGGCGCACCCTCTATCACTATAATACCACCTTTATCGCCACCTTCTGGACCAATATCAATAATATAATCTGATGTTTTAATTACATCCATATTATGCTCAATAACAACAACTGTATTGCCTTTGTTAACTAGCTTATGCAAAACAGAAAGTAACTTTTTAATATCATCTACATGGAGGCCAGTAGTTGGTTCGTCAAGAATATATAATGTTTTGCCAGTTGAGCGCTTAGAAAGTTCTTTTGCTAGCTTCACTCGTTGTGCCTCACCACCAGAAAGAGTAGTAGCTGATTGACCAATTTTAATGTAACCAAGACCAACTTCATTAAGGGTAGCCAGTTTTTCGTAAATTGCTGGAACTTTCTCAAAAAATTTGGCCGCATCTTCAACTGTCATATTAAGAACTTCTGCAATATTTTTACCGTTATATTTTACTTCTAACGTTTCACGATTATATCTCTGCCCATTACAAACATCACAATTAACATACACATCTGGAAGAAAATGCATTTCAATCTTAATCAAACCATCTCCCTGACAAGCTTCGCAGCGACCGCCTTTTACATTAAAAGAGAAACGGCCAACTTTATAACCACGAATCTTTGATTCTGGGAGTTCAGTAAACCAGTCACGAATTGGTGTAAATGCACCGGTATAAGTTGCTGGATTTGATCTAGGAGTTCTTCCAATCGGAGATTGATTAATATCAATAATTTTATCAATATGTTCCAATCCCTTAATTGAATCATGTTCACCAGGATATAATTTTGACTTTGGTTCTAACGCTTTTAATGCCGCTTGATAGAAAGTATTAATAATTAAGCTTGATTTACCACCACCAGACACACCAGTGACAGAAATAAAAGTTCCAAGCTGAATAGAAATAGAAAGATTCTGTAAATTATTTTCTCTTGCACCAGTAAGAATAATCTCCTTGCCTTCATGACCTGATCTAATTTTATCCGGCACAGGAATAGACATCTTTCCACTCAAATATTGACCGGTTATGCTATTTGGAGATTTTTTGATTTCATCTGGAGTACCTTCAGCGATAATCTTTCCTCCATGAATACCAGCTCCTGGACCAACATCAATAATATGCTCAGATTCAAGCATAGTTTCATCATCATGCTCAACAACAATAACTGTATTACCCAAGTCCCTAAGGTTCTTCAGCGTCGAAATCAAACGCGAATTATCACGTTGATGCAAACCAATAGATGGCTCATCGAGAACATACAATACTCCACTAAGACCACAACCAATTTGAGAAGCCAAACGAATCCTTTGACTCTCCCCCCCTGAAAGAGTTCCTGACTCTCTAGATAAGCTTAAATATTCTAAACCAACATTATTGAGGAATTTCAAGCGCTCTTGGATCTCTTTGACAACACGCTTTGCAATAACTTGCTGCTTTTTATCTAATTTATCGTTTATATTATCAAACCATTGCAAAGCTTCAAAGATTGTTTTTCTCGAAACTTGCCCAATGTTCAAATCATCAATTTTCACACATAATGATTCTTTTTTTAACCTATAACCACTGCATGCAGAGCAATTATGCTTCGACTTAAATCTATTTAACTCCTCACGCATCCATACGGTATCAACCTTACGAAACTTCTCTTCCAAGCTAGGAATAATCCCTGCAAATGATTGCTCAATAATTTCAGATTTACGATCATCTTTATATTCAAAAATAATTTCTTCTTCACCAGAACCATAAAACAAAATATTTTTAACTTTATCCGTCAATTCAGCAAAAGGAGTGGTAATCTTAAACTTATAATGCTTAGCAAGTGATTCAAGAGTATCTATAAAAAACTTAGATGACGACTTGCTCCATGGAACAATTGCACCACCCTTGATACTCAAACTTTCATCAGGAACAATCAAACCTTTATCAAAAAAAGCTTCTTTCCCAATACCTTCACATGAAGGGCATGCGCCAAATGGACTATTAAAAGAAAAAATTCTAGGCTCAACTTCTTCTAATTGAAAACCAGATTCAGGACATGAATATTTCTCAGAAAACGTAATCCTATCTCCATCCTTATACTTACTACCATGTTTACTTGGAAGAGAAACAATATCAATATATGTTATACCATCCCCCATTTGCAGTGAAGCTTCAAGACTTTCAGCAACTCTATTGCCAAGGGAATCTGATATAACAAGACGATCCACAACTACTTCAATGCTATGCTTCTTATTTTTATCTATTTTAGGAAGTTCATCTAATTCACATAATTCACCATCAAGAAATAAACGTTGATAACCATGTTTTCTCAAATTACCTATTTCACGGCGAAATTCACCTTTTTGACCACGCACCATTGGTGATAAAATATATATTTTCGCCCCTTCTGGAAGATTATTTACTATATCAACCATTTCTGACACAGACTGACTCTTGATTGGGAGACCTGTTGCTGGTGAATATGGCACTCCAACTCGAGCAAAAAACAATCTTAAATAATCATATATCTCTGTAATAGTACCAACAGTAGAACGTGGGTTCTTTGATGTAGTCTTCTGATCAATCGCAATAGCTGGAGATAAACCAGAAATCGACTCTACATTAGGTTTGTTTTGTAAATGCAAAAACTGTCTTGCATATGAAGAAAGACTTTCAACATAGCGTCTCTGACCTTCTGCATAGATTGTATCAAACGCTAATGAAGATTTCCCAGACCCACTGAGACCAGTGATAACAATAAATTTGTTTCTTGGAATATCAACATTTACGTTCTTAAGGTTGTGTTCCTTTGCTCCGCGTACTTTTATATATTCTTGCATAAAAAATCTATTGAAAATGAAAAAAATGATGCAAGGTATTATAGGGTCCAAAAACTTCTTATTGCAATAGTAAATTTCATTATATTTTTGTTTCACCTATTGATAAGATATGTTATAGCTAATATTTAATTTAAAAAATACAAGTGGTGTTTATATAATGGCAGGCAGTTTAAATAAAGTTACTCTTATAGGAAATCTAGGACGAGATCCAGAAATCAGAACTACCAATGACGGTAGAGAAATTGCAAATTTCAGCATAGCAACTAGCGAAAGCTGGAAAGATAAAGTAACTGGCGAAAGAAAAGATAAAACAGAATGGCATAGAGTAGTATGTTTTAGTGAAGGACTAGTACGAGTTATTAAAAACTATGTAAAAAAAGGCACAAAACTTTATATTGAAGGACAGCTTCAAACTAGGAAGTGGGTTGATAATGACAATCAAGAAAAATACACTACTGAAGTAGTTCTGCAAAACTTCAACTCAACGTTAATCTTACTAGACTCTCGTGGTGAAGCGAGTCCAAACCAACCTGGCAGCCAAAATAATGCCCCAACTTTTGATAATAGTGATTTAGATGATGAAATACCTTTCTAATATTATATTACTCGCCATTGCGGGACTAATACTGCAAAGCTGTAAAACCATAACTTATGGAAGCGATCCTGCTATGATAGGAGAGCTTTATGGCTTTCAAAAAGTGCTTGTAAAAGGTGGTGATTTTTGGCTAACTACTTACCAAAAAATCACTAATAAACACAAACCATACGTATTCTATATTGAAGGTGACGGAGCTGCTTTTAATGGTAAGTATAGAATCTCTAGAAATCCAACACCAAGAAGACAGATGCTAATTAAATTAGCCGCTATGGATGACCGCCCAAATGTTGTATATATTGGCCGCCCATGCCAATACACTCCAATGGATCTGAACCCTAAATGCAGCATGCAATATTGGACAGACAAGAGATTATCAGATGATTCTGTACAATCTATTAATGATGTTATAAACAGCATCAACAACAACCATAAGTTTAGTTTAGTTGGGTTTTCAGGAGGAGGAGGAATAGCAGTTTTAATTGCTGCTAGAAACTACATGACAAAAGACATAATTACTATCAGTGGAAATCTAGATCACGTTGCATTTACTACGCACCATAACGTGACACCAATGATTGGTTCTTTAAACCCAATAGATTATGCAAAGCAGGTAAAACACATACCGCAATTGCATATTTCCGGAGGAAAAGATACAATTATTCCACCATTTATTGCTGATAAGTTTGTACAAAAAGCTTCTACTTCTTGTGTTAAACAACAAATCTTTAAAGATGTTTCACATAATCATGGATGGGACAAAGTTTGGCAGTACGTATTTAATCAACCAGTTAGATGCTACTAATTATTTCACAATTAATCTTGATTAAATAATCATATAACCTAAGATAGAATAATTAGGAACTAATTCCAATTACTAAATAAGGATGATTGGTGTAAAGCTTCAAATTTAATCTGACAGAGTGGTAAAAAGAGAGTAATATATTTAGTAGTTGAATATATTGCATTTAACCACTCAAACAAGAGATTAAAAATGAGTCAATTAGAAAAAATCATCAAACCCAAATTAGGACTTTTAGAATTAGCGAAACAGCTTGATAATGTAAGTCAAGCGTGTAACGTTATGGGATATTCAAGGGATACCTTTTATCGTTTTAAAGAATTATATGAAAATGGTGGGGAAGCTGCTCTACAGGAAATCAGCCGCAAGAAACCTATCATGAAAAACAGAGTACCTTCTGATGTAGAACAAGCCGTCATAGATCTTGCTATTTCAAACCCTGTTTTAGGGCAATTACGAGCTAGTAATGAGCTGAAGCAACAAGGTGTTTTAATATCAAGTAGTGGAGTTCGTTCTATTTGGTTGCGTAATGATTTAGAGACAATGCGTAAGCGTCTAAAAGCCTTAGAAGCTAAATCAGCGCAAGATGGTATGATATTAACTGAAGAACAGCTAGCAGCTCTTGAGCGGGCTAAAGCTAGCAAAGTAGCTCACGGTGAAATCGAGACTGAGCATCCTGGGTATCTTGGTTCACAAGATACTTACTATGTAGGTAATATGAAGGGGGTTGGAAAAATTTACCAACAAACTTTTGTTGATACATATTCTAAAGTGGCGCAAGTAAAACTTTATACTGAGAAATCAGCTATTACTGCAGCTGATATACTAAATGATAGAGTGCTGCCATTTTATACAGAACAAGGCCTTAGCATGTTTCGTATACTCACTGATCGCGGTACTGAATATTGTGGTAAACCTGAGCATCATGCCTATCAACTTTATTTAGGAATTGAGAATATTGATCACACAAAAACAAAGGTTCGTAGTCCGCAAACTAACGGTATTTGCGAGAGGTTCCATAGAACTATGAAACAAGAGTTTTATGATATAGCATTTCGCAAAAGAATATACGGCTCTGTAGAAGAGTTACAAATTGATGTTGATTTATGGATTAATAAGTACAATACTCAAAGAACACATTCAGGAAAGCATTGTTATGGAAAAACACCTATGCAAACCTTTCTTGATTCAAAACATATTGCTTTGGATAAGAATATTCCTAGCTACGTGAATGAGTGTCAGACACATGATACTCAGAACTTATCTGACAGTAATTATGCTGTATGATAAGTAACTATCTGTCAGATCAAGTGTAGAGTTTTACACTCTAGATACTTTATAGAAGAACTTCTAAATGCATCAGCGATCTCAGCATTGAAAATCATGTTAAAAGGTCGTAATTTTGCCATTCGTGCAATACTTAGCACATGTGCTGGGGCTTTTATTGAAACTGCAATATTTGCAAGTATAGCTTTTGGTTCTTTCTTACCTGTTTCAGAATTACTTTCAATGGTATTCACCATGACAACTCTAAAAGTAACTTATGAATTAGTCATCCTACCATTTACAGTGCGTATAACTAGCTTTCTTAAGAAAGCAGAGAATATAGATTCATTTGAAAAACCTTCATGGCGCGGAATTTTAGGTTGGTAGTTTAAATAAGGTATACTTTTCTAGAACCGATAGAATAAATATCGTTGCAATAAAAATCTAATCTTAAAAAAGAACTATAAACTCCTATAGGGTTTTATCTTAATTCAAACCAATTACTTTTGCCTAAATTAATATATAATGTTGGACAAAAAAAAGGCTACATGAGGAGAGTCATTTAGCCTTTTCTTAAAATGTAGTAATTAAAAGATTACATTACTACACAATCTGCATCAATCACAGACTCACCACCAACTAAATCAACATCGGAGTTATCTGTAAAAACTTCCATTTCAATATCACCACCAAGTACATCTTCAGTAAGAGACTTTACTTCTTTAGTAGTAGCATCAATAGCTGAATCTAACACTTCTACAGCTGCTAAACCAACAGCAAGAGTAGCTTCCGCTGCAGCTTCCATTAACTCAACACCAGCTTCAACAAAATTATAAGCGGCTTTACCAAATCCTTTTATTGCTTCAAAAGTTTCTTTTGGATGAGTAGCAATAATAGTAGTAGTCATTAATGCAACCATACTAGCTACTGGATAGTGCACAAGAGATAGAGCTGCAAATTCTGTAGCTTGAGCGATCCACCCTGTTGCTGGAGCTACACCAACTAATGAGGCTCCCCAATTAGCAAAATGAGCAGCTGAATTAGCACCAATAATTTCTCCAGCAATCCACTCAAATGAATGCCATGCTGTACCTGCTGCTAATGCAGTAGTTGTTGAGAAGAAATTAGAAACGCCACTAACAACACTGCTAGCTCCTTTATACGCTGAAGAACCAGCATTTGATAGATGTGTTGATGCGTTACTAGCATGTTTTGCACTACTACCAAAATAATCCGTTATTGAACTAAATATCGACATAATTATTACCTTTCTATTGTTGAATATACACCTTTCTTGTAAAAAAATTAACATATATTAAGGCAATAGTCAAGCAATCGTTAATATAAAATTTACTATTTGCAACAAACCTACTAAAAAGCTTTAGTAATAGTCTAAAATAAAATATTACCCACTCTTAACTAACTCTTCCCTGTCTCTATCAAAAAGCCTAGTTTGAAAATCAATAAACTCTGAAACGTTTACATCCTTTGAAAGTTTATTAACTTTAAGAAGAGTCTCTACATCACGACCAAGATCGGAAAAAAAGAAATCTGGCTCACCGCTTTGCTTAGTTCCTAAAATTTCACCACCACCACGCAAGATTAAATCTTGTTCAGCGATATAAAACCCATCATCACTATTTCTCATTATTTCTAATCTCTTGCGAGACATAGCAGATAATCTTTTTGGATTATACACAAGAATACAATATGACTGAAGTAAGCCACGCCCCACTCGGCCTCGAAGTTGATGCAATTGTGCTAAACCAAATTTTTCAGCATTTTCTATAATCATTAAAGTTGCATCCGGAACATCAATTCCAACTTCAATAACCGTAGTAGCAATTAATATCTTAATATCTCCATTTTTAAATTTTTGCATGATATTATCTTTTTCAGCTGGTTTCATTTTACCATGCAATATTCCAACTAAACCTGGATATGCCCTCTCAAGATCTTCATATCTTTCTGTAACATTTGCAAAAACAGATATCTCATCCTCTTCAAGTGATTTATCATTTTTATCAATTAATGGACAAACCCAATATATCTTCTGCCCTTCATTGAGTTTTTTACCTAATGATTCAATTATTTGGGCATTTTTCTCATTAGAAGCGATAGTAGTAGTAATAGGCAAGCGATTTTTTGGTTTAGTTTTAACAAGAGAAACACTCATATCACCAAACATAGTCAATGTAAGACTCCGTGGAATTGGAGTAGCCGTCATGACAAGAACGTCTGGGTGCGAGGCTTTGGCAATCAATTCCATTCTTTGCTCAACTCCAAACCTATGCTGCTCGTCAATGATTACATAACCAAGATTCTTAAACTCAACAGAATCTTGAAATAGCGCATGTGTCCCTATCAAAACATCTATTTTACCACTAAGTAAATCTGCGCTTATTTCCCTTCTCTCTTTTGCTTTAGTTTTACCAGTAAGCAGTGCACAACTAACGCCCACGCCTTCAAGCGAATTTTTAAAAAACTGAAAATGCTGCGCACTAAGTAAATCTGTAGGCACCATTAATGCAGTTTGAAATCCAGATTCTACTACATTCAGCATTGTCATTAAAGCAACCAATGTTTTTCCAGAGCCAACATCCCCTTGCAAAAGACGCATCATCTGAACTGGCCTGATTTGATTGCTCTCGATTTCCTTAATGGCTAAATCTTGAGCATCTGTTAATTCAAAGCCTAATTTATCAAGGACTTGCTGTTTTCTTTTACTATCAACTACAAACTCATTTCCACGCACTTGATGCTCTGCCTTCCTAAGCCTAGCAAGTGATACTTGATTGGCAAATAATTCTTTAACTGCCAATTTCTCTATTGATTCAGCTAATAAATTCTCTATCACTAAAGCATTTGGCTTTGCATTAATTAGATGCATAGATTTAAGTTCTGACAGAATATTTTGCATATATTGTTTCTCATCAAGAAGCTCATGCATATTATTAGTTGATATATAACCAAAAGCATTTCTTGCTTTTATCGCGGCTTCTAGCGAAGAAATTCCTTCTAATATATAACCATATAATTGTTTATTTATTATGCCATATGTTAAATGGTAAACTGGCTCTACCGGATTCGATAATTCTTTCTTAAAAATAAATTCAGGATGATTAATCTGACAAAACCCATCAAACTTCTGTATCTTACCAGTAACAATACATTTATTTCCTACTTTTAATCGTGAAAATATAAAAGGTGGAATTTTACTAAAAAAAACTAAAACTAATTCTCCACTATCATTAGAAGTATATATTTTAGTCGGAGATTTCTTTAATCTTGGAATGTCAATAGCATCAATAACAACTTCAGCCTGAACAAGCGATCCAGTTTGCAAATGCCTTAAATCAGAAGAGTTATCAATGATATTATATGAATATGGTTTATAAAAAACTAAATCTCGAAGAACATGAATTCCAAGTCTAGCAAGAGCTTTTTCAGCTGTTTCCTTCATAGGAATAATGGATTTAACAGGCTGAAAAAAAATATTATACATACTAAAACTAATATCTCATTTTATCTATCAATAGAACAACGCTGCTGCGCAAGTCCAAATCAAAATTATTGGTGTTATCAATAATTTCTTTTACGTCCACATATTTTCTTTGAATATACTCAGGGGATTTACTTTTTAGCTGACTTAATAATTCTAACTCCGCAGGCGCTAAATCCACCTCAACACCCACAATGCTTTTTCCAAGCTTAACTATAACAACTTCTATTGCATTAGAAAAAGCTGACCAGACATCGCGATCTTTTAGAGCAAATTTTTTGATAAAATCTAGCCTTTCTTTTATTTTTATACTTTTTAAAAGAGGTCTAATAAACTCATCATCAATCACTCTTTGATCTTGAAGATGATAAAAATGATTTATTTTAGCGCATCTCGATCTAATGGTTGGAATAATACTCGCCATATTTTCTGTAATTAAAAACATATGAGTATTCATTGGTGGTTCTTCCAAGAGCTTCAAACAAGAATTAGAAGAATTTAAATTCATTTCATCAGCAGCAAATATAACGCCAACCTTTTGTCCGCTAACAACTGAAGTTTTATTTAAAAAACTCTGCAGATCACGAATTTGATCAACTGCAATATTTTTTGTTTTACTATCAGCCCTTCGAACACAAGAATAATCAGGAGAGTTTTTTAACTCATTATCATTTAGAAGATTTTTTTGTAAAAATGACTCAACCTCAACCAAAGCTTGAGCAGAATCGTCTGTATTTATTATATAGCTACTATGCAAACGACCAATTTTATTATGATTTTCTAAATATTTTTCTATCATCTTTTAAGCCTTTGGATGCTAACTTCTCTACCTAATATTTCTATCATTTCAAATACACTTGGAGAAGAAGATTTACCAGCTATATAGGCTCTTACATATTTCATTAGACCTCCGAGCTTCAAATCATTCTTCTTGGCTATTTCTTTTAAAGTAGATTGAATGCTTTCCTTATCAAACTGCTTAATATTCATAAGCCCATCTATTACCTGTTGCTTCAATGCATCTTCGCACTCAGATATAATTTGCTCTGCTTCATCACTTATTTGCAAAGGCTTTTCTATTATAAACATTTCGGCCAATTCATATAAATCTGTTACTAATTCTGCTCTTGGCTTTATAGAGTCAATTGCAGATCTAATAGCACTTTGAGAAGCATCTGATAATTCACCTTTATAATGTTCAAAAATCATATTAGATAAAACAATATTATCAACATTACGCAAATACTGAGCATTCATATGCTTCATTTTGTCAAAATCAAGTCTAGATGGAGATTTACCCAAACCCTCAACACCAAACCATTCAATTGCCTGCTCTCTTGAGATTATTTCATCATCTCCATGCGACCAACCAAGACGAAGCAAATAATTACTCAATGCTTCTGGAAGATAACCCATTTCTTTATATTTCTCTGCTCCAAGAGCCCCATGTCTTTTTGAAAGTTTAGCCCCATCTGGACCATGAATCAAAGGTATATGAACCATTTTTGGTATACTCCACCCCATTGCTTCATATATTAGCTGCTGTCTTGAAGCATTACTCAAATGGTCATCACCTCTAATAATATGAGTTATTTCCATATCATGATCATCTACAACTACAGCTAGCATATATGTCGGAGTTCCATCACTACGAACTAAAATCATATCATCAAGATGAGAATTTTGTACAACAACATCTCCCTGAAGCAAATCATTAACTATTGTTTTTCCTTCCCTTGGAGCTTTAAGCCTAATTACAGGTTTTACTCCTTCTGGAACCTCATTCGAACTAACGTCTCTCCATTTTGAGTGAAAAATAAAATGCTCACCATTTGCTTTTGCTTTATCTCTCAAAGAAATTATTTCTTCTTGATCTGTATAGCAATAATATGCATTGCCTTCTGCTAGTAGCTGATTTGCAATCTCTAGATGCCTATCTTGTCTTGAAGATTGATAAACAACCTCTCCATCATGTTTTAAATCAAGCCATTCCATTGAATCTAGAATAGCTTTCTTTGCTTCTTTTGTTGATCTTGATAAATCTGTATCTTCTATTCGAAGCAAAAAATCTCCACCATGTTTCTTAGCAAATAAGTAATTAAATAAAGCTGTACGTGCACCACCAATATGCAAATAACCAGTTGGCGAAGGGGCAAATCTTGTTCTTACTTTCATTATTTTCATCATTTTTTATTTAGCATAAATAATATACCAGAGCGATGGATTAGTCCAAGCCTTATTAAATGCTAACATCAACATCTTAATTTTTTGGTAGACAAATCATGATTGGAAGCATTTTATCAAGCGTTGGCGGCAGTATTGGGAAATATTTTGGTGGAGGAATTCTATCAACTATAGGAAGATACACAGGAAAATTAGCTGGTGATTACTTAGAAAGAAAATGGTTTCAACGCAATAAATCCACTCATAAATTTACAAATATCCATGATAGTTTTCATATATCAATGGCTGGGTATGGCAAACCTATACCATTAATTTTTGGCAGAATGCAAATTCCTGGACAAATAATATGGGCAGATCAAATTATCGAAAAAAGAAACTCAAACAGCACTAAAAAATATATTAAAAGAGCTAACATAAAGCTTACAAAAGAAACTACAGAATTAGAATATTTCTTAAGCTTCGCTATGTGCATTTGTATAGGAAAAATCGAAGATATAGAGAGAGTATGGCTCGGAGATGATCTTATCGATATAAGTAAATATAAATTTACACTCTATAAAGGAGATGAAGAACAATTACCTGACCCCACCATTGCAAAACAATGTAAAAAATTTACGCCAGCATATAGAGGAATAGCTTATATTGTATTTGATGAATTACCTCTTGCAGATTTTGGTGACATGATTCCTAATTTTCAATTTGAAGTGCTAAGAAAAGCAAATGTAAAAACAAAAGCCTCAGTAGAAGAAATGGTTGAATCAATGGTGATGATTCCAGGATCTGGAGAATTTGTCTATGACACAAAGATCCAAACAAAATCTCAAATTACAGAAAATGGAATACAAGTAAATGCAAAAAAAATTAATAGCCATAATCTATAAAATTTACCAAATAGTATTCATAGTCTAAATCAGCTAAAAACTACTTGCTCAAATATAAAATGGGTTGCACCCGTTGTATGCTGGTTTGGAGATAATCGAGATGCAAAAGACTGTTTAATTCATCCAGCTGTAGAATTTAAAGACTCTGATGCGCAATACTCAGAAAAATGGCAAGTCTCTAAATATAACCGAAATACAGCATATGAAATCACAAAGGATGCTCAAGAAAATCCACAATATGGAGGCAGTATAAACGATGCGAGCATTCTGAGATATTTAGAGGAACTAAGAAAGCGGAAACTTAATATTATGTTTTACCCAATGTTTTTAATGGATGTAGAAGGCAAACCTTGGAGAGGAAAATTAACAACAGAAGCAGAACATGTATCAAATTTTTTCACAAGAGAAAGTGGCTATAATGAATTTATTTTACATTATGCAAACCTTGTAAAAGATCATGTTGATGCATTTGTTATTGGATCTGAGCTTATTGGCTTAACAAGAATTAAAAATGAAGATAACTTTCCTGCAGTGGATGAATTAATCAATCTTGCAGCACGCGTAAAAGAAATTGTTGGTGATGGAGTAAAAGTCACTTATGCTGCTGACTGGTCTGAATATCACCACACTACTGATGGGTGGTTTAATCTAGACTCCCTTTGGTCGTCGCCGAACATTGATTTTATAGGAATTGACGCTTATTTCCCGATCACCAACTCCATCTCATCAGATATTTCAAAAGACAAAATCAAACAGGGATTTAATAGCGGAGAAGGCTATGATTACTATATAGATTCAGAAGACGAATCAAGAAAACCATTAGCACCAAAATATGCATGGAAAAATCTAAAATATTGGTGGGAAAACACTCATCAAAACCCGAATGAAGAGAACACCGCTTGGGAACCAAGATCAAAACCAATCTGGTTTACAGAATTTGGCTTCCCATCAATTGATAAAGCAACTAACCAGCCAAATGTTTTCTTTGATGATAAATGTGAAGATGGAGGAATCCCTAAACACTCAAGTGGAGAAACAGACTTTGCAATCCAAAGAACCTCTATACGAGCTTTTATCGAATTCTGGAAAAGCCAAGAATATGTAGAAGAAATGTTCTTATGGTGTTGGGATGCGCGCCCCTACCCAGCTTGGCCAACTACAAGTACATGGAAAGATGGTTATCTTTGGGAAAAAGGTCATTGGGTAAATTATAAATTTGGTTCTAGCAACCTAGCTTCAATCTTACTTGAAATATCAGAAAGATGTGACCTTGACCCCCAAATAATAGACGTTAGTTCTGTAGATAAGAAAGTCGAAGGGTTAGTTTTTAATAATAGTTTATCAGGTTTAAATGCAATCAACACCCTTAGAGCTGCATTTTTCTTTGACATTAATGCTAATAACAAAAATATTATTTCCTTCCAAAGGAGAGGATATAACAAAGCAATACTAGAAATAAATGATATAATTATGCAATTAACTAATAATAGTTACATTGAAACGATCAAAACTGATGAAAAATCAAAAATCAATCGTATTGGTATTAATTATATAAATTATAATGACACATATAATTCTCATTATACCCAACTAAATACAAAACGAAATTCTTATAAACGAGACCTTACAATCAACCTACCCATTTTACTAACATCATATGAAGCTAATAATATTGGTAAATCAATCTTATTAAATGCACAAAACGAAACCGAAATAATAAACTTTAAAATTTATGATCCACAAATAAACATTGTGCCATCTGATTTTATTCAAATAAATGATATTGCAAAAATCTATATCATTCGTGTAATAGAAGTTAATTCTTCGGACAATCAATCAACAATTATTGGTATAATAGATAAGCAAGAAAATTATTCTTCGATTAAATTCAATAATAAACCGCATAATAATCAATCAGATTTCTATATAGATACTAAACTAGAAATACTTGATCTACCATTTCATATAAATAATAGCTCTGGAAGTTACCCTGCAGTCTATCTACAAGCTAAAAGTTCAACTTCTTTATATTCAAACTTTCCTTCGAGTCTAGATGGAAAATGGGGGCATATTATGAATATAAAACCTACAAATGCTATCTGCGAAATAACTGATTTTCAACAATCAGATTCATCTAGTATTTTTATAATTGATACAAAAAGCAAACTTATTATTTCCGGGCATAATCTAGAAAAATATATTTCAGATAATTGGCAATATGCATTAGCTGGAAAAGAAATAATTAAATTTAAGAATTTATGCAAAATTTAGTATGAGCTTTATGAAGTAACACACATTATTCGTGGAGTATCAAATACCGAAAAACATATTTCTTCATCAAAAGATGGAGAAAAATTTATACTACTAGAACAAACAGAAAATATCATACAAGTTTCAGATAAATTAAAGAACCAAACAATCGCCTTTAAGGCAAATAATCTTGAGAAATCAATTAATTTTAAAAATAGCGCTCAAAAAAAAATACCACCTTATATAACTCATAATAAAATTACTGAGAATAATTTGTATATAAAATGGGTAACTAGAACTAACTCAGAGAATAAATGGATTCACGATGATATAGAGCCTATTGCGAGCTACAAAATAATATTAATGTCTAATAAAGATTTATATGAATATGTTTCTGAAACGACAGAAATTAATATTGATATTACGGATCTAGCTCTTAGTGATGGTTTTAAAATAAATATAATACCCCAATAAAATCATTAAGTACTAAATTATGAAAACAAACTCTTTTGCTTTTAATCTAATGGTTCCAGGGCAGGACCATAAAGACATTGTTTATAACGAATCAATCCTCACAATAGACCAGTTTTTAAATAACAGTGTCACTAATTTTATTAGCGCCGTTCCAGAAGTGCTTGAAGTTGGCAAAAAGTTTATCCTTACAGAAGGAGATAACCTAAATCAAATATGTTTTAGATCACATGAATCAAAAGAAGTTCAATTTCTTACGCCTATCGAAGGTATGATGGTTTTTGTAGCAACTAGTTTTTGTTTCTTCATATTTAATAATGGAGAGTGGATTAAAATAGATATGGGAGTTAGCAAAATTCCTGAAAGTTTCAGCGAGATAAATGGTGATTACACCCTTCCTAATAATGTTGCAAACCACTATTTATACATATCTGCTAATAGCTCAATCATAACCGAGGAAATATTACTTCCTGAACTAACCATTACTATAAAGCAGAACCACGAAAATTCATTCTTACTAGCATGGCCTGACACTATATTGTGGGAAAATAATGAAGCTCATGTAATGACAGAAGCGACTAATTCAATGGATGTGATTAAACTTTTTCGCATCCCAGAAACACATAACTTCCTTGGAAAAATAATTTCACAAAACCACCAATTTTAGGAGACAAAATATGATTACTCTACTTGCTTCAATAGCTGGATTTATTACATCATTTATTCCAGAACTGATAAAATATTTCAAAGATATAAATGATAAAAAACATGAACTTGACGTATTAGAAAAACAAATAAAATTTAATGCTGCAAATACAAATAAAACACTTCAAGAAATACAAATTTATCAAGATACGATAGAGCAAGCCTCACTCTACTCTACTTATAAAACCGAGATTAAATGGGTTGATACTCTTAATGGATCAGTAAGACCAATTTTAGCATACTGCTTTTTCTTACTATATATGGGAGTAAAATATTTACAATATAAAGCAATCTCATCAAGTGCACATGTTATTGAACATTTAGAAGTAATTTGGAACGTTGATGACCAAGCAATATTTGCAGGAATTACTAGTTTCTATTACGGACATAGAACATTTAGAAAACTCTGGAAAAACAAATTATGAAACTAACTCACAGATTTACTAACTCACGAGGCATTGAACTAATCAAGTTTTTTGAAGGTTTCAAACCCACCACATATATTTGCTCTGGTGGACACCCAACGATTGGATTTGGCCACAAAATATTATCTCATGAGAATTATAAACGAATATCAAAAATAGACGCTGAAGGAATACTTAAACAAGATCTATTTATAGCTGAAAAATCAGTGCTGAGATCCATCACAAATATACTTAATGATGATCAATTTTCTGCTTTAGCATCCTTCACCTTCAACCTAGGAGGTGCCGCGCTTCAGCGCTCAACATTGCGACAAAAAATTAACTATGGTCTCTATGATGAAGCTGGAGCAGAGTTGCTGCGTTGGATATATGCAGACGGTAGAATATTACCAGGTTTAATAAAAAGACGTAAGGCAGAATATAATTTATTTATATCAGGAATTAATAACTCTAATAAATAATGTGACTAACGGACTCTTTTCTTAGAGTTAGAGGATCGTTTTTGATTAGCCAATCTTGTCTTTCTTTTCTTCGTTTTTCTAGCTTTCTTTATAGTTTTATGCTTCACACCAAAATGTTTGTCCAGCAATTGAACCATATTCTTATTTCTAATCGCACTGCTACTCCTGCCTGTAACAACTGCCACTAAGCTCTTATTTCCTCTAGTAGCTGCCGTTATTAAATTACAACCAGCAGGCGTGGTAAACCCAGTCTTAAGGCCCTCAGCTCCAGGATATGTCTCTGAAACTCTATTATGCCCTTTAATTGTTTTTCCTTTAAATTTGAAACTGCTTTTTTTAAAAAAATGATAATATTGTGGAAAATCTCGTTTTATTGCAATTGACAGTTTTGCTAAATCCACAGCCGTTGAAACTTGCTTAGGATCATGCCAACCAGATGCATTAGTAAAAGTAGTATTCTTCATACCAAGCTGGCGTGCTCTGACCGTCATCAACCGTGCAAATCTTTTTTCAGATCCAGCTATATTTTCAGCCACAACACGCGCAGCATCATTGGCTGACTTCACGATCAAACCAAGAATTGCATCTCGTACCTTTATTCTTTCTTTAGCTTTTAAGTATAATTTTAATGGCCTAGCTTTAGTAGCATATGTTGAAACGTAAAGTTTTTGATTTAAATTTAATTTACCCGATTCAAGAGCTTCAAACACAAGATATATAGTCATAACTTTTGTTAGTGATGCAGGATATATTTTCTTACGTGCATTTGATGCGTATAATATTTTTCCTGATCTTCCATCGACGACTAGACTAGTTTGGGTTCTTCCAGATGATTTCTTCTTACTTCTACGTTTTGCGGCATCAGCAACCACGGCCGTTAGAGTAATACTAACAACTAATATCAATGTTAAAACTGAAGAAAATCTAATTCTCATTGGTTATTTTTCAATAAATACCTATTACAAAATAAAGAATAACATACAAATAAATAAAAATTTAAAATATATACCATTCTTATTACTCTAAACTTTTTTTGCTGTTGTTTGATCTACACTTGGATTATTAGATAAACCATATTTTTTATTCAAATATAGAAGCAATAATAGTCCAGGAATTGCTAATACAACAGTTAAAGTAAAATACATATCCCACCCAAGCGCTTTAACCATTGAACCACCATACATTACAAGAGTATGACTGAATAATCCAGACGCGCTACTTAAAAGTGCATATTGGGTTGCAGAGAATCTTTTATTACATAAATAACTCAAATATCCAATCAAAGCTGCATTCCCCATACCAGAAGCCAAATTTTCAATAGCAATCGCAACCATCAAGGCATTGGTATCATGCCCCATATGATGCAACCAAATAAAAGAAAAATTAGTAATACTCTGAGCCACACCACCAATTATCAACCCCTTAAAATGACCAAATCGATACATTATATAACCACCAACATAAGAGCCAACCACTAGTGCAGATAAGCCAAAAACTTTTACGGTCAAAGCTATTTTTTTCAAAGTAAACCCAAGGTCCAAATAAAATGGATATGCAACAACTCCAAGAAATGCATCCCCAAGCTTATAAAATATAATTGCAAGTAGGATAACAATAGCACCATCTCTTTTTAGAAAATCCATAAATGGATCTATTGTCATAACTTTCCACGAGCGCAATGAAAGAGTCTTAAATTCTTCTCTTTTTAAGAAAGGTTCTTTTAAAGTAAGCATAAAAATTATGCCGACAATATAAAGTAAGCTAATTATAGCAAATGCAACTTCCCAACCATAATCATCTGCTATGTAAAGCGCGCCAGCACCTGATATTAACCCACCAAGAAGATAGCCGAAAACTGCATTTGCAGCAGCAATTGACTGTCTATCTTTTTCTATAGTATCAATTCTAAAAGCATCAATAACAATATCTAGAGTCGCCGATGCAATACCAAGAATAATTGTCAAAACATACATCCTAGTTAACGACTCATTCGGATCACATTGACTATAAGAAAATATAATACATGCAATAATACCGCTAATTAGACACATCCAACTTTTCCTGTGCCCCATTCTACCTATAATTGGTAAATTGATTTGATCTATAAAAGGCGCCCAAAGAAATTTTAACGAATAAAAAACACGAGCAATAGCAAAAGTAGTTATAATTGCGATATCAACATTTGCGCCTTTCATCCAAGTTGATAAAGTAGAATAAATAATAGTCAAAGGCATTCCACTAAACATTCCCAAGACAAATATCTGAAATTGTCTATAGTCTGTAAAAATCTTTAATGCATTATTCATGTATTCTACTACTTATATTTATTTATATTTTTGCAACAAACAATAATTTCTAGAATACATGTAGGTAAAAGTCAAGAAACGATCTCAGTATTTATAATGAGAAATCCATTAACTTTCTAATTTAAACGAAAAATATAGGACTAATAACAAAATTTCTATTTCTGGACTCTACTTTTTAATAATTCGACTAATTCTTTAGTATCAGCTTCTTTCTTTGGAGATAATAAATTTCCTGTAGCTTTCACAGTCATCTTACTCGGAGCATAATCTGTAAAACTTCTACCATATTTAGGCTTGGCTAGATAGAAAGAAAAAATACCATTTGCGTCAAGGTTAAATTTATATAAATCAAAAGTAGCCGAAGCTGAACCCGCTGAATATTTTGTTTTAAAAGCTATAGTTGGCATTTTAAATATTCCTTTTGAAAGCTCTACGGATGTTTTTAAATCACTAATATTCGTTTTACCTGTTAACAAAGAATTTTTTACATCAGATGAAAAATTAGCAAGATTATAATTTGGCACTCCTAATAATTGGATTAAATCATCAATTGAGAAATTACTCACCGTAATGTCCTTTGTTATAACATTCGACTTAGTGTAAAGATTATATAATTGTTCATCAGTTTTTTCACCATTCGTAGACCACATACCGCTTGCACTTAGCGCTCCTCCACCATTAATTGTTCCTGGAGGAAGTAATTTTGCGATTTGCTTGACTCTAGCTGAATTCAAAGCATAAACAAAATTTAGTGTATAAGGTTCAAGTAATATACTGCCAGAAGACTGCATTCTACCACCCAATAGATCTGCATCAAACTTAGGTATATCAAATAGATTCTTATTATTTTGCGCTCTAAACCTAATTCGACCTAATTCAAAATCCCCTTCATATATTCTTTTCATCGCAAAATTCATCAAAACATCAATTTTACTTAAATCATATTCCTCTAATAATTTCCTGCGCAAATTCAACATTCCATTTGCAGATAGAAAATTAACACCCACTGAACCATTGTGAATCAACACAGTAATCATAGGTCTTATTCCTTGTGCTATTAAAGTTATGCTAGTATCCACCCAATCGTCTCCATCTTGAATATATAATTGCTCAAGTGAAACTTTACCAGGAGACACTCCAAGACTAAAATTTACATTCTCATATTGCTTACCACCAGTATTTAGTCTATCAAACGTAATATCATAATTACCAATAGAATCAATTTTCCTGATAGGTATAAATTTACTCAAATAATTCTCTTCTCTCATTCCTTCTGCTAGACTAGCGGCATATGACAAAGCTTGGCTTATTGCCGGAAAATCACCTTTATCTGCATCAATAGAAGTAAATCTTATATTGGCATTAGTATGCATCGATTTACCAATAAATTTAGTCGAAAGATTACCCATCACATCCGTACTGTTAGTCTTAATCAACAAATTCTGCAATGAGATATCAACTGAACTTAATTTTACGTCCGACGACAATGCGAATGGAATCTGATTAGTTGTCCTAATTTCTTTACCACCGAAGAATTCGGCCATATCATTCAAATCTTTGTGAGTAAGATATACTTTACCATTAAACAAACTTCTAAAAGAATTCTGAGTTACAATACCAGTAATTTTAAACTTCCCATCTTTATCGAGATCGCCAGAAAGATCCTGAATATATAGTTTTCCACCTTCAATAGCCAATTTAGCACTAACGTCACTTATTGTATTATCTTCATCAAGCTTAACATGCTTCAAAGAAATCTGAGCTTTCAATCTATTTTTATTAAAATCAAACCTTGAATTAACACCATATTTTATATCAGAATCAGATGATTCAACAGACTTTGCCTTTCTCCAACTTACTAAATCAATTTTACTAAAAGATATTTTAATATCACTTTGGCTCTTCGTGTCTTTACTTAAATTCATTTCTCCACTTCCTTCAAGTGAATCTGAACTAATACTTAAGTTCTTAATACCCACAAAATTCTGCGCAGGCACGATATCAAACGTTATTTCTACTTCTTCACTACTACTAATACCATCCGTCAATTCGTTAATATCTGGAATTAACTTTGCTATTCTACTTGATAAATTAGTAGTTTTTATCTCTACCTTTCCATCTTGAATAACAGCATTTTTATAGTTTTCAGTAACATTTAACGAATGAAATTTATCTTCAAGAAATAGACTAAATTTAATATCCTCACCCGATTTAATAAAATCCCCTTCCAAGCTACCAAGATCATCTATTTTTCCAGAAAAACTAGTACGTTCACTTCCACTTACAAAAACAAAATCTTCAATCTCTAAAGGTATATCATTATCTGATTCAATAAAAGTAAGTTTACCAATTTTAGCTTCAACTGCCAAAGCATCCTTATTAATCAACTCAGAAATAAATTCATCATGACTTAAAAAATTAACATCATCATGACTCAAATAAAGTTTTGCTTCACCAATTGTTAAGCTTGTGATTTTAGGCGAAAATTGCAGCAAAGAAAGAAAAGAAAAATGTATTTCTACATTAATTAATTTTACTTTTCCCTCCTGATCAATTTCATCAATAACTAAGTAAGGAGTTGGAAATTTATTAATTTTAAAATTACTAGCTTTAATAGAATTAATATCCGCTCTGGTACTTTTGACAAATTCCTGATAAACTTTCTCATAATCAGTAATTGCAACAGACGCAATAACTAAACTGCTTGCTACAGCAATAATAACTAGTAAGCTAATAAATAATTTTTTCATAATATTATGAGTTCTATTTCCAAATTTCAAAAGTAATACTTTAAAAGGATAGTACGTTTTACTTAATAGATCAAATAGATGGCAGCAAAATGACTAAAGATTCTAAATTAATTCTAGTGGGTGTAATATCCTCAGCTCATGGGATAAAAGGAGATATACTAATCAAATCCTACACTGAACCACTAGATAATATATCTAAACTAAAATTATTTGATGATAATAATAATGAATTTATACTAAAGAAAAGCAGACTAACCCCCAAAGGAACACTAGTTTGCAAACACGAAAATTGTATAGACCGAAATCAAGCTGAGGCTTTTGTTGGCACCAAACTATATTGTCTTAAAGCTGATCTTCCACAAGAAGACAAAAATGAATTTTATTTTGAGGACTTAAAAAATATAAAAGTTTGTGATCATTCTGGTAAAGAAATAGGGATTATATCAGAAATACATAATTTTGGTGCTGGAGACCTAATTGAAGTAGAATTTTTGAACAACTCTGGTAACGAAATATACCCCTTTACTAAAGAATTTTTCCCCAAAGTAACAAAAGATTATGCTGTTTTAGCTAAATCAAACTTATTTATTAAATAATACCCTAAATAACAAAATGGAGTATCCAATAGCGCAGCAAAAACTTTAAAACTAATGCTACTTATCACCACAATGACAAATTGATTATAAGGAATTATTTCGAATATACTTAAAAGCGAAACCACTGTAATAGTATCAACAGCCTGACCAAGGAACGTACTCACATTATTCCTAAGCCATAAATGCTCCCCAGAAGTTAATTGCTTCAATGCTAAATAAATATGTATATCGACTCTTTGCCCTAAGTAATTAGCAATAATTGATGCGCCTGCGCCAACTCCATAAACATTAAATACTGCGTGAAAAGTTTTATCATCAATAGTCGACCAAGAAGTAGCTCTAAAAGCATCAGAAACACTTATAACAAACAGAGCCATAATACTACATATAACAGCATTTTGAACCATCGTCTTTGCATAGGCCTCGCCATAGAATTCTGTGACCAAGTCTGAGATAAGAAAAGCAATTGGATAAAGCAAAACCCCAGCTGAAACTTCAAAACTAAGTCCAAATATATCTATATTTAGAAACTTTTGAAAAATCAAATTCCCCGTAACAATTATTGTACAAAAAATGCTACATAACACTACATATAATTTTATAGATCTATTCATTTCTATTACTTATTAATCAATTCTTGTTGCATCGCTTCGATTTCAATCCATTGCGCAATTTTATGATCAAGAGACTCCTTAGCACATTGAAGCTGCTCAGAACATTGTTTAAACTTATTATTATCCTTAGAATATAAACTTGGCTCCTCTAATCGCTTCTCTAATTCTACTATCTCTTTTTCAAGCCCTTCAATTTCCTCAGGCAGAACTTCCAAAAGCCGGGCATATTTATAACTCAACTTCTTAAGGGGTTGTTTTGGCATTATTTCAGAAGAAATAGGCTTTTTTATTTTTACTACCTTATCTTCTTTTCTATAGTATTTCAAATAATCTTCATACCCACCATATAAATCTATTATCTCCTCACCGCTAAACACTAGAGTTCTTGTGACTAAGCGTTCTAAAAAATCACGATCATGACTAACTATTATAAGAGTTCCTTTATAATCAGCAAGAATTTCTAATAACATTTCTAATGAATCCATATCAAGATCATTTGTTGGCTCATCTAATATAAAGAAATTCCCTGGATTAATTAAAGCTTTTGCTAATAGTAAACGGTTTCCCTCACCACCAGACAAAGTAGAAACCTTATTCTCAAGTGTTTTTGGATCAAACATAAACTTCTTCAAGTATGCGGCAATATGCATTGACCTATCTTGCAGGAAAACTTGATCTCCACCACCTGGGCATAGTGTTTGTTTTAAGGTTTTTTTAGGATTCAATTCCGTTCTGTGTTGATCAAAATACGTAATGTCAATATTTGTTCCGTGCTTCACCTTACCAGATGCCGGCTCAAGCTCTTTAGTCAGAATTTTAATTAATGTTGATTTTCCTGCTCCATTTGGGCCAATCACACCAATCTTTTCGCCTTTCTTAACTTTAAAAGTAAAATTATCAAACAATCTTTTTCCTGGAAAATTGTAAGAAATATTTTCAGCATCAATAATGAATTTTGTTTTCTTCATCTCTTCAGCCAATTCTACTTGTAACTTTGCTTTAGCATGCGTCAATTTCGATTGATGCACTCGCAGGGATTCACGCAAGAGATGCAAATTAGCTAATCTCTTTTGATTCCTCTTCCTTCTGCCAGTAACACCGCCATGCATCCAACTCTGCTCAGCTTCTAATTTACGATTCATTTTTCGCAGCACCGCTTCTTCAGATTCTATAATCTCTTGGCGCCACTCATCATAATACTTGAAACCCTTATTGGATTTTCTTAAGACCCCTCTGTCAATCCACCAAACCTTATTACTTATATTTTCTTGAAAAGTTCTATCATGGCTAATGCAAATCACAGCACCAGGATAGGTTTTCATATAACTCTCCAGCCACTCAATAATCTTAATATCTAAATGATTTGTTGGCTCGTCTAAAAGTAATATTTCTGGATGAGTTATAAGAGCCTGTGCTAAGCATACTCTACGAATCTGACCACCTGAGCAGGATTTTAAATCATCATTACCGTCTATCTCTAACTGTTTTAAAATTATATCAGCATTGTATTTATTGTTTTCAGGATCATCAAAACTCGATAATACAAATTCATATATTGTACAATCTGGAATTATTTTCATATCTTGCTTCAAATAACCAATACTAAGAGCCGGCGCTTTAAATATTTCACCATTATCAAGTTCATACTCTCCTTCGATGATTTTCATAAGGCTGGATTTACCACAACCATTTTTTCCAACCAGGCAAATTCTATCGCCTTTTGAAATATATAATTCCAAATTTTCTAAAACAATTTTATCGGCAAAACTAAGATCGCCATCTTTTATATAAAAAATTGGTGTCATCTGAACTTATTTTCTATAATATTTAATTACTAGCAGATATAATAAAGCAAAATTCTGTGAACACTAGGTTTTATTAAAAACAACTAATGCCAAAGCAAATTCAAACATTACAGCAAAAACAATCTCTGACCATGACAACCACCATGCATCAGAGCATTTCTATATTGCAAATGTCAAATATAGAGCTAGCTGAATTTGCCGCGCAAGAACTGGATAAAAATCCATTTATTGAAGATGACTCCATAAGTATTGAGAAAAAAGAGACTCAGCCTACGAATAAAGAAGAAACAAAAACTTCGCAATCTAACATAGGTGAACCAAAATATTCCGGAAGTGGGTATTCAAGCCAAGATTATATTTCAAATGTTGCTAGTGAAAAATCTCTCAAGGAACATATTTCAGAGCAAATAAATTTATCATTCGATGATCACAAGGATAAACTTATCGCAAATTTCTTACTGGACTCACTACTTGGAAGCGGGTATTTAAATATAAGTTTAAATGACGCCTCAAATATACTAAAATGTGACGAAAAAATTGTTGATAAGGTTCTTAAAAAACTACAAACATTTGACCCGGCCGGAGTATTCGCTCGCGATCTAAAAGAGTGCTTGCTAATTCAACTTAACGACCAAGAGCACGCAGATCAATCTCTCGTAACCATGGTCAAAAACATTGACCTAATCGCTTCTGGTAATTTAAAAAAGCTTTCCAAATTATGCAATGTAAACATTGCCAATATAAGCAGTCTAATAAAACAAATTAAATTATTAAACCCGAAGCCAGCAAATGGATTTTATGTTGAACCAACTAGTTATAAAATTCCAGATGTGATACTGACTTTTCTAGAAGATGGTACAGCTAAACTTGAATCAAATCCAGAATCAATGCCAAGACTACGAGTCAGTCAAGAATATTATGTGCAAATTAAAGATGCTATGCATAGCAAAAAAGAAAAAGATTTTACTAAAAATGAGATTGAATCTGCTAATACTATAGTAAAAAGCATTGAGCAAAGAAGTCATACTATCTTAAAAGTTGCAACAGCTATCGTTGAAGAACAAATTAATTTCTTCACACGCGGTGTGATGTATTTAGACCCCATGACACTAAATAAAATTGCAGCAAGCACAGGGTTTAATGAGAGTACTGTAAGTAGATCTACATCTAACAAATATATCTCTACTCCTAGTGGGATTTTTGAACTTAAGTATTTTTTCTCTTCTAGTCTAGGAACAACAAGAGCTACTGGTGAGAATGTTTCCAGCACAAAAGCAAAAGAAATTATAAAGCAGATTATACTTAGCGAAGAGAGTGACAATATACTATCTGACGACGATATTTCCGACCAATTATCAAAATTTAACATCAGCATCGCAAGAAGAACTGTTGCAAAATATCGTGAGGCCATAGGCATACCCACTTCTTCTGCACGAAAGAGGAATAAAACTCTCGCAGGAGAGTAAATACGACCTTATACCAATTCCATTTTAAATTAGAGATTCGTATTTAAAGGTAAGAGTACGCAACATATATACATACGTAAACACAGCACAAATCCTATAAAATGCGGATATGTAATTTTAAATGAGGTTTGGTATTATTTCAAATTGAATTTACTATTCTGCAATTTATTTTCTACTGTATCAACCAAGCCATTAACAACATCTGCAGCAACTTCCTTAGACATTTGGCTCATCCCCAAACGTTTCTTCAACCATGATTGCTTATGTTCAATATGCTCAACTTTTACATTATCACCAAATTTATTTTGTATAAATGAATATACATCATCAATACCGTCTACAAGACCGTAATCAACAGCTGTTTGCCCCGCCCAAAATTCACCATTAAACAAGATATCATCACTTTGAGTAAGTCGTCCTGCCCTCCTTTCCTTTACTGTAGATACGAAATGCTCATGAATATCTCTTTGAATTTTCTTTATAATCTTAATATCGGATTCCTTGGCAGGTTTAAAAGGATCAAGAACTGATTTTGTTTTGCCTTCCGTGTAAACCCTTCTCTCGACACCCAGTTTTTCAATAAACTCATGAAACCCAAATCCACTAGAAATAACACCTATGCTACCAATAATAGAGCTCTGGCTGACAAATATTTTATCTCCAGCGCATGCCAACCAGTATCCCCCAGAAGCTGCGACATCTTCAACAAAAGAATATACTGGAATGTCTTTTTCTTTTGCTAATTTAATGATTCTACTAGCGATAATTTCTGCTTGGACAGGTGAACCTCCAGGTGAATTAATAGATAAACAAATTGCGTCTAGCCTATCTATTTCAAACATTTTTTCAATCAACTTATTTAATGAGTTTAATGTTAGGCCAGATTTCATCGAACTCACTTTACCAATCACTCCCTCTAGTCTAAATACAGCAACAACTGGCTTTACACCTCCTAAACCCAAAGGTAGCATTGCAAGCAAACTATCAAGCTTCCCTCCTTTTCGACTAGAAATTACAGACCTTGAATTAGCAATAGTGCTATTATTTTGATTTCTTTGTTTTACTTTCATTAAACTATCTCCATATTCTAAATATTAAAAACTTATTTCATATACCATTTATGAGTTTCTTCTCTAGGCAATGCTTCTACATCGTGAGCGTCTATAAATGCAACAATAGCCCACCTCGCAAACCCCTTACCTATATTCGTCTCATCCATCTGAATAACATCATGCCAAGCTGGTTTTAGCTGTTCATCATCAATTAATTTAATGGAATTACTTGATAACATAAAAATCGCTTTATTTTCTTCATGCTTAATAATCTCTAAGTCTTCAGGGCAGCTTCCAACCCTAAGCCCCTGGCAACTCTCAGATATAGCAAGAGTAAAAGCTCCTGCATCAAAATGAGGCTTTGCCAAGAATTTACCCGACTCACTCCAATTATACTTCAAAAACCTCAAAACTATATGCGAATTTTTAGTATCAAATATCTTATTATATATACCATCAAAATTATTATCAAACTCTGTAAATATATGCATTAATATAGAATTCACATTCTGCCAAATTGGTTCAGCTTTTTCCACAAAATTCCTTACACTTTATTCTCTTCAATGTACTCAGGATACTTTGTTAGAATAGCTGGATGATAGTGAAAAAACTCCTTGCTATCATTGTGTATATCATCTTGAGGATTACGATGCTTATACCCAACATCTCCACGTCTATGTTTTTCTGATATAGAAAAATCTATATGCTTTTTTACTTCTTCTGGGAGTGCTAAAAACTCTATGAAAGATGAAATTGCTTCATTAATTTGATTATTGTCAAATTCAAAAGGAACATTTACAAAATATTTAGATTTTATGTCATTTGTTATTTGCTCAATAGTTAAATCTGTATATTTCATTCTATTACTTATTACCTACAGATTTACTAGAAGAAACTTTATTCTTTTTCTCATCGCCTTCACTTGAATTATTGCTATCATTTTTAGGATGCACTATATTTTTTTGCATAACATTCCTGTTAAGCGAAGCAAATTTATAAGTATTTTTTGGCATTTCTAAATTACCCCCAATTTCGGACAATATCATACTCCTAATCTCATCATCATGCCATTTTATTCGCCCTCTAAAAACCAACTTATTTTTACCTTCAGAATTAATGAAAAAAGCCGTTGGCAAACCACTAACTGAGAGCTCTCTAAATAATTGATTTTTTTGATCATGAAATGTCTCAAGATGTCTTATCTCGTGAGCAAAAAAATGATTCTTAACCGCCTCCATTCCACGAAAATCTTGAGATACTGCTACAATCTTAAATGGGAGTTTTCTAAAATCTTTCTGTAAATTATCTAACGACGGCAATTCACTAACACAAGTGCCACACCAGGTAGCCCAAAACACTAGCAATATGTTAGTTCCTTCGTACTGGTCTAAGAACACCTTGTTCCCCTCACCATCGAAAAAATTCACTTCACTATCTAAATATCTATCAAATTTATCAATAGAATATTTATCAGCATTTGCTGAAAAAGATATTAATAATATGATATTTAGACTTATTAGCCATAAAATAATTTTACTAAAAACTTTATGCATGTTTTACTATTGTTCTAAGCGTTAAAAATTCTCTATAATTGATTCTATAAACTAATTCCATTCAAAAACAATATGAAACAAGTTGTTATATTAATAATTTTATCAATTACTCTCATAAGCTGTGGTTTAAAAAAAACACTAAATCATCAAGATCATAATATTATTTCACAGATAGAGATATAAAAATATGATTTTTGCATCATTCATCTTTTTTATAGTAATCACTATTATAGCTCCAATTCTTGGAAAATACATTGCATGGGTTTTTCAATATAGTTTTAATGAACATGAAGCACTTAAACACAATCATGGATATTGGAAAAGCCAAAACTGGAAAGAATACTTTGCTAGTCTAATGTATTTTAATGTAGTTTGTATTTTTTGTACTTTTATCATCATATATTTTCAAGAATACTTGCCTACCTATATTGAAGCACACGACACTATCGGATTATCTAGCTCAATTAATGCAGCCATATCATTTTCAACTGGAACATTTTGGCAAAGCCATGATCCAGAAAGTCAACTTTCTATGTTTTCTCATATTTTTGCACTGACAATGCAAAATTTCCTTTCTGGCGCAACTGGAATAGCTGTTTTTATTGCTTTTATAAGAGGAATAGTAAATAGCAGGAATCCATTTATTGGTAATTTTTATGATGATTTCTTAAGATCAATGATTTTTATTTTACTACCAATATCTGGTATCGTCGCAATAACGCTTGTCAGCCAAGGAATCCCCTATGATTTTGCTGGAACTATTAATTTTGAGAACCTTATCGGCAATACAGATCAAATGAATGTTGGGCCAATCGCAGGTCAAGTTGCTATTAAAAATTTAGTAGCCAATGGAGGGTCTTTATTTGCTAGCGCTTCAGCTCATCCGTTTGAATCTCCTTCTCGGGAAGCAATAATGGTAAATCTATTTTTAATAGTACTAATGCCAGTGGCTATGATTTTCACTTACGGATATTTAGTTGACGCAAGAAGCTTAAGCTGGTCTCTTTATGTTGTAGTAATTATCATTATGATTTCGTCATTATTAATTATGAACCTTGGAGAAACAGAATACGGCTTACCATATATCTTTGATAAAGGAACATTAGGTGACAACTTTAACTACACAGGAAAAGAGCTAATATACGATAAATTCCCTTCCTTAATGTGGATATTATCCATTACATTAAGCTCTGACGGCTCACCAAATGCATGCCTGGAAAACTACTCTCCACTCAGCACTCTAGTCTTATTCTTCAATTTAATAATGAGTAAATTTGTTATTGAAGGCGTAGGCTCTGGTTTTTTTGCCATGTTATCATATCTAATCGTTGCTGTTTTCCTGAGAGGACTTATCACAGGTGAAACAGCAAATTTCTTTGGAAAACGTATAACTATTAATGAAATTAATTATGTAATTATAGTCTTTTTAGTGATGCCAGTTGGGGTATTATTATTTACTGGAATTACACTATTACTTCCTCATTCACAAGAATTAATAATATACCATGGGTCACAAGCAGTAACTGACATAACGTATAATTTTGCCTCTAGTTTTGCGAATAATGGATCAGATTTCACAGGAATCAATACATCTACCGATTATTTTAACTATATGACAGCATTGGCTATGTTCATTGGCAGATATCCAATAATTTATTTTTCGCTTGCAATTAGTGGCTCATTCGCAGAAAAACAAAGAATAAAAAATATTATTAACAAGCATACTCAATCTAGTATAGAGCTAAGTGTATTCTTATTAGTGACAGTGTTGCTCGTTGGAGCTATCATGTTTATGCCATTAATGATTTTAGGCCCTTTATTAGAATTTATAAATATGTAAAATGACGAAACAAAGAATTATATTTTCTAGCTTAATTATTTTAGCACTACTATTTTTACAAAGTTGTACTCCTAGCAATTTATCTATTAATTCATATAGAACTATTGGGGCTTCTCTGAAAAAATCATATGGTATTAGCCGTGGTAATTTAATCGCTACTTATGATCTAGGAAAAATTGATAATACCAGCTGCATTTATTCAAATGATCTCGGATTTATTATTAATAATAAGTATTATACATCAAAATACATTCAAATATTTAAAGAAAAATTTAATTCACCAAACATTCTAAAAAAAGAAGCTAAAAATAAAATAATCCGTATTTATAAATTACTTCTGAAACTTCACAGTAAACATAGAATTTTATCAAAAAATCAATATCAATATATAAAAAACTATCAAAAAAAGATATTCGAAAAATAAATATTAGGAGCGAACTCAGCAAGCTTGATGGAATTATTAAAACTATACCAATTTTCCTGCCTATTTATAAGCCACAAATTAGCAGCCCTTTCGGAAGAAGAAAGCACCCTATAAAAAAGCGAAGAACAATGCATTGTGGTATTGACCTTGTTTCAACAAAAGCCGCACCTATTTACGCAACAGCTAGAGGTAAAGTAATTTTTGCAGGTAAAAAAAATGGCTATGGCAATGTTATAGAAATTCAACATGACTCTAAAATAAAAACAATATATGCACATTTAAGTAGAATTAACCCGAACTATGTATAAGAAAAGGACTGCATAGCTAGTGATATTGGGGTATTCTGTATTTTTGCAATCTAAAAAAGGTACCCCAATGAATATAGATTACGATAGTTTGTTCTGCTTTGTCGATGATTTTTGTAAAGGATTTGAAAATTGGTACAAAAAGACACTCATTACCAGTGGTATTAGAAAGCGTAATAAACCATGTAAAATGAGCTTGTCAGAAATAATAACTATCCTGATAGCTTTCCATCAATCTGGAATGTCATGCTTTAAATATTTTTACCTAGAACTTATGAGGAATCACAGAAACTTATTCAGCTACTTAGTACATTACGATCGCTTTACAGCACTAATAAAACTTGCTTTCCCTGCTGTGGTTTGCATGCTTAAAAGCCTTGAAGGTAAGGTAACAGAATATATGTTTATAGATGCAACGCCTATGGCTGTTTGTCATAATCTTCGAGAAAAAAGACATAAAGTTTTTAAAGGATTAGCTAAAAAAGGCAAGACTTCTACTGGTTGGTTTTTTGGCTTTAAGTTGCACTTTATTCTCAATACATTCGGAGAAATTGTAAGTATGACTATTACTGGTGGCAACGTTAATGATCGTTCTCCAGTTATGGAAATGGTGAAAGGTATTACTGGTAAACTTATTGGTGATAAAGGGTATATATCCAAAAAACTATCCGCTGAATTATTTGAACAAAAAGTGACTTTGATTACTAAAATCAAAAAGAATATGAAAAATATTTTAATGGATACTACAGATAAAATGATGTTGATGCGTCGTAGTTTTATTGAGACTATATTCTCCTCTATGAAGTCATTGAATACTTTGATTCATAGTAGGCACAGATCACCTATCAACGCTTTTTCTCACTTATTTGCTGGACTCATAAATTACCAAATTAGAACTGATAAACCATCTCTAGATCAAATGGTAAAATTAGATTCTTATGCATAGTTGGGGTTAGAATTAAGGTGAAAAAAGGCCAAATGGTCGCAAGAGGAATAACCATTGGTCACCAAGGACGTACAGGGACAGCCACTAAAGAACATTTGCATTTCGAAATTAGACTGAATAACAAGCCAGTTAACCCGCTCGACTTTATTGCTCACGCATATAAATGCAAATAAATTACAGATGCAGACTTAACTATGTTTAGAAAAATCCATTTTACCACACGCATACCAAAAAGATTTTGTTGCCTCTTGTAATAATTTATCAGCATCTGCTAATAAGTCCCTGCTCACTTTTTGATACTCCCCATCCTTATCAAATAAATGAAACGCTTCATTCTCAATCATTCCAAACTTAATACCTTCTTTAAAAATAGAGATTCGTCCAGCTCTATCCTTCATAACTATCACATCTGTCATAGGTACTAATATTTCAGCTATAAGCTCCTCTAATATATTACCTTCTTGTTTTTCTTTCCTCATTGCACTTCTTCAGCTTCTTAATGTTTTTGGAACTATTTGAAAACTGAATAATTTAATACCCAGTCCGTAGACGCACCTAAAATAATTAAAAGCAAAATTGAAACTAATTAAAGAAATAATTCAACCTTTGGTTTATTTTCGTTAATTTTAGTTGTAATTATATCTACATAAAACTAAATAAAAATAGATGATTGAATATACAGCTTATATAAGATACTTTATAAATACAGAAAAAACTAAACACAGAATATGACTTTCAATCCTAACGATATAACCGATAATTTCCACACTATAGATCGATTGCCACCTTATGTTTTTGCAGAGGTAAATAAGCTTAAAGCAGAAGCACGAGCACAAGGACGTGATGTTATAGATTTTGGTATGGGAAATCCAGATGCACCAACGCCACCACACATTGTTGAAAAATTGATAGAATCAATTAACAACCCAAAAAATCATGGATATTCTGTATCAAAAGGAATCCTTGGATTAAGAAAAGCACAAGGCGCATACTATAAAAGAAGATTTGGAGTCGATTTAGATCCTGAATCTGAAATAGTTGCAACACTTGGATCAAAAGAAGGTTTTGCTAGCTTAGTGAAAGCAATTACAAAACCGGACGATACTATACTCGTCCCTAGCCAAGCTATCCAATACATACATTTGGTTTTATCATAGCAGAAGCATCTGTTAGAACTGTACCAAACAATGAAAGTCAAACTACATTAGTGCAACAAATAAAAGAAGCAATTGAAAATTGTTCTCCCAAACCAACTGCAATCGTATTAAATTATCCTTGCAACCCTACAGCCGAAACAGTAACACTTGATTTTTATGAAGAGATAGTTAGTTTATGCAAACATTACGGTGTATATATTCTTTCAGACTTAGCATATTGTGAGATATATTTTAATAACACTCCACCACCTTCTATATTGCAAGTTAAAGGCGCCAAGGATATTGCCGTTGAGTTCACCTCTGTAAGCAAGACATATTCGATGGCTGGATGGAGAATTGGCTTCGCATGTGGAAATAAAAAACTAATTCATGCACTAACTAGAATAAAATCATACCTTGATTATGGTGCATTTACCCCTATCCAAATAGCTGCCACTGCTGCCTTAAATGGTCCAGATGATTGCATAATTGAAGCAAGGCAACGATATAAAGATAGGCGCGATACATTAATAAACGGACTCAGCGAATCCGGTTGGAATATTACCTCACCCAAAGCAACAATGTTTGCATGGGCTAAAATACCAGAAAAATATAGTCAATTAGGATCATTAGAATTTAGTAAATTATTACTTCAACATGCAAATGTCGCAGTTGCTCCTGGAATTGGCTTTGGTAAAGAAGGAGATCAGCATGTTAGAATAGGATTGGTTGAGAACCAACAGCGAATTAGACAAGCGACAAAAAATATTCGTCAATTTTTGCAAGATTAAATATTTTATTTTGTTTCTAAATAATATTTATACTCATCTCTAAGATCTAGCATTTTATAATTTTGATCAAATAATTTTTTATCCTTATGTAAATTATATAAATATTCATAGGCTGCATCAAAACCATATTCCGGCATCTTCACTAAAATATCTTGCTCTAGATGTAAATTCCATCTTCTTTGGCCATACCTTACTGCTGATTTTACTTTTGACGCTAAAGTTGGATAAATATTAATATCTGCGAGCAAACTGCTTGTATAAATGTTTGCATCCTGACCAACGACATGAATTAATTCTGAAAAGCCTCGTCCATTATATTTAATAATACGATTTCCTTCTGCATCAACTAAATATAATTTTCTTTTAAACTGCCATATTGCGATAGGTTTTCTTTCTGCAACGGCTATATAAATAGTTGATGATAATCTTCTTTCAACAATAGCCTTCTTAACCCAAGTAGTATCTTCCAAACGCTCCTTTACTTCCTGCATTTCTACAGAAAAAATTGGAATCCCTTTATCCGCATCAAGTGACTTAATAATATCTTTGTAAGGAGTGTTTTTCTCTCCAGAAACCACAATGTTTTTAAGAACAAAACCATAACTAGCCATGAATTCATTAAACTCGACTCTGACCTTAACTTTATAAACTTTAAAATAATCCGTGAATATAAATATGCCAAGTAACAGTAAAATCCATAATTTTATAAAAAATATAGAGCGGTGAAGCAGAATAGCCCCTCTTCTTTTTAGAGAAATACTAGTCCGATTTGGTCTTTTTGCTACCTTACTTCTTTTCATCACTCGAATCTTGCACCTTGCAATATTTTATCAACTAAATCCGTATAACCCAGCCCCTTATCCGCTACAATCTCAGGGCATATAGATAGTGGCGTCATACCTGGATGAGTATTTACCTCAAGCATATAAAACTCGTTCTCTTTTTCATTATAAATGAACTCAACTCTTATAATACCCGACATACAATCAAAGATTTCACAAGCATATTCTGATATCTGCATTACTTTTTTGCTAGCTGGCTCTGAAATTGGAGCAGGTAATAAATGCTTAGAAAACCCTTCAGTATATTTCACTTCATAATCATAGAATCTCTTCCCCTTTAGCAACTCAATCTCCAAAACCCCCATAGCTTGGCCATTAAGAACCGCGACTTGAATTTCTCTACCTTCTATATATTGCTCTACAATAATTTCATCACCATAACCGTATTGATAATCTGCAAAAGAAAAATCATCTTCATCAAAAACAATTTCAATTCCAACGCTCGATCCTTGTGACAATGGCTTAATTACATATGGTCTAGGCATAGGATCACTTTTAAGATTATCCTGCTTATTTACAACCATCGCCTGAGCAACCTTGATTTTATTCGCATTAAAAATTTCATGTGATTTTTTCTTATTTAACGCTAAAGCAGAAGCTAAAACCCCTGGACCTGTATATGGAATTCTTAGAATATTTAACAAACCAGGCAAACACCCATCTTCACCATATGTTCCATGTAGTGCGTTAAACACTATATCAGGGGATAACTTGCTTAAAACATTTGCAATATCCACTCCCATATCGACAAAAATCACATCGTGACCTAGCTCCAATAATGAATCAACTATTCCATTTGAAGACATAAAAGATACTTCTCTTTCAGCTGACATACCTGCGCCAACAACAACTACAAGCTTGCTCTCTCGACTAGGTGCAATTTTTACATCATTTAACTTCTTCCCATACGATACAAGCAGCTCTTTTATACTTTGCTTTCCCTTATCAGAACAATCAACAATTATAGATTGTTCTTGATAAATCGTATTAAACTCTTGCATTTCTACCTACTCGCTTAATTTCCCATTGCAACTCAATACCTGAATTCTTTTTTACTTTTTCTCTAACAAATTCACCTAGATTTTCCATATCTGCTGCACTCGCCGTCCCATCATTTATCATAAAATTACAATGCTTATCAGACATAGACGCTCCTCCAATCTTGAACCCTCTAAGACCAGACTTATCTATTAACTCCCAAGCTTTATACCCTTCTGGGTTTGCAAATGTACTACCGCCTGTCTTTTCTGTAATAGGTTGTGACGTTGATCTACTTTTGTTAATTTCATCCATTTTCGACTTAATATCTTCAATTTTTCCAGCCTCCACTCGAAAAACTACTCTCGTATATATTAAACCTTTTGGTAATGTATTTTTTCTATAAGAAAACCCAATTTCTTCACTTGAAAATTGTTTATAATTCCCGAATTCATCCAAGGCCTCAACATACATTACCAAATCTTTAAATTCAGAACCAAATGCTCCAGCATTCATTGCTACTCCACCACCAATAGTACCTGGTATTCCTACAAGAAATTCAAATCCCTTTATAGATTCTTTTGCCGCAAATTTTGCTAAGTTATAATTTAAGCACCCGGTTCCAACAGCCAACGAACCATCTTTCATTCTTTCTATTTCAGTAAATAAGCGTCCAAGTTTTATTACCGCGCCGTCAAAACCTCCATCTCTGATAATGATATTTGAACCAGCTCCTAGCACCATTACTGCAAGATTATTATCTTTTTCTTTTAAAAAATATGAAAGGTCTTCAATATCTTCAGGTTTGAATAAAATATCAGTGTTACCTCCAACCTTGAACCATGTAAGGTGAGCTATATTATAATCAAATTTATATTTACCCCTTACTTTTGGTAAAGTCATGTTCGCTATTATATTCACTAAATTAATTCACAATGCCACTGCATCTATATTTATTTTCTCTAACTTCTCCGGTAATTGATTTGCCCAAGTCGTAATGCTACCAGCACCCATCATGATTACAAGATCACCCTTCTTAGCCTCTGTCACTACTACCGAAACAATATCTTCATGATTAGAAATATACTCTGCATTATTAGAGTTTTTACAAATATTCTCCACAAGAATTTTACTATTAATCCCGTCTATAGGCCCCTCACCAGCTGCGAATACATCCAATATATAAACCTTATCCGCTCGGAAAAAACAACTAGCAAAATCTGCAAATAAATTTTCTAACCTTGAGTATCTATGCGGTTGAAAAATTGCAATCACTCTACCATTTCTTTTAGAAACCACATCTCTTGCAGTAGATAGAGTTGCTTCTATCTCGACCGGATGATGAGCATAATCATCTATTATTTCTGCCCCATTATAGCTTCCAACCAATGAAAAACGTCTCTTAACACCTTGAAACTGTTTAAATCCATTTTTAATTGCCTTTAAACCAAAATCCAACTCCACACCAATTGAAATTGCCGCTAATGCATTTAAGACATTATGCTTGCCTGGTGTAGGAATCGTAATATTTTCAATTATCGTGTATCCTTTAGTATTTTGCTGCTTTATTTTAATATCAAATGCAGATGAATAAGTATCAGAAACAATATTATAAGCAACTATCTGTGCATCTTTGGAATCTATACCATATGTAACAACACGTCTTTCAGTAATATTTTCTATTAATTCTCTAACTACAGGATGATCAATGCAAGCAACTCCAAAACCGTAAAATGGTAAATTACGTATAAAACTTTTAAATGCAGCTTTCAATGTATCAAAATCCTTATAGTAATCCATGTGCTCTGGATCAATGTTCGTAATTACTCCAATTGTTGATGGAATTTTAATGAATGTTGCATCAGATTCATCAGCTTCAACAATAAGATAATCACTTTGCCCCAAATAAGCATTTGTTGATTTATTATTTATCACTCCACCATTAATAACTGTGGGATCTAACCCAGCAGCTTCAAACAAACAAGCAACAAGTGATGTAGTAGTCGTTTTACCATGTGATCCGGAAATAGCTACTGAACATTTCAGACGCATAAGTTCAGCTAGCATCTCAGCCCTTCTGATTACAGGGATCATCATTTTTCTTGCAGCAACAATTTCAGGATTATCATCTTTTATTGCAGTAGATATAACAACATATGAAACATTTTTTAGATTTATTGCATCATGCCCTTCAAATACTTTAATACCATGAGTTTCTAGCCTTCTGGTATTATTATTCACAGATAAATCAGACCCTTGAACTTTATAGCCAAGATTATTCATTATCTCTGCTATACCACTCATCCCAATTCCACCTATTCCAACGAAGTGAATAGTGTTCAGAGCCCCTTTTTTCCTTTTCATTTCAAGTAGCAGCATTTTTGAGTGATCCTTATATTAAATTTATTGAATTTATATTACTGACTTATTACCACAAATGCAACTGCAATTGGATAATCATCTGACAAAGAAATATGTATTTTTTTATCCACTAAATCTTTTGAACTTGAGGCAAAAATTTCTACATATGGGGCACCAAAACTATCATTCAAAATAGCTATATCTTTAAACGCTAAACCTCTACCAACTCCTATGCCAAAAGCTTTAGCTACAGCCTCTTTTCCTGCAAACCTTTTAGCAAGATATGCAATTGCTTTTGATGATTCGATAGTTTGAAAATTTTTACGCTCCTTAGGGTGAAAATTCTTCTCAAGAAAAGAATCTTGATATTTATCAAATAATCTCTCTATCCTATCAATTTGCACTATGTCAGTTCCAACACCAATTATCATAAAAAAAACTCTTATAATATAATTTGCTCTATCATAAAACATTTCACTTCTAAAGTAATCACAAGACTTTAAAAAATTACATCAAATAACTAATGGCAAATGATTTGAGATTTTATTTACATTTAACCCCCCTTGACTTTCTTGATGACCTATTTTCATTAGATATTCTCTGTGCAGCAAAACATAATTGAGTATTTTTTGCATTTAAATTCACTTCATCTATAAGTTTCATTAAAATATCATGTTTTACCCTATCTTTATCTGATAGAAAAAAACTCCTCTGCTCATTCTCTTTGGATCTAATACCAAAAAACATAACACCCGTTTTTTTATATTTAAAACCATTTCTAAATATACTCTGAACACACTGTTTAGATTTAGCTATCAAAAGATTAGTAGCATCCGTTGGTGCATCTAATATAATAGTATGCTCATTTTTATATCGCTTATCATAATTACTAAATCTATTAGTTCGCAGAGAAACAATAATTCCACCCACTATGCATTTTTGCTTTCTAAGTCTTATTGCCGCCTTTGAAATATGATTTTCTACCGCCTCTTCAATTAAATTTATATCTTGAATTGTATGTTCAAAACTTCTAGATGAAATTATAGTTTTTCTATGAAAAGTATCCTGCAACTCTATACAAGGCACCCCTCGAAGTTCAAGAGCTATCTTCTCTCCCATTACTCCTAGAAACTTTCTAACCATTTTAGAATCAGCCCGACTCAGATCAAGAGCTGTGTTAATTCCTAAGCGTCTGACGCGAGACCCTAATTTATAAGATATACCCCAAACATCTTCTATAGCGACAGAGGCTAAAACACATTCTCTCATCTCTTTATTGCAAATATCAAAAACACCATTTTTTGAATATTTCTTAGCCATATGATTTGCAATTTTTGCTAGAGTTCTAGTTGGGGCTAAGCCTAAAGATACTGGAATCCCTGTCCATTGCTTTACTTTTTTACACAAATCAACGCTATAAGATTGAAGATCACAACCAGCTAAGCTTTCTAAATGTAAAAAAGCTTCATCAACCGAATATTGTTCAACCGATGGTGCTAATTCTTTCAGAACATTAATCACGCGTCTTGACATATCGCCATATAACTGAAAATTTGAAGAGAATGATTTGCCTCCATTTAAAATATGGAGCTCCCATAGGAATACCTATTTTCTTTGCTTCATCAGAACGTGCTACAATACAACCATCATTACCAGATAAAACAATGACTGGCAGATCATTTAATTCTGGCTTAAACACCCTTTCACATGACACAAAGAAATTATTACAATCAACAAGCGCAAAAACTTTATCCATATTCACACCTTATGTGTTACAAAATTTACTACACCCCAAACTATTGAATCTATCTCTTTGCTTATTTCCAAAGGTTCATATTCTTTATTTTCTGGCATTAATAAAACTTTATTACGAAGTTTGTATAAACGTCTTATCAGCAATTCTTCACCAATAGTTGCAATAACTACTCTACCATGTTTAGGAGATAGGCTTCGATCAACTACTAAGACATCTCCAGACCATATTCCCGCATCTTTCATAGCATCACCTTTAACTTGCATAAAAAAAGTAGTGGATTCATGCTTTATTAATAGCTTATTTAAATCCAAATTACTTTCTATTGTATCATCAGCTGGAGAGGGGAATCCAGCTGAAACTCGACTTGAATAACAAGGAATAATTGAAGGGTCTATATTTATTTTATCTAACATGAATAACCTCTACTTTTCTTATAAAGATAAGGTTATTAGATTTTTGTACGGTTTTCAAGTTAAAAATAAAATATTCTTCTATTAGTCAAAAACAAACTATTAATATTTTGTTCTCTCCACCTGCTGAATCACCTTCTTCGTACGAAGAGAATTAATAATTTTTTCAACATGATCAAGTGACTCAACTTCTATATCAAAAATCATCTCAAAATAATCTGGATTTCTACTTGTGATCTTAAAATTAATTATATTCCCGCCATCTCTTGCTATCTCCGTCGAAATAACAGCTAGACCAGAAACCTCATTCAATAGAACAATACTAACTCGGCATATGAACGGAATATTTGATGCATTACTATCCCAAGTAAGATCAATAATACGCTCAGGCATTCCTGCAAAATTATTCAACATTTCACAATCCGATGTATGAATAGTAACACCGCTACCAGTATGAATAACACCAACAATTTTATCTCCAGGCAATGGATGACAACATTTTGCATAATGCATTGCCATTCCAGAGATCAGACCTTTTATTGGAACAGAATATTCTTGCGTATCAGTAGCTTTTTTCTTTCTATTAAACTTAAGCAATGACAATGTGGAGCTAAATTTACTTTTCTTAGGCTGAACTTGCTTAATCACCTCTTCTCTAGTGATAGTCCCTTCACCTATCGCAAATAGCAAATCACCAGGCGATTTTTCGAAAAATTTACTAGCTTTTTCAAGAGCTTTTGCCTCATCTATAACTTGAGCCGTTTTTAAAGCTTTACTAATAATATTTTTGCCAAGTTTAACATATTGATCATATTGCTGACTGCGTATCACTTTTCTGATTTCAGATCGAGCCTTTCCAGTAACAACAAATTTTTCCCAAGATGGAGAAGCAGTTTGAGTTTTCGAGGTAATAATCTCAACCTGATCACCATTGACAAGCCGAGTTCGAAGGGGAACAATACGCCCATTAACCTTTGCTCCAACACATGAATTCCCAACATCAGAATGCACCATATAAGCAAAATCAACGGTCGTTGCTCCTTTAGGCAAGGCAATCAAATTACCCTTTGGCGTAAAGCAAAAGACCTGATCATAATACATTGCTAATTTTGTATTTTGTAGGAACTCATCAGGGGCGGCGTTCTGTTCCAAAATAGAAAGCAATTCTCGAATCCAAGTATATTTACTACCTTCTGAACTATCTTCATGCCCCTGCTTATATCGCCAATGTGCGGCAACACCAAGCTCTGCTATTTCATGCATCTCTTTTGATCGAATTTGCACTTCAATTTTTTGCATCAATGGCCCCATTACAACAGTATGTAACGATTGGTAACCATTTCCTTTTGGAGTGCTTATAAAATCCTGAAAATTATCAGGCACCATTTTATATACATTATGAATAGTACCCAAGACTTTATAGCAATTTTCTACCGTATTAACAACAATTCTAAAAGCAACAATATCTGATAATTGATCAAGACCTACATCCTTTTGCTTCATCTTCATCCATGTTGAATATGGAGTTTTACGTCTACCATATACTTCAGCTTCTACCCCACCATCGCTAACGGTTTTTTTTATTTCATTAACAATCTGATCAACATAATTTCCTTTATCGCTTTCAATGCTTTCAAAGCGATTAAGAATAGATTCACGAACTTCTGGGTTCAAAACCCTAAAACAGATATCTTGTAGCTCAATTTTAATTTGTTGAACCCCTATTCTTTCAGCCAAAGGAGCATATATTTCCATGGTTTCTAAAGCGATTCTCTTTCTTTTCTCTGGCTTTGAAATATAGTCAATTGTCCGCATATTATGCAGCCTATCAGCCAATTTAATTAGGAGCACACGTATATCATCACTCATGGCTAATAATAATTTACGAAAATTCTCTGCTTGCCTTGTTCTATCTGCTTTAAACTCAATTTTATTTAATTTCGTGACACCATCAACAAGCTTAGCAACATCAGGACTAAAATGCTTTTCAATATCTTCAAAAGTTAAATCCGTATCTTCAATCGTGTCATGCAGTATTGCTGTAACAATAGAGTCTGAATCAAGACGCATTTGAGCAATAATTTCGGCAACTTGCAAAGGATGGTAATAATAAGGATCACCAGAAGCTCTTTTTTGAGAACCGTGATATTTGATTGCAAATTCAATAGCTTTTTTAACGACCGGCTCGTCTATAGAAGTCCCATAAGATTTATAATTATCAATGACCTCTTGAATCTCCACAATCACACCTCTAAAATACCAACATTTAAAACTACAATGAATTTAAACGAACTAGGGACTAGGCGTGAGGAACGAAGCCTATGAATAATAGGTAAGAGACGAGTAACGACACCCCTATTCAAAGTAAATTCAATGTATATAAAATGATAACCTAGCTTACAATATCATTCAACAAAAAGCTGCTCATCGCAGGTATATAGAAAAGCGCGAATAACATTGCTGCCAATGCAGACGCTGCCATTTCCTCAGGGTAGAGATTAAATAATGATAATAAAAGGATAGTACTAGTTGCACAGCGATTCGAAATATGAGCTAGAACCGTTGCATCATAACGCATTGAAAAAACGTATTTCGTAGAGCAAAAAGAAAAAAATAGTAAAATGCATATAAATCTTTAGAATAATACCAGTATATTTAATAAAGATTGGTACAGTCGTATGCATTCTAAAAAACACCTAAGTGTAAGTGCATTGTTAGAGTTAATTTCTAACAAATTTGGATTAATTTCAGACAATAGAGCGCCAAACAGTACTCATAAGATAAAGGATGTGATGCTATCAGGTCTTGCTTGCATGTATTTTCAATCCCAATCGTTATTAGAATTTCAACGCAAAATGCAGAATCATCACCAAAAAAATAACCTCAAAAGCATGTTTAATGTTAATGATCTTCCTACAGACAATGGAATGCGTAATATTATAGATTCTGTAAATCCAGAAGTAGCATTTAGACCAATATTTAAAGAATTATTTAATAAATTACAAAGAGGCAAACACCTTGAACAATATCAAACATTACCAGGGAAGTATTTATTGAATGTAGATGGTACGCAATATTTTAGCTCTAAGGAAATTAGTTGTAAAAAATGCTTAACACGTGGTACTGTCAAAAACTCATATCACTGCCATCAAGCATTACAAGCGGCAATTGTTAAAGACGGCTTACGTCAGGTCATACCAGTGATGCCAGAAGATATTTGCATACAAGATGGAGCAAAAAAAGAAGATAGTGAAGTAAATGCTTTTTATAGATTTATAGATAAGTTTAGAAAGGATCACGATAAGTTAGGCATTATTATCAATGCCGATGGATTATATGCAACAACACCAGTAATTGAGAAGATACATTCCCATAATGCAAACTACATTTTTCGTGCAAAACCCAAACAACATAAGACATTGATGAATAATCTAACCTCTATAGATAAATCTAAAGTTTATACCACTAGCCGAAGAAATAATGAACTTGTCATAGAGTGGGTTAATGATATTGAACTCTTTAGTGGCACCAAACAAAGAACAAATTATATAGCTGCATGGGAGCTAGTTCCTCAGAAAAACGGCACAAAAAAAGTGCAGTATTTTGGCAAATGGATAACTGACTTAGAAATCACAAATAAGAATGCAAAAATTATTTTAGATGCTGCAAGAGCACGTTGGAAAATAGAAAATGAGTGCTTCAATAGTTTAAAAAATCATGGATATAACATTGAACATAATTATGGTCACGGTAAAAACAATTCATGTTATAACTTCTATAACTTTACATTATTATCATTTTTGATGCATCAAATTCATCAATTAACCGATAGTTTATTCCAAAAACTCAGATTAAAATATAGCCGTTTAGCTTCATTATGGCATCAAGTCGGAGCGTTTGTTAATAGACTTGCTATTGATAACCGTTGTGGTGCATCATTTTTGTGAAAATGTTATTTTGTGATGTTTTCTACTAGCAAATCTGGTAATTATCACCATCTTTTTGATAAAAATAAAGCAAATATAATCTGATAATTTGCTACAAAGCCGATAATATTTTTTATAACACTGATTTTATTCCATATTTCGAATCGCTGGCCGGGTTATATTCATAAGAAGATTCATTTGCATTTGCTATCTGTGATAAGCTAAGAGTTGCAGTTAGAATAGTAGTGGTTAAAGCGCTATATGTATTTGGTAAAAAAAACTTCATAACTTTCCCATAAATTATTTATGGATAAATATTAACAAAAATAAACTTTTATGTCAAGTAAATATTTGTTGTGAAAGTTGAGTTGTCCAGTGGTATTTTAGATTATTAGTTTATATATTTTAACCCCAACTATGCATAAGAATCTAATTTTACCATTTGATCTAGAGATGGTTTATCAGTTCTAATTTGGTAATTTATGAGTCCAGCAAATAAGTGAGAAAAAGCGTTGATAGGTGATCTGTGCCTACTATGAATCAAAGTATTCAATGACTTCATAGAGGAGAATATAGTCTCAATAAAACTACGACGCATCAACATCATTTTATCTGTAGTATCCATTAAAATATTTTTCATATTCTTTTTGATTTTAGTAATCAAAGTCACTTTTTGTTCAAATAATTCAGCGGATAGTTTTTTGGATATATACCCTTTATCACCAATAAGTTTACCAGTAATACCTTTCACCATTTCCATAACTGGAGAACGATCATTAACGTTGCCACCAGTAATAGTCATACTTACAATTTCTCCGAATGTATTGAGAATAAAGTGCAACTTAAAGCCAAAAAACCAACCAGTAGAAGTCTTGCCTTTTTTAGCTAATCCTTTAAAAACTTTATGTCTTTTTTCTCGAAGATTATGACAAACAGCCATAGGCGTTGCATCTATAAACATATATTCTGTTACCTTACCTTCAAGGCTTTTAAGCATGCAAACCACAGCAGGGAAAGCAAGTTTTATTAGTGCTGTAAAGCGATCGTAATGTACTAAGTAGCTGAATAAGTTTCTGTGATTCCTCATAAGTTCTAGGTAAAAATATTTAAAGCATGACATTCCAGATTGATGGAAAGCTATCAGGATAGTTATTATTTCTGACAAGCTCATTTTACATGGTTTATTACGCTTTCTAATACCACTGGTAATGAGTGTCTTTTTGTACCAATTTTCAAATCCTTTACAAAAATCATCGACAAAGCAGAACAAACTATCGTAATCTATATTCATTGGGGTACCTTTTTTAGATTGCAAAAATACAGAATACCCCAATATCACTAGCTATGCAGTCCTTTTCTTATACATAGTTCGGGTTATTTTAATATATTTCATAAAAAAAAGCCCCTGAGAATTGTTGTTCTCAGGAGCTTTCTTGTAATATAAAAAAGAATTTTAGTTGAAGTATTTACGCTCTTTTACTTCACCAGATTCGGGCTTGCTTCCGGTAGAATCATTTTTATTATTTTTCCACTTTTTTGAAGCTTCGCGCTTTTCTTTATTTTCGTTATTGCCTTTGTTTTCTTTGTTTGAATCATCTTTATCTGATGATTTATCTCTAGGTTTGGATTGATGTGTTTTCTCAGGCACGCCTTCAACGTCAGCATTTTTAATTGTCAATTTACCTTTACCACGGTCAAAGCCAATAAGTTTTACTTTTACTTTTTGCCCTTCACTTAGTGCGCTTGCTACTGTTTCAATTCTTTCATTAGCAATTTCACTAATGTGAACAAAACCATCACGGCTTCCTGAGTAATTTACAAATGCTCCAGCATCCAAGATTTTTACAACTGTACCTTCAAATACATCGCCTATTTCTGGATCAATTGCTATTTCTTTTACTCTAGCAATTGCAGCATCTAGTTTGTCCTTACCGACTGCAGATACGGATACTTGACCTTCATCAGTAATATCAATCTTAGCGCCTGTAGTATCGCAGATTTCACGGATTACTTTTCCTCCAGGGCCAATGATCTCACGGATTTTATCTTTATTAACCATAAATGATTCAATCATTGGAGCGTTGCCGCTCATAGCAGATGCGGTTTCGATTGCTTCAGCCATTTTACCAAGAATATGAACGCGTCCACCTTTGGCTTGTTCTAGAGCTTTTTCCATGATTTCAAAAGTAATACCTGCAACTTTGATATCCATCTGTAATGCAGTTACGCCATCGCTGCTACCAGCCACTTTGAAATCCATATCTCCTAGGTAATCTTCATCTGCGATGATATCTGAAAGAACCATAAACTGGTCGCCTTCTTTAATTAAACCCATTGCAATACCAGAGATTGGAGCTTTTAAAGGAACACCAGCATCCATCATAGACATTGAACCACCACAAACAGTTGCCATAGAAGAAGAACCATTTGATTCAGTTATTTCTGAAACAATTCTAATTGTGTATGGGAAATCTGCTTTTGCAGGTAGCGCTCTTTTAAGAGCTCTCCATGCTAATTTACCGTGGCCAATTTCACGTCTGCTTGGAGCGCGCATTGGGCCAACTTCACCAACTGAATATTGTGGGAATATATAATTAAGCAGGAAGTTTTCTTTGTATTCACCATCTATATTATCAATGATTTGTTCGTCTTGTCCTGTACCAAGTGTTGTTGAGACAAGTCCTTGAGTTTCTCCTCTGGTAAATAGTGATGAACCATGTGTGCTATTAAATAGAGATACTTCACATTTAATGTCTCTAACTTCGTCAGGATTTCTTCCATCAATTCTTGTTTGCTTGCTGAGTGTATCAGCGCGCAAGACTTCTGCTTTTACATCAGATAAAGCAAAATCAATTTGTAATTCAGAATATTGCTCATCAGCTGTGAAGCGCTCTCTCATTGATTTTGTAATTGCATCAATTGCACCATATCTATCTTTCTTAGCTTTCATCGCGAATGCTGAAGTGATATCAGTTTTTGTTAATTCTCTAATTTCATCTTTAAGAGTTTCTGGGAATAATTCTGTTGTTTCCCAAGCTGGTTTGCCAGCGTCAGCTTTTAATTCTTCAATTAATTTGATCACTGGTTGAAAACCATCATGTCCAAATTTAACTGCTTCGAGCATTTGGCTTTCTGTTAAGAAATCAGCTTCAGACTCAACCATCATTACAGAATCTTTTGTTCCTGCAACGATTAGATCTAGTTGGCTTTCTGCTAGTTGTTCAGTTGTTGGATTTAAAATTAGTTGACCATCAATCAGACCAACGCGGCTTGCTGCAATAATTTCCATGAATGGTATGCCTGAAATAGCTAGGGCAGCTGATGCGCCAATTAAAGCTAGGATATCAGCATTACCTTTTTCATCAAGTGAATGAACATTACAAATCACTTGAGTTTCGTTGAAGAAACCAGGGTGGAATAATGGTCTAATAGGTCTGTCTATTAATCTTGAAACTAATGTTTCTTTTTCGCTTCTGCCACTTTCTCTTTTAAAGAATCCGCCTGGGATTTTTCCAGCAGCATATGCTTTTTCTTGGTAGTTTACAGTAAGAGGAAAGAAATTCATTCCTTCTTTAGCGCTTTTAGCACTAACTGCAGTACATAGAACTGCTGAATCACCCATACGAACCATCACCGCACCATCTGCTTGTCTTGCAAATTTTCCGGTTGAGAATTCTAGTGTGTCACCGTTCCAGTCTGTATTTTTTATTATTTCATTAAACATCAAATTTTTACCTAAATTTTATTATATATTTTTCTTATAATTTCTTTTTATTGCTTACAAATTATTGCTAATTAATAAAGCGATCGTACCATGAAAACATAAAAAAGAAATTATAAACTTGTTTGTAGAAATGGCATCGTTGGTAGGTTGCATAAAAGCAAAAAGGCGGACTCAATTTTTGAAGCCCGCCATATTTTGTCTATTTTCTAAGACCTAATTTGTTGATCAGAGTCACGTATCTGTCAAGACTTTGTTTTTTTAAGTAAGCGAGTAGTCTGCGTCTGCGTCCTACTAGCATTAAGAGACCTCTTCTAGAAGAGTAATCTTTATGATTCTCTTTTAGGTGATCAGTTAGATTTTTGATTCTTTCGGTTAGAACCGCGCATTGCACCTCTACAGAACCAGTATCATTTTTAGCTGTTGCATATTCTTCTATAAGCGTTGTTTTACGCTTTGCTGTTATCGACATCGTCATTCTCCATATTTATAAGTTAAACACTCTTGATGGTTTGAAGTTGTTTTGATGCAGAGCGCCAATTGCAACGATTTTATTATCGTGCCTAATCCAAAGTAATTCACAGTTTTGATCATAATCAAAATGACATTTTTGTCCGAAGCGAATTTTTTGAACTTGCGCTAAGCTTGCATCTAGTACCGGGATGTCGTCTAGTACGGCTTCAACCTTCAAGCATTGATTGTGAAGAGTATTTTTTATTTCCTCAAAATCTTTATCTTCAAAGCTAGAAATATTAATTGCATTCTCGCTTGTAAACATTCCTACCTTTAAGCGTCTCAATTCTATCACAAATCCTAAACTTTGCAAGGATAAAGAAATATCTTCCGCTAAAGTGCGGATATAAGTACCTTTGGAGCAGTCACATATGAAGTTTGCTGTTTTATTATCAGCATCATAATTTGTACATTCAAGACTAAATATGTGAATTTTTCGTTTGGTAAGTTTTACTTCACCACCTTCTCTGGCGATTTTATACGCACGTTTGCCATTTATTTTTAGTGCAGAATAGGCAGGAGGGGTTTGTTCGATTTCTCCAATAAAAGAGCTGCATATTTCTTGGCATTCTTCTTCAGATGGAATATTTTCAGTTCTATCAATTATTTTGCCAGCGCTATCGGCCGTATCTGTTTTTGCACCAAGCTGCACAGTGAAACTATATTGCTTTTTTGCATCGATTAGAACGCTAACTAATTTTGTTGCTTCTCCAATAGCAATAGGGAGAATACCTTCAGCTTCCAAATCAAGAGTGCCAGTATGGCCAACTTTACTCGGTTTGAACGAGCGTTTTATGATAGCTACTGCTTTTGCAGAACTAATACCTCTGGGTTTATAAATGTTAAGCCAACCGTCTATAGGATTACTCATTTTCTAATGATTTATGATAGATTTATAGCAATTAATATTGTGTTAAAGCAATAGAAAAATATAATATTATGAAATTTAAATAGTATAGGGTGGAGTATATAATATACGATATAAAAATATCTGGGGGAGGTATGTGCAAACGTGAAGTAAAAGATGATAATAGTTTAAAGAATACGATTGATATAATGACACTCCTGCGGGAATTGTTCCTGTAAAAATAGATGTTAGAACTAATAAACCTTTAGAGGTTAAGAAATCAGATAGATTCTTCTGAGAGTAATGTTTGCAGTAATCAGCATGATGAGCGATTGCAATAATGATCCAGAATTATTAAGTGAATTTATTTGGGGCTGATTTATTTTATATTAACTATAATTTTATATTTAAGATTAATATTTTTTGATTTAATCTTGCTTGATAAGGGGATATTGTTCTAAAAAGATATTTTAATGTTGAAATAAGTTTAGAATTAGTAGAATTTTATAAAATAATACTGTGTCTTCGTTTCTTCATATACACAGCGATTCGAAATATGAGCTAGAACCGTTGCATCATAACGCATTGAAAAAACGTATTTCGTAGAGCAAAAAGAAAAAAATAGTAAAATGCATATAAATCTTTAGAATAATACCAGTATATTTAATAAAGATTGGTACAGTCGTATTCATTCTAAAAAACACCTAAGTGTAAGTGCATTGTTAGAGTCAATTTCTAACAAATTTGGATTAATTTCAGACAATAGAGCGCCAAACAGTACTCATAAGATAAAGGATGTGATGCTATCAGGTCTTGCTTGCATGTATTTTCAATCCCAATCGTTATTATAATTTCAACGCAAAATGCAGAATCATCACCAAAAAAATAACCTCAAAAGCATGTTTAATGTTAATGATCTTCCTACAGACAATGGAATGCGTAATATTATAGATTCTGTAAATCCAGAAGTAGCATTTAGACCAATATTTAAAGAATTATTTAATAAATTACAAAGAGGCAAACACCTTGAACAATATCAAACATTACCAGGGAAGTATTTATTGAATGTAGATGGTACGCAATATTTTAGCTCTAAGGAAATTAGTTGTAAAAAATGCTTAACACGTGGTACTGTCAAAAACTCATATCACTGCCATCAAGCATTACAAGCGGCAATTGTTAAAGACGGCTTACGTCAGGTCATACCAGTGATGCCAGAAGATATTTGCATACAAGATGGAGCAAAAAAAGAAGATAGTGAAGTAAATGCTTTTTATAGATTTATAGATAAGTTTAGAAAGGATCACGATAAGTTAGGCATTATTATCAATGCCGATGGATTATATGCAACAACACCAGTAATTGAGAAGATACATTCCCATAATGCAAACTACATTTTTCGTGCAAAACCCAAACAACATAAGACATTGATGAATAATCTAACCTCTATAGATAAATCTAAAGTTTATACCACTAGCCGAAGAAATAATGAACTTGTCATAGAGTGGGTTAATGATATTGAACTCTTTAGTGGCACCAAACAAAGAACAAATTATATAGCTGCATGGGAGCTAGTTCCTCAGAAAAACGGCACAAAAAAAGTGCAGTATTTTGGCAAATGGATAACTGACTTAGAAATCACAAATAAGAATGCAAAAATTATTTTAGATGCTGCAAGAGCACGTTGGAAAATAGAAAATGAGTGCTTCAATAGTTTAAAAAATCATGGATATAACATTGAACATAATTATGGTCACGGTAAAAACAATTCATGTTATAACTTCTATAACTTTACATTATTATCATTTTTGATGCATCAAATTCCAGCAATTCGAAATATGAACTAGCATATGGTCTACAGAGCTTTTTCGTGCAGATCTATTATGTGTTCAACACTCAAAAGCAATCAATTTTACACTCTTTTGGATCAATCCTAACCAAAAACACAGCTTTTTGAGATTATTTCAACAACTCTGCACGAAATAAATATTTTTAATACGTTAGTTCATAACGCCTACAGTTCATATTTCGAATTGCTGCTTACACTTAGGTGTTTTTTAGAATGAATACGACTGTACCAATCTTTATTAAATATACTGGTATTATTCTAAAGATTTATATGCATTTTACTATTTTTTTCTTTTTGCTCTACGAAATACGTTTTTTCAATGCGTTATGATGCAACGGTTCTAGCTCATATTTCGAATCGCTGCATAAAATCTACGCTACATGATTTAGATACTCTATCTGGTTATATCCTAGCTTCCTGGCAGTTGTAAAGGCGGAATAATCATCATATGCATTTACAATAACGCCCTGCACCCTGTTTGGGAACTCCTTTTGCAAGGCCTTAAAAATATAATCAACAACTCGCATTCCATAATAACGCGTACTCCCTGGAGGATTAGTTAATGTCACTTTACCTAGGTGGTTTTGCAAAAATTTTCTAGCTGCCTTTAAATTTTCAACTTCATAAATCATATATTCTATAAACTCCTCAAAACATTTGTAACTACTCCCCATATATGAACTTCTGAGTTCTCCAATATAGGTATTGGGTCAAAATTGGCATTCTCTGGTAATAAGAATGGTTTTCCTTCCGTATATCCAAGGCGTTTTACTGTTAGCATACCATCCAAAGCAGCAATAACTATTTTCCCCTCAACAGGAGTAATACTACTATCTACTATTAGAGTATCTCCTTCATAAATTCCTGCATCAATCATTGATAAACCTGTAACGCGAACACAAAAAGTAGTATCAGGATTACGAATTAACAAACTATTCATATCAAGCATATCTTCAATATGATCTTCCGCAATAGATGGATTACCAGCTTCAACCTTCGAACTAAAGAAAGGAATCTTATACCCACCATTCATTGAATAATCTTTTACATCATTTACCAAATATTCTGGCACTCTGATCGCTTTTGTTGCAGTCCCATACTTTCCTTGGCCTTTAGGACGACCAGCGCCATCTCTTTTTCCTCCATGAGTCATAATTTTTATACCTTTATAACTTTTTTTAAAAATTCTACTTGAAAACTGTACAGTTATTTTATACCATGAATTTATAACGACAAGCAAACAAAAAAATTAGTTTGTTTTGAAAAATAAAAAGAGGAAGATTTATGTTACTATCTGAAAATATGCATTCACTAACAAAAGAGTGGGCACTTAAAAGAATAGATCGTACACCAGTTATATCTACTAGTATATTTACGACATCTAAATTATATAAAATAGAAAAAATTCTAACAAAACATAAAGCATTAGTAGCCGCGATATTTTTATTAACAGCACAATTTGCTCTTTATGATTTTGATCTCGCAGAATATTCAACTACAAACTATCACGGAGCTGTTATTGAAAAGTCTACTAACTAATAAACTAAGCAATCAATCTAGGAATCAAATAGTTATGAAGCAGCATACCACCATCAGTCAAACCAAAATGCGTATCTGTCTTAAAAACTAATCCACTTTGTTTATAGTGCAAAAAAGTCTTGTCTATTAATATACTATCAAAACTCTGCCCCACAAGATTTCGAAAATTAGCAAGAGACATACCCTCTTTAAGCCTCGTTCCCATCATCACAACTTCATCAATCAACTCTTTTTGCGGCAAAACAAGGTTTGTCTGAATGCCGCAACCATTTTCACTAACATCTTGTATCCATCTCTCCGGTTTATGTGTCATCATCACTGCCCTAATTTCGTTATCATAATGCAAACGACTATGTGCACCAGGGCCAATTCCAAGATATTCGTCATAATGCCAATATGCTAAATTATGCAAACATTCATGTCCTGGCTTTGCATAATTTGAAATTTCATAACCACTATAATTTTGCTCTTTTAAAAACTCATTTGTCCATTCATACATATTTGCAGATGAGTCATTTGAAGGCAGATGCATTTTGCCTTGCTTAAATATCTGATAAAATGGCGTCCCTTTCTCTATAGTAAGCTGATATAAAGAAATATGCCCACCAGCCAAATCCAAAGCCATTTTCAATTCATATTGCCAATTCTCCAAATTTTGATTAGGAATCGCATAAATTAAATCAAAAGAATATCTTTCAAATATTTTTGAAGCGCAAGATATGGCAGCAATTGCCTCATCTACTGAATGTTTCCTACCTAGCATTTCAAGCGCATTCGATTGCAGTGATTGAATTCCAATAGAAGCGCGGTTTACCCCAGCTAATTTAAATTCCTTAAATTTCTCAGTTTCATAAGAAGTTGGATTTGCTTCAAGAGTAATTTCCGTTTGATCAGATATGGTTCCTATATCAGACAAAATTTTTATAATTCCTTCAACAGTCTTAGGGTGCATCAAAGAAGGAGTCCCTCCACCAAAAAATACAGATTGTATTTTTCGTCCTGAAAGCTTATCTCTAAAATAATTAATCTCTTTCTTATAAGCATTTAACCATAGATCATGATCAATAGAAGACGTAACATGAGAATTAAAATCACAATAAGGGCACAGAGAAAGGCAAAATGGCCAATGAATATAAATCGAAATAGGTTTCATCAAAAAGCTATTGACACCTAATATTCATTTTCACTTTCTCCACTGAGACTATACTATTAATCGCTTCTTCGATTTCAATTGCATCCTTCTCATTCTTCACATCACCAAAAATATGTACAACTTTATTAGTTGTTTCAACATGCAGCTTATAACCTTCCTGAATACGTTTATTAAGGGCGAGATATTTAATTCTACCCTTAGCTTTAGCGGTGATCAAAGAATCTGAAAGAAATTCCGAACTACTTCTAACATTTAGATTAGTATTATCAACATCAATCACATTATTTACACTAGATGCAAGTTCAATAATTCTACTTTCTTGCAACCGAGTATCAACCACACCACTCAGTTGAACCACACCATCTTTTGTCAAAACCTCAATCTTAACATTAGGAATATCATTTTCTTTAACAAGTAGCTGTTCAACTCTCTTTGTTATTGATTTATCATCAAGTATTTTTGCCATAGCCGCGACATGAAGCACACATACAAAAAATACTACTACAAACTTGGATAAATACTTCATTTTCTAACCTTTCAAATTTAATCGATTCATGATACATGCTAAATAATATATAACCGCTCGTCAATAATAATAAGTTAGTTATCAATATCTAATACACAAGGAACATGATCTGATGGTTTTTCCCAATCACGAACATGAGAAATACACTCAATAGCTTTTAAATTTTTCTCCAAACAACGACTAGTCCAAATATGATCCAACCTTCTGCCTCTATTAGATTTCTTCCAATCACGATTCCTATAACTCCACCAACTATATAATTTTTGATCAAAATCTACGAAGTACCTTCCAGTATCAATAAAATCTAATGATTTTTGCAAAGACATTAAAGATTCTCTCTCAGCTGGTGTATGACTTATAACATTTCGGAGTTGTCGACTTGACCAAACGTCATGTTCATGTGGCGCGATATTCAAATCTCCAACTAGAATTATCTTATCCGTTTCTTTTCTGTTGTCTACAAACCATTCTTGCATCAATTTAACATACTCTAACTTATGCTTATATTTTGGATTGATTTCAACATCTGGTTCATCACCACCTGCCGGAACATAAAAATTATGAACCTCAAAACCCTTAATATTAGCACAAACATGCCTTTTATCGTCATTATATAAATCAATCGAAAAACTATCTTCTATTGGGAATTTAGATAAGATAGCGACCCCATTATATGATTTCTGTCCTGAATAGACCACATGTTCAAAACCAATATCTTTAATTGCCTGAAGCGGAAAATGCTTATCTTCAGCTTTTGTTTCTTGAAGACAGATAATGTCAGGGTTCTGCTCCATATTTAGCTTTTCAACTAAACCAATGCGCAAACGAACGGAATTAATATTCCAAGTTATAATTCTCATAAATCTTATATTAAATTACTAAATATTTTTTTTACTACTCTTAGAATTTTTGCTTCAGGCGATAAATTCTTTGCAGCCCATTTCTTAATCCACGGCTCAGCTAACTGCCACATATTAATCTCAGGATCAAGACTACGTCCAATCCCTTCTACAACAACCATAGTTTTTTGCAATAATAATAGTTGAGGCTGAGTTTCCATACCAAACTCTTCTGTTACTTTAAAAAGCTGAGCAAGCAAATTACCAATCGAAATATCTTTAATAGCGAGTCCAATAATAGGTTCTGCAATTGCTCTACAGCTCATTGCAAATTGATCAAGATCTGTATCTTTCGGTATATAACCAATATTTCTATGAACTTCAGCCACAAGCTGATAATCTTTTTTTAAGAATGCATATAAAATCTCTGCAATAGCTAGTCGATCACTTTCAGACAATGAACCAACAATGCCAAAATCAACTAGCGCCACACGACCATCTGGGCAAACTATAATATTACCAGGATGAAGATCCGCGTGAAAAAATCCATCCCTATAGGCCTGATTGAAAAAAATAATCGCAATTTTAGCGGCTATATTCTTAGGATCTAATCCTAATTCTACTATTTTATCTTTATCATATATTGATACGCCATCAACCCATTCAAGCGTAATAATATCGTTTGTAGTAAATTGCCAATATACCTTTGGAATTAACAAGCTGTCATCATCAATAAAATTATCATAAATTCTTGATGCAGCTGCAGCTTCAGACCTAAGATCCAATTCAAACTTCATAGATTGACGAAATACAGCTATAACTTCATTTGGCTTAAGACGTTTTGCTTTTTTTAAAGTTTTAGATACTATATTTGCGCAAAACTCCAAAAATCGCATATCCTTTTCATATTTCTCAGCAATCTCTGGGCGAAGTATTTTTACAGCTACTATCTCTCCACTCTTAAGCTTGGCTTTATGCACCTGAGCAATTGAAGCCGCCGCGACAGGATCATCATCAAACTCTGCGAATAATTCAGAAATCTTATTTCCAAACCTCTCTTCAATTTTCTTATGAACAATCTTTATATCAAATGCAGGCAATTTATCTTGCAAATATTTCAAGCTTTCCGCCACTTCCGACCCTACTAAATCTGGCCTTGTAGATAATGTTTGACCAAATTTTATATAGATTGGACCTAATTCATAAAAGAAGTCTGTCACTCTTTCCCCAAAACTACTTTTTGGTTTTACAAAAACACCCTTTATATAAAACAAGCAACAAGATATATACCCTAAAACACGTAAATAATTTGGAAGTTTATAATGCCCTGAATGGATAAGCAGCTGTTTCTTGCTAATAAGATATAGCACCCATAAAAATTGGGGAAAATACTTTATAAAATTAATCATATTAAATATATTCTATACCTTAAAACCATGATGAATTGCGGCAACACCAAAAGTTAAATTTTTATAAGTTACATTTGAAAAACCAGTATCTTGAATCATAGTTTTAAAATCTTCTTGATCTGGAAATTCACTAATACTTTCAGCAAGATATCTATATGCATCCTGATTACCAGCGACACAACCACCAATCTTAGGTATCATATTAAATGAATAAAAATCATATATTGGTTTCAAAAGATCATTCTGAACTTTAGAAAACTCTAAACATAAAAATTTCCCCATTGGTTTTAATACTCTATGCGCTTCAGCCAAGCAATTTTCTATAGAAACCACATTTCTAATACCAAATGCAATTGTATAATAATCAAAGCTATTATCTGGAAATGGTAATTTTTCGGCATCTGCAACAACAAGATCAAAACTATTAATAATATTTTTATCAATAGCCCTAGTTTGACAAACTTCTAGCATTTCATGATTAATATCACTTACCACAATATGAGCATCTTTATTTTGTCTTTTCGCTTTTTCTTTTAGCCTAAAAGCAATATCTCCCGTACCACCCGCAACATCAAGAATTTTTGAATTCATATTTGGAATCATGCCACAAAATTCATCTTTCCATAAACGATGTATACCAAAGCTCATAAAATCATTCATTAGATCATATTTACCTGCAACATCTGAAAAAACACCATCTACTAAAGTTCTTTTTTCTTTAGAAGAAACTTTCTCAAAACCAAAATTCTTTTCATCTTTTTTACTCATCGTACTCTTAGAACCTATTTTTAGTTAAAAGACAACTTCACATTTGCAATTTGACCTCAAGTTCCATAAACTAACATTATTAATTATTTAGATCAACGGATAAGCCTATAAAATGCCTGAATTAGCAGAAGTTGAAACTTTAATGCGTTACTTAAAAAAGCATATTATTGGTGAAAAAATAACTGCTTATACGCAAAATAGAGATAATTTACGCTATCATCTTAATCCTGAACTAGGATCATCAATTGAACTCAGTTCAATAATAGATATAGAAAGGCGAGCTAAATTTCTAAATATAAAATTAGACAATAACAACTCTATCATTTTTCACTTAGGTATGAGTGGTAGGCTTACAGTAAAACCTAAAAATTATATTAAGGAAAAGCACGATCATATACAAATTGATTTCGCCAATGGTGACCATCTTATATTTAATGATGCAAGAAGATTTGGCATGATCTATATCTGCAAATCAAGCGACTTTGACAAACAAGATTTTTTAAAAAACATGGGAATTGAACCACTAACTGATGAATTTAACGTAGGGTATTTTAAAGAACAATTGCAAAACAAAAATACACCCATTAAAACCACGCTAATGAATAGTAAAATAGTCGTAGGAGTTGGAAATATTTATGCTGCAGAAAGCCTTTTTATGGCTAGAATACATCCGGAAAGGTTAGCTTCGACTATTACAGACAATGAAATAAAATCATTAACTTCATCGATTAAATCCGTCCTAAACAAAGCGATAAAAGCAGGTGGAACGACACTAAAAGATTTTGTAAGTGGAGATAATAAACCTGGCTATTTCAAACAAGAACTAAACGTATATGACAGAAACAATAAGCCATGCTATATTTGCAAAGAGCCTATACAAAAAATTAAACAAGCAGGAAGATCTAGTTTTTTTTGCCCAAAATGCCAGAGTTAACATATGAGTTTTAAAATAGTTACGTGGAATGTGAATTCCATTAAAGTTAGAATAAATCACTTAAAAGAATTAATTGCAGAACATGATCCGGATGTAATTTGCCTTCAAGAATTAAAATGTGAAACGGATAAATTTCCATATGAAGAATTAAACAACCTTCCATATAATTTATACGTAAAAGGCCAAAAAACCTATAATGGGGTAGCAATACTTTCTAAAATCCCTGCAGACGAAACCATAACAGATTTCCCTGGAAACCCGATACCAGAGCAAGCCAGGTTTATTGAGTGTTGTTTCAACACACCTATTGGCTATTCAAGAATTATATCTTTATACGCACCAAATGGAGGCGAAGTTGGAAGCGATAAATACGATGTAAAATTAAATTTCTATGACGCATTCACTGATTACATCAACTCCAAAAAATCTTTTGAAGAAAAACTATTTATTGGATCAGATTATAATATTGCGCCATTTGATATAGACGTACATTCACCAGAAAAACTCAGAAACTCAACCTGTTTTTCTCTTACAGAACAAAAAAAACTAAGAACAATTTTAAATCAAGGTTTTATTGATAATTTTCGAGCAAAATACCCAACAAAGAAAGAATTCTCGTGGTGGGATTACAGAGCAGGATCTTTTGAACAAAATAAAGGGATGCGAATAGATACTATTATCTCGACAAGCAACGCTCTATTAAATCTGGAAGATTGTATTATTGATTATAAAACTAGAGAAAAAGAAAAACCTTCTGATCACGCTCCTGTAATTGCGATTTATAATGTTTGACTTTACAGCGCAAAACTAGTATTTTTTCATGTAAATATGCCATATTTTCATTGGCAACAATCTAGAGCAGAATATATCATGAGTAAAAAACAACAATATCCTTTAATGCAAAAAGCTACAGCTGTTTGGCTTGTAGATAATACAACCCTTACTTTCGAACAGATTGCACATTTTTGTGGCATTCATGAACTTGAAGTCAAAGGCATAGCTGATGGCGAAGTTGCAGCAGGAATTATTGGAGTTGATCCTGTAACATCTGGTCAACTTGAAAAAAACGAGCTCGAACGCTGCTCAAAAGATCCAAAAACAAGACTAGCTTTAAAGCTAAGCGCAGCTTATGAGTCTGTTAAAAAAGGAACCAAAAAACGTGCAAACTATACACCAATCGCACGCCGTCAAGATAAGCCAGATGCAATTTATTGGTTGCTCAAAAATTTTCCAGACATTAAAGATTCAACAATTATAAAATTAATTGGTACTACAAAATCCACCATAGCAGCAATTCGTGATCGCTCTCATTGGAATATGTCAAATATTCGTCAACGTGATCCAGTTCTTCTTGGAATTTGTACTCAGGTTGATCTTGTCAGATCTATAGAAAAAGCAAAACTGGAATTAATTACCGGCGATGAAGGTCCTACAAAAGCAGAATAAAAACACTAATTTACAGATAATAAAAAAGCGATAAAACGCTAATCACAAAATGATACTGAGTCATCATATCCAGCAAGCCCAAGCAGATCTAACAAAATCTTACCACTTTGAGGTGCACTCTGATAATATTGATCTCCACTTCTATAGAAGTCTAATGCCAACTGTAGAACAGCAGCGATTCGAAATATGGAATAAAATCAGTGTTATAAAAAATATTATCGGCTTTGTAGCAAATTATCAGATTATATTTGCTTTATTTTTATCAAAAAGATGGTGATAATTACCAGATTTGCTAGTAGAAAACATCACAAAATAACATTTTCACAAAAATGATACACCACAACGGTTATCAATAGCAAGTCTATTGATAAATACAGCTAGTAATCAATCAAACAACACCTTAAGTTGGTGGTGGTTCATAATCCATTTCTCCAATCAAAAATTCCCATAACGCTTCTAAGTTGGTAAAATACAGTCTATTAACAAACGCTCCGACTTGATGCCATAATGAAGCTAAACGGCTATATTTTAATCTGAGTTTTTGGAATAAACTATCAGTTAATTGATGAATTTGATGCATCAAAAATGATAATAATGTAAAGTTATAGAAGTTATAACATGAATTGTTTTTACCGTGACCATAATTATGTTCAATGTTATATCCATGATTTTTTAAACTATTGAAGCACTCATTTTCTATTTTCCAACGTGCTCTTGCAGCATCTAAAATAATTTTTGCATTCTTATTTGTGATTTCTAAGTCAGTTATCCATTTGCCAAAATACTGCACTTTTTTTGTGCCGTTTTTCTGAGGAACTAGCTCCCATGCAGCTATATAATTTGTTCTTTGTTTGGTGCCACTAAAGAGTTCAATATCATTAACCCACTCTATGACAAGTTCATTATTTCTTCGGCTAGTGGTATAAACTTTAGATTTATCTATAGAGGTTAGATTATTCATCAATGTCTTATGTTGTTTGGGTTTTGCACGAAAAATGTAGTTTGCATTATGGGAATGTATCTTCTCAATTACTGGTGTTGTTGCATATAATCCATCGGCATTGATAATAATGCCTAACTTATCGTGATCCTTTCTAAACTTATCTATAAATCTATAAAAAGCATTTACTTCACTATCTTCTTTTTTTGCTCCATCTTGTATGCAAATATCTTCTGGCATCACTGGTATGACCTGACGTAAGCCGTCTTTAACAATTGCCGCTTGTAATGCTTGATGGCAGTGATATGAGTTTTTGACAGTACCACGTGTTAAGCATTTTTTACAACTAATTTCCTTAGAGCTAAAATATTGCGTACCATCTACATTCAATAAATACTTCCCTGGTAATGTTTGATATTGTTCAAGGTGTTTGCCTCTTTGTAATTTATTAAATAATTCTTTAAATATTGGTCTAAATGCTACTTCTGGATTTACAGAATCTATAATATTACGCATTCCATTGTCTGTAGGAAGATCATTAACATTAAACATGCTTTTGAGGTTATTTTTTTGGTGATGATTCTGCATTTTGCGTTGAAATTATAATAACGATTGGGATTGAAAATACATGCAAGCAAGACCTGATAGCATCACATCCTTTATCTTATGAGTACTGTTTGGCGCTCTATTGTCTGAAATTAATCCAAATTTGTTAGAAATTGACTCTAACAATGCACTTACACTTAGGTGTTTTTTAGAATGAATACGACTGTACCAATCTTTATTAAATATACTGGTATTATTCTAAAGATTTATATGCATTTTACTATTTTTTTCTTTTTGCTCTACGAAATACGTTTTTTCAATGCGTTATGATGCAACGGTTCTAGCTCATATTTCGAATCGCTGGCTAAAATGAGCAGCAATATATGTTTCTGGTTGTATATGAATAAAAAAAAGCCCCCATGGGTTTAAAAATCCATGAGGGCTTTGGGGAAAGTTTTGGTTAATGGTATTATTTTTTCATTCCAAATGAAAGTCCACCGAACTTTTTGTTAAAGTCGCTTACATTTTTATTAGATTGATTTACAACATTTCCTGCATCTTTATTCCATGCTGGGTGCTTACGATAATCAACATCCATGAGTATTTCGCCAGACTTTAAAGTTGATCCAGTGATAAATTCATCCTTACCAATTGTGATTTTTAGTTTTTTATATTCTGGGTGTATATCTTTTTTCATGCTGCTGCTCCCTTAACTCTCTTGGTGATTTCTTTTTTCAGCTTCTTTGCTCTCAAAGACATCGCCGTTGATTTTGCTTTTAGCATGAATGCATCAAGCCCACCAAGCTTTTCTATGCTACGCATAGTTTTCGCTACAACTTTTAACTTATATTTCTCACCAGTAACTTCACTTGTATAAATTACGCTACGTACGTTTGGCTCAAAACGTCTTCTAGTTTTCCTCTGTGAGTGTGATACATTATTTCCATATTGCACCGCTACACCTGTTAATTCGCATCTACGAGACATTATATTAATCCCTAATATATTAATTTGATTTGCATGCAATATATATATATTTACCATCCATGTCAATATGATATTTTGTATAAGAATTACTGAGCATTGAGTTGTAAAAAAGGCTAAATGTGGAACTAAGATCTCTATCAGTAGTGGCAGCAGTTTTTTGTGATATTCCTCTATAAGGTTTTAAGAGCAACACCTCATCTTAGTGCCATTCTCACACATATAAGAAATTTAGTGAATAAACTTAAAATTTTTTACATTATACTAAAGCACTCCTATTAGACCTTGCTTTAATATTGGATTATTGGTATGATTTGCAAAATAAATTTTATAATACAAAAATATAATGGCTAAAGAAGAACTAATTGAATTTGACGGTGAAGTACTAGAACTACTTCCAAATGCACATTTTAGAGTGAAGCTTGAGAATGGACACGAGATTGTTGCTCATACTTCTGGAAGAATGCGCAAAAATCGTATCCGCATATTAGCCGGCGATAAAGTGAAGGTTGAAATGACACCTTACGATCTATCAAAAGGTCGTGTTATTTTGCGTCACTAATTCTATGCAACTTCCTATAATTTTAGCCTCCGCCTCTCCCGCAAGACTTCAGTTACTGAAACAAGTTGGAATAATTCCCAATAAAGTCATTCCCTCAGACATTGACGAAACGGAATTTCCAAAAGAAACACCGATGAATCTTGCTAAAAGATTAGCGCATGAAAAAGCAGCAAAAATTGCCGAAAATATAGATAACAGCATTATTATTGGAGCCGACACTGTTCCAGTTGTTGGAAGATCCATAATGAGAAAAGCAAAAAATGCGGATGATGTCAGAGAGAGTTTGGAATTACTTTCAAATAGAAGACATCGCATCTATACTGGTGTCTGTATCATCAAAAAAACTGATTCGGAGTATAAATGCTTGAAACGCGTTGTAAAATCTACTCTTAAATTTAAAAAACTATCTAAATCTGAAATAGATTATTTCTGTGACCTAGGAGAAGGTGTCGGTAAAGCGGGTGGATACACGGTATCTGGTCATGCAGAATCTTATATTAGCTTCTTATCAGGTTCATTCTCAAACATAGTTGGTTTACCCTTATTTGAAACAATGAACATGCTTACCAGCCTTGGATTCTCCGTAGATTCAAAATAAAAATAACTACTAAACCCAAAGACGTTACAAAAACATACAGTAATAATTGCTTTTCAAGGCAAAATTTGATATACAAATTATACCAAGTTCCAGATTAAATATTACCTGGCGCGAAGAGCAAAGACTCGTCAAAGCTTAAGCGAAGAGCCAATATGTAATATTTAATCTGGAACTTGGCATAATTTGTCTTTGCGGCCGTGGCGGAATTGGTAGACGCGCAACGTTGAGGTCGTTGTTCCTCATTGCGAGGAGTGGAAGTTCAAATCTTCTCGGCCGCACCATAGACTTAATAAATTGATAAGTAGATTAAGAGACAATATAAACAATAATGTAATATTTAGGAAACTATAGTAAGACAAAAAGATAGCAACGTATATATGCTATTTAACTTACTATATAGATTAATCGAAGGTGCTCCATGCTAGACAAGCAAAACACTATACAACCCGATCATCAGGGCAAGCTTGCCGATCAATTCGAGCATATAACTTATCTTCTTAATAATGACAAGACTAATAATGCTATTGAATTACTATTAGATCTTCACTATGCAGATCTAGCAGATTTTATTGATAATGCTAGTAAAAAACATTATCACCTAATTTTTCCATCTATAGCAACCAAAATCAACCCCGAAGTTTTAGCTTGCCTAAGTGATGGCAATAAACAACGAGCCATTGAAGCTATTGGCATTACAAAGAGTGCTAAGCTAATCAATATATTGGACATTGAAGATTCCATAGAAGTAATTGATGACCTAGATTTCGAACTTAAAAAAGCAATAATCGAAAAACTTAAAGCTGAAAAACGCAGACAAATTCTCGAAGGATTTAAATATGCAGAAAGTACTGCAGGCCGTATATTAGAGAAAGATTTCATAGCATTCAAACAACATTGGACAGCTGGCCAAGCAATTGACTATATAAGAAGAAGTAATATTAGCGCAGATTTTCATGCAGCTATCATTGTAAGCACTAGGTTTCGTCCAGTAGGAACTCTACTTCTAAGCACTCTACTAAAGAGCCCAAGAAATACTCCTCTTGAAAAGATAATGAATAAAGAATTCAAAATTGCAGAAACTAATACTCCTATTGATGAGCTGGCATTTATATTTAAACAATACGCACTAACTATTGTACCAGTCACAAATAGACAAGGTAAACTTGTTGGTAGTATATCAATTGATAATATGATTTATATTATTGAAGAACAGACAGAGAGCGAATTTATGCATCTTGGTGGGGTGAATAATAGCGATATTTTCTCTAATCTATTTGCTTCTGCTCGCCATAGATTCCCTTGGCTATTCGTAAATCTAGTAACAGCATGCCTAACCTCTCTTGTTATTAATCAATTTAGCGGAACAATAGCAAAACTAATTACTCTTGCAACAATAATGCCCATTGTTGCTTCAATGGGAGGTAATGCGGGCACTCAAGCAATGACTGTAACTGTACGCGCTCTTGCGAATCGAGAAATTACAAGTGCCAATACTAGAAGGGTTATTTCTAAAGAAATCCTACTTTGCATGCTTAATGGAGCATTACTCTCTATAATAGGAATTATACTTACATACCTATTATTTGCAGATATGAATTTAAGTATAGTTTTTGCCAGCGCCGTTCTTATAAACTTTACAATTGCAGGATTACTTGGATCTGGAATACCAATTTTATTAAACCATTTTAACATTGATCCAGCTGCGGCTTCTGGAGTTTTTCTCACCGCTTGTACTGATGCTATAGGATTTTTTAGTTTCCTAGGATTAGCTTATTTCTTTTTGGTATGATTTTACCCTAAAATACCTATAATCCTTCTATTAAAACCTTTAATCAGATACAATCAAATTATTGCAATTTTTCAAATAACTTAAAAACATGACTCTTGAATTATTCATTACCTTTTTTTCAGCAAGCAGCTTTATAACATTCATGCCTGGACCAACAGCAGCAAATGATGTATTTAAAGTTGCTCATTACATTGATCTAGATTTTTAATTAAAATAAAGAGAGCGAGTGTTTATTTACTCACTCTCTTTAAATTTATTTTATACTAAAAATCTATTTAATCTCAGCTTCAACAGTAATCGCATCCATCTCTTCAAGAGCTAGAATTATTTTAAACTTTTCTCCTGCCACTAATTTTCTTTTTAAATCAAATAGCATAATGTGAATACCACCTGGCGCCAAAGAAATAGTACTATTTGCTGGAACAACTATTTTATCAATTGAAGTCATTCTGCTGACCCCCTTTTCATCAACGAAACTTTTATGAAGCTCAACATTATTTGCTATAACAGCTGCAGATGCACCCAAGATAGTAATCTGCTTATTAGTTGGGTTGTTAATGGACATATAAGCAGCAGAATTGTTATTTGAAGATAGAGAAGCACGCGCCCAAGCGCCTGATACTTCCAGCGTAGTTTTCTCAACTACTTCCTCAGATGATCCATCGGTTGCTACAGCATTTTCTTCAGTTCCTTGAGTAGCAATATCCGCATTAGTCTCAGCCGCATTTGCAAAATTACAAAAAGCAAAAAATGCGACACTAGTAATAAAAATAATTTTCTTAAACATCTAGATTTCTCCTAAAATTAATATTCATAGAGTCTGGCACAAATAATTTATCTATACAAATAAAAACCATATTAGAGTTGATTTATCTATTTTTTAAATATCCATACGCAACAATTATATACTGATAACTATCAAAAGTAGAACAAACCTTACCTTATTCATTTTATTAACGAAAAATATAATATTTCTTCATAAATATACCTAATTTTTATTGACAATATTGATAAAATTCTTTAATTATACACCCACAATATCAATTAACGGATTTTAACCATGGCTAAACTAAAAGCAGAAGAAACAACAACTCCTTACACCCCCTTCTCAGATACATTAAATAAACTTATAGATGACGTTTATTCTAAAAATAAAATAACTGCTGAGGAGAGTTTCAATTCTCTTATTTCATATTTTAAAGATGGGCGTGCTACAGCGATTCGAAATATGGAATAAAATCAGTGTTATAAAAATATTATCGGCTTTGTAGCAAATTATCAGATTATATTTGCTTTATTTTTATCAAAAAGATGGTGATAATTACCAGATTTGCTAGTAGAAAACATCACAAAATAACATTTTCACAAAAATGATACACCACAACGGTTATCAATAGCAAGTCTATTGATAAATACAGCTAGTAATCAATCAAACAACACCTTAAGTTGGTGGTGGTTCATAATCCATTTCTCCAATCAAAAATTCCCATAACGCTTCTAAGTTGGTAAAATACAGTCTATTAACAAACGCTCCGACTTGATGCCATAATGAAGCTAAACGGCTATATTTTAATCTGAGTTTTTGGAATAAACTATCGGTTAATTGATGAATTTGATGCATCAAAAATGATAATAATGTAAAGTTATAGAAGTTATAACATGAATTGTTTTTACCGTGACCATAATTATGTTCAATGTTATATCCATGATTTTTTAAACTATTGAAGCACTCATTTTCTATTTTCCAACGTGCTCTTGCAGCATCTAAAATAATTTTTGCATTCTTATTTGTGATTTCTAAGTCAGTTATCCATTTGCCAAAATACTGCACTTTTTTTGTGCCGTTTTTCTGAGGAACTAGCTCCCATGCAGCTATATAATTTGTTCTTTGTTTGGTGCCACTAAAGAGTTCAATATCATTAACCCACTCTATGACAAGTTCATTATTTCTTCGGCTAGTGGTATAAACTTTAGATTTATCTATAGAGGTTAGATTATTCATCAATGTCTTATGTTGTTTGGGTTTTGCACGAAAAATGTAGTTTGCATTATGGGAATGTATCTTCTCAATTACTGGTGTTGTTGCATATAATCCATCGGCATTGATAATAATGCCTAACTTATCGTGATCCTTTCTAAACTTATCTATAAATCTATAAAAAGCATTTACTTCACTATCTTCTTTTTTTGCTCCATCTTGTATGCAAATATCTTCTGGCATCACTGGTATGACCTGACGTAAGCCGTCTTTAACAATTGCCGCTTGTAATGCTTGATGGCAGTGATATGAGTTTTTGACAGTACCACGTGTTAAGCATTTTTTACAACTAATTTCCTTAGAGCTAAAATATTGCGTACCATCTACATTCAATAAATACTTCCCTGGTAATGTTTGATATTGTTCAAGGTGTTTGCCTCTTTGTAATTTATTAAATAATTCTTTAAATATTGGTCTAAATGCTACTTCTGGATTTACAGAATCTATAATATTACGCATTCCATTGTCTGTAGGAAGATCATTAACATTAAACATGCTTTTGAGGTTATTTTTTTGGTGATGATTCTGCATTTTGCGTTGAAATTATAATAACGATTGGGATTGAAAATACATGCAAGCAAGACCTGATAGCATCACATCCTTTATCTTATGAGTACTGTTTGGCGCTCTATTGTCTGAAATTAATCCAAATTTGTTAGAAATTGACTCTAACAATGCACTTACACTTAGGTGTTTTTTAGAATGAATACGACTGTACCAATCTTTATTAAATATACTGGTATTATTCTAAAGATTTATATGCATTTTACTATTTTTTTCTTTTTGCTCTACGAAATACGTTTTTTCAATGCGTTATGATGCAACGGTTCTAGCTCATATTTCGAATCGCTGGGTGGAAATTGCTATAAGGATAATGTTATTTCTTTATATTCTTTTATTGATGCAAACTCAATAATACTATCAGCTTTAATTTGATTACTAAACCAAGTGGTTTGTCTTTTTGCATATTGCCTGGTTTTTGCACTTGCAAGCTTTATAGCTTCATCAATCGAGATATTTCCTTTTATATATTCAATAATTTCTTTTACTCCTAGCGCTTTCATTCCAGTAGTTTCGATTTCGCCAAATTTTCTATATATATTTTCCACCTCTTCTATCGCCCCAGTTTCAAACAATGATTTTAGGCGTTTATTGCAAGTGTCATATAAAAATTTTCGCTCCGGAAGAAGGTATATAATTTCAAAGTCAAAATCAGGTAGAGTTTTGTGGTTATCTCGCTTTTGAAATTCCAGAATAGACTGGCCAGTTTGTTTTACTATTTCATAAGCTCGGAGAGTTCTTTGAGAGTCAGTTGGATTTAAAATTGTACAAATTTGAGGGTCAAGTTTTTTTAATTCTTCAAAAAATGCAACTGCTCCAATTTTTTCTCTTAATTCTCTAGTATTTTGACGAATATCTGCATTAATGCTAGGCATAGCGCTATAACCATTTACTAGCATGCTGATATACATTCCACTTCCTCCTACAATAATTGGAAGTTTGTTTCGCGATGTAATCTCTTGAATAGACTTGCTAGCTAGATCCACATATTTTGTTGCTGAAAGTTCTTTATCAATATCTTGGAAATTATATAGATGATATGGTAGTTCATCTTTCAGCCTTTGTTCTGGTGAAGCAGTAATGATAGGGAGTTGTTTATATAGCTGCATTGAGTCAGAATTAACAATTTCTCCATCATTTTTGATTGCTAATTTATGAGCAAATTCTGTTTTACCACTTGCTGTTGGGCCACATATAATTATTGCTTTTTTCATATTCGTTATATCGTGCAATGCCTGTTGCCGTGGATAGAGAAGCTATGCAATCTAATCCTTTCTATGAAAAAGGAAATAGATTGCTGTTTTGTTTTTTGTAAGGATTTAAAGCTAGGCACAATGAATTTATTTTGCGCTTTTGATAATAGCCATTAATTCTGACCATTCTCTTTTGCTCATGCCGCTTGATTCTTGAGTTACTTCTGTTCCTTCGATCATTTTGCGGATTACTTCCATTCCTTTTTTGGAAATATTAGTACCATTTATGCTATGTTCAGCAAAAGCTTCAAATGCATATGGTACCCAAGCTTTTACAACATCCAGCATTGCTTGTGCATATACTCTAATTTCGTATTGAGCATGAGAGTCAGCGCGAAGGGCCAGGAAATGTAATAAATTGTGTAAATTAATTTTCCAATACCATTCTGTATAGTGATTTAAGGTTAAGTTCATTCGAGCTAGTTCTCTAGTGATTCCTACGGTGTCTTCATTAATGACGTTTCCCTTATCATCTTCGTTCATCATTTCTATGTAATGTTGATAGCATTTTTCAGAATCATCCTTGATTATAGATAGCACTTTATCGGCAACATCATCAGGGAGTTCATCTTCGCTCCGCCCTTGTTTATTTATTGTTGATTGTGCACTTAAATTTATCTTTTCGGGTACATAAAATTCATTGCTTAATATAGAATATCTAGCTGAATATTCGTTAACACTGGCTGTTCTATGGCGAATCCATTGTCTTGCAATAAAAATTGGTAGTTTAATATGAAATTTTATATCGCACATTTCGAATGGTGTTGTGTGTCTATGGCGCATTAGATAATTGATAAGTCCTTTGTCTTGCAGACTCTTTTTGGTTCCACGGCCATATGAAACTCTAGCGGCTTGAACAATTGAACTATCATCTCCCATATAGTCAATTACTCTAATGAAACCATGATCCAAAACAGGAATTGGTTTGTAAAGCATTTCTTCTAGAGCATCCACAGTTGCTCTTTTTGTTGTATTTTTTGTTTCTAAAAGTTCTTGTAACTCACTGTTGTCTGCCATAAAATTCTTCCTTTATCTATGCTATATTTGTTTTATCTTAGGAATTTATACGAAAATTCTTGTCAAGAGCAGATAATATCAACTAAATTAGAATCCAGAAACTGATTTTTTAAAAAAAATAAATTAATGCTTTTTATTGTTGTATCTTTCATTGTTGCACTTCTTGGGGCGGCTGCTTTAATTTCGGCAACAGAAACCGCAATAACTGCTACTTCTCCTGGGTTAATTCAAAAACTTAAATCAGAAGGGAGTCGAAGAGCGGAGCTATTATTGGGACTGCTGAAGATAAAAGAAAAAGTAATTAGTACTTTGCTTATTGGAAACAGTATTGCAAATACTCTCTGCACAACGATTGCGACAGGTGTTTTTATTGAAGCATTTGGTGATGATATGGGGACATTAATATCATCAATCGTTATGTCTTTTACTATTATAGTTTTTTCAGAAGTTATTCCAAAAGCAATTGCGGTTGCTAAATCAGAAAAAATTGCATTAATGGCTACTCCTGTTTTATTTGTATTTTTAAAAATATTAGAGCCCATTAATATTGCGCTTTCTTATATAGTGAAAGGATTTTGTTTTATTTTTCGCATTGACCTAAAAGAAACAGTATCTGCAACCGATGAGGTGCGCGGTGTAATTGAGCATCATATGAATGAAGGTAATGTGTTTAAGGATGACCGTGATATGCTCGGTGGAATTTTGGATATAAGACATTTAGTTATTGCAGATATCATGATTCATCGAAGTAATATTGTTGCAATTAACATCGACACCCCTACTGATAAAATTATTAAAACAGTTTTATCTTCCAATCATACAAGAATACCATTTTGGGAAGATGATCATGATAATATTATTGGTATTTTGCATGTGCGAGATTTGCTTAGTAAGATATATGATAAAAAATCTAAGAATCTTGAAATTGATGTTCGTTCCTTATTGAGTGATACAGTTTTTGTTCCGGATAATTCACTAGTGACTCAACAGTTACAAATGTTTAGAGAAGGGCAAACGCATCTTGCATGCGTGGTTGATGAATATGGTGACTTGCAAGGAATTATCACTCTTGAAGATATTTTAGAAGAAATAGTTGGTCAGATTTACGATGAGCACGATACAGGTAATAGTAAAATTATTTCAAAATCTGAGAATGAGTTTATCATTGATGGATCAGTTCCTGTCAGAGACTTAAATAGAGAGTTTAATTGGCAGATACCAGAAAGTGAAGCTACTACTTTAGCTGGATTTATAATAACTAAAATGGAGAGAATTCCGAATCAGGGAGAATTTCTTATTGAGAAAAACCTAAAGATGGTAGTAAAAAAGAAATCGGAGAATCGTATCAAAATAATTCAAGTTGTTATTCAAAAAGATCAGGAAGATAAAAGTGATTAGTCTTGCAGGTAATATATTACTTATTCTATCTCTTGTATTTGCGTTGCTTACGATTATTTTGAAAAGTAGAACAAGATTAGCTTGTTTTTATATTGCATCAATATTACCTGGTTTTGCACTTTTTTCTTTAATTTATGCTTTCATTGTATCGGATTTTAGCTTGCGTAATGTGTTCTTTAATTCTAGTACCTTGCTTCCAAATATTTATAAAATCTCAGCTTGTTGGGCAAGTCATGAAGGGTCGATGCTTCTCTGGTATAGTCTCTTATGTATGGTTAGTTTTGTATATATATATTTTGCAAAATTTTCAAATGTGGCAAAAGAATATGGTTCACTCGTATTAGCTTTTATTCAGATATTATTTTGTAGCTTTATAATTTTTACATCTAATCCTTTTGATCCTTTATCTTTTTCACCGGAAGAAGGTCTTGGATTAAATCCAATGCTGCAAGATGAAGCCTTGGCAATTCATCCACCTTTGTTATATTTGGGATTAGTTAGTTTTGTGGCATTGTTTGCAGGTGCTATTTTGCTTTTATATAGACCTTTAGAGAAGAAAGAAATTTTACAAATTAATAAGAAATTCTCTAGTTTTGCTTTGATGGCATTGACTGCTGGTATTGGTCTTGGGGCTTGGTGGGCATACAGAGAGCTTGGTTGGGGAGGGTATTGGTTCTTTGACCCGGTAGAGAATATTTCATTGCTTCCATGGTTGTCAGCAATTGCATTGCATCATTTTATTATATTATCAATGCGAAGGGATCAGTATCTATCATGGACAATATTTTTATCACTATTATGTTTTCTTCTAACAATTTATGGAACATTTATAGTTCGTAGCGGAATAATATCTTCTGTACATTCATTTGCATTTTCTCCTGAGAGAGGTTTATATATTTTTTCTATATGTATCGTGATAACAATTCTTAGTATGTCTTTATTTTTTGTTAAAAGAAGGTCTGTACCTTCAATGGCAGCAAAAAATAATTTGCAATCATATGCTATTTTATTAGGTAATATATTCTGGTTGGCTGCACTAGCCTCATTGGTAATTTCTCTTGTTTATCCAGTTTACTGTTCTTTTTTTGAAGGAATGGATGTTGTCATTGATCCAGAATATTTCAAAAAAGTATATATCCCAATTCATATTCCAATATTAATTTTAGCTGCTATTGCTCCAAGAATATTAGGAAAATCTTATGTTAGGCAGATTGCACTTTCGGTAGTTTCGATCGTTGCATTTAGCGGCTTAATGATGATGTTAAACTTAAGTATTATGGCTGGTATATTTTGTTTTGTTTCATTATATCTTATTATTCAAACATGTGACTATATTTTGGCTGAGTCGGAATATTTTTCTAAATCTGTTTCTATCAAAACATGTTCTTTATTTCTAGGGCATTTTGGATTTGGATTGCTCGCTCTAGCTATTACCCTGAATGCTTCTCTTGCGAAAGAGATTGAATTTATTGGGAAGGTGGGTAAAAAAGTTGAGCATGATGATTTAATAGTAAAATTAGAGAATATTAAATTTACGGATGGTGATAATTATTTTCGCCAAATAGCAGAATTTTCAATTGAAGATCAGAATCATAACATTACTATTCTGCAGCCAGAAAATAGATTATATAAAATTGAAAATACTTTATCTCAAGAAGTAGATATTTATTCATATTTATTTCATGATGTATATGCAGTATTGAGTCAAATTGATAAAAAGAAAACAGTTCATGCTATGATTCATTATCAACCATTTATTAGTTTTATTTGGCTTTCTATAGGATTGATGTCACTTGGTTTTTTATTATTGTTACTTAGAAGATAAAGATGATGGTCTTTAATTATTGGTCAGCTAATACCCATTACTAATTTTATTATATAAGCAATAATGTATATTGTGATGAATCCTCCAAACCACAAGGCTATAAACCATAGCCATTCCTTTTGTTTTTTGCTCAATTTGTTTTTGAAGAAACTCTTCATGATGACTACCTGATTAATACATTGAATCAGAGTTGCTTTTGCCTCTGAATATATAATAGCTATAAGCTGTGTAGCATAAAATTATTGGAAGAAATATTGCTGTGCCTATTAGTAAGATTGATTGTGAGGTTGGAGCTGCTGCTGCTTGCCAGATTGTAAATTTAAAAGGGACTATCCATGGAAATAAGCTGATTCCAAGTCCAAGATATCCTAGGAAAAATAAAATTTGGGTTATGAAAAATGGACTGGAATCTTTTTCTGATTTTAAATCAAGCCAAAGTCGGATGAAAGCAATTAGTGTCACAACAGGGATTGGTAATAAGTAAAAGAAGTTTGGAAGACTAAACCATATGTTGATTATTCGTTCCTCTACGAAAGGCATTGAAATACTTATTATTCCCATAGATATCACTACATAAACTAAAACATATGAAGCTACTTTTCTTGCCCAGTTTTGAGTTAAATCGTCAGTTTTCATGATGACCCATGTCGAACCAAGTAATGCGTATCCAAATACGACACCTATACCAGCAATGATGCTAAACCCATTAGCCCAATCAAGTGGCCCCCCAGAAAATTCTCTGGCATTCACTTCTACTCCTTGAACAAAGTTCCCCAGAATAATTCCTTGCATAAAAGCAGCAAGAAGTGATCCGCTGTGAAAAGCTACGTCCCATATTTTTTTATGATTTTCGCTTGCTTTAAAACGAAATTCAAAGGCGACTCCTCTGAATATAAGCCCTATTAGCATAAGAGTTATTGGCATATAGAAAGCTGGCATCAATATTGAATAAGCAAGAGGAAAGGCGGCAAATAATCCGCCGCCGCCAAGCACTAACCAAGTTTCATTCCCATCCCAAAATGGGGCAATAGAGTTCATAATAGAATCGCGGCATTTATTTGAAGGGGCAAATGGGAATATAATACCGCAACCAAGATCAAATCCATCTAAAGCTGCGTATAAAAATACAGCGGTTGCAATTATTAAACCCCAAACTAAAGGTAGATCTATATAATTTGAAAAATCTAACATATTTATTTTTCCTCATTCTTAATGCTGAGTTTTTTTGTAAGAGTCGCTTCTATTGAATGTCCATAAAATTCTTCATCGTCATTGGCAATCATTGGACCTTTGCGTATCAATTTTATTATATAAAAACTTCCTGCACCAAAAACAAAGATGTAGGTAATTATAAATAGCAATAGAGTAATGGCAATTTGTTCGCTAATTACTGGCGATATACCATCTGAAGTGCGAATTACTCCATATGCGACATATGGTTGCCTTCCAACTTCAGTAACAAACCAACCAGCAAGCAGGGCAATAAAGCCTGATGGAGTCATTGCCATGCACCAATATTGGAACCACTTAGTTTCGAATAATTTTTTGCGAAAGAATAAGATAATAGCTGCAATACCTGTGAATATCATAGCAAAACCTATTGCAACCATAATTCTAAAAGACCAGAATACAATAGCAACTGGCGGCCTATCTTCGGCTTTCCATTCTTTAAGCCCTTTAATTTCACCATCCAAACTATGCGTTAAAATTAAACTGGCTAGTTTTGGAATAATTAATTCATAATGGTTGGTTGCATTCTTTTGATCAGGGATAGCAAAAATTCTTAAACCAGCGCCATGTTCTGTTTCCCAGACGCCTTCCATTGCTGCTACTTTTGCTGGTTGGTGTTCTAGCGTGTTTAAACCGTGTGCGTCGCCAACAAAAAGCTGAATTGGTGAGACGAATACGGCCATAATCATTGCCATTACAAACATTATTTTTGCGTGTTTGACATGGATATTGCGCCATAAATAATATGCGCTTATTCCGCTAACTGTAAAAGCGGTAGTTAAATAGGCCGCGATTAGCATATGTGCAAGACGATATGAAAATGACGGATTAAATATAATTTCAAGCCAGCTAGTTGGGTAAAGTAAGCCATTTGCTCCTATTTCATAGCCTTGAGGTGTTTGCATCCAGCTATTTGCAGATATTATCCAAAAGGCAGATATAAAAGTTCCTACGGCAACAATACAAGTAGAAGTAAAATGCATCTTTTTGCTAACTCTTCCCCAGCCAAACAACATAATTCCTAGAAATGAAGCTTCTAAAAAGAATGCAGTTAATACTTCATAGCCAAGTAATGGGCCGATGACATTGCCAACTTTGTCGGAAAACACTGACCAATTTGTTCCAAATTGGTAGGACATTACTACCCCGGACACGACCCCCATACCAAAGCATACTGCAAAAATCTTAATCCACATTTTGTACAGTTCTTTATAGATTTGGTCCCCTGTTTTAAGCCATCTCCATTCCAATACTGCAAGCCAGCTAGCTAAACCAATTGTAAAAGCTGGAAATACGATATGAAAACTAATTGTAAAAGCAAATTGAATGCGTGCAAGTAATACGGGATCAAGATCTAGCATGATAGATATATTGGTTATTTTTATTAAGAGTAGATTAGGTGATTAGTGATGCTGAGTCAACTATATCCCAGTATTTCACCAGCGATTCGAAATATGGAATAAAATCAGTGTTATAAAAAATATTATCGGCTTTGTAGCAAATTATCAGATTATATTTGCTTTATTTTTATCAAAAAGATGGTGATAATTACCAGATTTGCTAGTAGAAAACATCACAAAATAACATTTTCACAAAAATGATACACCACAACGGTTATCAATAGCAAGTCTATTGATAAATACAGCTAGTAATCAATCAAACAACACCTTAAGTTGGTGGTGGTTCATAATCCATTTCTCCAATCAAAAATCCCCATAACGCTTCTAAGTTGGTAAAATACAGTCTATTAACAAACGCTCCGACTTGATGCCATAATGAAGCTAAACGGCTATATTTTAATCTGAGTTTTTGGAATAAACTATCGGTTAATTGATGAATTTGATGCATCAAAAATGATAATAATGTAAAGTTATAGAAGTTATAACATGAATTGTTTTTACCGTGACCATAATTATGTTCAATGTTATATCCATGATTTTTTAAACTATTGAAGCACTCATTTTCTATTTTCCAACGTGCTCTTGCAGCATCTAAAATAATTTTTGCATTCTTATTTGTGATTTCTAAGTCAGTTATCCATTTGCCAAAATACTGCACTTTTTTTGTGCCGTTTTTCTGAGGAACTAGCTCCCATGCAGCTATATAATTTGTTCTTTGTTTGGTGCCACTAAAGAGTTCAATATCATTAACCCACTCTATGACAAGTTCATTATTTCTTCGGCTAGTGGTATAAACTTTAGATTTATCTATAGAGGTTAGATTATTCATCAATGTCTTATGTTGTTTGGGTTTTGCACGAAAAATGTAGTTTGCATTATGGGAATGTATCTTCTCAATTACTGGTGTTGTTGCATATAATCCATCGGCATTGATAATAATGCCTAACTTATCGTGATCCTTTCTAAACTTATCTATAAATCTATAAAAAGCATTTACTTCACTATCTTCTTTTTTTGCTCCATCTTGTATGCAAATATCTTCTGGCATCACTGGTATGACCTGACGTAAGCCGTCTTTAACAATTGCCGCTTGTAATGCTTGATGGCAGTGATATGAGTTTTTGACAGTACCACGTGTTAAGCATTTTTTACAACTAATTTCCTTAGAGCTAAAATATTGCGTACCATCTACATTCAATAAATACTTCCCTGGTAATGTTTGATATTGTTCAAGGTGTTTGCCTCTTTGTAATTTATTAAATAATTCTTTAAATATTGGTCTAAATGCTACTTCTGGATTTACAGAATCTATAATATTACGCATTCCATTGTCTGTAGGAAGATCATTAACATTAAACATGCTTTTGAGGTTATTTTTTTGGTGATGATTCTGCATTTTGCGTTGAAATTATAATAACGATTGGGATTGAAAATACATGCAAGCAAGACCTGATAGCATCACATCCTTTATCTTATGAGTACTGTTTGGCGCTCTATTGTCTGAAATTAATCCAAATTTGTTAGAAATTGACTCTAACAATGCACTTACACTTAGGTGTTTTTTAGAATGAATACGACTGTACCAATCTTTATTAAATATACTGGTATTATTCTAAAGATTTATATGCATTTTACTATTTTTTTCTTTTTGCTCTACGAAATACGTTTTTTCAATGCGTTATGATGCAACGGTTCTAGCTCATATTTCGAATCGCTGGGAGTTTTATCTCGGGCTAATAAATTATTCAGCATCAATAAAAACCCCTTACCCCATTTTAAAAACTTACAAGCTATCTGCGTTTGAAGTTAAGTAATCAGAAACTCCTTGCTGAGTTGCTTTCATACCTTGATCGCCCTTTGTCCAACCAGCTGGGCAAACTTCACCAAATTCATTATGATGATCAAGAGCATCAACCATTCTCAAAGTTTCATCAACATTCCTACCAAGAGGCAAATCATTAACTATATAATGTCTCACATTAAAATGTTCGTCAATTAAGAAAGTAGCTCTATATGAAATACCTTCTGAGTTTAAAACATTATACGCTGTTGCAATTTCTTTATTTAAGTCCGAAACCAGAGGAAACTGAATATTACCGATTCCACCTTTATTAACTGGCATAGCTTTCCATGCATGATGCGAGAAATGCGAGTCAACACTTACTCCGATAAGCTTTACATTTCTATCCGCAAACTCACCAAGCCTATTATTAAAAGCAATAATTTCAGAAGGACAGACGAATGTAAAATCCAAAGGATAAAAGAATAAAACACCTTTATCACCGTTTAAATATTCCTTCAAATTAAATTTTTCTTCAATCGTGTTATCTGGCATTACAACTTTTGCAGTAAAATCAGGCGCCTGATTGCTAATATATGAATTCATAAAATACTCTTTTTCTAAATTTAACAAAAATTAAGTTTATTTTGGGATCATACAAAGAATATACTCTAAAAGCAACTCAACACTTTTTAAATTATACCATTCACACTGCAAATCCAATGATTATTAATAGTCACAATATCAATCTAAACCCTCTGCAACTCCTACTAAAGGACTTAAATTTTCTACCTGTTTTGATCATCTAAGTATGAATACATCATATGATCAAGAGACATAGCATAGTGAGATAAACTACTAAAAATAGCAAATAACGAAAAAGTAAAATTCATAATTATCTATAAATAGCTGATATAAATTGTGCTAAACGCCCTTCTCGAATCGCCTTTGAATGATATTTTGTTTGCACATAGCCATCATGAGGTTTTAAAAAATCATTTCCTATAATATTAAACTCTTTATCATTCTCTAAAATAGATTTTGCAGCATCAAAATAATCATCTATATCTGAAGCAAACGATACAAAACCACCTATTTTTAATTTCTGCTTAAAAAACTCAACTCGCTCTGGATTAAATAATCTTTTTTTAAGATATTTCCTTTTATGCCATGGATCCGGAAATAATACATAAATCCCATCTAAAGAATTATTTGGCATTTTTTCTAGCATTGCATCTAAATCATCTGGCCATAAAAGATAATTATTACCTTCATAACCCTGCAATTTTTTTAAAACATTGGCTACACCATTTAAATAAACTTCTGCTCCGATATATAAATTCTCATGATTCTTTTGCAATTGGTTAATAAAATGCTCACCCATACCATATCCAATTTCAAAAAATACTTTATGATATTTTGTCGACTCAAGCTTCTCAGGACTATAACTAACTAATGGTAAATCATTCTCTAAAACAAACTTATTTAAATCTGATAGAGTCTTTCCAATCCTTCTAGCAAATGTTCTATTCAGCTTATTAAACTTCTCTTCTTTCATCACAAAAATTATTAATCCAAATGCGAAACAACATAACATAAATGCACTTGCAAAAAAACTTAATTTTAATATACTGGCAAGTCAGTTTGGGGTCATAGCTCAGTTGGTAGAGCGTTTGGATGGCATTCAAAAGGTCGGCGGTTCGATCCCGCCTGGCTCCACCAAACATTAGCTTCCATTTATTCTTTAATATGACATAGCAACATTAAATCTATAATCCCTGTGAAATACCAGCGATTCGAAATATGAGCTAGAACCGTTGCATCATAACGCATTGAAAAAACGTATTTCGTAGAGCAAAAAGAAAAAAATAGTAAAATGCATATAAATCTTTAGAATAATACCAGTATATTTAATAAAGATTGGTACAGTCGTATTCATTCTAAAAAACACCTAAGTGTAAGTGCATTGTTAGAGTCAATTTCTAACAAATTTGGATTAATTTCAGACAATAGAGCGCCAAACAGTACTCATAAGATAAAGGATGTGATGCTATCAGGTCTTGCTTGCATGTATTTTCAATCCCAATCGTTATTATAATTTCAACGCAAAATGCAGAATCATCACCAAAAAAATAACCTCAAAAGCATGTTTAATGTTAATGATCTTCCTACAGACAATGGAATGCGTAATATTATAGATTCTGTAAATCCAGAAGTAGCATTTAGACCAATATTTAAAGAATTATTTAATAAATTACAAAGAGGCAAACACCTTGAACAATATCAAACATTACCAGGGAAGTATTTATTGAATGTAGATGGTACGCAATATTTTAGCTCTAAGGAAATTAGTTGTAAAAAATGCTTAACACGTGGTACTGTCAAAAACTCATATCACTGCCATCAAGCATTACAAGCGGCAATTGTTAAAGACGGCTTACGTCAGGTCATACCAGTGATGCCAGAAGATATTTGCATACAAGATGGAGCAAAAAAAGAAGATAGTGAAGTAAATGCTTTTTATAGATTTATAGATAAGTTTAGAAAGGATCACGATAAGTTAGGCATTATTATCAATGCCGATGGATTATATGCAACAACACCAGTAATTGAGAAGATACATTCCCATAATGCAAACTACATTTTTCGTGCAAAACCCAAACAACATAAGACATTGATGAATAATCTAACCTCTATAGATAAATCTAAAGTTTATACCACTAGCCGAAGAAATAATGAACTTGTCATAGAGTGGGTTAATGATATTGAACTCTTTAGTGGCACCAAACAAAGAACAAATTATATAGCTGCATGGGAGCTAGTTCCTCAGAAAAACGGCACAAAAAAAGTGCAGTATTTTGGCAAATGGATAACTGACTTAGAAATCACAAATAAGAATGCAAAAATTATTTTAGATGCTGCAAGAGCACGTTGGAAAATAGAAAATGAGTGCTTCAATAGTTTAAAAAATCATGGATATAACATTGAACATAATTATGGTCACGGTAAAAACAATTCATGTTATAACTTCTATAACTTTACATTATTATCATTTTTGATGCATCAAATTCATCAATTAACCGATAGTTTATTCCAAAAACTCAGATTAAAATATAGCCGTTTAGCTTCATTATGGCATCAAGTCGGAGCGTTTGTTAATAGACTGTATTTTACCAACTTAGAAGCGTTATGGGAATTTTTGATTGGAGAAATGGATTATGAACCACCACCAACTTAAGGTGTTGTTTGATTGATTACTAGCTGTATTTATCAATAGACTTGCTATTGATAACCGTTGTGGTGTATCATTTTTGTGAAAATGTTATTTTGTGATGTTTTCTACTAGCAAATCTGGTAATTATCACCATCTTTTTGATAAAAATAAAGCAAATATAATCTGATAATTTGCTACAAAGCCGATAATATTTTTTATAACACTGATTTTATTCCATATTTCGAATCGCTGGGCTGTATTGTTATTTGCAATAGGATCTTTTAATTTATACTTTTTCTTTCTTTGTTGACTGATTTTTTTTTACTATATTTTTGAGTTGGTCATATTCTTTCTTCTTACCACGTACGATTGAAAATACCATTTTTCCAACGGAGGTTCTTTGGTGTATTTGATGGATAATCTCTTCTTTCAAATGAACTTGAACTTCTGTATGAATATCATTGCTAAGAAGCGGCTTATACAAAACTTCAAGTTGAAAAGAACTGCACTTAGTAACAATTTCAGAAATGAGTTTATCAACATAGTCATTGGCAGTTTTTATTTCTGGGTCAAGAGACACATGCTTAAAGTCTAAAGATGGTATTTTGTTTAGAAGACCTTCTCCTAGAAAAATATCAGCAAGATGTAATTGTGAAAGAAGTCGCGATACTTCTAGTCTATATTCTGTCATCTTACGAAGCTTATCTATTGAGTTCGATAAATTTGGTAAATAGAAATCTTTTGTAAGTTTTTTGACGAATAATTCTTGAATGTAATCAATATGACCATCTTTTTCTTCTATTATTAAATCAAGTTTTTCAAATAGGTCATTATATCGATTTTGTAATGTTAATTTTGCAAACTTATCTAGCTCCATATATCTTTTTTGGATATTCGCTTCAAGTGGATTGCCTAATTTGCTTCGCAATGAAGTAAGAGCTGATTTGCATGATTCTTGTTCGGAGCCAGATAGATGATGAATTTTTGCTTCAACTCGTTTAAATATTGCACCTAAATTTTTGTCTTTGGTAAGTCCAAGACCACGGATGTTGTCTAGGTGTTTATTTAATATATTTAAGCTATCATTGATAAAATTAGTGTTATTAATTAAATAAGACTCAACTATTGAAAATTCCAAATTGTCTACTTGGTGCATTAAGGCATCAAAACTCTGGAATCTATTAAGTAGATCATATCCGGAATCGCTTAATCTATTATAGCTATATCGGAATTGTGCTTCATCGTGAATTCTATTAAGCAATAAAGGTATCGATGGAGCAGTCCATTCCAAGTTTTTTAATCTATCATATAAATGAATTAACTGCTCATCTGAAATCGCATCTAAAGTTGATGATTTTCCTGTTAATAAAACGACTATTTTTTCAAATGCACTATTTTTGTCGTCAATTTCTTGTAGTTTAATTCTACTCATTGGATCATAATGGAATTTGTACTTTATACTCTGCGCATCTGCAGCTTCAGAACTGTTAATTTCCCATAATTCTTTTATTTGTAATAATTTATCTGATAAAGCATTTTGTTCATCAAAGTCAAGTGTATGACAATCAAATGCAATGGAAAGAGCCTGCATTGAATCTTTTGCTTGAGTATTATGTGATTGTTCAGCGAAGAGTAATTGTGCATTTTTTAGGATTTTATATAGTCTTTCACCAATTAGGTTGAGCTCTTGGTTTTCTAGATCCTGTTCTTTAGGTTCTTCATTTAATGAGTCTAAAATATCAACAATTTTACTTCTAAAGTCTGCAATTTCGCTTTCAGATTTTTTGACACTTTCAAAACCCCTGATGTATTTGTCACCATGTGTTCGTAGACAGTCGGCAACATCTTTACGGTATAGTTTGCTTAAAAATGAGAATAAATGTTTATTGTGATGTAGTGATTGAACAATATTATTGGCAAACTGCGTTTCGCGTTTATTTTCTTCTTCTTGCGCAAAAGAATTTATATAGCTCATATTTAAGCTATGAGCAAAATCTTTTAGTTCAAGAATAATATCATTATAATCAGACACTTTTAAAGCTCCCTTAACGATTCACATTTAACAATTAGTTAAAACATTATATTACAGAAATTATAATGATACTAGTTTTATTAAATTATGACTAATTTATTGGTTGTTTTTTTTATATATCACTGTGAACACTGTGAAAATTTTATAACAACTACTTACAAGGTTATTATTCCTTGCCTTCTGCTTGTTATGCATTAGAATAAAGTTTTTTAAATAATATATAAGTTTTATTGCAATGGCGGGACATTCCAAATTTAAAAATATACAGCACAGAAAGGGTGCTCAAGATAAGAAAAGAGCTAAGGTTTTTACAAAATTGGTTAGAGAAATCATAACTGCAGCAAAGATTGGAGGGGCGGATACTAATAATAATCCTCGTCTTAGGAGTGCAATCACGGCTGCAAGAAGTCAAAATCTCCCTAAAGATAGAATAGATAGAGCTCTTCAACAAGCTTCAGATCCATCTGATACAGATAATTATACAGAAATCCGATATGAAGGTTTTGTTCCTGGAGGTATAGCTATAATTGTTGAAACTTTGACAGATAATAAGAATCGAACTGTTGCAGAAGTTAGAAGTGCTTTTACTAAGCATGGTGGGAACTTAGGTGAATCTGGTAGTGTAAGTTTTATGTTTGATAGGCTAGGTCGAATCGATTATCCTGCTGAGATTGCTACTGCAGATGATATAATGGAGAGTGCGATTGAATCTGGAGCAAATGATGTAGAGTCAACTGATACAGATCATACTATTTATACTGATATTGAAGCGTTTTCTGAGTGTTTAGATTATATGAATAATAAGTATGGAGCACCTCTAGAGTCAGAAATTGAATGGAAGCCGCAAAATACTATTATGATTACTGATGAAGAGAGGGCGACAAAGCTTTTAAAGTTGATTGATGCTCTTGAAGAAAGTGATGATGTTCAAAAAGTCTTTGGCAATTATGAAATGTCAGAAGAATTATTTGAAAAACTATCAGATTAAGTGAATGGATAAGCAAATAATTATTCTAGCAGCAGGTAAGGGAAGTCGGATGAAATCTGACCTTCCGAAAGTTATGCATAAAGTTAATGGAAAGCCAATGCTTGAGCATGTTGTTGATAATTGTAGTAAAGTTTCTGATAATTTAGTCTTAGTTTATTCCAATCATATTGCAGAGTTTTTGCCGGAGTTCGCAGATAGATGTGAGTTTGTGAAGCAAGAAGAGCAGTTGGGAACCGCACACGCTGTATTTGTAGCCAAAGATAAGTTTGATTCCGAGAAGCCAATTGGTGTGATTTACGGAGATAATCCGCTAATTACTGTAGAGACTATTCAAGGTTTGTTTGATTATATGCGTGATACTGATTCTAAAATAGTAACATTAGCCTTTGAATATGATAAGCCGAACGCATATGGTAGAATTGTTGTTGATGAAGAAGGTAATTTTGAAAAGATAGTTGAATCAAAATTTGCAAATCCAGAAGAGAAAAAAATTACATTATGTAATTCTGGTATAATGGCTTTTGCACCTGGTGTCTTGAATAAATATATAGATGATTGTTTAGATTTTGGTAATGGTAATACTGAAAAAGAATTATATTTAACTGAAATAATTGAGATTTGTGCACGTAATAAAGGAAAAGTTTCTTATTATATTTCTGATGATCATAATTCAGTTCTTGGTGTAAATACTATGGAAGAGTTGCAAAAGGCAAATTCAATAATTGATAAAAAGTAGTATCCCATGACTAGTAGTAAAAATTCAAATCCTCTAATTATAGTTGATGGTTTTGGTTTTATATTTAGGGCGTATCACGTTCAACCACCTTTAACATCTCCTGCAGGTGATCCTGTTGGTGCTATATATGGTTTCACATCAATGTTGGTGAAGTTAATAGCGGATTTCAAGCCACAGCATGCTGTGATTGTTCTCGACCATAGCGGGAAGAATTTTCGTCATGATATTTATAAAGAGTATAAAGCTAATAGACCGCCTGCACCAGATGATTTGGTGATGCAATTAAGGTTAGTTGAGAAAGCTGCAAAGGCATTAAACTTTGAATGTATTTCAAGGGCTGGTTTTGAAGCGGATGATATCATAGCAACTCTTGCGAAGATGGCAACAGAGTCAAAGCGCGACGCAATTGTTATTTCTTCTGATAAAGATTTAATGCAGTTAGTTAACGATCACGTGAAAATGTATGACCCAGTAAAAGCAAAATTCATTGAAGAAGAAGATATTTTTGCTAAATTTGGTGTTGGCGCGGATAAAGTTCGCGAAGTTCAAGCATTAATGGGTGACAGTTCTGATAATATACCTGGTGTTGCCGGAGTTGGTCCAAAAACTGCCGCACAACTAGTGAATCAGTTTGGAGATTTAGAGTCAGTATTAGCGTCAATTGATCAAGTAAAAAGTAAACGTCAGCAGGAACTACTTAGAACTTATGCTGATGCCGCTAGAATTTCTTGGCAATTAGTTGGTCTTGATGCAAATATTAAGTTGGATCACGATATAAACGAATTTAATTGGTCAGCTCCTGATCCTACAAGTATTTCAAAATTTCTAGCTGAATATGGTTTTAAGTCTCTCAATAAGAGGATTGAAAACTTATTTAGTTTGAAGATTCAAGAAGTTAAAATTGAAGTCGCAGAGAAAAAGGAAAAACAAATAAAACAGATTGAGATTAAATCTGATGTTGAATTTGATAAATTGTTGAAAGAGACGGAAATAGCTGGGGTTGTTTCAGTTTATATTCAAAAAACAGATGAAGATATTGCTTTTATTTTTGGGGTTGAAGATAAATTGTATAAGACTCCATATATTATGGAAAATCAAGAGCCTAAAGATTTGTTTTCTTTTCAGCAAGATAATTCTGCTGGCCTTAATTTTGTAAATCAAATCCATGCATTATTTTCTGATAGTTCAGTGAAGAAGATTATTTTTAATTTAAAAGAGTTATTGAAAATTTGTTCCACCTCTTGTCGATCATTCGATGATTTGCAGTTAATGGATTATGTTTTGAGAGCGGGTAAGAAAAGTAGAGATTTAAAAACTATAGTTAAATATTGTTCTGGTGTGGAAAGTTCAAAAGAAGATGGGACTAGCGCAGCAGCGTATTTGATTGATTGCTATAAGAAGCTAAGCTTCGAACTCCTAGAGAATAAGTTATTGCATCTATATCAAGATATAGATTTGCCACTTTGCTATATTTTAGATGAAATGGAGCAAGAAGGAGTAAAGATTGATAGTCAGTATTTGCGTAAAATTTCAGGAGAATTTGCTATTAAAATTAATTCACTTGAGAAGAAAATTTATGCAATAACTGAAGAAGAATTTAATATTGCCTCTCCTAAGCAGTTAGGTGAAATTTTATTTGGCAAGATGCAGTTGCCATTTGCAAAAGTGACAGGCAAGACTAAATCTTACTCAACTAGCGCAGATATTTTAGAAAAGCTACATGAAGAGGGGCATGAGATAGCGTCTTTGCTTTTAGAATGGCGTCATTTGACTAAACTGAAAAATACATATACTGATACTCTTCCAGAGCAATCTGACCCTAGAACCGGTAGAATACATACGACTTTTTTGCAAGCAGTGACCAGCACTGGAAGACTTAGTTCTGCGCACCCAAATGTACAAAATATTCCTACTAGAACTGAGGAAGGAAGTAGCATTCGTGCTGCTTTTATCGCTTCTGAAGGGAGTAAATTGATTTCAGCGGATTATTCTCAAATTGAGCTGCGTATATTGAGTCATGTTGCAAATATTGCGCCTCTTAAAAAAGCAATGTCTGAGAATCGTGATATTCATACGCAGACTGCGAGTCAAATCTTTGGAATTCCGATTGCTGATGTTGATTCAGAACTCCGAAGAAGTGCCAAGGCAATTAATTTTGGTATTATATATGGAATAAGTGCGTTTGGTCTTGCGAAGCAACTAAATATATCTCGAAAAGAAGCTGCTGATTATATAGAAAGATATTTTAAAGAATATCCAGGTATCCAAAAATATATGAGCGACACAATAGAGTTTGCTAAAGAAAATGGTTATGTAGAAAATTTATTGGGGCGCAAATGCTTTGTTCCAACGATAAACGATAAAAATCATGCGCTTAGATCTTTTGGGGAGCGCGCTGCTATTAATGCACCAATGCAAAGTTTAGCTTCTGATATAGTTAAGATTGCTATGATTAATCTAGATTCTGAACTAAAAAAACGTTCTATGAAAACAAAAATGATTCTTCAAATCCATGATGAATTAATTTTTGAATCTCCTGAGCAAGAAATAGATAGAGCAGTGAAGTTGATCAAGGCGGTCATGGAATCCGCCATTAATCTCGATGTTCGTACAGATGTTGAAGTGAATTTTGGCGATAATTGGCAGCAGATTCACTGATAAATTAACAAATTTCAATGTAACTGTCTTCGTCCAGCGATTCGAAATATGGAATAAAATCAGTGTTATAAAAAATATTATCGGCTTTGTAGCAAATTATCAGATTATATTTGCTTTATTTTTATCAAAAAGATGGTGATAATTACCAGATTTGCTAGTAGAAAACATCACAAAATAACATTTTCACAAAAATGATGCACCACAACGGTTATCAATAGCAAGTCTATTGATAAATACAGTTAGTAATCAATCAAACAACACCTTAAGTTGGTGGTGGTTCATAATCCATTTCTCCAATCAAAAATTCCCATAACGCTTCTAAGTTGGTAAAATACAGTCTATTAACAAACGCTCCGACTTGATGCCATAATGAAGCTAAACGGCTATATTTTAATCTGAGTTTTTGGAATAAACTATCAGTTAATTGATGAATTTGATGCATCAAAAATGATAATAATGTAAAGTTATAGAAGTTATAACATGAATTGTTTTTACCGTGACCATAATTATGTTCAATGTTATATCCATGATTTTTTAAACTATTGAAGCACTCATTTTCTATTTTCCAACGTGCTCTTGCAGCATCTAAAATAATTTTTGCATTCTTATTTGTGATTTCTAAGTCAGTTATCCATTTGCCAAAATACTGCACTTTTTTTGTGCCGTTTTTCTGAGGAACTAGCTCCCATGCAGCTATATAATTTGTTCTTTGTTTGGTGCCACTAAAGAGTTCAATATCATTAACCCACTCTATGACAAGTTCATTATTTCTTCGGCTAGTGGTATAAACTTTAGATTTATCTATAGAGGTTAGATTATTCATCAATGTCTTATGTTGTTTGGGTTTTGCACGAAAAATGTAGTTTGCATTATGGGAATGTATCTTCTCAATTACTGGTGTTGTTGCATATAATCCATCGGCATTGATAATAATGCCTAACTTATCGTGATCCTTTCTAAACTTATCTATAAATCTATAAAAAGCATTTACTTCACTATCTTCTTTTTTTGCTCCATCTTGTATGCAAATATCTTCTGGCATCACTGGTATGACCTGACGTAAGCCGTCTTTAACAATTGCCGCTTGTAATGCTTGATGGCAGTGATATGAGTTTTTGACAGTACCACGTGTTAAGCATTTTTTACAACTAATTTCCTTAGAGCTAAAATATTGCGTACCATCTACATTCAATAAATACTTCCCTGGTAATGTTTGATATTGTTCAAGGCGTTTGCCTCTTTGTAATTTATTAAATAATTCTTTAAATATTGGTCTAAATGCTACTTCTGGATTTACAGAATCTATAATATTACGCATTCCATTGTCTGTAGGAAGATCATTAACATTAAACATGCTTTTGAGGTTATTTTTTTGGTGATGATTCTGCATTTTGCGTTGAAATTCTAATAACGATTGGGATTGAAAATACATGCAAGCAAGACCTGATAGCATCACATCCTTTATCTTATGAGTACTGTTTGGCGCTCTATTGTCTGAAATTAATCCAAATTTGTTAGAAATTGACTCTAACAATGCACTTACACTTAGGTGTTTTTTAGAATGAATACGACTGTACCAATCTTTATTAAATATACTGGTATTATTCTAAAGATTTATATGCATTTTACTATTTTTTTCTTTTTGCTCTACGAAATACGTTTTTTCAATGCGTTATGATGCAACGGTTCTAGCTCATATTTCGAATCGCTGCAAAAAAACACTCATTACCAGTGGTATTAGAAAGCGTAATAAACCATGTAAAATGAGCTTGTCAGAAATAATAACTATCCTGATAGCTTTCCATCAATCTGGAATGTCATGCTTTAAATATTTTTACCTAGAACTTATGAGGAATCACAGAAACTTATTCAGCTACTTAGTACATTACGATCGCTTTACAGCACTAATAAAACTTGCTTTCCCTGCTGTGGTTTGCATGCTTAAAAGCCTTGAAGGTAAGGTAACAGAATATATGTTTATAGATGCAACGCCTATGGCTGTTTGTCATAATCTTCGAGAAAAAAGACATAAAGTTTTTAAAGGATTAGCTAAAAAAGGCAAGACTTCTACTGGTTGGTTTTTTGGCTTTAAGTTGCACTTTATTCTCAATACATTCGGAGAAATTGTAAGTATGACTATTACTGGTGGCAACGTTAATGATCGTTCTCCAGTTATGGAAATGGTGAAAGGTATTACTGGTAAACTTATTGGTGATAAAGGGTATATATCCAAAAAACTATCCGCTGAATTATTTGAACAAAAAGTGACTTTGATTACTAAAATCAAAAAGAATATGAAAAATATTTTAATGGATACTACAGATAAAATGATGTTGATGCGTCGTAGTTTTATTGAGACTATATTCTCCTCTATGAAGTCATTGAATACTTTGATTCATAGTAGGCACAGATCACCTATCAACGCTTTTTCTCACTTATTTGCTGGACTCATAAATTACCAAATTAGAACTGATAAACCATCTCTAGATCAAATGGTAAAATTAGATTCTTATGCATAGTTGGGGTTAAATTAATATTAGAAAAATTTGATTCAGAAAAAGAATACCTTAAGTTCGGATTAATTCATGAATACATAACGGAAGATTTGATAACTAGTATAAGAGAAGAACTCGGTCAAATGGATAAAACGAAGTTAAATAGTATTTTAGATGAGTATAATGAATCGGTTAATGTCGAATCAACTGATGTAGAAGCAATGGGTGATGATGCATTATCAGTAGTAGGTATCGATGATATAAATGTATGTGTATGAAAAATATGACTTTTTATTGCTCTAAACTAGATAAAAACATGTGTTAAGTATATAGAGAGCTATAATTACTGTTGGTTTTTATTTTAATTTGAAGTAGTGGTGTTTATCTCAAGCGCGCTTCTAAAATTTGAAAATTCTCTAATAGCTGGTTAATTTTTGCTATGAATTGATGGTCAATTTTTGTCGGTTGAGTAGAGATAGTTTTTTGATTTGTGGTTGATTCTATAATAGAAGGTTTTTGAATTGTATCATTTATTATAAGTGCATCAATACTAGAATATTTATTTACCAGATAATTCATATTTTCTAAGGTATAATATCTGCGGCCACGAATTTTGACAATAGATATGTTTTTATCGATTTTATCAATGTATCTGAGTTTATGAGGTGCAAGTGCGCACATATCGCATGCTTCAGAAATAGAAAAATATTTTTTAGTAAGCATGTTTATCTATTGATTTTTTCTTTAAAAGGTCGGGAAGGTAAAAAACGAAGAACTCTTCTTGGTTTAATCTCAACTGGCTCACCAGAACGAATATTAAAACCAGGTCTTGTCTTTTTATGATTAATTTTCCATGTGCCAAAATTTTGTAACATAGTTTTGTTATCGCGTTTTGTAAGACGAAAAATTTCAGAAAAATTATGTGTCACTATTTCTTCGCACAAGGTGGCTGAAAGTCCCAGATGATTTTTAAGTTTTTCAGCGATTTTTTCTTTTGTAATTGTTTCAGGTTTTTTCATATAATCTCAATCTTCTTAGTCTTAATCTAAGCTTGGGACTATTTTCTAGATGTTACCACCTAACTAAAATCGATCCCCAGGTTGCTCCAGCCCCAAATGCCGTAAATACTACTAGCTTACCAGTTTCTATTCCTTTCGTCGACTTTAATTCGGAAAGCGCAAGTGGAATTGATGCTGCCGAGCAATTAGCATGTTTCTCAATGGTTAAAATGACTTTATCATCTTCAATGCCAAATTTGCTGGCTATAGAGTTAATAATTCTTTGATTCGCTTGATGCGGAACAAAGTAGTCAATATCAGCTAGGCCTAAATTATTTGATTCTAAAATGAATCGAACAGATTCTGACATTTTTTCAACGGCTTTTTTGAAGACTTCTTGTCCTTTCATTTGTATATTGCCACTTTTGCCATTCATGCTAACACCACCATCTGTATAGAGTATATCGTACATCGATCCATCAGAATAAATATTACTATCGATTATTCCAGAATTTGAATCATGGTGCTGCATTATTACAGCGCCTGCACCATCACCAAAGAGGACGCATGTAGACCTATCTTGCCAATCTAGTAGTGAAGACATCTTTTCAGCGCAAACTAAAAGCACTGTTTTATATTTGCCAGATTTGATCATATTATCGGCCACTTGCGTGCCATAGACAAAACCAGAGCAAATTGCTTGAAGATCAAAAGAAGGTATTTGTCCCAGATTGAGATAGCCTTGAAGCTTATTAGCAATGCCGGGAAAGCTGTTATCTGGAGTATTTGTGCATGCGATGATTAAATCAATATCTTTTGGGTCGATTTTTGCATCTTTAATAGCGGCCTTAGCTGCATTATGAGCCATATGTGAGCTATATTCATCACTAGCTGCAATATGGCGTTGGCCAATTCCAGTTCTTGATCGTATCCACTCATCACTAGTGTTTATAGTCTTTTCTAGCTCTGCGTTTGTAACGATTTTAGAAGGTAAATAGCCACCGCAGCCTATGATTTTTGAGGCCATAAGTTTTTATACTTAAGCTTCAGAATCTTCATCTTTTTCAACAACGATTTGCTTGTCATTGTATGAACCACTTGATGCATCCATATGATGTGGAAGTCTATATTCACCAGTGTCTTTATCAATAATTACATTAACTTTACCAAGCGCATCATGTGAGCGTCTCATGTTACGTTTAGATTTAGACGTTTTTTTCTTTGGAACTGCCATTTTTTATCCCTCAATCGACTTTTTGTTAGTTATTTTGAAAAAAGTGTTTGTCAAACTGTCGCGCATTATACTATATTCCAATTACAAAATCCATAGTATTTTATATAAAATTATTTTTATGACAAATTTAAAGCCTTATTTTGCCGGAATTATTTCCGTTGTTCTCCTTTTGATCCTTAGTGGTTGCCAGTCTGTCGATGTGCGTGGTCAGTTCGTTAGTGATAGTGTGGTTGAGCAGATTAATATAAAGAAACCAAATCAGGAGCAACTGATTGATATGATTGGTACTCCAACATATGTTCCAGACTTTTCTGAGAATACTTGGTATTATATTCAGAGATCTTTAGCGCGTAGAGCTTGGTTTGATCCAAAAGTAGTTAAGCAGAGAATATTGAAAATAACTTTTGCTAAGAATAAAAAGGTGTCAGAAGCCGTACTAATGAAAGATTCGCAAAATGAGGCAGTGTCTGCAAATAGTGCTTATACTAAAACTCAAGGTACTGAGCAAAGTGGTATTCAGAAGTTTGTTAAGAATATTGGTAGATTTAATCAAACTACGAATGGTAGTAAGAGACGTAAAAAGTAAATAGATAGCGTTTCTAACTAAGTTTGATTTAAATTAGTAATAGATTAAAAAATATAAGTAATTATTATGATAAGTGATAAAGAATTAAAAAAATTACAGATACTTTCTAAATTAGATTTTTCTGATAATGAACTTAAATCTTTTTCTCATAAGCTTGCAAGCGTAGTGGATATGATAGACAGGTTGCAGGAAATTGATTGCGAAGGCGTAGAGCCGCTTCGATCTGTTTGTGATATGCATCAAAGAATGAGAGAAGATAAGATAGAAGTTTCGGATATTTCAGAAGATTTATTTAAAAATGTTCCTGAGAAAGGCTCTGAGATTGCAAGAGAAGTTAAATGTTTTGTTGTTCCAAAGGTGATTGAATAGAATGTCAGAATTAATAAAATTATCAATCGCAGATGCGCTTGAAGGCCTGAAGGCTAAAGAATATACAGCTACTGAAATTATTGATGCGCATATAGCGCAGGCAGAAGCTCAGAAAGATTTAAATAGTTATGTCACTGAGACTTTTGATATTGCAAGGACCCAAGCAAAACAAGCAGATGAGAATTATGCAAATGGAGTTGCAAGAAAGCTAGAAGGGATCCCCGTTGCTGTTAAAGATTTGTTTTGCACAAAAAATGTAAAAACTACAGCTGGTTCTAAAATGCTTGGAGAATTTGTTCCACCATATGAGTCAACTGTTAGTCAGAATATTGCTGATAATGGTACGGTTATGATTGGTAAAGCAAATATGGATGAATTTGCTATGGGATCTTCAAATACCACTAGTTATTTCGGAAATGTAATCAGCCCATGGAAAGCAAAAAATAGTGATAAGGATTTAGTGCCAGGCGGTTCATCGGGTGGATCTGCTGCTGCTGTTAGTAGCTTTGCGTCTATGGCAGCGCTTGGTAGTGATACTGGTGGGTCAATTAGGCAGCCAGCAGCTTTCACCGGGACTTTTGGCATTAAGCCTACATATGGAAGGTGCTCTCGTTGGGGGATGGTGGCATTTGCAAGTTCACTTGATCAAGCAGGTGTATTTACAAGAAGCGTTCAAGACTCAGCCTTGATGTTAGAAGCAATGATGGGTTTTGATGAAAAAGATTCGACATCTATTAATAAACCTGTGCCTGAACTTGTTTCGGCAAGCGCAAAATCTGTAAAAGGTATGAAGGTTGGTATTCCAACTGATTTAATGGAAATGGATGGTGTTAATCCTGAAATTATGCAAATGTGGCAAAATTCAATAGAAATGATGAAAGCTGAAGGAGCTGAGATTGTTAATATAACTCTTCCACATGCTCAATATGCGCTTTCAGTATATTATGTTATTGCTCCAGCAGAAGCTTCATCAAACCTGTCCAGATATGATGGTGTAAGATATACACATAGAACAGATAGACCGTGCAGCAATTTGGATGATTTATATAGATTTACTAGAACAGAAGGTTTTGGTGAAGAAGTTAAGCGTCGTATTATGATTGGGACTTATGTATTATCTTCTAGCCATATGGATGCGTATTATTTGAAAGCGCAAAAAGTTCGTCGGTTGATAGCTAATGATTTTAAGAATGCTTATGAGAAGGTGGATGTAATTATGCTTCCATCAACCCCAACAGCAGCGTTTGGTATGAATGATAATCAAGAGGATCCTCTAACTATGTATTTAAATGACATATTTACGATCCCAGCAAGTTTGGCTGGTCTACCATGTTCTTCGGTTCCTGCTGCATTAAATAGTGAGAATTTGCCGCTTGGTATGCAAATCGTCGCTCCTGCACTAGATGAATACAATGTTTTGAGGGCGTCAGCTGTTATAGAACGAGCAGTAAAGAATTTAGATTTCACTCCAGGAGGTTTTTAATGGCTTATATAACAGGAAACACAGGTGAGTGGGAATATGTAATTGGGCTTGAAGTGCATGCGCAAATTTCATCAAAGGCAAAGCTGTTTTCTGCCACTGCAACAGAATTTGGTGCTGAGCCCAATTCTCAAGTGTCATTGGTTGATGCGGCAATGCCAGGAATGCTTCCGGTGCTAAATAAATACTGCGTTGAGCAGGCTATTAAAACTGGGCTTGGTATTAATGCTGGAATCAATAAAATATCTGTTTTTGATAGAAAAAATTATTTCTATGCAGATCTTCCACAAGGTTATCAGATTTCGCAATTCTATATTCCAATAGTTGAAAATGGTCATATGGATATAATGACTGAAGATGAAAAAGAGAAGAGGGTGCGAATTAATCGTATTCACCTTGAGCAAGATGCTGGGAAATCTATCCATGACCAGCATCCAGAATATAGTTTGATTGATTTAAATCGTTCTGGTGTTGCTCTTATGGAAATTGTAACCGAGCCTGATATGAGCTCACCATATGAAGCTGCGAATTATGTAAAAAAGCTTAGAAGCTTAGTTCGTTACATTGGTTCGTGTGATGGTAATATGGATCAAGGTTCGATGCGTTGCGATGCTAATATCTCTGTTAGAAAACCAGGTGGAGATCTTGGGACTCGCTGTGAAATAAAGAATTTGAATTCTGTAAAGAATATTACGAAAGCTATTGAATATGAAGCTATGCGTCAAGTTGAATTGCTTGAGAGTGGCGGAGAAGTTGATCAAGAAACTAGGTTGTTTGATGTAAATACTGGTCAAACTCGTACTATGAGGAGCAAGGAAGATGCAAATGATTATCGCTATTTCCCAGATCCAGATTTACTTCCAGTACATGTTGATGATGAGTTGATTGCAAAGTTAAAATCAGAATTGCCGGAGCTCCCATCTGAAAAAGTACATCGCTATGTTTCTGAGTTAGGTTTAAACCAATATGATGCAGAAGTGATTGTAGCTGATATTGAAACGGCAAAGTATTTTGAAGAAGCAAGTGCTGGTGCTAATGCAAAAGCGGTGGCAAACTGGATTTCAAGTGAGCTATTTGGAAGGCTGAATAAAAACTCAATGACTTTAGCTGAATGTAAAATCTCACCAAAAATGATTCGGGATATGGTCGCATTAATTGATGATGGAACAATTTCTGGCAAAATAGCGAAGACTGTATTTGAAGAAATGTTTGAGAGCGGTGATGCTGCAGAAAAAATTATAGAAGACAAAGGTTTGAAGCAGGTTTCTGATCGAGGTTCAATCGAGCCAATTATTGATGAGGTGATCGCTGCTAATCCTGATTCAGTTGATGGTTACCGCGGAGGAAAAGAAAAATTATTTGGTTTCTTTGTCGGTCAAGTAATGAAAAAAACAGGTGGTAAAGCTAGTCCTCAAATGGTTAACGAGATATTGAAAGAGAAATTATCATAATATTTTGCTATGTCAAAATTAGCTGGAGATTTTGAGGTTATAGATTCTGTTCATCAGCATGATATAGATTATGTTTCAGAGCATATGTATGCAGTAATGGCTTTGCCAGGTACTGGAGAGGCCTCGCTTTCTAGCACTTTATCTATTGATGAAATGCTAGAAGCTATGCAGAATCTTAAGTGGGTTGGTGTAGTTGTTTCATGGTTTGTTACGGATCTTGATACTGCTAATGCAATAATTAGGCCCGGTATAGAGAAAAACTCTGATGAGTGCGATGATGATTGGTTAGTTTGTAGTTATAATAGATCTGATGCTCACCAAATTCATCGATCCAATCCAATCGGCCCAACTACCGTCAGATACGGTGGAACAACTCCAGATTCTGATGTAGTATCATACGTTGATGCTATAAAGAAAAAGGGGGTTAAAGTTGCATTTTATCCTTTTTTAATGGTTGATGATTTTGCCAAATCTTGGCGTGGTAAGATAACCGGTAGTGCAGAGAGTGTAGGAAGTTTTTACTTGAATCAGTATAAACCATTTGTATTGCACTATGCTAATTTATTAAAAGATAATATTGATATGATTTACGTTGGTTCTGAGCTTGAAGGGCTAACTTCTATTAAAGAAAAAAGTAGAAAATTTCCATTTATTGATTGTTTAATTGACCTTGCATCGAGTGTTAGAGATAAGATTGGTAAGGATGCCTTAATTAGTTACGCTGCAAATTGGAGCGAGTGCCATTCATGTCTTGGTGGGTATAGACCTCTTGATGAACTCTGGATGAATAAAAATATTAATTTTATAGGAATTGATTATTATATGCCGCTTTCAGATGATCGAAAATAAGATTTATCTAAAAAGGAGATAAAAGAAGGGTTTTCTTCCGGTGAGGGGTATGATTACTATCTAAATTTGGAAGGTGAGAAAGTTGAATTTAGTAATGAAGGTGCTAGATTGAAAGACTTAACAAATTGGTATTCTTCGAGCCATTGGGGCTGGGATTCTGTAGAAGAAGTAAGTTATAAAACTTCTTGGTGTAAGAGGTCTAAACCGATTATATTCAGTGAGTTTGGTTTTAGATCAATTGAATGTGCGACTAATACTCCAGGTGTTTACGGTGATGAAGTGCCAAAATATTCATCAGGAACAGTAGATTTTCTAGTGCAAATGAGAGCAATTCGTGCTACACCTGAGCACATTAATGAAAGTGAGTCTATAGCAATGGGTTTTTGTTATGGTTGGGACAGTAGAGGACTTGGGTGGCAAAGAAAATTTGCTGATGGTGCTGAGTGGGCAAAAGGTCACTGGATTGATGGTAAAATTATAAAAAGTATAATTAAATAGATGGCAGTTAAGATTCATAAGAGTGAAGATTGTAAAAAAATGCGGGTTGCGGGTAGGCTTGCTGCAGAGACCCTTGACTATATAACGGAGTATGTTATTCCAGGTGTAACTACTGATCGTCTTAATGATTTATGTCATGAATTTATAACCCAGCATGGAGCAATTCCTGCTCCGCTTAACTATAAAGGCTTTCCAAAATCTATTTGCACTTCAATTAACCATGTAGTTTGTCATGGGATTCCGTCAGATAAAAAGCTTAAGAATGGTGATATTATTAATATTGATGTTACTGTTATTGTTGATGGGTGGCATGGTGATACCAGCCGTATGTATTATGTGGGAGATGTAGGAATTAAACAAAAACGTCTTGTGCAAGTGACATATGAAGCGATGATGATTGGTATTGAGATGGTAAAACCAGGAGTGCGTCTTGGAGATATCGGGCATGCTATTCAGAAACATGCTGAAAAAAATAAATATTCAGTTGTACGTGATTATACAGGTCATGGAATTGGCCAGGTTTTTCATGATGAACCAACGGTTTTGCATTACGGCAAACCAGGAACTGGTATTGTTCTTGAAGAAGGAATGTTTTTTACAATTGAGCCAATGGTGAATGTTGGCAAGCCTGACACTATCCTGAGTAAATTTGATGATTGGACAGTTACTACAAGGGATAAATCATTATCTGCGCAGTTTGAGCACACAGTTGGTGTGACAAAGGATAGTGTTGAGATTTTTACTATGTCACCAAAAAAATTATTGTATCCGCCATATGAGCTTGGAAAATAAAATAGAAGAAAAACCTCATCATATTGGGCATCGTAAGAGGTTGAAGGAGAGATTTTCTCAAAATGAGCCTCAGAGTTTTAGTGATTATGAGCTGTTAGAATTAGCTCTTTTTCAATCTATTCCACGGCGCGATGTGAAGCCATTAGCTAAAGACTTAATTACAAAATTTGAAAATTTTAATCAATTGATAAATGCTGATAGAGATAAAATTCTTTCTGTGAAAGGTGCTACTGAACCAGTTTATCTGCAGCTGCGCATTATGAAGGAAATGCTAAATCGTGTATTTGTTGAAAGGGTAAAGAATAAGAATGTGATTAGTTCTTGGTCACCATTATTGGAATATCTAAAATTTAATATGGGTTGTTTAAAACTTGAGAAATTTAGAGTGCTTTTTCTTAATAAAAAAAATGTTTTAATTGCAGATGATGTTATGGCAACGGGTACGATTGATCAAACTCCGGTATATCCAAGAGAAATTGTAAAAAAATCTCTTTTTCATGAGGCGGGGGCGTTAATTTTGGTGCATAATCATCCTAGCGGTAATACAAAGCCATCGAATGCAGATATAGATTTGACGGCTCAAATCGTTAGTGCATGTAAAACTGTTAATGTGACAGTGCATGATCATGTAATTATCGGTGGTAATGAATATTATAGTTTTAAATCAAATATGTTGTTATGAGTTTTATTATTAATTTAGTTATTTTAGGAATTATAGCAATGATATCTTCGTTTGTTATAACTCGGATCTTGATAAAGATAATGCCAAAATTAGGCATCGTTGATATTCCAAGTAATAGACGTGCTCATAGTGAAATAACGCCAAGAGGTGGTGGATTATCTTTGGTAATTATATATTCTATATTGCTCCCTGCGTTTGAATATTATGTTATTGGGTCTATTGATGGTTCATTTATGCTTTTACAGATATTTATTCCTATAAGTCTAGTTTCTTTTTGGGATGATATATCTCATGTTATGATTCCATTGCGATTATTGATTCATTTTTTATGTTCAATGCTTGCTATTATGTGGTTAGTTCACCCAAGTCCAATACTGCATTCTGAAATACCAGTATATCTGGATTTAGCAATTGGAACTTTTGCGTTATTGACATTCTTGAACGTATATAATTTTATGGATGGAATTGATGGTATTACGGTCAGCCAATCATTACATTATTCTGCAACTATTTTATTATTATGTTTTGTAAGATACGATATTATTCCAAATGTTGATATGATAATTATAACGGCAGCAATTATCGGAGCTTGGTCCTTGGGATTTCTTTATTTTAACTGGCAACCAGCAAAGATATTTCTTGGCGATGTGGGTAGTATTAGTTTGGGGTTTTTGATTGGAGTTTGTCTTTTAACTATCGCCTCTGGTAGTGCTAAATTATTTGCAGCATGTGTTATTGCATCACTTTACTATATTGCTGATGGTGGTTTGACTATTCTGATTAGAGTTGTTAAGGGAGAAAGGATATGGGAGCCGCATTTGCAACATTTCTTTCAGAAATCTGTAAAAACTGGTAAATCCCACAAAAGAACAGTAAAACGTATTATGAAATGTAACGTTTTACTTATGTTGCTTGCAGTTCAGTCGCTTTATTATCCAGTTATAGCTATTATTGGCGCAGTGCTTATTGTAATGGTAACTATTATAAGGTCAGTAATATGAGGCCTATCATAAATGAAGTTAATAAGTTAGTGTATAATGTCTTTAGGAGGCAGAACCCAATATTAGCAGAGATAATTGTAAATTGGGGTAAAATTGTTGGCATTAAGTTTAGTCAAAATAGTTCGCCATTGAAAATTTCTGTAAGTAAAGAGAAGGGAAAAAAAATTAATATCCTTTATATAGCTTCCGACAATTCTAGTGCTTCAATGGAAATTGCTTATCAGCAGGAGCTTATATTGGAACGTATTGCGATATATTTAGGTTATAAGGCGGTGCATAAAATTAAGCTTTTGGTTCGTGGGTGATTTCGTGATAGCTTTACAAAGCTAATGAAATTCAGATAGAAATATCTAAGTATTTAAAGAAAAGGTTGTTAAGTAATGCAAGATTCAGAATTTGCTGTTAAAGTTGGAATAATATTGGATAGAATTGTTCAGGATATTGAGGATCAGGATCCAAAAGGTGAGATAGATCTTGACTTGAATGATGGGATATTAACCTTGATCACTCAGAATGGAACTTTTGTAATTAATAAGCAATCTGCTGCCAAAGAGATTTGGCTTTCTTCGCCAATTAGTGGGCCATATCATTTTGTATATTTTGATAATTTTTGGCGTTCGCGAAATGGAAGTGAATTATTTAAAATACTAACCGATGAATTGAATATAAAATTTTCTAGATAAGAGATAAGATAATCATGACAAGTAATATAAAGCATATTATTGGCTATGTAACAGAGCATTTAAAGAGTTTGAGTATAGTATTTGTTGCATTATTAGGCGTATCTGCATCATTACTTTCTATTGGGATTGTTTTTAGAAGATTAGTAGATAATGGAGTTAGTGCTGATCAAGTTTCAGAGATTCATAATGCGATATTTTGGATCAGTATATTAATTTCAATATTTGCAGTTGGTAGTTTTTTTCGTTCTTATTTTATTAATGTTATTACCGTTAAAGTTATATCTAAACTTAAGTCAGATACATATCGCTCACTTCTAAATGTTGATATTGTGAAATATGAGGATTTAAAAGTTGGAGATATTATCTCTAGGCTGGGTTCAGATATTGAGGTTATCGGTGGATTGATTATCAATTTTCTTTCTTTCTTTGTTCGTAATTCAATTATGCTTTTGGGCGCGATGATTTTGATGTTTGTTCAAAGTCCAAAACTCTCTTTATTAGTAGTAATTAGTGTGCCTGTTCTTCTTTTTCCTCTTTTAAAGCTGAGTAAACATGTTCGTGCTTTGTCTAGAGCTGTTATGGCTGAACAAGGAAATTTAGCTGCAAATATTGATGAAAGTTTTTCGGGTATCCGTACTTTATATGCTTATAATCAGCAGGATTATTCGGCAAATAAGTTTGATGATAAAATTAAATCATATATAAAGCATGCAAGTACTCGTTTGAGACTCAGATCTATGTTTTTTGCGCTTGCAATTGCGATTATTGCTGGCTCAATAACAATTGTGATATGGATTGGAAGTGTTGATATTATAAATGGGACGATGAGTTCTGGTCAGATGGTGTCTTTTATTTATTATGCAATTATTGTTGGTATGAGTGCTGGAGGAGTGGCTGAATTATTTAGTGAAATACAGGGGCCTCTTGCCGCCCTTGACCGAGTAGTTGAACTACAGAATATGTCTAACTTATTGCCAAAGAAGAAGTTGAATCAGAAATTAAGTAAGAATTTTGCTATTGAGTTTGAGAATGTTGATTTTTCTTATCCAGCAAGGCCTGATATTTTAGCCTTAAATAATATTTCTTTAAAGATTAAGCATGGTGGTTTTACGGGCGTGGTTGGTCAATCTGGGTCTGGTAAAAGTACTTTAATGCAGTTGCTATTAAAGTTTTATAAGCATAAATCTGGTGGTATTTCTATTGGTGGTGTGAATATTAATAATATCGATGAGAATGAGATTAGATCAAAAATTGCTTATGTAGAACAGCACCCAACTATATTTTCTGGAACTATTAAATCCAACATTGCTTTTTCAAATCCAGAAGCTAGTGATCAACAAATTAATAATGTTGCTAAATTATGTGGAATAACTGATTTTGCAAATAACTTGGAATTTGGCTTGGATACGGAGATCGGTGAAAGAGGAGTGCGTATTTCTGGTGGGCAAAAGCAAAGAATTGCAATTGCTAGAGCGCTCTTATATAAGCCTGAGATTTTAATGCTAGATGAATCAACTAGTGCTTTGGATAATGATAGTGAAGAAAAAATATTAAAGAATATTAGAGCATTGTTGAAGGGTAAAACGATAATATCAATTGCTCATAGAGTATCATCTATTGAAAGTGCAGATGAAATATTAGTTATTAATCAAGGATCTTTGGCTAGTAGTGGCAAGCATAGTGCCCTTCTTCGGAGTTCGAAAATTTATAATTTATTATATAAAGAAGAAAGGTAACATAGATTATTTGTGATGATTTGGGTATGAAAATACTATTTTACCCAGCGATTCGAAATATGGAATAAAATCAGTGTTATAAAAAATATTATCGGCTTTGTAGCAAATTATCAGATTATATTTGCTTTATTTTTATCAAAAAGATGGTGATAATTACCAGATTTGCTAGTAGAAAACATCACAAAATAACATTTTCACAAAAATGATACACCACAACGGTTATCAATAGCAAGTCTATTGATAAATACAGCTAGTAATCAATCAAACAACACCTTAAGTTGGTGGTGGTTCATAATCCATTTCTCCAATCAAAAATTCCCATAACGCTTCTAAGTTGGTAAAATACAGTCTATTAACAAACGCTCCGACTTGATGCCATAATGAAGCTAAACGGCTATATTTTAATCTGAGTTTTTGGAATAAACTATCGGTTAATTGATGAATTTGATGCATCAAAAATGATAATAATGTAAAGTTATAGAAGTTATAACATGAATTGTTTTTACCGTGACCATAATTATGTTCAATGTTATATCCATGATTTTTTAAACTATTGAAGCACTCATTTTCTATTTTCCAACGTGCTCTTGCAGCATCTAAAATAATTTTTGCATTCTTATTTGTGATTTCTAAGTCAGTTATCCATTTGCCAAAATACTGCACTTTTTTTGTGCCGTTTTTCTGAGGAACTAGCTCCCATGCAGCTATATAATTTGTTCTTTGTTTGGTGCCACTAAAGAGTTCAATATCATTAACCCACTCTATGACAAGTTCATTATTTCTTCGGCTAGTGGTATAAACTTTAGATTTATCTATAGAGGTTAGATTATTCATCAATGTCTTATGTTGTTTGGGTTTTGCACGAAAAATGTAGTTTGCATTATGGGAATGTATCTTCTCAATTACTGGTGTTGTTGCATATAATCCATCGGCATTGATAATAATGCCTAACTTATCGTGATCCTTTCTAAACTTATCTATAAATCTATAAAAAGCATTTACTTCACTATCTTCTTTTTTTGCTCCATCTTGTATGCAAATATCTTCTGGCATCACTGGTATGACCTGACGTAAGCCGTCTTTAACAATTGCCGCTTGTAATGCTTGATGGCAGTGATATGAGTTTTTGACAGTACCACGTGTTAAGCATTTTTTACAACTAATTTCCTTAGAGCTAAAATATTGCGTACCATCTACATTCAATAAATACTTCCCTGGTAATGTTTGATATTGTTCAAGGTGTTTGCCTCTTTGTAATTTATTAAATAATTCTTTAAATATTGGTCTAAATGCTACTTCTGGATTTACAGAATCTATAATATTACGCATTCCATTGTCTGTAGGAAGATCATTAACATTAAACATGCTTTTGAGGTTATTTTTTTGGTGATGATTCTGCATTTTGCGTTGAAATTATAATAACGATTGGGATTGAAAATACATGCAAGCAAGACCTGATAGCATCACATCCTTTATCTTATGAGTACTGTTTGGCGCTCTATTGTCTGAAATTAATCCAAATTTGTTAGAAATTGACTCTAACAATGCACTTACACTTAGGTGTTTTTTAGAATGAATACGACTGTACCAATCTTTATTAAATATACTGGTATTATTCTAAAGATTTATATGCATTTTACTATTTTTTTCTTTTTGCTCTACGAAATACGTTTTTTCAATGCGTTATGATGCAACGGTTCTAGCTCATATTTCGAATCGCTGCAAAAGATATACCTAAAGAATTAGTTGCTTGATGAAACACAAGCAGCTATTTCTTCGCTTTTTCCTTCTTGGCTGCAATAATCTCTGCAGCCTGAACTACTTCCACTGCAAACGGATCAACAGCCTTTGGTATTGAAGTAAACTTATTTTGATGCTTTAGATAAGGACCAAATTTACCAATACCCATCAAAATTTCGTCACCTGATTCCGGATGCTTCCCGACAAGAAGCGGCAGGCTAAGTAACTTCAACGCCACAGGAAGATCAAGCGTTTCAGGGTTAATACCAGCTGGAACTGGACTACGTTTAGGCTTCTCTTTTTTAGACTTAGCCTCTCCAATCTGGACATACCAGCCATAAGGACCTTTTTTCAAAGAAATATCTTCACCTTCTGCATTCTGCCCAAGAATTTTAGTATTGTCAGTAAAATTTTGACCAGCATCACTAGCATCATTATCACTTTTTGAAACCTGCTTCTTAAACGTACAATCTGGATAATTACTACAGGCCAGGAATGCACCATATTTTCCAAGTTTTAAACTGAGCTTACCATCAGCGCATGATGAACATTTTTTATTCTTCTCATATTCTTCTGAACCTTCTTCACCGTATAAATGGAATTCTAGTGATTTTTCGACATAATCAATAACGTCGCCAATTTTTTGATCACTAACCTTGTCTACATTCTGATTAAATCCAGACCAAAAATTACCAAGCAATTTCTTCCAACCCATTTTACCTTCAGCAACTTTATCAAGATCATCCTCTAAATCTGCTGTAAAATCATATTCAACATATTGCTCGAAAAAACCAACTAAAAATGCGGTAACTAAACGCCCTAAATCATTTGGAAAAAATCTCTTTTTTTCAACTTTAACGTAGTTTCTATCTTGAAGAACAGAAATAATAGATGCATAAGTCGAAGGACGGCCAATACCCAATTCTTCTAAACGTTTTACTAAACTGGCTTCAGAAAATCTTGGTGGAGGTTCAGTAAAATGCTGCTCAGGATTAATCTTTTTAGTATCAATTTTTTCTCCTTCAGAAAGAGGAGGTAATATCTTATTCTTTTCCTCCTGACTGTCATCTTTTCCTTCTTGATAAATTTTATAAAAACCATCAAAAGCAATCGTTGAACCTGTTGCTCTTGCTGTAAAAGCTTTATCATCAGAAATAAGATCTGCGCCAACCATATCAACAATAACACTTTCCATTTGACAAGCCATAGTACGCTTCCAAATCAAATCATATAACTTCAACTGATCTTTATCTAATTTTGCCGCGCATTTTTCTGGTGTTAAAGTTATATCCGTTGGACGGATAGCTTCGTGCGCTTCTTGAGCATTCTTTGATTTTGATTTATATGCACGTGGGCTCTTTGGAAGATATTTCTCGCCATAAAGCTGATCAATTAAAGACCTAACACTAGCAATCGCATCACCTGACAATGTGACACCATCAGTTCTCATGTATGTTATCAAACCAACAGTTTCTCCACCAATATCAATTCCTTCATATAATTTCTGCGCTATCTGCATCGTTTTTTTAGCACCAAAACCTAGCTTTCTAGAAGCTTCCTGTTGCAAAGAAGATGTAATAAATGGAGCAGCTGGATTACGCTTTTGTTGCTTCTTAGTGATTGAATCAATACTTAAGCGCCTTTTTTGCAAACGCTCAACTAAATCACTTGCAGTTGCTTTATTTGCTATTGAGAATTTCTCTAATTTATTACCATCAACATGCGATAATATAGCCTGAAATGGTTGGCCTTTACTATTGGCTACATCAAGCGTAATATCCCAATACTCTTGACTTTTAAAGCGCTCAATTTCATCTTCACGCTCACAAATTATTCTAAGCGCTACTGATTGCACACGACCAGCTGATTTACAACCGGGCAATTTACGCCATAAAATTGGGGATAAGGTAAACCCTACCAAATAGTCCAAAGCACGTCTTGCTTGTTGCGCATTCACCAAATTACTATCTACATCTCTAGGAGAAGCAACAGCCTCGAGCACTGCTTTTTTAGTAATCTCATTAAACGCAATGCGCTTAAATTTTGAATCTTCTGTGATAATTTTCTTTTTCTTAAGAACTTCAACTACGTGCCAAGAAATAGCTTCTCCTTCACGATCTGGATCCGTTGCTAGATAAACTTCATCGGCCTGCTTAGCTGATTTCAGAATCTCATTCACATATTTGCTAGATTTATCAGAAATTTCATATTTCATTGCAAAATCTTCATCTGGAAGCACAGATCCATTTTTTGATGGTAAATCACGTATATGCCCAAAAGAAGCAATAACCTTAAAATCATTACCCAAATATTTATTAATAGTTTTTGCCTTTGCTGGCGATTCTACAATTACAAGTTTCATATAAATTCTAATATATTAGTGAAATTTTATTTCCTGGATGTCTTACAATTCTTCCAGCTAGCTCAAGTTCCAAACAAATAGTATAAATCATTGGCAATGAAAAATTCGTTTCATCTGCTATGGCTTCATAAGTCACCGGGGATGAAGATAGAAGATTTATTACCATCTCTCTATCTGCATTTTTAATATTAATACTTCCACCATTAACACAAGCTCTGAAATTACTACTACAATTTTGCGAATCTTCAAAAGACTTTTTCATTTTCTTTGCTGAAGTTACGTTTGATGTAATATCTTTGCTTGATTCCAGCAAATATGCAGCGATTCGAAATATGGAATAAAATCAGTGTTACAAAAAATATTATCGGCTTTGTAGCAAATTATCAGATTATATTTGCTTTATTTTTATCAAAAAGATGGTGATAATTACCAGATTTGCTAGTAGAAAACATCACAAAATAACATTTTCACAAAAATGATACACCACAACGGTTATCAATAGCAAGTCTATTGATAAATACAGTTAGTAATCAATCAAACAACACCTTAAGTTGGTGGTGGTTCATAATCCATTTCTCCAATCAAAAATTCCCATAACGCTTCTAAGTTGGTAAAATACAGTCTATTAACAAACGCTCCGACTTGATGCCATAATGAAGCTAAACGGCTATATTTTAATCTGAGTTTTTGGAATAAACTATCGGTTAATTGATGAATTTGATGCATCAAAAATGATAATAATGTAAAGTTATAGAAGTTATAACATGAATTGTTTTTACCGTGACCATAATTATGTTCAATGTTATATCCATGATTTTTTAAACTATTGAAGCACTCATTTTCTATTTTCCAACGTGCTCTTGCAGCATCTAAAATAATTTTTGCATTCTTATTTGTGATTTCTAAGTCAGTTATCCATTTGCCAAAATACTGCACTTTTTTTGTGCCGTTTTTCTGAGGAACTAGCTCCCATGCAGCTATATAATTTGTTCTTTGTTTGGTGCCACTAAAGAGTTCAATATCATTAACCCACTCTATGACAAGTTCATTATTTCTTCGGCTAGTGGTATAAACTTTAGATTTATCTATAGAGGTTAGATTATTCATCAATGTCTTATGTTGTTTGGGTTTTGCACGAAAAATGTAGTTTGCATTATGGGAATGTATCTTCTCAATTACTGGTGTTGTTGCATATAATCCATCGGCATTGATAATAATGCCTAACTTATCGTGATCCTTTCTAAACTTATCTATAAATCTATAAAAAGCATTTACTTCACTATCTTCTTTTTTTGCTCCATCTTGTATGCAAATATCTTCTGGCATCACTGGTATGACCTGACGTAAGCCGTCTTTAACAATTGCCGCTTGTAATGCTTGATGGCAGTGATATGAGTTTTTGACAGTACCACGTGTTAAGCATTTTTTACAACTAATTTCCTTAGAGCTAAAATATTGCGTACCATCTACATTCAATAAATACTTCCCTGGTAATGTTTGATATTGTTCAAGGTGTTTGCCTCTTTGTAATTTATTAAATAATTCTTTAAATATTGGTCTAAATGCTACTTCTGGATTTACAGAATCTATAATATTACGCATTCCATTGTCTGTAGGAAGATCATTAACATTAAACATGCTTTTGAGGTTATTTTTTTGGTGATGATTCTGCATTTTGCGTTGAAATTCTAATAACGATTGGGATTGAAAATACATGCAAGCAAGACCTGATAGCATCACATCCTTTATCTTATGAGTACTGTTTGGCGCTCTATTGTCTGAAATTAATCCAAATTTGTTAGAAATTGACTCTAACAATGCACTTACACTTAGGTGTTTTTTAGAATGAATACGACTGTACCAATCTTTATTAAATATACTGGTATTATTCTAAAGATTTATATGCATTTTACTATTTTTTTCTTTTTGCTCTACGAAATACGTTTTTTCAATGCGTTATGATGCAACGGTTCTAGCTCATATTTCGAATCGCTGATCTTACTCTGCTTTCTTAGCTGCAGTAGTTTTTTTAGCAGCTGGCTTAGCAGCAACTTTCTTCTCAGCCGTTTTTACTTTCGCAGCCGTTTTCGTTGCAGTAACTTTCTTAGGAGTCGCCGTTTTTTTAACGCCACCTGAAATATTTTTTACGCTTTTAGCTAATCTACTAACTTTTCTAGCAGCAGTATTTTTCTTAATAAGTTTTGCAGAAACTCCTCTCATAATCTCTGATTGAGCTTCAACAAGAGCTACATTTGCTTCTTCTGCAGAACCTGCAGTAACAGCAGTAACAACTCTTTTAATAAAAGTTTTGATACGACTTTTTCTATTTTTATTAACAGCAGTCTTTGTAACTGTTTTTCTAATTGCTTTTTTTGTAGCTGAATGATTAGCCATATTTTAAACCTTACTCTTGTATTTCTTGTTCTGATAAATTTTCAATTTTTGGAGTCATGCAACCTTTTGCAGCAACATCTCTCTCAACGAACTCAATATATGCAATAGGAGCTCTATCACCATATCTAAAACCAGCCTTAACAACTCTTGTGTATCCACCTGGACGAGATTTATATCTAGTAGCCAATACTGACATTAGCTTCTCAGCAGCTACTTTATCTTTAATGCGTGAAATAATATCTCTTCTTGCAGATAAAGTACCTTTTCTTGCTTTAGTAACTAATTGCTCAACATAAGGACGAAGAGCCTTTGCCTTTGCAACAGTAGTCTTAATCTGCTCATTCATCACCAAAGCAACTGCCATATTAGCAAACATAGCTTTTCTATGTGAAGATGTTCTATTTAATTTTTTTCCTTTAATCTTATGACGCATTTTATTATACCTAAATATTCAAACTATTTTACTCGCAAAAGAGTAATTTCTCATTTTACCCGCAAAATTTTTCTTAAATTTTATTTCTAGCTAACTAGCTAAAATCGAATCAATATGGATCTTCATATTTTTTAGCTAACTCCTCAATATTCTCAGGAGGCCAGCCATTGATTTCCATACCAAATTTTAAATTGAACTTTGAAAGAACATCTTTAATCTCATTTAATGACTTTCTACCAAAATTCTGAGTTCTAAGCATTTCTGCTTCTGTCTTATTTACTAAATCACCAATATAAACAATATTATCATTTTGCAGGCAATTTCTTGATCTAACAGAAAGCTCAAGCTCATCAACTTTCTTAAGAAGAATTGGATTATATTCAAGCTCTTCTTTTGCTTCCAACTTCTCTTCTTCTTCCTCTTCGAAAGTAACAAATAATTGCAGCTGATCTTGTAAAATTCTTGCAGAAAGTGCAATTGCCATTTCCGGAGTAATAGAAGAATCAGTTTCAATATTCATAATTAATTTATCGTAATCAGTGACTTGACCGACACGAGTATCTTCAACTTTATATGATACTTTTTTAACTGGGCTATATAAAGCATCAACTGCTATAACACCAATTGGATAATCTTGTTTATTACTGCCAGCTGGCACATAACCTCTACCAACTTCACAGTAAAGTTCCATGTCAAGATCAGCATCTTTTGACAATGTACAAATATGCTGATCTGGATTCATGATTTCTACATCAGTTCCAGTTTCAATCATACCAGCTGTAACCACGCACGGGCCTTTTGCTGTAATTCTAACTGTTTTTTTCTCAGAACTATGCATCTTGACTGAAATCTTTTTCAAGTTAAGAATAATATCAACTATATCCTCTTTTACACCAGATTTGGCTGAAAATTCATGCTCAACTCCTGGAATTTTAACTGCAGTAATAGCAGCTCCTTGAAGTGATGATAATAGAATTCTTCTCAGCGCGTTACCTAATGTTAAGCCATAACCACGCTCTAGTGGCTCAATAATAATGTTAGCTATATTACTTTCATCGTTTGCACCATCATATATAATCTTTGATGGCTTAATCAATGAACTCCAGTTCTTATTCAGTAATGACATATATTTGTTCCCTAAATCTCTTAAATGATCTCGCTTTTATACGAGAACTAGCATCTTCTTCTTTTTGGTGCTCTGCAACCATTATGAGCAACACCTGAGACATCTGTTATTGAAGTAACAACAAAATTCTGACTAAAAACCGCTCTCATTGCAGCTTCTCTCTGTGAACCAGCACCTTTAACTTTTATAGAAACTGTTTTTAAACCATGCTCCTTCGCTTCTTCAGAAGCTTTATCCATAGTAACCTGCGCAGCATAAGGAGTTGCTTTTTTAGCACCTTTAAAACCATGCGCACCAGCAGTAGAACCAGCTATTACATTACCCTGTACATCTGTAACTGTGATTATTGTATTATTAAAAGTTGCCTTAATATGCACAACTCCAAGAGTAATATTCTTCTTTTTCTTTTTAGCTTTGTTTGTTGGACTCATTATTTATATCTCTATATTATTTCTTCTTACCAGCAATTGCGACTGCCTTACCTTTTCTCGTTCTTGCATTAGAATGAGTATTTTGACCACGAACAGGTAGTCTTCTAATATGTCTTAGACCTTCATAAGTGCGTAAATCCTTTTTCTTCTTAATATTAAGACTTACTTCACGTCTTAGGTCACCTTCCACTTGAAAATTCTTTTCAATCTCAGATCTAAGCTTAACTAGTTCTTGATCATCCAGATCCTTAACTCTCTTATTCTCTGCTAATTTTGTATTCTTACAAATTTCTTGAGCAGCAGTCAGACCAACACCATATATATATGTCAGGCTAATTACTAATCTTTTATTTGGTGGAATATTAACACCTGCAATCCTTGCCACAAAAACTTCTCCAACTTTTTAAAATATTTAGAACAGAATAATATAAAAATATTTGACAAAGTCAAATCTTTTTTACAATAGAGGCTACTTCATTCTCTACTTCTTCTATTGATTCTCCACCATGTACAGTAAAGAATTTACCTTTTTTCTTATAATATTCAACCATAGGCAGCGTATTATTTCTATACTCTTCCAACCTTGCTACAATCGTATTTTCATCATCATCAGAACGCGCAGAAAACTCTTCCGAACCACACTCATCACAAACACCTTCTTTTTTAGGTTTGTCAAAATATTCGTTATAAATTTTATTGCATGACGCACAAGCAATTCTTCCAAGAATTCTTTTTGTTGCTACTTCGTCTGTGACATCAAAAAATATAGTGCTTATATTTGCATCAATATTCTCAATAAAATACTCTGCTTGCTCAAGAGTTCTTGGATAACCATCCAGAATACATCCATCTCGACATATATCAGATAAAATAAATTTCCTAACAATTTGATTTACTAAATCACTTGGTACTAATTTCCCCTCGCTCATGTATTTAGCAAGCATTTTTGAATCTTCATTATCATCAAGAACCATCTTTCTAAAGATATCTCCTGTTGAGATATGTGGAATAGCTAATTCTTCTGAAAGAACAGCCCCTTGAGTCCCTTTACCAGATCCTGGCAAACCTAGTAGAATTATAATATTCTTTATCATTTGTCTTTTAACCTCATTTTCTTAACTAGACCTTCATATCTAGAGCTAAATAAATGCGTCTGGATCTGCGTGAAGGTATCGAGGACAACGTTAACAACAATCAAAAAACTAGTTCCACCAAGAGCAAATGCCATTGAATATTTATTCATTAACAGCTCTGGTACTATACAAATAACAGATAAATAAATACTACCCAACACTGTCAAACGCGTTAAAAGATAGTCAAAATACTCAGCTGTATTTTTTCCAGGTCTTCTTCCTGGAACATATGCACCGTTTTTTCTCAAATTATTAGCAGTGTCTTCTGAATTAAACACTACTGCAGTATAGAAAAAACTAAAAAACATAATTAATGCTACATAACAAAGTATAAATAACGGTTTGCCATGTCCTAAATACCGCGAAATCATTCCCATCATCTCTGAATCATTTCCAGAAAATCCAGCAATAGTTGTCGGGAACAAAAGAACTGAACTTGCAAAAATAGGTGGTATAACACCTGAAGTATTAAGCTTCAAAGGCATATGAGTTGAATCACCACCATAAATCTTATTCCCAACTTGTCTTTTTGGATATTGCACTAAAACTTTACGCTGCGCACGCTCAAAGAAAATTATTGTAACAATCATTGCAATAACACCAGCACAAATAGCCATAACAACTACTGGAGACATTGCTCCCTTACGAGATAATTCAAACATACTAATAATAGCGCTTGGTAAACCAGAAACAATACCAATAAATATAATCAACGATGTGCCATTACCAATACCACGAGCAGAAATTTGCTCTCCAAGCCACATTAAGAACATCGTTCCTACTACCAATGTAGTTATAGTAGATACCTTAAAAATCAGCGGAGCTATAATAACAACCGGACCAAAAGGAGTAACTGTTGCTTCAAGACCAAGAGTTACACCATATGCCTGAAACGAAGCAAAGATTACAGTGAGATATCTAGATAATTGATTAATCTTACGACGACCTACTTCACCATCTTTTTTCATCTCTTCAAGAGGCTTATATGCAATAGTCATTAACTGAATTACAATCGATGCAGTAATATATGGCATGATTGCTAAAGCAAAAATAGACATTCTCTCTAGCGAGCCACCAGAAAGCATATTAAACATTCCCAAGATTCCACCCTGACTACGCTCAGCAAGACTAGCTAAGGCAATAGAATCAATACCAGGAATTGGAATAAACGAACCTATTCTACAAACAACCAAGACACCCAGGGTGAATAAAATTCTACTACTAAGTTCGCCTTTCGATTTTTGCATTATAATATTCTTTTATTAAAGTACTTTTCCACCAGCTTTTTCAATAACGTCTTTTGCGCCAGCTGAACAAGCATCCAGTTCGATTGTAAGTTTATGTGATGTTTTCTCAATACCACCGAGAAGTTTTACAGGAACTTTTTTGCTCTTAATATAACCAATTGATAATAGCATATCTTTATTGATGTTTTTTTCTACATCAATACGCTTCATAGCAATTAATGCTTCGATATCAGCAACACTTATAGCCGTATAATCAACAGATTTAGAGCAGTTAAAACCTCTTTTAGGCAACCTTTTGATAAGCGGCATTTGTCCACCTTCAGTCTTGATCGCAACACCTGATCTTGACTTCTGACCTTTCACACCTCTACCACAAGTTTTACCAGTACCGCTACCGATACCTCTACCAACTCTTTTTCTTGGTTTCTTTGAACCAGGTACATTAAATAGTGTATTTAATTTCATATCCTTCATTCCTCTGCTTAAACAGTTTCAACACTAATTAAGTGCCTAACTTTTTTTACCATTCCTCTGATAGATGCCGTATCTTCAAGCACTCTTGATGCACTAATTTTATTCAAACCAAGCCCTACTAGAGTTTTTCTTTGATCATCTGGGCGACCAATAGAGCTACCTGTTTGAGTAACTTTAATTTGCTTACTTGCTTTTGCTTTTTCTTTAGTCATATCAGTATCTACTTTCTTTATAATTTTTACTCAGATTTTTCTGAATTTACAGATAGTTCAGCTAAATTTTTATTTCTCCTATCTGCAATATTCTTAGGAGATCTCAAATTTCTTAAAGCATCAAAAGTCGCAGAAATCATAGCATTTGGATTTGATGAGCCAAGTGATTTAGCAACTATATCCTCAACACCTAAACGACCAAAGATAGACCTAAGTGGACCACCTGCAATAACTCCAGTACCAGGAGCCGCTCTTCTTAATACAACCTTAGCTGCACCGCTTTTACCTACTATATCATGATGAATAGTTCTGCCTTGATATAAAGGCACAGAAATCATATTTCCTCTTGCATCTTTGGTTGCCTTAGCACGCGCCTCAGTAACCTCTTTTGCTTTACCATTACCATAACCAACCTTACCATTTTCATCACCAACAATCACAATTGCTGCAAAAGAAAAGTTCCGTCCACCTTTTACAACTTTTGTTACGCGATTAACGTGCACTAAATCTTCGATTACTGAATCATTACTTTTGGAATTTTTAGACATTTGCTTTCTCTATTAAAATTGTAGTTTTTTTCTTGCTTCATCAGCAAGAGCTTTTATAACACCGTGATATCTATGACCACCTTTATCAAAAGCAACAAGTTTTATTGACTTTTCTTCAGCACGGTCCGCTAGAAGCTTTCCAACTTTCACAGCAAACTCAACATTACAATTAGACTTTGCTGGCTTTCTAATTTCTTTATCAAGCGTAGATGCCGACACTAAAGTCTTAGAAGTTGAATCATCAATGATTTGAGCATAGATGTGACGACCTGATTTGAATACTGATAGTCTATTTCTATCAGAAACTTTTCTTAATTTGATACGTACTCTATCTCTTCTCTTACGAAAAACTGGATTATTTGCACTCATATTTTACCTAAAACTAACCTTTTTTACCTTCTTTTCTCTGTACGTACTCACCTTTACGTCTGATACCCTTACCTTTATATGGCTCAGGTGGTCTTTGACTGCGTATTGTTGCTACATACTGACCAAGCTTATGTTTATCATGCGATTCAAGCATAATCACAGTTTGCTTTGGAGTTTCAACCTTAATTCCTTCTGGGATTTCAATCTTTGTATTATGACTCTTACCAAGTGTAAGATTTAAATACTTACCCTTAACAGCAGCCCTATAACCAACGCCATTAACTTCCAGCTCTTCTTTAAAGCCATCTTTAACGCCAATAACCATCCCATTAATAATGCTTCTAGCCGTACCCCACATTGCTTTTGCTTCTGCAGAGTTATTCAAAGGCTTCACTACAATTTGTGAATCTTTATATTCTATTGAAATAAAACCAGCAAATTCTTTTTCTAGCGACCCTTTCGGACCCTGAACCTTAACAAAAAGACCTGTAATCTCAACTTTTATATCATCAGCAACTTGTACTGGTACTTTACCTACTCTTGACATCCTTATACTCTAAAATACTTTACAAATTACTTCGCCACCAACATTAAGCTTCTTAGCTTCTCTATCAGACATAACGCCACTTGGTGTAGATAGAATATGAATACCCATATTATTATAATATCCAGACAAATCTGCAATCGCAGAATACATTCTTTTACCTGGCTTAGAAACTCTATGAATTTCACTAATAGCTGGATCACCTAAACGAGAATATTTAAGAGAAATATCAATAACTCCTTCTTTATCATCCTTAGTATAACCAGCAATGTAACCTTCCTTAGTCAAAACATCAAGGACTGCACATTTTAATTTAGATGCGGGCAAACCAACAGAAAGCAATCTGCTTTTCTGCCCATTTCTAATTCTTGTTAGCATGTCTGCTATATTATCTGACATTGTCATTTTAATGTACCTAAATCTATTCTTTAATCTTACCAACTAGCTTTTATAACACCAGGAAGCATACCTTGCGCAGCCAGCTCTCTGAGCATATTACGAGATATCCCCATTTTACGATGATAACCTCTAGGACGTCCTGTTAAAGCACATCTATTTCTTACTCTATTTTGCGCAGAATTTCTTGGCAATTTTGCCAACTTAACAACAAGGGAAAACCTCTCTTCCAAATGAAGGTCTTTCTTCATAATTTCAGCCTTAAGAGACTTTCTTTTATTACTCAAAGACTTAACAAGTCTTTTTCTCTTATCGTTTCTTTGTATAGATCCTAGTTTTGCCATATTGTAGCTTTCTTTTTTTTACAAATTAATTATAGAATGGAAGATTAAAGCCTGATAGTAGAGCTTTAGCCTCTTTATCTGTTTTCGCAGTAGTAACAATCGTAATATCCATTCCTCTGATTTTATCAATTTTATCGTAATTGATTTCAGGAAATACTATTTGCTCTTTAATACCAAAAGTAATATTACCTCTACCATCAAAACTCTTTACCGAAAGACCTCTAAATTCTTTTACCCTTGGCAGAGCTACTATAACTAGTCTTTCAAGGAATTCATACATTCTTTCTCTTCTAAGAGTCACCTTACAACCAAGCTTCATGCCTTCACGTAACTTAAACGTCGCAATAGATTTTTTAGCATATGTAGTATATGGCTTTTGACCAGTAATCGCAGTCATATCACTAATAGCATGATTAATCACTTTTGAATCAGAAACAGCATCACCAACACCCATATTCACGACAACTTTCACCAATTTTGGCATTTGATGTTTATTTGGATACTTAAACTGATCCTGTAAGCTTTTGACAACTTGCTTATTATAAAGATCTTTAAATCGTGACAACATTACTTCTTACCTTCTTTAGAAATTATCTCACCTGACTTTTTGGCAAATCTAACTTTTTTACCATCTTCAAGTGTTTTATAGCCAATTTTAGTGATTTCATTTGTCTTAGGGTCCACATGACTCACGTTTGAAACATGAATCGGCAATTCCTTTTGTATGATACCACCTTCACTTGTCTGACTTGGCTTTGTATGTTTCTTAGCTAAGTTTACACCTGATACTATAACTCTGTTTTCAGATGGAAATACTTTAATTACATCTCCAACCTTACCTTTGTTTTTACCAGTTACTACTTGAACTTTATCGCCTTTTTTTATTTTTAGCTTATGCATCTAAATCACCTCTTCAGCAAGAGAAATTATTTTCATGAATCCTTTTCCGCGTAATTCTCTTGGAACAGGACCAAACACTCTAGAACCAATCGGTTCATTTTGCTTATTAACTAGAACAACTGAGTTTGAATCAAACTGAATTGTACTTCCATCAGGCCTCTTAACACCTTTTTTAGTACGAACGACAAGAGCTCTATGAACCTCACCTTTCTTAACTTTACCACCGGGCATCGCAGTCTTAATTGAAACAACTATTACGTCACCACAACCTGAAATCATGCGACCAGAACCACCGAGCACTTTTATACACATCACTTTTTTAGCACCCGAATTATCTGCTACCTTAAGGACGGTCTGCATTTGAATCATAACTTAAATCTTCCAAATATATACAATATTAAACAAAGGATAAAATATAGAAATTAGTAAAAAAAGTCAACGACTTTAATCTTCAACTCTAATCTTCAATGACCATCCAAGACTTAGTCTTAGACATTGGCCTACATTCCTGAATTCTCACCTTATCACCAACTTTACACGTGCCATTAGCATCGTGTGCTGCATATTTTGCAGACTTTCTTACCGTCTTCTTATATAAAGGATGTCTGAATGTTCTTTCAACCTTAACAGAAACAGTTTTATCATTTTTTGCACTTTCAACTGTGCCTTGTAAAATTCTTTTAGGCATTTGTCTTATACTCCAGCTTTTCTTTTATTTAATTCAGTATTAACTCTAGCTATATCTTTTCTAACTTTTGCAAATCTGCTCGTGTTATTAAGCTCACCTAAAGTTTTCTGAAATCTTAAATTAAAAAGCTCTTTCTTTAAAAAAGCCGACTTTTCAACTAACTTCTCAACGCTAAGTCCTGCTAACGCTTCTGATGTAAATTCTGACTTACTTTTACTCATATCTTTGTACTATTTTAGTGTTTACTGGCAATTTAGCCGCTGCAAGTTCAAGCGCAGACCTAGCTACGTTTTCACTGACACCTTCAATTTCAAACATTATTCTTCCAGGAGATACTCTCACAGCAAAATATTCTGGAGAACCCTTACCTTTACCCATACGAACTTCATTAGGCTTTTTAGAAACAGGCAAATCTGGAAATATTCTAATAAAAAATCTTCCTTGCCTTTTCATATGCCTAACAGCCGCACGACGCGCTGCTTCAATTTGCCTTGCAGTAACGCGGAGACCATCAATTGACTTCAAACCGAAAGAACCAAAGCTAAGCATTGTTCCAGCTTTAGACTTTGAAGTGACTCTTCCTTTATGAGCTTTTCTAAATTTTTGCTTTTTTGGAGCTAGCATTTTCTATATCTACCAATTAAATTACAAATTATCTTTTGTTTGTTTGGCCAAAATCACCTTTATAAACCCAAACTTTAATACCAATCACACCATAAGTAGTATTTGCTTCAGCTGTACCATAATCAATATCAGCACGAAGTGTATGCAAAGGAACTCTTCCTTCCCTATACCACTCAGTTCTAGCAATTTCAGCACCGCCTAAACGACCAGAACATGCAACTTTAATTCCTTTACCACCCTGCTTAAAACTATTTTGAATCGCAGTCTTCATAGCTTTTCTAAATGAAACACGGTTCTCTAATTGCTGAGCAATTGTCTGAGCAATAATACTTCCATCAATTCCAGGTTTCTTAACTTCATGAATATTGATAAACACTTCCGAAGAAGCAATTTTCTGCACATCCTTCTTTAGCTTTTCAATATCAGAACCACTCTTACCGATAATCATCCCAGGCTTCTTCGCATGGATATTTACCACTATACTATTACTAGGCCTTTGAATTACAACACGACTCACTTGAGCTAATTTGTATTTCTTCATAATGTGTGATCTGATTTTCAAATCCTGAAGTAATTTTTCAGCATAATCTTTTTCAGCATATAAAACAGATTCCCAGCCTTTAAATAATGTTGGCCCTACTCTAAAACCATGTGGGTTTACTTTTTGTCCCATACTACTTCTCCTCTCTTTCGGATACTGTTATATACAAATTACTAAATGGCTTAAGAATTCTAGCACTTCTACCTCTCGCTCTTGCCCTAACTCTTTTCATTGTAATTGAGTTACCGACAGTCGCAGATGTTACAACTAAATTATCAATATCAAGACCCATATTATTCTCCGCATTTGCAATAGCTGATTGTAAACATTTCTTTACATCAACCGCAATACGCTTTGGTGAGAAAGTCAACTGCACTAAAGCATCTGATGCTTTCATATTTCTAATTGTAGCCGCAACTAAGTTCAACTTTTGTGCACTTGTTCTAAGGCGTATAATTGAAGCTTTTGCTAATAAATTACTCATTTTAACCTATACCTATTTTCTTTTCGCTTTTTTATCCGCACCGTGACCATAATATGTACGAGTCGGAGCAAATTCACCTAGTTTATGACCAACCATTTCTTCCGAAACCGCAACTGGAATAAACTTATTACCATTATGAACAGCAAAAGTATAACCAACAAACAAAGGAAGTATCGTTGATCTTCTCGACCAAGTCTTGATTACTTCTTTCTTGCCAGTTTCCATAGCGTTCTGCACTTTCTTTAGCAAGTGGCCATCTACAAATGGGCCTTTCCAAACCGAGCGTGACATAATTTTTTTCCTACTATTTAGTTCTTCTTCTTATAATAAACTTAGAAGAAAGCTTGTTCTTCTTACGCGTCTTCTTACCTTTAGTCGGCTTACCCCAAGGAGTAACTGGATGACGACCACCAGAAGTTTTACCTTCACCACCACCATGCGGGTGATCTACTGGATTCATCGCAACACCTCTAACATGAGGACGTCTACCAAGCCATCTACTTCTACCGGCTTTACCAACTATAGTATTCTTTCTATCTGCATTAGATAGCGTACCTATTGTAGCCATACATTCAAGTGGAACCAACCTAACTTCACCTGAAGACAATTTAATTTGAGCATATCCAGAATCTTTACCAACAATACTAACTGACGCACCAGCTGACCTTGCTATCTGACCACCTTTACCAGGCTTCATCTCAACATTATGAACAATTGTACCAACCGGAATATTTTTAAGTGGCAAACAATTACCATTTCTAATATCAGCATCAGGACCAGATACAACTTTATCACCAGCTTTCATTTTTGCAGGAGCTAGAATATATGAATACACACCATCTTCATATTTTACTAGAGCAATATATGCCGATCTATTTGGATCATACTCAATACGCTCAATAATCGCTGGGCAATCTAATTTATTTCTTTTAAAATCAACAAGTCTGTATAATCTCTTATGCCCACCCCCTCTGTGACGAGCAGTCATTCTTCCAAGATTATTTCTACCACCTGATTTTGTTAAACCTTTAGTTAAAGCCTTATGAGGCTTACCCTTCCAAAGTTCACTTTTATCAACACGAACCAAACCTCTTTGAGAAGGAGTAGTTGGATTATATTTTTTTAAGGCCATTATTTAATACCTCCAGCTAAATCAATTGTTTGATCTTTTTCCAAGGTAACAACCGCTTTCTTAGTATCGGATCTACGACCCATAAAGCCTCTGAATTTCTTAACTTTACCTTTTTGGTTCAAGATATTTACACCTCTCACCTTCACTCCAAAAATCTCTTCAATCGCCTTCTTAACAGAAGCTTTATCAGCTCTTGGAGATACTTCAAAAACATACTTACCAAATTCACCAAGAATAGTAGATTTCTCAGTAATAATTGGAGTTTTAATTAAATCATATTTATTCTTAGCTATCATTATTTCAACCTCTCCTCTAAAAGCGTCAATGCATTTTTAGATATTAAAACATGGTCACTGCTAACAATGTCATAAACATTTGCACCAATTGCTGGAACTACATTCGCATTAATCGCAGATAAAGCTGATAATTTTAAATTATTATCTACTACATCACCATCTATAACAAAGAACTTACCAGAACCAAAATTAGATAGTGATTTAACAAGATCTGAAGTCTTTGGTTGTTTCATACTAACTGAATCAACAACATGCAAAGCACCTTCTGCCTTTTTGATAGAAAGAGCATGTCTCAACCCTAGCTTTCTAACTTTCTTCTGTAACTTAATATCATGAGATCTAACCTGCGGGCCATGAGCAATACCACCACCACGACGCTGAACGCCCCTAGCGTTACCTTGCCTCGCGTTACCAGTTCCCTTCTGCTTGAACGGCTTTCTTGTTGTACCAGAAACTTCACCAACAGTTTTAACACTGTGAGTACCACTTCTAGCTCTCGCTCTTTGCCAGTCAATCACCCTTTTAATGATATCAACTCTTGCTTCTAGTCCAAAAATAGAGTCGCTTAGCGCAATCTCGCCAACAACCTTCTTCTCTAGACTTACTAATTCAGCTTTCATATTCTTTACCTAAAATTCTCTCAAATCCTTTATTTAAGCAGTAACTGCTTTCTTAACCGCATCTTTAACAAACACGTATTTTCCTTTTGAACCAGGAACATTACCACTAACGATAACTACACCTTTTTCAACATCAACTTCGACGACTTGTAAATTCTGAATAGTTACATTCTCATCACCCATGTGACCAGCCATCTTCTTACCTTTGAACACTTTACCTGGATCTTGACATTGACCTGTAGAACCATGTGAACGGTGAGAGATCGAAACACCGTGAGTAGCTTCAAGACCTGCAAAATTATGCCTCTTCATCACGCCAGCAAAACCTTTACCAATAGATCTTCCTGAAACATCAATATATTGTCCAGGCTCAAAATGAGTCGCTTTTACTTCAGCACCAATTTCAAGCATATTATCTTCAGAAACCCTAAACTCTTTTAAAATCCTTCTAGGTTCAACTTTAGCGTTAGCGAAAACCTTCTTCATAGACTTTGAAACTCTAGAAGCTTTTTTTAGCGTAGATCCAAGAACGACAGCATTATATCCATCTCTCTCTGTAGTTTTTTGACCAACCACCTGAAGATCTTCTAATTGTAGGAATGTCAGAGTAATTCTATCACCTTGCTCAGTGAACATTGAGCTCATGCCCAATTTTTTTGCTATTAAACCCGTTCTCATCTTTAAGCACCTACCAATTTAATTTCAACATCAACACCGGCTGGTAAATCTACTTTTCTTAAAGCTTCCACGGTTTGTGGAGTAGGATAATTAATAATCACTAATCTTTTCTGAGTTCTAATCTCGAACTGCTCTCTAGATTTCTTATCAACGTGAGGACCTCTAATGACAGTGAATCTCTCTATATGTCTTGGAAGAGGAATTGGCCCACTAACATCAGCACCAGTACGCTTAACAGCACTAACTATCTCGCCAGTAGCATGCTCAAGTGAGCGATGGTCAAACGACTTTAGCTTGATTTTTATCTTCTGATTATTCATTATCAACCTTTATTTTAAACAGCCTAGCTATAATACCACACAAAGCAGCATCAACTTAATTCTTTAAGTTTTAGACTTGAGAAAAAACCCAAGCCCAAAACAACATCTTTACTTAATAATTTTTGATACAACACCTGCACCAACAGTTCTACCACCTTCACGGATAGCAAAACGTAAACCTTCATCCATAGCAACTGGAGAAATCATTTTAACAACGATTTTTGTATTATCGCCTGGCATTACCATTTCCTTACCAGCTGGCAATTCAACTTCACCCGTAACATCAGTAGTTCTGAAATAGAACTGAGGACGATAATTCTTAAAGAATGGAGTGTGACGACCACCTTCATCTTTCGTTAGAACATAAATCTCTGCTTCAAATTCAGTGTGCGGAGTAATCGTTCCTGGCTTAGATAAAACTTGACCTCTAACAACATCTTCTCTTTTAGTACCACGAAGAAGAACACCAACATTATCACCAGCTTCACCAGAATCTAGAAGCTTTCTGAACATTTCAACACCAGTACAAGTTGTTTTTTCAGTTTCTTTAATACCAACGATTTCTAACTCGTCACCAACATTAACGATACCTTTTTCAATTCTACCAGTTACAACTGTACCACGACCTGAAATTGAGAAAACATCTTCAATAGGCATTAGGAATGGCTTTGCAGTATCACGCTCTGGCTGAGGAATATAAGAATCAACAGCATCCATAAGCTCATCAATACATTTCGTATCTTTTCCTTCAAGAACCTGCAGAGCAGAACCTTTAATAACTGGGATTTCATCACCTGGGAAATCATATTCAGATAGAAGTTCTCTTACTTCCATTTCAACTAGTTCTAAAAGCTCTTCATCATCAACTTGATCAACTTTATTTAAAAACACAACAAGAGCTGGAACACCAACCTGACGAGCAAGAAGAATGTGCTCTCTAGTTTGAGGCATAGGACCATCAGCAGCAGATACAACTAATATACCACCATCCATTTGCGCAGCACCAGTGATCATGTTCTTAACATAATCCGCGTGACCTGGGCAATCAACGTGCGCATAGTGCCTTTTATCCGTTTCGTACTCAACGTGAGCAGTAGAGATAGTAATACCTCTCTCTCTTTCTTCTGGAGCACCATCAATTTCATCATATTTAGCAGCTTCCGCTTGACCTTTTTCCGCTAATACTTTTGTGATCGCAGCTGTAAGAGAAGTTTTACCATGATCAACGTGACCAATAGTACCAATATTACAATGCGGCTTATTTCGTTCAAATTTTTCTTTTGCCATAATTTCTACTCCAAAAAATATTCTTTATTATACAATTAACAATCAATTTCATCACTCAAACCACAAACCTTAATGGTATATGGAGCGGGTGATGGGGATCGAACCCACACAACCAGCTTGGAAGGCTGGGGCTCTACCATTGAGCTACACCCGCGTTTTCAACCTAACCACTCACTTTATCTCTAAAGGAGATGGTGGAGGGAGAAGGATTCGAACCTTCGTACGCATACGCGAGCAGATTTACAGTCTGCCACCTTTAACCACTCGGTCACCCCTCCTAAAAGAACTCACAGCAAAATAGACCACCTGGACAATAAACGCAAGAACTAATTCGCAACAAACGCTATAGTTTAGTTATTTTATGCCCTAAAGGGTGACATATCTAAATGTTTGGTTGTAAGTTTCTATAATAAATAGTAATTTATGTCAAGCACATTTTTGACCAAAAAGCTATGTATAGTATGAAAAATCACAAAAAATTAAACTCTCTAACTAAGGGGCAATACTACATGTACGGCACCCATGCAGTTGTCGCAGCAGCCAATAACAAAGATCGAAATATTAAACAAATCTACTGCCTAGCAAAGCAAGAAGGTGAATTAAAAAAGAAAATTCCTCATCTTCCAATTGAAATAGTACAAAATGACTTCATTACCAAAAAAATTGGAAAAGATCAAACTCATCAAGGGGTAATTGCACTGGTTAACACCACTTTCAAAAACGGAATAGAGTCCACAAACCTTTCATCCTCGAAAGAAAAAATAGCAATACTTGACCAAATATCTGATCCACAAAACATTGGAGCTATCATTAGAAGCGCTGCAGCATTTGGTATTAAAAAAATCATCTTACCAAGCGACAATGCACCTGACGAAAACGCAACAATTGCAAAAATAGCCTGCGGATGTCTTGAATTAGTAGAAATTATTAAAGTTACTAATTTAAAGAGTACAATAGATAAATTAAAGAAAAAGGGATTTTGGATCGCTGGACTCGATGCATCCGGAGAAAAAAACACAAATACCCTAACTGGAATTGACAAACTTGCAGTCATAATTGGATCAGAAGGAAAAGGTATGCGAAGACTCACCTCCGAATCATGCGACTTCCTCGTCCAAATACCAATATCCGAAAATGTAGAGAGCTTAAATGCATCAAACGCCGCGAGTATCATTTTCTTTTTAATAAAATAAGACGATAAAAAATTCCCATATATAATATTTTTATAGAAAACACTACTTATATTATATATGGGAATTTTTTATCGTCTAGATTTCAAAAATAGAATCTAAAAGCAACTGCAAATAAAAAAAATATTCACAATTGAGCTCATGTGGATGTTTTTGTTTATTTAATCTTGATTGCTGCTACATAATAAAAGCTGTGTAATTAAATTAGCGTATGTAAGAAAATTAGTAACTATGCTCAAAATTAATGAATTAATAAATAAGTTCAAAAATCCTAGCAGAGAAAATCAACAGCCTCAAGCTACGGATGATAACCAAGCTCAGTCTGTAAAAGAAATCAGGAATTGGTATGAAGAGCGATTTGATAACATCACAGTTCAAAGAAACTTGTTATTTATCTTACTCCTTGTATTGCTTTGTCTTTCAATCGTTTCTATCGGGGTTCTAGCTTATGTAATCAACACCAAACGCTTTGATCCGTTCGTAATACAGATTGATGATACCACTGGTATGGCAAAAATTGTTAATCCCATCAATTCAAAAATTTTGAATGGTAATGAGGCTCTTGCTCAATATTTTATTAAAAAATATGTTGTAGCACGTGAAACCTACAATCCAGTAGATTTCACGACTTTAGCAAAAAAAACAGTAAGACTTCTTTCGGCAAACTCAATATATTGGGAATATAGAGGCTATCTCAAGAACGAAGAAGTTAACCCAGCTATTAAATATGGACAAAAAAACACAACGTTTTTAGTAGTAAAATCTTGGTCTAAACTAAATGATAATAAATATATTCTAAGATTTTCTACAAATGAAACAGCACAAGCACGAAGAGTTTTTAATAAAATTGCAGTGGTTGAGTTTAAATATATCCCAATGGAATTAACAGAAAAAGATAAAGACATTAATCCATTAGGTTTTCAAGTAACAGGATACAGGGTAGACGATGATAGTAGTTAGAATATTTTTGGCGTTATTATTAATTTGTTCTTCATCAGTAGGTAATGCTTACTCAGATGACGCACCATTAACAACAGATAGCCGAATTAAAACTTATGTTTATAGTCCAAATGAAGTTTTTCTTTTAGTTCTTCATTACGGTTTTCAATCTCATATTGAGTTTGATAAAAATGAATCGGTAGAAACTATGACTCTTGGTGATTCATTTGCGTGGAAAATAACCCCACTTGGCAATAGATTATTTATCAAACCAATGGAGCGTAATATACGAACTAATATGACCATTATAACTAACAAAAGAACATATCAATTTGATCTCGTTGCAAAAGAATTGGAAGGTGGTGACGAAAAAGATTTAGTATATGTAGTTAGATTCCAATACCCAAAAAAATCTAGGTAAGACTAATATGGAACAAGGCAAAAATTCAGGACAAGAGGAATTACCTGAAGTTGAACAAGAACTTTCTCAAGTTGCAACAAATCCTAAACAAAGCATGATGATACTTGTCGGTATTGTCGGCGTGTTTATCTATATATTTTTCAACTTATTCATAAGTTCCGGTGATTCTGATGCTGATAAAGAAAATACACCTGTACCAACAGAAGTGACAAAACCAATACAGGTCTCTGTTGATAGCGATATACCCTCTATTCCAACACTTCCATCTCCACCAAAACTAGAGGATCCTACACCTCCACCTCCACCTCCAACAGATGCTGAAGCCTTACCAACAGCAGGCTCTGCTTTACCCGCACTACCAACAAATTCGGAACTGCTACCTACACCAGATCCAAGCACAATAGCTGGAGGGGAGCCAACCTTACCTTTCAACAAAGTACAAACTGATGATTCAGACAAAAAACTTGAGAAAAAAAGAAAGTCCGCAATATTTTTAGTTGCAGGCGCGCCTCCTCAAAAAACTCCAGAAGAACTGCAGCAAGAAGCAGATTTCTCATTCAGAGGAGATATGAACTTAGTTCTTGGCCGTGGGAAATTAATTGATGCAATAATCGAGACTGCTGTTAATACCGACTTTGGCGGCGAAATAAGAGCGATAATACAAAGGGATATATATTCCGAGTGGGGAAAGAACATACTTATTCCCAAAGGCTCTAGAGTGTTCGGCAACTATGCAACTGGTATTGATGGAGCATATGGTCGAATTGCAATTGAATGGACAAGAATTGACTTAGCCAATGGTTATAGGCTAAAATTGAGCGGTTCTGGCATTGATTCTTTGGGTAGAAAAGGTAATCAAGGAAGAGTTGATAACAAATTCAGAGAGCGTATATCAAACTCAATCATGAGATCAGTATTTAACATAGCTCTTGCAAAAGCTCTTGATTCAGTCGTTCAACCACAAGCTAGCTCTCAAGCAGTAGCGAGTCAAAATGCTGAGGCTACAAATATTCAAAATAGTGTAAACGCAGTAACATCACAAAATATAACTGCTACTCTAAAATTAGCTCAAGTTTGTTCAACTGTTCTTGCTGGAATTACAGACAAAACCTCTACTGCATTTACGCAGATTAATACAGCATGCGCAAACCCAGCAGGAGCCACTCCAGAAGAAAGATTAACGTCATTACTCAGCATAATTACAACAGCATCTAATTCCTTGCTATCTAATTCAACTACGAATGTACAGGAAACACAAGCCCAAAGCGCATCAAAAGAATCTTTTACAGATATATCAGACACTCTGAAAACTTTAGTAGAAGAACAAGAATTTAAACCAACTATTACAATAGAACAGGGAACACCTGTGAAAATTTATGTGAATAAGGATTATAAATTTCCAAAGGCAGCAGTAAGTAAGTCAAGGAGACTAAGATGAGCTATGCAGCATTAGAAACCTATCTTTTACCATTTAAAGAAATATTTGCAGAAGATGGTGTAAATGAATTAATGATCAATAAACCTGGAGAAGTCTGGGTTGAAAAGCAAGGTGATTTAAGAGCTGAAACAATTCCGGAAATTGATATTGATCATCTACTTGGTCTTGGTAGACTTGTTGCACAATCAACAGCTCAAAAAATCTCTGAAGAATATCCTTTATTATCTGCAACCCTACCTAATGGATATCGAATTCAGGTCGTTTTTCCTCCTGCAGTTGAGCCTAATATGGCTGCATTTGCGATCAGGAAAGGAACAACAATGCATTTATCCTTAGATAAATATGCTGAAATGGGAGCTTTTGACAACACATCTACTGAAGAAATAGTGGATGAAAATGATGCAATACTATGTGATTACATAAAAAATAAGCAAATTAAAGAATTTATACGTCATGCTGTTCGATGTAAGAAAAATATCATTATAAGTGGGGGTACTTCTACTGGTAAAACGACCTTTACTAATGCAGCGCTTGGAGAAATACCTGAAAATGAACGCTTAATAACAGTTGAAGATGCAAGGGAAGTAATGCTACATCAACACCCAAATAGAGTGCATTTGCTTGCATCGAAAGGGGGCCAAGGTAGGGCTAAAGTTACCACGCAAGATCTTATTGAAGCGTGTCTACGTCTACGTCCAGACAGAATCATCGTTGGTGAATTACGTGGTGCGGAAGCGTTCAGTTTTTTAAGAGCAATAAACACTGGTCATCCAGGTTCTATCTCAACTTTGCACGCAGATGCTCCATCAATGGCACTTGAGCAGCTAAAATTAATGGTTATGCAAGCAGGACTTGGCATGCCACCAGATGAAATAAAGAAATACATATTAAATGTAGTTGATATCGTTGTGCAGCTCAAAAGAGGTGGTGGCGGTAAAAGGTTTGTTTCTGAAATATATTTTAAAGGAATGAAGAGCGAGGAAAATGGGATTTAGCAGCATTCTAAAAACAGCTAGAACAATATTTGGCCATATGGTGATACACCCGTTTGTATTCTTTTGTACAATCTGGGTCAGTGGTGTTTTTGTAGCTTTTACTACAAACGAATATAATTCTCTTGGACTTGACTTAACTGCAATATCAATTGCTTACAAATGGGCATCTTGGCTTTTATCATCGTGGTCACAACTTAGTTTCAGCGCTTATGATTATATAAAAATAAAATTACTACTTTCTCTAACTGTACCGTTATTCATAGTAGTAATGTATTATGTAAGAAATTTTAATAGAATCAAAACGTTAGAGTTTTTTAAACCAAAAGAAGATGTATATGGCTCAGCTTCTTGGGCAACTCAAGCTGAAATTGAAAGAGCAAATTTACGTTCTAAACACGGTATGTTGCTTGGGAAAGATTCGGTTGGATATTTTGTAGCAGATGGATTTCAACACTCATTACTCTTTGCGCCGACAGGTTCTGGTAAAGGTGTTGGTTTTGTAATTCCCAATTTACTATTTTGGGATCATTCAGTAGTTGTGCATGATATTAAACTAGAAAATCATATGCTAACAAGTGGTTGGCGAGCGAAAAAAGGGCAAGAAGTATTTGTATGGGAACCTTCAAATCCAGATGGTGTTACGCATTGCTACAACCCAATTGACTGGGTTAGTAGCAAACCAGGTCAGATGGTGGATGATGTTCAAAAAATATCAAATCTAATTATGCCAGAAAAAGATTTCTGGAATAATGAAGCAAGAAGTTTATTTCTTGGTGTTGTTTTATACTTAATCGCTGATGATACAAAAACAAAATCATTTGGTGAAGTTGTGCGAACGATGAGAAGCGATGATGTTGTATATAATTTAGCTGTTGTTTTGGATACTCTTGGTGACGCAATACACCCAGTGGCATACATGAACATAGCCGCCTTCTTACAAAAAGCTGATAAAGAACGCTCTGGTGTGGTTTCTACAATGAACTCCTCACTTGAACTTTGGGCAAACCCACTGATTGATGCGGCAACTGCATCATCAGACTTTAATGTTATGGAGTTCAAGAAGAAAAAAACTACAGTTTTTGTTGGTCTAACACCAGATAATATTCAGCGTTTGCAAAAACTTATGCAGGTTTTTTACCAACAAGCATCTGAATTTTTAAGTAGAAAAATGCCAGACGAAAAAACAGAACCTTATGGCGTTATGTTCTTATTAGATGAATTTCCAACGCTAGGTAAAATGGAAGCGTTTAAAGCTGGTATTGCTTATTTCAGGGGATATCGCGTAAGACTTTTCCTTATTATTCAGGATACTCAACAGCTAAAAGGAACCTATGAAGAAGCTGGAATGAATTCGTTCTTATCCAACTCAACGTTCAGAATTACATTTGCTGCAAATAACTACGAAACAGCTAACCTTATCTCGCAACTTTGTGGTAACAAAACTGTTGAGCAAACATCTTATAATAAACCTCTATTCTTTGATCTAAATGTTTCAACAAGAACGCAAAACGTTTCAAAAGTTCAAAGAGCTCTTCTTTTACCGCAGGAAGTTATTACTCTTCCAGCGGATGATCAAATCGTATTAATCGAATCATTTCCACCAATACGTTCAAAGAAAATTAAATATTACGAAGATAAGTTCTTTACAAGCAGGCTATTACCTCCTACATTTATACCAACCCAAACGCCATTTGATCCTCGAGCAAAGGAAAATAATGATAATAATAGTGAAGAATAGGCGTCAGGTTTTAGGCAGCTAGAGACATGAATTTTTAAGATCTCTTGCTGAAAATAATTTATAAAAAGAAAAATAATGCGCTCTGCAATAATGGATATTGGCTATAATGCCATTAGGGCTGTAGTCTATGAAAATGATGACATAGGTGCACCTGAAATATTTAACAGCAAATTTAAAAATGATATATTAAGCCTTCTCGCAAACGAAGATTTTGATATCAAACACCAAACTTATCTATCAATACAATACTTACTCCATATTTTTAAACAGCTTAATGTAACTGATATCAAATGCGTTGCAACTGCAGTTCTAAGAGAACACTCTAGAGCAGAAGATTTTATTGCATTCATTAAAAATAAATATGATTTTGAAATCGATGTAATATCAGGCGAAAAGGAAGCCCAACTAACCGCGCTGGGGCTAATTACTGGTATAAGACATAGCGATGGTATCGCTGCCGATTTAGGTGGAGGAAGCCTCGAACTAGTTGAAGTATCTGACACTAAAGTTGGTAGATTAAAATCACTTGAGCTTGGAACAAAGGTAATTACTAATAAAAACCTTGGTAATCAAGCTTCAATTACAGAAATCATTAAAAAACAATATGGCAATTATCATTACGATAATCTTTACTTCATCGGAGGCGCGCTTAGATTTATTGGAAGACTCTATATTGATTTTATGCATTATCCAATGAAGAATCTGCATAATTTAGAGATTAGTACGACAGATTTTATATTATATCTAGATAAGCTTCAATCTACTTCAGAGAGCACAAAAGCTAAACTGGGCAAAAGAAAAATTAATAGCAATGCCATATTTGTTGCCAAGGCTATGATCGAGGTTTTTAAACCAAAGAATATTATTATTTCGACCTACGGCTTAAAAGAAGGAGTTAGAATTGAATCACTTAGACCAGAAGCGAAAGATCAAGATTTAGTTATTGAAAAAGTAAAATATACTTGTGATTATCAAAATGAAACAACTAATTTTAATAGTTATATTTTAATAGTCAAACTTCTCACTGCAGAAGATAACGATCTTGACGTATTAGTGCATCTATCCATTATGTTACTTAAGCTCAAACATAAATTTGATAAAACCTTGCACCCTACAGCAATTTCTGAATTTATTTTAGCATCTGAAATACCATTTACTCATAAAAATCGTATCAAACTAGCCCTGGTTCTTTCATATAGCTCAAATTTCAAACCAGGACAGGATTTACTCAAAATTTCAAAAAAAATTATAAGCAAAAAAGAACATAATAATTGTCAAATTATTGGTAATTTCCTATGTATTGCTGAAGAGATAGATGGAGCAATATTCACAACTCCATCCTTTTCTATCAAAATCCAAAATTATTTTCTAGAAATCGTAAGTAAGGAAATTTTACCACGACCAATTTTTGAAAAAATTTGCAACCGTCTTAAATCTATTGCTTACTCTAGAAAAATGAACTCTAATTAATTTCATTCTAATTTATAGAAATATAATTCATGTTCTACGGTAATTTTTCAGGAGACAATAAAAGCAATTTTAATAATGCAATTACTGGCTTCAATAATTGTTTTAAAAGAGTTTATGCTGCAGATAATTTAATTACCTTTAATCGAAATCTGACATTCAATCAAGATTCAAACTTTAATGAATCATTCCAACAAAATGCAACAACTGTTCAAGAGAATTCTTTAAAATGGAGAATTCACACATTATGTTGGGCTGCTTCACACAGCAATTTCTTACTCTCCTTTCTTCGCTAGCTTACTTTTTACTGATGGTGAAAGCATGATGTTTAGCTCACGCAATTGCGCCTCGCTAACACTGCTTGGTGCTTCCATTAGTAGATCTTCTGCTTGCTGATTCATTGGGAAGGCTATCACTTCACGGATGTTTACGGTGTCTGCAATTAGCATAACCATACGGTCAACCCCTGGAGCTATTCCACCATGAGGAGGTGCGCCAAATTTGAAAGCTCTAATCATTCCGCCAAATTCTTTGTCAACTTCTGAGCGTGTGTAGCCAGCTATCTCAAAGGCCTTATACATAAGTTCTGGTTTGTGGTTTCTGATTGCTCCACTAGAGAGCTCAATACCATTGCACACAATGTCATATTGGAATGCTTTGATGTCTAGTAGTTCTTGCTGTGACTTTGCGTTTTCTAGAACTTCTAGTCCACCTTGCGGCATAGAAAATGGGTTGTGGCTGAAATCTATTTGTTGTTTTTCTTCATTGAATTCATAGAATGGGAAATCCGTAACCCAGCAGAATTCAAAGCAATCATTGGCGATTAATTCTAGTTCTTGTCCAAGCTTAACTCTGACTTTGCCAGCAAGTTTTGCAGCATCTAGTTCCTTAGCGCATGAGAAAAATACAGCGTCACCGTTGCTGATGCGAGCTGTTTTCTTTAGTTCTTCTAATTGTTCTTCATTTAAGAATTTGGCTATTGGTCCTTTTGCTTCTCCATCTTCTGTGAATTGAACATAGCCAAGGCCACCTGCACCTTCGTCAATTGCAAATTTAATCATGCCATCAAAGAATTTACGTGATTTGGCAGATGCTTTTATTGCTGGAATTGCTCGAACAATGGAACCTCGTTTGATTTGATCTCTAAATAATGAGAATTCTGCATCACGGAAAATTTCTGTAACATCTGTGATTTCTAGTGGATTTCTTGTATCTGGTTTATCGCTACCATATTTTAACATGGCTTCTGCGTAAGGAATTCTAGCAAAAGGAGGTTTTGAAACTTTTTTATCACCAAATTTATTAAATACTTCATACATCATTGGTTCAATTGCCGCAAAAATATCATCTTGAGTAACGAATGACATTTCAATATCTAGTTGATAAAACTCACCTGGGGATCTATCGGCTCTTGCATCTTCATCACGAAAACAGGGGGCGATTTGAAAGTATTTGTCAAACCCAGACATCATCAACATTTGCTTGAATTGTTGAGGAGCTTGAGGGAGTGCATAGAATTTACCAGGGTGCATTCTGCTTGGTACTAAGAAGTCACGCGCACCTTCTGGTGAACTAGCAGTTAAGATTGGTGTTTGGAATTCAGTGAAACCAGAATCTGTCATGTGATTTCGAAGTTCAGCAATAATTTTTGAACGAAGCATGATGTTATCATGTAGTTTTTTACGTCTGAGATCCAAGAATCTATATTTTAACCTAGTATCTTCAGGCTCATCTTGATCAGTGTTTACAATCATTGGAAGCATTTCTGACTCGGATTCAAGTATGTAGCTATTAACTGCAACCTCAATATAGCCTGTATCCATTGATGTATTCACGGTATCCTCGCTTCTAGCGACTACTTCACCTTCAACTGTTATGACGCTTTCATATCGCAGGTAACTAGCTTGATCTTTCAAAGGAAGATCCTGATCTGTAAAAACTAATTGCGTTATGCCATAATGATCTCTAAGATCTATGAAGAGTAAATTACCGTGATCACGGCGTCTATGTACCCAACCGGATAATTTTACTTTTTGACCTACTTGCTTTTGACTAAGCTCGTTACAATTATGGGTCCTGAATATATGCATAGTTTTTGATAATTATTTATTAGACTGTAAGTATATATATAAAAAATAACCATTTTTAGCAATCAAAAACTCATGCAACTGATAGATACTCAAGAAGAATTTAATAACATCTGTGAAAAACTCATGGATGAAGCTATTATTTTTATAGATACGGAGTTCTATCGACGGAGAACATATTATGCAAAATTAAGTATAGTTCAGATCGCAACTAAAACTGATCGAATTATTTTTGATATACTTGCGATTAAGGATCATTCAGCCTTGAAAACATTGTTAGCAAATAAGGATGTCTTAAAAGTTTTTCATGCTCCTGATCAAGATTTTGATATTTTCTATAATATATTTGGTGAATTACCTAATAATGTTTTTGATACACAAACAGCTGCTGGTGTTATTGGTATGGATAGTGTCATGGGATATGCTAGGTTGTGCAAGGCAATGCTTAATATTGATCTTGATAAAACTATGCAGACGGCAAATTGGCTAGAGAGGCCTTTGAAGAAAGAGCTGCTTGAGTATGCGATTAAAGATGTAGATTATCTGATCCCGTTGTACCGTGATTTATCGAGAGAAATTAATGATAGAAAATTATGGGATACATATAAAACTCGTAGTGAAAAGTTGATAGATGTAGAGACTTATAAATTTAGTCCGGAGCGTTTGTTAAGAAAATTTACTTTACGAGGTAAGCCTATTGAGTTTCGTGATAAATTAATACATTTTCTGGTGCTTCGAGAGGAATGTGCAGTTAAAAATGATATACCAAGACATTTTTGTGCAACTGATGGGGAGCTAGTGCAGCTATGTGAAAAGTTGCCAAAAAATGATTGGGAGCTTTCTAAAATTGGTATTCATGGTAAAGCTTTAGCAAGAGGTGGATTTAAAGAGAAGTTATTTAATCTGTGCGTTGGCTTAAGATAAGATTTCTTTGTTGTTATTTCTTTATAATAACGTTATATTCACTCATCTATATATCCAAATTTTGAGATTTAAATTATGAAAAATATCATATTAATTGTTACTTCTGTTTTTTTATTTTTAGCTACTTCGTTTGCAAGTGATTATCCTCAAACTGATTTAGAAAAAGAGATGGATGAGATGGGTTCATTGCTTGGTGGTGAAGGAATAACTTTTAGACCGGGTAAAGAAAAAAGTACTGATACCCATGCGAAGATTGGTAATGTAAATAAATATCTTTATAAGGCTGCAATTGACATATTGAAATTTGCACCTTTGGCATCAGCTGATAGCAAAGGTGGAACGGTTATTACTGAATGGTATAGTCCATCTGGCCAAAAAGATACGCAGTTTAAAGTGAATGTTTATATAAAGGATGAGTTAATCACACCAGAAGCACTGGAAGTTATTGCTTTCCAAAGAGATAAAGCTGAGGGGGGATGGTCTGATGATCATAAGCCTTCACCAATTGCTGCTGTTCTTGAAGATAAAATCATCAGAAAAGCACGCGATTTATATTTACAAACTGTAAAGTAAAAAGTTTCTATGACTACGTTAGATATTGAAAAAAAATGGCAGCATCAATGGGATAAGGATGCGGCTTTTATTCCAGAAAATAATTCTGATAAGCCTAAATATTATGTGCTTGAGATGTTCCCATATCCTTCTGGAAAATTCCATGTTGGCCATTTGCGTAATTATGCAATTGGAGATGTGATATCTAGATACTTGCAGAGTAGTGGATATAATGTTCTTCACCCTATGGGTTGGGATGCATTTGGTTTGCCAGCTGAGAATGCAGCAATTGCAAATAATACTCATCCTGGAGATTGGACATATTCAAATATTGATGCAATGCGTGATCAATTGAAAAGTGTAGGGCTTTCCTATGATTGGAATAGAGAGCTTGCAAGTTGCTCACCAGATTATTATAAACATGAGCAGAAATTCTTTCTTGACCTTCTCGAACGCGGAGTTGCTTATCAAAAAGAATCATCGGTAAATTGGGATCCAATTGATAATACTGTGCTTGCTAATGAGCAAGTTATAGATGGTCGTGGGTGGAGATCTGGTGCTTTAGTTGAAAAACGTTATTTAAAACAATGGTTTCTTAAAAATACGGACTATGCTGAAGAGCTACTTCAAGATATTGATAAGTTAGAGGATTGGCCAGATAATGTTCGAACTATGCAGCGTAATTGGATTGGAAAATCAGAAGGGGCAAGATTTCATTTCGATATAAATGGTTTAGATGAGAAAGTTGAGGTTTATACAACAACTCCAGAAGCAATTTTTGGAGCTACTTTTGTTGCAATAGCTTATAATCACCCATTAGTGCAAAAAGCAGGGATGAATGATGAAATTAAAGCTTTTATCGAAAAATGTGAGCATACAGCAACATCTGAATCAGCTTTAGAAAAAGCGGAAAAAGAATGTGTGTATACTGGCCTATATGCGAATCATCCATTTGATGATAGTATAAAGTTACCAGTAGTTATTGCTAATTTTGTTCTTATGGATTATGGAACAGGAGCTATATATGGTTGTCCAGCACATGACCAACGTGATTATGAATTAGTGCAAAATACAGAGGGTCTAGAGTTACTACAAATAGTTCATAGTGACAAGCATGAGTTTGATTTAAATAAACATGCATATATTTATGATTTAGATGATGTAATGATTAATTCTGGTTTTCTTGATTGTTTGACCGTAAAAGAAGCTAGAAAGAGATCTATTGATCGTTTTGAAGAGGTAGGCATTGGTAGGGGAGAGACAAATTATAGATTGCGTGATTGGGGAGTTTCTCGTCAGCGCTATTGGGGGTGTCCCATTCCTATAATTTACTGTTCAGATTGTGGTGCAGTTCCCGTACCAGATGAAAATTTACCGGTTGAGCTACCTAAGGATATAAGTTTTGACCAACCTGGTAACCCACTTGATAATCATCCTACATGGAAGCATGTTGATTGTCCAAAATGTCCAGCACCTGGAGTGCGTGAGACAGATACGTTTGATACATTTTTTGAGTCTTCATGGTATTTTTCTCGTTTTTGTAATAATGAATCAGAGCAAATGGCTGATAAAAATGCATGTGATTATTGGCTTCCGGTAGATCAATATATCGGTGGAATTGAACATGCTATTTTGCACCTTTTATACGCAAGATTTTTTACAAAAGCTATGTCTGATGTTGGTTATTTAAGTGTTCGTGAACCATTTAGGCGTTTGCTAACCCAAGGTATGGTTCTGCATGCTACTTATAAAGATAAAGACGGAAATTGGTTATATCCAGAGGATGTAAAAGATGAAGATGGGAAGCTGATTCATGTGAAGACAGGTGAGCCTGTATCGCGTGGTAAAATTGAAAAGATGAGTAAATCAAAACTCAATGTAATAGATCTTGAAAGTATGTTAGCTTCACACGGGGCTGATGCAATCCGTATGTTTGTTCTATCAGATAGTCCAGCGGAGAAAGATCTTGAATGGTCAGCTGCGGGTCTTGACGGGTGTAAGAAATTTATTTCCAGGTTAGAATCTCTGGTTGCGAAATTACCAACTCTAAAAAGTGATGGAAAGACTAACAAGAAATTGCAAACAAAGATTCACTCCACAATCAAGGAAGTGTCTGAAGATATCATGCATTATCGTTTGAATAAAGCTATTGCTAGAGTGCGTGAGTTATATAATGCGGTTAGTGATGAGTTGTCTTTAGAAAGTTTTGACATTGTTTCTGTTAATGAAGCTACTTCTGCTATGATACAGTTGTTAAATCCATTTATACCGCATATTACTGAAGAGTTGTGGCAGAAATTAGGGAATGATAATCCGTTATATAAGAGCGATTGGCCAAAATTTGATGAATTGAAACTTGAAGCTGATAGCTACACTATGGCCATTCAGGTGAAAGGTAAATTACGCGCTACTCATGATTTTGCAGTGGGTGCTAGTGATGATGAAATTAAGAAAATTTCAGTTGAGTTGCCAGCTGTAGCAAAACATATAGACGGCGCAGAAATACGCAAGATAATAGTAGTGCCGAAAAAAATTGTTAATATTGTGGTTTAGCTTATACAGCGATTCGAAATATGGAATAAAATCAGTGTTATAAAAAATATTATCGGCTTTGTAGCAAATTATCAGATTATATTTGCTTTATTTTTATCAAAAAGATGGTGATAATTACCAGATTTGCTAGTAGAAAACATCACAAAATAACATTTTCACAAAAATGATACACCACAACGGTTATCAATCAGCAATTCCAAATATGACCTACATTGTCTAGAAGATAGGGATTTAAAAAAAGCTTTTTCGTAGAGAAAATGACAACAAAGATAGCTAATTTTCTAAAAATCATCTAAGTTTATATCAATAGTAGTAAATAATTGGTATAAGTTTATGCATTCCAAAAAACACCTGAGTTTTAGCGCTATTCAAGGTATGATAGCAGATAAGTTTGCAAATGCGCAAGATACTAGAGCTCCAAATGCCAGCAATAGTATAAAAGATACAATGCTATCGGGTTTGGCATGCATGTATTTCCAATCTGATTCGTTATTGGAATTTCAGCGTACCATGGAAAGAAGGCAACAGCGCAACAATCTACGTAGTATGTTTTCAGTACAAAATCTTCCTACCGATCAAGGTATAAGGAATGTAATAGATGAGGTGGATACCGAGAACGCGTTCCGACCAATATTCAAAGACTTGTTTAATAGACTACAAAGAGGCAAGCACCTAGAACAATATCAAACTCTTCCTGGTAAATATCTACTTAACGTAGATGGTACACAGTATTTCAGCTCTAAAGACATCGATTGCCAAAAGTGCTTGGTTAGAGGTTCTACAAAGAACCCTTATAATTGTCATCAGGTAGTACAAGGTGCAATAGTTAAGTCTGGCATGCGCCAGGTGATTCCCGTTATGCCCGAAGAGATATGCTCTCAAGACGGAGATCAGAAAGAAGACTGCGAAACCAATGCCTTTAAACGATTTCTCGATAAATTTAGAAAAGATCATGACAAATTAGAGATAATCATTAATGCAGATGCATTATATGCGACAACTCCCGTCATTGAGGCAATTCATAGCCACAAAGCTAATTATATTTTTAAGATACAAGCGGCTAATCATAAAACATTAATAAAGAACGTAGTCTCTGTTGATAAATCAAAGATTGAGGCGAGAAGTATCAGAAATAATAAACTAGTTATCGAGTGGGTAAATGAGGTTGAATTATTTAGTAGCACCAAAGCAAGAACTAACTACATAGAAGCTTGGGAGCTAGTGCCCCAAAAGGATGGCACTAACAAAACTCAATATTATGGAAAATGGATTACAGATTTAAAAATTACAACGAAAACTGCAAAAACTATATTAGATGCAGCAAGAGCTCGCTGGAAAATAGAGAATGAATGCTTCAACACATTAAAGAATCATGGATATAACATTGAGCATAACTACGGCCATGGCTCTAACCACCTATGCTATAATTTCTATAATTTAACCCTCTTGGCCTTTACTATGCACCAAATACATCAATTAACAGATAAACTATTTCAAGAGATGCGAGCGTGCTTTAGTAGATTAGGGCGTATGTGGGAAACGATAAGAAGTACAGCCGAGATGTTATTTTTTTCATCCATGGAGATATTGTGGGAATGTGTAGCTCTGAAGCGTGACTATGAGCAGCCACCCGTATAATTTGCACCTATAAATGAAGGCTCTCAGCGATAGAACCATCTGTTGCTAACCGTTAGATAATATCCGATTGATACCAATCAGAGAATGACAACTAAGAATTAAATGAATTTGATCTATAAAATCACGTAAAATGCAAGAAACTGCAAATTCTAACTACGTTTTTGAACAATTTTTTGTATTAAAGAATTTTACTACAGGGGTATGGGTCATATTTGGAATTGCTGTGCCAATAGGTAATGCAAATGCTAATGGAATATTATCAACACTCCAAAATTGCTTTTCTACGTGATCCTTTATATTGACTGTAGTCTTAGGCAAAAGCAGTGCATTAATTAGCAATACCATTCCTGCGATCTTCATCAGATATTGACGCCACTCACCTTCTGCTCTTGATCCCGCCATTCTAATTGCATAATATGCAGACACCATCAAGGCCATTGTATTAATTGTTGCTGGATACAAAGCGGAATTACGGAACATAGCAATAGCATTCAATGTATTAAACATATGATATGCATATCCGTATAAATGTATTGTAAAATCCATAGTTTCTATCCAGCGATTCGAAATATGAGCTAGAACCGTTGCATCATAACGCATTGAAAAAACGTATTTCGTAGAGCAAAAAGAAAAAAATAGTAAAATGCATATAAATCTTTAGAATAATACCAGTATATTTAATAAAGATTGGTACAGTCGTATTCATTCTAAAAAACACCTAAGTGTAAGTGCATTGTTAGAGTCAATTTCTAACAAATTTGGATTAATTTCAGACAATAGAGCGCCAAACAGTACTCATAAGATAAAGGATGTGATGCTATCAGGTCTTGCTTGCATGTATTTTCAATCCCAATCGTTATTAGAATTTCAACGCAAAATGCAGAATCATCACCAAAAAAATAACCTCAAAAGCATGTTTAATGTTAATGATCTTCCTACAGACAATGGAATGCGTAATATTATAGATTCTGTAAATCCAGAAGTAGCATTTAGACCAATATTTAAAGAATTATTTAATAAATTACAAAGAGGCAAACACCTTGAACAATATCAAACATTACCAGGGAAGTATTTATTGAATGTAGATGGTACGCAATATTTTAGCTCTAAGGAAATTAGTTGTAAAAAATGCTTAACACGTGGTACTGTCAAAAACTCATATCACTGCCATCAAGCATTACAAGCGGCAATTGTTAAAGACGGCTTACGTCAGGTCATACCAGTGATGCCAGAAGATATTTGCATACAAGATGGAGCAAAAAAAGAAGATAGTGAAGTAAATGCTTTTTATAGATTTATAGATAAGTTTAGAAAGGATCACGATAAGTTAGGCATTATTATCAATGCCGATGGATTATATGCAACAACACCAGTAATTGAGAAGATACATTCCCATAATGCAAACTACATTTTTCGTGCAAAACCCAAACAACATAAGACATTGATGAATAATCTAACCTCTATAGATAAATCTAAAGTTTATACCACTAGCCGAAGAAATAATGAACTTGTCATAGAGTGGGTTAATGATATTGAACTCTTTAGTGGCACCAAACAAAGAACAAATTATATAGCTGCATGGGAGCTAGTTCCTCAGAAAAACGGCACAAAAAAAGTGCAGTATTTTGGCAAATGGATAACTGACTTAGAAATCACAAATAAGAATGCAAAAATTATTTTAGATGCTGCAAGAGCACGTTGGAAAATAGAAAATGAGTGCTTCAATAGTTTAAAAAATCATGGATATAACATTGAACATAATTATGGTCACGGTAAAAACAATTCATGTTATAACTTCTATAACTTTACATTATTATCATTTTTGATGCATCAAATTCATCAATTAACCGATAGTTTATTCCAAAAACTCAGATTAAAATATAGCCGTTTAGCTTCATTATGGCATCAAGTCGGAGCGTTTGTTAATAGACTGTATTTTACCAACTTAGAAGCGTTATGGGAATTTTTGATTGGAGAAATGGATTATGAACCACCACCAACTTAAGGTGTTGTTTGATTGATTACTAACTGTATTTATCAATAGACTTGCTATTGATAACCGTTGTGGTGTATCATTTTTGTGAAAATGTTATTTTGTGATGTTTTCTACTAGCAAATCTGGTAATTATCACCATCTTTTTGATAAAAATAAAGCAAATATAATCTGATAATTTGCTACAAAGCCGATAATATTTTTTATAACACTGATTTTATTCCATATTTCGAATCGCTGTGCCCAAAGAGGAGGTTTATTTATAGTTTTAATGATAAATAAACCAATTATATAAGGAATAATAGTAAAAATCATCCCAAAAATTGAAGCCATTAATGCACCTCCCATAAAACTAACAATATCCGTTCTAAAATAACCATCAAATATTGCAAGAATTAATCCCATTATAATAGCTGCAATAATATTGGAAAAAATAAATAATAGAAGATGTTTTATACAGCGTAAAATTACATTCATTTTAATCAACCATTTTAACTTATGCTAACTATATAGTTCAAGATATATAAGATAATACCGTTAAGTTAACATTGCATTAAATGAGCATTATGGCCTCTAGGGCCAATATAATTTATTCTAATATCATAGATATAATATCCCCGACTTAAGAAAAGCATTTTTCTTCCTTAATAAGTAACTTATTTCATTTTAAATTAAAAATGGTGCCTCTGGCCGGACTTGAACCGGCACGCCCGCAAGGGGCAACAGATTTTGAATCTGTCGTGTCTACCATTCCACCACAGAGGCAAGAAATACGAGCGTATTTGTATCATAGCAAACATTATTATGTCAAATGATTAGATCAGCTTTATATAGATTTGGGTTCTAAACGCCTTGCAACTGCTTTATCAACCTGACCATTTGCAATGCTAGTAATTAACTTTTCATACATAGGCAAAATCTTTTTGATACTATAATTTTGAATTATGGTTTTACGCGCATTTTTACTAATTTTTTTGCGCAACATTTCATCATCTAGCAATGCAGATACTTTCTGAGCAATATCTTCTGGACTAAAAAAGTCAGCAAATAAACCATTCTCACGATCTTTTATCACTTCAAAGAGTGGCTTAGTATTAGATGCCACCAATGGGCAACCAATCGACATCGCCTCCAGCACTGACCATGATAAAACGAAAGGTACTGTCAAATATATATGAGCCATGGAATGGCTAAGAAGTTGAGCATATTTATCAAATGAAACTTTACCAAACCAATGTATCCTAGATGAGTCTAATTCCAACTCTTCTAGCATCTTTTCTTTATAGGCCTTATCCCCTGGCAGCTTTGCCCCATAGCTTACTCCATCGTCACCGATCATTAAGAAATGCACCTTTGGCCTGTTTTTCATCAATATTTCAATTGATTGCATCACCTGTTCAAAACCACGATACGGCTCAAAATTTCTTGCAACATAAGTAACTATCTCAGCATCTTTTGGCAAACTACCACCATCTGGAAGCTCTACTTCTAACTTTTCTTTTGCAGGTTTTAATAAATCAGTATCAATACCTTCATGAATTACAGAAAACTTATGATGAAAATCATGCGGATGCAAACTAGCTTGCCAATGAGTTGGGCTAATTGCCCAATCGCACGCTTCAAGATTTAATAAGTTTGTTGCATTCTTAAATCTAATTCTAGCTACTCTCTCTGGGTTTACAACCGAATTAGGATAGAAATGAACATCTGCACCAAAGGCTTTATAATAAAATTCCATGTAAGCAATGAATGGCACGTCAGGAAATATATCTTTTAAAAGCAACCCGTCTCCCCAACCTGGGTGTGCATATATCACATCAGGAGTAAAACCAGATTCTTTTAATTTATTACACACCCTCCACATGCTTTGAGCTGCATATGCCGATTTTTCGAAGCTCTTTAAATATTGATGTGAATTACTATTATCTGGCGGTGTTTTAGGACGCGATAAAACTACTTTTACATTTTCCGGAGCTGTTTTATTATAATATGTCGTAGCAAAAACAACTTCATGATTTTTGTTCTTAGCAAAATATTCTACCAAATGTTTAAATTGTCCAGGGAAATTTGGATGTGCAAATAAGATCTTCATTATAATCCTTTTAATCAATATTGCCCAAATGGCTTATAATCATCAATCTACCTGATTATATATTGAAAGTGTATTTTTAAGCATTTTATCAAGAGAAAAATTCTCACTTGCGGTTTTCCTTGCATTCATCATCATATTTTTAGCCTGCTCTGAACCTATCAACGATAACGAGTGCTCAATTTTTTGTGCTAACTCTACACTATCATTAGGCTTAACATGAAATCCATTCAGACCATCTTGAATTGTTTCACATGCACCACCAATATTTGTTGCAATGACAAGTTTTTCCATAGCTTGAGCCTCAATAATCGTTCTGCCAAAAGCTTCTGGTTCTACCGACGTAGATAAAACTATATCTGCAATACCGTATAAGCCTATCATATCCGGCTCATTTCCAAATAACTGGATTTGGCTCTGAATTTTATGTTTATGAATTTTTTCCTTAATACGAGATACATAAGTCGGGTGCTTAGAAAGATCACCAGCCATAATACAATAAAAATTTAAGTGCTTTATCTTTTCTAAAGCATCAATCAATACCATATGCCCCTTCCAACGAGTCATTCTTGAAGGTAACAATAGTACTGGAGTATTGTCTGGAACCTTGTATTTCTCTCTAAACGCTGCTAGTTTTTTTTCATTAAGTTTCTCTGAAGTAAACTCATTATGATTCACCCCCCTATGAATCACTGTTATTTTCTCTGGACTAACTTTATAATTATCAACAATATGTTTTTTTACAAAGTTTGAAACTGCAATTACATTACGACCTTCAACCATAACACTATTATAAAATTTCTTTAAATAGCTTTTAAAATTATATATCCCGTGAAATGTAGTGATCAACTTAATATTAGTTGCCTTTGCTGCCATATAACAACTCCAAGCAGGAGCCCTTGATCTTGCATGCACAATGTCAACATTCTGATTTTTAATAACATTTGCTATTTTGCGAGCATTTTGCCACATTATAAATGGATTTTTACTAGCAACATTTAATGTAATATGCTTAGAACCACTCTCAACAAGAGGCTCAACCATTGGCCCACCAGCAGAAATTACAATAGAATTATAGCCAGCAGATACAATATTTTTAGCGATTTCCAAAGTGCCTCTTTCAACCCCACCTGAAATTAAAGCTGGCACAACTTGCAGAATAGTTTTTTTCTGATATTTTTGATCTATAGACATAATTCATTACATTTGGAAGTTTATAACTTATGGATATTTTATATACCAATAATAAAAAAAAGTTTCTAGCATATCATAAGTATAATACAACTAAAAAGAAAGCTCCTTTCATTATTTTTCATCATGGACTAATGTCTGACATGAATGGAAGCAAAGCAATGTGTCTTGAAGAGCACTGCAAAAAAAATGATTATAATTTTATTAGATTTGATAATTTTGGTCATGGTGCAGCATCTGGAAAATTTACAGATCAAACAATAAGTAGTTGGTTAGAAGGACTAAATCTAATTATTGATGAATTCAATTATACACCACTTTTACTGATTGGATCAAGCATAGGGGCCTGGATTACAATGCTTGCTGCTACTCAACGCCCAAATGATGTTATAGGAGTGCTAGGAATTTCATCTGCTCCTGATTTCTCAGAAGAACTTATTTGGAATAAATTAACAAAAGAAGAAAAACAAATTATGGAAACTGATGGTATTTATAACATTAACGGAACAACACCAGATTGTAGCTATACATATCCTATCAGTCATATCCTAATTAAAGATGGACGCCAGCATTTACTATTAAATAATGATAAAATTAATATAAAATGCCCCGTGCATTTGCTGCATGGAGTAAATGATATCGATGTTCCATTAAATATTTCAGAAAGAGTCTTTTCAAAAATAAATCATGATAATGTAGTACTAAAACTAATTAAAAGTGGCAATCACAGTCTCTCTAGAGAAACAGACTTAAAAATGATCTGTAATTCCCTTGATGAGATGATATTAAATTTAGAATATTAGAAAAACTACTATTTTTTTTTCTCAAGTAATGGCTTAAATTCATCAACCACCTGCTCGTAGAGCTTTAATTTAAAAGGAATTATATCTATAAGCAGCTGATCAAAATCAATCCATTTCCATTTATCAAACTCAGGATATTCCGTATTTATATTAATATCTGAATCGTCACCAGTAAAACGAATAAGAAACCATTTTTGTCTTTGGCCACAATATTTCCCATCCCATAATCTAGGAATTAAAAAATTTGGAACTCTATAGCTATACCATTTTTTACTCTCAGCAATTATTTCTCCTCTATTAGAGCCTATTTCTTCTTCCATCTCACGGAGCGCCGCGCTACTTGGTGTCTCACCAAGATCAATTCCACCCTGAGGCATTTGCCACCCATTTGACTTTGAATCAACGCGCTTACCAACAAACACTCGATTATCTTTATCTAAAATCATCATGCCAACTCCTTGCCTAAAAGGCAATTCATGCACATCAATTTTCACAGATTTATCTATACTCACGAATTATACTCCTTAAGAAGATCAGATACAGGTACAAGTTTTATTCCCCTACGCTTTAAAGTTGGCGCCCATTTCCTTATCATTTCAATTGTCAAAGTGAACCCTTGAGCATATCCAAGAGCAACACCATCATCTTCTGCTACTCTTATTAGTTCCTCCAATTGACTTTCAATAGACTCTTTATCAGGTTCTTCATCAATTATTATATTTGTCGGCAAAATATTATCATGAGTTTTCATATGATCTGGTGCTGGAGTTTTTAACCCCTTACCTAAAACAAAAATCAAATTCTTATCGTCTAGATAATCAAAAACCATTTCAGATACTCGCGCATTATCTGTAAAAACCTCTTTATAACTAGAATAAACCCCATCATATCTTGCATGTGAATTTAGAATAACATTTAAGCGCAATGAATTTTCTTCTTGAGCTAAATTCCCCATAAGAGCATATCTTCCCGGGTTGTCATGAGATTTACTCGTCTGCAGAGGCAAATATAAATATATCTCATGACCATTACTTTGCGCTCTATGCAAAAGAGGTTTTAAACTTTTCGTATAAGGTAAAAAGCCAAGAGCACATTCAGTTGGCAATGTCATTGCAAGCTCTGTTGAACGTCTATTTAAACCAAGATTTGTAACAATAATTGATAATTTAGGCTGACCAACATATTGCCTTTTCTTTTTTTGCTTTTTAGGTTTTACTGGATTTTTACTAGTCAATAATTGATTAGTTTTTTCTAATAATTTATTAGTATCTGCAATCAAATCATCAGAATCATTAAAATCAATATTAGGAGGCGCTGAATCAATGGCTGCTAATTCTTGCTCTACTTGATCTATTTCTTCAGTAGTATCAGCTACCGCCCGCTGCAAACCAATGTAATCTGGCTTAATTTCATTATCACCATCTGGAAGATCCTCAATATTATATGATCTATACTGACCAAGTTGAATTGCTTTCTCAACTTGCGCAGGGCGAACAGAAGCAACCCAATAAACTATTAAAGAAAGCAACACTAACCCTAAGAATATATTCAGCCCTATCAAATATTGTTTAACTTTAGCTTTTAATTTCGTATCTTTTATCATGAATTATTTATTCGAATGATTGATAATCAAGCCGCGAATCAAATCATATGCTCTAGCATATTGATAATCATCTTTATATTTTTTTGACATCTTATGCTCCTTAACATCTGATACCTCTTCTGTTTTTTCGTCATTATTATATTTCTTCAAATAACTTTTGATTGAAGAACTAGTAAATGATTTTTCTTTACCATCCTTTTCTGAAAATTCAACTTTTGCATTTTCAATATAAATATCAGGTTCAATACCTTTTGCATTAATTGATCTACCGCTTGGAGTATAATATTTTGCTGTCGTCAATTTAACTGCTTTACGCTTACCAATCTGAGTAAAGACCTGCACCAAACCCTTCCCATATGAAGTTGTTCCAACAATAACAGCTCTTTTATGATCTTGCAAAGCTCCAGCTACAATCTCAGCAGCTGATGCAGAACCAGAATTTATCAATACAACTAAAGGAACTTTTGGCGCTTTAGCGACAAATCTTCCTGCAGAAGTCACGCTATCATCCTTACTATCTCTACCTTTTACCGATACAATAATCCCATGATCAATAAAATATTCACAAACAGCGATCGCTTCATCAAACAAACCACCAGGATTACTTCTAACATCAAGAATAATACCTTTTAAAGCCTTCTTTTTCTTCTTTAGTTTATTTTCAATATCAGCAATAGCCTTTTTAAGATCAGGACTAGTTTGATGATTAAATGCTACTATTCTTACGTAACCAACACCGCCATATTCCTCTTCTTCAATTTCATATTTAACTGGCTTAATCTTTACTATTTCACGCTCTAATTCAACTTCTTCAGTCTTATTTTCTTCTTCTTTAGCTACCAATAAATTTAATTTAGTTCCTGGTTCACCACGCATCTCTTGCACGGCTTTATTAAAACCCATAGTAGAAACTAATTGACCATTAACACCAACAATATAATCACCAGCACGAATACCAGCTTCATAAGCGGGCAAATCATCAATTGGAGTAATAACTTTTATTGCACCACTATCTGGAATTATTTCAACACCAATACCACCAAACTCTCCGTCAGTTTGATTTACAAAAAAATCGAAATCGTCATCAGCAAAATATCCGGAATAAGGATCAAGTGACCTCAGCATTCCATTAATCGCTTCATTAGTCATTTCCTGACGCTTTGGATCTTGAATATATGTTTTCTCAATTCTTTGAAAAACATCTTGAAATTGTCTAAAATAATAACTATTTGGATGTTGCTTCTCCTTTTCTTCTTTTGCAAAAACTGGAACCGAAAAACTTAAAAACAAGGCTAGGCCTGTAAATAGTAAGGTTTTAAATACATTATGTGTTGTAATAAATCTATACATATAATTCAATCTCATTTTTATCTTGAGCAAGTGCTCGTTCTTGAATGAACTGAAATCTTTTTTCAGGTTTCTTGCCCATCAAATTATCAACTACTGTATCTATATTGTCAAAGTCAGCTACACTTACTTTATACATCATACGAGTTTTTGGATCCATTGTTGTCTCTTTTAACTGTTTAGGAGTCATTTCACCAAGGCCTTTAAATCTACCAACTTCAATCTTTTTACGATCTTTAGACAATTCCTTAAACATTTTTTCTTTTTGCTCTTCATTCGCTGCATAATGTGTTTTAGTTCCTTGAACCAGCCTATATAATGGTGGTCTTGCTAAATATAAATGACCATTTTCTACCAATTTCCTCATACGCAAGTAGAAAAATGTCATTAATAGTGCTGCAATATGGGCGCCATCAACATCAGCATCTGTCATAATAACTACTTTCTCATAACGCAAATTTTCTTTGCGGTAATTACCAAGTGAACCACAATTTAACGCTACTTCTAAATCTTGTATTTCTTGATTAGCAGCTATTTTATTAGCTACAGCATTTGCAACATTTAATATTTTTCCTCTAAGAGGTAAAATTGCCTGAGTTTGACGATCCCTAGCTTGTTTTGCAGACCCACCCGCAGAATCTCCTTCAACTAAAAAAAGTTCAGTGCCTTCAGCACTAGTGCTGCTACAATCCGCAAGTTTACCTGGTAATCTTAATTTCTGTATTGCAGTCTTACGATTTACACTTCTTTCATTCTTTCGACTTAATCTATATTCAGCATTATTAATAAAATGCTGAATCAAATTATCTGAAGATTTTTTATTTCCACTGAGCCAATGATCAAAATGATCTTTAATGCTATTTTCAACATGCTTAGATATTCCTCTTGAAACTAATTTTTCCTTAGTTTGCCCCTGAAACACAGGTTCTTTGATGAATACTGAAAGCATAACACAGGCTGATTCCAAAATATCGTCAGCAGTAACTTGAGATACTTTCTTTAAGCTAGTCATTTCACCATAAATCTTAACCCCGCGTGATAGAGCAGCCCTTGTCCCTTGTTCGTGAGTACCGCCTTGTGGAGTAGGAATTGTATTACAATACGACCTAATAAAATCATTATTTTCATGCCAACATATTGCCCATTCAATCCTTATATTCTCTGATTTTATCTCGGCACTACCAGAAAAAATCTCTCCACCAATAATCTTACTTTGATCTAATTTTGAATCTAAATAATCCTTTAAGCCACCTGGAAAATGAATTATATCTTCTACAGGAACATCTTCAGATTTGATGAGATCAGGTGCACACACCCAATGCATCTCAACACCTTTATATAAATATGCTTTAGACTTTGCCAAATCATAAATTCTCTTAGGCTTTAATGAACTTGATTTATCAAAAATATCATAATCTGGACTAAAGGTAATTTTTGTGCCCTTTAATTTCTTAAGAACAGATGCTTTTTCAAGTTTAGTTTGAGGTATTCCTCGAGAATATTTTTGCGTATAAGAAGTGCCACTTCGATATACTTCGACAGTTAAATTTTCCGATAATGCATTTACAACAGAAATACCCACACCGTGCAACCCACCAGATGTTTGATAAGCTTTATCAGAAAATTTACCGCCAGAATGTAGCGTAGTAAAAACCACTTCTAACGCAGATTTTTTAGGGAATTTAGGATGATTATCAATAGGAATACCACGACCATTATCCCCAATTGAGATAGAGCCATCAGCATGCATTTCAATCGTAATTTTGGATGCATAACCAGCAACAGCTTCATCCATTGAATTATCTAGAACCTCTGAAACAAGATGATGCATTGCCGATTCATCAGTACCCCCGACATACATACCAGGGCGCATACGAACAGGCTCAAGACCCTCAAGAACCTCAATATCACTAGCGGTATAGGTATTATCTTTAGTACTTTTCCCTTCAGCACCAAAGCCAAATAAATCTGACACTTATAATGTCTCTATATATTTCTTAACTAGTAATGAAACTAACCAATTTCAAATTAAATTGCAAGAATAAGTATCTTCTAGGTCAATAATAATAAACAAGCATATTTTTTATTAAGAAACATATAATATATTTACTTTAAGACACAGATTTCTAAGCTATTTTCACTTAAGCTAATTTAAATATTAAATATTTTTGCATGCAATTTTTTATGCAAATTTAAGCTGTAATAAACACTTATATTAGCAACTAAGTTTATATTACTTAATCATAAAATTATGGTTTTTTACCGAGTATCTTAACTTTCTTTAATTGTTCATATTACATCTGAGGATAAATAATTTTGTCACTCTATTTTTAAAGCAATTAATTGGGGAAGAAAAAATGAAAAAATATAAATTTATAGAAGAGGTAACATTTGCGGAAGTAAACTTGGTATTGAGATTGAACAGGTTAGTAGATTTTGAATCTAATGTATTAAACAGAGATAATGTTTATAGAATAACGTCGGGGATGCTAGCTGATAGCCAAATTGATAAGATTAAGACATCAATATCAACAATGGATTCAAAAGATGTTGTTGAACTTAACCAAAAAGACGGCTTGTACAAGATATTCCAACAATATACAAATTTAAACCCAATGGGTTATTTACTATATAGAGGAAAAGGAAAAAACAGAGTTTCATATTTATTTGATGGTAACTTAAAATTATTAGCAAAGAAGCATGTAGAAAACTCTCAAATTAATTTGGAAGCTCTGCAGATTTTGCCAACTGACTGGCTAAAGATGCGTAATGAAAAATATAATAATGTAGAAACGAATCTGGATAAGGAGTTTGTTGATAGAACAAATTTTGAGAATTTTACTATCGACGGATTAAACTCCTTAAAAAACAAGGTTGCAAATGCTTTAAAAAGCACCCCGAATAATGATAAATTAAAAGCGCAATTCGCAACCTTATTAATGCAGAAATTACCGAATAGGGGGGCTTAGAAAAAGCATTTGATTTATTAGATTCAATCAAAGATACAAATATTGTTGAAGAATATAAGGAGGTTAAGGAAGAGGTTGTTGATATGCTAAAGCCTCAACCTATGAAACCTAATATTACTAGAGTTAATTGGAGAGTGTTTAATAGATGCCCTCTAACATGCAAAGGTTGTTACAATATTTTTAATTCAGAAGTACTATCTTTGGATCAGTGTAAAAAGATATTGGATAAAATAGTTAACTCTGGAACATCCGAGCTGATTATATCCGGTGGTGACCCATTATTATGGCCAGATTTAGTTGAATTTTGTAAATATGCAAAAAATAAAGGGTTAAAAATAGGAATTGATACAGTATCATATAATCTAAACCTCAGGCTTTTATACAATTTGAAGGATCTAGTTTCTTATATCGGCGTTCCTCTAGATGGAGCTGATCAGAAGATAATTGAAACGTTCAGAAGGGGAAAAAAAGATTTACTAGATAAGCTTTTATATAGCTTATCAATAGCTGATAGTTTTGATGTACCAATTAGATTAAACACAACAGTTAGCAAGAGAAATGTTGATGCTTTAGATGATATCGCTCAAATAGTAAAGAAGCATAAATCCATCAAGACTTGGTCAATATATCAATGGTGGCCGCTAAGATCTGGTGATAAATTAGCTGATCAAATGATTTTAGAAAAATCTCAGTTTGAGAATGCAGCCAAAATGCTCAAGAGCAAACATAGTGACATAAAGATTTATGACAGAGCAATAGATGATCGCGCAAGGAATACGTTTTTCATCTCAAGCAATGGCGAAGTTTATACGTTCGGAAAAACCTCGCAAATCTCAACCATCATTCTTGGAAATATAAAAACTCAAACCATAAGCGAAATCCTAAAAAATCCAGCTCTAAAAAAATCCTCTCAGAAATTCACTGCAATTGATAGGTTTAATGATAGCTCCTCAAAAGATACAGCGATTCGAAATATGGAATAAAATCAGTGTTATAAAAAATATTATCGGCTTTGTAGCAAATTATCAGATTATATTTGCTTTATTTTTATCAAAAAGATGGTGATAATTACCAGATTTGCTAGTAGAAAACATCACAAAATAACATTTTCACAAAAATGATACACCACAACGGTTATCAATAGCAAGTCTATTGATAAATACAGTTAGTAATCAATCAAACAACACCTTAAGTTGGTGGTGGTTCATAATCCATTTCTCCAATCAAAAATTCCCATAACGCTTCTAAGTTGGTAAAATACAGTCTATTAACAAACGCTCCGACTTGATGCCATAATGAAGCTAAACGGCTATATTTTAATCTGAGTTTTTGGAATAAACTATCGGTTAATTGATGAATTTGATGCATCAAAAATGATAATAATGTAAAGTTATAGAAGTTATAACATGAATTGTTTTTACCGTGACCATAATTATGTTCAATGTTATATCCATGATTTTTTAAACTATTGAAGCACTCATTTTCTATTTTCCAACGTGCTCTTGCAGCATCTAAAATAATTTTTGCATTCTTATTTGTGATTTCTAAGTCAGTTATCCATTTGCCAAAATACTGCACTTTTTTTGTGCCGTTTTTCTGAGGAACTAGCTCCCATGCAGCTATATAATTTGTTCTTTGTTTGGTGCCACTAAAGAGTTCAATATCATTAACCCACTCTATGACAAGTTCATTATTTCTTCGGCTAGTGGTATAAACTTTAGATTTATCTATAGAGGTTAGATTATTCATCAATGTCTTATGTTGTTTGGGTTTTGCACGAAAAATGTAGTTTGCATTATGGGAATGTATCTTCTCAATTACTGGTGTTGTTGCATATAATCCATCGGCATTGATAATAATGCCTAACTTATCGTGATCCTTTCTAAACTTATCTATAAATCTATAAAAAGCATTTACTTCACTATCTTCTTTTTTTGCTCCATCTTGTATGCAAATATCTTCTGGCATCACTGGTATGACCTGACGTAAGCCGTCTTTAACAATTGCCGCTTGTAATGCTTGATGGCAGTGATATGAGTTTTTGACAGTACCACGTGTTAAGCATTTTTTACAACTAATTTCCTTAGAGCTAAAATATTGCGTACCATCTACATTCAATAAATACTTCCCTGGTAATGTTTGATATTGTTCAAGGTGTTTGCCTCTTTGTAATTTATTAAATAATTCTTTAAATATTGGTCTAAATGCTACTTCTGGATTTACAGAATCTATAATATTACGCATTCCATTGTCTGTAGGAAGATCATTAACATTAAACATGCTTTTGAGGTTATTTTTTTGGTGATGATTCTGCATTTTGCGTTGAAATTATAATAACGATTGGGATTGAAAATACATGCAAGCAAGACCTGATAGCATCACATCCTTTATCTTATGAGTACTGTTTGGCGCTCTATTGTCTGAAATTAATCCAAATTTGTTAGAAATTGACTCTAACAATGCACTTACACTTAGGTGTTTTTTAGAATGAATACGACTGTACCAATCTTTATTAAATATACTGGTATTATTCTAAAGATTTATATGCATTTTACTATTTTTTTCTTTTTGCTCTACGAAATACGTTTTTTCAATGCGTTATGATGCAACGGTTCTAGCTCATATTTCGAATCGCTGGTAGAACAGTAGGAACATCTATTACTTCATCATCACCAAAGTTTTGTTCTAAAATAAAAGCCTCAAATGCACCTCTTTCATCTATTGAACCAATATCTGCATCTCTAAGAGCGCACATATATTTAGCAAATAATTCAGATCCGAGGCGATAATCTATTTCCTGAGAATCCTCTTCAGACCCCCCACTCTTCTTCTGCAAGCAAAACCATTGAAACTTCTTTTTATAATATGTATAGTTTTAGTTAAAATATATTAACTAAATACTGTTTCATATAAAAATACAATAATAAATACAATCAAAAAATAGGAATTTAGCGCTATGTCCGAAGAGTCTAGAAGTATATATAACTGAAGACAACGACGCAGCAAACTGCTACTCTTCAGCAGCTTCGACGGACTTTACTTCAGGTACAAAATGTTGCAACATTGATTCAATGCCATTTTTGAGAGTAATTGATGAACTAGGGCAACCAGAGCAAGCGCCTCGCAATTGGAGATATACAACACCATCTTCAAAACCTTGATACACTATATCACCGCCATCCATTGCAACAGATGGTCGAACACGAGTTTCAATAATCTCAACAATTTGCTTTTCAATATCATCCATACCATCAGTATCGATTTCTTTTAAAACATTTTGCGGTTCATCAAAAATCGGCATTCCAGCAACTAGATGATCCATAATCACCATAAGAATTTCTGGTTTTAATAAGTCCCAACTGGACTCATCGGTCTTTGTTACTGTAATAAAGTCAACACCATAAAAAACTGCTCCAACATTCCCAATTTGAAAAATCTTGGCAGCTAAACCACTTTTTTGAATAGCTTCTTCAATAGTATTAAAAAAAACGGGACCAGACGTACTAATATCAGAACCAGGCAAGAACTTTAATGCATTTGGATTTGGAGTTTCTTCGGTTTGGATAAACATAAATTCAACCTAGAAAGTTTTAAAATGGTACCCGCGGCCGGACTTGAACCGGCACGAGCTAAGCTCCGCAGATTTTAAGTCTACTATGTCTACCATTCCATCACGCGGGCACAACACTTTAACATAAGTGCACAGTATATTTTATACTTTACACAGTTGAGTGAACATTAAAATAAATTACCTAAAAAGGCAAGCATTTTATATAAAATTTTTGATTCAATTATGATAAAAATTACTTAATCTAAACCAAGAACATCGCGCATAGAATATAGCGAAGGTGATTTACCAACAATCCATGAAGCTGCAAATACTGCGCCTTCAGCAAAAGCCGCACGTGATAAGGCTCTATGCCCAACAGTCACTAATTCATTATCTCCAGCAAAGATTATTTCATGTTCGCCAAAAATACCTCCACCTCTAACAGATGCAAAGCTTATGTCATCATTCTTACGCAAACCCTGAACATGCCTGTCAAACACAGCGTTCGTATCAAAATCTACATTTCTAGCTTTAGCTATAGACTTGCCAATAGCAATTGCAGTTCCAGATGGTGCATCTTTTTTATGCTTATGGTGAGCTTCAACAATCTCAGCATCATAATCTTTTAATATTTTTGCAGCTCTCATTGATAAATATTCTAGCAAAATTGCTCCAAGACTTGTGTTTGGTGCATAAATAACAGCAATGCTTTTTGATGCATTCTCCAAATATTCAAAATGCTCTTGTTCAAGTGCAGTAGTCCCAACAACAAGAGAAGTAGAATATTCTACCGCAAACTTAGTTAAATATTCCAAACTTTCTGGCACAGCAAAATCAATAATTACATCACAAATCTTACATACATTTCTTATATCATCTTTTGAACTTTCTCTCGTAAGCTTAGCAACAAGTTCAAACTTTTTTTTTGCAAATCTATTACAGCCTCTAGAGCTTTTCCCATTCTGCCATTCGCGCCGCTAATACCAACCCTAATCAAACTCATTTGACCTCTGTATATGATTTTGCAAAATATAATAATGGAGATTTTGTATCATCTATATATGTTCTTCCCACTTCACCAATAAAAATGTCGTGATCTCCACATTCAAATTGATCATATTTCTTACATTCTACAAAAGCAACAGAACCATTTAACAAGGGAGCCTTAGAATACTCACCAATATTATGATCTATCGAATCGAATTTATCTGTCTTGCGACTAGCAAAATGCGTTGATAAATTTGCTTGATCACTAGCTAAGATACTAACTGCAAAATACTCGGCTACTTCAAACACTTTAAAACTACCAGCTTGCTTATTTAAGCAAAATGAAATTAATCTAGGTTCAAGAGAAACTGATGTAAAAGAATTAGCTGTAAATCCCCATAATTGATTATTATGAGCAGCAGAAATCACCGTTACCCCTGTTGGGAACTTTCCGACAGCTACCTTAAATTCATCACTGCGCACTAACTACCCCCCATTTTTTTGCCAATGCGCTAATAGTACCATTACCTTTTAACTGCTTGATAGTATGATCTATATTCTTTTTCATTCAGTCTTCTTTGGCAAAGCGATTGCAAATGATGAACCATATTGCTTCACAGGGAAACTTGATAATTTTGGATATTTATCCATAAATTTCTCAGCTTGTGATTCTTCTAAAACGATTGCATCCATTCTTTTATTTTTTAGCTCTTCAACAAGCATCAAATTGTTTGCAAGCGCTTTTGTTCTAAATTCATATTTAACAGACATATCATGAGCAATCAACGTCCAGATAGTACCAAGCTGAGCACCTGCTTGCTTACCTTTTAAATCTTCACCTCTCTTAAAACCATCTTCACGTCGAAATAATACAGCAATTCTAGCATCTGTATATGGGACTGAGAAGGCAACTCTTTTCTGACGCTCCGGAGTAATAGACATTCCAGCTACGACCATATCAACATTTTCACTAGATAATGATGCGAGCAATCCATGAAATTCCATATTTCGAAATTCAATATTCTTTCCAAGATGCTGTCCAATTGCAACCATCAAATCTATATCGAACCCAACTATTTCGCCATCTTGCATAAACTCATAAGGCGGATTATCAGCACTTGTTCCAACCACCCATGTGTCATCATCCCTAAGCTCACTGCAAGAAACCAAAGAAATTGATAAAATTATTGCCAATAAAATCTTGAATTTATTCATTTCTTACACTTTTATATTATTAGTTAACAACTAAAGATCGTAAAACTATATGGACGCACTGTCAACTAAACCATGCGTATATAATCCAACAAGCTTTTATAATCTTCTGGAAGATCTTGTTCGAACTCCATTATTTCACCAGTCTTAGGGTGCTCAAAACTCATATAAAAAGAATGTAACGCTTGGTGATCCATTTTCAACAATTCCTCTTTTAAATTCTCAGGGCATCCATGAATTTTACGAGAATTATTTCCATAGGTTTGATCACCAACAATTGAATGCCCAATATGACTCATATGCACACGAATTTGATGAGTTCTCCCTGTCTCTAATTTGCATTCAACTAAACTAAATAAACCACCATGGATAATTTCTACCACCTTATAATGAGTGATAGCTGACTTGCCACCACCATTCTTTAAAGTTGTCATCCTTTTTCTATCTGAGGTACTTCTACCTATTGGCATATTAATAGTGCCTTCAGTCTGTTTCACCATTCCCCAAGCCAAAGCCTTGTATTTACGAACAAGATTTCGTGATTCAATTTGCTCAGCTAGATGCACATGAGCTTGATTATTCTTTGCCACTACCATAAGTCCCGAAGTTGTCTTATCTAAACGATGGACAATACCTGGCCTAATTTCACCACCAATATTAGATAAATTTTGACTATGATATAACAAAGCATTTACCAATGTATCATTATGATTTCCTGCTCCAGGGTGAACTGTCATATTAGAATTTTTATTAACGACAATTAAATCTTCATCCTCATATACAATATCCAATGGTATATTTGTTGGTTCAATATCTTCCTGAATCTCTTCTTCGATATTTATCTCAACTTCATCATTCTCCTTGACCCTGCTCGATAAATTCGAAATAATCTGATTATTCAAAACTAAGCGCCTATTTTTTATCGCTTTTTGAATTTGACTGCGAGAAGATTCCGCGCACAATAAGCTCAAAGACTTATCCAACCTTTGACCACTTAGATATTCTGGAATAATGTATTTATATGATGGCATTTTAAAATATTTTAATATGAACAAATTACAAGAAAAACTAGACCAATTAAAATGGCTCCAGCAAGCAGGCATAGAATATTATTGTTCGGAAAAAAAAGATAGTAAAAATTCTCTTATTCATACGATAAAACAAACATCTAAGCAAAATATAAAAATAGATATGCCAAAAATTTCTTCAGCAAAACCTTCCTCTTCGCCTAAAAAACAGAAAATACATGAAGCTAAAAAGAGCACTTTAGCCTCTCGCACTATAGCTGATAAAGCAAACACGTTAGAAGAACTTAAAAAAGCCGTTGAAAATTTTGACGGATGCGAACTAAAAAAATTCGCCAATAATACAGTTTTTAGCGACGGATCTCAGAATGCAAAAATATTATTGATTGGCGAAGCGCCAGGTGCAACAGAAGATGAAAAAGGAATTCCTTTCTGTGGAGAAAGCGGAATTCTATTAGATAAAATGCTAGAGACTATTGGCTTAAGTCGCGAGCAGAATATTTATATTACCAATACAATCTTCTGGAGGCCACCAGCTAATAGACGACCCACCCCTGAAGAAATAGAAATTTGCAAACCTTTTGTTGAAAAACATATATCACTCCTTGCGCCGGAATTAATTATTCTAGTCGGAGGAACAGCAACAGCTTCAATGCTTGGTAAGAAAGAAAACATCTCAGATATTCGCAAAAATTACTTTTCATATACAAATCAATATTTAAAAAAACCAATATTAACTACCGCATTATTTCATCCAGCCTTTCTACTACGCCAACCTTCAAAAAAGAAAGATACTTGGTTTGATTTACTTAAAATTCGTGATTATCTACAAGAGAAAAATATAATCTAACCTCTTATACCACACCATAATCAAGAAACTATCACCTCTAATTGTTTTAGTTGCAAATACACAGTAAAATCAAATAAGATTAAAAGTTGATGGAATTATTCCAATTTTCAACCAAGCGTAGACGGAAAGATAAATATGAGTGATGAATTTGCTGAATTAAAAATTAAAAACGAAACATATAAATTGCCGATCAGAAAAGCTTCAATTGGAGCTGATGTAATAGATGTAACAAAACTCTATGGCGAAACTGGATATTTCACATATGACCCAGGGTTCATGTCAACAGCTTCATGCACATCATCTATAACCTTTATTGACGGAGGGGAAGGAATTCTAAGACATCGCGGCTATGAAATTAAAGATTTAGCTGACAACAAAGATTTTCTAGAAGTTTCCTATCTATTATTTAATGGTGAATTACCAAATAAAAATGAATATGCAGACTTTAAACATAAAATATCTCATCATTCTATGGTTAACGAGCAAACTCGTAATATCTTTGGAGCATTTAGACATTCAGCGCATCCAATGGCAGTCATACTATCTGTTGTAGGTTCATTATCAGCTTTTTACCACGATACGATAGACATGAACACTCCAGAGGGAAGAGAACTTTGCGCCATTAGAATGATAGCCAAGATGCCCACTATCGCAGCTATGACATATAAATATTCAATGGGTCAGGCTTTTGTTTATCCGGATGAGGAGCTATCTTTCACAGAAAATTTCTTATATATGATGTTTGGTGCTCCAAATAAGAAATTTAAACAGAATTCTGTAATTTCAAAAGCGTTAGATAAAATATTTATCCTACACGCTGATCACGAGCAAAATGCCTCAACTTCAACTGTACGAACGACAGGATCATCCGGACCAAATCCTTTTGCCTGTGTTAGCGCTGGTATTGCCTCACTCTGGGGACCAGCTCATGGTGGTGCCAATGAAGCAGTAATTAAAATGCTTGCAGAGATTGAATCAGTTAAAAATATTCCAACCTTTATCGAAAAAGCAAAAGATAAAAATGACCCATTTAGGCTCATGGGCTTTGGTCATAGAGTTTATAAAAATTACGATCCTCGCGCTGCGGCTCTCAGAGAAACATGCAAAGAAGTGCTTGAAGAATTAGGACAGCTAAAAAATAACCCTATGCTAGAAATCGCAATGGAGCTTGAAAAAATCGCTCTTAATGACCAATATTTCATAGATCGTAAACTATACCCAAATGTTGATTTTTACTCAGGCATTATCTATAAAGATTTAGGGATCCCTCCACAAATGTTCACCGTATTATTCGCTGTTGCTAGAACTGCCGGCTGGGTTTCACAATGGAAAGAATTATGGGAAGATCCTGAATTCAAAATCACTAGACCTCGCCAATTATACACAGGTCACGTTTCACGAAAAGTTTAAAATGTATTATATTGCGCTACAAATGCTATTAAATGACCGAGCAAAATATTTTGCAATGGTAGTTGGAATAACTTTTGCAGCGCAAATGATGACTCAACAACCAGCTATTTTTGTGGGTTTATTAAGCAGAACATATAGTTTTGTTGCTGATGTTTCTGAACCAGATATTTGGGTGATGGACAAGGGCGTAAAATTTGTTGAAGAAAGCAAACCAATGCGAGATATAGAACTATTAAAAGTACGCGGTATTGATAATGTAAAATAGGCTGCTCCATTATTTAAAGCTTTATTTCGCGCAAAAATGCCTGACGGTTCATTCTCAAGCGTTGACTTAACTCAGCGATTCGAAATATGAGCTAGAACCGTTGCATCATAACGCATTCAGCAATTCCAAATATGACCCATACCCCTGTAGTAAAATTCTTTAATACAAAAAATTGTTCAAAAACGTAGTTAGAATTTGCAGTTTCTTGCATTTTACGTGATTTTATAGATCAAATTCATTTAATTCTTAGTTGTCATTCTCTGATTGGTATCAATCGGATATTATCTAACGATTAGCAACAGATGGTTCTATTGCTGAGAGCCTTCATTTATAGGTGCAAATTATACGGGTGGCTGCTCATAGTCACGCTTCAGAGCTACACATTCCCACAATATCTCCATGGATGAAAAAAATAACATCTCGGCTGTACTTCTTATCGTTTCCCACATACGCCCTAATCTACTAAAGCACGCTCGCATCTCTTGAAATAGTTTATCTGTTAATTGATGTATTTGGTGCATAGTAAAGGCCAAGAGGGTTAAATTATAGAAATTATAGCATAGGTGGTTAGAGCCATGGCCGTAGTTATGCTCAATGTTATATCCATGATTCTTTAATGTGTTGAAGCATTCATTCTCTATTTTCCAGCGAGCTCTTGCTGCATCTAATATAGTTTTTGCAGTTTTCGTTGTAATTTTTAAATCTGTAATCCATTTTCCATAATATTGAGTTTTGTTAGTGCCATCCTTTTGGGGCACTAGCTCCCAAGCTTCTATGTAGTTAGTTCTTGCTTTGGTGCTACTAAATAATTCAACCTCATTTACCCACTCGATAACTAGTTTATTATTTCTGATACTTCTCGCCTCAATCTTTGATTTATCAACAGAGACTACGTTCTTTATTAATGTTTTATGATTAGCCGCTTGTATCTTAAAAATATAATTAGCTTTGTGGCTATGAATTGCCTCAATGACGGGAGTTGTCGCATATAATGCATCTGCATTAATGATTATCTCTAATTTGTCATGATCTTTTCTAAATTTATCGAGAAATCGTTTAAAGGCATTGGTTTCGCAGTCTTCTTTCTGATCTCCGTCTTGAGAGCATATCTCTTCGGGCATAACGGGAATCACCTGGCGCATGCCAGACTTAACTATTGCACCTTGTACTACCTGATGACAATTATAAGGGTTCTTTGTAGAACCTCTAACCAAGCACTTTTGGCAATCGATGTCTTTAGAGCTGAAATACTGTGTACCATCTACGTTAAGTAGATATTTACCAGGAAGAGTTTGATATTGTTCTAGGTGCTTGCCTCTTTGTAGTCTATTAAACAAGTCTTTGAATATTGGTCGGAACGCGTTCTCAGTATCCACCTCATCTATTACATTCCTTATACCTTGATCGGTAGGAAGATTTTGTACTGAAAACATACTACGTAGATTGTTGCGCTGTTGCCTTCTTTCCATGGTACGCTGAAATTCCAATAACGAATCAGATTGGAAATACATGCATGCCAAACCCGATAGCATTGTATCTTTTATACTATTGCTGGCATTTGGAGCTCTAGTATCTTGCGCATTTGCAAACTTATCTGCTATCATACCTTGAATAGCGCTAAAACTCAGGTGTTTTTTGGAATGCATAAACTTATACCAATTATTTACTACTATTGATATAAACTTAGATGATTTTTAGAAAATTAGCTATCTTTGTTGTCATTTTCTCTACGAAAAAGCTTTTTTTAAATCCCTATCTTCTAGACAATGTAGGTCATATTTGGAATTGCTGATCCCAATCCACCCTTTGTGCATATGACCAATTAAGCCATACAGCGATAATTATTCCTATGAACAAGGATACATGAAGCGTTCGGAAAAATACTTGTGAGAACATCCTTACCTTATGTAAAAATACCTGCCCTCCGCCTATAAAATTATTTAACATAATATTATTTGACACCTCGTTTTTTCTTAATTTGATCATTTATTTTTGCATTACGGGAAAACCAATTATTTAAATATTGTTTGGCTACTAACTCATTATTAATAATAATTACATTCTCAGCATTACGGTTATCAGCTGACCTAGTAAAATTAAAACTACCTGTAATAACTTTTACGCGATCAATAATCATCACCTTATTATGAGCGATACCTGAGACCCTATCTATTCCAACATCTATGCCTGAATCTTGTAGCTCTCTTATTTTCGACCATTTATCCTTTAAATTACTTTTGTCCAATAATATTCTAACTTTAAGACCTTTCTCTTTTGCTTTAACTAAAGACTCAACTATGACAGGCGAAGTCATGCCATATGCCTGAACATATATACTCTCCTTTGCATTTGATATTTCTTTTACTATCACTGAAGCACAACCAGATGGTGGCGTGAAACATAACTCTATATTTTCTGGTAATATAACATGTGATTTTACAAACTCATTACTCGTATCAATATTATTAGAGAACTCATATCCCAATATAGTTCCTACAAACAAAGAAAACATTATCCAAAAAGATACAAGATTAGTTTTCTTTGTTGCGTACGTTTTTCTTTTTCCTGGCATTATTTCTATTCTCCTTTTTTTATTGTTTTATTTGCTTCTAGCTATCTACAAACTCTATGAGTTTTTGATAATCTCCTTTATCAGCATCTTGTAAAGCTGATATATACTGCTTCCTTATTATTGAATCTTCTACAAGGCTACAACTTCCCCAAGTAAAACTAGATTCATTATTGTTCTGCAAAAGCAAATCAGCAAACAGTCTAGAAAACCTTCCATTACCATTTGGAAACGGATGTACAAAAACTAGTCGATGATGCAACCTTATAGCAATCTCACGGAGATCGTATACATTGTTAGATAACCAAAATTTTACATCATCAAATATGATTTTTAATTCTTGAGGAATATATATTGCTTCTACTCCAATATTTGTTTGAGATCTTCTAAATGAACCTGCCCAACTCCACGTATCATTAAACATTTTTTTATGAAGTTTCTGTGCAAACTCAATAGATAAAATATTTTTTCTCTTTCTACTCAAAGCCCAGTTTTCACCTTTCACAATATTAAACTGCTCCCATTCATTAAGTTCTTTTTGAGTAGTTAAATGCTTTGGTAATAAATTATATATCTCATCAGGAGAAAGAGGAGTCGCTCCTTCTGCATAAATAAATTTCATCTTACTTCTCCCATATATTTTTAATGTTTCCTCTTAAATATTCTTCAGTAAGAATGTCTACCTGCTCTTTTAATTCCTTATCTTCTAGCTTCTGATCTTCCAGTGTCATACTATGAGAAATTCTAGACATCTTAGTTTTTGCCTTATCTCTTGCCGCTTTCTCAATAAGCTTATCCAATTTATCATTAGGCAGAAATCCATATACAAATTTACAATTCATGGCTTCTGCCGCCTTCTCCAATGTTGCCATAGTAAGTTTACTCTCTAATTCATCTGCCTCTATTTTTACTATTCTTTCACTAGTAACTCCCATTCTCTCAGCAAGCTGCCTGTTATTAATACCTAGCGCCATTCTTATAGTCTTAATCCAACCCGTCTTGGGAACTATAAAATTCATTAATGGCTTTACTTGTTTATCTATCTGCCTAGCCGTTAGTTTTCTTAATGACCAATCCATATCTTTACCTTCTTTATTAATATATATATTATTATATTATAATTATAACATAATGTATATATTAGTTTAATTACTAGCCAGCCAAATCATTGATACTTTACGTGAGTATTTTCTACTATGTTTGAGATTAGCTGAATGATAATGCCTAACTGCCTGCTGCCAATTACCATGCTGGTTATATAAAGACTTCAATAAACTTGCTGCATAAGAAATATTCGTTTTTGGCGAAAGCATATCTTCAAGACTAGAAAATGATTTTCTATGCCAACGATAATTCAATTGCATGACACCAACATCAATATTAGTTTTACCTAATGATACTTGCTTTTTTACCTCAGAAAGAGCTTCAGAATATGAACTAGCATAAATAGAACGACCACCTAGATTAATAGCATAAGATTTATGGCTAGATTCAACCTCTGCTATAGCCCCTAGCAGCCCTCTTGGTATTTTATTTTGAATTTCCGCTTTTGCAATCAAGCTCTTTATATCCTCTGTATCCCTGTTATTCTCAAGTGTTGCTGCATTACATGCACCCTGTGAATATAGGGTAAATATCGTAACAACCTGTATTATTTGTTTTAATAATTGAGTGGGTTTTGCTACAATGAATTTATAAGTTTTAAAAAAATAATAACTACAGATCACCATGGAAGATTTTGCTACATTTTGTAAAAATATGCCTAAAAAGCGATCTGATAAACCTGCACACACTAAAAAAACCAAATGGTTATCAAAAACCACTTTTTGGAATCTTGTCTTTTGGTTTTGTATGAGCACTGGTATTGCTCTTTCCTTTTTTATATCAGGGATGAATAGTTCATCAAAGGAGTTCATCAAAGGAGTTCAATTTATGGTCTAGCCTTGTATTTTGGCTTACTATAATAGGAGTTCCCTTGACTGTAACTCTTGCAAACAGCACTCGTCTTATAAAAGAAAACACATTTGCTAATAGCGAAAACACTATACTAACAAAAAAACAATTACCTACTAGCAATTTTATTTTTGCTACCATTCTAGGCTTTGGCTTTACTTTTCTTGTTGCAGAAACAATATTATCAAAAGATTCATTCAAGTTATTTAACTCCATAATCTTTTTTGTCTGCCTGTTCTCTGGATTTTCTTTGTATTTCATATTCAAAAATTGTCCTATTTCTATTTTGTTTAATTATAAGTTTTGGAACTATCTATCTGACAACACTCCTGTTAGAAATATAAAAAGAAATTCAAATACTGATCCTTCCTATTCCTTTCTTTCTACTAATATTTTTAATCAAAATCGCCACCGCTAATCTTTTGTTTTCTTCGTAGGATCTACATATTGATTAACTCCTTTTGCAATACCAATATCCTCTCTCCTCAAATTATTATTTGGTTTAAACTCATTCATTACATCTCTAGCACTACTTAAATCCTTCAGCAATTCCAAATATGACCTACATTGTCTAGAAGATAGGGATTTAAAAAAAGCTTTTTCGTAGAGAAAATGACAACAAAGATAGCTAATTTTCTAAAAATCATCTAAGTTTATATCAATAGTAGTAAATAATTGGTATAAGTTTATGCATTCCAAAAAACACCTGAGTTTTAGCGCTATTCAAGGTATGATAGCAGATAAGTTTGCAAATGCGCAAGATACTAGAGCTCCAAATGCCAGCAATAGTATAAAAGATACAATGCTATCGGGTTTGGCATGCATGTATTTCCAATCTGATTCGTTATTGGAATTTCAGCGTACCATGGAAAGAAGGCAACAGCGCAACAATCTACGTAGTATGTTTTCAGTACAAAATCTTCCTACCGATCAAGGTATAAGGAATGTAATAGATGAGGTGGATACCGAGAACGCGTTCCGACCAATATTCAAAGACTTGTTTAATAGACTACAAAGAGGCAAGCACCTAGAACAATATCAAACTCTTCCTGGTAAATATCTACTTAACGTAGATGGTACACAGTATTTCAGCTCTAAAGACATCGATTGCCAAAAGTGCTTGGTTAGAGGTTCTACAAAGAACCCTTATAATTGTCATCAGGTAGTACAAGGTGCAATAGTTAAGTCTGGCATGCGCCAGGTGATTCCCGTTATGCCCGAAGAGATATGCTCTCAAGACGGAGATCAGAAAGAAGACTGCGAAACCAATGCCTTTAAACGATTTCTCGATAAATTTAGAAAAGATCATGACAAATTAGAGATAATCATTAATGCAGATGCATTATATGCGACAACTCCCGTCATTGAGGCAATTCATAGCCACAAAGCTAATTATATTTTTAAGATACAAGCGGCTAATCATAAAACATTAATAAAGAACGTAGTCTCTGTTGATAAATCAAAGATTGAGGCGAGAAGTATCAGAAATAATAAACTAGTTATCGAGTGGGTAAATGAGGTTGAATTATTTAGTAGCACCAAAGCAAGAACTAACTACATAGAAGCTTGGGAGCTAGTGCCCCAAAAGGATGGCACTAACAAAACTCAATATTATGGAAAATGGATTACAGATTTAAAAATTACAACGAAAACTGCAAAAACTATATTAGATGCAGCAAGAGCTCGCTGGAAAATAGAGAATGAATGCTTCAACACATTAAAGAATCATGGATATAACATTGAGCATAACTACGGCCATGGCTCTAACCACCTATGCTATAATTTCTATAATTTAACCCTCTTGGCCTTTACTATGCACCAAATACATCAATTAACAGATAAACTATTTCAAGAGATGCGAGCGTGCTTTAGTAGATTAGGGCGTATGTGGGAAACGATAAGAAGTACAGCCGAGATGTTATTTTTTTCATCCATGGAGATATTGTGGGAATGTGTAGCTCTGAAGCGTGACTATGAGCAGCCACCCGTATAATTTGCACCTATAAATGAAGGCTCTCAGCGATAGAACCATCTGTTGCTAACCGTTAGATAATATCCGATTGATACCAATCAGAGAATGACAACTAAGAATTAAATGAATTTGATCTATAAAATCACGTAAAATGCAAGAAACTGCAAATTCTAACTACGTTTTTGAACAATTTTTTGTATTAAAGAATTTTACTACAGGGGTATGGGTCATATTTGGAATTGCTGGGTAATTATCACCATCTTTTTGATAAAAATAAAGCAAATATAATCTGATAATTTGCTACAAAGCCGATAATATTTTTTATAACACTGATTTTATTCCATATTTCGAATCGCTGGGCTATAGTAGGCGTCTACATGGGACCAGTTCCAACACTACTTGTTGAACTATTCCCTACTAGAGTTAGATTTACAGGTGTTGCAATCTCTTATAATCTAAGCGCAGCTATATTTGGTGGCACAGCCCCAATGGTTGGCGCAGCATTATACAAAATAACTGGAGAACAAATATCATTGGCCTACTACATCACTGGCCTTGCATTATTTGGCTTATGCACATTGTATTTCTATAAAGAAACATATAGAAATAATTTATCAGACGATATAATCCATGAATAACGAGATATTTGAAGTTCCAGATGATGAAACAAAAGTACTAATGCATTCGTGCTGCGCACCATGTTCTGGACCACTTATTGAAAAAATGGCAGATTCGGGAATCGATTTAACCATATTTTTTTATAACCCAAACATTCATCCTAAAAAGGAATATGAGCTACGTAAAAAAGAAAATATTCGTTATGCAGAAAAACTTGGTTTAGACTTTATTGATGCAGACTACGACGTACAAAACTGGTTCTCCAGAGCTAAAGGCATGGAGCAAGAACCGGAGCGCGGAATTAGGTGCACTATGTGTTTTGATATGAGATTTGAGCGTACAGCTTTATACGCTTACGAAAATGATTTCAAAATTATTACTAGTTCATTAGGCATTTCTCGCTGGAAAAACATGCAACAAATTAATGATTGCGGTGAAAAGGCAGCTAATCATTATGACGGAGTAAAATACTGGACATATAACTGGCGAAAAGATGGTGGAGGAGCTCGTATGTATGAACTTGCCAAAGAAGAAGAGTTCTACAAACAAGAATATTGCGGTTGTATCTATTCACTCCGAGACACAAATGAATGGAGAAAGAAAAATGACCGCGAAGAGATAGCTATAGGCGAAGAATTTTATAGTAATAAAATTCTAAAAAATTAATATTGCACCATAAATCTCTTATGCTTTTAAAACAAATCTAAACTTTGCACCAACTCCACTACTTTCCGCAATAATAGATCCGCCATGAGCTTCTACAGCGATTCGAAATATGGAATAAAATCAGTGTTATAAAAAATATTATCGGCTTTGTAGCAAATTATCAGATTATATTTGCTTTATTTTTATCAAAAAGATGGTGATAATTACCAGATTTGCTAGTAGAAAACATCACAAAATAACATTTTCACAAAAATGATACACCACAACGGTTATCAATAGCAAGTCTATTGATAAATACAGCTAGTAATCAATCAAACAACACCTTAAGTGTAAAGCTTCAAATTTAATCTGACAGAGTGGTAAAAAGAGAGTAATATATTTAGTAGTTGAATATATTGCATTTAACCACTCAAACAAGAGATTAAAAATGAGTCAATTAGAAAAAATCATCAAACCCAAATTAGGACTTTTAGAATTAGCGAAACAGCTTGGTAATGTAAGTCAAGCGTGTAACGTTATGGGATATTCAAGGGATACCTTTTATCGTTTTAAAGAATTATATGAAAATGGTGGGGAAGCTGCTCTACAGGAAATCAGCCGCAAGAAACCTATCATGAAAAACAGAGTACCTTCTGATGTAGAACAAGCCGTCATAGATCTTGCTATTTCAAACCCTGCTTTAGGGCAATTACGAGCTAGTAATGAGCTGAAGCAACAAGGTGTTTTAATATCAAGTAGTGGAGTTCGTTCTATTTGGTTGCGTAATGATTTAGAGACAATGCGTAAGCGTCTAAAAGCCTCAGAAGCTAAATCAGCGCAAGATGGTATGATATTAACTGAAGAACAGCTAGCAGCTCTTGAGCGGGCTAAAGCTAGCAAAGTAGCTCACGGTGAAATCGAGACTGAGCATCCTGGGTATCTTGGTTCACAAGATACTTACTATGTAGGTAATATGAAGGGGGTTGGAAAAATTTACCAACAAACTTTTGTTGATACATATTCTAAAGTGGCGCAAGTAAAACTTTATACTGAGAAATCAGCTATTACTGCAGCTGATATACTAAATGATAGAGTGCTGCCATTTTATACAGAACAAGGCCTTAGCATGTTTCGTATGCTCACTGATCGCGGTACTGAATATTGTGGTAAACCTGAGCATCATGCCTATCAACTTTATTTAGGAATTGAGAATATTGATCACACAAAAACAAAGGTTCGTAGTCCGCAAACTAACGGTATTTGCGAGAGGTTCCATAGAACTATGAAACAAGAGTTTTATGATATAGCATTTCGCAAAAGAATATACGGCTCTGTAGAAGAGTTACAAATTGATGTTGATTTATGGATTAATAAGTACAATACTCAAAGAACACATTCAGGAAAGCATTGTTATGGAAAAACACCTATGCAAACCTTTCTTGATTCAAAACATATTGCTTTGGATAAGAATATTCCTAGCTACGTGAATGAGTGTCAGACACATGATACTCAGAACTTATCTGACAGTAATTATGCTGTATGATAAGTAGCTATCTGTCAGATCAAGTGTAGAGTTTTACAAATACAGCTAGTAATCAATCAAACAACACCTTAAGTTGGTGGTGGTTCATAATCCATTTCTCCAATCAAAAATTCCCATAACGCTTCTAAGTTGGTAAAATACAGTCTATTAACAAACGCTCCGACTTGATGCCATAATGAAGCTAAACGGCTATATTTTAATCTGAGTTTTTGGAATAAACTATCGGTTAATTGATGAATTTGATGCATCAAAAATGATAATAATGTAAAGTTATAGAAGTTATAACATGAATTGTTTTTACCGTGACCATAATTATGTTCAATGTTATATCCATGATTTTTTAAACTATTGAAGCACTCATTTTCTATTTTCCAACGTGCTCTTGCAGCATCTAAAATAATTTTTGCATTCTTATTTGTGATTTCTAAGTCAGTTATCCATTTGCCAAAATACTGCACTTTTTTTGTGCCGTTTTTCTGAGGAACTAGCTCCCATGCAGCTATATAATTTGTTCTTTGTTTGGTGCCACTAAAGAGTTCAATATCATTAACCCACTCTATGACAAGTTCATTATTTCTTCGGCTAGTGGTATAAACTTTAGATTTATCTATAGAGGTTAGATTATTCATCAATGTCTTATGTTGTTTGGGTTTTGCACGAAAAATGTAGTTTGCATTATGGGAATGTATCTTCTCAATTACTGGTGTTGTTGCATATAATCCATCGGCATTGATAATAATGCCTAACTTATCGTGATCCTTTCTAAACTTATCTATAAATCTATAAAAAGCATTTACTTCACTATCTTCTTTTTTTGCTCCATCTTGTATGCAAATATCTTCTGGCATCACTGGTATGACCTGACGTAAGCCGTCTTTAACAATTGCCGCTTGTAATGCTTGATGGCAGTGATATGAGTTTTTGACAGTACCACGTGTTAAGCATTTTTTACAACTAATTTCCTTAGAGCTAAAATATTGCGTACCATCTACATTCAATAAATACTTCCCTGGTAATGTTTGATATTGTTCAAGGTGTTTGCCTCTTTGTAATTTATTAAATAATTCTTTAAATATTGGTCTAAATGCTACTTCTGGATTTACAGAATCTATAATATTACGCATTCCATTGTCTGTAGGAAGATCATTAACATTAAACATGCTTTTGAGGTTATTTTTTTGGTGATGATTCTGCATTTTGCGTTGAAATTCTAATAACGATTGGGATTGAAAATACATGCAAGCAAGACCTGATAGCATCACATCCTTTATCTTATGAGTACTGTTTGGCGCTCTATTGTCTGAAATTAATCCAAATTTGTTAGAAATTGACTCTAACAATGCACTTACACTTAGGTGTTTTTTAGAATGAATACGACTGTACCAATCTTTATTAAATATACTGGTATTATTCTAAAGATTTATATGCATTTTACTATTTTTTTCTTTTTGCTCTACGAAATACGTTTTTTCAATGCGTTATGATGCAACGGTTCTAGCTCATATTTCGAATCGCTGCTGAACGGATACTAGTAATGAGTTGTTTCTAATGTAAATTTATCGATTTGCGATTCTAAATCTCCTAATAACTTAGAGGAGTGATACGCATATTCTCCAAATGTGTGTTCCTTATTACTATCTTGTAAATAACAATTTACTACTGATGTAACATCTTGTTCTAATGCTTGTTTAAAGAAAAGTTTAAATTTATCTATGGCTGATATTGTATGATGTTTTACTTCATTTGAATGAAGTATACTAGTAATAAACTTAGATAATTCAGTAAAGTAGTCTATTTGTAATTTTACTAATTCATTCTTTTCAAAAAATTCAGTATTAGATTCACTAAGTACATTCTTTAACCTCTGATTAATTACTTCCTTATTTTTAGCTGAAATAGCGGCAATTTGTTCTTTTAATGCTTGTAAAAACTGATTAGATTCCTGTCTAAAAATAGATTGTAATGATTGAACTACCATAGGACCAAACTTACTTGCATTCTCTTCTAAAAATACTTTTGCAGCATCGTCTACTCCAACATGTGGCTGCATCTCCTGATATGCCGTTGCATCACATAACTTTAAGAGTTCTGGTATATAGTCTTTTCCAAGAGCTACCCCTTCGCTGTTTACTTTATCTATTTTTGTAGCCGTAGTATTTTCAAAAAACTTTTGGATTTCTTGATTACTAGGATATAATTCTTCAATTTTCTTTAAACTCTCTTGTTTATAATCTTCAGCACTAAATCTAGAATCTGTTTTTGTAAACACTAATACAGATTGTATTCCTGCAATTTGTTTTTTTCCAAACACGTCTTCTATCTGTTGTATATATTTTTCAAATTCTTTTACATTATCGGTACCTACAAATGATGTTGCAGCACATATATTAATCACCTTGACCTTGGACGCTGTCGTAAATAGTCTATTCACAAACCAAGCATTAATTATTTCCTGTTGAGCTCCCCTTGTATCACCAAATCCGGGACAATCCCATAATGCCTTATTATCAAATGTGTATTTAACAGGAATTGTTGTTTCTGAAGTGGATTTTGTACCTATTACAGGATATAACTCATCAGGATCATCTTTTGCTTTAACAATTGCTATTTTTTTGCCTAATCCACTTCCTTCTGTTCTGGAAATTAATGAATTTCCTAATAAAAGATTAATGGTAGTACTTTTTCCACAACGCGTCGAGCCAATAACCATTGTTATTTCTTCTCCACCTGCGTTACACAAACCTATTTGCTCCAATATTCCTATTCCTGCAAATAGATCTTCTAGGATTAAGTTGCTAAATGATTCTACTGTACAAGTTGTTCCAAACGCATCTTTGATAATTTGTCCATTGCATTTTATTGCTTCACACTTAATCAATTTTGCTTCTTTGTCAGTACCATCAATTTTTAAAGCTTTATTTGCACATTTTATAGCCTCAGCGTACTGCTTTTGCTCTTTATATATTTTTGATTTAAACACCCAGTATTCTGCACAATTGTCAAACTCTAAGGCTAAATCCAACCAAGGCAATGGATCTTCTAGTTCAGTATACTGAGCAATGTTAAAATACACCTTTCCCTTAAGTCTAGCGATTATCTTAATAATATTACTATCATAAAAAGGAGCTCCGTCCAACTCATCTATTGCTTTGAAATAATAACTATTTTCTATCAAATCATTTATTTTTGAAAAAAAATATTTTGCTGACACTTCTCAATATAATTCTGCACATTTAAACCTTTAGCGCTTTGGCTAAAATAATCCTTTACACCATTAAATTTATCTAAAGCATCTTCATATTGACCACGATTAAATAAAGTCATAGCACTTTCGTAATTAATATAATTTTCACTCTTTTTTATACTGGCATTTACTTCGTCTTTTATTCGAGAAACACTGCTCTTAGCATCGTCTACTATCCTCCAGTCCGTTAGCATATTTGAAAAAAATATATTTCTTTTTGCTTCAGTTTCAGTAATTATTTCGTTAAGCTTTTGCAATTTTTGTTTGCATTGCCCATATTTTTCTCGGCCTGATGAATAATTTCCTAGTTCCGTATAAGCATCACCCTCTTGCTTAGCAATGCAAATATTACACTCCTGAGTTTTTAATCTTACTGAAGTTCCTAATGTGAGGTGATGTGAACTATCAATTACGGCAAGTTCTATTTTAGTTTGTTGAAAATTTCTTCCCCGCATAGAACTAAGTGCTTTATTAAAATGCCCTTCTTGGCGTGCATTATAAGGACCCCAATCATAACTTCTACTTTTACCGTTACCCATGTCAATCAACTCATTAAAATTTAAGAAATTGCCGAAAAAACTTTTTTCATTTCTATCCGCACCTCCTTCTTAAAAAAAACTACAGCTCTTCTCTATACAGGTGTGGTGTCAATCCATTCAAAATAGGAATCCATCTCACCTAGTAATGGACTATTAGAATTACTGATAAACTCAGAGAAAGATTTATCAAGTAGTACTTTTACTGATGATTTTGTAATCTCCTTAATTGCATCAGGACCACTTATAGATCCTGTTATAATAGCAGTAACTAATTGCCCAACGAACGGAATTAAGTTCCACCAACCTCCTCTAGCGTCATTTAATTCTTGCTGAACGCGTTCTGAATTTGCTTTAAATTCTTCCTGACATGCTTCTAAATTTTTCTTGTATTCTTCATTTATCAGCGCTTGTGCTTCGATGTCACTTTTTTGCTGTGCTTCTATAAGACTGTTATTTATATCAGTAGCTTTAGCATATATAGTTTCTAAACTCAATGTAAGATCTTTACTTGATGGCTGCTTCTGTTGCAATTGCTTAAGATCTGTTTTCCATTTAGCCTGCAACTTGTCGTGATCAGTAATATTGCTTGAATTATTTATTAAAAACTCTAACAACCTATGCTCTGATTCATAGAATGATGCATTTATATTATGGTACTTGCATGCTTGAACACTCGTGGCAATAAGCTCACGTATATTGTTATTCTCTGGAATGATTTTTAATACAAAATTGCTAATTTCTTTAAGTGTATCTAATTCTTTAATGATAGCTGGAGCTTCATTTTCCAATTCTTGTGCTTTAAGTTTAGCCTCATCAAATTCCTTAAGTACTATTGGTAACTCCTTTGAGATGCACCCTTTCTTATAAATCAACTCCAAAGCATTTGTTAGACTTTCATTATATGCTGTTTTATATGCACTTAACATATTCTGCATAGCTGCTTTAGACACATCTACTATCGATTGATGTAGATATACTTTTGCAGCATCGTCTACTCCAACATGTGGCTGCATCTCCTGATATGCCGTTGCATCACATAACTTTAAGAGTTCTGGTATATAGTCTTTTCCAAGAGCTACCCCTTCGCTGTTTACTTTATCTATTTTTGTAGCCGTAGTATTTTCAAAAAACTTTTGGATTTCTTGATTACTAGGATATAATTCTTCAATTTTCTTTAAACTCTCTTGTTTATAATCTTCAGCACTAAATCTAGAATCTGTTTTTGTAAACACTAATACAGATTGTATTCCTGCAATTTGTTTTTTTCCAAACACGTCTTCTATCTGTTGTATATATTTTTCAAATTCTTTTACATTATCGGTACCTACAAATGATGTTGCAGCACATATATTAATCACCTTGACCTTGGACGCTGTCGTAAATAGTCTATTCACAAACCAAGCATTAATTATTTCCTGTTGAGCTCCCCTTGTATCACCAAATCCGGGACAATCCCATAATGCCTTATTATCAAATGTGTATTTAACAGGAATTGTTGTTTCTGAAGTGGATTTTGTACCTATTACAGGATATAACTCATCAGGATCATCTTTTGCTTTAACAATTGCTATTTTTTTGCCTAATCCACTTCCTTCTGTTCTGGAAATTAATGAATTTCCTAATAAAAGATTAATGGTAGTACTTTTTCCACAACGCGTCGAGCCAATAACCATTGTTATTTCTTCTTCATCTGCATCACAATACCCTTCTGCTTCTAATCTACTTATACCTTGAAATACTTCAGTGATAGATAGATGCTCTATTTTTTTTGTATCAAGGCCAAACGCCTGTTCGACAAATTTAGACATAATCATTCTCATATTAATTTATAAAATTTCGTTATGAGTTTAAAATAAACCACAACACATTTTACGCTATTACTAAATTTATATTAATGCAATAAAAATTAAGTTATAGCTAACACGGAAAGGTTCTAGCTATAGTTTCAGTGATTGTACAGCAATTCCAAATTTGGCCTATACCGCTTATGTAAGACGTCTGTTTAGTTATTTATATGTACAATAAATGGATAATCTGTATTTTTACTTCACTTAATTTACGTTTTTTGCCCTCCAACGGGCACCGTCAAGTTAACAAACAGAGAGCATAAAAAGACGTTGTTCTTGAATTTCAGGCATTAAGAAGCTGTTGAGCAGCATCATTCCAGATAAATTTAGCATGATTAAATGCATCTCTTTGATCAACAGCATTTTTTATATATCTTCCAACATCTACAGCAAATATATTACGTATTTTTCCCATGAGTGATAATGCATTTTGTACACCTTGTGGTGATTTGAATTTAATTGATATTTTTTCCTTCTTTCTCGTGGGTTGATGAGAATTCTCAGCACGATTATTTAAGCCTTTAGGAGAACGATGATCAGCTTCTGAACACATACTGCGTATAGGTTTTACATAACTTCTAAGTTTATCTGTAACAATAACTCTTGGAGATGGATAATTGCCTAATAAACGTGTCAAAAAGCGAATAGCTGATTTCTTATGGTTCTGTCGCATGTGTTGTGAAAGTCAATCAAAGAGAATATACTGAAAATAAAAAAGGCTTTACATGAGATATGCTATTTCCCCTAAATTAACAAAATATTTCAAAGGTTTTTGTTCCTCGCCGGAAATAATAATGCTGTTTGTTTATATGAAATGTAGATTTTCCTTGAGCTATCGAGATCTTGAGGAGCTAGCTCATATCAGAGGCGCAGTAATAGATCATAGTACTCTACAAAGATGGATTAAAAGATTTGTTCCGTTGATAGATAAGCAAGTTAGAAAAAGAAAGAAAGCAGTTGGTTCAAGTTGGCGTATGGATGAAATCTATATCAAGCTGGATGGTCGCTGGATTTATCTCTATCGTGCTGTAGATTCTTTGGGTAATACTATAGAGTTTTTGCTGAGGAAGCGCAGGGATAAAGCGGCTGCTAAGGCGTTCTTCCGTAAAGCGTTTAAAAATAATGATATTCCTGATAAGGTGAATATTGATAAAAGCGGAAGTAATAAATCAGCTCTTAATAGTGCAAATGATAATCTATTAGAAAATGAGAAAATAGAGATTATTCAAAACAAATATTTCAATAATATTATGGAACAAGATCATAGATTTATTAAGAAGCGAACAAAGCCTATGCTGGGGTTTAAAAACTTCCAATCTGCAAAAATCACTATTACAGGAATAGAAAATATTAGAATGATTCAGAAAGGCCAAATTATTGGAGCTGATTCTTACCTTTATGCTTTTGAGAATTTTCAAACCCTCATGGCTTCATAACGCCTGAAATCTGAGAATTATAATTTTTAAGATTAGATGCTAACACACAGCAATTCGAAATATGAACTGTAGGCGTTATGAACTAACGTATTAAAAATATTTATTTCGTGCAGAGTTGTTGAAATAATCTCAAAAAGCTGTGTTTTTGGTTAGGATTGATCCAAAAGAGTATAAAATTGATTGCTTTTGAGTGTTGAACACATAATAGATCTGCACGAAAAAGCTCTGTAGACCATATGCTAGTTCATATTTCGAATTGCTGAATTAGATCAGCAATTAATTCTAGATCAGAACTTAATAAAGATGGAACACTCATTTTTGGTAAAGAAGAACAGTCGGTAGAAATTATAGAATCGCAAAAAAAACACATCGCTAGAAACAGAGTTCTTTTCTATTAGTTATAACCCAGAATTTGTTACTATTGCTGACCAACTTAATGTAAATTATTCATCGCAATCCCCATTATCCAAACAAGATCCATTAGGGTATGGATTAATTTTTCATAAAATATTAGAAGATTCACTAGCTGTTCCTGATCTGACAACTATGAAAACACACCCTCTAATCGAGACTTTAGATAACAAATCCCAAAAACGCATTCTCAAATCTATTGATAAAATTATAAATAACAAAAAATTCTGCGACTTAATCAAACAAGATTTTAGAACTGAAATCTCGCTGGGAACTTCCAATGAAAACTCCATCCAAATTGGTAGAATCGATCTAATGATCATAAAAGACTCAGAAATTATTATAATTGATTATAAATCTGATAGTGTTCCAGCAGAAAACCTTTTAGACATACCAGAAAACTATAAATCTCAATTAGATTTCTACAGAGACACGGGGAGAAAAATATATACACAGAAAAACATAGTTACTATGATTCTCTGGCTTGAAAATGGGAATTTAATGGAAATTTCAAAAGATTCATTATAATTTAACATACATAAACTAACTAAAATATGAACTTCCAAAATGACAGAAATAAAATTGACTGATTCAAAAACATTAAGCAAATGGCTTAATAACAATAAAGCTATATTAATAGATGTTCGTGAACCTCTTGAATATCAAATAGAACATATAGAACAAGCAGATAATATTCCACTATCAACTATATGTCTTGAACATGTTAACCTTCCAGAAAATAAAAACAAAAAAATTGTAGTTCAATGCAGATCAGGAGCGAGATCAATGTCTGCATGCAAAAAAATTGCAGAAGCCGATAATTCACTTGAATTATACAATCTAGAAGGTGGAATTTTAGCGTGGGGGCAACAAGGACTACCTACTATAAAAGAAATAAAAATGATTCCTCTTGAGAGACAAGTGCAGCTAACCCTTGGATCAATCATAGTCCTTGGTGTGTTAATGACATATTTTGTATCTACTGCATGGCTTATTGTTCCAACCATCATTGGACTTGGATTAATTAATGCTGGAGCTACTGGCTGGTGCGGTCTTGCAAAATTAATTGCTAAATTCCCTTGGAATAAGGTTGATAATAAATGATCATTCTAGGATATTTTGCGGCAATAATAATGGGCTTAACCCTTGGCTTAATGGGCGCAGGTGGATCTATTTTAACTTTGCCAATATTAGTATATTTATTAAAAATTGACCCACTAACCGCAAGTGGATATTCATTATTAATTGTTGGTAGTACCGCCTTATTCGGAGCATATCAGTACCACCGGAAAAATCTAATTAATTACAAAATAACATTTTTATTTTCAATCCCTGCAATAATAGCAGTGTATCTCACAAGAACTATTCTCGTTCCTTCAATACCTAAAGAAATAGAAATATTCAATTTTATATTTCTGTCGAAAAATAGTTTTATAATGATTCTATTTGCCGGACTTATGGTTATTTCAGCATTTATGATGATACGAAATAGCAAAGGTTTCAAACCAAAAAACGAATCAAATCCATTAAAATTATTTATACTCATTAGTTTAGAAGGGTTATTTGTTGGCATTATAACAGGTATCGTTGGAGCAGGTGGAGGATTTCTAATCATTCCGGCATTAGTTCTACTTACCGGACTAGATATGAAAGCAGCAGTAGGAAGCTCACTACTAATCATAGCATTAAAATCACTAATAGGTTTTATTGGAGACATTCAAAATGGTATAACAATAAACTATTATCTAATAACATTATTTTTGTTATGTTCAATTATAGGAATGATAATTGGCACCAAAATATCAAATTATTTTTCTTCCGATAAACTGAAGAAATTTTTTGGTTATTTTACTCTAATATTGAGTACAATAATTATTACAATGGAATTATAGGAGTATATATGCGAGTAGAGTCCTTCTTTGATAAATCAACATTCACTTTTACATATGTCATTTCTGATCCAGATACAAAATGCTGTGCTATAATAGATTCAGTGCAACATTATGATGCTTTTTCTGGAAGAACGAATACTAATTCTGCGGATAAAATCATATCTTACATAAAAAAGAATAATCTAAAATTAGAGTGGATACTAGAAACTCATATTCACGCAGATCACCTGACTGCCTCTAGCTACATCAAAACAATACTAGGAGGTAAAATTGCCATTGGTGAAAATATCCTAAAAGTTTTAGATTACTGGGTTCCAATATTTAATACAGAATCAGATACACCGCTTGATGCTTCTCAATTTGATAAATTACTCAGGGAAGGAGATAAAATCAAAATTGGTATATTTATCTGCCAAAATTATAGACACCCCTGGCCACACTCCAGCTTGCATTAGCTACATAATTGAAGATTCAATCTTTGTTGGTGATAGCGTATTCATGCCACATTTGGGCACAGCAAGAGCTGACTTCCCTGGTGGCAATGCAGAAATATTATATGATTCAATTCAAAAAATATTATCTCTCCCTAATGATACAAAAATATATGTTTGTCATGATTATCCCAAAAATGGAGAAAAAGAATCATGCATGTCGACAGTGAAAGAGCAAAAAGAAAAAAATATTATGATTAACAATAATATTTCGAAAAACACCTATACAGAAAAAAGAAGCGCAAGAGACAAAACATTATCTGTTCCCAAACTCATATTACCTTCAATCCAAGTAAATATGCGTGCTGGAAAATTACCACAGACTGAAGATAACGATATAAGCTATATCAAAATCCCTCTAAATAAACTTTAAAAACATAAACATGATTTCAGATTGGATATTTGCAGGAAAAATAACAATTCATTGTCTTATTGGTGAATTTATTGGTTTATTGATTGGCGTTTCAATTGGATTACACCCTATACATACCATGATACTCGCAACTATTCTTGCATTTATCACCGGGATGCTGCTTGCAATAAATTCTGTTATAAAAAACCACAAAACAATATATACTATAGCTATAAAAACAGTCTGGCTTGGCGAAATAGTCTCAATTACTGTTATGGAAATCGCAATGAACGTAACTGATTATTTCATTGGTGGAGTAAGTGCCAGTTCAATAGTTGATTCGATATTCTGGATTGGAATTATATTTGCAATCCCAGTAGGATATATTGCTGCACTTCCTGTCAACTATTGGCTAATAAAAAAGCATCTAAAAAAATGCCATTAACAGTCAAAATCGAAATCTTTACCGGCTTCAATATATTGCCTTATTCTTGTCATTAAATCTTGAAAATACTGAATATTATGCCAAGTCATTAGCATCGCACCAATTATTTCACCTACTTTTACTGTATGATGCAGATAAGCTTTTGAATAATTTGTACATGCCGGACATGAGCAATCTGCTTCTAATGGCTCCGGATCATCGGCAAACTTACTATTTCTTATATTAACTGTACCATTTTTTGTAAATGCCTGACCATTTCGTCCTGATCTCGTTGGAATCACACAATCAAACATATCAACACCGCGCTTAACAGCGCCAATTATATCGTCAGGCTTGCCGACTCCCATTAAATATCTCGGCTTATCTTCTGGTAAAAAAGATGGCGCATATTCAAGCACAGAGAACATTTCTTCTTGTCCTTCACCAACAGCAAGACCACCAATAGCATAGCCATCAAAATCCATTGCCACTAAATCTTTAGCCGATTGCTCGCGTAGTTCTTCATATACACCACCCTGAATAATACCAAATTGAGCATATCCATCGCGGCGAACAAATGCATTTCGTGACCTTTGTCCCCAGCGCGAGGTTAATTCCATAGAAGATTTAGCTTCCTCAAACGTTGCTGGATAGGGGGTACATTCATCAAAAGCCATCGTTATCGTGCTATCAAGTTTATATTGAATCTCTGTTGAAGATTCAGGCGTTAACATATGCTTACTACCATCAATATGCGAACTAAATTGCACCCCTTCTTCTGTAATTTTACGAAGATCTGATAAAGACATAACCTGAAAACCACCAGAATCTGTTAGAACAGGTCCAGACCAATTCATAAATTTGCGAAGCCCACCCAACTTTTCAATACGATCAGCACCTGGCTTTAGCATCAAATGATATGTATTTCCTAAAACAACATCACTATTCGTAGATTTAACAGATTCAGGCATCATAGCTTTTACTGTTCCACGAGTTCCAACAGGCATAAAAGCTGGCGTTTTAATGGGTCCATGCGCTGTTTCAATCGCCCCCACCCTTGCCTTTTTATGAGTTTTCGCAATATTAAATTTAAAATTCATATTATTTTCCATACCATTCGTAACAACTAAAAAAACCTACAATTTTGAAACCAAGTCTTTCATATATACGAAAGCCTGAATCACTAGAAGCTGACAAACATAAATTCTTAATGTCTTTTCTATAAGCATAATTCATCAAGAATTTCATAATATTCGTTCCAATTCCTTTACTCCTAAAATTCTCAGAAGTAATAATGTCATATATTCCAGCGATTCCATCATTAAAATGCAAAGCACCAACTCCAACCGGCTTTCCATCTATATAACATACAAACATTAGATTTTTTGCCATAACCTCATCAGAAATTATTTTCTTATTATCCAAGAATTCACTAACACTCTGATCATAAAAACTAATAATTCCTATAAAATCCAGTAATTCTTGATAATTCTTCACCTGTTTAATTACTATATTTTTATCTAACTTAAATTCTTGGAAATCAGATAAATCACAAAACATTGCATATTCATCTGTTTCTTTCTTCAGTCCCGATTCTAGTAATTTATTCTGCAAAACATCCGGTGTATCCGATGGCCCAACCCACCAAGCAAAAGGACTATTATTATACTGATCTATTACATATTTAATATTTTGATCTATATCTAACTCTGCAAATTTAGTATCACATACAATATTAAACATCGAAGTTTTTAGATTGAAATTAATAACTCTAACAGAGTTCTGCTCCGCTATATCATAACCAAGAACCTTCGGTAAAAATATAAATTTTGAAAACAAATTTGATTCAACCCTAACAAAATTATTATTAGCCTGTATCAAAACTAAATCATTTTGAATAAGTTTCTGGAATTTACTATCTAACTCATGCCAAAAGGTACAGTCCACAGTAACTGACAGATCTGATTCTTCTAAATCTTCTTTTAAATTTCTTAAATCTTGAGTACTCATAGTCTGATCAAATACACATAAATCTAGATCAGAGAATTTCTGATTCTCCCCTGTAGATCTTGATCCGTAAACATAGAAACTATAAGGATATTTACTCAAAATATCTTTAATAATTATATAATCAATATGTTCAATATGAATCATTTCATCTTTTCTAAATTTATTACGAATTCATCTAATGCTGAAGAAAACTGATCAAAACTACTAATTACCGTTTCTACATTTTTTTCATTGTATGTATGAACAGTTAGATTTCGTATATCAAGAAAATAGAACCATATTTTTGGATCAGATATTAAGTCTATTTTTGCCGCTCCCCTAAAACATTGTCTAGGTGAAATAACTTCAACTAGTCCCTGACTTTTTAAAAGTCTTTTCATAGTTTTCCAAGCAGTTTCATAGGTATATTCAAAAGCCTGAATTGCACCAGCTTTATTTTGCTCTGTATCGATATTTTTACGATATTTCTCAAATTGCTCGCGGCTTTTTAAAAAATTACCAATATCAATTTTGCCTATAAAATATTCCACAAACTTACTCCTTTATTTTAAGCAACATCGCATCGCCATAACTAAAAAAACGCATTTTATTATCTATAGCAAATTTATATAATAATTGCATTTCTTTATGCCCTGCAAATGCACATACTAACATAAAGAGTGTTGATTTTGGAAGATGAAAATTGGTAAGCAGCATATCCGCTATCTGAAACTTATATCCAGGGGTAATAAATATATTTGTTTCCATCACTTTTGGAATAACAACTCCATTATTTGAACAAGATTCTAAGGTTCGCATTGCAGTAGTGCCTACTACAATGACCCTACGCCCCTCTTCCTTAGCCTGATTAATTTTATCAGCAACTTCCTCTAAAATCTGGCACCACTCAGAATGCATCTTGTGTTCTGATATGTTTTTTGTTTTAACTGGCAAAAATGTTCCAGCTCCAACATGTAACGTTACAAAAGCTGTTTCTATATTTTTTTGCCTAATCTTATTTAGTAGATCTTCTGTGAAATGCAACCCGGCAGTAGCTGCGGCAACTGATCCTTTTTCTTTACTATAAACAGTTTGATAACGCTCCAAATCATCTGGAGATTTACCGTCACGTTTTATATATTGAGGAAGAGGAATTTGGCCATAAACATCTAGAAAATCAAATATACTAATATTATCAAGAATAAACTCAAACTCAATATCACCAGATTCTAATTTATTATTGATACGAATTTTATGATCGCCAAACTGAAACTCATCCCCTATCTTAAGCTTTTTCCCAGGCTTGGCAAACCCAAGCCACATATTTTCAGAAATTGGCTTATTCAAATTAACATTTATTTCTTTTGCATTTTTTTGCAATGTAAGCTGCGCATTCACAACTCTACTATCATTAAATACTAACAAATCACCAGGCAACAGCTGATCAATAATTTGATGAAACCTAACTATCTTATCGCCTTTTGAACCCGGCAATAAAAGATTTGATTCATCTCTCTTTATACTAGGAGTTTGAGCAATTAATTCAGGTGGTAGATTAAAATCGAAATCAGAGAGTTTATACACTATTATTTAAATAATTAAAGAGAACAAATAGAAAAGTCATCCCTACAAAAGCAGGAATGACCAATAAAAAGATAATCTTACATATCAATAGAATTAATTAGATCTTTTACGCTATCAACAGACTTTTTGAAATCTGCTTTTTCTTCATCGTTAAATTCAATTTCAACGATTTTCTCAACACCATTTTTACCAATTACAACTGGCACGCCAACATATATCCCTTTTTCACCATATTCACCATTCAAATAGGCTGCACATGGCATGATCTTACGCTTATCGTATAAATAGCTTTTTGCCATATCAATTGCAGATGTAGCAGGAGCATAAAACGCGGATCCAGTTTCAAGCAAAGATACGATTTCACCACCACCACCACGTGTGCGCTGAACAATAGCATCGATCTTCTCTTGTGTGCTCCAACCCATTTTTACCATATCAGGAACTGGCACTCCACCAATAGTTGAGTAACGAGAAAGTGGGACCATAGTGTCACCATGTCCGCCCAAAACAAAACTATTTACGTTCTCAACAGATACACCAAATTCTTCTGCTAAAAAGCAATTAAATCTAGCAGAATCCAATACACCAGCCATACCAACAACTTTTTCAGGAGGAAGACCACTTGCTTGCTGAAGCACATAAACCATAGCATCTAGCGGATTTGTAATCACAATTACAAAGGCATCAGGAGCGTGCTCTTTAATACCAGCACCAACTGTTTTCATAACATTTGCATTTATTGCAACCAAATCATCACGGCTCATGCCAGGTTTTCTAGCAACACCTGCTGTAATAATAATAACATCGGCTCTAGCAATATCCTTATACTCATTTGTTCCAGATACTGAAACATCTGAGTTTTCAATTGTAGCTGTTTGCGCAATATCTAATGCTTTACCTTTGGCTTTTCCAGCTGTTAGATCAAATAATACAATATCACCTAATGCTTCTTTTGCTGCAATATGAGTTAATGTTCCACCTATATTTCCACCACCGATAAGGGCGATTTTTGGTCTTTTCTGCATAATATACTCTCCTAATTTAAAATCGCTTTATGAGTTCATACTATTAAAGAACTCTGCGTTTGTTTTTGTTTGCTTAAACTTGGATAGCAAGAATTCCATAGCATCTATGGTTCCCATAGGATTTATAATACGACGCAGCACCCACATTTTTGACAATGTAGCACGATCAACCAACAATTCTTCTTTTCTTGTCCCAGATTTTGTAATATCAATTGCAGGATAAATTCTCTTATCTGCAATCTTACGATCAAGTACAATCTCAGAATTACCAGTTCCCTTAAATTCTTCAAAAATAACTTCATCCATTCTAGAACCAGTATCAATCAGCGCAGTTGAGATAATCGTCAGTGATCCACCATTTTCGATATTACGCGCAGCACCAAAAAATCTCTTTGGTCTTTGCAGCGCATTAGCGTCAACACCACCAGTAAGAACCTTACCAGAAGATGGAACAACCGTATTATATGCTCTTGCAAGCCTAGTTATAGAATCTAATAATATCACAACATCCTTCTTGTGTTCAACCAAACGTTTTGCCTTTTCTATAACCATTTCAGCAAGTTGAACATGTCTTGCAGCTGGCTCATCAAATGTTGAACTCACAACTTCACCACGCACAGATCTTTGCATATCTGTTACTTCTTCTGGCCTCTCATCAATGAGTAAAACTATCAAATACACTTCAGGGTTATTCGTAGTAATTGCATGCGCAATATTTTGTAGCAAAACCGTTTTACCAGTTCTTGGCGGAGCAACAATAAGAGCCCTTTGTCCCTTACCCATTGGAGCCACCATTTCAATTGTTCTTGTACTAAAATCTTTAGTCTCTGTTTCCACTTCTAGTGATAATTTTTCCTCTGGATATAAAGGAGTTAAATTATCAAAATGAACTCTATGATAAGCATTATTATGATCTTCAAAATTAACCTTATGAACCTTTAATAAGGCAAAATATCTTTCTCCAGATTTAGGGGCTCTAATTTGACCTTCAACCGAATCTCCCTTCTTCAAACCAAAACGACGAATTTGACTTGGTGAGACATAAATATCATCAGGCCCAGCTAGATAGTTTGCATTTGGTGATCTAAGAAAACCAAAACCATCAGGCAATACTTCTAGAACTCCTTCTCCTGAAATTTGTCCACCTTGTTCAACAATTTTCTTTAAAGTTGAAAAAATCAACTCCTGCTTCAATAGTGAACTAACGTTCTCAATACCTAAAGATTCAGCCTGCGCCTGCAGCTCTTCTGGAGATTTCTTTTTTAGCTCTCCTAAGCTTGCTTTAACGCCACTATCTTTTACAGGTTTTTCTTCGATTTCTTCTGCATCCTTATTCTTTTTATGAACAGGTTTTTTCTGGTTTGGATTAGATGATTTTTTTTGGATTTCTTTACGTTGTTTGGTCATTTTATAAATTGAAAATTAATATTTAAATTGGAAGATATATGAAAGATAAAAGCAAACACGCTTTTAAGGCCATACTTAGATAATTAATGTATAAATGGGAAATTTTTAACCAAATACCGAGGACACTAATCACTTCAGTATCTATTAAGGCTTCTTGGCGGAGAAGATATCACATATCTCTAATTTGTCAAGAAGCCTTTATGCTCTCACCATAACAAGTATAAATCTATAGTTTCAAAACAAACCTAAATTGCGCACCTTTTCCACCAACACTCTTAGCACTCATCACAGCGATTCGAAATATGGAATAAAATCAGTGTTATAAAAAATATTATCGGCTTTGTAGCAAATTATCAGATTATATTTGCTTTATTTTTATCAAAAAGATGGTGATAATTACCAGATTTGCTAGTAGAAAACATCACAAAATAACATTTTCACAAAAATGATACACCACAACGGTTATCAATAGCAAGTCTATTGATAAATACAGTTAGTAATCAATCAAACAACACCTTAAGTTGGTGGTGGTTCATAATCCATTTCTCCAATCAAAAATTCCCATAACGCTTCTAAGTTGGTAAAATACAGTCTATTAACAAACGCTCCGACTTGATGCCATAATGAAGCTAAACGGCTATATTTTAATCTGAGTTTTTGGAATAAACTATCGGTTAATTGATGAATTTGATGCATCAAAAATGATAATAATGTAAAGTTATAGAAGTTATAACATGAATTGTTTTTACCGTGACCATAATTATGTTCAATGTTATATCCATGATTTTTTAAACTATTGAAGCACTCATTTTCTATTTTCCAACGTGCTCTTGCAGCATCTAAAATAATTTTTGCATTCTTATTTGTGATTTCTAAGTCAGTTATCCATTTGCCAAAATACTGCACTTTTTTTGTGCCGTTTTTCTGAGGAACTAGCTCCCATGCAGCTATATAATTTGTTCTTTGTTTGGTGCCACTAAAGAGTTCAATATCATTAACCCACTCTATGACAAGTTCATTATTTCTTCGGCTAGTGGTATAAACTTTAGATTTATCTATAGAGGTTAGATTATTCATCAATGTCTTATGTTGTTTGGGTTTTGCACGAAAAATGTAGTTTGCATTATGGGAATGTATCTTCTCAATTACTGGTGTTGTTGCATATAATCCATCGGCATTGATAATAATGCCTAACTTATCGTGATCCTTTCTAAACTTATCTATAAATCTATAAAAAGCATTTACTTCACTATCTTCTTTTTTTGCTCCATCTTGTATGCAAATATCTTCTGGCATCACTGGTATGACCTGACGTAAGCCGTCTTTAACAATTGCCGCTTGTAATGCTTGATGGCAGTGATATGAGTTTTTGACAGTACCACGTGTTAAGCATTTTTTACAACTAATTTCCTTAGAGCTAAAATATTGCGTACCATCTACATTCAATAAATACTTCCCTGGTAATGTTTGATATTGTTCAAGGTGTTTGCCTCTTTGTAATTTATTAAATAATTCTTTAAATATTGGTCTAAATGCTACTTCTGGATTTACAGAATCTATAATATTACGCATTCCATTGTCTGTAGGAAGATCATTAACATTAAACATGCTTTTGAGGTTATTTTTTTGGTGATGATTCTGCATTTTGCGTTGAAATTATAATAACGATTGGGATTGAAAATACATGCAAGCAAGACCTGATAGCATCACATCCTTTATCTTATGAGTACTGTTTGGCGCTCTATTGTCTGAAATTAATCCAAATTTGTTAGAAATTGACTCTAACAATGCACTTACACTTAGGTGTTTTTTAGAATGAATACGACTGTACCAATCTTTATTAAATATACTGGTATTATTCTAAAGATTTATATGCATTTTACTATTTTTTTCTTTTTGCTCTACGAAATACGTTTTTTCAATGCGTTATGATGCAACGGTTCTAGCTCATATTTCGAATCGCTGGGATCATTATAGCTCCTTTCTTTAAGTAACAATAACTCAATAAATTATGATAACATAACCTATGGTTAATTTCATCCGGAAATTTTACCCTTATTTTTTATCAAGTGAAAATTCTTGATTCATAGTTATGTATATAATTATCTAATATAGTGCCTTAGATAAAAATAGAATGATTAGTATCTATTTTTACTCAGTTTTTTAGTATAGTTGACGTTAATTGTGATCCGGTATATTAATGATTGTATTATTATAAATTATGAGTATTAGAATGAGTGATGAGAATTGTCTGAATAAGAAAAAATCATGTAAATTAGAGATGTATTTTTTGGCGATTTGCTTAGCTGTGGGACTTGCAATTGGAGGGTATTTTATTGGTCAGACAATGTAAACGCAAAAGTTGCTATTAATACCGCGGATGTTAAGGGTTTAGCTGTAAAGCGTGTTGAAGCAGACCTTGCAAATTGGACAATAAAATTTAATGTTGCAAGTCCTGATAGAGATTCTATTCCTTTACTTTATAAAGAATTAGAGGAAAATCAAAAAACAATAATTACTTTGCTAAAGGAGAATGGTTTGAAAGAGGATGAAATTCAAATTGGTGTTGTAGATTATAATCATCAGGAATATCGCGATGAAAATCAAAAATTAGTAGATCAAACTCATCAATTGGTTGCATCACTTAATATTGAAACAACGAATGTAAAACTTATCTCTAAAGTTAGGGTTGCAGTTAATAAGCTTATTGCACATGGTATTAATATTGATAATAGAGCTCCTAGATATTTATTCACTAAATTAAATGATATTAAACCTGAAATGCTGAGAGAAGCCACTCGTAACGCGCGCATAGCTGCAAATGAATTCGCACAAAATGCTGGTGCAAAAGTTGGTAGTATTAGAAGTGCTAGGCAAGGTAGTTTTAATGTTAGGGATATAGGTGAAGCATATGATGATACGACAAAAATTGATAAGGAAGTAAGGGTTGTGACAAATATTACTTTTTATTTGAATGAGTAGAAGTAATTAAATATGAGAATAGCAAAATTTATAGCAGATAGTGGTCTTTGTTCTAGAAGAGAAGCCGAAAGATGGATCGAGGATGGAAGGGTTGAGGTTGATGGAAATATTTTATTAAGCCCTGCATTAAATGTTGAAGAGAATAATATAGTTAAAGTTGATGGAAAAATTATTGGAAATGCACCGCCTGCTAAATTATGGGTATATTATAAGCCTCTAGGGTTGATTACAACTCATGATGATCCACAAGGGAGACCTACAATCTTTGAACAATTAAAAAAATTACCAAGAGTAGTTTCGGTTGGTCGCCTTGATATTAATAGTGAGGGTATATTGCTACTTACAAATAATGGTGAGTTGTCTCGATATTTTGAAAAACCTGATAATAAAGTTGAGCGTATATATAAGGTTCGAGTTTATGGAAGAGGGCGTGAAATTGATATTGAGAATAAGAAAATTATTTCAGATGGAATGATATACCGTCCAAAATCAATTAAACTAACTCAAAAAAAGGGTGCAAATTCTTGGTATGAAGTAGTCTTGACTGAAGGTAAGAACCGAGAAATCCGTAAGATATTTGAGCATTTTGGATTTGAGGTTAGTCGATTGATACGTACAAATTATGGGATATATAAATTAGGCGATATGAAGCCTGGTGAGTTTAAAGAGGTGAAAATCGATGAGAATTATCGCTGGAAAGCACAAAAATAGGGTAATTCCTTCATTAAAAAATTCGGATTATCGTCCATCAACTACTAAATTTCGTGAAGCATTATTTAGTATCTTGTCTTCTGGGGAATTTGCAGATAATAATCCAGTAGATGGGAGCGATGTTCTTGACCTATTTGCTGGCACTGGATCTCTGTCATTTGAGGCCCTATCAAGAGGAGCAAAATCTATTACGTTAATTGATAATAATAAGGAGCATTTGAAAGTCGCAAGGGAATTTGCTATGAAAATTGGTGCAGAAGAGGATGCTAAATTTCTTCTCCTAAGCGCTATTAATTTGTCCCAAGCTGCTTATAAATATGGCCTTGTTTTTATGGATCCACCTTATTACAATAAATTTGTAGAAAAAGCGCTGATTAGTTTGATTCAAAATCAATGGCTAGAGAATAAAGCTATTATTGTAATTGAGATGGAGAAACGAGAAGATCTAGATCTGCCAGTTAGTATGAGTTTGATAAAAGAAAAGATCTACGGTAATAACAAATTATTGATTTTGAGATATGAGCAAGAATAAAAAACAATTTGCCTGTTCTAGTTGCGGAAGCATGAGTGGAAAATGGATGGGGCAGTGCCCTGATTGCATGGAATGGGGAACTATTTCTGAAGAACTCTCATCTGCTAGTAAAATTAGCGTCTCAAAGGCGGGTAACGCGCAAGAACTTCAGAGCCTGTATGATAAGGTGGAATCTACGATTCGAACAAAAACTCCGATTGAAGAGTTGAATCGTGTTCTTGGCGGGGGGCTGGTTGCCGGATCTGCGATTTTGATTGGTGGTGACCCTGGAATTGGCAAGTCAACTTTGCTTTTGCAGCTTTCTTCTAGCTTATCAAAAAATAATATGGGATGTCTTTATATTACCGGTGAGGAATCTACTAATCAGATTAAGCTTCGAGGTCAAAGATTAGGTGTCGGTGATAATAAAACTGGCCTTCTAGCTGCAACTAATGTTGAAGATATTATTTCTACTATAGATAAAAATAAACAGAGTCTTGATTTAGTAGTTATTGATTCAATTCAGACAATAGCTACAAATGATTTATCTTCAGCTCCTGGTACAGTATCTCAGATTAGAGCATGTGCGCATATGCTTATTAATTATGCAAAGCAAAATAATATTACACTCTTGCTTGCATGTCATGTGAATAAAGATGGTCAGCTTGCTGGACCAAAAGTTTTAGAGCATATGGTTGATACGGTATTGTATTTTGAGGGTGATCACAATAATCATTTCCGTATTCTACGATCGATTAAAAATCGTTTTGGTGGCGTTAATGAAATTGGTGTTTTTGAGATGACATCAAAAGGATTGGTTGAAATTTCTAACCCTTCAGAACTGTTCTTAATGGAACGAGAAAACAATGTGAGTGGCAGTGCGGTATTTGCTGGCATTGAAGGTTCTCGTCCATTATTAATTGAGATTCAGGCGCTAATTGCACCAACCAATATGGCCACTCCAAGAAGGTCTGTTGTTGGTTGGGATAATAATCGTTTATCTATGATTATTGCAGTTCTTGGGGTTCGTTTTGGATTGAATTTAGCTTCGCATGAAGTTTACTTAAGCGTGGCTGGAGGGCTGCGAATAAGTGAGCCTGCGGCGGATTTAGCGGTAGCTGCAGCTTTGATTTCCGCTGCAAGTAATGTTCCATTACCTCAAGGTAGTATATTTTTTGGAGAAGTTGGCTTATCTGGAGAAGTGCGTAGAGTTTCGCAAACAGAAGCACGCGTTAAAGAAGCATCAAAATTAGGTTTTAGTCAGATATATTGCTGTACTAAAGAAAAATTTGAGGGTTTAAATCAAGTGATGCATTTAAAGCAGCTTAAAGGCTTGATCTAGATCAGTAATATTGAAGCTTTCCGTGAGCAAGACAATTTTTGGAAAGCTTCAATAGATGAGATTTATGCTGACACGAAAGCCTCTCCAATAAATTCCACCTCATCTTCGGAATCTGAAAGAGGTTCAACTATTAAAGTTTCGCCGCCAGCTAATCTTCCGTCAATATTAACATAAACAACTCTGCCATTTATTGTTTCACTGCTCGAATCATCTAAATATTCAAAAACGGCTCTATTACTATTTGAGTTGCTTTCTGAGTCTGAATCAGTAACATATTCAATTTTTATCATATCTAGATCATCTTGTTGTGCAGATGCAGTTATGGTATCTGCATCTATATCTAATGTTTTACTTGAACCATCGTCTGATTCAGTTCCTTTGTCTGAGTCTGAAAGAGAATCAACTAAACTATTATTAGGTGTCTTGGGTATAACCAAAGTAGTGTCAGATAGTTCTGAATTAGTGTCAGATATTCTTAAAGGAGTGTCTGGTAGGTCTGAAAATTCTGTATCTTCTGACTCTTCTTCATCAGAAGTATCATAGGTTAATATTGCATCTGAAATTGTACTTTTATGTTTTGTTGTTGAGATGGTGTCTAAAATAATTTCAGAAACAAGGATTGGTATAATTTTGCTCAGAGCTTCGTATAAATGAGAGATTTCTGATTGAGCGATTGCAGAGGCCATTTCTTCTGTATTTTTTATTAATACTAATTTTGGATTTAAGCTTACTACTCGCTCTTTGAATAATTCAATATATTCATCTCCAGTTGCTTTTATGTTTTCAAGCAATTGAATCATCTCCTTGTCAAGATTGAAGGACGCATCATTAGGATTATTGATTAAATCATCGAGCTGTTTTAGGTCTTCTAATTCAATATAATGATTTAATGCGGCTGCTGATTTTTGCGCTGCCATGCCTTTCATTATTTCTAATGTTTTATTTTGAATTTGCTCGGTTAGAGCTGCTGTTTGATCATCATCTAATTGATCGATGCTATATGCAGTGCTTAGGTCGATACCATGTTTTTCAGCATTAATAGTAAAATTTGTAACATGTTTTTGTGCATTATTATTTGCTATAGAAGTATTGATCGTTTCAGCAATTGTAATAAGTTTGTGCGCTTAACTTGATTGTTGAGTTGTTGTGGTCGTAGTTGTAGTACTAGTTGTTTTTTTAGTTTTTCCCATAATCCCTCCCCAGTAGATATTAGGTTTAATAGCGATTCTATAATTTGTGCTTATTCGCTATGTAAAATTATGGAAGAAAGAGGTTAATAAATTAATAATTATAGAAATAAAGTTAAGAAATAAAGTTGACCAAATAAAAAAAACCATCCCTGATATTTTTGAGGATGGTTTCTTTGTAATTAAAAATCTTTAGATTTTATATTTCTGTAACTGTTTCACCAGATAGCTCAGCGTTATCAGCGGTAGAAGAGTCATCACCTCCAACTCCAATAGCATCTAGGCCAGCTGCCATACCAGCTCCAATTGCAGCTTCAGCTCCATCTCTTAGATCATCGGCTAAATCTTCGCCAATGTCTCCTAATGTGTAAAACTCTACACTTGATCTGACAGAGCGCTACTTATCATACAGCATAATTACTGTCAGATAAGTTCTGAGTATCATGTGTCTGACACTCATTCACGTAGCTAGGAATATTCTTATCCAAAGCAATATGTTTTGAATCAAGAAAGGTTTGCATAGGTGTTTTTCCATAACAATGCTTTCCTGAATGTGTTCTTTGAGTATTGTACTTATTAATCCATAAATCAACATCAATTTGTAACTCTTCTACAGAGCCGTATATTCTTTTGCGAAATGCTATATCATAAAACTCTTGTTTCATAGTTCTATGGAACCTCTAGCAAATACCGTTAGTTTGCGGACTACGAACCTTTGTTTTTGTGTGATCAATATTCTCAATTCCTAAATAAAGTTGATAGGCATGATGCTCAGGTTTACCACAATATTCAGTACCGCGATCAGTGAGTATACGAAACATGCTAAGGCCTTGTTCTGTATAAAATGGCAGCACTCTATCATTTAGTATATCAGCTGCAGTAATAGCTGATTTCTCAGTATAAAGTTTTACTTGCGCCACTTTAGAATATGTATCAACAAAAGTTTGTTGGTAAATTTTTCCAACCCCCTTCATATTACCTACATAGTAAGTATCTTGTGAACCAAGATACCCAGGATGCTCAGTCTCGATTTCACCGTGAGCTACTTTGCTAGCTTTAGCCCGCTCAAGAGCTGCTAGCTGTTCTTCAGTTAATATCATACCATCTTGCGCTGATTTAGCTTCTAAGGCTTTTAGACGCTTACGCATTGTCTCTAAATCATTACGCAACCAAATAGAACGAACTCCACTACTTGATATTAAAACACCTTGTTGCTTCAGCTCATTACTAGCTCGTAATTGCCCTAAAGCAGGGTTTGAAATAGCAAGATCTATGACGGCTTGTTCTACATCAGAAGGTACTCTGTTTTTCATGATAGGTTTCTTGCGGCTGATTTCCTGTAGAGCAGCTTCCCCACCATTTTCATATAATTCTTTAAAACGATAAAAGGTATCCCTTGAATATCCCATAACGTTACACGCTTGACTTACATTACCAAGCTGTTTCGCTAATTCTAAAAGTCCTAATTTGGGTTTGATGATTTCTTCTAATTGACTCATTTTTAATCTCTTGTTTGAGTGGTTAAATGCAATATATTCAACTACTAAATATATTACTCTCTTTTTACCACTCTGTCAGATTAAATTTGAAGCTTTACACCTAATGCATCTTTTGCAGCTTCGTCAACGTCTTCTCCATCATTGTCGGCGTCTACTACAGTTGTAACAACTTCATCAAGGTCTTTTGCTGCATCTGCGACATCATCAATTGCATCATCAACAACATCCTTGATTGCATCTGGTACATGTTCTTCAAGAACGTCTTTTAATGCTTCTGAACCAAGATCAATAAAGAAAGATAAAATCTTATCCACAAATGGTGCAATCTTCATCCAAAGTGCTTTTAAGAAATCAAGTATTTTACGACCAAAGCCTCCATGTGCACTTTCGTCAGCATCTAGATCTTCATCAAGTGCAATTACATGTTTAATAAAAGCTTTTTCATTGAATTCATCACCTTTAATATATTCGATCATATCTGCTTCAAGAGCAAAGTCTTCATTTTCTGGATCATCAATAATTTTTCTAAGCTGCTTTACTGTTAGTAATTGATGATCGTCATCCTGTTCAAAATCTATTATAAAAGCTGATGCTGCTTCATCTGCAGCAAGGTCAGTCATTTTAAGTTTCACTGTTTTTTTAAACTGCTTCCACATATAGTGTTTTGACAAACCTTTCATACCTTGAAGTTGACCTGATACATCACTATCTTCGACACCATATTTTTCTGGGTGTGCCATAAAATCATTGAAATATCCTTTTAGATTCCCTTTTACTTTGTCATAATCAAGCTTATGGACGGTTTACTTAATGATCGTGAACTTCTCCTGAACTTGGACCTGCAGAGCTTATTGTTAAATCGCTTCTTTTCATATTCCCTCTCCCAATGGTTAATTTTTTAATAGCTTCGCACTAAATATTAACTATATTTTGTGTCTGCTAAAGTGAGTATGTAAGATAATTCTTAAGAAAGCATTAATGACAATGTTAAATATATATAAAATATTAAATTGTTAGTTATTTTATTGTGGGGAGATAGGCAGGAGGTGATGATATACTAGGGTATTTTTTATGATTTAAATGCATTATGAGAGTTCTCAAGATCATAGAGTTAATGTCTTGGGAGAATTTTAGTTGAGAATGTTAGAATAATTTTTGGATTATAAGTTGTTTTTATGCTTAGTATCAAATTATATTTTAAATATTATAAACCCAAACTTTTTGGCTTTCCATATTTTAGCCAGAGGTCAATCATTAACTTCGTCACAACAAGGGCTGTGTACATTGAAGCGATAATCCCAATTGTTAGGGTTACTGCAAAACCCTTTATAGCTCCAACACCGAACGTGTAGAGTAAAAATGCAGCTATAAGAGTTGTAACATTTGAATCTGTAATTGTTGCAAGCGCTGATTCAAAGCCCATTTTTACAGCATATAAATTCGAGCAGCCTTTTTCTACTTCCTCACGAATGCGTTCATAAATTAGTACATTTGCATCAACAGCCATACCGATAGTTAGAATAATACCTGCAATGCCAGGTAGAGTTAGAGTTGCTTGGAATAATGATAGTAATGCTAAAATATATAATAGCGCAATAATTAGCGTGATATTTGCAAATAAACCTAATATGCCATATGAAAGAAGCATAAATAATACTACAAATACAAACCCTGCAACAGCAGCAATTTTTCCTGCCTCAATTGAATCTGCGCCAAGATTTGGTCCAATTGTTCTTTCTTCAATAACCTTAAGAGGAGCGGGTAGTGCACCAGCACGCAGCATTAAGGATAATTCTGTTGCTTGCTCAACAGTAAAACTACCAGAAATAATGCCATCTCCGCCAATGATTGGATCATTAATTACAGGAGCGCTGAGCACTTTACCATCAAGGATGATTGCTAATCTTTTACCACGATTATGGGTTGTTGCTTCAGCAAATCTTTTAGCTCCTAAATGATTCAGAGAAAATTGTACCACAGGCCTTGCCTCTTGAAACTGAGCTTGTGCATTATTCAACTGATCACCGCTAACAATAACCTTCTTTTTAATAACTAAAACTTCACCAGTTTCTTCAGATTTAACAACTCGTGAACCCATTGGGGCATGCCCTGTTTTTGCGCGCTCTAAATTTGCGCCGTCATCAACTAAGTGAAAAGTTAGTTTGGCAGTTTTTCCTAGAACTCGCTTCAATTCTGCAGGGTTTTCTTCGCCAGGTACTTGAAGCAAAATATCCTTTACACCTTGACGCTGAATGTTTGGCTCTTTTGTACCTGTGCTATCCACACGCATTCTGACAATTTCAATTGATTGATCAATCACTTTATCTTGCAATTGATTTACTGCATATTCATTATAGAATAGGGTTATGGTATCGGTTTCTTTTGCGTAAGAAAGGTTAGCATCGATATTCCTTACAACTTTTTTAACCTTTGGGTAATCGAGTTCTGAGCGGAGATCAAATTGTATGTTATTTCTAGAAATTTTTAGGTTTCTATAACCAACTTTTTCATCGCGCAAATATTTTCGAAGACCGTCAGCGACTGATTGACTAACGTCATCCATGTAGCTATCAAAATCTACGCTAAGTAATAGATGTGAACCACCTCTTAAATCCAGACCAAGGTTTACTTTGTCACCAGGTAGCCATTCCGGGCTATCTTCTGTAAAATTTGGTAATACATAAATTAATGCAATCACTGTAAATAATATGGAAGTAATGATTTTCCACCTTGGTATTCTGTTCACGATCTAAAACCTTTTAAATAAACAATTATTTCTTCTTAGAAATATTCTTCTTAGAAGAAGCGTCTTTTTTCTTTTCAACAGAATCAAGCTTCTTTGTTTGATTTGCTTCAGCTTTACTTCTACTAACAATATCTGTAATGGAATTTTTTAGAATTTTTACTTCAACACCATCTGCAACCTTAACCATAATAGTATTATCATTATCATTGATTTTGGTAACAGTTCCAAACATTCCTGAGTTAGTCAAAACTTCTTCATCTTTTTTAACACCAGAAACTAAAGTCTCTTGAGCGCGACGCTTTTTTTCTTGTGGACGAATCAATAAGAAATAAAACACAACAAAAATTAGAATCATTGGTACTAAACTAGTCCAACCAGATTCAATTGCTGGTGGTGCATCTGGAGTGCTATCTGAATCTTGAACTGTTATTGTATCTGTGTCTGCATATGCTTCGTTTATAAACATTTTTCCTCTATTTTAGAACTTATAAATATAATTTATGATTTGTATTATACAGAACTAGCTGCTTCTTTCAATTCCTTATTATATAGTTTAGAATAGTCTTTTTCTATTTTTAATAACTCATCATGGCTCCCTTGTTCAACAACAGCTCCTTGCTTCATAACAACTATTTGATCTGCATTTGTAATGCTACTTAAGCGATGAGTAATAATTAATGTTGTGCGTCCTTTTCTTAAATTAGTAATAGCATTGATGATTGATTGCTCCGAATTTGGATCAAGTGCACTCGTTGCTTCATCCAATAATAATATAGGAGAGTCCTTTAGAAAAGCCCTAGCAATTGAGAGTCTTTGTCTTTGTCCACCTGATAATGTTGAACCAGAAGTGCCTACCATTGTGTCATAGCCATCTGGCAGGGCTTCAATAAAATCATGTGCATCAGCTGCCTTAGCCGCTTTGATAATATCTTCTCTTGACGCGTTCTTCTGACCATAAGCAATATTATCTGCGACCGATGAATCAAATAAAACAATATCTTGAGTTACCATTGATATACTTCCTCGCAAATGCTTTAATTCTATCTGCTTAATATCAACTCCATCTATTAGCACTTTTCCTTCATTTGGATCAAAAAACCTAACTAAAATATTGGCAATCGTTGTTTTTCCGCTTCCAGATCTGCCTACAAAAGCAAAGGTTTTCCCTGAACCAATTTTTAAATTGAACGAATTAATTGCCGGTTTTTTACCAAATGTAACAACTAAATTTTGAAATTCAATTTCTGGCTTTTTTATTTCTGGCTTTAAAGCATTCTTAATGTCACGAACTTCTGGCTTTAAATCTAATATATTAAAAACCCTGTTTGCAGCAGCTAATCCTTCTTGTAAATTCACATTCAGAGAAACTAAGCTTTTAAAAGGTCTGTATGCAGATACAAATGCTGTAATAAATGCAAATAAAGCTCCAGTTGTCATCTCTCCTTCAATAACGGAATGTCCGCCATACCAAAGAACACACGCAATTGCTAAACCGCTCAATATTTCCATTACGGGGGATGTTAAAGAATCAAATTTGGCAGCTTTTCTATAAAAACCTAATATCTTAGCAGTAATTTCTTTTGCTTTATTAGCTTCAATTTTTTCTGTACAAAAAGATTTTATTACCTTTACCGAATGAAATGTTTCATCCAATCTTGCAGTAAAATGACTAAGTTCCTCTTGAGCGTCGCTTGTCACAGATCTCATTCTTCTCCCTAGTTTTTGTATCGGAAAAATAGCTATGGGAAATGCTAGAAAAATAAAAGCTGATAAATATGGGTCTAAACTAAACATTATTACTATCAAAAACAATACTGATAAAAAATGCTTAGCACAGCCAACAAGCATATTCGACACAGCACCACGCATTAAAACTATATCATTTGTAAATCTTGAAATAAGTCTGCCTGAAGATTGCGATTGTATAAACAAAAAATCTGCCAATAACAAATGTTCATACATGCGCATTTGCATATTTGTTAAAATTTGCTGCCCCACATACTTAATGATATAGCTTTGAAAATACTCGGCTATACCTTTCAGCGAATATATACAAAACATAATAAATGGAATAACAACAAGCATTTCTCGGTCATGCGCAACAAACACATCATCAATAGCAGGTTTTACAAGCCGAACAATTGCAGCAGAACACAGAGCAACTATAATCATAAAGAATATGGCTAGGAACACCTTCTTCTTGTATGGTGCAACATGATCAATAATTAATCTTTTTACGACTTGTTTTGAATCTAATTTTCTATCTAAAGACAAGGAAGAATCTCCATCAAAATTTATATTTTTATAGTATTTAACGATGAAACGGAACTATTTCAAGATTATATTTGCATAACTATTTTTATTATTACAAAAACAAGTGCAGAGCAACCCATATCAACGAAACAAAGTTTAAGTTAGGTTGCTGCACCTGTAACAGCAAATATTTATTCACCTTATAAATTAGTAAGCTCTAATCCAAACAATAACCAGCAGATCTAATAGTCTTTATTAATTGATACTGGTCTGTGTTCAATTTCATTAAAGTTCTAATCCTATTAACATGCACATCAATTGTGCGCTGAGCTATTTCCTTATCAACACCCCAAACATAATCTATTATCTGACGACGAGAATAAATATTTTTAGGCTTCTGTACAAATAATTGTAAAATTTTAAATTCCGTAGGGCCAAGATGCACCTGCTTGGAGCCTCTATAAACTTTAAAAGTGGATAAATCCATACTTATATCATTATACTTGATCACTTTATCTTGAAAAACTGGCTTTGATTTTCTAAGCAATGCACGAATAGTTGTCATTAATTCATTTGGAGTAAAAGGTCTACAAATTGTTTCCGTATGCCCATCGTTAAAAACACTATAATTTTCAATTGTTTCACCTTGCTCTATTAAGAAGACTATTGGTAAATCTTTTAAACCTTTGATCTTTCGGACCTGAATTGCCATTTCTGTAGCAGATCTATCTTGAATTCTAGAGCTAATGATAGCTACATTAGGTGGATCTACTTCAGCCGCGCGAATTGCCGTTTCTGCGCTTCTGGCTCTGTTTACATCGAACCAATATCTCTCAATTGTATTGCAAAGACTTGCGTTTAGGACTTCGTCCGGCTCTATTACTAAAATTTTCGGTGGCAACTTATCTGACACTAACTACTCCTTAATGAATTTATACTTAACTATTTTATAGCGTGGACTTGATTATAGTGACTTCATCATTACAACCAAGTAAAACTCAATTAACAAAGTGTTTTTTTCTTATTTTATGGTTATTTGAAGACATTTTTGCATTATTAGCAAAGATAACACTTGAATAAAACAATTTAAGTTGGTATAAATGGCCATATTTTTTAAAAGCATTTTTATTTGGAGACGCTTTATATGGCATTTTATGAATCCATTATTATCATTCGTCAAGATGTTTCTTCGGCTGATGTAGACAAGATCGCTGATGATTTGAAAAAAATCATTGAAGAGCACAAGGGAAAAGTTGTTAAGACTGAGTATTGGGGACTTAGATCTCTTGCATACGAAATTGAGAATAACAAAAAAGGACACTATTATTTCATGGGTATTGAGGCCACAAAACCTCTACTTGATGAAATTGATAGAAAAATTAAGTTAAGTGAAAGTATCATTAGATCATCACTAGTAAAAGTTGAAAAAATCAGCAAAGATGCATCACCAGTATTAAAGGCAAAAAGCTCTGATGATGAAAATACTGTAGATGTGACAACGAAAAAAGACTAAACTAATAACACAAAGAGATTAAATTTAATGTCTAAAAATTATACAGCCAAACCAAGCGACGCAAATGGTGATAGAAATAGTACCAAGATGTTTTTTAGAAAAAGCAAAGGTTGCCCTTTCTCAAGCAAAGAAGCTCCTGCAATAGATTACAAAGACCCAGATCTGTTATCTAAATTTATTTCTGAAGGTGGTAGAATGCTTCCTAGCCGTATAACAAATGTTTCAGCAAAACATCAGCGTGCGCTTAAGAAAGCTATAAAACATGCTAGAGTTTTGGCTCTACTACCATTCGTTTATAACAATAAATAATATTTGTTATAATAAAACAATTTTTTAAAAATTTAAGTATTTAGAACTATGCAAGTTATTTTAGTAAAGCCCGTCAGAAAGTTAGGAAAAGTTGGTGAAACAGTCAACGTAGCAAATGGATATGGACGTAACTACCTTATCCCTCAAGAACTAGCTATTAGAGCTACTAATGATAATATGGAAAAATTTGCATCTCTTCAAAAAGATCTTGAAGCAAAAAATGCAGAAAATAAAATGCAAGCAGAAAAAGCTGCTAAAGTAATTGAAGGCAAGCATTTAGACTTCATTACTCAATCAGCTGCTGATGGTAGATTATTTGGATCAGTTACTTTAAAAGCCTTAGCTGCTAAAATCTCTGAAATTGCAAAGATTAAACTAAACTACTCAAACATTCTTTTAGATAGTCCAATTAAATTTAATGGAGTTTATAATGTTCAGGTGATTCTTCACGCTGAAGTAACTGCATCTATATTAGTAGTTGTGGCTAAAACTGCATCTGAAGCTCAAGATGCTTTAATTGATTTTAAAGAAGGCGGAACAAAAGCTGAAGATGAAGCAAAAGAAGCTGAGCTAGAAGCGATTGCTGAAGAAACTCATAAAGAAAGAGATGGAAGCTAAAGAACAAGATGAGATCGCAGCAGAAGAGGTTATTCAAAATAAATAAAGATATGCTCTCTTAAAGTTAAGTAAGAAGAGTATATTAAAGTTATTTTGTGAAGGTCTGAAGTATATTGGACAAATTTATCTTATATATTCCGTAAAAGTAGATTAGGAGCATCGCTAGTTAAGGTAATTATAGAATTTACTTATATAGTTAAAGACCAAGTGCCCAATATAAGGGTTCTAAACTTTGCTTCTTTCCCAGCTTTGTTGATCTTTTTCTAAGTTTTGTTGTATCTTATTCTGCTTTATATTAGGATCTATAGATTGTTTAATGTTATGAGCAAATCTATTTAATCTGCTTCCTTTTCCGTCTGTTATATGACCTTGCACCTTACATCTTATTTGTTCTAATATATTAACTTGATTGTTTCCTTTCTCTTGCTTTACACCTTCTGTGATTTCAGTTGCAATTTGTTTAACCTCTTCAAGTTTTTCAGGAATGTGCTTTGGATTTTCTAGTTGTATATCTTTATCAATAAGATATACAAGCTTCTCTATATCTTCCTGATTAAGGCTTATATCCTTTACATTATCTACATTTGTAAATTTTTTATCTCGGCTTTTGTCATTTGCAACTTTCAGGACCTTTTTTTCCATAGATTGCGCAACAAGTCCTTCTATATTTACTCCTATAATTTGTAGTAGAAAACTAATTACTTCTTGTCCAGGAAGGTTTTCGCTCTTATTTAAAGTATTATTAGCCATAATATTTTCTCAAATGAATTTAAATCTATAGGCGTCTATTGACTACCTCATAAATTTGACATTTACGTGAGATAGATGCGCTTGATCAATTTAATTAGTAAAATATTTCTACGATTACTTAAGAAAGCAAAGAGCGTGTTGTAAAAATATCATTACTTTTTTTGGTAAAAAGCTCTACTTTTTTGGTTAATTATTTTACTGTTTTTTATTAATAATAATATCAATCAAGAAAGTATAAATATTTTGTAATTTCATTTACTGTAGCTTTACACTTTTTCTCTAATAACCTTTGGAAAGGCTCTTTGAATATGTTCTTGAGAGGTGTGTCTCTTCTTAATATTAAGAAATTTTTTTTTCTTAATATTAATAGCCTCAAATCATAAATGCAGTTAAAAAATAGCGTGTATTTTTTATCAAAAAACAGCTAATTACAGCACCTTATAAATAGAAAATTAGAAAATAACAAATTTAAATAAAATTTTAGAAGTTATACAACTTATGATTGAATCTTGTAATCTTACCATGTTATCAACAAATTAAGATGTTAGTAGTGATTTTAAATAATCACATTGGATTATCACCTGTTTGGAACATAGAAGTTCAGGTGTTGTACTAACTTCAGCATTGTTTACGAAGAGTAACAAAAATAAAGAAGGAGAATTTTTATGATAAAAATGAAAAAAGGTTTTTTAACTACTGCCTCACTTTTGGCTATAACTACAGGTTTAAATACAAGTGCATTTGCAGCTCTTGTAGAGTCAGATGGAAATGGAGCGATTTTATTACAAGATGGGGCGATACCAAGTAATACAACGTCAGGTGTGCCATGGGGGCAGCATGACTCTTTAGCGTTACATAGTAGCGATCCTATTCAATCAGGAGGAGTTGGGGCGACTATAAGTGTTCTTGATATATATGGCAATAATAGTGCATTTCAAATTTCTGCAAATAGTTCAGTATCTTCTGTAGTCAATAGTTTTAGAGGTAGTGCTGCAAATCTGCAAGTAAATATTGATGATAATGTAAATTTTATTATCGGTGGGCATGATGGATTAAAACATGGCGGAACTGTTCAGGCTGCTGGGATATTCACAGCACTAGGAGATGTTACACTAGGATCAGGTGTGCATGGCGGAAATTTAATAATAGATAATAATGTTAATCTACCAGGTTTTATTGATAGTTATAAAAATCATACTGGAACAATTAGTGTTCAGGATGGTAAGAGAGCTATATTTGAAGAGTCTATTGGATCTAAGAATATTATAAAGCAACTAAGTATTCTGGGAGATAACTCAAGGGCAATTTTAAAAAAAGATTCTGGTATAGATACAATTGAATTGCGTCATGGTAATGCTAAACTGATCTTAGATGATGATGCAAGGTTAATAGGTAAAATCGAGTCCAATGGTAATGGAGGAAAGTTGATATTAAGAGGTAATAATGAAATTACTGGGACAATAGGTTTTAACAATGGCTTATCTTGTATCAATGTAAATGGTCAATCAGTTGGTGGAAATGTATCAGTATTTTATGACATTGTTGAAACTAATAGACTAGATATTAATCATAATAACACTTTGATTTCTAAAACAAACAGTATAGCAAATGCAAACAGAATTAGTATAAGTAATGATGGAAAGCTTATTATTGATACAGATGGGAATTATAATCTAAACAATGGTCGAGGTATAAAATTTGATGGTCGAGATTCAACTTTAGAACTTACAAATACTAGTGCTATTCCATCAGTTATAACATTAAAAAACCATTTGTCACCGGGTGCGGCCTTAGATACTAATGGAATTTTAGAATTAAATGCGACTGGGGAATCCATTTCTCTTAATCATGGTACAAATAAAACAATTGGAATTGATAATACACATAGATTAAATAACTTTATAATTTCTGGAAATCAAAATATCGTTTTAGACACGGATACATTTGTTAAAACTATTTCAATTGATTCAACAGGTGATGTTACCTTCAACAAAAATATTGAGAGTGGAAAAGGCAGTATTATGCAGTTTTCTAATTCTGGAAACTCAATATTTAACGGTAATGTAAGTGTAGAAGAAATTGACCTTGGTAATGGCATAAGAGATTTAACTTTAAATAATAGCCTAATTAATACTAAATCAATAATATCTACGGTGGGTCAAGCTTCGCTTTCTTTAGTGGGAAATAGTAATTTGAACTTAGCAAATGGAGGTGCAGTTGCCGTTAATGCAATTTTTGCTGGAAGCGTAGGTGCAACTGCAACGCTTGGCAGAGGGCAGTATAATGTCGATGATATTCAAATAATTGATGCAAGCGGCGAAATAGAAATTGGCGATGAAACAATAATAACTGGTGGGTTTAATATAAATGGAGGAGCTCCAGGTAAAATAAATTTTATGGGTAATGCTGATGTTATGGAGGATTTAGGTAGCATTACTTCGCCAGTTGGTCCGGTAACTGTAAGTGGAGATAATAAGGTATTAATTCTTGGTAATAATGTAAATGTCGGCAGCTTAAATGCTAGCAATATAGATGATCAATATTTAAAATTTAACAATCATAGTGATGTAAGTGTTCGAGGAGATATTGGAAATAACCACCCCTTCAAGAAAATTAGCTTCAGTGGACCCGGTGTATTAACATTTGAAGCAGGAGCATTGCATGCAAATCAGGATTTATCGTTTGAGAATAGCAATCATGTAATATCTGAAAATTATGATCTTGGAAATGCTAATATTGAAAATATCACGAATAATAACAAATTAACTGTAAATATTGACCAAAATATTTCTGGAAATATTGGAGATGTTGGTAATTTCTTTGGTGAATTGCATGTTGATGCACCAACGGATAAGAATATTACTATAAATAGCAATCAATTTTTTGCAGGTATAACTGGAAAGAATGCAAATGTTATACTTAATAAAGACGGTGTGTCAGTAGCGTATCTTGGTAAAGACATGTCACCAATTAAATATGTTAATTTTTTAGATAATGGTGAGATATTAGGAGCTGTAAACGTTGATAATATTGATGTGCAGAATGATAAAACAGCTACATTCAATCATGATGTTTTCAATGCAGAATTACAGATGGTCGGAGCAACTTCTGTTGCAGAATTTAATAATAATGTTACGATCAGCTCTCCAATTAAGGGTAAGGGAATAGTGCATTTTCGTGATGGAGCTGCAATAAATAATGAACTAGGTACTGTTGTACAAAGATTATCGCAAGTGCATTTTAATGGTGATACTACAGTTGGCTCTAATATACATTCTGATGAAATTTTCTTTAATAATAACAGCCTTACTATAGATAATATGGCCGAGTTTGATGGACGAACTGCATTTAATAACACAAATATTACCTTAAATAATGATTTAGTAATGAAGAATGGTAATGTGGAATTAATAGGTGCAGTAGTAATTAATACACCATTTGATGGAGCAAAAGTTAATAGCATTACTGCGAGTGATGGAAGTATTATAAAATTATCTTCTACCGATACACTTCAAATTAATATTGACGATTCTGTTAATAATGTTGTAGGTGGCACAGTCATTAAGCCATTAAAAGTTGATGCAACTGGAAAGTTAGACATAGATATGTCAAAGCTTACGGTATCGTCTACTAGCTCTAAATCAAACTGGGTTGCGTCAATAAAAGGTGATGGACTATTATTAACTCATATTTCAGAAACTTCAAATGCAACTCCAGCTAGTAAAGCTATAATACCTACAGATAATGAAGCAAAAGAAAATATACCTTCTAGTGGAAAAAATATATTTGTTCCTAGTAATGAAGCACTAAAATCATTAGGTAAAAAAGTGACATCAGCGTCAAGTCGTGCTAACAATGCATTTATGGATGCGACTGGTAGAGTTGAGAGATCAATTTTAGACCGTACCATTGGTCATCAAGCAAATCGTGCTGTTTCCGTAGCGTCAATAGATGGCAGTGATGTTACTGGTATATCATCAGGTGATAGCCCTGATAAATATGGTATGTGGGGTAGCACTTACTATTCTAATAATGTAAAGAAAGAAAGAACGGGGAATGCTGGTTATATCTCAAATTCCTTTGGGGGTACGTTAGGTTTTGATACAAAAATAAGTGAGGATTCTCTTGTAGGTTTTGCACTTTCTGTGACTAATACAAACATAAAACATAAAGATGTTAATGCCGGTGATAAAACTGATATTATTTCTTATTTACTATCTGCTTATACAAATCAAGTATTTAGCAACAATTGGTTTGGACAAGGAATATTGAGTATAGGATCCAGTAATGTTAAGCATAAAGATAGTAGGTCAATTGGAACTTCTAAACAAATTGCAACAAGTGATTACAATTCGATGATTTTCTCCACGGAAGCTATTTTGGGATATAATAGTACTTTCTCAAACAAATCTACTATCACCCCTATGTTTGGCATAAGTTATTATGGAATTAGTTCTCAAGAATATAAGGAAACCGGAGCAGCAAATATGCAGCTACTTAGTATAGGAAAAATGAAATCTCACAAATTAGATGCAATTGCTGGAGTTAAATTTACTTCCCAATCCATGAATGCAGGTTCTTTAATGATTACACCAGAAGTTCACGCATTTATAAATCATGATTTAATTGGTAAAAATCAAAATATAGAAGCGCAATTAAATGGAACTAGTATTCAAACACAGAAAGTTAAGTCACAAAGAACTTTTTATAATCTTGGAGGAAGTCTAAATATTGCTCATGGGTCTACGGACTATAGTTTAGCAGTAGATACAAATCTTGCACCTAAATATACTGGGGTTCAGGGGAGTTTAAAAATGAGAATTAATTTTTAAATAATAGTTTTAATATTAGAATTATGTGTGAGTTGTTATGAAAGGTGGTAATTATGCTAGTTTACTAGAAATGGGTGATCATGTTAGGTATGGAGCAACAGATGATGAGGTGTTCTCGGTACAAAAAGGTTGCTTCTCAAGAGTCACCTCGGCATTATCTAGTTTTTTTAGATCACCCTTCGTAGTATATGCTGCTATTGTAGGTACGAGTGTTGCAGCATCTGCAGCAGCTGTGACAATTTTTTCAGAAGAACTTGAGCACCTTGAAGAAGGTGCTCACAAAGCTGGTATTCATTTTCCTGTGCATTCTAACAGCATATCATATTCTATTTTGGCAGCAGAGATGGCAACTGCTGGTACTTACCTCATGTATAAAAAATTAAAAAATACAGTCCCATGTGTTCCATACAATGTAAAGCTTCAAATTTAATCTGACAGAGTGGTAAAAAGAGAGTAATATATTTAGTAGTTGAATATATTGCATTTAACCACTCAAACAAGAGATTAAAAATGAGTCAATTAGAAAAAATCATCAAACCCAAATTAGGACTTTTAGAATTAGCGAAACAGCTTGGTAATGTAAGTCAAGCGTGTAACGTTATGGGATATTCAAGGGATACCTTTTATCGTTTTAAAGAATTATATGAAAATGGTGGGGAAGCTGCTCTACAGGAAATCAGCCGCAAGAAACCTATCATGAAAAACAGAGTACCTTCTGATGTAGAACAAGCCGTCATAGATCTTGCTATTTCAAACCCTGCTTTAGGGCAATTACGAGCTAGTAATGAGCTGAAGCAACAAGGTGTTTTAATATCAAGTAGTGGAGTTCGTTCTATTTGGTTGCGTAATGATTTAGAGACAATGCGTAAGCGTCTAAAAGCCTTAGAAGCTAAATCAGCGCAAGATGGTATGATATTAACTGAAGAACAGCTAGCAGCTCTTGAGCGGGCTAAAGCTAGCAAAGTAGCTCACGGTGAAATCGAGACTGAGCATCCTGGGTATCTTGGTTCACAAGATACTTACTATGTAGGTAATATGAAGGGGGTTGGAAAAATTTACCAACAAACTTTTGTTGATACATATTCTAAAGTGGCGCAAGTAAAACTTTATACTGAGAAATCAGCTATTACTGCAGCTGATATACTAAATGATAGAGTGCTGCCATTTTATACAGAACAAGGCCTTAGCATGTTTCGTATACTCACTGATCGCGGTACTGAATATTGTGGTAAACCTGAGCATCATGCCTATCAACTTTATTTAGGAATTGAGAATATTGATCACACAAAAACAAAGGTTCGTAGTCCGCAAACTAACGGTATTTGCGAGAGGTTCCACAGAACTATGAAACAAGAGTTTTATGATATAGCATTTCGCAAAAGAATATACGGCTCTGTAGAAGAGTTACAAATTGATGTTGATTTATGGATTAATAAGTACAATACTCAAAGAACACATTCAGGAAAGCATTGTTATGGAAAAACACCTATGCAAACCTTTCTTGATTCAAAACATATTGCTTTGGATAAGAATATTCCTAGCTACGTGAATGAGTGTCAGACACATGATACTCAGAACTTATCTGACAGTAATTATGCTGTATGATAAGTAGCGCTCTGTCAGATCAAGTGTAGAGTTTTACACATACAAAGAACTCTCAATACCTCTTAAAATGTTTTCAGCTGTTTCAGGAGCGGCATTAGCAGTTGCGCCATATATACTATATGAGCTATTACCTTCTAAATACAAACTTCTTGTTAGTATTCCCGCAGCGGTTATATCATCATCTACTATGGGAGGAGTTGTATTATATAATTATGCCAAAGAGAGTGAAGGTTTTTCTCCTCTTGTATTAGCAAGATCTATAGCTGGAGCAACGATTCTTTGTGGGCTGCTATTTAAAATTGAAATGGAAAATGCCGAGCATGAAGGTTTAGATACATATGAAGAACTGTTTGAAAGTCGTTTTGGTGCATGGCTTATGGCAACAAGTGGATTATATTTTCTTACAAAATCTATTTTGGCATATGATCACCATTCTCACGGACATGGTCATAATAATGGAAATACATCATGTGTTGCGCAAACAGGAATATATTCATCTGATTTAATAACTTTTGTTGCTAGAGAAATTGCTTTATATGCTGTTATATCTCATCTTCTTGAAGAGGCGGGAATAATAGATAAAGATATATCTTTGGGTTTGTCTTTATCATTAGCTCTTGGATTCAACGTTTTAATGTCTGTTGATGATCATAAAGAGCTTGTAAATTTGCTCCACAAGACTCCTACAAGCGTATCTGATCTACATGAAATTTATGCAAATTGTTCAATAAAAAATTGTCTAAAGGTTTTGTTTTCAATTGGGCATGGGGCTCTAGAATCAGTTCCACTTGTTGGTGTTTTACTTGGAGTAATGATTGAATGGAAGACTGGTGAAGGTGAAGCTTTTGACGCGGTGCTTAGAGCAATATTGGCTCTGGATTTAGCCTTTGTTCGTACTAATTCTGAAGCGCAAGAAATTTCAGAGTTATTATTTAGTTTCGATTTAAATGAACATCAAATTGATACAGAACCCAGCATTAATGGTGTTTCAGATGGTTTAATGCAGGATGATTACATATGACAAATAATCTTTATGTCTTTAACATTATATTCAACTGTTATTTGTATGTCATTAAATAGTGCCCATAACTTACATAATGTAAGTTTTTCATTGTCATTTAAAGTTAGGCAACTAGATTCAATTGCAAAATTGAAGATTACTTGAGAGTTAGAGCCAATCTGAACGTATTTCAATTTTCGTGCATCTGTTGTAAACCCTAAGATCTCTTGAATTAATATGCTAAATAGAACTTCATATACTTTAACTTGATAATAATTCATTTTTTCGATATCTTTTTTATTGTTCTTTTTTTCTTCAATAAAAAGCTCTGGTTTTATACCAGATTTTATGAGTAATGATTTTATATCAATATTTTCTTTCTTTTGAGAGCTAAGTAAATTAATAACATGGTTAAAGCTAACCATTACAGAGTTAATATCTTTTTGATTAGTTAGTATTGTGGATTCAATATCTTCAATTTTTTTTGTCTTTATATTTGATTGGCTTTTTGCATTTCCGCTAACATCTGAAATATCTTCAATTAAAAAATCAAGCTTTGTTTTAATATAGTTAGTCATTGAACCAATAGAAGATACCAATGTTGAAAATTGTAATAATTGGTCATTTCTACGAGCTTGTTGTTCGGAGATTATTTCTGATTGCTTTGTTAAAGATGAAGTTACAATATTAAAAAGATTGCGGTTAAAAGTGCAAAGACCGTCGTCATGTAAATGATTCATAATACTCAAAGTTGGTCGCAATGGATTTAGTATATTAAAATAATAGAAAATGAATATGATTAATAAGATTAGGAAAGTAATTATACATCCTTCTATAGTCTTCTTAATAAATTTTTGACGATGATAATTTGGCTTATATTTTAGATTTATCTGTTTATTAATATATTTACTATCAAATATTTTTGATATTTTTTGATTTGAAAAAAGTAAGACCCACATCTTTCTGAAATAACTTGAATCCCAAAATTCATTTGTTATTACAGATTTATCACTAATAGATATTGAAAATAAATCTCCTCCCAGAACGTTTTTGCTAAAATTTCCAGTCGAGACATGCACAATGATTGCGCCAATAAATAAATTATTATTATCAACAATGCCTGTTGCAATGGGTATTGTGAAATTTCCAGACGGTGATTCGGAGACAATTTTGGTGAAATTACTAAAAATGATTTGATTAGGGGCATCTTCTAAAGATTTTAAATATTTTCTCTCTTCAAGATTTGACTCATCGTCATTTATCCAGTGCAAATCAGAATAAATAACTCTCCTTTCTTTGTTAGTTACAATTAAACTGTTAACATTTGTTTGGTTTGGTAATAAAGCTCTATGTGAATGAAAATACAATTCTAATTTCTTGTTGTTTAGGCCGATCTGTTTAATTTCATTCTTTAAATATTCTAATTGACTAGGATAGATTGAATCTATCATATAAAAATCTTTCTCAATAATTAATTCATCGAGATGTGAAGTTTTCCGAAATTTTTCAAGAGTGTAATAACCTCTAAAAAATATTATTACAATAGTGGCTAAAATAAATATTCCAGCCAAAATAAATATTGTTTTTAGAAGTTCTTTCTTAAATAGGTCTTTTGGTAATAATCGTATCATACTAACAATTGTTTTGAATCACCATAAATTAAGGTTATTTGATTCTATTACCACGTATAGAGTCTATTTGCATTGTTTCTTTATTTGATGATAATAGTTTTTTTTGCAACTGTAACAAGTTCTTCCTCAAAATTAAAAAGAGCGTCCAATGAAATTTTAATTCCGTTTAATTCAAAAACTTTAAGATACTCAATAAGAACAATTGCTTTAATATCTCGTTCTCCTACCTCCCATGTTCTAATAGATCTTGCAGAGAAGTCGTATTTTTTCGTAATTTCTTCACGAGTCAAGCCAGACTCATGACGTAATGTTCTTAACCTTTTGCCGAGTAGGGTTCTTTTTTTTACTCAACACATGTTTGGATAAATCCATAAATTTACCAAAAAATTCCAATGATGGATGCTACTTTAATATCCAATTTTACTCAATATTATTATATTCAAAAAGTAACTCTGCATTGCAAGGCTAGTGCAAAAAAACAAGTTTTGACTGAATATTACTTCATTATTGACCGTTTTGCGTATATACCTTGACATATTAGGCTATTAAACCTCATTATAATAACAGTTATTAAATTGATAATAAAAAATTATGAAAAATTTAAATTCAAAAGAAAGCGCGGCGCAGAATAAAGTTTATGAACTTGAGACAGAGCAATGTAACGATATGTTAAGCTACTTAGTTGATCATATTTTTAACAAATTAGCAAACGATATTGCGGATATACTTTTTACTCTAGAGCAATTAAATCATAATGTTAAAAATTATGACCCGGAGACTATGGATAAGTTAGCTGAGGATGTAGATGAAATTTTACTACTAAATAAAAAAAATATTCAAGTAGCAATTGAGGGATCTGTTGCAGCGATTCGAAATATGGAATAAAATCAGTGTTATAAAAAATATTATCGGCTTTGTAGCAAATTATCAGATTATATTTGCTTTATTTTTATCAAAAAGATGGTGATAATTACCAGATTTGCTAGTAGAAAACATCACAAAATAACATTTTCACAAAAATGATACACCACAACGGTTATCAATAGCAAGTCTATTGATAAATACAGTTAGTAATCAATCAAACAACACCTTAAGTTGGTGGTGGTTCATAATCCATTTCTCCAATCAAAAATTCCCATAACGCTTCTAAGTTGGTAAAATACAGTCTATTAACAAACGCTCCGACTTGATGCCATAATGAAGCTAAACGGCTATATTTTAATCTGAGTTTTTGGAATAAACTATCGGTTAATTGATGAATTTGATGCATCAAAAATGATAATAATGTAAAGTTATAGAAGTTATAACATGAATTGTTTTTACCGTGACCATAATTATGTTCAATGTTATATCCATGATTTTTTAAACTATTGAAGCACTCATTTTCTATTTTCCAACGTGCTCTTGCAGCATCTAAAATAATTTTTGCATTCTTATTTGTGATTTCTAAGTCAGTTATCCATTTGCCAAAATACTGCACTTTTTTTGTGCCGTTTTTCTGAGGAACTAGCTCCCATGCAGCTATATAATTTGTTCTTTGTTTGGTGCCACTAAAGAGTTCAATATCATTAACCCACTCTATGACAAGTTCATTATTTCTTCGGCTAGTGGTATAAACTTTAGATTTATCTATAGAGGTTAGATTATTCATCAATGTCTTATGTTGTTTGGGTTTTGCACGAAAAATGTAGTTTGCATTATGGGAATGTATCTTCTCAATTACTGGTGTTGTTGCATATAATCCATCGGCATTGATAATAATGCCTAACTTATCGTGATCCTTTCTAAACTTATCTATAAATCTATAAAAAGCATTTACTTCACTATCTTCTTTTTTTGCTCCATCTTGTATGCAAATATCTTCTGGCATCACTGGTATGACCTGACGTAAGCCGTCTTTAACAATTGCCGCTTGTAATGCTTGATGGCAGTGATATGAGTTTTTGACAGTACCACGTGTTAAGCATTTTTTACAACTAATTTCCTTAGAGCTAAAATATTGCGTACCATCTACATTCAATAAATACTTCCCTGGTAATGTTTGATATTGTTCAAGGTGTTTGCCTCTTTGTAATTTATTAAATAATTCTTTAAATATTGGTCTAAATGCTACTTCTGGATTTACAGAATCTATAATATTACGCATTCCATTGTCTGTAGGAAGATCATTAACATTAAACATGCTTTTGAGGTTATTTTTTTGGTGATGATTCTGCATTTTGCGTTGAAATTATAATAACGATTGGGATTGAAAATACATGCAAGCAAGACCTGATAGCATCACATCCTTTATCTTATGAGTACTGTTTGGCGCTCTATTGTCTGAAATTAATCCAAATTTGTTAGAAATTGACTCTAACAATGCACTTACACTTAGGTGTTTTTTAGAATGAATACGACTGTACCAATCTTTATTAAATATACTGGTATTATTCTAAAGATTTATATGCATTTTACTATTTTTTTCTTTTTGCTCTACGAAATACGTTTTTTCAATGCGTTATGATGCAACGGTTCTAGCTCATATTTCGAATCGCTGCATGAATCTGATGCTATTGAATACAGTAAAGAAAATAAAATGTTGCTTGGTAATGAGTGTCAAGAACGAAATATAATTCCTATTATTTATAAAAAATTATTTTCTAATAATATAATACAAGAGTTAGTAAAAACAATAGATACGTGGATAAATTGTCGTGATGATCGATATCTGCAAGAGAATATAAGGATATTGACTTCTGGTTCATATATAGTTGACTCAAATGCTTTGGGTGATTCTTTAAAGTTTATTTTAGGTGTGTTATCGCTAGTTAAAGTAGCTTATAGTCATGCGGCGTTCCTACATTGTGCTGGTTACGTTTTAATGTATGGATACAGAGATTGTAGAGAATTTTTACCTGTAATAATGCTTGTAAGGATGCTTGAGCTTGAGCTATGTGAACATGAGGTTACAGTAACAGCACTAAACTATGATTACCTTTCTAAAATATTATATTGCGATCGAGATATTCAAAAAATGGTTCAAATCGCAAATCATGAATTAAATAACGATAGAAAATCGTTAGATTTTTCACCAAAGACTTCTGTTGTTAGTGCAAGAATTATTCAAAAAGAAGGAGTGCCTTTTAACTCCGAACCTAACAAGAATTACTTGTTAAAACTGGCGATTTCACATAGACAGAAAGAGGTTGTAGAGTGTTTGTTACAAGGGGATATTGATACTGAGGATGCTTTGATTTTAGCAGTAGTTAGAAAGCATTATCCTATTATTGATTTGTTAGTAAAAAGTAGCAAAGTTTCTGAATTAGAAAAATATAGTTCTTTATTTGTATCTGTATCTAGAGGATATACAGATACAGTTAAAATACTTACTATTAGTGGTGAACTGAGAGTAAATGTTGTAGATGTAAATGATGTAACTATTTTGAAATTAGCTGTAACTAATGGTTATCATCAAATAGTAAAATTTTTAATTTCATGTGGTGCAAAAATTAGATATCATGATGAAGAGGAAGCTTTATTTTATAAAAATATTGTTAATGACTCAGCTGTTCATAGTGTAATAAGAAAATCTATAGCTACATTATTATGGACTGATGGTTTTTATAAACTTGTAGATAATTCAATGAATTATGCAGTTGATTTTAACCTAGCATTAGAAATACATAAGGTAAGCTGTGCTGTACAGCTAGGTTACAAAGATAAATTATGTAAAAAACAAGCTGAAATTTTTAATAATCCACTTGTTCCTGCGTCTTTTAAAGATCAGTTGCATGATTTCTTATTTATACTGGATCAGGATGCTGGTAATAATCATGATTCATGTCTTGGACTAGTTCAAGATATCCCTCAATAAAATAATATGAGGTGTAATTAACTATAATCATAAATATTATAAAAACACAAAATTGAATATTAGATTGAGTCTAGAGTGCGTATTTTTGCTTTATAATGAATTTCATTCTGAGACATTACAACAGTAGCTGGTCTGAATCTTTCAATCACTGAACGCACATAAGGTCTTGTATACGCACTAGTTAGCAATACAGGGATATGCCCCTTAATTGCTTGTGCATCAAATGCTTTTTTAACGCTTGTTACGAATTCCTGCAATTTAGATGGAGGCATGGATAATTGCTTATCGCCACTACCATCATCAACTAAGCTTTCAATGAATGTTCTTTCCCATTCGGGTGAGAGCGCTACAATTGGAATAAAACCATCGCGATTAGTATTATGATGACATATTTGACGAGATAGCTGAACTCTAACAGCCTCAGTCATAGCCATTAAATTCTTGTTTGCTCTCGCTGCATCCGCTAGAGATTCTAAAATATTAGGCAAATCCCTAATTGAAATCATTTCAGACAGCAAATTCTGTAATACTTTCTGAAGCGTAGCAATTGAAACAATATCTGGAATAACGTCTTTAACCAACTGCTTATGCTCGTCCGCAAGCTTATCAAGTAATTTTTGCGTTTCACTATAGGATAGAAGGTCTGTTATATTTTCTTTAATCTGCTCTGTTAAATGCGTAGTAATTACGGTAGATGGGTCAACAACTGTACAATTATTAAATAAAGCTTCTTCCTTATAACTCTCATCAACCCACTTTGCTGGTAATCCAAATGCTGGCTCTTTCGTGCTTTCGCCAGTAATATCTACTTCCGTATTTTGAGGATCCATAATCATAAGCTTCCCTGGGCGAACCACACCACGTCCAGCTTCAAGCTCTTTTATTTTAATAACATATGTATCTGTATCAAGTTGAATATTATCTTGAATACGCACGGCAGGCATAACAAAACCATATTCCTGCACGATTTGTTTACGAAGACCTTTAATTTGTTCAGTTAAATTATGCCCGTTATTATTAGTAACAATTGACATTAATCCATAACCAATTTCTAGTCTAATTAAATCAATCTGCAATACATCTGATATTTTTTCGGATTCTTCGCTTCCTGACTCTTCAGAGTTCATTGCATTAGCAGAGCCTTTAGAAGAAGGAGAGGTTCCTCCGGCCTGGCTGTATTCAGCTGCTAAACCTGCTTCACCGTTCATGTTATAGATTCCATATGCAGTGCCGCCGACCACGCCGGAAATAATTGCAAATGGGATAAATGGTAATCCAGGCAAAAACGCCATCATACCTGTTACTATTGAAGTCATCATTAGTGCTTGTGGATATTTGCTAAGCTGACCAAAAATTAATTTATCAGTGGCGCCTGATGTACCAGCTTTCGTTACAAGTAAACCTGCTGCCATTGAAATAATCAAAGAAGGTATCTGAGAAACTAAACCATCGCCAATTGTAAGCATTGTATAAGTCTGAACAGCTACATCAAAAGTTAATCCTTTTTGCAATATTCCAACAACCATGCCTCCAATCAAATTAATAAAAGTGATTACCAATCCAGCAATTGCATCACCACGAACAAATTTATTAGCACCATCCATAGCACCAAAGAATGTACTTTCATCTTCAAGTTCTTTACGTCTTGTTTTTGCCGTTTTCTCATCAACTAAGCCAGCTGCCAAATCGGCATCAATTGCCATCTGCTTTCCTGGCATAGCATCAAGACTAAACCTTGCTGCAACTTCTGCAATACGACCAGAACCTTTGGTAATAACGATAAAATTAATCAATGTAAGGATAAGGAAGACTATCATACCAATTACGACATTACCTTGCATAACAAAACCGCCAAAGGCTTCAATCACGTCGCCCGCAGCATCAGAACCATTATGCCCTTGAGATAGAATCAATCTAGTTGATGCTATGTTAAGAGATAATCTTAGTAGCGTCGTTACAAGTAAAATCGTTGGAAAAACACTTAGATCAAGAGGTTTTAAGATAAATAAAGTGGTCATCAAAATGACAAAGGCTGACCCAATAGAAAATGCTAGTAAAAAATCAAGCAAGCTTGTTGGAATTGGAAATAATAGCACCATCAAAATGCCCACAACGGAGCAAGCAAGCGCTATATCACCATGATTAGTTACTTTCTTTAATATATCAAACATTTAAGCCTTAATTTGTATGCGTACTTACATTTTGTATGCGGCACCCATTTTAAAAAAAAATTCATGATTTTGCAATCAATCTTTTTATTATCCACCTATGCGTGACTTTTTAGATTAAATATTAAATCACCCTATGAGTCAATTAACTAGAAAATATCTAGTTAACAATTTACGCACGTGGTGTTCTATAGTATAAAAAGAATAAGGTGTTTCACTATTGTTGTGTGCTTAAGATATTATTAAGAATAAAAACCTAAATACATTATTTGTAGGCTCTATATATGACAAACAAAATAATCGGAATATATCCTGGAACTTTTGACCCTATTACAAACGGGCATGCAGATATTATTGCAAGAGCCAGCAAGATTACTGATACGTTAATTCTTGCTATCTCCGAAAATGCTGGTAAAAATCCAATGTTTTCTATTGATGAACGCTGTAAGATGGCGCGCATATATCTTGATAAATATGATATTGCAACAAATGTACAGGTCATGAAATTCAACGGTTTGCTTACAAAGTTTGCTAGTAAAGTTAATGCAAAATTTATAGTAAGAGGTTTAAGAGCCGTATCAGATTTTGAATATGAATTCCAAATGGCTTGCATGAATTCAAGACTTGATGAAACCATCGAAACAATTTTTCTTCCAGCCTCTGAAAAAAACCAATTTATATCTTCGAGACTTGTTAAAGAAATAGTGAGTATGGGTGGTGATATATCTGCTTTTGTTATTCCTGAAATAAAACAAAAATTAATAGAATATTTCGAAGGGAAAAAATAAATGCAAAGCTCAAAACCAACATTGAATATTAATTTACAAAATGTTCAGCATAATTATGATGAATTAAAAAAAGCTTGTCCTAGTTCTGATGTTGGAGCTGCGGTAAAGGCTGATGCCTATGGCCTTGGTATTCATAAAATAGCTCCTATTTTAAAAAACTCAGGCTGTCAGCATTTTTTCGTGGCCAATTGCGATGAAGGAATAGCTTTAAGATCTATTGTTGGTCGAGATACAAATATTTATGTATTTCACGGGGTGTTTCATAATGAAGTTGATACATTCATAAAATATGGGCTAGTTCCAGTGTTGAATCACATGGCGCAAATTGAAGTATGGCAGGAATATGCAAAAAGTTTGGAAATTAAGCTCCCTTGTCTTGTTCATCTTGATACTGGTATGCATAGGTTAGGTATGCAAGAATCTGAAATTAATACATTTGATATTGAGGCTCATGCTAGTAACCTTAACATTCTTTGTGTAATTAGCCATTTAACTTCTGCTGAGGATATCGATTCAAATCAAAATAAGACCCAACTGAAAAAATTTAATCAGTTAAGTAATAAATTTAAAGGAGCAGCGAAAAGTTTAGCTAACTCTAGTGGGATATTTTTAGGAGCAGGTTATCATTTTGATCTGACTCGTCCAGGTGCAGCGATATATGGCCTTGATCCGACACCTTATATGAAAAATTCAGTTATCAAACCAGTTGCTTCTTTGAGAGCTCCAATAATTCAACTTTCTACCTTGCAGGCTGGAGAGTCGGTTGGATATAACGGAACATATACGAATAACAATAAAAAAAGTTGCTCAATTGCCACTATTCCAGTTGGGTATGCTGATGGTTTTTTAAGAGGTTTTAGTAATAAAGGTCGCGTAATGATTGAAAGTTATGAAGCGCCAATAATCGGCAGAGTTTCAATGGATTTAAGCATTATTGATATTTCTAAAATACCTGCTGATCTGCTCTTTTTGGGACAAAATGTTGAAGTATTGGGGGGGGGTTTTACAGCTGATAGAATTGCTAAATTATGCGGTACCAATGGCTATGAAATTCTAACTTCTCTTGGCTCAAGATACGAAAGAATATATAGTTGATTTTATTAAATATATTAAAGAATATAATTTAAATATGCTTTCAGCAATTCAAAAAATAGGTAGCAGAACTATCAGCTCAATGCAAAGCTTGGGCGAATTATCTATATTCGTAGCAAAAACTTTACTGAGCTTTACTAAAAGACCTTATTATTTTGGTCTTATAGTAAGACAGTTTATTGTCATTGGATATTACTCATTACCTGTTGTCGCTATGACTGCTTTTTTCTCAGGAGCTGTGCTTGCGTTACAAAGCTACACTGGTTTTTCACGTTTTTCTGCAGAAAGCTCTATAGCTACTGTTGTTGTTCTTTCTATTACTAGAGAGCTCGGGCCAGTATTGGCGGGTCTTATGGTTGCTGGCCGTGTTGGTGCTTCAATCGCTGCTGAAATTGGTACAATGCGAGTTACTGAGCAGATTGATGCATTGTATGCTCTCTCAACAGATTCTATAAAATATCTTGTTGCCCCGCGCGTTTTAGCTGCCGTAATAACTCTGCCTATACTTGTATTAATTGGTGATATTATTGGTGTTATGGGAGGCTACTTGGTAAGTACACATAAACTAGGATTTAATAGCAGCGGCTATATAATAAATACTGTAGAATATCTGGAATCAATTGATGTTATTTCTGGTCTAGTTAAAGCTGCAGTTTTTGGTTTTATTATCTCTATTATGAGTTGTTATCATGGCTATTATTCTGACAAAGGAGCCAAAGGAGTTGGTAATGCAACAACAGCTGCAGTAGTTAGCTCATCTATCATGATTTTGATCAATAATTATTTAATAACAGAAATATTCTTTAGCTAATGAAAGAAAATCTAAAATTTAAAATAAGAGAATTAAATAAATCATTTGGATCGCATCATGTGCTTCAAGGAATAAATATGGATGTTAAAAAAGATAGTTCTCTTGTGATTTTAGGTGGGTCAGGTAGTGGAAAGTCTGTTTTGATAAAATCTATGATTGGATTACTATCTCCCGATTCAGGTAGTATATTATTTGATGGAATAGAGTCGACTATCTTTAATAGCAAAGAGCGTCTTAAAATGCTTGAAAGTTGTGGGTATTTATTCCAAGCAGGGGCATTATTCGATTCCTTGAGTATACAAGATAACATCACGTTTTTTGCGCAAAAGAAATTATCCTTAAATAAAAGCGATGCTCGTGATCTGGCATGTAAAAAGCTACGTTCGGTTGGTCTTGAAGAGCGTATTTTAGATCTATATCCACCTGAATTATCTGGTGGTATGCAAAAAAGAGTAGCTCTAGCACGCGCAGTTGCGACTGATCCTAAAGTTATATTTTTTGATGAGCCAACAACGGGTTTAGACCCAATTATGTCTAATGTAATTAACGATCTAATAATAAAAGTACGAGATGAATTAGGAGCAACAACGATAACTATTACGCATGATATGCAAAGTGCTCGTAAAATTGCAAAAGAGGTTGCATTCCTTTGTGAAGGGCAAATTATATGGAATGGCAAAATAGAAGAATTAGATGAAGCAAGCAATCCACGCTTGCAACAATTTATCAATGGGTATACAGAAATTCCTGAATCCGCTTAAATCCTGTAAAATTACGATAAATTTTATTATTACGCTATTGACTTAAGGCAAATCAAAGTATATACTACCCTTCGATTATTTAAATTACTATATGAGATTTTCCTAATATGTTCGCAGTTGTAAAAACAGGTGGAAAGCAATATAAAGTTGCAAGAGACAGCGTTATTAAAGTTGAAAAAATCGAAGGAACTTTGGGCAGCAAAATAGAACTAGATCAAGTTTTAATGCTAGGTGAGTCTTCGAAAGCTTCTTTCATCGGAACTCCGATTGTGAAAGGCGCAAAGGTAACTGCTGAGATCACAAATCAATTTAGAGATGATAAAATTATCATCTTCAAAAAGAAAAGACGTCAAAATTATCGTCGTAAGAGCGGTCATAGACAATCTCTGACTGAGCTTAAAATTTTAGATATTGTAAAGAAATAAGGTAGGCAAATATGGCAACCAAGAAAGCCGGTGGTAGTTCCAAAAATGGTCGTGATTCGGCCGGCCGTAGACTAGGAACAAAGAAAGGTGATGGCCAAGGAGTTATTCCTGGTAATATTATCGTTCGTCAGCGTGGTACAAAAATCCGTCCTGGTAAAAATGTAGGAATGGGTAAAGATCACACTCTGTTTGCTTTGACTGAAGGGAAAGTAGAATTCCTAGCAAAAAGAAATCATAAATTAGTGAATGTTGTATAAATAAACTATGTTTATTTAGCGACTAAAGAGGTGCCCCCAGCACCTCTTTTTTTATTGTGGATATGTATTGTGCCATTTCATATCCTGGGTCAAGAATTCGAGGGAGATTTTTCGTTCGTCGTTCTTTTGTTAAGGGGCGAAGCTCAATCATTGATTTTTTCTTAATATTCCACAACGCTTGTATAAAGCGTCTTTCATTAAAAAGTAATCGCAGGTGTTCGTCTTGTGCTTTTTATATTAATTAGTTGTTTAGTAGTGATTTTCTTATAGTTATCTCTCGATCTTGACTTGCTACAATCAATCTGATATAAATCCCGTGACTAATAATTGATGATCTATAAGGAATATAATGCAAATTATTATTTTTACATCTGTATTTTTTCTTGCTCTGCTTGGCATCCTGCTGGTGGCTTAGCTGCTGTCATATTTATTCTCTAAAATTCATTATTATTCGTATTGTTTTTGTGCAGTTTATTCTGTTGATAATAAGTATTATATTCTTGGTTACTATTTGAGGAAATTAAAATGAAAGTAGAAGAAAGAAAAAAATTCATATCAATCATGGTTTGGTTTTGTATAACAATGTTCTACTGTTATCAGTATATTTTGCGTGCTTTACCAAATATTATTCTGCCAGATATGATGAGTAAATATGCTGTTGGAGCTTCTGAATTTAGTACTTTTGCGGGTATGTATTATGCTGGTTATGTAATCGTTCATATTCCAATTGGTATATTGCTTAGCCGCTTTGGGGCAAGAACAATCCTCCCGATTTGTATTGCGTGTACTTCTATTGGTTTAGTCCCATTGGCTTATTTTGATAGTTGGACGGCTGTTGTGATTGGTAGAACTTTTACTGGTATTGGTTCTTCTGCTGCAATTGTTGGCGCATTGCAAATATTTCGTATTATTTATCCTGATAAATTCTCAAGAATGCTAGGTTTTATGGTATTTTTTGGCTTAGTGACGGTTGTATATGCAGGATCACCTCTTGCAGAGATTATTCAGTTAATAGGGATAGATGCAACTATTAGAGTGCTTTTATATTCGGGAATTGCTCTTGCGGTATTTACATATCTTTTAATGCCAAAATCAGCCGAAGAAGATTCTCATTCAAGTGTTTTGACGGATATAAAGGCCACTCTTGGTAACCCTAAACTCATTATTGCTAGTTTGCTTGCTGGGTTGATGGTTGGTCCGTTAGAGGGATTCGCTGATGCATGGGGAAGTGCATTTTTAATTACTGCATATGCAATTGAGAAATCAACAGCTGATGCCATAACTTTTTCAGTATATTTAGGCATGTGTGTAGGCTGTATTGTTCTGCCATATATAGCTGATAAAACAAGGATGTATTACGGAGTTACTATTGCTTGTGGCGTCGCCATGATACTATGCTTTATTCATATATTAAGCGGTACTGCGACTTCAGATACTTTGTATTATGCATGTTTAGTAGTTGGTATTTTTTGTGCGTATCAAGTGGTAATTATCTCGAAAATTGCGACATTTGTTTCAGAAGAAAGAAGTGGGGTAGCTGCCGCTATAGCAAATATGATTATTATGGCGTTTGGCTTAGTTTTCCATAAATTTATTGGAATTACATTGGATTGGCAGTGGAATGGTCAGATGCTGGATAACATTAAATCATATAGTGTTGAAGCTTTTACAAATAGTATTATGGTAATTCCAGCTGCGATGACTATAGCAATTATTGGATTTATTATTATGGCTATGATTAATATTGTGCGTGTTAGGTTAATGAAGAATAGCAATTAGCGCTTAGAAATACTATATCATTATTCTTTAACTTGCCTATTGCATGTTTCGTTGTATTATTTAATTTTAGAAATATTATAATTATCTTGTTATTTGATTAATGATTTATGAAAAATTTTGTTACTTTCTTTTTAGTTATTATTCTTTCTAATGTTGTTTCAGCTAAAGTTCAAATTTCTGAATTAGTTGAAAATGCAATTAATAAAACTGATCTAAATCTTAATATTGGGATTAAGGTCAAAAACCTGGCAACTGGAAAAGTCGTGTATGAGCAAAACTCTAAGCGTTATTTTATGCCGGGTAGTTCATTAAAATTCATATCATTAGTAAGTTTTTTGGAGCATTTTGGTTCAGATTACCAATTTACATCTAGAGTATTAAAAAGTAGTGATAATTATTATATAGATATTCATCATCCAAATTTTAGTGATAAAGATTTAAAGCTAATGCTTATTAAAATCTCTGAAGATGCTGGCAGCCAGGTGAAAGGTAATATTTATATAATTGATAATGAATTTACAGTTTCACCTGTCATGCGAGAGAAAACAGTCAGTGATACTATGTATTGTAATGGTTCGTTGATTACTAAGGCTCATATAAATAAAAATTGTGCGAAACTAGATGTTCGTCCTGGGAATGTAGGGCAATCTATTGTTATTAAATCAGATAAGGATTTTCCATATATTATTGAGAATAATGCAAAAACTGTTGATAAAAATAAGCTTGATAGATTGCATGTTAGTATAGAAAATAATAAATATATAATTAACGGCACATTGAGTAAAGCTTATGGCTTGCTTCCAATTGGTGCTGTGGCTAGTGAGAATTTCAGTAATATTGCTTATTATATCAAGAAAGGGTTGGCCCTTAAGGGGGTTAATATTCGAGGCGAAGTTATGGCAGGAAAACTGCCGAAAAAAATGAAAGAAATTTATTCTCTGTCTATCAATTATCAAGATGCAGCTGATAGGGCGATGAAAATATCTGATAATTATATGACGGATTATTTTTTGGCTGAATATGCAACGCAATCTAAATTTACTGAGTGGAGAAGGGCTATTTTGGCTTTAAAGCATATGATAGCTAAGAAGTTTGGAGTTGACCTTAGAAAGTCAGAAATTCATGATGCTTCCGGTATTTCCAGGCGTAATCTTTTGACAGTGAATCAAATTTCAGATTTTCTATCTGCTGTTTCTAAGAGTAAGAATTTCGAAATTGTAAAATCATTAATGGCTTGCCCCGGTGATGAATGCACTCTTCGTGAGAGATTTAAAGGTGTAAAAGATTTATATACAAAAACGGGGACATTACGTCACGTTTCTTCTTTAATGGGATATTTTAAAGATAGAAAAGGTGATCAGCATAGCTTTGTCATAATGGCCAATAATTTCTATGATTATAATCAGCCATATAGAAAGCTTGAAGAGGAAATAGTTAGGTTGTTTATCGAAAGATAGATAGTTACGTCGTTTTTATTTTTTAAATTCGGATGTTCCTAGTTGCATATTGATTGAGTGCAATATATTTTTATGAGATATTAACACATAATAGGAAGGTAGTTTTATGAAAGGTTTTGGAAAACAATGGACAAAACCTTGGTGGGATTGAAAAACATGGACTTGGTGGTGGGATTGAAAAACATGGACTTGGTGGTGCTATAGAAAGGGAAGCTGATAAGGCCGGTAGAAGTGTAGATGGTGCATTAGGCAGTCCTTCACATTTAATGTCTTCAGAACCTGCAAAAAGGAAAGCAGCTGAAAATGAGTTAAAAGATTTAGCTCATGCAGTGACTGGTGGCGTAGCTTATCCAGGTGATTCTGCTCTAGAAAACGAAGTTGTAGTAGATGAAAGTCTAAAAGCTTTGGTTCTTGCTTATTTAGATGAAAACTCTGAAATTTTGGGTGAATATACTGTCGATGATATAAATATTGTGATAGGAAAAACTGGGGATGCGGATATTGATGTAGCGGCTAGTGTTCTTACTTTTGGAAATGCTGAAGTTAATTCTTTTGTAAAAAGTTGGGTTATGGAACATATAGTTGAAGAAGCTAGTGTTGAAGAGCTTAGAGAAATAGCAGCTGCATATTTGGTTGAGCATTCAAGTGAAACTGATGTTGCACTTGCAATTGGTACGGGAGGAGAGGCCGTTTCAACTCTAGCACCAGCTCTTTTTGATACAAATCATCCAGAATTAAGTGCAGATGTCGCAACTCATCTTCTTGGTGCTGAAGTTGTTGATACTGTGGAATAAATAATTATTGTTTTAAAATTAATCTAGATTTCTAATTTATTCAGGAATCTAGATTTTTTATTGACTATGGCAAGATCGGATGTTAATAATTCTAGCTATCCGTAATTTTTAATCTCAGAGAGGTGATATTCACAAATTTCAATAAATTTTTCTTTAGTTTGCCTGCAAAACTAACCCTAGTAATTCTTAGCGCTTTCTTGCTTGGATCTTTTTTACCCGAATCTATAAAATCAATATTACTTACGACAAGCCTGGCCATGAAGGAAATTCTCCTATTCGTGTTACCTGCTATAGTGTTTTTCTTGGTATTTGCCAGCTTTTCCCAGCTTTCTGGTGGGTTTATGGTATTTACTGGTTTATTAATATCATTGGTCTGTATTTCAAATTTTACTGCTCTAATGATTGCATATCCAGTTGGTTTTTTTACACAAGATTTTATAGTAACAACCCGAATTATAAGCGCTCCATCGCTTGAACTTACACCATATTTTGAACTAAATTTACCTAAAATATGCGATAATTCAACAGCTCTTATTTTTGGTGTATTGCTTGGTATATATGCAAGTTCGAAGGATAATGTAGCTCTGAAAAAGTTTGCTGCAAGAGGATCTGTTTTAGTTAATCTTTTTCTATCAAGAATATTTACGCCAGTTTTGCCTATATTTATTTTAGGATTCATATTGAAAGCTCAGCATGATGGGTTACTGACTATTTTATTTAAAAACTTCATTCCATTATTATCAGTAATTATTTTGCTATATGTCAGCTATATTGGATTTCTTTATATGCTAGTTAAGGGTTTTAGAGTAAACAAAGCTTTATCAGCTCTAAAAAATATACTTCCTGCAACTATCATTGGTTTTAGCTCAATGTCTAGTGCAGCTGCTATGCCAGTGCTGATTGATGGAGCAACAAAAAATTCGAAAGATAAAGATTTGCCAAAAAGGATAGTGCCCTTCATAACCAATACACATATGATGGGAGATGCCCTAGCGATTCCTTTGATGGCGATGTCTTTATATATTGTTGAGTATGGTCATTTACCTTCTGTTGATAAATATTTAGTTTTTGCAGTTGGTTATGTGCTTGCTAAATTTGCATCAGCTGGAATTCCAGGTGGAACTATTTTGATAATGACGCCAGTGCTTGAGTCAAAGCTAGGATTTACATCTGAAATGAGTTCAATAATTTTGACAACTTATTTATTATTTGATCCATTTTGTACATTGGGGAGTATCTTTGGTAATGGAGCATTTTCAATGGCTTTTGAAAAATTAAAGAATATTGCTTTGCCAGAAAGGGTGGCTCAACCAAACGAATCTTAGATTATTAGGGTTTGAAATATAGTACCAATACTAGTCCTATTATTTGCATCAAAAGACCAATGACTTTATATATTTCATTGGTTTTTTGCATATCTCTCATTGAGGATTCCAGGCTTAATTTATTAGCAAAGAGATTATTTATGTAATCAATTGTTTTAGTGCGTACTGCTTTAAGCTTTTCGGGTAAAAGCTTTATAGATTTATTATATTGGTCTACATCGTGAGTAATACCATAATATTCCATTGTATCTGCGACATAACTATCTGCTGCTATTCGGACGGGATCTGACTGTTTTTTGTCAGATATTAGTGCATATAATATTATGCTAATTGCGTGGCGTTGCTCTAGTTCTTGCTGTTTGTTCCAGAACTTATTAATTTTATCCTCATCAGAAGATATTTGTGATTTAAGTGAATTGATTTTTTCTTGGTTATTATTAATTACATAGTATGAAATAAAAATGGAAAGGACAGTAAATACTATTCCTAAAAGTAGCATGATTCTAGTCATAAGTAGGAATACCTATTAAATTATCCTAGATTTATACTAGCATGATATTTGAAAAATCTAATATTAAAATAATATTAGGGAAAATATAAAAAAAGGGCACGTAATATGAATAATACGTACCCTTAAGATATTTTATGCTAAGTAAGCTTAGATTGCGTACTTTACACCAATTTTAAGAATTGGATAAACTTTAAGATATTTTTCTATGTCTTTAAAAGCTTTGTCTGCATCTTTTTTATATTCATTAATGAATGCAGCTCCACCGATACCAGTTGAACTAACAGACAATTTTGGCTTTCCAGTATACATAGCACCTAGCTCAGCATGGAAACTAAGTGGTCCATTGCTAACAAATGAGCTGTCATAACCAATTGATGTAACACCGGCAATTGCGTTACCTAGTGTAAGTTCAGCAGTTACAGAACCAACTTGTGCTGCATTAAAGTAATGCCCTTCGAGTGTGACACCTTGAAGTGCACGACCTTTTGCTTTTAATTTATTACCATTATATGCAACACCTGCAGATAATCTGAATCCTGAGCGATCAAAAGGGTGTCAATCAACCATAATTGGTGCTGAAAGCAGAGTTAAATCACCTTTTAGATTAATCTCACCATCACTAAGGCTATGTGAATATTTGAAATAGTTAGCTCCGATTCTTCCATAGATATTTTCAGCGATTGGAGTACGAGCTTCAACACCAATACCAGTAGTCGATAGGTTAAGACCAACAACTACAAAGGCATTATCAGCAAGTGCTGAGCTTGATAGAAGCGTTGAAACAGCAATAATTGCTGGAAGTTTTTTTAAATTTTTCATAGTTGATTATATTCTAATTACAAGTTAATTATTCTACGTTATTAGAAAAATAGCGTAGAGTACAAAAGTAATTTAACATAATGTTATAATTTATAAAATACTAATCTTTTACTATCGATAGAAAAAGATTTACAATGCAACATGAATGCTTGATAGTTTTAGCAAAGTTAAAGAATTAATTTTATGGAATTGGAAATTATTACTATTGAAGAGAAAGAGAATAGATTTGTTTCTTCTCTTAAAAACGAAGCAGAGAAGGTGAGCTTCCCATTGTCAGATGAAGATAAAGAAATTATTCAAAAAATGAAAGATATTGTTTTTGCAGCAGAAGGCGTTGGTATAGCCGCTCCTCAGGTGGATATTCGAAAAAAAATAGCAATAATTTATATACCAGAGAGCGCAGCTCTTTTGCGGCAAGATGTTAGGTCATATCCTCTTCATACAATCATTAATGCAGAATATTTCCCCATAGAAGAAGATGGTTTTGCTCGTGATTTTGAAGGTTGTTATTCGGTAAAAAGTGTTTATGGCAAGGTAAAAAGACATAAATCGATTAATCTAAAATACCAAGATGAAGATGGTGAATTGATTGAAAAAAAAGTATCAGGTTTTTATGCACGTGTTCTTCAGCATGAAATTGATCATCTAAATGGTTTACTTATAACAGATCGTTTGACGCCAAAATGTACGCAAGGTACTTTTTCTGAAATGCTGTCCTTGAGAAGAGCAGAACTCCCAGAAGAAAAAAGAAAGCATTTTGATGAAATCTTAAAGAAGAAGGGTATAGTAATTGAAGAGGATTCAGAGGTTTAATATACGGTTAGAATTTTAAAAATTATTTTGATGATCTCTTTATCTTGTTCTTCTCAGGTGTTTGCTGGAGGTCATGGAGGAGGCGCTGATGAAGCAAAAGAAGAAGCCGCTCTTTTAGTAAAAGGTAGAGTGAAAAAACTTATACAAACTTTAAGAGAAGGGAATTTTGCTCATTCAGGTGGCGCTGAAGCTATTAATCTTTTTAATAGTAAGATAATTCTGAAAGTGCCAAATATTAAAGAAGGTAGTAGTCTAGAGATTGGATGTGGCACTGGGGCTGCCGCTTATTTTATGCAAAAAGAGGGCTATAGTAATATTTGGGCAATTGATATTAATGAAAAATTGATAGAAGAAGCAAAACATAATTATCCATCTGTTAAATTTAAGGTCGCTGATGTAACTAAACTTACCAAAATATTTGAAGATGAATTCTTCTCATTTATTTATAGTTTCAATGTTGTTCATGCTTTAAAAGACAAAGTCTCAATGTTACAACGTTTGAAAGCGATTAGTAAAGAAGGAGCAATATTAGCTATTTTTGATTATTATTTAAAAGATAAATCTAGTAGTGATACTATAAAAAGCCTCTCTGGAAGCAATATGTTTCCAATTAAGTTGGATAAATTTAAAATGATGATGAAAATTCTTGGTTGGGAAATTATTGAAGAAAATGATGTAACAGAGAAATATAAGTTTTGGTATAATGCTATGCTTACGAAAATTGAAGCAAAAATTGATATGTTGAAAGCCGGTGGTTATACAGATGAAGAGATTAATCTTGTCGTTGAAAGGTATAAACATTTATTAGAGGCAATGGAATCTGGGACATTGGGTGGAATAATTTTAATTGCTAAAAAGATATAGGGTGAGAGTTTCTTTTGGAGACTTCTAGTAATTTCTTCTTAGTCTTAGAAAATATCTTGTAACATTAAAGCATAATAAGATTAAATTAGATTATATGACTGAATTTGAGTGGTTATTGATAGAGATGCGATCAGATGGATTGACAGAATTCTTTACACTGATGCCGTTCATGGCGAGTAGTGTTTTCTATATGTCGATTATTGCAATTGGTTTTTGGCTTAGACCTGGCGGGAAAACTTTTGTGCAGCTTGGTGCTATAATACCATTTTCTATTTTGCTAAATTTAATTTTAAAAAATAGTTTTGCTATTCTTAGGCCGCACGAAGATTTACACTTAATACCTGTAGACTCTATGCTTGGTTTTCCAAGTGGGGACATTATGATTGCAACAATATTTTGGGGAATTATTGCCCTTAGATGGAAAAAAACATATGCAAAAGCTTTGTCGATATTTATGGTCAGTATTATCTTAGTATCACGAGTTTATCTTGGTGTGCATAGTTTGGCAGATGTTATAGGTGGATTAGCATTTGGTCTTATTACTTTAATTTGGTGGCGTACAGATTTTATGCAAAACACTTATCATAAATGGTTGAATAAGCAAAGCTCAAGCTATTGGGGGTTGTTATGGATTGTGCTTTTCTTATATTTCCTGACGGCAGAAGATGATATATATTCACAAAATTTTGTTGTAGCAACAGGTGCTCTGATTGGGTTTGGATTTTCATTAAAAACTATATCGCGATGGCATTTTGAGCCTGGTATGTTTTCTGCAAATCATATTAGTTCGGTAGCTATGTCTTATATAATGTTAGCAACTTTATCCATGGCAATCCCTACGATTATGTTGAATTCTACTACAAAGATTGTTAGTGGAATTCTTGAATATACATTACTTATGTTTATGATTTATTGTATATTTCCTAGGTTGCAAAGAGCTATAGCTAGAAAAGAGCAAAGTATTAAGTGAGAGTTAATCTTGTATAATTTAGCCTTGTCTCAAAATAGAAAATTTAGAACCACTTCGGCCGTCGAACAAAGTTCGCCATCGGAACCTGTATGTAAAAGGTGGGTTCGGTAGTAACAACGCCACGGCGATGTCAGGGACCAATCCCGAAAAAAAGCTTATAGTCCAGAGGAATTATATATCCATTCTAACGAACCAAGCAGTTCCAAATGTGCATATAAGAGATATTAATTAATATTAATGCACCTATCATTCTGTGAATTTTATCATTTTTAGACTTTCTTTGCAACAATTTTTAATTCTTCAAAAATAGATGTAAGTAGTTTTTGTTGGTCTAAACCTGCTTTTTTTAATAGTTCTCCACCAGATTCAGTTGCTTTGGATTGTTTATCATCCATTAAACTAAGAGCCGTCATGACAAGCAGCATTTCAAATGAAGCAGAAGGATTGCTTTTGGAGGTATCATCTAATTCAAGATCAAGTTTTTCTGCTAGCTTCTCAATGTGAGGTTTACTTTCTTCTGAACAGGCTAATTTAAAATGTTTATTTGCTAGTGTTATTGTTACTATTGACATAATGATTTCTTATTTGTTCAAGCTCTTCTATATATTCTTTAATTTGATCAAGAGTATTACGATTATCTTTCTTTAAATTCTCGTTCTGATATTTTAAATCTTCTATCGTTTCTTCTTGCTTAGCAAGCTGAGTATTTAATTTTTCAATTTTTTCTCCAATCTCATGAATTAGATCGGTCAAATTCTTCTTCGTTATTTCCATGTTCTTTCTGTATATTTTGTATTATTTCATAATCTGGCGTTGCTTCGTTTAATGGTTTGAGCTTTGAATAAATTATTACGATTAAAATTAATAATATTATTGAAAATAATATTATATATTGTTTTTTAATTTGTTTTTGGTTGTCAGTCTTAATTTTAAGTTTCTTTTTTATTTGTTGAGAATCTTTGTACGGGGGTTCTAGTCCAAGAAATTCATAGTACATTCTAGTGTATCCTTCAACATATACTTGTCCTGGAATACCTTGAAAATCTTCTTCTTCTAAGCAAATAATATATTGCTTTCGAATATTAAGTTTTTCTGCAACTTCTTTAATACTATACCCCGCTTCTTCTCTAGCTTCTTTTAATTTTGAGGGCATTTTAACTAACCTCTAATTTTCTTAAAAAGATCTCCAGTTTTTTATTTGCTAAAATTATCATATTAAGGTTTAGAGCTTCTTGCAATTTTATATCTTCAATAAAGCTTACAAAAATATGCGCATCAGATGCATTCTGTTTTAGCCATGTTTTCAGTTTTGGAACTCCTCCATTGCCATTAGCATTTAATATAATTGCTTTAATTAGGCGCCTTTGCTTATCATAAAAATCATCTTTTAAAGATTGAACTGATAATCTATTCCAAAAAGATTGGTCAATCTGAGCTTCGCATGATTGTCGTAGCCAGTCAATGCTTAATAGGTCGCCGCACTCGAAATATAAGTTCGCTATATCCTCATTTTCCATCTTAGCTTGTTTGGCAATGAAAATTATATCAAACGCTGAGACTAAAACCTCAAGAGTAGCTACAGATTTAGCCAATTTTTTGTCCACTCCAGCATTTGTGAATTGCTCAATACGACTAAAAAATCTTGTTTTTGTGGTTCCAACTAGTAATTTGCTAATAATATCTGTTAATTCGTGGGTTTGTTCTCTGTATATTTCAATAGTTTTAGAAATATTTATTGGAGCTTTTATATTTCTGACAAACCAAGTGATTCCTCTTCTCATTATACGCACTAAGTCGCTGAGCATTTCTACTTTGATATTAATATCAATTGAGTGATCTAATTTTGCAGTTTGATTCCATAAATTTTCTAAATCAAAAACTTCTACTACCACTGCGTGAGCTCTTGCGATATCACAAGAATGACCACCCGTTTCCTTTTTTATAGAGCTAATGACCGGTCCACCTACTTGATTAACAAGCTTATTAGTAATTACAGTACGAATAATTTCTTGTTTCAACGGGTGGTTGTCTATTTCATCAGCAAATTTTTCCTGCATCAAAGACGGGAAATAATTGTATAAATGTTTTTTGAAATATTCGTCTTCTGTAAATGAAGTGCTAGACAAGTCCATATCTAGAGACATTTTACTGTATGAAAGCAATACAGATAATTCAGATCTAGTCATTCCTTCATCTGAAACTGCCCTTCGTGATAATTCTGATTTATTCGGTAAAAATTCAACCTCACTATTTAATAAACCTTCCTTTTCTAGCTCTTTTGTTAATTGGCTAAATGATTCAATGTTTAGCGTTGGAGAGCGGGATAAAACAGTTAAAGCTAAGTTTTGATCATAATTATCTACTAGAACTAATTCCTCGACTGATTCTGTCATTTGTTCGAGTAAAATATTGCGTTCTTTCATGGATATTTTTCCAGATGCAACCGCACTATTGAGGGCAATCTTAATATTTACCTCATGATCGGAACAATCAACACCAGCTGAATTATCAATAAAGTCTGTGTTCATTGTTCCGCCATTAAGTGCATATTCTATACGCCCTAATTGCGATAATCCAAGGTTTCCACCTTCGCCAATTACTTTTGCTCGAACTTCGTTTCCATTCACTCTTAGTGCATCATTTGCCTTATCTCCAATATCAACATTATTTTCTACAGATGCTTTAACATATGTTCCAATCCCTCCATTCCATAGTAAATCTACTTTTGATTTTAGGATAGCGCGTATGAGATTATCGGGCGTAATAGTATTTATATTTAGGTCAAGTAAATCCTGTATTTCTGGTGAAATATCTAAAAGTTTACTAGATCTGTCAAATATTCCTCCGCCTTTTGAGATAAGTTTTAAATCATAATCATCCCAGGTTGTTCTTGGGGTTGTAAATAATCTTAATCTTTCTTTATAGCTAGTTACATGGTCAGGATTTGGGTCTATGAAAATATGTCGATGATTAAATGCAGCAATTAGCCTCGTGAATTTTGAAAGAAGCATACCATTGCCAAAAACATCACCAGACATATCTCCTATTCCAATTGCTGTAAATGGCTCGTTTTGAATATCTATTCCCATATCTAGGAAATGTGATTGAGCTGAAATCCAAGCTCCTTTTGCTGTAATCCCCATTTTTTTATGGTCATATCCGACTGATCCGCCGGAGGCAAATGCATCTCCAAGCCAAAAATTATATTCGTTTGATACATCATTAGCAAAATCGGAGAATGTGGCTGTGCCCTTATCTGCTGCAACAACTAAATATGGATTTTCAGCATCGTGAGTAATAGTGTTTAATGGTTGCACTATTTTACCATCGACTAAATTATCTGTTAAATCCAAAAGCCCTCTTAGAAAGTTTTTGTAACAATTAACTACTTTTTTCATGTAGTCATCTCTGTTCATTTCTCCTTGAGTGAAATTGATATAAAAACATCCTTTTGAGCCTACAGGAACAATAACTGTGTTTTTTGTCATTTGTGATTTCATCAGACCTAGAACTTCTGTTCTATAATCCTCACCACGATCAGACCAGCGAAGCCCCCCACGTGCAACTTTTCCTCCTCGAAGATGTATTCCTTCAAAATCATTTGCATAGACAAAAATTTCGGCATAAGGGCGAGGTAGAGGTAGGTCTGGAACTCTGCTAGAATCAAATTTGAATGATAGGTAATTTTTTAAGTTGTTATCTTTAAGTTGATAAAAGTTGGTTCTGACTATTGCATCTACTGCGCCATACATATTTTGCAGAACTTTATCTTCTGTACTGCTCGATACAGTATCAAGATAATCCTTCATTTCATTTGATAATAACTCTGCTTGCTGGCTTGAATTATTTCGCGGGTCGTGTTTAAATGCAAAATATTCAATAAGCTTTTCAGTGTATTTATTGTGTTTTACTAGAGTTTGCTGTACGTAGCCTTTTCCATAGGGTAGTCCAGTTTGATGTAAATATCGCGATAAAGCTTTGAGTAATTTTACTTTAGTCCAGTCAATGCCTGATAAAACAAGTAGTTTGCTTAATGAGTCACTAGCAAGTTCACCTTCACCCATTTTTCCTAGAGCTATCTCAATATTACTTTTTAACTCTGTAAAAGGAACTTCTATTTTTATAGGGCTCTCAAGTTTAAATTCATATATCCAGCTATGTTTAAAATCATTTGATTCTTTGATCGCAAAACTTTGTTCATCAATGGCAGTGAAGCCTAAATTCTCTATTGCTGGCAATGTGTCTGAGAGTGTTAAGCTAATTTCAGGGCTGTAGAATTTTAGAGAATATTCGTTGTCAGTTCCTTTGATAAGATTTACTACTATTTTGCCTTTTTGAGAGGCTTGTTCAAGGTGATGAACGTCATCAATTGTAGATTCTGCATTGAATTTATGACGATATTCAGCTGGGAATGAAGGTTCTATTTCTTTATGACGTATGCCGCCTTCATATTCACCTAACTCTTCGCATAATTTGTGCAGTAAACCATCAGACCAATTAGTAGTTATTTTTACTAAGTCACGTTCCATTTCATCGTGATCAAACTCAAGTTTTGTAGGATCTTCAACAGCAAGTGTTGTAAAAAGATGTGAGAAATTCTGTGCAACTACTGTAATATCGTCTGCAATAATCTCGCTCTCAAATTTATCAGTAAGATAGCAGCTAATTTCATTATATACTTCAGGTGTCAGTCTTTCTCTTGGAAGGAAAACAATAATATTTACAAAAGAGTTAGACCAATCTTTTTGGACAAATAATTTAAGTTTGTGGCTACGCATGCTTGATAGCATATGAATACACATACAATAAAGATCATCCTCATCAATTTGGATTAAAGTATCACGTGGCAATGATTCAATGATATTCTTAATTTTTTTAGCATTATATCCATTCATAGGAAAACCAGATTCATCAAGAACATGGTTCATTTTTCCCCTTAAAATAGGAATGGTTTTAATGGATTGGAAATAAATTGCTGTACCGTAGAGGCCAAAAATAATGGTTCCACCTTTGTACTCACCATTTTCATCTAGTTTTTTTATGAGAATATAATCAACTAGCGCATTTCTATGTACCGGGGAAATTTTGTTGATTTTACCCAGCATAGCTAATTTATTTTCGTAATATTCGCTTTTAGAAAAGTCAATAATTGTTGATATTTCTTCTAGATTATTCTTCCATATTTCTTTAACCCCTTCTTCACTTGAGAGTTTTTTAGTTTTAATATCAAAGTCAGCAGCTCCTAAAAAAGTAATATTATTTTTTTGTAGCCAATTCAAGAAATCTAAAGTTTCTTCTGCAGGTAATAGAGCTTTTTCATAGATATCTTTGTGATGGACTATGTCGGTTGTAATGCCAATTAACTTATTAAGCAATGATTGCCAAGAGTTGTAAGTATAGTCAACTAGGTCAATTATATTGTTAATTTCAGATTTAATATCTTCAATATCTTTTTCATCAAAGCTACCCAGGACTTTGATGTAGACAAGTGCTTCATGTATAGTATTTTTATCATGTGTATCAATTTTTTGAAGAGTTCCTTTATTGTCCCTAGTGGCTGTGATCACGGGGTGGAAAGTGAAAATTGGTTGCAGTGCAAGTTTCGACATTAAACTATTCAGTGAGTCAATAATAAATGGACGATTTTCTGCTGAAATAAGAATTGTTATTGAAGGATTATTTTGAAACTCATTGGTCAGAATTTCAATTTTTCTAGATCCTTCAGGTTTGTGCAGAAAGAAATCATATGCTTCGTGAGTGAAGTCTCCAAAAAGTTTAATTTTATCTCTGGATCTATAATCAACTGGAATATACATTAAAAATCTTTCAACAAATTTTGTATATAATTCACCTTTACTAGTTGCACTAACAAGATCTAGTATTTCCGTACTAAAATCGTCAATTTTGCAATTGAGTTTGCTAAGAGCTAGTGATTTTTGAATAGTTAAATTATTTCCCATATATACCGAATCCCATAATCGCTTTATTAATGTGCAAACTGCATGTATGATACTAGAAATAAAAACACCTATCAAGTTGTTAAGTAATATAAGATGAATAGTATTTTTGCTCAATGTACAGCGCCAGGTAAAGCTGGGGTTGCAGTTTTTAGGCTTTCAGGCTCTGAATCCTTTATGGTTTTAGGGCAACTAATTGGTCAAAAAATTGATAAATTAGAGGCAAGAAAGCTATATTTGCGTAAGATATATAATCCCAAAACTCAAAATTTAATAGATGAAGCAATGGTCGTTTATTTTGAAGGTAAATCTAGTTTTACTGGTGAGGATTCAGTAGAAATTCATACTCATGGAGGTTTGGCAGTTATAAAACAAATGAATCAAATTTTAGCATCGATGAAGGGTGTGCGTCTTGCAGAACCTGGAGAATTCGCTAAACGGTCATTTATAAATGGGAAAATGGATTTAACTGCGGCTGAAGGTTTGGCCGATCTAATTGATGCTGAAACTGAACTTCAGCATCGGCAAGCAATAAGACAGCTCGGTGGTGGTTTGGAAAAAATATATGATGATTGGAGAAAGGAACTAATTAGTCTTATTAGTTTGCTTGAAGCGTATATTGACTTTCCAGACGAAGATATACCAGAAGAAACGCTACAGCAGGTAGCTAAAAAGATTGATATATTAGTTGAAGAAATAAAAGATCACCTTAATGATGATAATCGTGGTGAGAGGTTGAGAGATGGCTTGAAGCTCGCAATAATTGGCAAACCAAATGTTGGTAAATCTAGCTTATTAAATTTTCTTATGAAGCGTGATGTTGCAATTGTATCTGATATTGCAGGAACGACTCGAGACGTTCTTGAAGGGCATTTAGATATTGCCGGATATCCAATTATTATTCATGATACGGCAGGTATTCATCATAAAACTTCTAATGTTATAGAGATAGAAGGAATTAAAAAGGCTAAAAAAGTCTTTCAAGATTCTGATATTAGAATTGTAATTTTTGATGCTACTAGAATTGATAAAGAAGATGATTATTTTAAAGATTTGATTGATGAAAATACGATCATTTTGATAAATAAAGTAGATTTAAGTAATGCAAAATTATCAATTGATTTTAATTCAGACAAGGTAATATATTCATCGATTAAAGCAGGAAGTGGGCTAGATGAACTCCTTAAACAGATTGTAGTTAGATCTGAAAATATTGCCAAACCTTCTGACTCACCGCAAATTACTAGAGCAAGACACAGAGCCCAGCTTGAACAAGCTATAGATTATTTAACTAATTTTTCGCTAAATGATGATCTAGTATTGATAACTGAAGATATTAGAATGACTATTAGATCTTTGAGTAATATAACTGGTAAGATTACAGTTGATGAAATATTAGGGGAGATATTTAGTAATTTTTGTATAGGCAAATAGTATATGATTAAATCATTTGACTCGGAAATATGTGCAATAATAGATAATTGGCAGGAATATTTGGGAAGTCAGAGAAACTATTCACAACATACCTTAGATTCTTATATGAATGATTTAAATAATTACCTATTATTTATCTGTAAGTATTATTCTAGTAGAGTTTCTTTAAAACAAATAGAGTCAGTTGATATAAGATTTATGAGAAGTTGGTTATCTTCACGGCATCAAGATAATTTTAGTGCAGCGTCGACCGCGCGCGCGCTATCATCAGTAAAAAATTTTTATAGATATTTAGAAAAGAAATTCGATATGGTGTGTCATGCTGTGTTTATCACGCGTAGTCCAAAGAAGTCAAAAACTCTTCCAAAAGCTCTGACTCAATCTGAAACCCAAATATCTTTAGAAAATATTGAAATGTTAGGAAAAGAAGAGTGGATTCATTTTCGTAATAAAGCCTTGCTTACCTTGATTTATGCAAGTGGACTGCGAATTTCAGAGGCATTATCAATTACAAACAAACATTTAGAAAATACAGAATTTATTAAGATTACAGGAAAAGGCGGTAAAGAGCGTTTGATTCCTTGGATTTCTGACTCAAAAATGCTTGTTGAGCAATATTTGAATTTATTGCCGTATTCTATTGAAGAAGATGAGCCAATTTTTCGTGGGCAAAGAGGGGCTCCTTTGCAGAGGTCTGTTTTTAATAAAGAGTTAATTAACTTACGTCGTTCTCTTGGATTGCCTGAGTATTTGAGTTCGCACGCTTTTAGGCATAGTTTTGCAACGCATTTGCTTGAAAATGGTGCGGATCTTCGGTCTATACAAGATTTGCTTGGTCATCAAAGTCTTTCAACTACTCAAAGATATACAAAAATTAACCAAAGTCACCTTGAATCCGTATATGATAAAGCTCACCCTGGTTCAAAAAGCAAATTTTAATAAATTATTCTTGCGTTAATTTTTGCTTATGAGTTATAGTGATCTAATAGGTTGAAAATAGGGAGTGAATTTATGCAAAAAGTTGTTTTACCAGAAGGTTATAAACCGTCTGAAAATGAAGAATATATGAATCCAATGCAGCTGGCATATTTTAAACAAAAATTGCAAAGCTGGCGTGAGGAATTGCTTGATGAATCTCGTGAAACTTTAACGCATCTGAAAGAAGAGAATTGGAATGAACCGGATTTGAATGACAGAGCTAGTGTTGAAACTGAGACTACGATTGAGCTTAGAACAAGAGATCGCTATCGCAAGTTGATCGATAAAATTGAGCATACGATTGGGAGAATTGATGCAGGGGATTATGGTTTCTGCGAAGAGACTGGTGAAGAAATTGGACTAAAACGTTTAGAAGCCAGGCCAGTAGCAACGCTTTGCATTGATGCGCAAATGCGCCATGAAAATTATGAAAAAACTCATCTCGATGAAGATAAAGTTGATGCTTAGATTTTACATGAATTTATCGTTTTTAATAGAAAGATAAATTTGTACTGATTAGATTAAGACTACTCTTACTTAAAGCTACAGAACTATATGTAGCCAAAAAAACATCCAATCATTTCTTGTGATTATCACGAAATAATTGGGTGTTTTTTTATATAAATTAACTATTTATTAAATATATTATTGACAATAGTTAATCTTTGAGTTATATATTTAACTTAAAATAATTAAATTAGAGTTTAAAGATGAAAAACGGTAGATATAATCCAAAATTATTTAAATTAATGAAACCAATAGGTAAGAATAATGTTGATGAGGTTCAACGTGTAGTAGAGGAGTATTTGGCTGCAGGGGTTAGTCTTGATGATAGTGAAGATTGGTCTCCTTTGAGAGGTGCTTTGGCTAGTTTAGCTTTGCATGGCTTTGATACTAGGGTTTTAAAAATTTTAATAGATAATGGCGCTGATATTAATGCTGGCTCTGGTGATAATATTGGTGATGATGATGTGCTTTTTATATATAGTGGATTAATTAGTGAATTTTTGCCTCTTATGCGTGATAATTACGAAGTAGCAAAAATCATTTTTTCTAGTCCAACGCTAAAGCTTGAAGGTATTAATCAAGATCTAGTTGAATTCTATGAGCAAATTGAAGCAAAAAAAGCTTTTGAGGGGAGATTTATGTCTGATCTTGAGGCGGTTAAGGCTGCTCATGGTGGGATTAATTCTGCAACGATTGAACCAAGTTTTATTCCTAAGAAGCAAGTTGATGCAATGATGGAATATTATTCAACAGGATATAAAAAGAAATTTTCTGAAAAGATTTTTGATGATCTTGCTGGTCAGGTTGTTGAGTCGCTCAATAAATACATTAAATATGGTTGGCATCAATTGGATGGAGTAGCGAAAGAATTTGCAGCAGTGGTTGGTAATGGTGAAGACCAAGTATTATACACTTTATCAAAGGATTTGATTGGACTTATCGGTGAACAGGTCAATGCATCTGATGATGTTTTGGAGTTAGCAGGATAATTCTATAGATATTGGTGCTTGTATAAACTAAGATCAAAAAAAACACCCAGCTATTTCATGTGATTATCACGAAGTGGCTGGGTGTTTTTTTATATAAATTAACTATTTGTTAAGTGTGTAGTTGGCAATAATTAATTTTTGAGTTGTATATTTAAATTATGAATAATTAAACTAGAGTTTAAAAATGAAAGACGTTATATGTAATCTGAAATTATTGATGCCAATTTCTAATAATAATGTTTGTGAAGTTGAACGTGTAGTATCAGAATATTTGGCTGCAGGGGTTAGTCTTTGATGATAGTGAAGGTTTCTCTCCTTTGAAGCGTGCTTTGAGAGAGATAGGTATGAGTGGTGTTGATACTAGGATTCTAAAAATTTTAATAGATAATGGCACTGATGTTAATGTTGCCCCTGATGTTCAGCCTTATATCAGACCATTTCAAGGAATTTGGCATTATGTGTATGGTAATTATGAAGTAGCAAAAATCATTTTATCTAGTCCAATGCTAAAGCTTGAAGATCTTACGGAATATCAAGTTGAATACTACAACAAAATAAAAGCAAAGATGGCTTTTGAGGAAAAGGTTTTGGCTGATGTTGAGGCGGTTAAGGCTGCTCATGGTGGGATTAATTCTGCAACGATTGAACCAAGTTTTATTCCTAAGAAGCAAGTTGATGCAATGATGGAATATTATTCAACAGGATATAAAAAGAAATTTTCTGAAAATATTTTTGATGATCTTGCTGGTCAGGTTGTTGAGTTGCTCAATAAATACATTAAATATGGTTGGCATTAATTGGATGGAGTAGTAAAAGAATTTGCAGCAGTGGTTGGTGATGGTGAAGTCCAAGTATTATACACTTTACCAAAGGATTTGATTGGACTTATCGGTGAACAGGTCATTGCATCTGATGATGTTTTGGAGTTAGCAGGATAATTCTACGGATATTGGGGCTTGTATAAACTAAAGTCAAAAAAACACCCAGCTATTTCATGTGATTATCACTAAATAGCTGGGTGTTTTTTTTATGATATGTATATTTTTACTATTCTCTGGATTGAGAATTTTAAAAAATTTACTTTATGCAGCTACTAATTTTTCTTTTAGTAGTTCCACAAGTTTTTCAGTTGCTGCAGTTTCTGTTATTTTTTCTAGAACTGCAATTTCAGATGCTAGGCGATTTAGCGCTGATTCATAGATCGTTCTTTCGCTGTAAGAACGATCGTTATCAACGTTTTTATATAAATCTCTGACAACTTCTGCAACAGCTTCTATTTCGCCGGAATTAATTTTACCTTCATATTCTTGAGCGCGTCTGCTCCACATTTTGTTGCCGCGTTTAGGCTTGCCATTTAATATGTCATAAACTTCTCTGATATCACTTTGACCGGCTAAAGTTCTAAGGCCAGATGCTGCTGCTCTTGAAACTGGAACTCTTAATGTCATTTTATCTTGTGGGAATGATATGACGTAGACTTCTAGTTTTATATCGGCAATTGCTTGGCTTTCTATTTCAGTTATTTCGCCGACTCCATGTGATGGATATACAACTCTGTCACCTACCTTAAATTCTGGTTCTTTTGACATGTATGCCTCAATAGTTCATTAGTAAAATGTAGTGGGCAATATTATATCATATTTCTTATAATAATAAAAGCGTATAATTTAGTTAATGCGTTAATCTTCTGGTAATAACACTTCTCTCTTCCCGGAGTGGTTAGGCTCTGAGAGGATTCCTTTTTTCTCCATTTCTTCTACAAGATTTGCAGCGCGATTATAGCCTATCCGCAGGCTCCTTTGGATGTAGCTGATTGATGATTTTCGTTCGGTTCGGACAATATTAACAGCTTGAGTGTACATATCATCTTCACCTCCATTATCTGAGGATAAGCCATCACTCATTGCATCATCGTCTGTAGATTCTGTTACAGCAGAAATATATTCTGGTGTTCCACTTTCTCTTAGGAAGTTTGTTACCCTTTCCACCTCTTTATCATCGACAAATGGTCCGTGTACACGTAATATTCTTGAACTATTTCCCATATAAAGCATATCTCCCATGCCAAGGAGCTGTTCTGAGCCTTGTTCGCCAAGTATAGTTCTACTATCAATTTTTGAGGTGACCTTGAAACTTATTCTACTTGGAAAATTGGCTTTAATCACACCAGTTATGACATCGACGGATGGCCTTTGTGTGGCCATGATTATATGAATCCCAGCGGCTCTTGCCATTTGTGCTAGGCGTTGAATAGAAGTTTCGATATCTTTTCCAGCAACCAGCATCAAGTCAGCCATCTCATCAACAATGACTACGATAAAAGGCATATTATTTGTATCAATTGGTACCGTGTCGTGAATTGGTTTGCCAGTTTCGGGATCAAACCCTGTTTGAACTTTGCGTTCTAAAACTTCGCTATTTTTTACGGCTTCTTGTAGTTTAGCATTATAATTTGCAATATTTCTTACGCCAAGATGTGACATTAATCGATAACGATTTTCCATTTCCTTTACCGCCCATTTTAGAGCGACTACTGCCTTTCCAGGTTCGGTTACAACGGGAGTCATTAGATGCGGAATATTATCATATGCAGAAAGTTCTAACATTTTAGGATCAATCATGATCATGCGACACTCTTCTGGGGTGTATCTATATAAGAGTGACATTATCATAGTGTTAATTGCAACAGATTTACCAGAACCTGTCGTTCCAGCAACTAATAAATGCGGCATTTTAGCTAAATCAGCGACAAGGGGTCTGCCACCAAGGTCTTTACCAAGAATAATGGGAAGAGATATACTATGATCTTTGAATTCATTAGTTTCTATTAGTTCTTTCAAACGAAAAAACATTCTTTGTTTGTTTGGTAGTTCAATACCTAATGCATTTTTTCCTGGCATAATGGCAATACGAGTTGATATCGCAGAAAGTGAGCGCGCGATATCATCTGCAAGGCCGATTACGCGTGATGATTTTGTTCCAGCTGCTGGTTCAAATTCATACATGGTTACAACGGGGCCTTCGCACACATCGTTAATCTTACCTTTAACACCAAAATCTTGTAATACTTTAAGTAAATGTTCAGATTTAGCTTGAAGCTCTGCCTGTGTTTGTGGTTTAACGCTCTGTTTATCTGCATCATCAAGTAAATTTATTGATGGTAACATTCCAGCCTCTGTATTTTTATGTGTTGCAGAGATGTTTTTGCTAGTTGGTGCAGGAGTTTTACGTGTTCTTGGTTTTGAGGAGTTGCTAGTAGATATAAAAGGTTTTTCAGGAATTTCTTCAGGTTGGCTCACTAAAGCGAATTCTCCTTCGGCATAATAAGCCTTACCAGAATCTAATGATTCAAGTTTAGAGCTTATTTTCTGTAAAATTCCAGTTTTATTAATAGCTTTTGATATGCCTCCAAAAAATCCAAAGATAATTTTTTTATATGTTTGGAATTTGATGCCAAGCGCTAATACTAGAAAAATAACAGCAAGCGTAATATAGGCAGAGCTTAATGCCATTTCTAGTTCATTCATTTCAATATATCTTTCGCTCAAATTCCAAACCGCTATTCCGACGATCCCCCCAGCCCCGGCTGGTAGGTAATGAATGCTTAATAGGTTTAGTCCTGCGCTGCAAAAACATATGGATAAAAGCATTGATGCGGTTCGAAGAAGCGATAGGCTGATTCTTCCGTCTCTGAATAGAAGGTAAGACCAAACTATGCTGCATAATGGGATTATAAAAGCAGATAGCCCCATGAGTTGGTAGAATAGATCTGCAAGATATGAACCAAAATGTAGAAGTATATTGCTTGGGTTGTTATCTGTAACCAGATTGAATGATGGATCACTACCGCTATAAGAAGCAAGGGATGTGCAAATAAGCCCAGCTAATATAAAAAGTGTAGTTGATCGGGCTTTGCTATGTGCAAAGATTTTTCTTAAATATCGCATTTTTAGAAATTGTAGAAATTAATGCCCCTAATACTAGAGCAGACTTAAGTTTTTATCAAGTATTTAGGTGGTTTAGTAATATTTTTCCATATAGATAAATTAACTTATGTGTAAAAAATCCCAATAATCAAGCTGATTAATATATAATTGCATATACGCAATATGCGTACTTAGTTTAATTCAATTCATAAGAGGGAAAGATTATGAAAAGAGAAGATAGTGAAGGTAGCTCTGTGAGACTAGTAGATCCTAAATCAAAATATAAACTACTTGTATTAGATTTTGATTATACAATGACAGATTGTCATACTCATAATACAGCTATGGATAAAGGAAAGCAAAAAGCTGTTACTATTGGGCAAGGGTTAGTAGTAGATGGGGTAAAAGTTGTTGTTGCTTCACACTCAAAATATCCAAAGCTAATTGAAGTGGGATTAGTTAAGTTAGGTTTAACACCTGATGAAACTGCTCAAATTCATGTGATTTGTGGTGAACCTTTGGATTCTGCGAATGGCAAAAACGAGCATATTGATATTGCGAAGAAGTTGCATGGTATAGAGGATGATAGTGATGTGCTTTTGGTTGATGATAGTATCCTCAATAGGTGTGTAGCCATAAAAAGAGGAATAGATGTTGTTAGTGTTATTCCTCTCGTGTCTTATCTTTATGATGCAAAAGTAAAGATGGGACATATAGAAGAGGGTGGTGCTTCTACGGATTATGATACTAGTAGTGGTGAAGAAGAGTATGAAGACGAGTATGAAGATGAGGAAGAAGACGAGGAAGAAGGTTATAGTGAGTATAGCGATAGTTTATTAAAGCCTATTCAGTTTAACAAGGGATGTTCTAGTGGTAGACTAGATGAGGATGTTGTAGATACTATTGGTGATCACGAATTAGGCAAAGACGCGGATCAGTAAAATTTAGTATTTATACATATAGTTGTCTCTTTTAGCACCCAGTTGTAACAATTAATTGTATAATTAGGCCTTTTTGCTACCTGAAGTCTTTTACAGTAGGAATCTTGCTGGCATAATAGATTTTGGGTGGCTATGAAGAAGTAGCAACAGGTGGGTTTTACCTGCTTGAACTTAAATTTGGTTTCATTAAGGGTCGTATAAGGTGGTAGCAACTAAAAAATCTGATAGTAATCTATTCAATAATTCTTCTGAAGATTTTGTTCCAGTCGCTTGTCATTTTGATGAGTACACATTGCTGACTAAAAATGGTGAGCTTCTGCAAACTATTGAAATTAATGGAATTCATTCTGAGAAAATTAGTAAGGATTTATTTAATCTAAGGGCGGTAGTTAGAAAATCAATAGAAGAGAGTATTGATTGTACTAAATTTGCGTTTTGGGTGCATACTATCAGGAGAAAAGCGGATCTTGATGACCCAACAGAGTATCCCGGTTTTTTGTCAGCTAATATTCATGATATATGGCGTAAGAAAAATTATTGGCATGATAAGTTTGTAAATCGTTTGTATATTACAATTGTTCATGATGCTCCTGAGTTAAAACTAAAAAACTTTAATTCTTTAGTAAATTCTTTATCTGCGAAAATTATTACAAATTTTGAAGAAAATTTTTTCAAGAGCGCTGCCACTAAACTAAATGGAACCGTTGACAGTATTTTAGAAGGTTTGAGTTTATTTGGGGCAGAGAAATTAGGAATTAGATTTGAAGGGGATAGTTGTTATTCAGATCCTATGTTCTTATATCGCAGGATAATGCAATTGAATGAAGAAGATTGCCCGGTGCCAATTGCTGATATTTCAAAAGCCCTTGCTTCGCATGACTATACTGTAGGTAGTGATAAGCTTGAAGTTGTGGGAGATGATGGAAAGAAATTTGCAGCCATGATGTCGATAAAAGAATATCAGGATGTGTCGGCTGAAGCATTGGATAAATTCTTGCAAATTCCAGTTGAAATGGTGGCTACGGAAGTGTTTTACTTTGTAGATAAGAGTGAAGTTGTACCCATATTCGAAGATCAAGACTATATATTAGGTGTTAGTGGCGATGAGCAATTAAAGCAGCTTAAAGGTCTTGATAAAATCATGGATGAAGATAATAGAGGTGTTCGTTTTTGTCATCAGCAAATATCTTTTATGGTAATGGGAGAAGATCTGCAGGCTCTTGATAGACAAGTTAATCAAGCTTCTGAGACTTTAGCAAAGGTTGGTATTGTTCATGTTAGAGAAGATATTAATTTAGAGAAAACATTTTGGGCCCAATTACCTGCTAATTTTTCGTTTTTAGCACGCATGAAACCAACTATACTTGATAATGTTGCTGCACTTGCGTCTTTACATAATTTTCCAACAGGGCATCAGTATAATCCATGGGGAAAGGCAGTAACTCTTCTTCGTACAGAGAAAGGTACACCATTCTTTATGAATTTTCATGATGAAATGGGTCAAACAACGACTTGTATATTTGGTGAGAAAAGAGCTGGTAAAACGACATTATTAAATTTTTTATTGTCGGAAGCTGATAAATATTCTCCAACTACAGTCTATATAGCCGATGATTTGGACTCTGGCCTTTATACAAAAGCTAGAGGTGGTAAATGGTTTCAACGAGATAAAAATATAATAAATCCTCTTCTATGCGATGATTCTCCAGAGAATAGGGAGTTTATGTTTGAATTTTTTAAAATTCTAGCAAGGCATTATTTTGATCCTTTGGAAGAAGTGGAGCTAAGTCTTTTAAAATTGCTTAGCGAGAGAGTTTTTGCACCACCAATGGAAGAAAGAAGTTTGGCTAAAGTTTTTTCCGAAGTTTCTGAAAGTGATAAAGGTGGACAAAATTTGAAACCAAGAATTCAAGATTATGTGGAAGGTGGTCTATATCATGGCATATTTGAGAATGATAATGCTACTATTATTCCAGAAAATGGCATGATAGCTTTTAATTTGCAGGCTTTTGATGATGCTAAATTTACCAAAGCAAATTATCCTAAAGAAAAGAAGTTAATAGAAAAATTTGAATATGATTTAAATTCTATGCGTGCTGTAAAAGCAGGTGTAGTATTTGCAATCCAGAGTCTGATGAAGAATTTAGGAGAAGGTCCCAAATTCTTTGCTATGGATAATTTAGATGAGCTTATGAATTTACATCATTACGGATCATTATTTGAGCATTTTTCTGATAATATGAATGCTTTAAATGGAGTTTTTGTTTCCACGATTAATGTAGATGCGCTTCTTAAGCTTGCAGAAGAAAAGGTTCCAATGCCTTGGGTCAATAAGATTAATACAAAATTGGCTCTCCCATCGGAAATTACAGTTAAGGGGCAGGATAAAGTTATTGGTCTTGATGCAAATGAGCTTAAAAAATTGGCAGGTTTAACTGTTCCGTCACGAATGTTTTTAATAAAGCAAGATGGTAAATCCATTGCTTCTGAACTCAGTATAGGTGGGTTGCCAGGACTAACTAGGTTATTTTGTTCTGGTAAATCAGAAAGAGATGTGTATTTGGAAGTTATAAAGGAGTTTGGTGATAAACAGCCTGAAGATTGGGTTCAAGGATTATATGAACAATTTGAAAATATTAGATAATTTGGTCGTGGTAGCTGGGTGTTAAGGAAAATAATATTATTAATATTACTAACAATAATTGGTTATAGTCCTGTTGCTATGGCGGGTTTTTGGAGTGCCCTCGGTGCTTGTTTTACGGATCCATGTAATTGCGGACTCGATCCTAAATATAGACAAGAATATCATCAAGGTTCTTTAATTAGGAGTGTAAAGAAAAATTATATATGTCCTCCATGGAATAAAAATGGTGGGAGGCATGATAATACATGTCTGGTTCTTAAACACTACCCAGATACACCGACTGGTGTATATGAGAATTTATGTGCTGAAGGAGCTCCTGATAGCACGTATTTTACTCCTAGGATACGAGTGAGAGGACAACAATGTAATGTTCTTGGTTGTTGGACTACTGATAATACTTTGGATTGGGATGGAGATTGCGTAACTCTTGCTGGGGGGTATGGTGCATTTCCACTACACAGAATGTGCGCAAGAATCGCTTTACCTAAAGATGATATAAGAGATTTTGCGCAGGATCCTGGCTATACAAATGGAGTGCATTTAGACTATCAAGGTTCTACTGTGCCAGATGAGGTGATACTTGGTAGTGATGGACAACCAATTTCATACGAATCACCAAAACTGTGTTTATATAGAGATCCAGCTTTTATGAGTGTAAAAGAAGGGGTTAGCATAGATTTTATGGATTTGGATCCAAATCATCAATCAATGCATAAAACCGACAAAATACACCCTGTTATTGAAGTAATATTATTCTTCTTGAGCATTGCAACAGATGCAGATACTTCTCTTGCGGATCTTATTGGCTCATTGGTTGATATGATATTTGGTGGTGGTGAAGAGGGAGAAACTACTTTTGGTTCGGTGATTAAGGATATATTTGCGTTTGTTGGAGAAGTTATTAGCTGGGTAGGAGATCTTATTAAAGGCTTTCTTGAAGAAATAGGTCAGATAAATCGCGCGGTGGATGAGAAAAAATATGGTTGCGTGAACTTGCCATTAGGACCTATGCCACCACCATTTTGTGAGCAAGTTGCTCCTTTCTTCCAGGTTGCTGATGTACAAGATATTTGCGAAACAGGGGCAGGCTCTGTTCCCGTTGAGTCTGTTTCTAACAAAGAATGTCATGTATCAACATTGCAAAATAATTATATTAGAAATTCTGTAAGAGTTGGGTACGAAGAATTAGTTCCTTTGTGTAAAGAGGGAGAAGATCCAAATACAACTGATAAATGTGTGGATATAGAAAACATAGGAGCTTTTTCCTCTGCAAAAGGGATGCATACCGTTACAGCAAGGCGTGATATTGTTAAGCATTGTGATGCTGCTGTATCAGGTGAGCCATGTGTTAAATCTATGGTTCCTCACAGTTGCAGTGTAACAAGTAATGGTTGTCAAACTGGCTTTAGAATTGTGTATGGTCATAATCTTGGAGGAATAGTAACTCCTAAAAGCTATTATAGAGATGATATTCCCGATTGTCCAAGTAGTGGAAGCGCAACTTGCCAGGAGATATGGGGCATTAATAGAGGTGAGTTTCAAGATATTAGCTTAGCTTTCCCAAATGTTCAGTCAGCTTATGATATATCTCCTTTAGTAAATAATTTTGAACTAGTGGATAAAGGCGGAAGGACGGCTTATTTTAATGCTTCTATTGTTAGGGTTTCTGGTTTTGATCCTACATATGGGTTTAGACAAGAACCAAAACAATTATGTGTGTTTGAAGGAGAGTTTGTAGCTGGTTGCAGGGAGAGGGCTCAAATTTTCAAACCAAATGTTTATGAATGTACTAGTTCTCCAAATCCAAGTGTGACTTGTTCTTCTAGTTATTTTGCTCCTAAATTTGTTGTTTCATATAGCGCAGGATCAGATTCTACAAGTGCAATGATTGAGCCTGAATCTGTTTATAATCCAGGTGGAGTAAATAATATTATTAATCTTGCTGGTAATGAATTTGAGTCATTTGTCACTGATAATTCTTTTCAAGTAAAGCCATTTTCTGGTGGTAGTGCACCAAATCCTTCAAGCTTATTTGGTACTTACCAACATGGTGTATTACCCGTATCTGGAACAACGATAAATCCTGATGCTGTTTATTTAAGCGGGTTAGAATATATAAATGGAAAATATCATTTAGGAGGGAAATACGCATGTTTGAGTGGTCATAATTATACTAAATGCCCACAAAATCCTAAAATGTGTATTTTATCTAATTTGTTAAATAGGAATACAGTCCTTTGTTCTACATTTTTTTCAAAATCAATAGATCATGGTGGTTTGAGTCTATGCGCTCCTGCGCAATCAGGTTGTCCTGTAGTAGATACTATGCCAAGAATTTCTGGTGGAGTAGTGAATATTAAATCTTGTCCAGGTGGAGATAAATGTTATGAAAATTCAGTTGAATTATGTCAAATTAGTCTTGCGCCAAATGATAGAGTATCTCCTTCCTCATCTTTAGGGCTGACGTTAGGAGATGACCAGTATTATAATACTGCTACTGTTAGTTCTAATGAGAATGCGCCCCCTTCTAATTCGGCTAATTATAATGATGATTTATACGGTGTGCGTGATAAAACTCCAGTAGAGTTGGGACTATGTGTTGCTATACCTCAGGGTTCTTGCCCTGCTGAGACAGGTGCAAATGAGGACACAGCATTTGCGACTTGGCCATCTGTGAATTTAGGAGAGGTTTCTTATGGCACTTGCCACACTGGTAGAACACCTAATGCCCCATTGAGTTCATTTGCTAGAAGATGTATAGCAAATCCAGATACACAAAGTTTTAATTTAGAACCATTATATAAGATAGAGAGAGCGCCACCTTTTAATCTTCCAGACAAAACATATCCTCCTAGTAGTATAAAGTGTAATCTACCACCTCCTCCTGCTCCATAATTTATTTTAAAGGTAGGAAAGTTATGAATACTATGAAAATTAAGCCGATGATATTTACAATTATATTAGTATTAATTGTTGGCGTGTGTTCGGTTGTTGTGGCTCAATCTCCTTTAAAGATTGAAGTTAAAATATCTGGTAATTCCAAACTTAAAACTAAGTTAATTGTTCTAGCAAAAGAGCTTGAAGAGATGGCAGTGTTGTATCAAACTTCTAATCAGAAAGCATATTGGGAAAGTGAAGGAAGGAAAAGTTTCTTATCTATGTTGCAATCAGAAGGGTATTATTCATCGACTATTGCAGTTGAAATACCCAGTAATAAATCTAATACTATTATATTTGAAATAGAGCCATGGCAGAGATATAAGCTTTCAAATATTAATATTAAGCATTCTGATGATAGTAATCTAAATATCTCATTACCAAATCTAGGTAAACTAGGTTTAAAAAGTGGGCAATACGCTATTGCAAATGAGTTAATAGAGGCGCAACAAAAGATTTTAAAATATATAGAAAAAAACAATTGCTTATTATCTTTATCTGTTTCTCATATAGCTACAATTAATCATTTTGATGATGAAGTTGATATTACATATATAGTGAATGCTGGACAGAAAGCCTCAATTGAAAATGTAAGTTATAATGGGTTAAAAGGGGTTAAAGAAGAGTATGTGCGTAAAATAGTGGGGCTAGAAAAAGGACAATGTTTTAAACAGTCATATATTACTAACGCAAGAGGTGATTTGCAAAAAAGTGGCTTGTTTGCATCAACAAGTCCTACGATACCTAAAACTACTAATGCAGATGGTTCAGTTCCTGTTGTGTTTAATTTAACAGAACGGAAATTCAGGAGTCTTAAAGCCGGAGTGAGCTATGGTACTGATTTGGGCTTAGGTGCAACATTTGGTTGGGAAAATCGTAATTATTTTGGTGGTGGCGAAGATTTAAAAATTGATTCTTTTGTTAATCAGGTAGAGCAAATTATTGATGTTAATTATACAGAGCCATTTTATAGGAGAAATGATCAGAAATTATTACTTGGTGCAAAGTTTGAGAATAAAAAATCAAATGCTTTTAATAATATTGAAGGCGCTGTGTCAGGTTTTTTAGAAAGAGAGTTTACTAGTAAATGGAGCGGAGGTTTTGGCGCAAGGTTTTCTCAATCGAAGGTAAAGAGAGACAAGAGGACGCAGCATTTTTCATTACTTTCAACGCCAATTTATCTCAAATTAGATACTAGAAAAAATATTTTAAATCCAAGAAGTGGTCATGAAATTATAGTTGACGCAGCGCCTTTTTTTAGTGTGCTTTCTCAGGAGCATCCGTTTTTCAAATCCCAGATATCTGGAACAAAATATTTTTCATTTAAGACAAAGCTAATGCCTATAATAGCTGTTAGAGCTGCAGTTGGTAATATTCTGGGAGTTAGATCCGTAAAATTACCAATTACCGAGAAATTTTATGTTGGTGGTGCGCAATCATTAAGGGGTTATGCATATCAACTTGCTGGGGATTTGGATTCAAACAATCGTCCAATTGGTGGAAGGTCATTTATTGAAACCTCGCTAGAATTAAGGCTTGGTATAACAGATACTATTGGTGTAGTAGGTTTTATAGATAGTGGTAGAGCTTGCTCAGCATTAATACCAAACTTAAATAAAAAATTAATGCATGGAGTTGGTTTTGGATTAAGATATATGACTGATTTTGGGCCAATCAGAGCTGATATTGGTTTCCCTCTGGAGAGGCGTAAATTTGTTGATCAGGCATACCAATTATATTTTGGCATTGGTCAATCATTTTAATGATGGGAAAAATTTATAAATGAAATTTATTTTAAAGTTTATGATCATGGTAATGATAGCGCTTTTAATAGCGGCTATTCCATTGTTTATATGGTTAAAAACTGACTCCGCAAAAGAAAATATTAAGAATTTCGTTGAAACAATTCTTGCAGAAGAATTGGGAATGAGCGTGAGTTTGAGTGGAGTTAATATATCTTTGCCAATTATTGCAGATGTTGAAAATATTACTTTAAATGATTCTGATGGTCAGGTCGCAAATATTGCAAATTTACATATTAATATTTTACCATCATTAATGTCATTTTGGGAAGTTACAATTTGGTCGATAAGTGCCGATAACATTCGATTATTTAAAGAGCCAAAATTAAAATCACCTAAATCTAAGGCTGTGGATAAAAAAAGTTATTTTCGTCCGAATATAATAATAAAAGATATCGAATTAGCTTCAATTATATTAGATCCTAAATTCACAGGTTATGATGAAGATATTATTTTTTCAGTAGACTCTCATGTTGTATTTAAAAATAAAAAACAGCTTCTTGATTTTGTATTAGTTAGTAAATTATTGTCACTTAAAATAGACGATTTTTCAAATAATTCATTAGAATTATTTGGTAAGTACGATCTTAAGAATAAGATGCTTGAATTCAAGTCAATTAAACTTGACTCTAAGCTTTTTAGTATTGCAGGGAATTTTTTAGCTGATGTAAAAAAAGATAAATTATCTGGTTCGATTAAATATCAAACAGATTATCTTGGTAAAGTGCTTGCAAAAAATATTGAAGGCGCTAATGCAAAATTATCTGGAAATATTCATTTTGCTGGCTCAGTTAATGTTCCAGAAATTAGACATAAAGGTAATTTGGATGCACATCTTCCAAAGAATGATTACTTTAATTATTACCCTCTTTCTTTTGAAACTAATTTACGGTTATTGCCTGATAGTATTGATGGAACGATTCTTTTTAAACAAGGAGATATAGTTGCTGATGGAGAGATTGGTTATAAAGAAGGTAAAATTTATTTAAAAAAGATGCAGGCCAAGGCTCCGGAGTTTTTAAAAACAGCTGATTTAGTTTTTGATACTGAAAGCAATATTATTACTGGTGAGGTGGGTTTTAGAGATAAAAATTTAAAAGAAACGTCAAAATATTTTCCTTTTTTGCTAAGTGGAGCAGTTGATTTAAAATTTAAATATTTTTCATCGGATAATAAAGCTCAAGGGTTAAAAGTTGATGGTAAACTTAAAAAGCTAAATACAAAATTTGGTTCATACGGGTATATTGATATTGATTTGAATGTTTTAGATTTGTGGAGCGCTAGATTGGATGACTCTAAAATTAAATTGAAATCATTTAATTACGATGGATTGACTCTTAAGGAGATTAGGTTAGGAGCAAATTCAGTTAGTGATGCTTTTTTCATAAACGGTGAAATTCTTTCAAGTCAGACATATTCAGTTGATTTAAAATTTAATAGTAATATTAAGCAAGATAAAGTTAGTAAAAATATAGTGGTAGAAATTTTAGAATTATCTGGTTTGCTAAGGAGTGTACCTTTTGAAAAAGATGGAGCAATTAATTTTGAGATTAGTAAAAATAATATTTTGAAAATTCAAGATCTTAAAATTGGTGAAGGTAAACTCAATTTGGGCGCAACATTAGAAAATAATAAATCTGTTGTAAACTTAAATTTAAATAAGATTCCATTTGCCGCGTTGCCAAATGTTTTTCCTGAAGTGTTTGATGAAACTTTTATTGATTTGGATATGATATTATCTGGAGTAAATAGTGCACCAAAGTTAGGAGTTGTTTTGGATGTTGGTCAGATTAATTCTGATAGTGAAAAGAAATTATCTATGAAAATTGATGGTAAATATTCAAATAATCAGTTGAATATACTGTCGGATTTTTTAAATGAAGGCGAAAAATTAGCAAGTGCTGATATGAAAATACCGATAAAATTTTCACTAGATCCATTTGTTTTTGATATTAATCATAAACAAAAATTTAATGCTAATCTTATAATTCAGGATAAATTTGATTTAATATCTCTTATTCCTTTGCCAATTGGTCATAAAATTTCTGGTTTATTAAGCGGAGGTTTGAGTGTTAATGGTACTATTTCAAATCCAAATATATCCGGTAAAATGCATTTATTAGACGGAAAATATTCTTATAAACAATATGGAATTAAACTCAAGAATATAATAAGTGAAATTAGTGCTAATAATAGTAATATCATATTTGATAAGTTTAGTGCGGAAGATAATTATAATAATAAGATTAACGTTTCTGGGCGCGTTGATTTAAAAGATAAGAACCCTTTTGCATTTCGTATAGAGACCGAAAAATTTAACCCAATGAATACTCGATATTTGCAAGGTGAAGTAAAAGGAAGTCTTGATATTGAGGGTGATAATAATAAAGCCAAAGCAAAGGGTGATTTTGATTTGGGGCCATTAGAAATAAAAATACCAGAACATTTTAGACAAAATATACCAACTTTAAATGTTTCTGAGGTAATAGAAGTGGGTAATGTTGTTATAAAAGAAGTCATAGAAGAGCCATATGATCTTGAGCTTGATATTAATGTTAAGGCTGATAATCAGGTGTATGTTAGAGGTTGGGGTGTTGACACTCAGCTTAAAGGGGATTTACATATCGCAGGTATGGCATCAAATCCAATTATTATGGGAACACTGAAATCTATAAGAGGCCGTTATCAAGAATTTGGCAAAGTGCTTAATGTAAAAGAAGGTGTACTTAATTTTGATGGCCCTATCTCTCCATCTCCTTATCTAAGTATAATTGGTGCAATAGATGTAGGAGGGGTGGAAATTAGATTGGTTCTATCAGGTTCAATACTAAATCCAGATATTTCTATTGAATCAAGTCCAGCATTGAGCGAAGAAGCAGCTTTATCAAAACTATTATTTGGTGATGATCCAGAAAATATTTCAACTTTCCAAGCATTGCAATTAGCTGATGGCATGAGAAGATTAAGTGGTCATGGTGGTGGTTTTGATCCAGTTTGTTTGGGGCGTAAAATTTTAGGGGTTGATGATATTAGTTTTAAAAGTGATTCAGAAGATCCGGAGAAAAGTTCTGTTGGAGTAGGAAAGCATTTATCAGATAAAGTTTATTTTGAAGTAGAGAGTGGTCGAAGTGAAAATAGCACCAAAACAAGAGTGGAAATTCAATTAACTCCAAAAATTTCAATAGAAAATGTTTTTGAACCTGAGGGAAACAGTTCTTTAGGGATTAATTGGAGGTTTGACTATTAAATATCTTTATTGTAGATTGGTTTTAGTAATTGATATAATGTGTTTGTTGCGAGTTAAGAGCTTTATCGAGAATTGGTGAAAGAACAAAGATGACGAAGAAAGATTCTAATATTGAGGATGTAGATTTTGGCGATGCAATTTCTGAGAGATATCTCTCATATGCGTTATCTACAATTATGTCCAGGTCTCTTCCAGATGTTCGTGATGGATTAAAACCAGTTCATAGACGCTTGCTATATGCAATGATGAAATTAAAACTTGATCCAAGTTCTGGCTATAAAAAATGTGCAAGAGTCGTTGGGGATGTAATAGGTAAGTACCATCCACACGGTGATACTGCTGTTTATGATACTTTGGTACGTTTAGCGCAGAGTTTTTCACTCCGTTACCCATTGATTGATGGTCAGGGTAATTTTGGTTCTGTTGATGGTGATAATGCAGCTGCTATGCGTTATACAGAATCAAGAATGACAGAGATTTGTACTTTATTAATGGAAGATATTGATAAAGATACTGTAAATTTTAGGCCAACCTATGATGATTCAGATAGTGAGCCTGAATTAATGCCTGCTAAGTTTCCTAATTTACTTGCAAACGGTACTGAAGGAATTGCTGTTGGTATGGCGACTAGTGTTCCTCCTCATAATTTGCATGAGTTATGTGATGCATTGATTTATTTGATTGATAATCAGAAATCTGCTACTTGCTCTGATATGATGCAATTTATAAAAGGCCCTGATTTTCCAACTGGTGGAATTATTATTGATAGCCCTGAAGGCATTAATCATGCATATGCTACTGGTAAGGGTAGTTTCCGAGTGCGTGCGAAGTGGGAAAAAGAAAGTTTTAGTCATGGTTTATATCAGATTGTAATAACTGAAATTCCCTATCAAGTTCAAAAATCTAAATTAATTGAAAAAATCGCTGATCTTTTTAAAGAGAAAAAAATTCCTCTGATTAGTAATATACGTGATGAATCTACAGAGAATATACGTGTTATTATCGAGCCAAAAGGAAGAAACTGTTCTCCTGAAATGATAATGGAATCATTGTTTAAGCAAACTGCGCTTGAATCACGCGTGCATCTAAATATGAATGTTCTTGGTTCAAATCATGCTCCGCGCGTGATGAATATTATTGAAGTCTTGCAAGAATTTATAGCTCATAGAAAAGAAATTATTACGAGACGTACAAAATTTCGTGTTGATAAGATTGAAGATAGGATTGAAATATTACATGCATTAAAGATAGCTTATTTGAATATTGATGAAGTTATCAGAATTATTCGTGAAGAAGATGATCCTAAAAAGGAATTAATTGCAAAATTTAAAATTAATGATACTCAAGCTGAAGCGATATTAAATATTAGATTGCGCGCTCTTAGAAAACTAGAAGAAGAGCAAATTAATGCTGAGCACGAAGAATTAATGAAGGAGCATGCTGAGCTTAGCAAAATCTTAGATAGTTCAAAGCAATTATGGAAAGTTGTTAAAAATGAATTGAAGGATATACAAAAGAGGTTTGGAATAGGAACCGAGCTTGGTGCACGAAAAACTATTTTTGAAGAATTTGAAGATTCTGCACAAATAGTAGATATTTCGGCATTTATTGAAAGAGAAGCGATAACTGTTATATGTTCTAAAATGGGTTGGATTCGTTCAATGAAAGGGCATAATTTAGATTTGTCCGGTATGAAATACAAGGAAGGGGATTCTCAGAGTTATGTAGTTGAGACATATACTACCGATAATATTTTAGTATGCTCTTCTGGTGGAAAATTCTTCACCATTTTGGCTGATAATATAGCTAGAGGTAAAGGTCATGGGGAATCAATTAGGTTAATGGTTGAAATTGAGAATCATGATGTTGTAAATATTTTGGCTTACAAAAAGGGTCAAAAATTATTACTTGCATCAAATAATGGAAAAGGGTTCTTGGTTTTAAGCGATGATTTGCTTGCATCAACAAAGAGTGGTAAGCAAGTTTTTAATATTACAAAAGATAACAAGTGTGTAGTATGTGCTGTTGTGGAAGGAGACATGGTCGCGGTAGTTGGAACGAATCGAAAATTATTAGTATTCGGTATAGATGAATTACCAGAAATGAAGCGTGGTCAAGGTGTAATCTTGCAGAAATATAGAGATGCAAAACTAGGAGATGCAAAGACTTTTGATGCGAATGAAGGGCTTAGTTGGAGCCTGGGATCAAAAATTCGTTTAGAAAAAGATATAATGTCGTGGCGTGCAAAGCGCGGTAGTGTAGGAAAAATTCCTCCGACGGGCTTTCCTAAGAATAATAAGTTTAACTAGTCCTATTAATAATTCTATAATTAAAATTGTTTTGCAATTAATAATAGAAGTTTATGCGCTGGTTTTTTTATTTATCATCAATAATATGTTCTCTATTGGTTATGGTAGTATACCAATACCAGCAATTCGAAATATGAACTGTAGGCGTTATGAACTAACGTATTAAAAATATTTATTTCGTGCAGAGTTGTTGAAATAATCTCAAAAAGCTGTGTTTTTGGTTAGGATTGATCCAAAAGAGTGTAAAATTGATTGCTTTTGAGTGTTGAACACATAATAGATCTGCACGAAAAAGCTCTGTAGACCATATGCTAGTTCATATTTCGAATTGCTGGCTGTATTTATCAATAGACTTGCTATTGATAACCGTTGTGGTGCATCATTTTTGTGAAAATGTTATTTTGTGATGTTTTCTACTAGCAAATCTGGTAATTATCACCATCTTTTTGATAAAAATAAAGCAAATATAATCTGATAATTTGCTACAAAGCCGATAATATTTTTTATAACACTGATTTTATTCCATATTTCGAATCGCTGAGTTTTATCTACCAACAAAAGAAAACTCGGAAGACAGTTCAAAGAAAAATGATTTATAGTAAATCCTTATACTACAACTTTAAGAAATATGCTGAATTCTTAATTTCAAGCATCCCGACAGGCAATTTTTGCTTTAGTTTATAAATATGAGTTTCAATAGTGGTTGATTCCGTATCGCGGTGATAATTCCATACGCTTTTACGCAAGCTCTCTTTATCCGTTGAAAAATTCTTACTCAACAAGAACGCTTTAAACAAGTCATTTTCTTTGTCTGTTAAAGAAATTTTCATATTTTGAGATTGCAATATATTTGCACGCTCATTGTAAATCCACTCGTCATTAACAGCAACAAACAAACTATCATCTGCAGCATTTTTAGAAATAAATTTAATCAAATCTTTTAGAAATAACGGCTTAAGCAAAGTAATCTCGTAATCAGAAATTTTCTTTTTAGTTAGATTAATAATAATATTAGCACGAAACAAAATAGATGGCTTTATTGAAGATTCAGAATCTACTATTAATATATCTATTTTATCTTTAAACTTATTAGAAAAAGAATTAATAAACTCATAATTAGTATTATCAGATAATGCTTTCCATAGAATATTTCCATCACTAACTATGACATAATTTTTTTGCTTAGCATCAAATAAATTCATCTATTTACTATTACTAACACCCTTGGCAGTTTGTCCTTTTTCTACCCAAAATCCATCAGATGGAGATAAATCCGGTGAAACAGCACCTCTATCATCAAAAACAAAACACTCTCCTTTCCACGCATTACTAGCATTCTTCGTATCTTCTAGATATTGCAAGATTCCTCCTTTCAAATGAAAAACTTCATTGAGTCCCATATCTTTTAAAAGTGCAGTTGATTTCTCGCAGCGAATTCCACCTGTACAAAACATCGCTACTTTTTTATCTTTTAATATATCTAGATTCTTTTCGGTCCATTCTGGAAACTCCCTAAAAGTCTCAGTCTTTGGATCTATTGCCCCTTCAAATGTACCAACCTTAACCTCATAATCATTGCGAGTATCAATTGTTATTACATCATCTCTACTGATAAATTCTGTCCAATCTTTAGTTTCAATATATTCTCCTTTAAGATTCTCTACGTCAAGATCACCATATTTTAAAGCTACAATTTCTTTTTTGAGTTTAACCTTAACCTTTGTAAAAGGCTGCTTGTCACAATAGTTGACTTTAACGCTAATTTCTCCTGCATTAGTTAATTTACGCATTTCTTCAATAAGGTAATGTAAATCCTCTTCCTTACCAGAAATCGAACCATTTAGTCCTTCTGGAGCGACCAAAACTGTCCCATAAATAAACTTTTTCTTTGCACGCAACAAAATTTGCGGCTGTAAGATTTCGGGATTACTAATATTTGTAAAGGTATAAAAACTTAGTATAGCAACTTGACCCTTATGATCTGTCATAATTCTATCTTCTTAATCTAATTTGTTATTTATATTTATTTCAGTGGAAGTGCTACAAACATTGTAAAATCTTTCCTTTTTACAAGTAACACAACATTATTTTTCTTAGTTGTAGCAAGTTTCTCATAAATGCTATTAAACTGATCAATATCATTTATTGACTGCTGATCAATAGCTACAACTAAATCACCTACTCTAAGATCAAATGATAGTTCTTGCGCGCTAAGACCAACAACAACACCCTTACTTTTTTCTGAAAGCTCAAACTTATCAAGTAAATTTGACGATATATTACTAAATGACACGCCGGCCTTTTGTATTGTTTTTTCCTGCGCAATAACTGGCTCCTCTTTTGGCGCCACATACTCAATTATTTTTGCAACTAATGTTATTGGCTTATTATTTCTAATCACTGTTAACTTAACTTGTTCACCAATATGGCTATCTGCAACAAATAGCTGAAGTTTTCTAGAATTCAGCACTTTATTTCCATTAAATTCTGTGATCAAATCTCCTCTCTTCAAACCGGTTTTCGCACCAGTGCCACCAGGCCTTATATTAACAACTAAAACTCCATATGTTTTGCTCAAAGAAAGTGCATCTGCAAGTTCTTTAGTCACTTCTTGAATTCCAATATCCAAGCGGCCACGACTAACCTTCCCCTTTTCTTTAAGCTGTTTCATAATGTCTAAAACAGTATTAGACGGAATTGAAAAACCAATACCAATATTGGTACCACCATTAATATCCGGAACTGATGTGTTAATACCAATTACCTTACCTTGGATATCATATAATGGACCACCTGAATTACCTGTATTAATTGCAGCATCAGTTTGAATAAAATCATCAACTAATTCATCTTGATTTAAACCAAGATCGCGTCCTTTTGAAGAAACGATACCTGTCGTGACTGTCCCACCAAACCCGAGAGGATTTCCAATCGCAATAACGACATCTCCAACACGAACCTTACTTGAATCAGCAAACTTAACAGATGATAACTTATTTTTTGTATCTATTTTAAGTAAAGCAATATCCGTTTTAGGATCTGTACCAATAATTCTTGCAGGCAGTTCAGTATTATCTGATAATTTTACATAAATTTCATCAGAGCCAGTAACAACATGATCGTTAGTTATAATATACCCTTCTTCATCAACAATAAAACCAGATCCAAGTGCTAACGTACTAGGACTAGTATATATTTCATCAAATGAAAATGGGACATTAAACTTCTCAAGAAAATTGTTAAATTTATCAAGAGGAAGCATCTCCGGCAATGACGCAGCTTTATGATTAAATTGCTTGTTATACTTCACAGTATAAACATTAATAACACTAGGCATTAAGGGCTCAATAATATCTGCAAAACTAGTAATATGCATTGGAACAGCTGCATTAACTGCCACGCCGCGAAACAGAATAATAATATATAACAATAATATGCCTAGTTTTTTCACACTACTATTTTCCAACTCTTAAATATTTGAAAAACTCAGATTTTGGAGATAATACAAATTGAGTATTATCTTTTGATAAAGATGTTTTATAAGCAATTAAAGAGCGGTAGAATTTATAAAATTCTGGATCTTTTGAATATGCCTGATTATATAATCTTGCAGCTTCAGCATCTCCAAGACCTTTCATTTTCTGAGAATCCATAAATGCAGCAGCTAAAATAATTTGGCTTTCTTTATCAGCTCGTGACTTAATTCTAGCAGCTTCCTCACCACCCTCAGCTCGTATTTGCTTTGCTTCTTTATAACGCTCAGTTTGCATTCTAGAATAAATAGCTTCGCTATTTTCTTGTGGTAGATCAGATTTTAGAATTCTTACATCAATAATTTTAATACCAAACGATTCTGCTTCTTGATGCACCAAATCTCTAATTTGTAACATAAGATCAGATCTTTGCTCAGATAATAGCGTATTAAGTGGAACTCGCCCAATAACCGTTCTCATTGAAGATTCAAGAAGTTTATTAAGACGCAAATTTGCACCCGAATAATTATTCACTGTTTTAATAAACTTAACAGGGTTAACGATTTGATATTTTGCAAATGCATCAACAATCACTCTTTTTTCGTCAGAAGCTGTTAACTCTTTTTCTTCTGCCGTAACATTCAAAATCCTCTTATCAAGAAATTGTACATTTTGAATTAATGGAATTTTTATATTGAGACCTGGTTCTTCAATAATTCTAACTGCTTCACCAAACTGAAATATAACTCCGGCTTGTCGTTGATCTACAGTAAATAATGATGCTGTTAGTAATAAAAAGGCACCAAAAGCAGCAATAATTGTAATATATAATTTATTCATATTCTTAGTATTTCCTATTTATTTTCAAATAATTTTTTCTGATTCACAGACATATGAGGAAGCATTCCATCACCACCCATAATAATTTTATCAGAATCCTGAAGGATTGACTCCACTGCTTCGAGATATAATCTATTTTTAGTTACATCTTTACTCATAGCATATTGTCTATAAATCGCGTTAAATCTAGATGCATTACCTTTAGCTTTAGAGATCACTTCAGCTTTATAACCTTCGGCTTCTTGCATAATTTTTGCCGCTTCACCACGAGCCCTTGGCAAAATATCATTCATATATGCCTCTGACTGATTAATCACTTTTTCTTTATCTGCCTTCGCAGTTTGCACATCACGATATGCAGCAATAACTTCTTGCGGGGGCTCTGCTCTGAGCAGTTTAACTTGCTCTATTTCAACACCCGACTCATATTGATCTAAAATTTGTTGAATCAAATTTTCTACTTTAATTGCAATTGACTGCTTTTGATTTGAAAGAACTGAAGTGATAGTTGTATTACCTATAACCTCACGAATAGCACTTTCAGCTGCCGCTTTAACTGTTTCTTTTGGGTTAACAATATTAAAAACATATTTTGAGAGATCCTTAATATGCCACATAGCATCCACATTAAGTTCTATAATATTCTCATCACCTGTAAGCATAAGACTTTCATTTTTTACATCTCTTGCTGAAACAGCTCCACCAATTCTAGCACGTCCAGTTGAACGATAACCAATCTCAACTCTTCTTGATTGATCTACTTTTTCAACAATCTTTTTCTCTATTGGAGATGGAAAATGATAATTCAAACCAGCCATACCCGTTCTATGAAATTTTCCAAAACGAATTACTATTGCCTGTTCACCTTCTTTTACTTCATATATTCCAGAAGCCATCCAGATAGCAAACAATACTGCTAAACCAAGAAATATCATCTTCCCATTTAAATTAAAATTAAAATCATCGAAGTTAAATTGATCTTTTCTCTTCTTAGTAAATATATTATCTTCTTTTTCCTGTTCGAAATCATCCCAGGGAGACTTTTTAAATATTTGCATATACAGCTTGTTAATCATTTGAATTAAAACCACAGATTTTTGTATTGTTAAAATAACCGTCTGATATAATATATAAAAATTATAAAATTTTGCAAGCATGGCAAGTTCAAACGCACAGATAATTAAGAGTTTAACAAATAAAATACTGTTTCCTGATGGATCTTCTGTAGATTCGAGATCTTCTGACATTGTAATAAACAAAAGAAACCTAGGCTTTTCCATTGATATTACTGGGATTAAACTTGAAGAAGCAGAAAAAATTCGTGAATCAGCAATTAAAAAAATAAGAGAGCAAGAAAATTTTGAAAAAATTAGTATTGTATTAACTAGCTCTAAAGCAAATCAAAAAGACGAAAAACCGAAACTACACATTGAAGGGGTAAAAGAAATCATTATTGTTGCAGCTGGAAAAGGAGGGGTTGGTAAATCAACTATTTCAGCTATTCTTGCGCATAAACTTAAAAATGAAGGAAAAAAAGTTGGTATTATCGATGCAGACATTTATGGTCCTTCAATTCCTAATATATTCAGCTTAAGTGGCAGACCTGAACTTGAAGATAGCAAAATGCTCCCACTTGAAAATTATGGAATATATATAAATTCTATTGGATTCCTCACAGACCCTAACTCATCAGTCAGTTGGCGTGGCCCTATGACTAGCAAAGCCGTCTATCAACTACTATCCCTTACTAAATGGAATGATCTAGATTATCTCATAATTGACACTCCACCTGGGACTGGTGATATTCATTTAAGCCTGCTACAAAACTATATTATCGACAAAGTAATTATGGTTTCAACACCGCAGAAAATTTCTGAATTGGATGTTAGCAGGTCTATAAATTTATATAAGAAATTTAACATTCCAATCTTTGGTATTATCGAAAATATGAGCCATTATATTGATCCAAGTACGAAACATGAAATTGAACTTTTCACAGGGGATAGTGGCAACAGAATTGCAAAAGAACATGATATACCAATGTTAGCAAAAATTGCCATTACACCAGAACTATCTATTGCTTGCGATTCTGGAAATGATCTAGAAGAATTTGTTCAACTTTTAGATTTCAAAATATAGCGCACGTTCATCCGCATGCAGGCAAGGAATTGAAAAAATATTGATCACTCTTTAGTCTGTAAGCAAAACTCAGGCGCCACCCCCTATCTCCACATAGACTCCTGCGTTCACGAGAATAGAACCGAAATTTACCAGTCTATAACCAAAAAAATCAGGCAAAAGCTAACTTGTAATTACTAGTAAAATCCTTTATTGTCTCTCTGAAACTTTGATAACAAATCACCTACTAAGTGAAATATATTAAAATTATGTTAGAACAAATATTAGAATCAGCGCAGGAGAAAGTTAAAACCACTACTAATTCTCAGGAACTGCAAGATATTAAGGTTGAATATCTCGGAAAATCGAGCAAAATCAATCAAGAAATGAAAAAGCTTGGCAAAGCTACTCCGGAAGAGAAAAAAGAGCTTGGTCAAAAAATAAATAAGATAAAACAAGAGATTCAAGCTACTCTTGATACACAAAAACTTATCATAGAAAAAGCTGAACTTGAAGAGCGTTTTAAAAACGAAAAACTTGATTTAACGATTCCTGCCAGACCAAAATCAAAAGGCAGCATTCACCCAGTAACTCAGTGTATGGAAGAATTAATACAGGTGTTTTCCAAATATGGTTTTGATATTAAAGACGGACCAAGCATTGAAGATGATTGGTATAATTTTACTGCTCTTAATATTGATGAGAATCATCCAGCACGCCAGATGCATGATACTTTTTACTTAAATAAAACAAATGATAATACAAAATTGTTACGTACACATACGTCGCCAATACAAATCCGTACCATGCAAAATGAAGAACTACCTTATAGATTCATTGCCCCAGGCAGAACCTATCGCTCTGATTCAGATTTAACGCATACCCCCATGTTTCATCAGATAGAGGGAATGGTAATAGATAAAAACATTCACATGGGACATTTAAAATATGTAATTATTGATTTTATCCGGACATTCTTTGAACAATCAAATATAGAAGTTCAATTTCGCCCAAGTTTCTTCCCTTTCACAGAACCATCTGCCGAAGTGGATATAAGAATGAACAAAGACGATAAGTGGCTAGAAGTACTTGGTTGTGGCATGGTTCACCCTGATGTACTAAGAAATGTTGGAGTTGATCCAGAAGAATATCAAGGATTTGCCTTTGGTATTGGAGTAGAACGCTTTGCAATGCTTAAATATGGCATTCGTGATTTGCGTCAATTCTTTGAAGGCGACATGCGCTGGCTTAATCATTATAATTTTTCAACATTAGACATTCCAACATTAGCAGGAGGATTAACAAGATGAGATTTACATTATCCTGGCTTAAGAGGTTTTTAGATACAGACGCATCGCTAGAGAAAATAGCGCATACCCTAACTATGACTGGGTTGGAAATAGAAGATATTGATGATAAATCAAAAGATCTTGTATCTTTTGAAGTTGCAGAAATAATTGAAACAAATGCACATCCAGATGCAGATAAACTAAAAGTTTGCTCAGTTAAAACAAAATCAGGAACATTACAAATCGTTTGCGGCGCTCCAAATGCAAGAGCTGGAATTAAAGTCGTACTTGCAAATGTTGGTACATTAATCCCAAACGGCAATTTTAAAATTAAAAAATCAAAAATTCGTGGCGTCGAAAGTGTTGGCATGATGTGTTCAGCAGATGAAATAGGTATTCCAGGCGATTCTTCAGGAATATTAGAACTTTCTGATAAAGCTACGATCGGTGATAATGTAACAAAATATTTAGGTGTTGATGATCCAGTTTTACATATTAACATAACACCAAATAGAGCAGATGCACTTGGTGTATATGGTATTGCACGCGACTTAGCTGCATCAAATCTTGGTACTTTAAAAACACTAGCAATTCCATCAATTGATGGATCTTTTGACAGCACTATAAGTCCAGCTAATAATGACGAAAAAGCCTGCCCATTTTTTGCTATTCGTGAAATTAAAGGGCTTGAAAATAAAGAATCTCCTGCCTGGCTAAAAAATCATCTAGATAATATAGGTGTAGGATCGATTTCACCTCTTGTTGATGTAACGAATTATATTTCATACACATTTGGACAACCAATGCACGCATATGATGCAGACAAATTAGCAGGAGCATTGATTGTTGAAACATTATCAAAAGACACTAATTTTAAGGCTTTAAATGAAAAAGAATACGCATTAAAGAAAGACGATATCATCATTAGAGATGATAAAGAAATACATTGTGTTGCAGGTATTATTGGCGGCGTAAATAGCTCGTGCTCAGAAAACACTACTAGAATAATTTTAGAAGCAGCCAGCTTTAATTCAGAATATATTGCAAAAACCGGTCGCAGAATGCAAGTTGATACTGATTCAAGATATCGCTTTGAAAGAAACGTAGATAGAGAATTTACTTTAAATGCCCTGAATATTGCGACAGACCTCATTTTATCCATTTGCGGTGGCTCTGCATCAAAACACATATCTACAGGCGCAGCACAATTACCAACTAGAACTATTGCTTTTCCTACAGATTTTCTACAATCACGAGCAAATATTAATCTAACTTCAAATGAAATAAGCGAAATCTTAGTTAAACTAGGGTTTGAATGCAAAATCTCAGATAAAATTATAAATATTACTATTCCAAGTTGGCGCTATGACGTATCTATAAAAGAAGATATAGTTGAAGAAATAGTTAGGATTCATGGTTATGATAATTTACCAGAAACTCCCCTGCCCACTGCAGATATTTCACGCATCATCCCTAAAGACCAAAAGCGTATTTCCGATATTAAACGATTACTTGCAAGCACTGGATATCATGAAATAGTCACTTGGTCATTCATGGATAGCGAAAAGGCAAAACTATTCTCTGAAATAAAAAATGAACTAACTCTGCAAAACCCTATTAGTTCAGATCTAGATTATATGCGCCCATCGATTCTGCCAAATTTACTGAAAACTGCAAATAATAATCTTAATAGATCATTTAATAACCTATCTTTATTTGAAGTAGGACCGATATTTGAAAATGCAGGCGACCAAGTTATAACACATGCTTGTGCCATTAGAACCGGTGCAACCGCTAGCAAAAACAGTCATAGTGAATCCAGAAAATTTGATGTTTTTGATATGAAAGCTGATATCTCAATTATCCTAGAGTCAATAGGAATTGATATAAATAAATGTCAAATAAAAGACACTGCACCAGAATATTATCACCCAACTAGATCTGCAAGCTTGTCACTCGGAAAAAACATTTTGGGGTATTTTGGGCAAGTGCATCCATCGATTTTAAAAACCTTTGAAATTGATGATAATGTCATGGCATTTGAACTCAACATCTCAAACCTTCCATATGGAAAAGATAAGTTTGGCAAAAAACCAACTTATATTATTTCAGATTATCAAAAGATAGTTAGAGACTATGCTTTCATCGTTGATAATGATCAACCTGTTGGTGAAATATTGAATTTAATTAAAAATGCTAATAAAAAATTAGTAAGAGCTGTAGAAATTTTTGATATCTATTCCGGTGATAACATAGAAAGCGGAAAAAAATCAGTAGCATTATCAGTCCATATCCAGGATGATAATAAAACATTGGAAGAGGATGATATTGAAAGAATCAATAAAATTATCATCGATAATGTTGTGCAAAAATTTGGAGCAGTTCTAAGAGATAGCTAAAAATATTTGGAGAAATATATGAATTGCAATTTAATACGAGTAAACTCAAAAGAAAAATTGCAAATCTCATATGGCTACTCAAAAAGCCATGTAGGAAACTGTTTTTTAGCTTGGACAGATCAAGGCATATGTTTTTTAGCATTTGGAGATTTAGATGCTGTTTCCCAAGCTATCTCTGATATTAAAAACTCTTGGCCTGATTCCAAACTTACAGAAAATAATACACAAAGCGAATCTCTAATTTTAAAAATATTTTCTAGCTCAAGCAAACATAATTTAGTTGTTTCAGGCACAGACTTTCAAATCAGAGTCTGGAAAGAACTTCTAAATACCAAATTTGGCGATAAAGTTTCATATGAAGCTTTAGCATCTAGGATAGGCGGAAAGAATTACACAAGAGCAAGCGCATCTGCAATAGCACGCAACAATATCTCTTACCTAATACCTTGTCACCGAGTAATTAGAAAATCAGGAGATATAAACAAATATCGCTGGGGAACCAAATACAAAAAAGCATTATTAGAATATGAAGAAAAAAATTGCTAAAGAAATTATTGAGCAAATTAATTCTGGAGAAAGAGAATCTTCAAACCTCATGGAGTTCTTATCAGCCGATTTTCAGATATTGCTTCAAAATACAATTCCTGAGTTTAATTTTCCTAGGCAAGCACTTGATCTTGGTATAGTTAAAAAACATAAAATTATTGCAGAGAATCTAAATACTCAATTTGGCTTTAAAATTTTTGATAAATTAGAGAATCATAAATCAGATATATTGAGAGGTTTCGCAAGCTATCTAATTGGAGAGCAAGAAATTCCTTTCCAAAAAAAATTACACCTATCAAAATCTCTTGCTAATGATAGTAATTCTGGCGTGCGTGAGTGGTCTTGGATTGCCATACGAGATGATTTTGCAGCCAACTTAAAAGATAATATAAAACTTATTATCCCTTGGACGAGTGATAATAAAGAAAATATCCGTAGATTTGCTTCTGAACTAAGTCGTCCAAGAGGAGTATGGTGCTCACACATAACACAATTAAGAAAAGAACCAAAATTAGGCATCAAAATTCTAGAACCATTAAAATCAGATTCAGCTAAATATGTTCAACTCTCTGTTGGCAACTGGCTCAATGATGCTGGTAAAGATTGCCCAAAATGGGCAATTGATTTATGCACTAGATGGAAACAAGAATCTCCCACAAAGGAAACTGAAAAAATTTGCAAACGAGCGCTTCGAAACTTGAAATAGGTAAAAATGGTAATTACTATAGCTTACTCCACATCTCGTCGATTTTTACAATTACATCTTCATCCATTTCAATTTTTTCTCCCCAATTACGCTTTGTCTCCGACGAAAGTTTATTAGTTGCATCAATACCAAGTTTACTTCCCAAGCCTGATTCTTCAGAAGCAAAATCAAGATAATCTATCGGTGAATTTTCAATAAAAGTACTATCACGTTTTGGATCAGTCCGTGTAGATATCGCCCAAACAACCTCTTTCCAATCACGAACATCAATATCATCATCAACAATGATAATATATTTCGTATACATAAATTGCTGTAAGAATGACCATACTCCCATCATCACACGCTTAGCTTGACCAGGATAAGTTTTCTTAATAGAAACTATCGCAAATCGATAGGAACAACCTTCAGGTGGCAGATAGAAATCAACAATTTCAGGAAATTGCTGTTGGATCAAAGGAACAAATACTTGATTAAGAGCTTCTCCTAAAATTGATGGCTCATCAGGTGGCTTGCCAGTATATGTGCTCAAATATATCGGTTCTTTTTTCATTGTTATCGCCGTCACTATGAAAACCGGAAATTCCTCAACATCATTATAGTAGCCAGTATGATCACCAAATGGACCTTCTTTATACGATTCAGTTAAGCTAATTTCACCTTCAATAACTATTTCTGCATTTGCTGGAACTTTTAAATCTATAGTCTTACATTGAACTAATTCAATAGATTTTTTCTGCAATAATCCAGCAAAATTATACTCAGACATAGTATTTGGAATAGGCATAACAGCAGCTAAAGTCAGTGCAGGACTTGCCCCAATAACAGCAGCAGCAGGCATAGGTTTTTTACCCAATTTTTGCCATTTTTTATGATGCTGGGCTCCGCCACGCATCTTCAACCACCGCATTATAAGCTTATCCTTACCAATTGGCTGCATCCTGTATATACCAAGATTATAACCATCCGTTTTTTCTTTCCCAGCACCTTTAGTTACAATTAATGGCCAAGTAATTAGAGGCCCAATATCGCCTGGCCAACAAGTTTGAATTGGTAAGTCAGCTAAATCTGGGGTAGTTATTACTACCTCTTGACAAGACCCTTTCGAAACATTTTTAGGTGGCATTGCCATTATTCTTTTCGCAATCGGCAACATCGAGAAAGTTTCTTTTAATGAAGAGGGAGGCTCTGGATTCTTCATAAATGCTAACAATTCACCAAATGCTCTAAGCTCACTAGAATCAGTCATACCAAGACCCATAGCTATTCTTTCCTTACTAGCAAATAAGTTCGTCAGCACTGGATATTTCGATATATCTCCATTCTCCTTAACTACATTTTCAAATAATAAAGCAGGGCCATCTTTTGCCAAAAATCTACGACTAATTTCTGTAATTTCTAGATTAGTAGAAACTTGCGTCGAAATTCTTTTTAAGTGATTATTCTTTTCTAAAAATTTTAGAAAATCTGGTAAGTCTTTGTAACTCATAGAGATTTCTTAGTATTTAACCATATACCCAGAATGATACAAATAAATACATTACTATAACAGAGAAAAATATAATTAAGATCCTTGTAAGCTATTTTTTGTAGTGTAAAATGAAAATATGAGGCTATCAAAACAGGAACAAACGTTACAACATATTGTTTTATATGAGATTTTCTATTGTATGGCTGTCTTAAAAAAATACTCAATGCAAGAAATACAAAAGCAAAATTAAATAATGGCCAAATAATTCTTGAATGACCATCGGTTATTAATCGATTTTGTTTTTCAATAGATAAATCAGAATCTGGCCACAACATTTCATGCAAATATAATTCTAAACTAGTCTTGTTTCTTGTCTTTTCATCAGATGTTTCACTTTGAATTGCCACGACTAGACTGTCAAAATAAAGCTTCGTAAGCTTTCCTTGCTTATCATATGAATGTCTCAACCCTTCTATTAATTCAAACTGAGTTTTTTCCTCTACGTTAGTACTAATTCTTCCTTGTTTGGCAAAAAATATACTTCTATTTTCAGGTACTTTATTATCAAAAAATATCACTCCATCCATAGAGCCATCAGAATTTTTACTATCTATATAAATAGTTGAAGTCTTAGATAGCTGATTAAATGTTCTAGCCTCAATAATATTAGAAACATAACCTTTTTGAAAGTTACTAGTTTCTTGTTTTAATTTATTATAGGAATAAGGCATCAAATGCGCTGAAATATAACTAGCAAAAACAGTAATAAATATAGTCACTAATAAAGCCGGTTTTGCTAAATTAAAATTGCTTAAACCAGCGCTTCTAAATATGATTAATTGGCGTTCATCTTGAAGACGGTTATATACTACTATTACAGAAATAACGACGATAATTGGTAGAATCATAAAAAGTAATGATGGAATCAAAAGAACTACTATTTTAAGAAAATTCTTAAACTCAATGCCCTTATCTATAAGATGCACCAATCTTAAGGTCTGAGTAATCCAAACTAAACTAGTCAAAACTGCACTTAACATCAGAAAAGTAGGCAATATTGTTCTAAATATATATTTCTTGTATATAGACACTTCTTAGCCTCTGCAAAATAGTAGCACCAGTCTGTAATAAAAATAATTTATTTTAAATCAATGCCCCATTGATCACACAATACCTTATGTTTTTTTTCATATTTTGAAACCTTAACTTTTATCTTTGCGGAATACATTTTAACAATCAGTAATGGCATCGATGCGTAAAGCAATTGTCCAATAAAAGCAGCTCCGTAAATAATCATCCATGTTCCAACATCTGCTAAAACTTGTTTTGCAACATAGTCAACTGATGTACTTTCCCACATACGAATTAAATATGGCATAACACCAATTAGATTAAAACTACAAATAGTAGCCGACAAACATCTATGAGAGTTTTTATCAAAAAATATTGCAAAAATTGTCGGAAGCATTGCAGCAGCAAAAAAGATAAATGCATATCTAGAAATTACAAGCACCATCAAGGCAATAACAAATGCAATAACCTTAATCAAAGATGCTGCAAATTTAAAACTTTTATCAGTGTTATCATTTGACATAATAATTTCCTATATAATAACAGTTACGGTAACAATAAAACACAAAACATATGAGAGTAAAACTGTTGTTTTCTGTCCTAACAATAGAGCACCATTAAAAACACTATCTTGATTATTCAGAGATTTAATTTTCTGCTCTATAATCTTAGCCTGGCGACACGCTTCATAATATCCATTATAATCATTTATGAATTGCTGCTGATCAGCTAACATATGAATGAGTTTTTCTAAACCTCCTTCTTTAGCTATCTCTTCAATTTTACTCACTATTTGCTTCTTAAACTCAACATTATGTAGATGCTCATCAAACATCTCTTGTAGATCTTCTGAAATGGCTTTGCATATATTTGGAATCTCAATAGTTGGCTCATGTTGCTGCAAGATACTTAGTATGCTTAGACCTCTAATTACTGGGTGCTCAGCAAATTTAGGAAAATTAGGTAAAATAGCTGCTTTAATATCATCTTTTAAATCCAATTTTGCTGCAATAAACGCAATCACATGCCTATCAATTGTAAAATTCTTTGGTTTCTTTTCTGCATAGCTGTCAAGCCCCACCAATAATTCTTGAATAGTTGTAATATATTTTCCCTTTAACAATTTACTTTGACATATCATCGTAGGATTTAACATGTATGTGAGCCTTTCTGCCCCTTTTACAACAGAACCAGATTGCACGTTAGCTACATGACGAACAAAATGATCTATATCAATTCTACGAAGGTTACCAGCAGCATTTGGTCTACCTTGATAATACCCCCAATCTTCATCTTTTATAATCTTGACCACTTTATCAAAAATATCTTTATTATTATGCACTACCAAATAATGAAGAAAATATGGAATTGAAGCCGCAGACAAAGCTAGCCCATCTTGTCTAATAGAACCATTTTGATCTATTAGAGATAATAATTTAGTAAGCTTAATCTGCGAACCCAATGTATTAGTTACTACAAAGGTAGAATCTGACTTCTTATCACCAATCGCTTGTATTTCTTCCAACACATCAGCGCTTAACTGTTCACGACTTGCCCACTTATATAATTTACTATCTTTAATAAACTTCATGCCCTCTGTCCAATTATTATAGAGCGCATATGCTAAAGATTTTAGTGTAGAATAATTATTATCATTAAACCCAATGGTATTTTTAGTATCAGCAAGTGATTCATGCGTAGATTTACTGTTCTTGCCTTCTATCCATTCCTTAATTTTAGAACTTTTCCAACGAACGGATGCATCATCATGCAATACCCACTTAAAAAAAGTTCTAAGTCTTTCTGATATTTTCACTCGAACAAGTAAATATTTACTAGTCGTGTTTTCAAACCTTGCATGATTATATTCATGCAAAGTAGAGTGATCATGCCAATGAGGTTTATTAGTGTAAGCTTCATACATGGAAACACCAAGAGCATAAATATCACTTTCTGAGTTCATAACATAACGCGCAGCTTGATGACATTCAATTAACTCTGGCGCTAAATATTGCTCTTCCTGATGAAAATTAGGATAAGTATCTATAAACTCTCTAAGAGCAAGGAATTTACCATCTTTCATTAAAATATTAGAAGGATTAATATTACAGCAAAAAATCTTTTCATCCTTAAGATTAATCAAAATGTTATTGATATATCCAACAATCTCTTCTAGTTCCTGAAGTTTTAATACCTTACCCTTTTGAAGATGAGAAGCAAGAGTCTCATTCGCATCATAGCTATTTACAATTGCAACTAAATGCTCTTCCTTTGTCGAGGACAACCTAACTACTGAATAAGCTAGCACATTATTTAAGCCATCAATTGGATTTTTTGATAAAAACTCAAGTACATTTACACGTGGAATAAAGCTATTCTCAAAAACAATTGCAAAAAATTCATCCTGTTCCGTGTCATCTGTAGCATAATAATATTTACAAAAATCATTACATAGTTCAACGACTTCTTCATTTAGATGGATTCTGAAAACGCTCTCAACAGTATCATCGGTATTACTTCTTGGCACCTCAACATTTACAACTTGCTCTTTCTTTTTTTCCATATTCAATATTTTTTATTTGCTTATAAAGCAGCATCCTAATTTTTACTTACGAATTTGATTCAATTACTACATATTCAATCTTATTAAAATTTTCAATAGTTTCAATAAAAGCTGTATTATTTTTAATTTTAACAACTGTTGCAACCGCTATACCACGTGGAAATATTTTTCCATCTCCTGATGTATAAATAGTCTCTCCTATCGAAATATTATGCTCATCTTTCAAATGAATTATTCTCAAATCGTCACCTTGCCTTGCAATGATCCCCTTTGCTTTCGAAGTGCTTGTAACCACTGGAATTCTTGAATTATGATCATTTATTAATGTAACTGTTGAATAATTTTCACTAACTTCACTTATTCTGCCAATCAATCCGTGTCTTCCTCGAACAATATCATTTAGCTTTACGTTATTTTTACTTCCCGATTGCAAAATTGCTGAACTAGCAAAAGGACTATTTGACATACCAATAATTTTAGCCGTCACAAAATCTCTTCTTACATCCTTAATAACATTCAAAATGTCTTTCAAAGCTCTATTTTCTGACTGAAGATCTGAAACTATCTGCTTTGTTTTTTGTAGATAAGCAATCCTCAATTTAAGCTTAAGATTCTCTGTCTCTAAATCTTTAAAATAAGATAATCTACTATTAACCCATTTAAATGAATTTATCGTTTCACCATAAATCAAAGAGCCTGCAGATAAAGTTTTACCAACACTCTCCATAATTACATTTGAAAAAACTTTCGGCACCGAAAAATACAAGAGGTAAAAGGAGCAAATAAGCAGAATTACAGTAAAAAATCTGCCAACTGAGAAAATCACAAATTTACTCAGTTCAAGCAGATTATTTCTAATTCTTATTCTATTTGCTAATATAGCCACTTAAACTATTCCTGTTTAAACAGAACATGTTTTAATTTTGGATAATCTTCAAGCACCCTTCCTATCCCAAGTGCAACACATGCAAGCGCATTATCTGCAACAAATACTGGTAATTTTGTTGCATCACGCAAGACATATCCCAAATTATCCAATAACGCTCCTCCACCAGTAAGCACTATACCTTTATCAACAATATCTGATGATAATTCTGGTGGTGTGCATTCAAGAGCGGTCTTTACTGCTTCAACAATTTGACTGATTGGCTCTGTTAGACTCTCAGCAATTTGTTTCTCATTTAGTACCATCTCTTTAGGAATGCCATTGATTAAATCACGTCCTTTAATTTCCATTTCTCTAAGCGGTGAATCAGGAGATACAAAAGCTGTACCAATTTGCTTTTTGATTCGTTCAGCTGTCGATTCTCCAACTAATAGGTTAAAATGCCTTCTTATGTATGAAATTATAGCTTCATCCATTTTATCACCACCTACCCTTACTGATCTAGCATAAACTATGCCACCAAGGGATAAAACAGCAACTTCTGTAGTCCCTCCACCAATATCAACAATCATTGAGCCAGTTGGCTCTGTTACCGGCAATCCAGCTCCTATAGCAGCAGCCATCGGCTCTTCAACTAAATATACTTCTCTAGCCCCAGCGACCTCTGCAGCTTCTTGAATCGCTCTTCTTTCCACCGGAGTTGAGCCAGAAGGAACACAAACTAAAATCATTGGCCCAGTAAATGATCTACTATCACGCACAGATTTGATAAAATGTTTTATCATTTCTTCTGCTCCTTTAAAATCAGCTATAACACCATCTTGCAACGGACGCTTAGCCACAATATCAGTCGGAGTACGACCAAGCATCATTTTTGCCTCATGACCAAAAGCATAAGGTTTTAACGTACCATTCTCATTAATCAGAGCCACAACAGAAGGAGCATCCAGTACAATCCCCTTTCCTTTTTGATAAACTAAAGTATTTGCCGTGCCCAGATCTATCGCAATATCAGATGAAAATCGATCAAAGAAACTTAGAAATTTCATTATTTTTATTCTCCCAATTTATTTAGGTGTTAATTTACACCACTATATGTATATATTATCAACGATAAAATGAAGTATATCAAGCTTCTTGAAAATGTAAAATAACAAAGTTACTTAATAAAATTATAAATAAAATTGGTAATAAAGTAGCAAGTGCTGGACTAAGCCCGCTATGCGCCAAAATACGAAGAGTCATCTCTAGAAAAAAATAAGTACATATTCCAAGTATCAATCCCATTACCATTGTTCTAGCACCTGAATCATCCCTTGCATTCAAACTAATAAACCAGCATGCAATAAATGACATTGCCACCATAGCAATTGGTCTCAATAATTGTTTATAGTAATGTATTTGATATTTTGTTATGGCCAAACCAGACTTAGCAAATTTTTCTATAGATTGATTTAAATTCCATATAGGAATCATTTCTGGAGGGGTAAAAGTCTGCATCAAATTATCAATAGATAAATTTGTTGGTAAGTTTACTTCTTCTTTGCTCTTGGAAGCATCTCTATGAGTAATTATTGAATTCTTCAATATAAATGAACCTGGTTGTATAATGGCCTTTGGCGAATCAATCCTTTTAGTAAGATTATTCTGCGAATCTACCATTAGAATAGTAACATCTGACAAAGTTTTGTCTCTTGCATTAATCGATTTGGCCTGAATAACTCTACTATTCCCAGCGAATTTCTCAAAAAAGAATATACCAGATTGAGAAATAACAAAATTTAAGTATGGAGCCCCAGTGATCTTCGCTTCTACTCTTTCATACTCCTTTAAGCCATATGCTCCTATAGGATTAATTGTAAATAAAATAATAACACCAAAGAGAAATGTAACCGTTATTGGAATGATGAACACTTTCCATATAGGGACTCCATTACTTAAAATTATAATTAATTCATTTTGCCTAGTAATGTCTTTAAGAAATAATAATGTAGCGACGAAACAACTAAGCGCGCCAACTTCACAAAACAAGTATGGTATTTTAAAAGAAATTAACTGCCAAAAATCCTTTGGATTCAGTTCTGCCGACTTAAATTTCTGGAGTGTATCAAATGCATTAGTGATAAATAGAACGCATATAACAACCCCCGCCGTCAAAACTAACTGCCGGATATACACCTTTGCCAGATATTTTGCAATAGTTGGATAATTTATCATTTAACTCGTTGATAACAGCATTTCTAATGCCTAGAGTCTATTATTTATTCAATCTATTTCAAGCTATTTAGTAAAAAAGAATTATAGTCAAAGATCTGATAAGTCAAAAATGAGAAGAATCTACAGATACTACAATATGCATTTTACTGTAATTAACAACAAATTTGTGTTAATTTTAATCTATTAGATAATCAAAACTCAATAATTAATTATATAGTGAATAAACTACCTTCTTACATATTTATACTTTTATTCTTGCTTGCTACAAAAGCATCAGCAAATGATCTTCATAGTGGGTTTGTATATTTAAGTGATGTTGATCCATCTATCTTAATTAACCTTAAATATCACCATGATGAAAATTTTACAGGAAAGCCTGTTAATGGCTGCACACGAAGCCGCGCAGTTGTCACACGAGAAGCAGCTGAAGCACTAAGGAATGTCCAAGAAGATTTAGTAATGCACGGCTATTCACTAGTAATTTATGATGCTTATCATCCTAAAAAATCTTATGATCAGTTTAATAAATGGCTATCTGATCAAGATTCCAAAGCAGTTAAACACTCCTACTACCCCAATTTAAAAAAATCTGATCTTAAAAATAATGGCTATATAGAAGCAAAATATAATCACGTTCGGGGAAGTACTGTTGATGTAACTATAATTTCATTAAAAGATAAACTAAAGAGCCCATGTAAAAAAACAAAAAGATCTTACAAAGGACAAAAAGATATAATTTATATGAGCGATGGTTCACTTGATATGGGAACATCGTATGATGTATTCGCCCCTCTTTCTTCTTACGAAAATGCACATATTCCCGAAATTGCTAGAGATAATAGAAGAATGCTAAGACAAACCATGCAAAACTATGGCTTCGTTCCAAATAATAAATTTTGGTGGCAATTTACGTTAGTGCGTGAGCCGTATATTGATAGCAAATTTGATTTTGATGTGTAATATTTTGTAATATATATAAAATTATTGTAAGATTTTATTTCACAAATATTTTTTGTACTATATAATCCCTTGGATATTTGGTTATTAGAAGCACATAGATGAGTAAACGTAGGTCTATCTTTTTATCAGCTATTTCAGGGAACATTCTGGAATATTATGATTTTACTGTTTACGCCGTCTTTTCCTTGGCGATTGCAGATGCATTTTTCCCAGGAGGCTCAGATCTCACCAAAATACTCTCGAGTCTCGCCGTATTTGCTGTTGGTTTTGTGACACGCCCCATTGGTGGCATTATTTTTGGATATATTGCAGATAAGCACGGGCGTAGAGTATCGCTAATTATATCAATGCTAGGAATGACTGTTCCAACCTTTATCATTGGCTTAATACCCACATATGCAGAAATTGGATATTTTGCTCCAGCTACACTTGTTGTTATGCGATTACTCCAAGGTCTGTGTATTAGTGGCGAAGGAGCAGGTGCAGCAATATTTTTATTAGAGCATTATCAAAATTTACGACCAGGATTTACGGCAGGAATTGTCCACGCCTCAAACATTGCAGGAACTTTATTTGCGACATTAATTGGGATTCTATTATCATATTTTTTCCCAGAATTTGATTTCGCATGGAGATTTGCATTTATACTTGGCGGAATAATGGGATTAATGGGATTTTATCTTAGACTCAGAGTTTCTGAAACCCCAATATTTGTTATGCTTTCCGAAAAGAAAAAAACACTTAAAGCTCCTTTTCTTCACGTTCTCAAAACAGCTAAAACTTCAATGTTTGTAACATTTACACTTGGTGCTTGCGCGAGCAGCGTTGTTTACCTTGTAAAAACATATATAACTATTTATCACTGTAATGTACTGCATTATGATGATACAACAGCAAGGCTCTATTTGGCATATACAGCAATAATCATGATGATTTCAATGCCAATTTCTGGCCATTTTGCTGACTCAATTGGAAGATTTAGAATGATAACTCTTGCTGCAATTGCAGTATTTGTGTTTGCTCTACCATGCTTTGCACTTCTTTCATGTGAAGGAACATGGCAGCAGCTAGTTGCGTTGACTATGCTTGCTATTCTTGGTGGAAGTATTGCAGGTACTGCGTACATATTTATCATATCGTTATTTACTCCTGAACAAAGATTTTCTGGCGTTGCATTTAGCTATAATCTTGGTATTGCATTATGCGGAGGAACATCAGCGGCTATTGCTCGTTGGCTTTTAGAAATTACTGGGCAATACTACGCTCCAGCATACTATATTATGTTTACTTCAAGCGTTTTCCTACTAGTTATTTACTCGATGCGACACGAAATTAGAAAACTATTGAATACAAATTTAAAAAATTAATGAACAGTTTTAAATTAGGAATCTTTGCCGAATATATCGTATTATTTCTATATAAAATTTGCTTTTACCAAATATTACATCGCAGATATAAAACATATGTCGGGGAAATAGACCTCATCGCTAAACGAGGAAAATCCTTAATTTTTATTGAAGTAAAAGCAACAAAACAAGACCTGCAAGATAGAATTATTACCAAAGATCAAATCAATAGAATCAGAAGCAGCAATTCCAAATATGACCTACATTGTCTAGAAGATAGGGATTTAAAAAAAGCTTTTTCGTAGAGAAAATGACAACAAAGATAGCTAATTTTCTAAAAATCATCTAAGTTTATATCAATAGTAGTAAATAATTGGTATAAGTTTATGCATTCCAAAAAACACCTGAGTTTTAGCGCTATTCAAGGTATGATAGCAGATAAGTTTGCAAATGCGCAAGATACTAGAGCTCCAAATGCCAGCAATAGTATAAAAGATACAATGCTATCGGGTTTGGCATGCATGTATTTCCAATCTGATTCGTTATTGGAATTTCAGCGTACCATGGAAAGAAGGCAACAGCGCAACAATCTACGTAGTATGTTTTCAGTACAAAATCTTCCTACCGATCAAGGTATAAGGAATGTAATAGATGAGGTGGATACTGAGAACGCGTTCCGACCAATATTCAAAGACTTGTTTAATAGACTACAAAGAGGCAAGCACCTAGAACAATATCAAACTCTTCCTGGTAAATATCTACTTAACGTAGATGGTACACAGTATTTCAGCTCTAAAGACATCGATTGCCAAAAGTGCTTGGTTAGAGGTTCTACAAAGAACCCTTATAATTGTCATCAGGTAGTACAAGGTGCAATAGTTAAGTCTGGCATGCGCCAGGTGATTCCCGTCATTGAGGCAATTCATAGCCACAAAGCTAATTATATTTTTAAGATACAAGCGGCTAATCATAAAACATTAATAAAGAACGTAGTCTCTGTTGATAAATCAAAGATTGAGGCGAGAAGTATCAGAAATAATAAACTAGTTATCGAGTGGGTAAATGAGGTTGAATTATTTAGTAGCACCAAAGCAAGAACTAACTACATAGAAGCTTGGGAGCTAGTGCCCCAAAAGGATGGCACTAACAAAACTCAATATTATGGAAAATGGATTACAGATTTAAAAATTACAACGAAAACTGCAAAAACTATATTAGATGCAGCAAGAGCTCGCTGGAAAATAGAGAATGAATGCTTCAACACATTAAAGAATCATGGATATAACATTGAGCATAACTACGGCCATGGCTCTAACCACCTATGCTATAATTTCTATAATTTAACCCTCTTGGCCTTTACTATGCACCAAATACATCAATTAACAGATAAACTATTTCAAGAGATGCGAGCGTGCTTTAGTAGATTAGGGCGTATGTGGGAAACGATAAGAAGTACAGCCGAGATGTTATTTTTTTCATCCATGGAGATATTGTGGGAATGTGTAGCTCTGAAGCGTGACTATGAGCAGCCACCCGTATAATTTGCACCTATAAATGAAGGCTCTCAGCGATAGAACCATCTGTTGCTAACCGTTAGATAATATCCGATTGATACCAATCAGAGAATGACAACTAAGAATTAAATGAATTTGATCTATAAAATCACGTAAAATGCAAGAAACTGCAAATTCTAACTACGTTTTTGAACAATTTTTTGTATTAAAGAATTTTACTACAGGGGTATGGGTCATATTTGGAATTGCTGTATCCTTTATATATTTTCTCTTAACCATAAAAATGTTCTTTTAAACAACCCTGCATCTTCATCTGCACCATGTCTAAAGGAATTTTTTTGATATTTCAAGGATTTTGCTTTAACCATTCCAATTACTGTGGAATACATATAAGGATTATAGTTTTCAGCATACCCTGCAAGAATTTCAGGCTTTGCTATCCGAACTTGTTTTTGAAAAAGTTCGGCAGCTTGATTGGTAAGTCCAGGAAGGGCAGCACTTCCACCAGTAATAATCATTCTTTTTGCAAGCAAATGATCCATAGAAATACTATCACACTGCTTCTTAATTTTAGTAAATATCTCATGTGTTTTTTGTTCTATGATCTTTGCAAGTTGAATTGCCGTAATAGAAAGATCAGAATTATAATTATTCTCTTGTTCAAACTCATCTAATCTAATAGTAGTATTCTTCACTAATTTGGGATTCGCATTTCCATAAATAATTTTTAATTTATCAGCCGCAGCAAGACTAATAGAAAAAGCCTGAGCAATATCCCTTGTTATGTCCATACTACCAATTGGAACATGACTTGCATACACTAATTGACCATCCAAGAACACACCAAAACTCGTCGTATTACTACCAATATCAATAATAATTGAGCCAAGTTCTTTTTCATCTTTAGTAAGGCAAGCAATACCGGATGAATAAATTGATAAAACCACATCACTAACTTCAACATGACATTTTGCCAAGCATTTAGTAAGATTCATAAGCATTAAACTATCAGCAGAAACAATGTGAAGCTGACAAGACAACTCACGAGCATACATACCTATTGGATCATCAACCTGCTGATTATCATCTATTATAAATTCCATTGGAAAATAGTGTACAATTTCTTGATCTTTAACTTTAAATTCGGCTAGAGCTTTATTAATAAGTTTCTTAATATCTTGCTTTAAAATTGGTTGATTACCAAGTTTTACCTTATGATTTACATAATATGATTTAACGCCCACACCAGATAGTGAAATAGCTATTTCTTTTATACTTTTATCGCATTCTTGTTCAAGAGCATAAATTGCCGCTACAATACTATTTTCAGCAAGTTCCATATTTGTAATGGCACCTGACTTAAACCCTTCTGAATATTGCAAAATTTGCGAATTAATTTTTGTCTGACCGCTCTTATTTATATGAGCTGCCATCGCAGCAATTTTGCTACTTCCTATATCAAAAGCTATAAAATTAGAAGATTTTCCCTTCATACGAATTTATTACAATAAATTATTAGTTTGAATATTATTATAACCCGAACTAAGGACCAAATATACCACATATTACAAGATATTGACATTTTTATCTTGAAACGAACGAAATAATCTGGTATCAAACTATGCAGAGCGGGACAGGTGTCCGAGTGGTTTAAGGAACTGGTCTTGAAAACCAGCGTGCGTTCACGCGTACCGTGGGTTCGAATCCCACCCTGTCCGCCATCAGCAATTCCAAATATGACCCATACCCCTGTAGTAAAATTCTTTAATACAAAAAATTGTTCAAAAACGTAGTTAGAATTTGCAGTTTCTTGCATTTTACGTGATTTTATAGATCAAATTCATTTAATTCTTAGTTGTCATTCTCTGATTGGTATCAATCGGATATTATCTAACGGTTAGCAACAGATGGTTCTATCGCTGAGAGCCTTCATTTATAGGTGCAAATTATACGGGTGGCTGCTCATAGTCACGCTTCAGAGCTACACATTCCCACAATATCTCCATGGATGAAAAAAATAACATCTCGGCTGTACTTCTTATCGTTTCCCACATACGCCCTAATCCAGCAATTCGAAATATGAACTGTAGGCGTTATGAACTAACGTATTAAAAATATTTATTTCGTGCAGAGTTGTTGAAATAATCTCAAAAAGCTGTGTTTTTGGTTAGGATTGATCCAAAAGAGTGTAAAATTGATTGCTTTTGAGTGTTGAACACATAATAGATCTGCACGAAAAAGCTCTGTAGACCATATGCTAGTTCATATTTCGAATTGCTGAATTCTAACTACGTTTTTGAACAATTTTTTGTATTAAAGAATTTTACTACAGGGGTATGGGTCATATTTGGAATTGCTGAATCAGAAGAACAACCGAATTATTTTTAAGCAAACATCCAGAATATTATAAATATAATATTAGATTTGATTTTGCTGTGGTAAAACCCTATAGATTACCTATAATTATTAAAAACGCTTGGTGAGAAAAATGGATAAAAGACAAATTGCTTCAGAATGGTTTAAAAATTTACGTAATCAATTATGTGATTCTTTTGAATCAATTGAAAATGAGTATGCCCAAAAAAACGACCTAAAGCCAGGAAAGTTTAAGCGCAAAGTTTGGGATAGAGATGGCGGCGGTGGCGGAATTATGTCAATTATGAAAGGTCATGTATTTGAAAAAGTTGGAGTTAATATTTCAACAGTGCATGGTGAATTTACTGAAGAATTTAGAAAACAAATACCAGGCGCACAAGACGACCCTAGTTTTTTTGCAACGGGAGTATCTCTTGTCGCACATATGTGCTCGCCACTAGTTCCTGCAATGCATTTTAATACACGTTATATTGAAACTCAAAATGGTTGGTTTGGTGGCGGTGGGGACCTTACTCCAATGTATGAAGATGATTCCGAAACTGAGAAATTTCATCAAGCATTCAAAGAAGCTTGCGATAAGCATGATACTAAGTATTATCCAAAATTCAAAAAACAATGTGACGAATATTTCTATCTAAAGCATCGAGATGAAGCAAGAGGAATTGGTGGCATATTTTATGATTATATGAAAAATGATTTTTCCAAAGACTTTGCCTTTACGCAAGATGTAGGCAGAGCAATTCTTGATGTTTACCCAAAAATCGTACGCAATAAAATGGATCTTACCTGGACACAAGAGCAAAGAGAGTTTCAACTGATCAAACGTGGCCGCTATGTAGAATTCAATCTTCTTTATGATCGCGGAACTACTTTTGGACTATCAACAGGTGGGAATGTTGAAGCGATCTTGATGTCAATGCCTCCAGAAGTAAAATGGCCCTAACCACGAAATTATAAGTACTTCTAATACGAAAAGCCAACAAGTTAATACTTGCTTATAAACAGCGATTCGAAATATGAGCTAGAACCGTTGCATCATAACGCATTGAAAAAACGTATTTCGTAGAGCAAAAAGAAAAAAATAGTAAAATGCATATAAATCTTTAGAATAATACCAGTATATTTAATAAAGATTGGTACAGTCGTATTCATTCTAAAAAACACCTAAGTGTAAGTGCATTGTTAGAGTCAATTTCTAACAAATTTGGATTAATTTCAGACAATAGAGCGCCAAACAGTACTCATAAGATAAAGGATGTGATGCTATCAGGTCTTGCTTGCATGTATTTTCAATCCCAATCGTTATTATAATTTCAACGCAAAATGCAGAATCATCACCAAAAAAATAACCTCAAAAGCATGTTTAATGTTAATGATCTTCCTACAGACAATGGAATGCGTAATATTATAGATTCTGTAAATCCAGAAGTAGCATTTAGACCAATATTTAAAGAATTATTTAATAAATTACAAAGAGGCAAACACCTTGAACAATATCAAACATTACCAGGGAAGTATTTATTGAATGTAGATGGTACGCAATATTTTAGCTCTAAGGAAATTAGTTGTAAAAAATGCTTAACACGTGGTACTGTCAAAAACTCATATCACTGCCATCAAGCATTACAAGCGGCAATTGTTAAAGACGGCTTACGTCAGGTCATACCAGTGATGCCAGAAGATATTTGCATACAAGATGGAGCAAAAAAAGAAGATAGTGAAGTAAATGCTTTTTATAGATTTATAGATAAGTTTAGAAAGGATCACGATAAGTTAGGCATTATTATCAATGCCGATGGATTATATGCAACAACACCAGTAATTGAGAAGATACATTCCCATAATGCAAACTACATTTTTCGTGCAAAACCCAAACAACATAAGACATTGATGAATAATCTAACCTCTATAGATAAATCTAAAGTTTATACCACTAGCCGAAGAAATAATGAACTTGTCATAGAGTGGGTTAATGATATTGAACTCTTTAGTGGCACCAAACAAAGAACAAATTATATAGCTGCATGGGAGCTAGTTCCTCAGAAAAACGGCACAAAAAAAGTGCAGTATTTTGGCAAATGGATAACTGACTTAGAAATCACAAATAAGAATGCAAAAATTATTTTAGATGCTGCAAGAGCACGTTGGAAAATAGAAAATGAGTGCTTCAATAGTTTAAAAAATCATGGATATAACATTGAACATAATTATGGTCACGGTAAAAACAATTCATGTTATAACTTCTATAACTTTACATTATTATCATTTTTGATGCATCAAATTCATCAATTAACCGATAGTTTATTCCAAAAACTCAGATTAAAATATAGCCGTTTAGCTTCATTATGGCATCAAGTCGGAGCGTTTGTTAATAGACTGTATTTTACCAACTTAGAAGCGTTATGGGAATTTTTGATTGGAGAAATGGATTATGAACCACCACCAACTTAAGGTGTTGTTTGATTGATTACTAACTGTATTTATCAATAGACTTGCTATTGATAACCGTTGTGGTGTATCATTTTTGTGAAAATGTTATTTTGTGATGTTTTCTACTAGCAAATCTGGTAATTATCACCATCTTTTTGATAAAAATAAAGCAAATATAATCTGATAATTTGCTACAAAGCCGATAATATTTTTTATAACACTGATTTTATTCCATATTTCGAATCGCTGTGTTATATAGCCACCATTTTTGAGCATCACCTAATATTAGTTTCTGTTCATTTTCTTCTAATATATATATTGGAAGGATTTTACCATTTTTTAGAGCTTCGGATAAAGCGGGATTGTCGGAAATTCTTAAATCGTTCTTGAACCATATTATGGTTTTTTTATTTTTCACCTATAATATCTTATCTAGATTGACCTTTGTTCTGGTTCTGTTTTCTAGTTCTATCTTTTACGACTTCTATTGTTACTTTTGCTTCTTGTTTGACGTCGTGTTGATATCTCATTCCGTGTCTATTCATTTTCTCACCTGCTTGGTGAACCCGTGTTCTATCATCTTGAGTAAATTTATTTAATATTTGTTCGGTGATATTGGTAAGAAATTGCCATGACAGCTCTACTCTTTCTTCAAGAGTAAGTGATACTTCTTCGTCTTTTGGATGTTTTTGTGCATTATATACTTCTTGAGACATTGGATCCTTGGCTGCGGATTCAGTAGAGCTTTTTAAGCCGCCACCTTTCATTCGTTTATATAAAAAATATGCGGCGGCTCCAAGTACAACAAGAAGAATTAGGTTAAATATAGTAGACATAAAAAAATGCAAAAATTGAATTATTACTATAGTTTACTATTTGGAGGTGAAGGAAGCTATATAAAACTGTTTGATATAGATGAATTGTTGAAATAATAGTGTTATATATATAAGAGTGATAACTTACGGTCGTAGTTAGAGCTCTGCTTATTTCTGCGCGTGTGAAATCTATTTAAAGAATGTAGGAAAGGTATAAGTTTTATCTGCATAATTAAAGAGCATCTAGAAGGGTCCCTGAATCACGTATAAAGTGCAAAAGCCGAGCGGGAAAAAGAAGGACATATTATAAAAAATGTAAAGCTTCAAATTTAATCTGACAGAGTGGTAAAAAGAGAGTAATATATTTAGTAGTTGAATATATTGCATTTAACCACTCAAACAAGAGATTAAAAATGAGTCAATTAGAAAAAATCATCAAACCCAAATTAGGACTTTTAGAATTAGCGAAACAGCTTGGTAATGTAAGTCAAGCGTGTAACGTTATGGGATATTCAAAGGATACCTTTTATCGTTTTAAAGAATTATATGAAAATGGTGGGGAAGCTGCTCTACAGGAAATCAGCCGCAAGAAACCTATCATGAAAAACAGAGTACCTTCTGATGTAGAACAAGCCGTCATAGATCTTGCTATTTCAAACCCTGCTTTAGGGCAATTACGAGCTAGTAATGAGCTGAAGCAACAAGGTGTTTTAATATCAAGTAGTGGAGTTCGTTCTATTTGGTTGCGTAATGATTTAGAGACAATGCGTAAGCGTCTAAAAGCCTCAGAAGCTAAATCAGCGCAAGATGGTATGATATTAACTGAAGAACAGCTAGCAGCTCTTGAGCGGGCTAAAGCTAGCAAAGTAGCTCACGGTGAAATCGAGACTGAGCATCCTGGGTATCTTGGTTCACAAGATACTTACTATGTAGGTAATATGAAGGGGGTTGGAAAAATTTACCAACAAACTTTTGTTGATACATATTCTAAAGTGGCGCAAGTAAAACTTTATACTGAGAAATCAGCTATTACTGCAGCTGATATACTAAATGATAGAGTGCTGCCATTTTATACAGAACAAGGCCTTAGCATGTTTCGTATGCTCACTGATCGCGGTACTGAATATTGTGGTAAACCTGAGCATCATGCCTATCAACTTTATTTAGGAATTGAGAATATTGATCACACAAAAACAAAGGTTCGTAGTCCGCAAACTAACGGTATTTGCTAGAGGTTCCATAGAACTATGAAACAAGAGTTTTATGATATAGCATTTCGCAAAAGAATATACGGCTCTGTAGAAGAGTTACAAATTGATGTTGATTTATGGATTAATAAGTACAATACTCAAAGAACACATTCAGGAAAGCATTGTTATGGAAAAACACCTATGCAAACCTTTCTTGATTCAAAACATATTGCTTTGGATAAGAATATTCCTAGCTACGTGAATGAGTGTCAGACACATGATACTCAGAACTTATCTGACAGTAATTATGCTGTATGATAAGTAGCTATCTGTCAGATCAAGTGTAGAGTTTTACATATAATTAAAGCATGCGTTTTTGCGCTACATACTCATATTCATTACTTTATCGAAGGCTTCTAAGAATTTATCTCGTACTTTAACAGTTGCTTCCATAGTATTCTTAGCATCAGTAGTTGCTGTTAATAGTTCAATAAGAGAAGCTTCGCCAATTAGGGATTTTCTTGCTGTTTGTTCGTGGTTTGCCACTGAGCCTCTAAGGGCTTTGGCAGTATTGCCAACAATTCCACTTGATAAGCCATTGCTCACTGCAGCCGTATTTGTAGCGGTGAGGGCTGAACCTCCTGCTTGACGTGCTCCTTGAATACGGCTTAGGATTTGATCTGGGGACATGTTAGCAAAGCTGTTAAATTGCTTTTCAACAGTATTATGAAAAGATGTCGCTTTTGTTATCGGAGTTTCTGCGATATCTAATTTTGGTCTGTCTTGAATTTGTGTATAGCTTTGTTGCGCTAATAATCCAACACTATCTACTGACATAATTTATCTACCTATTGCTTCAACTGTTTTTTGCATCAAAGAGCTGCTAACTTCCATAACGCTTAAATTTGCTTCATAACCACGCTGTGCTTCTGCTGCATCGGCGCGTTCAATTTCACGAATAATATTTGGGTATTTTACATAGCCCTCAGCATTTGCTGCAGGATGATGTGGGTCGAATTTCATAATAAAATCTGAATTATCTACATCTACTTTTTTTGTCCTGATGACGTTTGTGTCAAGTTTTTTATTATATTTGTTTTCAGCAAAAATAACTTTTCTGCGATATGCATCAGCACCTGGGGTGGCACCAGTAGAATCTTCATTAGCAATATTTTCTGCTGCAACTTTTAGTCTTTCGGATTGGAATCTCGTTCCATGAGCAGCTATTGCTGATGCTTTTTTTAAATTGTCAGCAAATGCAATGCTTGTTGGTGCTAAGATTCCAACTAGAGCTGCTATAAAAAATAAAGATAATTGTTTCATGTTATTTACCAACTACTGTGCCATAAAGTGAATTTAAGGTCGCATAGCCTTTCACAGCAGCATTATAGTCATTTCTATTTTGGGCAATTTTTGTCATCTGTTGACTCATGGAAACATTATTTCCATTCTTTTTAATTTCATAAGGATCTTTTAGTTTTTCACTAGAAAATCTATCGTTTGAGCCATTGCTTCCAGAAATATGCTTTGGTGACGTTCTAGTCATTGTAATTTTTCTAGAAAGTTTCCCTTTACCAACTATACCATTATATTCATCAGGCATTGCAACTTCATCTGCTTTATAACCTGGAGTGTTTACATTTGCAACATTTTGCGCCAATGTTTTATGACGAAAAGAGCTTAGTTCCAAGTAAGATTTAAATAAATCATTGGTACGATGTTTTTTAGCTTCGCGTACATTTGGTTTATGAAGAGTAATATGACCACCTGATCGTTCTGCGTTTGCAGAAAGAGAAATAAATGCAACTAATAATACCAAAACTATTTTCACAATTATACCGCTGATCCATTAGGTAGTTCATATATGTAGAATATTATAACTTATCATCACTAATTTCACAAATATTTTTTCATATTTTGTAGTTATAATTATGTGTGTAGTTTGCTGTAAATTTTTGTTTAAAAGTTACTAATTTTTATGGAATATTAGAGCTATGCTATTTTCGCGTTGATAAATGTGGGGTTTTAGTGTAGCTAATTAAAGTATAAACGCTTCAGGATATACAAAGAATGAATATGTTGCAGAATACCGCTATACTTGCTGAATACTTGCCAATAGCCATATTTTTTGGTATTGCCACACTAGTATCTGTAGTTGTGATAGTTTTGCCAAAAATATTGGCTAAAGAAATACCTCAGAAAGATAAATTGTCAGCATATGAATGTGGTTTTGAACCTTTTGGTGATGCAAGAGGGCGGTTTGATATTCGCTTTTATTTAGTTGCTATTTTATTTATTATTTTTGATTTAGAAGTTGCTTTTTTAATTCCTTGGGCAATAAATTTAAAAACAATTGGTCAGTTGGGTTTTTGGTCAATGATGGTTTTCTTATTGGTGTTAACTGTTGGCTTTATATATGAATGGAAAAAAGGAGCTCTTGATTGGGAATAGGTGATTTTTATGAAAGATACATTACAGAATCAAGATAATATATTTGAAGAAGAGATGTCTGATAGAGGTTTCGTTATAGCCAAAATCGATGATTTGACAGGTTGGGCACGTGCAAATTCTTTATGGCCTATGACTTTTGGGTTGGCATGCTGCGCGGTTGAGATGATGCAGGCAGCTGCCAGTAGATATGATATGGATAGATTTGGTTTTTTATTCAGGCCTAGTCCAAGACAGGCTGATCTTATGATTGTTGCTGGGACTTTGACTAATAAAATGGCTCCTGCTATGCGCAAAGTGTATGATCAAATGGCTCATCCAAAATATGTTATATCAATGGGTAGCTGCGCTAATGGTGGTGGTTACTATCATTATTCATATTCTGTTGTTCGTGGTTGTGATCGTATTGTTCCAGTTGATGTATATGTTCCAGGTTGTCCGCCAACAGCGGAAGCTTTGATTTATGGTTTGATGCAGCTGCAACGCAAGATCAAAAGAACAAGTAAATTTAAGGGTTGATGCATGGAATTCTCACATATTATTGATGAATTTGCTAAAGATAGTAATCTAAGTATTGTGCCTCTTCAGATTGGTGGTTTTATTGCTTATAAAACATCTAGTGATAGTTTGCTCTCATTGTTAAAATTTGCAAAAGAAAGTAAAGATTTGCGCTTTACTGTTTTGACGGATTTGTTTGCTGCTGATTTTCCTTCTCGAGCCAATAGGTTTGAAATTGTTTATAGTTTTTTGAGTTTAAAATTAAATAAACGATTATTGTTTAAAATTGAATTAGACGAAGATCATCTTGCTCCGTCAATAGTGCATCTATTTAGTGCAGCTTGTTGGTATGAGAGAGAAGCTTTTGATATGTTTGGGATTAATTTTGACGGTTGTCCAGATTTACGTAGAATTTTGACGGATTATGGATTTGTTGGTCACCCTCTTCGTAAGGATTTTCCAGTTACCGGACATCTACAGGTGAAGTATGATGAAAAACTTGAAAAAGTAGTCTATGAACCAGTATTACTTGAGCAAGAATTTAGGAGTTTTGATTTTTCTTCTCCTTGGCAAGGACCAGGTGAGTATAAGCTTCCTGGTGATGAGAAGGCAACAAAATAGTAGTTAAAGAAATTATGACAGAAGCTTTGAAAGATAATTCTAAAATAAAGACGACGACTATTAATTTTGGTCCACAGCATCCTGCGGCGCATGGAGTACTTCGCCTGATTTTAGAGATGGATGGTGAAGTTGTAAATAAATCTGATCCACATATAGGTTTGCTTCATAGAGGTACTGAAAAATTGATTGAGCATAAAACTTATGCGCAAGCAGTGCCATATTTTGATCGCTTAGATTATGTATCTCCAATGTGTCAGGAACATGCATATGCACTTGCAGTTGAGAAATTATTGAAATGCGAAGTTCCAAAACGTGCACAATATATTCGAGTTTTATTCTCTGAGCTTACAAGAATACTAAATCATACAATGAATATTGGTACTCAAGCTGTTGACCTTGGAGCGACTACTCCGCTTTTATGGTTATTTGAAGAGCGTGAGAAAATAATGGAGTTTTATGAGCGTGTTTCTGGTTCTCGCATGCATTCAAATTATATTAGGCCAGGAGGTGTCGCACAGGATTTACCAGATGGTTTGCTTGAAGATATAGCTGTTTTTAATAGTCAATTTTTGGGTTATTTAGCTGATGTTGAAACGCTTTTAAATAATAATAGAATTTGGAAACAAAGACTCGTTGGAGTTGGGGTTGTTAGCCAAAAGCAGGCTATGGATTGGGGGTTCTCTGGACCTGTGCTTAGAGGATCTGGAATTGAGTGGGATCTGCGTAAAAGTAATCCCTATGAAATTTATGACGAGCTTGAGTTTGATATACCAGTCGGCACACAAGGTGATTGCTATGATCGATATCTAGTTAGAATTGAAGAGATGTATCAATCTGTGAGAATTATTGATCAGTGTTTGAAAAAAATTCCTAAAGGTAAGGTTAAATCAATAGATTCAAAGATAACACCTCCCAAAAGAAGCGAGATGAAAGAATCAATGGAAGCAATGATTCATCATTTTAAATTATATACGGAAGGATATAATGTGCCGGCAGGAGAAGCTTATGGAATGGTTGAAGCTCCAAAAGGTGAATTTGGGGTTTATTTATATTCAGACGGTTCGAATAAGCCATATAGATGCAGGATAAAAGCTCCAGGTTTTGCACATCTTCAAGGGCTTGATTTTATGGCAAAAGGGCATTTGATGGCAGATGTAGTGTCGATTATTTCTAGTTTGGATATAGTATTTGGAGAGATTGATAGATGAGTGTAAAACAAGAATCATTTGCATTTAATAAGGAAAATTTAAAAAAGGCACAAGAAATTGTGGCTAAATATCCAGAAGGGCGCCAAAAAAGTGCAATGCTACCATTACTTGATATAGCGCAAAGACAAAATGGTGGTTGGCTTTCTGTGCCTGCAATTGAGTGTGTAGCTAATTATATTTCAGAACCTTATATGCGAGCGTATGAAGTAGCTTCTTTTTACACTATGTATAATTTAAAGCCAGTTGGAAAATATCATATTCAAGTATGCGGAACAACACCTTGTTGGCTTCGTGGTGCTGGCCAAATTATGGAATCATGCGAAAAATTGACAAAAGCTAAATGTGGCGAAACATCAGAGGATGGTTTGTTTACGATTTCAGAAGTTGAATGTTTGGGTGCGTGTGTGAATGCTCCGATTGTTCAGATTAATGATGATTATTACGAAGATTTAGATTCCAAGAAGCTGGGTGATCTAATAAAAGAGTTAAAAGCAAAAAAATCTTAACATAAATAAGGAAACGCAGTGAAAAAAATAGCAAGTATAGTATTAATTTCGATTTTGATGATGACTACAGCTCTTGCTGACTATACAAGCAATGGTTTCTTTGTTGTTGAAAAGAATCTAGATTTTGCGCGTACGATTCGTTCTGGCGCTTGCCAGGGAGTCGTTTCATATCCAGTACTTTCTCATGGCGATGAAGAAATATTTATGCAAATTAATGATGAAATTCATGATTTTGTTGAATTATATGCAGTTTGTAATCAAGGCAGACGTGATCATTTTTCAGTAATGTTTGATATTCCTGAGTCGGGAACAAAGGAACATTTCAGTATACGCTGGATTACTAATAGGAATGATAGACCTTGGCGAATTGATGTAATGACTTTTAACAAGGATACTGGTGGTGTTCTTGATGTGAATGATGTTTTTAACATGTTAAGTAATAATATGATGGGAGAGCTTATTAAACTTTCAGATGGACATCTTTCGAGAGGTTGTAAATGGGAGAATTTTTTAGAAAAAATTGAAAAGAGAGAAATTCAGTTTTATATTGAAAAAGAGCAGTGGTTTCTTGTTTTCAATGCGACAAGTCATCGCCAGAATGTAGTAGATGCTAAGATCCCGGAGTATTTTTTGAAAGGAGGGGATCATGATCGAGGATAAAGACAAAATTTTCACCAATTTACATGGTAAAGAATCTCCAAACTTGAAAGCAGCACAAAAGCGTGGTGATTGGGATGGAACAAAAAAGCTTATAAAAAAAGGGCGTGATTGGATTGTTGAGCAGGTAAAAAATTCAGGCCTAAGAGGTCGTGGTGGTGCTGGTTTTTCAACAGGTATGAAATGGTCATTTATGCCAAAAGATCATCCAAAGCCTTCATATTTAGTAGTGAATGCAGATGAATCTGAACCAGGTACATGTAAAGATAGAGATATTATAAGATATGATCCTCATAAGCTTGTTGAAGGCTGTGTTTTAGCTAGTGTTGGGATTGGGGCAAATGTTTGTTATATTTATATACGTGGTGAGTTTTATAATGAAGCTGCGGCTTTGCAGAATGCTATTGATGAGGCGTATGCGGCGAAACTTATTGGTAAAGACGCTTGTGGTTCTGGATATGATATTGATATATATTTGCACAGAGGCGCGGGTGCATATATTTGTGGTGAAGAAACAGCTTTACTAGAAAGTTTGGAAGGTAAAAAAGGACAGCCTCGTTTAAAACCGCCTTTCCCAGCAGGTGCTGGTCTTTATGGGTGCCCCACAACTATTAATAATGTTGAATCTATTGCCGTTGTTCCAACCATACTTAGACGAGGCGCTGACTGGTTTGCATCACTGGGAAAAGAAAATAATACTGGTAGTAAACTATTCTGTATTTCTGGGCACGTGAATAAGCCGTGTAATGTTGAAGAAGAAATGGGTATTCCATTGAAAGAATTGATAGAGCAACATGCTGGTGGTATTCGAGGTGGTTGGGATAATCTAAAGGCAATTATTCCTGGAGGTTCTTCCGTGCCAATGATTCCAAAGTATGTCTGTGAAACTGTAACAATGGACTTTGATTCACTTAGAGCCGCAGGATCTGGTCTTGGAACGGGTGGACTAATCGTAATGGACCAATCAACAGATATTATTTATGCAATTGCAAGATTAAGTAAATTTTATATGCATGAATCTTGTGGTCAATGTACTCCTTGTCGTGAAGGTACAGGCTGGATGTGGCGCGTGATGATGAGATTGGTTAGGGGGGAAGCAAAAGTAGAAGAGATCGATGAGCTTTTGGATGTTACTAAGCAAGTGGAAGGTCACACTATTTGTGCTCTTGGTGATGCAGCTGCATGGCCAATTCAGGGCTTAATTAGGCACTTTAGGGATGAAATAGTTGATCGTATTCATGCAAATAAAATGTAAATATTTATGAGATCTAATTTTTTCATTGCCACAATAATTGCAGCGATTCGAAATATGGAATAAAATCAGTGTTATAAAAAATATTATCGGCTTTGTAGCAAATTATCAGATTATATTTGCTTTATTTTTATCAAAAAGATGGTGATAATTACCAGATTTTAGCAATTCCAAATATGACCTACATTGTCTAGAAGATAGGGATTTAAAAAAAGCTTTTTCGTAGAGAAAATGACAACAAAGACAGCAATTCCAAATATGACCCATACCCCTGTAGTAAAATTCTTTAATACAAAAAATTGTTCAAAAACGTAGTTAGAATTTGCAGTTTCTTGCATTTTACGTGATTTTATAGATCAAATTCATTTAATTCTTAGTTGTCATTCTCTGATTGGTATCAATCGGATATTATCTAACGATTAGCAACAGATGGTTCTATTGCTGAGAGCCTTCATTTATAGGTGCAAATTATACGGGTGGCTGCTCATAGTCACGCTTCAGAGCTACACATTCCCACAATATCTCCATGGATGAAAAAAATAACATCTCGGCTGTACTTCTTATCGTTTCCCACATACGCCCTAATCTACTAAAGCACGCTCGCATCTCTTGAAATAGTTTATCTGTTAATTGATGTATTTGGTGCATAGTAAAGGCCAAGAGGGTTAAATTATAGAAATTATAGCATAGGTGGTTAGAGCCATGGCCGTAGTTATGCTCAATGTTATATCCATGATTCTTTAATGTGTTGAAGCATTCATTCTCTATTTTCCAGCGAGCTCTTGCTGCATCTAATATAGTTTTTGCAGTTTTCGTTGTAATTTTTAAATCTGTAATCCATTTTCCATAATATTGAGTTTTGTTAGTGCCATCCTTTTGGGGCACTAGCTCCCAAGCTTCTATGTAGTTAGTTCTTGCTTTGGTGCTACTAAATAATTCAACCTCATTTACCCACTCGATAACTAGTTTATTATTTCTGATACTTCTCGCCTCAATCTTTGATTTATCAACAGAGACTACGTTCTTTATTAATGTTTTATGATTAGCCGCTTGTATCTTAAAAATATAATTAGCTTTGTGGCTATGAATTGCCTCAATGACGGGAGTTGTCGCATATAATGCATCTGCATTAATGATTATCTCTAATTTGTCATGATCTTTTCTAAATTTATCGAGAAATCGTTTAAAGGCATTGGTTTCGCAGTCTTCTTTCTGATCTCCGTCTTGAGAGCATATCTCTTCGGGCATAACGGGAATCACCTGGCGCATGCCAGACTTAACTATTGCACCTTGTACTACCTGATGACAATTATAAGGGTTCTTTGTAGAACCTCTAACCAAGCACTTTTGGCAATCGATGTCTTTAGAGCTGAAATACTGTGTACCATCTACGTTAAGTAGATATTTACCAGGAAGAGTTTGATATTGTTCTAGGTGCTTGCCTCTTTGTAGTCTATTAAACAAGTCTTTGAATATTGGTCGGAACGCGTTCTCAGTATCCACCTCATCTATTACATTCCTTATACCTTGATCGGTAGGAAGATTTTGTACTGAAAACATACTACGTAGATTGTTGCGCTGTTGCCTTCTTTCCATGGTACGCTGAAATTCCAATAACGAATCAGATTGGAAATACATGCGTGCCAAACCCGATAGCATTGTATCTTTTATACTATTGCTGGCATTTGGAGCTCTAGTATCTTGCGCATTTGCAAACTTATCTGCTATCATACCTTGAATAGCGCTAAAACTCAGGTGTTTTTTGGAATGCATAAACTTATACCAATTATTTACTACTATTGATATAAACTTAGATGATTTTTAGAAAATTAGCTATCTTTGTTGTCATTTTCTCTACGAAAAAGCTTTTTTTAAATCCCTATCTTCTAGACAATGTAGGTCATATTTGGAATTGCTGTAGTTTATTTGTTCTATCGGATTAAACTTTTTTTGATAAAAAGATAGCTGTCTTACAAAAACTTTTGACGAGTGTTGATATTATTTTATGAAATCTGGCATTAGAACTATCATTTTCTTGTGCAATATGGATGTGATCTGCTTCATCTTGCTTGAATTTTTTTATTTTAGATAATAATTGCCCTTTGTTTTTAGTGTCTTCTAGGTAGTTTATTTGTTCTTGATAATGATCTACGATTACTTCTTCAACGCTCTCTGTTACAAGCATGGCTGATTTTATACCACATTTTGCGCTTATCGCTCCAAGTGCATAACCAAATATATTCCATATTGGCATAAGAGCAGTTGGACGAGAATTGCCGTTTTTAATTTGATTATCAAAATATTCTAAATGTTCTGCTTCTTGATCTAGCATATGTTTGATTATCTTTTTATTTTCTGGATTTTTTGTATAATCTATTTGCCCTTCGTAAATACGCTTTGCACCGAACTCTCCAGCATGGTCAACCCTTATTATTTCTTGAATCTTGTTTTGATTATCTGTGTAATATGGCTTTGGCATTTTATCTTTTCTGATAGTTCCTGTACTTGATAAAGATTGTAAGTAAAAATAGATTTAAAATCAAATTCCATTCGGTCATTGATAGTTTAAATATTATTAGTGCTGGTTTGTTGCACTGCCCAATGGGTCCTGCGCTATAGAGCATTTTGGTAAAATCTGATACAGATATATTATCACTTATTTTTACTAAAGGCGTGCAAAATCCAGACATTTCAAATATGCCTCTTTCAACTCCTGTATGGTATCCGGCGAGTATTATTGAAAATATTACTGTCATTATATAATATTTATTTAATCCCTTTTGTCCTGAAATGGACATTATTGATAGTAGGATTAAAATAAGGTACGGAAATCTTTGATAAATACATAGAGGGCATGCTGGCAGTCCCATCATATATTCAACTATATATGCAAATACAAGGCTAACACTCGAAAGTGCTAGAAGTAAAACATACGGATCTTTTAGTTTAATTGACATAAATTAATAATCATAATATCCTATCTGGCCTATAGAGATCTTTTTCTTCACAGTTTAGCAATGCTTTAATTGTATTATGTTAAAAGATTCTATAATCATATTAAACATGTAATTATATTATGACAATGAATTTTGAAGATATATCCAATTCAAAAGCTTGGCCTTTTGTTGAAGCAAAAAGAATTTATGATGCAATTGGTGGTAAAACCCCTGAAAAAGGATATGTTTTATTTGAAACAGGGTATGGTCCTTCTGGCTTGCCGCATATTGGTACATTTGCAGAAGTTACTAGAACCATTATGGTTCAGAAAGCTTTTGAGCAATTATGTGATATTCCAACAAAGTTGATTTGTTTTTCTGATGATATGGATGGTTTGAGAAAAATACCTGGTAATATTCCAAATCAGGAAATGGTGTCTGAGTATTTGGAGCAACCACTGAGCGTTATACCTGATCCTTATGGAGAAAAGGAGAGTTTTGGTCATTATATGAATGCTAAGTTACGCTCATTTCTCGATAAATTTGGTTTTGAGTATGAGTTTTATAGTGCTACGGAATGTTATAAGTCCGGGAAATTTGATCATATGATGGTCAGAGCCCTTGAAAAATATGATGATATTATGAATTTGATGCTGCCGACTTTTCGAGAAGAGCGCAGGAAGACATATTCACCTTTTATGCCTGTTTGTCCCGATAGTGGAGTTGTACTTCAGGTGCCAATAGAGAGTGTTAGTGTCCAGAATCAAAGCGTTTCTTATCGTGATGAATCTGGTGATTTAGTAGAAGTGCCAGTTACTGGTGGGCATTGTAAATTGCAGTGGAAGCCTGACTTTGGAATGCGTTGGTCAGCTCTTGATGTTGATTATGAGATGTATGGAAAAGATCATAGGCCAAATGCTGAGATTTATAGTAAAATATGCAAAATTTTAGGCGGAACTCCTCCTGTACAATTTTTCTATGAGTTATTTTTAGATGCAGAGGGAAGTAAAATTTCTAAATCAAAAGGTAATAGTATATCAGTGGATGAGTGGATGCATTATGCTCCTATTGAAAGTATGGCATTATTTATGTTTCAATCACCAACTAAAGCAAAGCGTTTATATTTTGATATACTACCAAAAAGTGTAGATGAATATATTACTTTTAATAAGAAATATCATATTGAAGAAGATTTGCAGAAGAAGTTGGCAAACCCCGTATATCATATTCACCATGGCGATGTTCCAGTTGTTGAAACATATGGGATCAGTTTTAGCTTACTTTTAAATCTTGCATCTGTTTGTAATCCAGAAGATAAATCCGTACTTTGGGGATTTATTAGCCAATATGCGCCGGCAGCAACACCAGAGAATGCTGCCTATCTCGATCATATGACTAGTTATGCTGTAAATTATTATAATGATTTTGTAAAAAGTAAAAAAGATTATTTGCTTGCCGATGATAAGCAAATAGCTCTGCTAAGACAAATTGCAGATATGCTCGGCTCATTATCTGGTAATGAAACTGGTGAAGAAATTCAGAATGAAATTTATGCTATTGGTAGAGAAGCGGGCTATGAGAATTTAAGAGATTTTTTCAAGGAGATATATCAAATTCTTCTAGGTCAAATACAAGGACCAAGACTTGGTTCATTTTTCAAACTATATGGAATAGAAGAGACTATTAAGCTCATTGAGGAAAAGATTAGTTAAATGAAAAGATACCAGTTTGATAAGTTAATTCGCAGTAAAATACCTGCGAGAATGAAAGATGAAGGGGTTGACGTTAATAGTAATTCCTTATCAGAATCTGAGTATTTATCTGAACTTAAGAAGAAGATTATAGAGGAAGCTCAGGAAGTACATGATGCTGAATCTAAAGATGATTTAATCACTGAACTTGCTGATGTTATGGAAGTTATATATGCGCTTGCAGAGGCTAGTGAAATAAGTGTTGAGGAAATTGAAGCAGCTAAATTAAAAAAACGTGAAGTGAATGGATATTTTTTGCCTAAGAATTATATAAATTACATTGAAGTCTCAGAAGATAATCATAAAGTAATAGAGTATCTAGAGAATAAGAATAGACCCTATAAATTAGAGAATTAGATTTTACTATATATTAGTGGCGCTGCAATAAGGTTATCTATGGCTGCTTACTTAGGTTATTTCTTTCAATAGATTAAGAGAAGAATGAATTGTCTTAATCTTTTTGTGAAGGAGTTAAAATCTTTGTTCCTTATAGATATCTTAGCTCTTTACTCATATTTTCTCAAATAATGAATTTTGTGATAATCTGTTGTTGAGAGATTTGAAGTTAATATTTACAGCATTCTGATCCTGACATTCACAGGAAAATATATACCCTTGTTCATCATTTGTTTTCTGAATGCATTGTCCGCAAATGCCTTTCATCATGCATTGCATAGGTGAATTAATGCTGTATGTAATTTCAGTATTAGGAAATAATGATTCTTTATTTTCCAATATTGCATTCATCATAATGTTAGATCCATTGCAATATATGTGATCTATGTTTTCTAATAATTGGTTTATTTTTGCCCCATTAAGAGCATCAATGATAGTACCTGGATTGTCTGTATCAATTTCAAATGATCTTATTATATTGTCCGCAAGTGACTCAATTTTATCTGCATAAATTAAATCAGAATGTTGTCTGTATCCTGATATAAAACTAATATCGCAATCATTGTTTTTTAGTGCTTTTGCAATGGGAAGAAGTAGAGCATTACCTATTCCACCACCAATAAGTAGCACATTTTTATTTGCAACAATTTTAGTTGGTAGCCCGGTTGGTCCCATCAGAACAATATCATCTCCTTTTTTTAAAGAAGAACATAATTTGCTGGATGTGCCAATACCTTGAACTATAAATGATATTAGATTCTTTTCATGATTAATATCAACACCTGTTAGAGCAATCGGTTCTGATGTCATTTTTAAATCATTTGATAAGTTTTGAAATCTAAAAAATTGACCAGGTTTGAAGTTGCTAGTACAAGTCTTGGAGTTTACAATAATTTCTGTGATATCTTGTGAAATATTTATTATCTTATGAATAGTGCTACTAAAATCAATTGATGGATTGTTAGTTGATTTTGGTGCTCTGTTTAGAAGAGAAGTCGAAATTTCTTTATACCCATTTTTTGCGCTAGCTAAAGCTTTAACAACGCTTCCTGCATATTTTTGGTTGCAATCACCAAAATAGCTGATGTTATTCTTTTTATTTTTAAAAATATCTGAATCAATATTATCTAACCCATCGATATCAATAAATTCATTATTGTCTGTACCTATAGCAATTAAAATAGTTTTGGCTGATTTCTTTGTTTTGTTTGATAGATTAATCTCAGCAAGAGCTCCATATTGATTAAGATTAATTTCTTGTGGTTCAACATTCTCAATGAATTTAATTCCTATTGCCATTGCATGCTCAATTTCTTCATGATTCAGGCGATATGCTGGTGAGTCAGTGATATTTTTTCTATAGCAAATTGTTACTCCGCCAAGCTGTTTTATTATTTCTAATTTTTCCGTATCATTTTTGGCTTTTGCGAAAAGTTTTGCATGTGTAAGATATTCTTCTGCTATTTCACGTTCTTCATTGTTAAGAATTATATTGTCAGTATCATTTTTTTGCCATTTTTCTGCAAATTTTTTCACTTGTGCCGGGTAGTAATGTATAAGTTCAACTGCGCTATCAATGGCAGTGAGACCACAGCCAATAACAATTGCTGGTAGGCGAACTTGCATGTTTCTGTTGCTTTCTTTGAGGTGTGGCGCGCCTTGCTGAAGATTCATTAGAAAATCAGCTGCGCTTTTTACTCCTTTTATAAAATAATCAGAGTTATTGATATAATTTGGCTTTCCAGCACCTAGGCACAGTGATATATGATCAAAACCTGACTCAAAGGCTTGATTCGTTGTAATATTGCTACCGAGTCTTATACCTCCGTGCATTTTGAATGAAGTGCGTCTTTCAAGAATTAATCTGACTAGTGTAAGATTATTTTTATCCCAGCGATTAGTTATGCCATATTCGGCAACGCCACCAAAACCCTGTGGTTTTTTTTCAGATAATAGAACTTTGATTTTATTCCAATCTTTGATAAGTTTTGATGAATCAAAGTGTAGAGGTAAAATTTTTAGGCCATCAATGGCTGTAACATTATGCCCTTCATTTGTAAGATAATGTGATAATGCAAATCCAGCCGGACCAAGTCCTGTAACTAGTACGTTATAACCAGATTGTTCTTTGGGGAGAGGCGAATCTATGTTTAATGGATTCCATTGTGTTAGTAGCAGATATATCTCAACGCCCCAAGGAAGTTCTAGCACTTTTTCTAATATATTAGTTTCAATTAATGGTACATTTACAGGTTCTTGCTTTTGATAGATGCATGTCTTCATACAATCATTACAGATTCTATGTCCGGTAGATGCTACCATTGGGTTATCAATTGCTATAGTAGCAAGTGCGCCAATATTTAAATCCATATCCTTTAAAAAATTCATTTCTGATATTTTTTGTTTTAAAGGGCAGCCATCTTTTTCTTTTTTGGGGTGTTTATCAGGATTGATATGATGAAAACCTTTTGAGCAAGAGTCTTTCCCTTGTTTATGACAATATATACAATATTTCGTATGCATGGCAGCTTGCTCATCCTGTGCATGGTCACGATAATCGAATCCAATATACGGTTCTTGTCTGAATTGTTTAATTTTATGGTTTCTAATTTGGTTATTTACATCAACTACCCTAGGTGTATCAAAGAGTGCAAGGGAGCTGTCATTATAGTGCATTATCGCGCAGTATTGAGCAGCTAATTCAAGTTCTTGTTGATGTTTATCAGAGTCTAGTTGCCAGTTAATAATTGCGCTAGCTAGTTTGTGTTGGGTGATATCTCCAATTATTGTTTTTATATTTTTTGTAATTTGCTGAAAATTTAATTTTTCAGTATCGATTTTAGTATATTTTTTTAATACATATCGTTGGATGAATTTTCTTCTTGCTTCGTAAATAACATCAAAATTTTCATATTCTTTCTTTTGAGCTAGATTCTCTGTATTAATTTGAAATATATCAGCAATAAAATCATCTAGCAGAGGCCCTAGTTTTGTAATAAATTGTGAGTAAGCAGATTCATTAAGTTTACTAGAACCGATTTCTCTGTAATAGGTGATTTGTTCTTCAAGTTCAGGCGAATAGACTGATAGATAACGCAAAAAACTCTCATCTAGTTTTTTAAGACCAGGTAGAGAGTTTAAATCTGCAAATTTTATTTTAGGTATTGTTGTCATCTATAGCCTATAAAATTACTGTCTTTTAGTAATCAGTTCTTTATCTAGATAGATGAATTAATCCATTCTTCAAGTTTGTTTTTAGGGTGAGCGCCAACTTTTGATGCGATTTGTTTTCCGTCTTTGAAAATCATTAAAGTTGGAATGCTTCGAACCCCTAAAGTTGAAGGTGCTTCTGGGTTTTCATCGATATTCATTTTAACAATTTTTACTTTACCTTTCATTTCTTCTGAAAGTTGATCAATAACAGGAGTTAGCATTTTGCAAGGGCCGCACCATTCTGCCCAAAAATCAATTAATACAGGTTCGCTTGAATTAGTTACTTCTTTTTCAAATTCACTATCGTTTATTTCTTGTGTCATATTTTTATTCTCAATTAAGTTATTACTAAGTTACAAAGCTTTGTACTAAACTTCCAGCAAGTAGGTACCAACCATCAACTAGGACAAAGAATATTATTTTAAAAGGAAGCGCAACCATCACTGGTGGCATCATCATCATACCCATTGCCATTAATACTGATGCAACAACGATATCAATAATTAGGAATGGCAGGAATATTAAAAATCCAATTTCGAAGCCTCGCTTTAATTCACTGATCATGAAAGCTGGAATGATTACCCGTAATGGTAAATTTTCTATTTCTTTTGGAGTATCAATTTTTGCAATTGAAATAAATAAGTCTAAATCTTTTGTCCTGGTATTTAAAACCATGAATTTTTTGAATGGTTGAGCTATGAGTGGAAAAGCTTCTTCTTCCGTCATAGATTCTTCGAGCATTGGTTTCAAACCATTATCATAAGATTCCTGGAGAGTTGGTGACATAATAAAAAATGTTAAAAATAAAGCTAAGCTAATTAGCACCTGATTTGGTGGTGATTGTTGCAATCCAAGTGCAGTTCTTACAAGGGAAAGAACTATTGATATGCGAACAAAAGAAGTAACCATTATTAATATTGATGGTGCTAGCCCTAAAATCGTAACTAGCATGAAAATTTGCATCAAACGGCTAGTCATTGAACTGCTGCTTAATAAATGCTCAAGTTCAGTTGCAAAAGATTCTTCTGCAAAAGCTAATTCAGGTAAAAGCAATATACTTAGGCTTGCGATTAAACTAAAAGAATTCAATTGGTTTCTCATTTTTCTTCTTTATCAGTTTGGTATTTATCGACTAAAAATGAATTATTTTTTCCGACCGCAATAACATAGTTGGATCCAGATTTATTGCTAATATTTACAACTTTAGTACCTTCATCAATATACACGATATTTTCAATTTTTAAACCAGTTCCTCTGGAGCCTCCTTTTGCTCCAGTTCCGACATTGCTATATCGTTGTATTATTTTGAGAATCACGTACATTGCTGTGAATACTACACCAAGAGATAGAAAAGCTTTAAAAATAATTTCTGATTCCATGATTATCGATTGTTTTTGATATGTGAAGTTTTTACGTATTGTGAAACATTTCTATGCCTGTCCAGCGCTTCATTGCTTCGTTCTGCAAGTGATTCTTTTGCTTTCGTAAAAATTTCTCGTAAATTGAGCATTCTCTCACGTATTTCTTTTAATTGCTCGGTATTATATTCACCATCATTGATAATTTGGCCAAAAGTTTCGAAAAACTCTGGTAGAGAATTATCACCAGGATTTGTACTAAATTTTTTTTCAAACTCATCAAATTTTTGGAGCACTTGTTTCCAAGATAGTTTTTTATTATTCATTGAGTCTTTAACCTATTTTGTTTCTTTTTTTCATTTTGTTCGTATATGTAAGTGAAAATTTCAGCTACTACTGAATAAACTTCTAGAGGTATGTGTTCATCAATTTCTAGTACTGATAAAACTTCGACCAGATCAGCATCTTTGTGAATGGGAACATTGTTTTCACGAGCTATTTCTATAATTTTTTCGGCAATAATTCCATTACCAGAACCAAGTACTTTTGGCGCATGATCAATTTTTTCTTCAAATCCTAGCGCAACAGCCTTTTGATTTTTCTGAAAGTTCTTATAATGATACATAGCAGGCATTATTAATTTATAAATTTATCATAATGGATATACGTAAAAAAATCGCAGAATTTGTTGCAACAGTTTGTTATATTGGAAGAATTAAGTTTGCTCCCGGCACTTTTGGTTCTCTTCCGGCATTTCCATTATGCTACATAATAATGCATTTTACTCTAAATAACAAAATTGTTTTTCCAATTGATGGATTTGATTTCCAAGAACAGCAAATTATAGCATTATTTGTTATTGAATTGTTGGCTACTATCATATTATTTTTTATCGGTACATATTGCACAGCTATTTATATAGAAGGAGGAGAAGACAAGGATCCAAAAGAAGTAGTTATAGATGAAGTTGTTGGTCAAATGTTGACGATAATTCTTGTTTCATTTTCCGTTGTGCTTACATATCACTCTACACTGCAATTATATATCGATGCAACAATAGTTGATATTATCTTGCTTGGGGTTGTGCCATTTATTTTGTTTCGTCTTTTTGATATCTTAAAACCTTGGCCGATTAATTGGCTTGATGAGAATATTAAAGGCGCCTGGGGCGTGATGATAGATGATGTTGCAGCCGCAATTTTTGCCGTTGTCGTGCAATATGTGTTCGTATTTTTTATGTTAGATTTTTTCCCAATTGTTAGGTGATTAATGTTAGATAAAGATCTTATTAAACTCGTTGAGCAGATAAAAGTTCGATCAAACAGAAAATATATATCTACTGCTGAGTCTTGTACTGGTGGATTAGTTGCGTCGTATTTAACCTCAATTTCTGGATCATCAGATTATTTTGCTACTGGAATTGTAAGTTACTCAAATGAAGCAAAAATGAAATTGCTTAATGTGAATCCAAAAACGCTTGAAGAGTTTGGTGCGGTGTCTGAAGAAACGGCGCGAGAAATGGCTATTGGTGCTATGCAAGTTGCTAGTTCTGATATATCAGTTTCAATAACAGGAATTGCGGGTCCAGGTGGTGGGACGAAGGCAAAGCCAGTTGGTATGGTTTGCTTTGGTATTGCATCATTACGCGGTGTTAAAGCCGTGACGCATAATTTCTCAGGAAGTAGATCAGAAATTCGTCAGCGATCATGTGAGGTATCTCTGAATCTTATTTTGGAAAACCTAATTATATAATCTAAACAAAATTATGCGGGTCAATATCAAATTTGACTTGATAGCTAGATGGTAGTTTTGAATGATCTTGCCAAAGTTTTAGATATTTTTGTAAATTAAATTCTTTATTAGCAAGTACTAGTATCTTATAGCGATATCTATTTGAAAGTTTTAACATCATAGCTTCAGCCGGACCCATAATGCGCGCCGAGCTTTTTGGAGCATTTGCAGTAAAATGCTTTGCCATTTGTAGGGTTTTTGCAGAATCTTTTCCAGTGATGGTAATAGCTGCCATTTTGCTGAAAGGTGGCATTTCGGCCTTTTGTCTAGACAATAATTCTTCAGTGATGAATAAATCTTCTTGTCCGCTTTCTAAAGCTTTTATTACTTTGTGTTTCGGGCAATATGTTTGCATCATTACTATTCCATTTTTATCAGCTCTTCCAGCTCTTCCACCTACCTGCTGTAATAATTGGAAAGTTTTCTCAGATGCGCGCAGATCTCCGCCCATGAAGCCTAAGTCTGCATCGACTACTACGACAAGTGTTAGGTTTGGAAAGTGATAGCCTTTAGTGATTATTTGTGTTCCAATTAGAATATCTATTTCTCCATTTTCCATTGAATGTAATAGATTTTGCATTTTAGTTGGCTCGGAAGCTTGATCTTTGCTTGCTATAATGGAATTGGCTTTTGGAAAGAGGTTTGTTACCTCCTCATTGATTCTTTCAATTCCTGGGCCACATAAAATTAGACTATCGGTTTCGTTACATTCTGGGCATTTAGTATGAGTTTTTGAAGCAGCTCCACAATGGTGACATTCCATTCGATTTAAATGTTTATGCAGAACCATGCTTGCTGAACATGATTTACAATTCACTCTGTATCCACATGCTTTGCATAGCATTAATGGTGCGTAACCTCGGCGGTTTAGGAAAATCAGAGTCTGTTGGTTCTTTTTTATATTTTCTTTAATTGCTGTTAGTACTGGCTCAGATAAAAACGAATTACGAGGTAAATTCTCCTGCCTCATATCGACGATTTTAACTTTCGGAAGATATGCATCGTTAAAACGATTTTTGAGCAAAACAAGATTATATTTTTCTTGCTGAGCATTATATAATGATTCGATTGATGGTGTGGCGGAGACTAGCAGAATCTTGCTTCCTTCTATAGAGCCTCTTAAGACTACCATATCTCTTGCATTGTAAAGTATTCCTTCATTTTGCTTGTAGGATGCGTCATGTTCTTCATCGACAACAATTAGGCCTAAATCCTTATAAGGAAGAAATGATGCGCTTCTTGCTCCAATTACAATTTTTACATCACCTGAAATAATACCTCTTAATATACGTTTTTTCTTAGCTTTAGTAACATTAGAATTCCAGATTGCAGGTTCAAAGCCAAACCTTTCAGTGAATCTTGAAATTATCTGCGAGCTCAATGCAATTTCTGGAAGCATAACCAAGGCTTGTTTGTTATTTTTTAATTGGTCTAAAATTGCGTAAAAGTATATTTCTGTTTTACCAGAGCCGGTAACACCTTTGATGAGAGTAGGTTTTATATTATTATTAATTTCTTCTAAAGCTTGTTCTTGGTGCAGCGAAAGATGTGCTAGTTTTATTTCTGAATTAAGTTCTTGCTGATGAATTTTGATAGGTGTTTCGTTTATATCTACAGGTAAAACTAATTTTGCTACTGTTCCAAGTTCTGTTAAATAGTATTGAGCCGCTCTACTTATAAGAGAAATAATTTTACTATTTATTGAAGCTGCAAATAGATTTTCATTGCTGATTGATTTTAATTTTTTTCCAGTATTAACGCAATTAATTTCCCATACAATCCCTGTTATTTGCTTATTTCTGAATGGTACAACAATAAGATCACCAACAATATGAGTGTGTTCTGATTTATAGTCTAAAGGAAATAAAGAGATTTTTGGAATTAAAACGCGAATTATTTGCACAAATGTTTGCTTTGTATATGAGTTATAATTCTTTTACAATAATAGCAAAGAATATAATTATCTAATTATATTTATAGAATAATTAGATAGAATTATATATTTTCTAAGATTTCTTTATAGAAATTGGACTAAATGGCAATTAAACCCTTGCTAAACAAAATATATTAATATATGTTATTTTTTGTACAAAGAATATAAATCTTAAATAAAATGGGGTGATATAGATTTAACTCCAGGCAGCAGTTAATTATTTATAGCTATACGGATCTATTGTAGATGTATTAAATAGTTTTGAATTTCCTTAATTACACAAACTTAATTTTAATTAATTCTTTTTTGCATTGAAATATTAGAATGAAAACTAAAATAAGTAAAATGTCAGAAGAGAAAGTAGATTCAGTTAATAATAAAGGCAAAGTATTATATCTTTCTAAGCTTCGTCACGAGTTAAAAACGCCAATACATGGGGTTCAGGGGCTTGCAAAATATCTGTTAAATAATTGGGATGAAACTACTCCAGAAACTCAAAAAAGATGCTTACAATCAATTCTAGAAGCTGGTGATCGACTTATGGAACTTGTTGATGCACTTTCTAATGAAAATTCTGATCAAACATCAATAGAATTTAGCTTTAGGGAAGTCGACCTTATTGACATAACAAAATCTACTATTAGAAATTTTCAAAATATTCATTTAGTAAGGAGTCAAATCAAACTTAAAGTGAATTTTCATATCGATAGTTTTATTACAAATGCAGATGAATTTTGGTATAATCAATTGTTGACAAATTTATTGACGAATTCTCTAAATTATTCAGATAAAGGTACTATCACAGTGAATATAGGATCTAAAATAATTAAAAATGCTGAGCATTTGATTATTTCTGTTATTGATGAAGGAGTTGGAATACCAGAGTCCGAGCTTGCGAGTATATTTACGCCATTTAATCGTAGTTCTAGAACTAATGAGAGTACAGAAGGCAGTGGATTGGGCTTATCAATTTGTAGAGAAATAGTTCAGGCTCATGGTGGTATAATCACTGCAATGAATAATGATAAAATAGGCTCCACAGTAGAGTTTTCTACTCCAAAAACAAGGTAACCACATGAACCCATCCGCTAATAAACAGAAAGTCATTTTGTTTATTGATGACGAGAAAATTTGTCATACTCTTGCAGAATTAATTATTCCTAACTTCACGGATTATAAGCTTGTTGGAGCTTTTAATGGTGAGGAAGCTATAATGTTGGCAAAACGCTATGCAAAGGAGTTAAGTTTAGTTCTTTCGGATATAATGCTTCCTGATATAAATGGTTATGAAATTTTCAAAATATTACGCTCGGATCCTAGATTTGCCAAGACACCGTTTGTTTTTCAAAGTGGGCTTGATTCACAAGAAGAAGAGCTTAGAAAAAACATCGATGAAGAAGTGAAAATAATATATAAGCCTTACAGACAAGAAAAGCTTCTAGAAATTATTGAAGAAGTTGCTAAATAGAAATAGTAAACTTTATATGACGATTTATGTGTATCACTATTGCTCTTGATAATCTTGTTATTTAATCGTATTATTCTATATCCTTAATATAACCTTAGATTTGGATATAGAATGTCAGCTAATAATTATTATATTACTACCCCAATTTTTTATGTAAATGACGTGCCACATATTGGTCATGCATATACTAGTATTGCATGTGATGTGCTTTCAAGGCATATGAAATTGTCTGGAAGAGATGTGAAATTCCTTACAGGTACTGATGAACATGGTCAGAAAGTAGAAAAATCAGCAGATAAGGCTGGAATCTCATCGCAAGATTTTGTTGACAAAACTTCTCAAAGCTTTCGCCAGATGGCGGAAGAATTGAATTTATCTAATAACGATTTTATTAGAACAACTGAAGAACGTCATAAGATTGCTGTTCAAAGTTTTTGGAAAAAACTAGAGGATAGTGGTAATATTTATCAAGGAAGTTACTCTGGTTGGTATTCAGTTCGTGATGAGGCATATTATTCTAAAGATGAATTAACCGAAGATGGTTTAGCTCCAACTGGTGCTCCTGTAGAATGGGTTGAAGAGCCTAGTTACTTTTTTGCTTTATCAAAATGGCAAGATAGGTTGCTAGAATATTATGAAAATAATCCGGATTTTATTTGGCCGAAATCAAGACGTAATGAGGTGATAAGTTTTGTAAAAAATGGTTTGATTGATCTATCTATTTCTAGAACTAGTTTTAAATGGGGAATTGAAGTTCCTGGAAATGAAGAGCATGTGATATATGTATGGTTAGATGCTTTGACGAATTATTTAGCGGCTCTTGGGTATCCAGAAGAAACACGGGACTTTAAAAAATTCTGGCCAGCTTCTGCACATATTGTTGGTAAGGATATATTACGCTTTCACGCAATATATTGGCCAGCTTTCTTAATGGCTGCTGGCATCGAATTGCCTAAAACAATTGTTGCCCATGGTTGGTGGACAAATGAAGGGGAAAAAATATCAAAATCTCTTGGCAATGTTATTGACCCATTTAAATTGGTTGAAGAATTTGGATTAGATCCAGTTAGATATTTCCTTATGAGAGAAGTTACATTCGGTAGTGATGGAAATTTTTCAAAGGAAAATTTAATAACTAGAAATAATAGTGAGCTTGCAAATAAAGTTGGTAATTTATTGCAAAGGACAAGTTCTTTTGCTTATAAGCATTGTGAGCAAAAAATACCAAATATTGATGAATCAGATATTGATGCAATATATGATTCAGAATTATTTAAAGAGATTATCTCTTTAGTGAAAGAGAATAATTCTCATATGGAATCATTTAATATTAATAAAGTATTGGACAATATTATTCATATTGCAGATCAAGCTAATCTGTATATTGATACTGAAGCTCCGTGGTCATTGCGCAAAAGTGATCCAGAAAAAATGCATCAGGTTCTCTATTGCTTGCTTGAAATCACAAGGTATATTGCAATTATTTTGCAGCCATTTATACCAGATGCTGCGAGTAATATGCTTGATCAGCTTGGAGTACAAAAAAAACAGAGATTATTTGCTAATTTGGCTAAGGAATTTGCGTTAAAACCTGGATCTCTTTTGCAGGAACCTAAACCAATATTTCCAAGGATATAGATATGATTATAGTAGATTCACATTGTCATCTAGATATGCTCAAAGATTACGATAGTACTGATAATATTATCTTAAGGGCGAGAGAAGTAAATGTTCAATATTTGCAAACTATTTGCACAAGGTTAGATAATTTTGAGAATATTCTTTCTTTCGCCAAGAAACACGATAATGTTTTTGCTTCTGTTGGGGTGCATCCGAGTGAGGTAGAGGAGGTAGTGATTGCTTCTGAATTAGTGAAATTAGCTAACCACAAGAAGGTTATAGGGCTTGGTGAAACTGGATTAGATTATTTTTATAATAAAGAAGCGGGGCATCATAAAATGCAGCGCCAATCATTTGAACAGCATATTATTGCATCACAAGAGAATAATTTGCCGATTATTGTTCATACGCGAGATGCAGAAGAAGATACGCTAAATATCATTAAGGAAGGAAAAAAGAATCAAGAATTTCCTGGTCTTATACATTGCTTTACGGCATCGAAAGAATTTGCTGCTTCGATGCTTGATCTTGGAATGTATATTTCAATTTCAGGAATAGTGACTTTTAAGAATGCTGTTGTTTTACAAGAGGCTGTAAAATTTATTCCTCTTGATCGAATGTTAATTGAAACTGATTCGCCATATTTAGCGCCAGTTCCAAAAAGAGGCAAAACAAATGAGCCATCTTATACAAGGTATGTGGCCGAATTTGTTGCGCAATTGAAGGGTATTTCGGTTGAAGAAGTCGCAAGTCAAACAACTGACAACTTCTTCAATTTATTTTCAAAGGCTAAAAAATAGATTGCCTATCAAGAAATTTATAAGACAAAATATTAGCAGCACAAGTTCAGCGATTCGAAATATGGAATAAAATCAGTGTTATAAAAAATATTATCGGCTTTGTAGCAAATTATCAGATTATATTTGCTTTATTTTTATCAAAAAGATGGTGATAATTACCAGATTTGCTAGTAGAAAACATCACAAAATAACATTTTCACAAAAATGATACACCACAACGGTTATCAATAGCAAGTCTATTGATAAATACAGTTAGTAATCAATCAAACAACACCTTAAGTTGGTGGTGGTTCATAATCCATTTCTCCAATCAAAAATTCCCATAACGCTTCTAAGTTGGTAAAATACAGTCTATTAACAAACGCTCCGACTTGATGCCATAATGAAGCTAAACGGCTATATTTTAATCTGAGTTTTTGGAATAAACTATCGGTTAATTGATGAATTTGATGCATCAAAAATGATAATAATGTAAAGTTATAGAAGTTATAACATGAATTGTTTTTACCGTGACCATAATTATGTTCAATGTTATATCCATGATTTTTTAAACTATTGAAGCACTCATTTTCTATTTTCCAACGTGCTCTTGCAGCATCTAAAATAATTTTTGCATTCTTATTTGTGATTTCTAAGTCAGTTATCCATTTGCCAAAATACTGCACTTTTTTTGTGCCGTTTTTCTGAGGAACTAGCTCCCATGCAGCTATATAATTTGTTCTTTGTTTGGTGCCACTAAAGAGTTCAATATCATTAACCCACTCTATGACAAGTTCATTATTTCTTCGGCTAGTGGTATAAACTTTAGATTTATCTATAGAGGTTAGATTATTCATCAATGTCTTATGTTGTTTGGGTTTTGCACGAAAAATGTAGTTTGCATTATGGGAATGTATCTTCTCAATTACTGGTGTTGTTGCATATAATCCATCGGCATTGATAATAATGCCTAACTTATCGTGATCCTTTCTAAACTTATCTATAAATCTATAAAAAGCATTTACTTCACTATCTTCTTTTTTTGCTCCATCTTGTATGCAAATATCTTCTGGCATCACTGGTATGACCTGACGTAAGCCGTCTTTAACAATTGCCGCTTGTAATGCTTGATGGCAGTGATATGAGTTTTTGACAGTACCACGTGTTAAGCATTTTTTACAACTAATTTCCTTAGAGCTAAAATATTGCGTACCATCTACATTCAATAAATACTTCCCTGGTAATGTTTGATATTGTTCAAGGTGTTTGCCTCTTTGTAATTTATTAAATAATTCTTTAAATATTGGTCTAAATGCTACTTCTGGATTTACAGAATCTATAATATTACGCATTCCATTGTCTGTAGGAAGATCATTAACATTAAACATGCTTTTGAGGTTATTTTTTTGGTGATGATTCTGCATTTTGCGTTGAAATTCTAATAACGATTGGGATTGAAAATACATGCAAGCAAGACCTGATAGCATCACATCCTTTATCTTATGAGTACTGTTTGGCGCTCTATTGTCTGAAATTAATCCAAATTTGTTAGAAATTGACTCTAACAATGCACTTACACTTAGGTGTTTTTTAGAATGAATACGACTGTACCAATCTTTATTAAATATACTGGTATTATTCTAAAGATTTATATGCATTTTACTATTTTTTTCTTTTTGCTCTACGAAATACGTTTTTTCAATGCGTTATGATGCAACGGTTCTAGCTCATATTTCGAATCGCTGTATTAAACAAGTCTTTGAATATTGGTCGGAACGCGTTCTCGGTATCCACCTCATCTATTACATTCCTTATACCTTGATCGGTAGGAAGATTTTGTACTGAAAACATACTACGTAGATTGTTGCGCTGTTGCCTTCTTTCCATGGTACGCTGAAATTCCAATAACGAATCAGATTGGAAATACATGCATGCCAAACCCGATAGCATTGTATCTTTTATACTATTGCTGGCATTTGGAGCTCTAGTATCTTGCGCATTTGCAAACTTATCTGCTATCATACCTTGAATAGCGCTAAAACTCAGGTGTTTTTTGGAATGCATAAACTTATACCAATTATTTACTACTATTGATATAAACTTAGATGATTTTTAGAAAATTAGCTATCTTTGTTGTCATTTTCTCTACGAAAAAGCTTTTTTTAAATCCCTATCTTCTAGACAATGTAGGTCATATTTGGAATTGCTAAAATCTGGTAATTATCACCATCTTTTTGATAAAAATAAAGCAAATATAATCTGATAATTTGCTACAAAGCCGATAATATTTTTTATAACACTGATTTTATTCCATATTTCGAATCGCTGAAGTTTTATCCCTTTTATAGGACAAAGACTTCTATAAATCAAAATATTTAACTAAATCAGCTGATGATAATTTTTTACGCTCATCTCCAAACATATCACGTACTATCTCGCCGTGATACATCATAATCGTGCGATCACCAAACTCAAGAGCCTGCGACATGCTGTGAGTAATCATAAAAGCTGTTAATTTATGTCTCTTAACAATCTTATCAGTAAGCTGCATGATTTTCTTAGCGATTTTAGGATCAAGTGCCGCCGTGTGCTCATCCAATAATAATATTTTTGATCCAAGAAGAGTCGCCATTATTAAGCTCAGGGCCTGTCTTTGCCCACCGGATAAAGAAGCTACTTTATCTGTAAGACGATCTTCTAAACCAATTCCAATATCAGATAAAGCTTCTCTAAATCTATTTCTAGCATCTGCGCTTAAACTTAGAGCTAATCCACGAGATTCCCCTCTCTTCATAGCCAGACTCATATTTTCTTCAATAGTAAGATCAGCAAATGTTCCAATCATTGGATCCTGAAAAACTCTCGATACCATAGAAGACCTATTTTCCGGCGACATTTTAGTAACATTTAAACTATCAATAATCACCTTACCTTTACTTGGTCGAATGTTCCCAGATAATACATTCATCAAAGTTGATTTACCAGCTCCATTACCACCAATAATAGTAACAAACTGACCATCCATCACTTTTAAATCGATACCTTTTAAAACATGATTTTCAATCTTCGTGCCTTTATTAAAAACAACATGTAAATCATTTAATTCTATCATATTTCTCTAGCTCCATTTTTCTTGCGAAGTCTTGTGGAAATCATAGTCAGAGCAACTAAAAGAGCGGTAATCAAATTCAAATCCGATGCTTCTAAACCAATATCATGCGCATTCAACGCAAATGCGATAGCAATTCTATATAAAATAGAACCAATTGCGCAAGTAATTAAACCAACCCAAATTCGTTCGGGGTGTACAATAGCTTCACCTATTATAACAGATGCCAAACCAACAATAATCGTACCCGTCCCCATAGAAATATCTGCAAACCCCTGGGATTGAGCAAATAACGATCCTGCCAATGCAACTATCCCATTACTAATTGCCAGTGCGACTATTTTCATAAAACCAACTCTAATACCATATGCACTACTAACTTTTGGGTTTATTCCAACAGCACGGATTGCCAAACCAAATTCTGAAGCAAAAAAGCGAGTAAGCTTTAATATCGTAATGATAGTGAAAAATAATATTGTTAGTATAATAGACCAATTGCCAAATACCGTATCTGAATCAATAATCGCAATATTAGGTCTTCCCATAATTCGTAAATTAATTGAATATAAGGCGGTCATTGTTAAAATCCCAGCAAGTAACCCTAATATTTTCCAGCGCACGTTCAAATAGCCAGTGACCCAGCCAGCACAAGACCCAGATAATATAGAAACTATCGTCGCAATATATGGGTTATAACCAGCAAATATCATTGCAGAACTAACTGCCGCGCCAAGTGTAAAACTTCCATCGACAGTTAAATCTGGAAAATCTATTACCTTAAATGTTATATACACCCCAATAGCCACAAGTGAGTATATCAATCCTATTTCTATTGCTCCAAGAAGCTGTAATTGGTTCATTTTTCTTCTCCTAAACTATCGGGAATTTTAATTGCAAATTCCTCTGCAAGATCTCTATTTATTTTTAATTCTTTTACTTTAGTATTCTGGATATTACTTTTTAATGCATGCCCATCAATTAAATCAGCAATCATATTCCCAAGCTGTTGGCCGCTTTTAAAATAATTTGATCCAAGCGCTAGTAAAACACCTCTATCTACCAATGTTGGATCATTTGTAATTAAAGGAATTTTATTAGATTTACTTATACTTGCAATACTATCTAATGCAGATACAACTGAATTATCTTGCGGGAGATAAATCAAATCAACTGACCCAACTAGCTTATTCATCGCAGTCTTTATATCACTTGAATTAGCTATCGATGCTTTCTTAACTTTAATATCAAAACTAGATAGCACAGATTCTAGTTTTTCTGACATTTTAACCGAATTTATCTCACCAGAATTTGAAATAATCCCTACTGTTTTTAAGTCAGGAAAAACCTTACGCACAATATCTACTAGTTCAGAAATTGGTGGATTATCACTCACGCCAATCACATTTTCTGCGCCAAGTAAATTTGCGACCGATGGATCAGTTACCGCAACAAAAGCTAATTTAGAATTTCCATTTTTAGCTTTTAAATTTGTTTGCGCAGCGGGCGTTGCAATTGCAACCATAAAATTCGGAGATAATGATGCATGATATTTAGAAATTTGCACAGAATTTGATATATTTCCCTGCGCATTACTCGTTATAATCTCCGCCTTATTCGGTAAAATTTTTCTACTTTCTAATGTTTCTATTAACCCATTATATGCAGCATCTAGTGCAACATGACTAACATATTGATTAATAGTAATCATCTGTTTTTCACTTGCATAACATGAACTTATAAAACTTAAAAATATAAAAATAAACTTTACTAAATTACTCATTACTTGCTACCTACAATATCTGTTTTAATTCCAAGCATTTTCTCTGGAACACCAAGACCCATAATTTGAGCTGTTTTCTCATTAATGAAAATTTGTGCCTTATCTGGTTTTTCAATTTTTAATTCTCTTTCACCATTCAAAACACGCACTAGTAGCTTGCCTGCAGTTCTACCAACTTCATATTGTGTATAACCAATACATGCAAGCACTCCTGCCTTTACAGAGTCAGGATCACTTGAAAAAACTGGCACTTTATGTTTACGTGACATTTGAACTAGCTTAGGCATCGCTGAAAAAACAACATTATCTGAAGGTATATAAATCGCATCAACTTTCCCAATTAAAGATTCTATAGCTTGGCTAATTTGATGTGAACTTGCCACTTGTGCTTCAACATATTGCATCTTGCCTTCAATTTCTTTTTTCATCAAGCTAATTGTTTTTACAGAATTTGCTTCACCTGTACTATATAAAAATCCGATCACCTTAGCATCAGGTATATATTCTTTAATCAATTCTATCTCTTCTTTAATCAAAGGATAATCCATAGCGCCAGTTATATTTTCTTTCGTAGTCTCAATATCAGATATAAGACCAGCTGCAACTGGATCAGTTACTGAGGAAAAAACAACAGGAATATCCGTGCCAGAAACAGCCTTAAGAACACTCTGCGCAGATGAAGTAGAAATTGGCACTATCGCATCTGACATACTCACTACAAATTGTTTGGCAATAAGCATCGCATTTGCAATCGCTCCCTGCGCATTCTTATCAATTATTTTTAGATTTTTACCTTCTTCATATCCAGCAACCTTTAATTCGTCAAGAATCCCCTGCTTTGCCTGCATTAAAGATGGGTGCTCAACAATTTCAGTAATTGCAACAATCTTTGGATCGCTTGCGTGGCTATATTTTATATTTAACGATAAAAATATGAAGGTAAATACAAATAATAAACTCAATTTCGCAATATAAGCGCTATATAAATTTAGTAAAGTGTTTGTATTTGATTTAGTCGGTTGCATTTGATTTTCCTATTCGATTGATTTAATTTATTTTCTGATAGATGACAGGCATACGCTGGGTTGCCATAAAAAAACATGGTGAATTGATAATATGAGCTAAAGCCCATAAATCGTGCGAACCCGAATAGGAAAAAGTTCTTTGCCATGTTTAGTAATGATGTCATTTATAACAAATTTTCGTAAATTACAATCACGATGATTCTAACTCAACTTTTATCAAGAGTCAAGATCGTAGTTTATGCTCTATGTAAAGGTACATTACAAAAAATCTTGACTTCATTTCCAGTTATATTCAGCAATTCCAAATATGACCTACATTGTCTAGAAGATAGGGATTTAAAAAAAGCTTTTTCGTAGAGAAAATGACAACAAAGATAGCTAATTTTCTAAAAATCATCTAAGTTTATATCAATAGTAGTAAATAATTGGTATAAGTTTATGCATTCCAAAAAACACCTGAGTTTTAGCGCTATTCAAGGTATGATAGCAGATAAGTTTGCAAATGCGCAAGATACTAGAGCTCCAAATGCCAGCAATAGTATAAAAGATACAATGCTATCGGGTTTGGCACGCATGTATTTCCAATCTGATTCGTTATTGGAATTTCAGCGTACCATGGAAAGAAGGCAACAGCGCAACAATCTACGTAGTATGTTTTCAGTACAAAATCTTCCTACCGATCAAGGTATAAGGAATGTAATAGATGAGGTGGATACTGAGAACGCGTTCCGACCAATATTCAAAGACTTGTTTAATAGACTACAAAGAGGCAAGCACCTAGAACAATATCAAACTCTTCCTGGTAAATATCTACTTAACGTAGATGGTACACAGTATTTCAGCTCTAAAGACATCGATTGCCAAAAGTGCTTGGTTAGAGGTTCTACAAAGAACCCTTATAATTGTCATCAGGTAGTACAAGGTGCAATAGTTAAGTCTGGCATGCGCCAGGTGATTCCCGTTATGCCCGAAGAGATATGCTCTCAAGACGGAGATCAGAAAGAAGACTGCGAAACCAATGCCTTTAAACGATTTCTCGATAAATTTAGAAAAGATCATGACAAATTAGAGATAATCATTAATGCAGATGCATTATATGCGACAACTCCCGTCATTGAGGCAATTCATAGCCACAAAGCTAATTATATTTTTAAGATACAAGCGGCTAATCATAAAACATTAATAAAGAACGTAGTCTCTGTTGATAAATCAAAGATTGAGGCGAGAAGTATCAGAAATAATAAACTAGTTATCGAGTGGGTAAATGAGGTTGAATTATTTAGTAGCACCAAAGCAAGAACTAACTACATAGAAGCTTGGGAGCTAGTGCCCCAAAAGGATGGCACTAACAAAACTCAATATTATGGAAAATGGATTACAGATTTAAAAATTACAACGAAAACTGCAAAAACTATATTAGATGCAGCAAGAGCTCGCTGGAAAATAGAGAATGAATGCTTCAACACATTAAAGAATCATGGATATAACATTGAGCATAACTACGGCCATGGCTCTAACCACCTATGCTATAATTTCTATAATTTAACCCTCTTGGCCTTTACTATGCACCAAATACATCAATTAACAGATAAACTATTTCAAGAGATGCGAGCGTGCTTTAGTAGATTAGGGCGTATGTGGGAAACGATAAGAAGTACAGCCGAGATGTTATTTTTTTCATCCATGGAGATATTGTGGGAATGTGTAGCTCTGAAGCGTGACTATGAGCAGCCACCCGTATAATTTGCACCTATAAATGAAGGCTCTCAGCAATAGAACCATCTGTTGCTAATCGTTAGATAATATCCGATTGATACCAATCAGAGAATGACAACTAAGAATTAAATGAATTTGATCTATAAAATCACGTAAAATGCAAGAAACTGCAAATTCTAACTACGTTTTTGAACAATTTTTTGTATTAAAGAATTTTACTACAGGGGTATGGGTCATATTTGGAATTGCTGCACGAAAGCATTCAATACAAAGAAAGTTACTATTGCAAAGAAAGAAATATAACATATGGGAAACAAAGAAAAATCAATTTTTTGCATAAAAAATAAGCATACAAAATTCGCTGAGCCAGACATTAGCATTGAGCCTGTAGTATGACCAAGACTTACCCCTCTATAGCGTTCATTTACAGGAAATGCTTTAACAATCACACCATGTGCAAGCGCATTAAACGGAGCAACAGAAACTGCAAGTAATATACACGCAACCAGAGTCAAATTAAATAATTCAGAATATATAGATATAATCAATAAAGTACTAGAAAACAAAGTGAGCAAAATACTGCTTTTAACCACAGCTCTTAAAGAAAATTTATCCGCAAGGAGTCCAGCTAAAGGCATTGTTAAGCCAAAAACTAACACTATTAAAATAGAAAATGTTGTAATTATAGTACTTGTTTTCGGCACCACAATCGGTAAATATTGCTTCATAAAAACAATTGAAATTTGATAAGTCACACCAAATCCACCTGCAAGCAAGATAACCATTAGCAAGGTTATCCATCTTTTCTTAATAAAATTGATAACCCCACTAAATTCTAATCCATCCGCTTTTGCTTTAACAAAATCTGGGGTTTCTTCTAAATATTTTCTATAATACATCGTAAGAAGAGCTAATGGCATAGATAGTAAAAATGGAATACGCCACCCCCACTCAGGAAATATTGACGAGTTAAAAAAGTTGGTTGATGCAATTCCGAGTAAAAGACCGGTTACCCCAGTAGCTCTTGTCACCGCTGAAGCAGTATAATGATATTTCTCACCTAAATGCTCTATGACATAAATAGCTGCCCCATCATATTCGCCGGCCACAAAGAACCCTTGAAAGAATCTACATAAAATTAGCACTTTTGTACTTAAAAAACCAATGGAATTATAATCCGGCAAAACTCCAATCATTAAGGTAGGAATAGCAATACCTATCATCGTAATACGCAAAGAAATTTTTCTGCCGTAAAGATCTCCAATACGACTGAAAAATATAGAACCAAGAGGTTTAGCTAAATATGAAAATGCATAAATAGCAAATACATACATTAGACTTTCAATTTTACCATAACCTGGGAAGAACTTATCTGCTAAAATTCCTGCAGAAAATGCATATAGGCTATAATCGTAATATTCGACAATTGTCCCTAAAAACGCACCAGTAATTTTTTTCTTACTTTTTTTCATCAAGCAACCTTTTCGCACGCTCTTGTTTAATAATTTCTTTTATATTTAATACTGCTTCATCAAAATCATCATTTACGACTATATAATCATAAATATCAGCATACGACATAACTTCTGCAGCTTGTTGCAACCTCTTTTCAATATCTTTTTTGCTATCTTGTCCTCTAGATTCCAACCTTTCTCTTAAACACTCAATAGATGGAGGAACAATAAAAATACTAACAACTTGATCAGTCAATTTTTGCTTGATTTGCTGAGCTCCTTGATGATCGATATCAAATAAAACATCCAAGCCAGATTGCAACATTTCATTCACATATTTTTTTGGAGTTCCATAAAAATTCTCATAAACTTCAGCATATTCAAGAAATTCATGATTAGCCTTCAACTCTTTAAACTCTTCAATCGTTCTAAAATAATAATGAACAGATTCTTTTTCATCTGGCCTTGGGTCTCTAGTTGTTACAGAAACAGATAGCATGATATTTGCGTCATCATCTAGTATCTTATTAGAAATTGAAGTTTTTCCCCCGCCCGAAGGAGCAGAAAGAATAACTATCATTGCTTTACTTTGCACACCCTTTACCATATCTTTAATATGAATTATTCTGGACAAGTATAATGATAAATGCAAAAAAAACAATAATTATTACCGGAGCATCAAGCGGTCTTGGAGCAGAACTTGCAATAAAATATTCGGCAAAAGGAAATAATCTTTTTCTTATAGCAAGATCAGAAGAAAGACTAAATAAAATAGCTGCAATATGCCGACAGAATGGTGCAAATATATTTAACATTATTGCCGATGTTACAGACGCAAACTCAATGCAAACTCATATTAACGAGATAGCAGATAAACATAAAATAGATATTGTCATTGCCTGTGCTGGAGTTTCGGCTGGAACTCTTGATGGCCCAGAAACTCCAAAACAAACAAATAAAATATTTGCAACAAATCTCAACGGAGTTCTCAATACTATCTTACCAGTAATACCTCATATGATTCAAATGCGTAGTGGGAATATCGCTATTGTCAGCTCTATGGCTGGCTTTCTTGGCTTATCCAGCGCACCATCTTATTCCGCAAGTAAAGGAGCCGCTAGAATATTTGGTCAAGCTCTACAGGGTTATCTTAGAAATTATAATGTGCATGTATCAACAATAATTCCTGGATACATAAAAACACCAATGACGGAAGTAAACAACTTTCCAATGCCCTTCATGACAACAGCTGATAAAGCCGCAAGCAAAATTGTCAGAGGTATAGCAAAAAATAAAAATGTTATTGCCTTCCCTATAATAATGCTCTTCTTACTAAAAATATTTAATCTATTTCCTAGTTCTTTAATTTCTTATATAAATTCAAAACTACCTGGGAAACCAGCTTTCGAAGAATAAGAAAAACACATCAAATTGTCGCAATTATACAATAACTAAAATTAGTTAATATATGTTCATTGATTATTCTTTACAAAAAAATATACAAAAATAACTTATCTATATATAAGTACTCAGAAATAAAATTTTACAAAAGGGCTAAATTATCATGAAAAAAATTATATTATCTACTCTTGCTAGTGCTTGCATTCTTACTTCCGGAGCTCAAGCTGTTGAAAGTGATTTTTTTGTTAAAGCTAATATTGCTTACTCTAAACTAGATAAAGTAAAAAGCATTAAGTCTAAAAACGATATTGCATTTGCTATTGGTGCTGGATACAACTATTTAGACAACGTTAGACTTGATCTTGCATTTGATCATTTCGTAAATCCAAAATTCAAAAGTAATGGCAAAACTATTAATGGTGATATCAACACACTACTTCTTAATGGTTTTGTAGATATTGTTGATATTAGCCTTGCCAAGATATTCGTCGGTGCTGGTGCTGGAGTTGGCCAAGCACAAGCAAAAATATCAGGCGATGCTACTGTTGCAAATAATGGCAAAGCGAAACAACAATATAGTATAGCATATGCTTTGTACCTTGGATCTGCTGTTGAGTTTGCACCAGGTGTAACTGCAGAATTAACATATAGTTATAGATCTTTAGGAGAAACAAAGAAACTCAATAATTCGGATATTAAATTTAAAGGACAACATTTAAGTGCCGGCATAAGATTTGACCTATAGATTAACCCCAACTATGCATAAGAATCTAATTTTACCATTTGATCTAGAGATGGTTTATCAGTTCTAATTTGGTAATTTATGAGTCCAGCAAATAAGTGAGAAAAAGCGTTGATAGGTGATCTGTGCCTACTATGAATCAAAGTATTCAATGACTTCATAGAGGAGAATATAGTCTCAATAAAACTACGACGCATCAACATCATTTTATCTGTAGTATCCATTAAAATATTTTTCATATTCTTTTTGATTTTAGTAATCAAAGTCACTTTTTGTTCAAATAATTCAGCGGATAGTTTTTTGGATATATACCCTTTATCACCAATAAGTTTACCAGTAATACCTTTCACCATTTCCATAACTGGAGAACGATCATTAACGTTGCCACCAGTAATAGTCATACTTACAATTTCTCCGAATGTATTGAGAATAAAGTGCAACTTAAAGCCAAAAAACCAACCAGTAGAAGTCTTGCCTTTTTTAGCTAATCCTTTAAAAACTTTATGTCTTTTTTCTCGAAGATTATGACAAACAGCCATAGGCGTTGCATCTATAAACATATATTCTGTTACCTTACCTTCAAGGCTTTTAAGCATGCAAACCACAGCAGGGAAGCAAGTTTTATTAGTGCTGTAAAGCGATCGTAATGTACTAAGTAGCTGAATAAGTTTCTGTGATTCCTCATAAGTTCTAGGTAAAAATATTTAAAGCATGACATTCCAGATTGATGGAAAGCTATCAGGATAGTTATTATTTCTGACAAGCTCATTTTACATGGTTTATTACGCTTTCTAATACCACTGGTAATGAGTGTCTTTTTGTACCAATTTTCAAATCCTTTACAAAAATCATCGACAAAGCAGAACAAACTATCGTAATCTATATTCATTGGGGTACCTTTTTTAGATTGCAAAAATACAGAATACCCCAATATCACTAGCTATGCAGTCCTTTTCTTATACATAGTTCGGGTTAGATTATTAATTTTAGGTAACGATACATCGCCGCAACTAATAGATTTGGCTTTATCTTCGGATTTTTATTGTGATATTTTTACTATAGTTGACTTTTTTTAATATCTATTTATATGGTGAGTTATTGATATAAGTGAAGTTTTTGTGGTAATATTCGAAATGTTAGCTACAGGCGGCTTAATAAATAGTTTAATAAGCTTCTGTAGTTTTTTAATTGTAATTTATAAATACCAAAAAGAGGAAATTATGAAAAAAGTATTATTAACAGCAGCAGCTGTATCTGTACTAGCTACTTCATCTGCTTATGCAATGGAAGATATGTTCTATGTAAAAGCTAATGTTGGTTGGTCAAAACTAAATGATTATAAAAACGGCTTTAAACTAAAATCAGAAAATGATGTTCATTTCGGCGTTGGTGCTGGTTACCACGTAATGGACAATGCAAGAGTTGATTTAACTTTTGATCATTTCGTTAATCCAACTTTCAAAAAGAAGAATATCGGTAAAGTTAAAGGTGATGTTAACACATTGCTATTAAACGGTTACTTTGATGTTTTCAGTGTTGACGCAATGAAAGTTTTCGTTGGTGCTGGTGTTGGTATGGGTCAAGTTAAAGCTAAAATGACTCCGTCAGTTGGAGCTAATTCAACAGCTAAACAAAAATTTGGCTTTGCATTCGCTGGTTATGTTGGTGCAGGTTACGAGTTTACACAAGGTGTAACTGGTGAACTATCATACAGCTATAGAGATATGGGTAAAACTAAAAAGTTTGATAACGGCTCTAAAGCAGTTAGTTTCAAAGGTCACCACGTGACAGCTGGCGTAAGATTTGATATCTAATCAAACCTTAGCTTAGCACAAAAAATTTACGAGAAAGGGAGGACATTCAGATGTCTTCCCTTTTTTAAATTTAAACTAAATATATAAAAAGAAAATTATAAAAAAAATATTATTAACAGCAGCAGCTCAGCATTTCCAAATATGACCTACATTGTCTCAGCAATTCCAAATATGACCCATACCCCTGTAGTAAAATTCTTTAATACAAAAAATTGTTCAAAAACGTAGTTAGAATTTGCAGTTTCTTGCATTTTACGTGATTTTATAGATCAAATTCATTTAATTCTTAGTTGTCATTCTCTGATTGGTATCAATCGGATATTATCTAACGGTTAGCAACAGATGGTTCTATCGCTGAGAGCCTTCATTTATAGGTGCAAATTATACGGGTGGCTGCTCATAGTCACGCTTCAGAGCTACACATTCCCACAATATCTCCATGGATGAAAAAAATAACATCTCGGCTGTACTTCTTATCGTTTCCCACATACGCCCTAATCTACTAAAGCACGCTCGCATCTCTTGAAATAGTTTATCTGTTAATTGATGTATTTGGTGCATAGTAAAGGCCAAGAGGGTTAAATTATAGAAATTATAGCATAGGTGGTTAGAGCCATGGCCGTAGTTATGCTCAATGTTATATCCATGATTCTTTAATGTGTTGAAGCATTCATTCTCTATTTTCCAGCGAGCTCTTGCTGCATCTAATATAGTTTTTGCAGTTTTCGTTGTAATTTTTAAATCTGTAATCCATTTTCCATAATATTGAGTTTTGTTAGTGCCATCCTTTTGGGGCACTAGCTCCCAAGCTTCTATGTAGTTAGTTCTTGCTTTGGTGCTACTAAATAATTCAACCTCATTTACCCACTCGATAACTAGTTTATTATTTCTGATACTTCTCGCCTCAATCTTTGATTTATCAACAGAGACTACGTTCTTTATTAATGTTTTATGATTAGCCGCTTGTATCTTAAAAATATAATTAGCTTTGTGGCTATGAATTGCCTCAATGACGGGAGTTGTCGCATATAATGCATCTGCATTAATGATTATCTCTAATTTGTCATGATCTTTTCTAAATTTATCGAGAAATCGTTTAAAGGCATTGGTTTCGCAGTCTTCTTTCTGATCTCCGTCTTGAGAGCATATCTCTTCGGGCATAACGGGAATCACCTGGCGCATGCCAGACTTAACTATTGCACCTTGTACTACCTGATGACAATTATAAGGGTTCTTTGTAGAACCTCTAACCAAGCACTTTTGGCAATCGATGTCTTTAGAGCTGAAATACTGTGTACCATCTACGTTAAGTAGATATTTACCAGGAAGAGTTTGATATTGTTCTAGGTGCTTGCCTCTTTGTAGTCTATTAAACAAGTCTTTGAATATTGGTCGGAACGCGTTCTCGGTATCCACCTCATCTATTACATTCCTTATACCTTGATCGGTAGGAAGATTTTGTACTGAAAACATACTACGTAGATTGTTGCGCTGTTGCCTTCTTTCCATGGTACGCTGAAATTCCAATAACGAATCAGATTGGAAATACATGCATGCCAAACCCGATAGCATTGTATCTTTTATACTATTGCTGGCATTTGGAGCTCTAGTATCTTGCGCATTTGCAAACTTATCTGCTATCATACCTTGAATAGCGCTAAAACTCAGGTGTTTTTTGGAATGCATAAACTTATACCAATTATTTACTACTATTGATATAAACTTAGATGATTTTTAGAAAATTAGCTATCTTTGTTGTCATTTTCTCTACGAAAAAGCTTTTTTTAAATCCCTATCTTCTAGACAATGTAGGTCATATTTGGAATTGCTGGAAATCTTCGGATTTCTCTTTCTTATTACCCAATAAATTTTAAATCATATTGCGGATCAAAAGCATTTCCATAAATTTTGGAATATTCATAATTCCGCTTTTTATCACCAATGCCCTTTGCTATTGAATTCATAATTTCATAAATAACTAAAGCTGGATCTGTACTAGCGGCTGAAACTCTGTGCTCTATGCGCTTTGGCTTTGAATCTGGAATTCTAATTGCTACAGTGCGATTATTTCCACCATAACAAATATGCGTTGGCGCCATAAATTTTTTATCTAACCTTTTCCAATCCTCAATTTGGGGTAAAAACACATGCAAACTATCAGATAAATAATGACATAATATCTTCGCAAACTGCTCAACATCCCACTCTTCCAAAAAATTTAAATGTATATGCATACTATTCCCATAATCATTTTCATAGGGCTTAGAGCTAAAATTTGCAACTCCACCAAGTTCTTCGGAGCCATCAATTATCTTTTCCTTGATTTTCTCAATATACCTTGCATATTCCCAAAGATTTAATGATGGATCTAGATCGATTTCATATTGACCATTTCCTTTTTCTACCTTAATCGAATGACCAACAAATTTCTCAAGTAGATTAACATCCACATCTTTACTTAAATAAAATTCTATCTCAGCTCCAACACAAGGAGTCAAGCCTAAATTGACTTTAAAGTGCCCCTCTATCTCCCTTAATAGATTGTATTTTTTCTGATTTTCTGATAGCGTGTTCATATTAAATATAAGGGCTTATGGTCATGGAAATAGAATTCATAAAAGATAAAGTTTATTATAAAATCTTTGACCGTACTTATGCAAATTCAACAGGTGAATATAGCAAACATAAAAATAAAGATGCAGTAAATTTGGCTAAAATTCAACAAAATATTAATAATATAAAAAAAGAATTCAAAGCAGAGGAACTTGTAATTTTAAAACAAGTTCACGGAACAAATGTAATTTGCGCTGAAAACATTAATTACCAAAATCAAGAAGAAGCCGATGCTTCAATAACGACAAAAAATAATATAGCTCTTGGAATATTAACAGCCGATTGCGTTCCAATATTACTAGTATGCACCAGCGGAACAGTTATTGGTGCTGCTCATTGTGGATGGAAAAATGCAAAGAATAATATTATTAAAAAACTACATAAACAAATGCAAGACAAAGGTACAAAAAATATAAAAGCTTTAATTGGCCCTGCAATTCAGCAGAAATCATATGAAGTTGATGAAAAATACTATCAAGATTTCATTGTCGATGATATGGAATATAAGAAATTTTTTGTTGCATCAAAAAACAAACAACATTATATGTTTGATCTTCCTGGCTATGTACGAGAAAAATTAGAACAAGAAAATATAGAAGTCAACGTTAATATCGGTGATGATACTTATTCTATGGAAGAAAAATACCCAAGCTTTCGTCGATGCACTCATAGACGAGAACAATATAGTCAGAATATTTTATCAACAATAATAATGAGATAATGCTAAAATTTTTAACTCCTGTATTTTTTGCAAAAATAGAAAAATTACTCCTACCTATTTTAGCAATTTTATTTCCAACCACATTGTGTGTTGGACTTTATTATGCTTTATTTTTCTCCCCTCCAGATTACCAACAAGGAGAAATGGTAAGAGTCATGTATGTACATGTGCCTTCTGCATGGATGAGCCTTGGAATTTATAGTTTTATGGCAGCCTGCAGTTTCTCAAGCCTAGTATGGAAAACCCGACTATCATATTTACTATCAGTGGCTGCAGCACCCATCGGCGCAGCCTTTGCACTAATTACTCTAGTTACAGGATCAATATGGGGCAAACCTATATGGGGCACATGGTGGGTTTGGGATGCAAGACTGACCTCCATGCTAGTATTATTTTTACTTTATATTAGCTACATATCTGTTACTAACAGTGGAACAAACATATTACGTGCTGAAAAACCAGCAGGAGTTATTGCGATAATTGGATTTATTAATATACCAATTGTAAAATTTTCAGTTGATATTTGGTATAGTCTGCATCAGCCAGCAAGCGTCTTTAAAATGTCTGGCCCTTCAATTCATAGCTCGATGCTGACACCATTGATGATAATGTTTGCTAGCTTTATTTGTTTTTTTCTATTATTGCTATTAATGCGAACTAGAATTTTACTAGATACTATAAAATATAATAATGGAAGAATAAATTGACCTACGTTGTTACAGATGAATGTATAAAATGTAAATACACAGACTGTGTGGAAGTATGCCCCGTTGACTGCTTCTACGAACACGAACTAATGCTTGTAATCAATCCTGATGAATGTATTGATTGCGGTGTATGCGTTCCTGAATGTCCTATTGATGCTATTAGCGAAGAATCTCCAGATCTAATTAGATGGATAGAGATTAATAAAGAATTATCAGAAAAAGGCACTAATATTACCCTAATCAAAGACCCTTTGCCTGACGCTGATAAATATAAAGATGAAAAAAATAAGTATGAAAAATATATTCAAAAATAAACTTCATATCGCTATACAATAGCTATAATACCAGTTCCTCTAGTATAACTATTTTTTCTTAGCTGTAGCGCTATCCTTCTTCACTAAAGCATGCTTTAAAACTTCGTCAATATTCGCAACCGGAATAACTTCAAGATTATCCTTAATATTATCTGGAATATCTTTTAAATCCTTTATATTTTCCTTTGGAATCAAAACTGTTTTTATACCACCTCTTTTTGCAGCCAACATCTTTTCTTTCAGACCACCAATTGGCAAAACTTTGCCACGAAGTGTAATCTCACCAGTCATAGCAACGTTTTTATTCACTGGAGTTTTTGTCATCAATGATACTAATGTTGTGTAAATTGCAATACCTGCAGATGGACCATCTTTTGGAATAGCTCCCTCTGGAACATGTAAATGAATATCATATTCCTTATAATCTTGTTCTTTCAAGCCCAACCCTTTAGCTCGCGCTAAGAAACAACTATAAGCAGCTTCTACTGATTCTTTCATAACATCCCCAAGCTTACCAGTTGATTTTATTCCCCCTTTACCATGAAAAGAAGCTGCTTCAATACTAAGCAAATCACCACCAACTTGAGTATAAGCAAGACCTGTTGTTGTACCAATTTGATTTTCTTCCTCTGCAAGCCCAAAACTATATTTTTTAACACCCAAATATTCTTCAAGATCAGCGGGTTTAATAGTTATAGATGTAATATCTTCATTCTTCAAAATCTTAGTTAAAACTTTTCTGGCAAGCGCTCCAATTTCACGCTCTAAAGAACGAACACCAGATTCTTTTGTATAATATCTAATAAGCTCTAAAATTGTATCATCAGTAATTTTCAATTCTGTTGATTTAATTCCATGTAACTTTAATTGTTTTGTAACCAAATGTTTCTTTGCGATCTCTAGCTTTTCCTCTTCTATATAACCAGCAATATTTATAATTTCCATCCTATCTATTAAAGCGGGTGGTAAATCATATGAATTCGCTGTTGCAATGAATACAATATCCGATAAATCGTACTCTACTTCCAAATAATGGTCGACAAAATGAGAGTTCTGCTCTGGATCTAAAACCTCAAGCAAAGCAGATGCGGGATCGCCTCGAAAATCAGCACTCATCTTATCAATCTCATCAAAAAGCATAACAGGATTATCTACTTTAGATTTCTTTATAAGATTAATGATCTTACCTGGCATAGAACCAAGATATGTTTTTCTATGACCTCTAATTTCTGCTTCATCACGAACACCACCAAGTGCAAATTTAGCATATTTTCGTCCCATAGCTTCGGCAATTGATTTAACAAGCGAAGTCTTACCAACACCAGGAGGACCAATAAGACAAAGAATTGGACCTTTTATCTTTCTAGACCTTTTTAAAACTGATAAATATTCTACTATTCTTTCTTTTATTTTCTTCAAACCATAATGGTCTCTATCAAGTATTTCTTCTGTCTTATTAAGATCAATATTTGTTTTTGTTCTTTTACCCCATGGCAAACATAAAAGCGTGTCCAAATAATTACGAACAACCGAAGATTCAGCAGACATCTGATTCATCATTTTAAGCTTTTTTAATTCAGTTTCAGCTTTTTCCTTAGCTTCCTTAGAGAGTTTGAGTCTTTTTATTTTTTTCTCAATATCATAAAAATCAGATTTTTCATTATCACCATCCATCTCTTGCTGAATAGCTTTCATCTGTTCATTTAGATAAAAATCTCTTTGAGTTTTTTCAATTTGTTTTTTAACTCTATCTTGAACATTCTGTTCCGTATCCATCTGAGTACTCTCAGTGGTAATAATCTCTGTTAATTGCTCAGCACGTTTTTGGATATCAACCTGTTCAAGCAGATTCTGCTTAACTTCTATTTTGGAAGTTAAATGTGAAGCAATAATATTGGTAATATAGCTCGGATTCTTTTGTTCACTCAATATATTGAGAATTTCTAGGTTAATCTTCTTATTTGTTCTTGCATACTCCTTGAAGACTTCCATAGCCGCCATTGTTGTATCATTCAGAGTATCTAGATCGTTAACCTCTTTATCTGGGACAATAACAAAGTCAGAGATAAACATATCTTCACCAGTAATATTTGTAAGCTTTACTCGGTTTGTAGCTTCAACCAGAATCTTTGCATTATTATTTGGTAGTTTCACTGTTTGAATAATTTTTGCAAGCACACCTACTCTATATAAATCATTAGCCTTAGGATCCTCAACATCTTGTTTTTTCTGTGTTGTAATAAGTATGTGTTGCCCATCATCAATTTTTTTTGCCGCGAGCAAAGAATTTAATGATTTTTCACGCCCAATAAATATTGGAGCAATAGTTCCTGGGAAAATAATTACATCACGAAGAGTCAATAGCGGTAAAGTTTTTTTCTGAGCAGTCATTACTTTATGGAATCCTATATAAATTTTCTATATATTTGTTTCTTAAGACATATAATGCCTTGTACTAATGATTTCAAGACATTACATTGATATGGTAACATTTCTTACAATAAATTGTATATAAAAGATGAATCAATTGATACAAACTCCAGAAATAGTGGCAAAAGCTTACAGCCGCATTGAGCCTTATATACATAAAACACCATTATTACACTCTAATGTGTTAAATAAAATGCTCGATAGTCAGGTTTATTTTAAAATGGATGCTGTGCAAAAAACAGGAGCATTTAAAATACGAGGAGTACTCAATCATCTATTGGCACTAAAAGAACAGAATAAACTCCCTAAAGCAATTGTGGCTCACAGCACAGGAAATCATGCACTTGCGATGTCATATGCGGCTAAATTACTTGGCATTAAAGCCAGAGTATATTTGCCACAAAATGTATCACCAATAAAAAAACGTATAGCTGATTATTATGGAGCAGAAGTAGTAGAAGTAGAGACTAGAGATAAAGCAGAAGAACTTGCAAAAAAAGATGAGACAAATGGATTTCATTATCTACACCCTTCAGACGATGATGAAACAATTGCTGGAGCTGGAACTATGTGCTACGAAGCACTTTTAGAAATGCTTCAGCTGGGTCTAAAGACTGATGCTATTTTTGGCCCCTGTGGTGGTGGTGGACTCCTAGCAGGAAGTTATTTAGCAAAAAACTTACTATCTCCTAATACGGAATTGCATGGAGTTGAGCCAAAAATAGCAAATGATGCATTCCAATCACTAGAAAATAACGAAATTTTTCGTTTCAAACATTCTCCAGAAACAATAGCAGATGGCTTGCGTGCACTTTCAGTCTCAGAGAGAACTTTAGCATATTTAAAAAAACTTGATGGATTCCATTTAGCAGATGAAAAATCTATACGATATTGGACAGCTTGGCTTATTCAAATGATGAAAGTAACGTGCGAACCATCTGCAGCAATTAGTATGTCTGCGGCTCACTCATGGCTAAAAGAAAATACTAAAGGAAAAATAATACTTATATTAATTACTGGCGGTAATATTGATCCTGAATTTTACCAAGAACTTTGCTCATCCGACGAATGTCTCGAAGAGATACCATTCTAGCGCAGAACTATATCAGAACTTCACAAACTTCAGCGGATCCTTCGCCGATTTACCTTCTCTAATACCAAAATGTAATTGGAATTTATCTACTTTACCAGTATTACCAACATAACCAATCACATCACCTTGCTTAATTGCTTTACCTTTCGAAATAATTAAATCTTCCATATGTGCATAAGAAGTGACTATATTTTGTCCATCAACTTTTACAATGACTAAATACCCAAAAGTAGCGTCATAGTCAGCATAAATTACCTTACCACTTGCCGCTGCAACAACCCTTGTTCCCTCTTTTGCTGAAATATTTACACCCTTATTTACTCCATAAGGCGTATTTTCGCCAAATTTTGTTAAAACCTTTCCATTAACTGGCTTCACAAAACCTGGAGTCTTAGCCTTAATGACATACTTTTTTTCTTTTGGAACTTCAGTTTTGACAAAGTATTTAGCTATTTTGATTTTAATTATCTGAAATTCATCTAAATAATATGGAGGAAATAATGAATTCAACTGGGCAATTTCATCAACGGTTTGCTCATATTTAAGAGCAATTTCTTCAATTGTTTCGCCTACTTGTACTTCATGGTAGATAACCTTATAATTCTGCTCTATAGGACTTTGAGCAGGAACAACATAATTATCATCATTCATTGGACCAATAATTTCTGATGATTTTCCGCCAATCATATCTCTAGAAATAATCTCCCCATCATTACTAAGCGTAGGAATGGTGCTAGATGAACTACTCAAATTTGAATTTTTATGGTTATATACTATTGGTGCAGACTCTTTCTTAATTTGACATGCTGACAAAACTAAAATTAAGAGGATAAAAAAACTACAGTTTTTCATTTTGATCTAATTTTTTTTATATAAATTCTTTATCGAATAAGTTAACGTGATTATATACTAACTTCTAGTGTTTTTTTAGATAAAATAGGTTTTTTATGCAAAATTATGATTTAGCAATTGCAAGTGATCACGCAGGCACCAATCTAAAGCAGAAAATTATTCAATTACTAAAAAAGAAAAAACTTACAATCTTGGATCTCGGAATAAATACTGATGAGAGTGTAGATTACCCAGATTATGCGCACAAGATGGTTGAAGAAATAATTGAAGAGACAGTTCCAAAAGGAATATTAATTTGTGGAACTGGAATTGGAATGTCTATTGCAGCAAATAGAAGCTCATCAATTAGAGCCGCTCTATGTATCACTGAGTATATGGCAGAACGGGCAAGAATGCATAATGATGCAAATATTTTAGTACTAGGAAGCAAACTAACTCCTGATGAACTATCTCTCAAAATGGTTGAGAAATTCTTAGAAACCAAGTTCGAAGGAGGTCGACATTCAAGAAGATTAGCTAAAATAAACTAAATAATGTAAAAAACTATACATAATTTTCAAACATTGTGTATTTTAAAGGGCTAATTAATAATTATAAACCCTATGATCAAGATAAGCAACCTAGCCATGCAATTTGGCCCAAAGCTTCTATTCACTGATGTAAGTCTCAATTTAAATGCAAATCATAGATATGGATTAGTTGGAGCGAATGGCGCTGGTAAATCTACTTTTTTCAAATTAATTATGAAAGAAGAAGATCCAAGTAATGGCGAAGTAATAGCTGTTAGAAATGCCCGTATTGGTTGCTTAAGTCAAGATCAATTTAAATATGAAAACACCTTAATAATCAATACTGTCATTGCTGGCAACAAAGAATTATGGGCAGCTCTACAAGAAAAAGAAGAACTCCTAAAGCTTGAAGAACTAGATGAAAAAAGTGGCTATAGAATTGGAGAACTAGAACAAACCATATACGATAATGATGGTTATGTTGCAGAAATATTCGCAGCTGAACTACTTGTTGGTTTAGGTATCAAAGAAGAAATGCATCACCAGCCCTTATCAAGACTATCAGGTGGATATAAATTAAGAGTTTTGCTTGCACAAAGCTTATTTAACAACCCTGATGTATTACTATTAGATGAACCAACAAATCACCTTGATATTATATCAATCTATTGGCTAGAAAATTATCTTAAAGAAAAATTTAGAGGTGCCTTACTTTTCATTTCACATGATGTAATGTTTTTAAATAATATCTCAACTCATATACTTGATATTGATTACGGCGAAATAAACTCATACACAGGGAATTATGACAAGTTTGTTTTTCAAAAACAGCAAGTGATTGAACACAAAATGCATGAAGTAAATTACCTAGAAAAGAAATTAGCTAAAATGCAAGCCTTTGTCGACAAATTTAGCGCAGGGACAAGATCAAGACAAGCTTCGTCACGTGAAAAGCAAATGGACAGAATTGAATTACCTGATATCCAAAAAAGTTCGCGTATTTCTCCATCCTTTAGCTTTAAGCAAAAACGCCCATCTGGGAAAAATGTTTTAAAAGTTGAGAATATATCAAAGAGTTATGAAGACAAAAAAATATTGAATAATGTAAATTTCGACGTACATCGTGGTGAAAAAGTTGTAATTATTGGCGCTAACGGAATTGGTAAATCAACATTATTAAAAATCATTCTCGATAAAATCAAAGCAGATATAGGTACTCACGAATGGGGTTACGAATCACAAATTTCATATTTCGCACAAGATCATCATGAATTACTCAATGAAAGCATGAGTGTGCTTGAATGGCTCACATCTTGCGCACAAACTGAACTTACTGCTGGAATAAGAACAGTTCTAGGACAAATGTTATTTAGTCAAGATGATGTCGCTAAAAATATTCTACATCTAAGTGGTGGGGAAGGTGCAAGGTTGCTGCTTGCTAAAATCATTCTTGAAAAAGGAAATATACTAGTACTCGATGAACCTACAAATCACCTTGATATTGAATCTAGATATGCATTAAAAGATGCATTAGTAGATTATCCCGGAACAGTAATATTAGTGACGCATGATAGAGATTTTGCCACTGCAATAGCCACAAGAGTAATCTCCTTGAGCGCAAAAAAAGTAATTGATTTTAAAGGTAATTATCAGGATTATTTAAGTAGGTATTCAGATGATTATTTAAATAGTAACTGGGTAATAGCTAATAAAAAATAAACATCTATCACATTAATCTAGAATGACTTTAAATATGACCTAAATACTTTCTTACTTGCAATTTTAGTGGAATTTGTTTAAAACAATAGCGATATAGGCCAGGTAGCAAAGTGGTAATGCCGGGGATTGCAAATCCTCTATTCGCCGGTTCGATTCCGGCTCTGGCCTCCAACGTTTCTTAAATAGGAACATTGCCTATGCAGTATATAGAACAATTTCTAGAAATGACCGTTGCAGAACGTGGAATTACTAAAAATTCTGTATTAAGCTACAAAAGGGATCTATTAGATTTTCGTGAATTTCTAAATAAAAACAAATTATCAGAATTAAAAATCTTATCAGATAACATTGATTCCTATATAAAAAATCTATCTGATAATAGTATTGCCGCAAGATCAATTAACCGTAAAATATCAACACTAAAAAGCTATTATAATTTTCTTATAAGCGAAGGATACACAAACTACAACCCTTGCTTAATTGTAGATTTACCAAAATATTCTAGTAAACTTCCAGAAGTTTTATCAATAGAGAATATCAAAACGCTTCTAGAATACTGCAATCAAGACAAATCACCTGAAGGTATACGCCTAAGCGCAATGATTCATCTTATCTACGCTAGCGGACTGCGTGTTACTGAACTTGTTTCTCTAAAACTTGTTACTATAGCAAGTGGCTTCAATTCTTTAGATATAAGAAAAACTTTTTCAGTAAAAGGTAAGGGAGGAAAGGAAAGAATTGTAGTAATTAATGATGGCGCAAAACAAACACTCATAGAATATCTGAAAATCAGAGAATTATTTTGTAAGGGAAAATCATCTAATGCTAAAGAATATTTCTTTGCAAGTTCATCAAAAGAAAAGCATATGACAAGACAAAATTTTGCACTTCAATTAAAAAAAGCCTCATTAAATAGTGGATTAGATCCAGATATTATTTCACCGCACGTAATAAGGCATAGCTTTGCAAGCCATTTACTTGCAGGAGGTGCAGACCTAAGAGTTATTCAAGAATTACTTGGGCATTCTGATATTAGCACGACGCAGATATATACCCATGTACAAACTGATCATTTGAAAAAAACACTCGATCAATTTCATCCATTGAAGAAAAAATAAGTGCAGTCAAATTAACAGAGCATTATTGATTTTTAATGTTGGTTTTAGTTTAAGCTGAACTCATTGCTTAAAAATAAACTGGACTTTCTTATCTAAAATTCCGTAAATAGTACCACATACAATACCAGAAATCATTATTGCTACCACTATCAAAGTAGAATCTTTCAAGCTTGCAAAGACTAAACACACGCATAATAAAATCATTAATCCACCAATGGTATATGCCAAAGCAGCGATTCGAAATATGAGCTAGAACCGTTGCATCATAACGCATTGAAAAAACGTATTTCGTAGAGCAAAAAGAAAAAAATAGTAAAATGCATATAAATCTTTAGAATAATACCAGTATATTTAATAAAGATTGGTACAGTCGTATTCATTCTAAAAAACACCTAAGTGTAAGTGCATTGTTAGAGTCAATTTCTAACAAATTTGGATTAATTTCAGACAATAGAGCGCCAAACAGTACTCATAAGATAAAGGATGTGATGCTATCAGGTCTTGCTTGCATGTATTTTCAATCCCAATCGTTATTATAATTTCAACGCAAAATGCAGAATCATCACCAAAAAAATAACCTCAAAAGCATGTTTAATGTTAATGATCTTCCTACAGACAATGGAATGCGTAATATTATAGATTCTGTAAATCCAGAAGTAGCATTTAGACCAATATTTAAAGAATTATTTAATAAATTACAAAGAGGCAAACACCTTGAACAATATCAAACATTACCAGGGAAGTATTTATTGAATGTAGATGGTACGCAATATTTTAGCTCTAAGGAAATTAGTTGTAAAAAATGCTTAACACGTGGTACTGTCAAAAACTCATATCACTGCCATCAAGCATTACAAGCGGCAATTGTTAAAGACGGCTTACGTCAGGTCATACCAGTGATGCCAGAAGATATTTGCATACAAGATGGAGCAAAAAAAGAAGATAGTGAAGTAAATGCTTTTTATAGATTTATAGATAAGTTTAGAAAGGATCACGATAAGTTAGGCATTATTATCAATGCCGATGGATTATATGCAACAACACCAGTAATTGAGAAGATACATTCCCATAATGCAAACTACATTTTTCGTGCAAAACCCAAACAACATAAGACATTGATGAATAATCTAACCTCTATAGATAAATCTAAAGTTTATACCACTAGCCGAAGAAATAATGAACTTGTCATAGAGTGGGTTAATGATATTGAACTCTTTAGTGGCACCAAACAAAGAACAAATTATATAGCTGCATGGGAGCTAGTTCCTCAGAAAAACGGCACAAAAAAAGTGCAGTATTTTGGCAAATGGATAACTGACTTAGAAATCACAAATAAGAATGCAAAAATTATTTTAGATGCTGCAAGAGCACGTTGGAAAATAGAAAATGAGTGCTTCAATAGTTTAAAAAATCATGGATATAACATCAGCAATTCCAAATATGACCCATACCCCTGTAGTAAAATTCTTTAATACAAAAAATTGTTCAAAAACGTAGTTAGAATTTGCAGTTTCTTGCATTTTACGTGATTTTATAGATCAAATTCATTTAATTCTTAGTTGTCATTCTCTGATTGGTATCAATCGGATATTATCTAACGATTAGCAACAGATGGTTCTATTGCTGAGAGCCTTCATTTATAGGTGCAAATTATACGGGTGGCTGCTCATAGTCACGCTTCAGAGCTACACATTCCCACAATATCTCCATGGATGAAAAAAATAACATCTCGGCTGTACTTCTTATCGTTTCCCACATACGCCCTAATCTACTAAAGCACGCTCGCATCTCTTGAAATAGTTTATCTGTTAATTGATGTATTTGGTGCATAGTAAAGGCCAAGAGGGTTAAATTATAGAAATTATAGCATAGGTGGTTAGAGCCATGGCCGTAGTTATGCTCAATGTTATATCCATGATTCTTTAATGTGTTGAAGCATTCATTCTCTATTTTCCAGCGAGCTCTTGCTGCATCTAATATAGTTTTTGCAGTTTTCGTTGTAATTTTTAAATCTGTAATCCATTTTCCATAATATTGAGTTTTGTTAGTGCCATCCTTTTGGGGCACTAGCTCCCAAGCTTCTATGTAGTTAGTTCTTGCTTTGGTGCTACTAAATAATTCAACCTCATTTACCCACTCGATAACTAGTTTATTATTTCTGATACTTCTCGCCTCAATCTTTGATTTATCAACAGAGACTACGTTCTTTATTAATGTTTTATGATTAGCCGCTTGTATCTTAAAAATATAATTAGCTTTGTGGCTATGAATTGCCTCAATGACGGGAGTTGTCGCATATAATGCATCTGCATTAATGATTATCTCTAATTTGTCATGATCTTTTCTAAATTTATCGAGAAATCGTTTAAAGGCATTGGTTTCGCAGTCTTCTTTCTGATCTCCGTCTTGAGAGCATATCTCTTCGGGCATAACGGGAATCACCTGGCGCATGCCAGACTTAACTATTGCACCTTGTACTACCTGATGACAATTATAAGGGTTCTTTGTAGAACCTCTAACCAAGCACTTTTGGCAATCGATGTCTTTAGAGCTGAAATACTGTGTACCATCTACGTTAAGTAGATATTTACCAGGAAGAGTTTGATATTGTTCTAGGTGCTTGCCTCTTTGTAGTCTATTAAACAAGTCTTTGAATATTGGTCGGAACGCGTTCTCAGTATCCACCTCATCTATTACATTCCTTATACCTTGATCGGTAGGAAGATTTTGTACTGAAAACATACTACGTAGATTGTTGCGCTGTTGCCTTCTTTCCATGGTACGCTGAAATTCCAATAACGAATCAGATTGGAAATACATGCATGCCAAACCCGATAGCATTGTATCTTTTATACTATTGCTGGCATTTGGAGCTCTAGTATCTTGCGCATTTGCAAACTTATCTGCTATCATACCTTGAATAGCGCTAAAACTCAGGTGTTTTTTGGAATGCATAAACTTATACCAATTATTTACTACTATTGATATAAACTTAGATGATTTTTAGAAAATTAGCTATCTTTGTTGTCATTTTCTCTACGAAAAAGCTTTTTTTAAATCCCTATCTTCTAGACAATGTAGGTCATATTTGGAATTGCTGTATGAATGATGATGTTTTTACTTGTGAATAGCTGATAGTTTTAATAATATATAAGCTAAAAAGGTCATATGTCGCTTTTTGAAATATTGGTAATATTGGTTGTTGCGCTTCTTGTCGTAAAACCTGAAGATATACCGCAAATTATTGCTAAATTAAAAGAGCTTCGTTTGTTTGTTTCTAATACTAAAAAAGAAATATTCTCTCATTTTGATCCAGATATTAAGGATAAGTCTTCGAAGGTTTTTTCAGAAGATATGGAAAATCAAATGGATCAGATGAATTTTTATCTTGAGAAAATTGGTGATTTGGACTCCGAGTATAATGGGGAATACTCGCTAGCTTCGGTTAAAGAACATTATCGCAAAGTGATGAATCAGAAGATTAATGCTGAGCTTAAAAAGAAATAGTGAGAAAGTAACATATTTTCTTTAGAGAAGTTTTACTTTTATTTTGCAGGGTGAAAGCTCTATTATTTCAGGTGAAGATTCGGAATTCAGGAATGTTTCCAGATGTTCTTCAGCAATTCCAAATATGACCTACATTGTCTAGAAGATAGGGATTTAAAAAAAGCTTTTTCGTAGAGAAAATGACAACAAAGATAGCTAATTTTCTAAAAATCATCTAAGTTTATATCAATAGTAGTAAATAATTGGTATAAGTTTATGCATTCCAAAAAACACCTGAGTTTTAGCGCTATTCAAGGTATGATAGCAGATAAGTTTGCAAATGCGCAAGATACTAGAGCTCCAAATGCCAGCAATAGTATAAAAGATACAATGCTATCGGGTTTGGCATGCATGTATTTCCAATCTGATTCGTTATTGGAATTTCAGCGTACCATGGAAAGAAGGCAACAGCGCAACAATCTACGTAGTATGTTTTCAGTACAAAATCTTCCTACCGATCAAGGTATAAGGAATGTAATAGATGAGGTGGATACTGAGAACGCGTTCCGACCAATATTCAAAGACTTGTTTAATAGACTACAAAGAGGCAAGCACCTAGAACAATATCAAACTCTTCCTGGTAAATATCTACTTAACGTAGATGGTACACAGTATTTCAGCTCTAAAGACATCGATTGCCAAAAGTGCTTGGTTAGAGGTTCTACAAAGAACCCTTATAATTGTCATCAGGTAGTACAAGGTGCAATAGTTAAGTCTGGCATGCGCCAGGTGATTCCCGTTATGCCCGAAGAGATATGCTCTCAAGACGGAGATCAGAAAGAAGACTGCGAAACCAATGCCTTTAAACGATTTCTCGATAAATTTAGAAAAGATCATGACAAATTAGAGATAATCATTAATGCAGATGCATTATATGCGACAACTCCCGTCATTGAGGCAATTCATAGCCACAAAGCTAATTATATTTTTAAGATACAAGCGGCTAATCATAAAACATTAATAAAGAACGTAGTCTCTGTTGATAAATCAAAGATTGAGGCGAGAAGTATCAGAAATAATAAACTAGTTATCGAGTGGGTAAATGAGGTTGAATTATTTAGTAGCACCAAAGCAAGAACTAACTACATAGAAGCTTGGGAGCTAGTGCCCCAAAAGGATGGCACTAACAAAACTCAATATTATGGAAAATGGATTACAGATTTAAAAATTACAACGAAAACTGCAAAAACTATATTAGATGCAGCAAGAGCTCGCTGGAAAATAGAGAATGAATGCTTCAACACATTAAAGAATCATGGATATAACATTGAGCATAACTACGGCCATGGCTCTAACCACCTATGCTATAATTTCTATAATTTAACCCTCTTGGCCTTTACTATGCACCAAATACATCAATTAACAGATAAACTATTTCAAGAGATGCGAGCGTGCTTTAGTAGATTAGGGCGTATGTGGGAAACGATAAGAAGTACAGCCGAGATGTTATTTTTTTCATCCATGGAGATATTGTGGGAATGTGTAGCTCTGAAGCGTGACTATGAGCAGCCACCCGTATAATTTGCACCTATAAATGAAGGCTCTCAGCAATAGAACCATCTGTTGCTAATCGTTAGATAATATCCGATTGATACCAATCAGAGAATGACAACTAAGAATTAAATGAATTTGATCTATAAAATCACGTAAAATGCAAGAAACTGCAAATTCTAACTACGTTTTTGAACAATTTTTTGTATTAAAGAATTTTACTACAGGGGTATGGGTCATATTTGGAATTGCTGTTGTTATTCTGGACGAAAATCTGTAATCCAAGAACCATCTATCTTTTATAAACTAAGCTAATCTCTTATGCTTATATTTTGGATTCTTCGTATCCTCACCAACGACATTAATCATATAATTATGATAATCCTCATAATTACCTTCAAACCAAGTCGCACTTCCATCTTTATCATATGAAATAATATGAGTCGCAATACGATCAAGGAACCATCTATCGTGACTTATCACAAATACACAACCAGCAAAATCCAAGATAGCATCTTCAAGAGCTCTTAGAGTATCAACATCCAAATCATTTGAGGGTTCATCGAGCAGAATCACATTTGCTCCTTCTTTCAAAAGCTTCGCTAGATGCACACGATTTCTTTCTCCACCTGATAACTGTCCAACTTTCTTTTGCTGTTGAGCACCTTTAAAATTAAAAGCAGAACAATATGCACGGCTTTTTACAGATACATCACCAAGTTCCAAAACTTCCAACCCTTCCGAAATTTCTTCCCAGACACTTTTATTATCGTCAAGATGATCACGAGACTGATCAACATAACCAAGTTTAACCGTATCACCTACAAGAACTGTTCCAGAATCTGGCTCAACTTTACCAGTAATCATATTAAATAAAGTGGATTTACCAGCGCCATTTGGCCCAACAATACCAACAATAGCTCCAGGAGGAACTCTAAAACTAAAATCTTTCAATAAATCTCTATCTGTAAATTTCTTTGATAATTTATCCACCTCAATCACAAGATCACCAAGCCTTGGACCGTTTGGAACAATAATATGAGCAACTCCATTACCCACATCACGCTTTCTATTAAGTAATTCTTGATACGCATTGATCCTAGCTTTACTCTTTGATTGACGAGCTTTTGGCGATTGCTGTATCCACTCAAGCTCATGCTTTAATTGTTTCTGACGATCACTTTCTTCTTTCTCTTCACCGGCTAATTTCTTCTGTTTTTGCTCAAGCCAAGAAGAATAATTTGAATGCCAAGGAACACATCGTCCATGATCAACTTCTAGAATCCATTCAGCAACATTATCCAAGAAATATCTATCGTGAGTAATTGCAACTACGGTGCCCTTATAATTTTTTAAGTAAGTTTCAAGCCAAGATACAGATTCAGCATCAAGGTGATTCGTTGGTTCATCAAGAAGTATCATATCAGGGCTTTCTAACAGCAACTTACAAAGTGCTACCCTTCTCTTTTCACCACCAGAAATTTTAGTAACATCCGCATCCTTAGGTGGGCAACGAAGTGCTTGCATAGCGATTTCAATTTCGCGCTCAATACTCCAGCCATCACAAGCATCGATCTTTTCCTGTAAATCAGCTTGCTTTGCTAAAAGATCATTCATCTCATCATCTGTCATTTCTTCAGCAAATTTTGCACTCACCTCATTAAACTCATCAATCAGCGCTTTTTTCTCAGCCAAACCATCCATAATGTTTTCAAAAACATTTTTATTTGGATCAAGTTGTGGCTCCTGAGGTAAATAACCAATTTTTACACCATCAGCAACAAAAGCTTCTCCTTCATATTCCTTATCAAGACCAGCCATAATTTTCATTATAGTAGACTTACCTGCACCATTGTGACCAATAATCCCTATCTTGGCTCCTGGTAAAAATGATAACCATGTTTCCTTAAGAATTTCTTTTCCGTTAATTGACTTTGTTAAGCCCTTCATTACATATACATACTGATATGACATTTATATATTCCTTATTTATCTTAAATTAAATTTTCATTCCGGATTTTGCCCAGTCTGCGTTAAATTTTTCTAGACCTTTATCTGTTAAATCATGATTTACTAGCTGAGATAACAATTTTCCAGGGATTGTCACCACATCAGCTCCGCAAAGCGCTGATTCCGTTACATGCTCACTGGTTCTGATTGAAGCAGCTAATATTTTTGTTTTACAATCGTAATTATCATAAATATCTCTAATATCAGCAATTAATTGCATACCGCTCTGACCTATATCATCTAATCTACCAATAAATGGAGAAATATAAGTAGCTCCAGCTTTTGCAGCAAGCAACGCTTGATTTGCAGAAAAACATAGAGTCATATTAACTTTATGTCCATTATTTGTGAAATATTTACAAGCTCTAATTCCATCCCAAGTAACAGGTAATTTTATAACAATATTTGAAGCTATTTCTAATATTTTTTCTCCTTCCTTAACCATATTCTCATAGTCATTTGAAGGAGCTTCAATACTCACATCACCATTAACTAATGAGCAAATATTACTTACCACCTCGTGAAAACCAATTTCAGCACTAGCCATTAATGATGGATTAGTCGTCACCCCATCTATAATTCCATATGACTGGTATTTTTTGATTTCATTGAAATCTACACTATCTAAAAATATTTCCATAATTCTCTTAATCAAGTTTGGTTAAAATAGAATCCAATTCCTCAAGATTGCTATAATAGATCGATATTCTACCGCCATTGCTAGAATTTTCAACAATAACTTTCATACCAAATTTTTCAGTTAATGATTCACCTAGCATTATTAAATCTTCATCACGTTCTTGATAAACTATTTCTGATTTTATTGGTTTCTTAGATTTCTTAGGTTCTTTTCCCTTTTTATTACCAGAAACTAATTCCTCAGTTTTACGAACACTAAGATCATTTTTTATTATCTTATCTGCTATTTCTTCTGCATTTTCAAGACCTACAAGACATCTAGCATGCCCCATACTAAGCCTACCATCATTAATCATTGCTTTAATGGAGTCAGGAAGCTGATTCAAACGCAGCAAATTTGCTATATGTGAACGACTCTTACCAACAACTGTTGCAAGCTCACTCTGTGTATATCCATAATCACTAACTAATTTTTGATATCCTTGCGCTTCTTCTATTGCAGTAAGCTCATCTCTTTGTATGTTCTCAATTAATGCAATCTCAAAAATTTCTTTTTCATCAAAATCTTTAACAATAACTGGAACTTGCTTGAGACCAACTATTTTAGATGCTCTATATCTTCTTTCACCGGCAACGATCTTATATTTCCCAGAATCTTCTTTTCTAACAATAATTGGTTGCAATAAACCATGTATAGATATTGAATCAGCCAACTCCTTTATTTTTTCATCATCAAAATATTTTCTAGGCTGCTCCTTATTTGCAAACAACAAATCTATACTTACTTGATTCGTAGATTCTGTTACTTCAATTGGTACTATCTCTTCTTTTAGTAATGAAGATAAACCTCTTCCCAAAGCTTTATTTCTCATAGTTATTCCTATATTTATGCAGAAATCTCTAATTCCCGATTCCCACTCTTTTCCCTTTTTATCACTTCCTTTGCTAAGCTAATATATGCACGCGATCCTGAACAATTATGATCATATATTATAACTGACTTTCCATGTGACGGCGCTTCTGAAACTCTTACATTTCTTGGTATTACTGTATTATAAACCATCTTACCAAGACAAGATCTTACATCTCTTTCTACCTGCTCGGTAAGCCTATTCCGCTTGTCATACATGGTAAATAAAATTCCACCCACTCGAATCTTAGGATTTAATTTTTTTTCTACTATTTCTATAGTTTTAAGCAAATGGCTTAAACCTTCAAGAGAATAAAAATCACAAAGCATTGGTATTATAACCTCATCACTTGCAACTAATGCATTCAAAGTCAATATATTAAGTGATGGTGGACAATCAATAATTACATAATCAAACTGATTAATAACATTTGCTAACTTAGCCTTCAATATTGACTCATGATTATTTTTATCAATTAAATCTAATTCAATAGCAGCTAAATTGGTGTTAGACGTAATAATTGACAATTTTGGAATTTCCGTTGAAATTATTGCATTTTGAATTGAATCCAAACTACACATCACATGATATGAAGTAATCTTCCTACTTTCCTGCTTTATTCCAAGACCACTACTACTATTACCTTGAGAATCAAGATCTACAAGAAGTACTTTTTTATCCATTACGGCAAATATCGTAGATAGATTAACAGCCGTAGTTGTCTTTCCTACACCACCCTTTTGGTTTACAATTGAAATAATTTTTGCAGTCATTTAGATACGCTCTAAATCAGTAATTTCCAGAATTTTACCCGTTTCTGAGGTGATGCTATCATGAACGGTTGCATTAAACAACCAATGTTTCTGAGCATTTGCTATTTCATTTTTATATCCAGCGCCCTTATGCAACAGATATTTTTTTCTTAGTTTAATTTTTCTACTAAAATTAAAAATTGAATCTAAATCAGAAAATGCACGAGAGGTTATTATATCGCAACTCAAACCGTCAATATTTTCAATTCTATCATTTATTATCTTCAAATCACCATTTGATAATTTAGAAGCTTGCAAAAGAAAAGCTGTTTTTCTTGAGTCGCTTTCAATTAATGTAACATCTTCTACTCCAGCAATACTAAGAATTATTGCTGGAAATCCAGCACCCGATCCTAAATCAATAACTTTAGAATCTTTATCCATATACATTAATAACTGCAATGAATCTAATATATGTCTATTTGTAGTATCTTGAAGTGTCTTCGCTGAAACCAAATTTATTGTTTTATTCCATTTCAATAATAATTTTTCATATTCAATAATTTTTGCGTATGCTTCACGTGAAACAAAATCTTTAACTCTACGCATATATTTAAATAAATTTGGTTTTTATATGAACTATTATAGCAGTCAATGCCGCCGGTGTAACCCCAGGTATTCTTCTAGCAGCACCAATTGTTCTAGGCTTATGATATAATAATTTTTCCTGCATTTCAAGGGAAAGACTTTTAACTAAAGAATAATCAATTTCACCAGGAATCCTACATTCCTCTTCATCATTAAAAAGTTTTATATCTTGATTTTGTCTTTTTAGATAAGCAGAATATTTTGATTCAATTTGCAAATAATTTAATATAGAAGTATCAATGTCGAGAATTTCAGGAAATATCTCAGAAGTTTTATCAATTCCAAAATTAGGCAAACCTAACAATTTATATGCAGATTTTTTGGATCCATCTTGAGAAACTGAAACTCCAAATTTTGCTAATTCACTTGTCGTGATTTTCTTTTCTGATAAAAACTCTTTCGCTTGTTTTATATTTTCTATTTTAGTTAGAAATAACTCTTTACGCTTATTTCCAACAATTCCAAAATCAATAGCTTTCTGCGTCAACCTTATATCAGCATTATCAGCGCGAAGGGATAATCTATATTCCGAACGAGAAGTAAACATTCTATATGGCTCTGAAGTACCAAGCGTAATTAAATCATCAATCATGACACCGATATACGAATCTGATCTACTCAAAATGAACTCGCTAGATGACCTGTCGCAAGCTAAAGCAGCATTCATTCCTGAAACAACACCCTGTGCTCCCGCCTCTTCATAACCAGTAGTCCCATTAATTTGACCAGCAAAATACAAGCCTGATACTCTCTTGGTTTCAAGAGTATTCTTAAGCTCACGTGGGTCTACATAATCATATTCAATCGCATATCCCGGCTGTAATATTTTAGCATTCTCTAATCCTGGAATTGTTTTTAACCACTTTTCCTGAACTTCTTCTGGTAATGATGTCGATATACCATTTGGATATATAGTTGAATCATCCAAGCCTTCTGGTTCAAGAAAAATTTGGTGATTTTCCTTTGAACTAAACCTAACTATCTTATCCTCTATTGATGGACAATACCTAGGGCCAACACCTTCAATTTGTCCAGAATACATAGCAGATTGATCTATATTATCTCTTATAATATTATGAGTCTCTGGAGTTGTTCTTGTAATAAAACAATTAATTTGCTTCACTTCAACATTTTCAGTCAGTTCCGAGAAAGGTCTTGGCACAGTATCACCTGGTTGCACTTCAACTTTGCTATAATCAATAGTATTCCCATCAATGCGCGGTGGTGTGCCAGTTTTTAATCGACCCACAGCAAATTCTAATCTCTTTAATGTATTCGACAAACCCTTTGATGGATCCTCACCAACCCTACCTGCTGGAATTGTTTTTTTCCCTATATGAATTAAACCATCCAAGAATGTACCAGTCGTTAATACAACTTTTCTACAATTTATAGATTGATTATTTTTAGTTTTTACGGATTCTACCTTCTCATCAACTATCTCAATATCCTCAACGGAATCATATAAAACAGTCAAATTAGGATAATTAGTAATCTCTTCAAACATCGCTTTGCGATACAGTTTTCGATCAGCCTGAGCTCTTGGACCCCATACTGCAGGACCTTTGCTCTCATTAAGCATTTTATAATGAATACCAGCTTTATCAATGACTTTAGCCATTAATCCATCAAGAGCGTCTATCTCTTTAACCATAATGCCTTTTGCAACCCCGCCTATAGCTGGATTACAAGATATTTCACCTAAATTTTCAGGTTTTAGCGTAATCAATAGGGTTTCAACTCCAGCTCTTGCTGAAGCTGCTGCAGCTTCACAGCCAGCATGCCCACCTCCAATTACGATTACGCTATAATCTTTTTTCACGTGAAACAGTTTTTATTACGCTACTATTTCGCTTGAATCAAAGAAAAATTCTATTTCTCTTTTAGCACTCTCTAGACTATCTGAACCATGGATACTGTTTGCTTCAATATCTTTAGCAAAATCTTTTCTAATTGTTCCAGCATCTGCTTCTGCTGGGTTAGTTGCACCCATTATTTCTCTGTTTTTAGTAACAGCATTTTCTCCTTTAAGAACCTGTAGGACAACAGGTGCAGAAGTCATATAAGATACTAAACTACCGAAGAAAGGCCTCTCGCTATGTTCAGCATAAAATTGCTTAGCTTGATCTTCAGATAAATGAACCATTTTTTGTGCAACTATCTTTAAATCAGCTGCTTCAATATAAGAGTTAATCTTTCCAGTTAGATTTCTTTCTGTTGCATCTGGTTTGATTATAGAAAATGTATATTCAATTGACATTCGTAAACCTTTATTAATTAATTGAGTGTGTTACTTATATGGATTTTAACCGGTTTTGGCAAGCATTTTCTGCATTAATGACTAGTTCAACGTTCCATTTAGCTAAAGGTTAAACACAAATCAACACAGAATAATAGATAAGCTCAAGTAATGTCCAAAAGAGAATAGTAATAATTATCAAAAGTATAATAAAAGAATGCTATACCTATGTCTCTTGTTGCGGATATTCTTTGAAAGAATACAAAATATAAAACAACGTTAAGATAAAAGAATTGAATAAAACTAGTGAATGCGAAAGATACTATACTAGCAAATGTAGTATAATATCTTAATCCTAATTAAAAAATTTTGTCGCATACTAGTATTAACAATAACTATTTAAAATCAAAACAAGCTTAAGATTTATTTCTTCTTCCATACAGAAGTTCCATCTGGTTTATCTTCAATATCAACACCTAGTTCTTTTAAATCCGATCTGATTTTATCAGCTAACGACCAATCTTTTTCTCTTTTTGCTAAGGATCGCCTGGTTACTAAGCTTTCAATTTGACCTAACTCTTCCTCATTTGAACCTTGAAACCATTCAGAAACCGATTGATTCATCAGACCTAAAAAATTAGCGCAGGACAAAAGTTTCGAGGCTAGTTTTTTCTTATAATCACCATTATCCGCCGTATGAATCTGCTTTGCATAATCATTTATAATTTTAATCGCATTACTGCTATTCATATCCTCAAGCAAGCATTTAAAGAAAATATCAGGTAGGTCACTCTCTTCAATGTCGGATACATCTTCAATCGCCCTATACCAATATGAAAGCATTCCTTCTGCGTCTAAAATTGCTTTATCATTATAGTCAACTGGTTTTCTATAATGATTACTAAGTAAAAATAATCGCGCTACATCACCTTTAATATTTTTTTTGCGTAAATCTTGCACCGTAGTGAAATTACCCAGAGATTTACTCATTTTTTCATGATTAACAGTTAAAAAACCATTATGCACCCATAATTTAGCATATTTAGAACCTGGAAATGCTGAACAACTCTGAGCAATCTCATTAGTGTGATGAGGAAAAATTAAATCAGCACCACCGCCATGTATATCAAAAGTATCTCCTAAATATTTATAACTCATTGCTGAGCATTCAATATGCCAACCTGGGCGCCCTTCTCCAAAAGGACTAGCAAATCTAGCCGATTCATCATCTTCTGGGCTAGATGGCTTCCATAAAACAAAATCTCCTGGATTTCTTTTATCTTCACTAGTTTCCACTCTTACTCCTTTGAACATATCTTCAAACGCACGACCTGATAATTCATTATAATTCTCAGCTTTAGTAACATCAAAATAGACATGCCCATTAATCTGATAAGCAATATCCTTTTCTAATAGCCTATTAATAATTCCTATCATTTCATCCAAATGTTCTGTTGCTTTTGGCTCAATAGTTGGCCTTTTGCAACCTAGATAATCCATATCATTATGAAAATATTCTGCAGTTTTTCTAGTCAGTTCAGAAATAGTTATATTATCTTGAGAAGCTCTGATCATAATTTTATCATCAATATCTGTAATATTCCTTACATATCTCACATGATCATAACCATAAAGATTAATTAATATACGATATAAAACATCATAAACTACTACAGATCTTGCATTACCAATATGAGGATGATCATAAACCGTTGGCCCACAAACATACATTTTAACCAATTTGTCATCAATCGGTGAAAAAATCTCTCTTTTTCTTGTAAGCGAATTATATAATGATAGCTTCATAATCTTAGTAATATATATTTTTTATAATGCGGTGATTTTACATCATTTCTACTAGCGTAGTATAGGAAAAAATTGTACTCTTTTCCTATTAATAGAATATTCTGGAATATAATAAAATATTTATCAATCTATGAAACCTAAATCTAATGAAAAGAAATTAGATCCTATTGACCAAAATATTGCCATCCAAATGGTAACATTTAGTGTTGTCATAATTGTTGTAATCCTCACTTTAGTTTCATTTATCAGAATATATTCAAATAAAAAAGAACAGATTCTCAAAGAGATGAGAGTAGAATCTGAACTGCTAGAAACAGTCATTACTGATCATCTAAATTATTCAAGATATTTTATTAACATAATAGCAAGGAATATTCTCCATGATCATAAAAATTTAAATCATGTGCGTCATGTATTAAAAGACCATTTTACTTCACAAGATTTTAATATGTTATTTGGTTGGAGAAAATATAGTTGGGTAAATCAGAACTACTTTGAATCGGTAACTAGCACAAGCGGAATTATCAAAAAGCCTAAATATGCATCTTATATAAAAAATATTATTGGAGAGCAAAAAATAAACAACTCCGACTGGAGAAATAATATCGTTTTTCATACAAAAATTAGTCGTTTTAAGAGTAATAGCTTAAAAATTATCGATAATTTATCTGATCATGATACTGAAAAATACCTTGGATCAGTAGTATTAAGCTACGATATCGATACTATGATTCGCAGTCTTAACATGAGAAAAAAAAATAATAGTACAAATTTTGTTATTCTTGATCAAGATATGCAGGTTATAGCACAATCTAAGTACACTATTGATAACGTCGTCAATGATAGTGAAGAACTTGACCCACATCTAATCAAAGTAGTTAATACTCTCCAGCAAAAGAGCAATGAATTAGATGAAATCTCTTATCTAGATATGATAAATGGCTTAAATTACTTTGTCAGTTCACTTGAAGGCTTGCCGTTTACTATCATTGTAAATATTGATAATGATATAATAAAGAAAGATATAATCGATAATATTACCAAAAAATTTATTGAAGTCTGTATCTTTGCCATAGCTTGCCTATTTGTGGTTATTTTTATATATAGAAGGGAAACAAGATTAAGAACGAAAGCAGAAAAAGCCACTGCAGTTGCAAATAGCGCTACTAAAGCCAAAACTGATTTTCTTGCATTTACGGCACATGAAATCAGATCACCATTAGGATTTATCAAGACTGGTTCGGAAATCATGAAAAAAGAGCTAATTGGAGAGCTTCCTATCAAATATAAAAAATATGCTGAAGGGATTCATAAAAACGCTAATCTAATCCTGGAATTTATCACAGATATTCTTGATGAAAACCAAATCATTGAAGGGAAATTTAAAACTATAAATGCACTTGCTAACATACCTGATATAATTGATGAATCAATCAGAGTAAATCTGGTTAGGTTTGATAATAGAAAAATTAATATAAAAACAGATATTGAAGAAAATATACCACTATTAATTTGTGACCATAGAAGAATCTTGCAGGTGCTCAGCAACTTAGTAAGTAATGCAATTAAATACTCTAAAGACGATACAACCATTACCATATCCGCAAAAATCGTGGAGAAGAAGATGGAAATTAAAGTAATAGATCAAGGAACCGGTATGAAGGAAGAGGATATACCTATTGCTCTGAGTGCATACGGAACCCTTCAAACTATTGACTATCAAACAACAGGATCATATGGGCTCGGCCTCGCAATAGTCAAAATGCTATTAGATGCACATGAAGCTATCTTATCAGTCAGCAGCATTGAAGGGAAAGGAACAACTGTTAAAGTTACATTTCCAAAATATAAATTAATCTATAATAAACACTCAGGAAAAAAAATACCTAATAAAGATTAAATATGAAGCATGATAATGAAGAGTTCATACAAAAAATAAAAAGGATTCCATTATCCATACCTTTTTTCACGTCTGTAATCTGTATCTACGGATTCATTTTATTATACTCAGCAGCAGGCGGGAACATTGATCCTTGGGCAAAAAAACAAATTATTGCTTTTTGTATTTTCATGCCTATATCATTCCTAATAGCGTTGATTGATCTAAGGATTATTTATCAAATATCCTATATTTTTTACTTCATAGCATTAATAATGCTGGTAATAGTAGAATTTACAGGCAAATCAGCTATGGGAGCAACGCGCTGGTTGAACCTAGGAATCATTACAATTCAACCATCTGAACTAGTCAAAATATCACTTATACTTATGCTTTCTAAATATTTTCATGAAAGCGATAAATATAATCTCCCTAAATATAATATAATAATACCAATTATAGCTTCCTTCATACCCATTGCACTAGTTATAAAACAGCCTGATCTTGGTACAGGAATGATTGCTGTTATTGTGGTAGTAATCACCTTTTTTGCTGCAGGCAAGAAACTTGTTTATTTCATTATCTCTGGAATCTTAAGCATAGCTGCCTTACCTATTTTTTGGTACATGCTACATAATTATCAAAAATCTCGAGTACTAACCTTTATCAACCCAGAAAGAGATCCATTAGGTGCTGGCTATAATATTATTCAATCAAAAATCGCTATTGGTTCTGGCGGATTAATGGGCAAAGGATTACTTAGTGGAACTCAAGGACATTTAAGTTTTTTACCTGAATATCAAACAGACTTTATCTTTTCTTTTCTAACGGAAGAGCTCGGTTTTATCGGAGGAATATTTCTAATTATAATGTACGGTATACTAACAGTTAGCTGCCTCTCAGTTTCTATGCATTGTAGATCAAAATTTGCTTCTCTACTAACTATAGGTATTGCAACCTTGTTTTTTGCTCACGTATTTATTAATATTGCAATGGTTATGGGATTATTACCTGTCGTTGGAGTCCCTTTACCTCTTGTTTCCTACGGTAGAACGATGATGGGTTCAATGCTTTTAGGATTTGGTTTAGTTATGAACGCATCTGTCAACAGGCATAATAATGTATAAAATAGCACTCAAATTCTTGATATATTTTATAGTAATTTCCTATATTGGATTAATTTTTATAATGCCCTTTAAGTGGCATTATATAGCTCAATATTCTGAAATTTTTCCTGCTTTTGACCTAATTATTATTTATTACTTCAGCACTTATAAATTAGTAAGAAATTGGCAATTATTCATAGTAGGATTACTAATAGATCAACTTTATCAAATTCCACTTGGCACAACTTCTCTTGCCTTAATAATTGCTAATATTGGACTTGAACAATCTAAAACACATTTCTTTCTGAAAGATTACTACACAAACCTTGGTATATTTTGTGCATATAGCTTATTTATAATTACTATCAGATATTTAATAGTAACCATTGATAGTACTCATCATATAGAAGGAAATACCGTATATTTCTATTACCTTACAACAATATTTTCATACCCTATAATGCAGATTATAATCGAAAAACCGTTAAACCTGATAAAAAATTATGCTAGATAAAAATATAGCAAATAAACAAATCATGACCCGCAGAACTTTTATGATTGGAGCGGGAAAGGCAGGACTACTATTCTTACTAGCTGGTCGTATGTTTTATATGCAATTTATCAAAAAGGATGAATATAAAACTCTATCAGATAACAATCGAATCAAAATGATTATCATATCTCCAATGCGTGGAGAAATTTATGATGCTCATGATAAAATAATAGCAAAGAATATTACATGCTTTCGATTATTACTCGATAAAAATGGTAATCCAAAATTTTCAAATGAAATAGATCTAATTAACAAAATATTAGAATTAGACGAAGAACAAAAAAATGAAATTCAAAAAAGAGTAAAAAGAGGAGGGCGTAGAATACCAACAATACTACTCGATTGCCTTGAATGGGAAATAGTTGCAGCAATAGAAGAACGTAGAGCAGATTTTAAATCTTTATTTATCGATACGGGATTTAATAGATTTTATAACTCAAATAGTTCAATTTCACACTTAATTGGATATCTTGGAAGACCAAGAAAAAAAGAAGGAGAGACATTAAAATTAGTAGATGAATATTTCAGAGTTGGTAAGAATGGAATAGAAAGATATTATGAAGAGAGTTTGCGAGGCGAATTTGGATTTAAACGTATTGAAGTTAATGCCAAAGGCTTATACGTTAGAGAACTAGGAAAAAGCACAAGTATTGCTGGGAAAAATCTCCATTTAAATATTGACATAGAACTGCAGAAACAAATCTCCCAATACCTAAATCCCCAAGGTTGTAGTGCAATTGTCATGGATTGTACAAATGGAAGCGTGATTGTTTGCGCATCCTCACCAGGATTTGATCCAAATCAATTTAACAAATTATCAACAAAATACTGGAATAGTTTAATTGAAAATCCATATAAACCTCTAATTAATAAAACTATTAAAAGCCTATATCCGCCTGGATCTATTTTTAAAATAATTACAATCATTGCCGCACTCGAATCAGGAATTGATCCAAAAGATAAAATAATTTGTACTGGTGGGCCAGTGCTTGGAGGTAATAAATTTAGATGCGCAAGAAGGAGAGGGCATGGTAAATTAAACATGATTGACGCGATCAAGCACTCTTGCAATACCTATATTTATGCCGTAGCGCGCAAGATCGGTGCCGATAAAATTATTAGTGTTGCTAAGAGATTCGGCTTTGGGGAAATTACTGGGGTTGATCTCCCAGGAGAACTTTCAGGCTTTGTTCCAACAAAAAAATGGAAAAAGGAGAGATATGGCAGTAATTGGAGATTAGGCGATACATTAAACCTTTCAATAGGGCAGGGCTTCTTGTTATGCACACCTCTACAACTTGCTAGGCTGGCTGCTGCAATAGCTTCAGATGGAAAATTATTCACTCCAAAAATTGCAAAAAGCAAGGCAGAATATAAGCAAATCAATATTAAAAAAGAGCATTTAGATATTATTAAAACTGCTCTATATAATACAATGAATACACCAGGTGGTACTGGTTATTTTAGTCGCCTAAACTATAAATCTATGCGGCTAACTGGCAAGACAGGAACTGCCCAAGTTCAAGCGAAAAAAAATGTAAATGATAATTTAAGCAGAGCCGACATAGCGTGGGGAAGCAGAAATCATGCAATATTTTCAGGATATGTACCGTTTAATAACCCAAAATATGCAATCTCTGTTTATTATGACCATGGAGGAGGAGGAGGACGCGCTGCTGCGCCAATCGCTAAAAAAATTGCACATGATGTTCTTAAAAAATATTTTTAATTTATAAACTCTTTAAACCCCAATTTTTCATGCTCATATTGAAATGATTTAACATACTGCCTATCTTGTCTTTTATTTTTGCTATATATTTCTTGACTAATCTACCAACACATTCTTGTTTTGAGGATAGATTTATCGCATAGCAGGCAAGATATTGCTCTACTTTATTTAATCTTTGGCAGGAAATATTAATTAAACCCAGACTTAGTAGAATTATTTTAATCCTCATAACCACCACCAGCTTTGATGGCAATTGAGATATAGTGTTTGAGGATTTCTTTTTGTGACGTGTTAGTAGAAATTTTTAGCAAATCATTGAGTAAAATATGAGACTTAATTGGATCAGATGCACCTATATAATCCAAAGTATTTTTACTATTTTTGTCAAAATAAAAAGGGGCTGCGCCTTCAGAAATCAACCGATATATATCTGAGATATTACCAGATTTTGCAGAATCTATCAGTTATTGCTGTTTATTTTGATCATGAGTTTTATCCTCTCTAGTGTAAACAATGAAGTTCTATAAAAGAACCTCGATTATTTTTCTAACTACCAAAAAGTATTAATTAAACCCACCGATGATAGCCGAGAGAGTTAACAGAACTGAGTAAAGAAACAGCTATAACATCCCCCCCCCAGACACAAGTAAAAGATTACATCCAAGACATGTCTATTTATCTCTCCCGACCAAAAAAATCGAGAGTATATCTTTAAATATGGCTGATATTTACCGTCTTTACTAAAAGGCTGTGAAAACTCAGAACGGCAATCCACCATTCCGAGTTTGATTCCAAAAGAATTGGGCATGAAGTAAAGATTTTTTGTAATATGCCTTTTCACTATATCCACAAAACCCCAGTTCCATTACTGCACAAGGTTTAAGAGCAACTCTTCGCGCAAGGTGGGAATCTATGTGTAGAACGAAAAAGATGCTCGAGTTTTATTTGCTAACTAACGAACCTCACGAAACTTTCCTGGATTCCTTACCTGCGTAAGGAATGACAACGTTGAGCACTTCATAAAAAAAACCGGCATAACATATGTTACACCGGTTTTTATAAAAAACTAAAAGTTTTACAACTAACTTATCTTATAGCTGTTATACCTCTACGATTTTGCTTCCATGCAGCTTCGCTATTTCCGATAACTGCTGGTCTTTCTTTACCATATGAAATTGTATCAATACGATCTGCATCAACACCGTGCTTCACTAGGAACATTTTTACAGCTTCAGCTCTACGTTCACCTAAAGCAATATTAATTTCTCTTGTTCCTCTATCATCACAGTGACCTTCAACAGTAATGCTAAATAATTTGTGCTCGTTCAACCACTCAGCTTGGCGCATAAGTGTTGCAGCTCCTTCTTTTGAAATAACTGTGCTATTTAGATCAAAGAATACTCTATCGCCAACTTCTCTTTCAAATTCTACAATATGTTTATTATTATCACCATATCTGCCCGTAGAAGCACTACAACCAGAAAGAAGAAGAATAGCAAAAAATGCTACAGCAATTTTTTTTATCATAATTAAATCTCCACTCGATTTTTAAATTTAGTTAAATTACTAACCTAAGCCAGAATAGCTTTTAAGTAGTAACGCAATATACATTATAACATCTTAGCCCTTTTTGAAACCTATAATGGAAAAATACCTGAATGCATAAAATTAATAACGTGATATAAATATCAAACTAAGTGCATTAAGGTTTAACTATACAACCACAAATATTAGGGATTTTTGCTCCAGTAGTACTGGGAAACGCAGATGACAAATCATTGCAAAACCTAGCTGCCAAATATGCAAAACCTTGTGATTCAACAAAGTCAGGATCAATATTATTTAACTCCGAAATATTTAAAACTTTACAAGAAATGTTTTGCTCCTTTAATAAATTCTCTATCCAAAAAATCATTTGTTTATTTTTTGCACCACCTCCACAAATCAAAATCTGACTTGGAATATTTGGTAATAAACTTATAGAATGAACAACAGCTGCTGAAGTCAAATAGGTGAAAGTAGCAATTATATCTTCTGACTTTTTTGCCTCTAATTCCTTAATCAAGAACATAAAGCTATTTCGATCAAGAGATTTTGGATAGGCCTGATTATAATATTCTCCTGATAATACTTTATTAACAATCAATTTATCTACCACACCATCTGAAGCTATCTCTCCTTCATTATCAAATGATTTTCCATAATGCTGCATCATCATATCATCTATCAAGGCATTTCCAGGACCTGTGTCAAATGCTATTATATTTTCTTGATCTATATATGTAAGATTAGCAACCCCTCCAATATTTACTATCATACAAGGCATTTTCTGATCCTTTGCCAACATTTTATGAAAGATAGGAATTAATGGCGCTCCTTGACCTCCACATGCAACATCACGCCTTCTAAAATCATGAACAACATCAATACCCATTGCAGTTGCTAACATGTGAGGATTTCCAATCTGCCAAGTAATTCCAGCTTCCGGTTTATGAAAAATAGTTTGCCCATGAAAACCAATAGCCCGCACTTGATCAGCAGAGTAACCAGACTCAGACAATAATTTATTTGCAGCTTGTACATGAAAATTAGTTAGCTCTTTTTCCAACTCAAGAAAAGGCACTGAATGAATAAATAATTCTTGTAACTGGCTTCTTGTTCTAGAATCATATGCTATAGCTACATCATGTATAGGTTTAAAGGAATCTATACCATCCGTCTCTACTAAAGATGCATCAACACCATCACATGAAGTTCCGCTCATAAAACCAATATATAAATCTTTCATCCATCACCTTATTTATTTTCTTTTTTAATATTTTTTGCTGCTTTTCTTCTTAATAAATTCTTTCTAAGAGCGGAAGATAAATCATCTTTTTTCTGCTCTGATTTTTCTTTTTGTTTCTGCAATTTCTCTGTCATAATTTCTGTTTTTCCTTGACCTACATGCAATAATATGGCAAAAATCTGTACTTACAAATCTTAGGTTACTTTTTTTGCAAAAATTTGTTTAAGACACCATTTTTTTGCCGCTATAGCTCAGTGGTAGAGCGCATCATTGGTAATGATGAGGTCGAAAGTTCAATTCTCTCTAGCGGCACCACTACAAAATCCTACCAACCAATATTATTTACTTATCTATAATTCTACTGCATAATAGTTAATGCATTAACTTAATCTTAAGTTGATGTATTCATAAAACCTTGGGGGAGGATAATTATGGGAAAAACTAGTAAATTAAAATCAACATCTGTAACCGCGCCATTAAGCATCGATCCAACATTAAGCGCACACGAATTAATAACAAAACACGGACTTAATCCACAGCTAATTATTGAAGCTGCAAAAACAGATAAACACTTCTTAATTGATGTATTTGTTGCCTCTGGAATTGATATTAATTCCCGCGATACCAAAGGCAATACTGCGCTTCATCATGCTACAAAAAATCTTAGCTTTAGCAGTATTTGGAAATTAATTTCTTTAGGAGCAGACACAACTATCAAAAGCGCAAAAGGAAACTTAGCGGAATCTTCGTTAAAATACAATTCATTTAAAATTACTTCAAACCCAGATAGAGAAAATAATGAAGCGATAATAAAAAATTGTAAGATTCTATTTAAAATAGCTAAATACGTTGATTACATAATTTTGCCAAAAGAACATCAAAAACTATCTTTTTCAAAAGATGATAGTGTAGTAACTCAAGATGTAAAATTTTTTACATTAGCAATTCATAAATTAACCCGAACTATGTATAAGAAAAGGACTGCATAGCTAGTGATATTGGGGTATTCTGTATTTTTGCAATCTAAAAAAGGTACCCCAATGAATATAGATTACGATAGTTTGTTCTGCTTTGTCGATGATTTTTGTAAAGGATTTGAAAATTGGTACAAAAAGACACTCATTACCAGTGGTATTAGAAAGCGTAATAAACCATGTAAAATGAGCTTGTCAGAAATAATAACTATCCTGATAGCTTTCCATCAATCTGGAATGTCATGCTTTAAATATTTTTACCTAGAACTTATGAGGAATCACAGAAACTTATTCAGCTACTTAGTACATTACGATCGCTTTACAGCACTAATAAAACTTGCTTTCCCTGCTGTGGTTTGCATGCTTAAAAGCCTTGAAGGTAAGGTAACAGAATATATGTTTATAGATGCAACGCCTATGGCTGTTTGTCATAATCTTCGAGAAAAAAGACATAAAGTTTTTAAAGGATTAGCTAAAAAAGGCAAGACTTCTACTGGTTGGTTTTTTGGCTTTAAGTTGCACTTTATTCTCAATACATTCGGAGAAATTGTAAGTATGACTATTACTGGTGGCAACGTTAATGATCGTTCTCCAGTTATGGAAATGGTGAAAGGTATTACTGGTAAACTTATTGGTGATAAAGGGTATATATCCAAAAAACTATCCGCTGAATTATTTGAACAAAAAGTGACTTTGATTACTAAAATCAAAAAGAATATGAAAAATATTTTAATGGATACTACAGATAAAATGATGTTGATGCGTCGTAGTTTTATTGAGACTATATTCTCCTCTATGAAGTCATTGAATACTTTGATTCATAGTAGGCACAGATCACCTATCAACGCTTTTTCTCACTTATTTGCTGGACTCATAAATTACCAAATTAGAACTGATAAACCATCTCTAGATCAAATGGTAAAATTAGATTCTTATGCATAGTTGGGGTTAAATTATGGGCAAGAATTAAAGAAGAAGGAATTACAGACCCAGGCTTTCTATTAGATATTAATAGGAAAGTTGATAAACTTACTCATAAAATGAAAATATCTGAGCACCAAACCTTTCCATCTAACTTTAAACACCATATAACACAAGAATGGAACGGACGAATGGAAAAATTGAAAGAAGCTCATAAATTGCTTTCATCTTTCAATATTAATTCAATAATAGAACTAGATACTCAATCAATTGAAGCCATTATTCAGTTAATGCTGATAAAACCTGAACTTGAAGAAGGTTTTGAACTTTTGAAACAATCACCTATTACTCTTCGTGAACGTAATATAGTTGAGAAAATACAAACTAAATATAAAGAAATAGCGCCTTCAGAGGAAATTGTTCAACTAATTCGCACCTCAAATTCAAATAATTTTGCTGAACTAACAAAGGATTTCACACTTGAACAAAAATGTAAATTTTACACAAAGGCTCAACAAAAATTAGAAGCAGCCCACAATAAATCAACAGACATGTATGTCAGTATATTAATCAGCCAGACTCTACAAGATTTTAAGGAAAAAACTCAGCAATTCGAGGATGAATATCATGCAAAACTTCACAAATATGTTTCAACAAAATTACAAAGCTTGCTTGGATTAATTAGCGATACAGAGCACACTAGTACTCAGTTCCTAGAGAAGGCAAAAGATAATCTTGATACTGTTCTACCATATCCAGATATGGCAGAAGATGCATTCGCATCAATTACCGGTGAAACAAGTGATTCAGCTACATAAATAAAAAGAACCCACTATATCGAGTGGGTTCTTTTTACTATTTTTAAAAAATTATTTATTTAGCAGTCAATTCTTTTAATACAAACTTTCTACCTAATACAACTACACTACTAATAACAGTAGCTAATACGAAAGCATATAAACATTTGAATGAAACTTCTTTCAGTAGAATAAAAGCAATTTTAGAAGTTAGTAAATAGTTCATAAAATATACAGACATCGCAATTCCATCAATAACAGCTGCTACCAGCAGAGCAACAAATGTACTCTTAGCAAAGCCTATTCTATTCTCAAACAAGGATAAGATTCTCATTGAAGCTATTGAGGCAAGCAAAACAGCTATTAATGAAGTAGGAACAAGATATGTAAATACTTGGCCATTAATAGTATATGTGTGATCACTCAGGAAAAGAATATTTATTCCAACATAAGTCGAAATTGTCATCAATGTTCTTTTAAACCCGAAAGTCTTTGAAATAGCGTTTACTGTAAACATTAGTAAAGTAAAAACCAAAGAACACAACTCTATTTTTGTGCAATAATTCAATAGGAACATCAACATTCCCATAACTAATACTAATGGCGCATATATTTTACTGTTATTCATCACTACCTCTTAATTCTTTTTTGCGATATCTTCTTAATTCTGAACAAAATACTATAGATCAGAAAATTATCCAAGTAGTTTCTGCATTGTTTTCCCAATATCAGATGGAGAATCAGATATTGTAACACCAGCTATTTTTAATGCTTCTAGCTTATCCCCAGCAGACCCTTTACCACCAGCAATAATTGCTCCAGCATGCCCCATTCTTTTTCCAGGAGGAGCCGTAACGCCAGCAATAAAACCAACTATTGGCTTGTTTGTTTTTGATTGCTTAATGAAATCTGCAGCTTCTTCTTCTGCTGTTCCACCAATTTCACCAATCATAACTATCGCTTCTGTTTCATCATCTTTGATAAACAAATCCAAACAATCAATAAAATTTGTACCATTAATTGGATCACCACCGATACCAACACAAGTTGATTGACCCAACCCAACTGCTGTTGTCTGTGCCACAGCTTCATATGTAAGCGTACCTGAGCGCGAAACAATACCTACCTTACCTTTTCTGTGTATATGGCCTGGCATAATTCCTATCTTACATTCTTCTGGAGTAATCACTCCAGGACAATTTGGCCCCACCAATCTAGTCCTTGAACCGACTAAAGCTCTTTTGACCTTAAGCATATCAATAGCTGGTATACCCTCTGTTATACAGATAGCTAATTCTATTTCAGCATCGATTGCTTCTAGAATTGAATCAGCAGCAAATGGTGGTGGGACATAGATAACTGATGCATTGGCCCCTGTTAAATCCACAGCTTCTTGTACTGTATTATATACTGGTAAATCCAAATGAGTTTGACCACCTTTTCCAGGAGTTACTCCTCCAACCATTTTTGTTCCATACTCAATAGCTTGTATTGAGTGGAATGTACCTTGAGAACCGGTAAAACCTTGGCAAATTACTTTTGTATTTTTATTTATTAATATTGACATATCTATCTACCTTACACCGCCTTAACAATTTTTTCTGCAGCATCACCAAGATCATCTGCAGCTATTATCTCTAAACCTGAATTTGCAAGTATCTCCTTACCAAGTTCAAAATTGTTTCCGGCAAGTCTAACAACTAAAGGAACTTTTACACCAACTTCCTTGGCGGCTGCAACAACACCTTCTGCAATAACATCGCAGCGCATAATTCCGCCAAAAATATTAACTAAGATGCCTTGAACAGATTTATCAGATAATATGATCTTAAACGCCTCTGTAACTCTTTCTTTGTCTGCCCCTCCTCCAACATCAAGAAAATTTGCTGGCTCAGCGCCATATAGCTTGATGATATCCATAGTAGACATAGCGAGACCAGCACCGTTGACCATACATCCAATATTTCCATCCATACGAACATAGCTTAATTCATGCTTACTTGCTCTTACCTCTAGCGGATCTTCTTCGTCTTCATCACGCAATGCTTCTATCTCTGGATGTCTAAATAGACCATTTTCATCAAAATTAATCTTTGCATCAAGAGCCAGTAAATTTCCTTCACTTGTCACAACAAGAGGATTAATTTCAATTTGAGAAGCATCAGTTGAAACAAATGCATCATATACACTGCTTGCAATTTTCATCATCTGTTTTGCTTGATCGCCAGAAAAACCTAGACCAAATGCAATAGACCGACAATGGAATGATTGCAAACCTGTTGCAGGGTCGACTGAAACCTTAATTATTTTCTCAGGAGTTTCTTCTGCTACATCTTCAATATCAACACCACCTTCTGTTGATGCCATGAAAGTTATTCTACTTGTAGCTCTATCTAAAACTACACTAAAATAATATTCTTTTTCAATATCACAGCCAGATTCTATGTAAACTCTCTTTACAACTTGTCCTTCTGGTACTGTTTGATGAGTAACAAGAGTTTTACCATACATTTCATGCGCATGTTTTCTTGCTGCTTCCTTATCTTTGACTACTTTAACACCGCCAGCCTTGCCACGCCCACCAGCATGAATTTGAGCTTTAACAACATATAAATCTGCGTCAAAATCCTTTATCTGTTCGTCAATTTCTTCTGGTTTTAATGCAACAATTCCATGTGAAGTTGGCACACCGTATTTGTTCAAGACCTGTTTAGCCTGATATTCATGAATATTCATTTTTGGTACTAATTTTGGTTACTTTTTATACTCGTGGTTTTAAGTTTATAATAAATAGACCAATAAAGTAAAGGAAAAGCCGCAACAATTTTAATATATCATGCCAATTATCTTGAGTCTAAGCTGCAATAAATTATAAGAACAATGAATTAAATTTTATATTACTATTGCAAATCTGATATTGAAATGATTTTTCCACTAGTCATAGCAACTAAATCTTTACTTTTTAAGCAAAACACAGAATTTGGTGTTCCAGCTGCAGCCCATACTTCATCAAGAGACATTAAATCTTTATCAATATAAGTAAGTTCAATATGAGTTCTATGACCACAAAGTGGAATACCTCCTATAGCAAAACCAGTTATATTTTTTGTAAAATTCGCATCGGCTTTAACAATATTCTCACCTACATGCTTTTTTATTCTCACTTCACTTACTTTATTTTTACCCGAAACTAATATTAGAATAGGTTTACTGGTACTTTCAGTTCTAAAAACAAGTTATTTTACAATTTGAGAAATATTACATCCTATAGTTTTTGCAGCATCTTGTGCAGTCCTTGTACTAGTTGGAAGATCTAAAACTTCACAAGTTAAACCTATTTTCTGTAATGCTCTTTGTACAACTTTTGTACTTTTTCCTAACTAATGATTCATTTTACCTCCTTTTAAAATTGCTATATTTATAGTTTTTACTCTATAAATTACTATGTATAAGACATTATATATTAGTGCGTTATAACGCACAAGTTATTTTATTAATGGAGGAATTTTGAATAGTTTAACTAAGAAAATATCAAATAATTTAAAATTGCTACGAAATAAACGTGGTTGGAGTCTAGATGTTACCAGTAAAAAAACCTCAGTGAGCAAGTCTATGCTAGGTCAGATTGAGAGAGGGGAGTCAAGTCCAACTATAGAAACACTTTGGAAAATTGTTGCTGGTTTTGATATATCATTCTCTTCTTTTGTTGACAATTTAGAGCCAATTGAGCATCAACTAATTCACCATAGTCAATATATAGACAACTTTCACCCTAAGGATGACAATATTAAGATTAGAACAATATTTCCATATGACCAACAATTGGGATTCGAAGTTTTTATTATAGATTTATTACCTGGATGCAAGCATTTATCACCCCCACATCAGATAAATGTTATAGAACATATCATAGTTTTAAATGGCAAAATAGAGGTACTAGTAGATGGTATCTGGAATTTAGTCAACCAGAATGAAGGTGTACATTTTAATGCTAGTAAACCACATGGATATCGTAATATATCCAATTCCAAAGCTTCTTTTCACAATATAATTCATTATGTTAAATCCTAATCACTAGCAAGGATTAAAGCTCATACCATTCAAAAACAAATTAATCCTTAATCAAAACTGTTGCTCTAACAGTTGTTGAGATTCTGCTTTGACCAGGTGATGCAACTGGTGCAGACTCTGCATCCATAGCCTTCATCATTCTACCAGATGATCTCATAGGCGGAGATGGATAGAAATTATTTGAATCAATATTAATATTGATAACTTCTATATCATCCTTGCCAAGAACTTTAGCAACACGTTTTGCTTTACTAAGCAATTTTTCAACAGCTTTTTCCATTAAGGAATCACGCACTTCTTCACGCAGTTCTGGAGAAACAACATAATTAAGTCCATTTACTGCCAATCCCATAGATTGTAAAACACCCGTAGTTTTTAAAGCTTCTTCTTTATCCTTAGTCTTTAATTGCATTGACTGACTACCTTTCCAAACTACTCTCTTCTTCTCACCTTTTTTTACGCGAGGATGATATTTGTAAACGGAATAATGCTCTGTTGATACTTTAATTTTTCTATGAGCCTTAACTTCATCAAGAGCCTTAGCCATTTTTTCATTTATTTGTTTTTGAACTTCTTGAGGGTTCTTACCTTCAGTTTCATAACGCAAATTTATAACTAACAAATCTTCTTCAACTTCCCTAGTTTCTGAAGCTGAAATATTTAAATGCGCGCCTTTTCTTTTATCATCATCTCCTGCAAATGCACTTGAAAATGATAATATTATTACAAAGCTTATTAACGTCAGTAAATTCTTAGACATATTACCCTCAAAATATCTATGTTATCAACTCCTTAGCAGCATCAATACCTGCCTTCGTTATGGTTTTACCCGAAATCATTCTGGCTAGTTCAAGTGACTTACCTTCTGATTCTAGGATTTTTGCATTAACACTAGTATGATCATCACCTTGAGATTTTTCAACTAAAATATGCTTATCAGCCTTTCCTGCAACTTGTGGCTGATGAGTAATAACAATGATTTGTACGGCATTACTCAGCAATTTTAATCTCTGACCAATAGAATCTGCAACTGACCCACTAATCCCCACATCAATCTCATCAAAAATTATTGTATTTTTGGGAGCGTTATCAAATAGCGCCACGCGGAAAGCTAACATAAAACGTGATAACTCACCTCCAGATGCTATTTTATCAATTGGTGACAAGGACATACCAGGATTTGTAGATGCAGTAAATCTAATCTTATCCATACCATTTATAGATGCAAAATTTTCGTCTGAATTAAACTCCACTTTAAAAACAGCCTTTTTCATCTCAAGAAAAGAAAGTTCAAACATTGTCTTCTTTTCAATATTTATTGCAGCTTCTTTTCTTTTAGCGGATAAATCTTTAGCGCGATTTAAATACTCTTTCTTATATTCCAATACTTGCTTTTCCATAACGGAACTATCAGTGATAGCCATTTGCAAGAATTTAAGTTTTTCTAACGATTTACTTAAAAATTCAGGTAATTCATCAACTCGTATATTATGCTTTCTTGCTAAAGTTCTGATTTCATATAAACGATCATCAATCTCCTCAAGAGAGTAATTTCCAACATCATAATCACTTATAACTTGATATAAGGCAGATTTTGCATTTTCAACTTTATCATAAGCAAGATCTAGATCAGTATTTACCTTCTCTAAAATTTCATTATCTTGAATCTCAGAAAGAGCTCTCTGTGAACGTGCAACAATCTGTGAAAAAGAACTTTCTTCAATTTCTGAAATAATATTATTTAGTAATTTTATTTCTTTATCCTTATTTTGTAATCTTTTCTTAATATCAGCAAGTTCTTGCTCTTCACCTATACGAATTTCTGATTTTTCAAGTTCTGCACATATATGCTCAAGATAATCAACTTCTTCTTCTATTTTAGATTTATTTTTGTCAAATTCTAATATCTGAGACTCAAGCGATTGCCACTTTTTATACGATTCAGATAATAGTTTTTTTAATTCATCAAACTGGCCATACTCATCAAGCATCTCTACATGAGAATTAGTATTTAACAATAATGTATGATTATGTTGGCCATGCATTTCGAGCAAAAAATCGAATAATTGCTGAAGTAATTTGATTGATACTAATTGATCATTTATGAAAAACTTCTTTCTACCTTGATTGTTCTGAGTCCTTTTAACTATAATTTGTTCTTCTGACTCAATATCCTGATCTTCTAGAAATTGACTAATATTATCATTTAATGAAAAAACGCAAGTAACAGAACAATTCTCTGCCCCTGGACGTACTGGATTCCCAGAAAATCTTTTACCAAGACAAAATAAAATTGAATCTAATAATATAGATTTTCCAGCGCCTGTATCTCCAGTGATAACAGAGAAGCCTTCAGAAAAATCTAATTCCAGTTTTTCAATCAGAATAAAATCTTTTATATAAAGGCTCTGTAGCATTGCATTTATTTCAGGAGTTTTTTACTTAAACTATTCCATATAGTTTTTGGATAATTATGCTCTAACACATTTGCATATTTTCTTGCTTCTCCAACAAGGCCAAGCATAAGATTACTTTCAACCAATCTATGAAGAGCTTCCGGAATGTGTGTTGTAGTATCGTATTCATCTACAACAGTTTGAAATCTTTTAATAGCAGCAACTGGATTTCTTTTCTTTAAATAATAACGCCCCACTAGCATTTCCTTACCAGCTAGATGATCATTTACCAAATCTATCTTAAGCGCCGCATCAATAGCATATTTAGATCCAGGAAAACGACGTATCACCTCTTCAAGACCTTCTTTTGCATATCTTGTTCTTGATTGGTCAAGCTTTACGTTCGATATTTGAACATAATTCGCTAATGCTTTTAGATAATAAGCATAGGCAATATGGCCATGCCTTGGGTGTAATTTTAAGAAAATATCCAAAACATCACCAACCTCATCATATTCTCCTTCTAAATATAAAGAATATGCCTGCATGAGTTCTGCATCAGCAGTTATGCTATTCCCAGGATGTTGGAAAAAAACTTTTTCAAACTCATTCGCGGCTTTATTATAATTTCCAGCTTCAAGATCTTTAATACCAGAATTGTATAATTCTTGTGCAGGAACAATTTTATCAAGATCTTTAGATTTAGACTGACATGCAACAAGAAAGGCTGACGTAACAATGATAATAAAAAGAGATTTAACTGCGTTCATATAACTTATATATTTTTTGTGTTTGATTCTTTATACATGAAAAACTTTTCTAAGTACAGAGTGATTCTATATAGCTTTTCTACATGAAAATAAAAAGGTTTCTTGATTATTCTTTATCCTTTTTATCCAATGAATCATCTTTTTTTTCTTCTTCATTCAGGGATGATTTAAATGATTTAAGGCCTTTGCCAAGATCGGACATAACTTTAGGCAACTTTCCAGCACCAAATAAAAGTAAAACAAGTAATAAAATAACTAATAATTGAACTAATCCGATACCCATATTTTTCAAACCAATTTATTGAAACTTTCCAAGTAATAATAGACAATATTAAAAACTTTAGCCAGAAATCTTTTCTCTAAAAGAAATAAGGCTTTGATTAGAATCATGTAACTGTTGTTTATCTTCACCGCTATGATAATTGTAACAGCTAACGTAATGCATATCCATATAATCACAAGTAAGCTCAAACTGCTCTTCAAAACAACGGGAAGGAGAAACGCCATTACTAGAAACCACATATACATTTTTACCCTTAAAAGATTTGCCAATATACTTCCAAGGTTCTCTTAATACATCACTAAACCTATCAATAAATATTTTCATAGTTGTACTTGGTCCATACCAATAAATAGGAGTCGCAAATACAATATGATCATATGTTTGCATCTTTTTTGCCAAAAAGAGAAAATCGTCATCTTCATTTTTACTCTCATAGTCAAACTGCGATATAGATAATTTAGATAAATCTACAAATTCGTGATCAATACCCTCAAAAGCAAGATCTACAGCCTTTCTAGTATGCCCATTACTCCTAGAACTTCCGAAAATAATAATGAATTTTGATTGCATAGAAATGTATGTAGTGGTGACCCCTACGGGAATCGAACCCGTGTTTTCACCGTGAAAGGGTGACGTCCTAACCGCTAGACGAAGGGGCCATGAAATAATTCAAGCCACATCTTTATACAGTTATTTAAAATATTTTGCAAGAGATTTTATAAAATCAATAATATTCGAACAAAATATAGAAAAATACTAAAAATTAAGAACCACAAAACAGCTCCTTTCCACACAGATATATTATGTTTACATTTAAAAAACGCTATATTCAATGAAGCTAAGTATAAAGGAAACGCTAAAATTAAAGCACCAATAAAATTACTTATTCCAAAATGATAACTACCAATAAAAAGCTCTGGAAAAATTTTATGAAGTAAAAACACAAATAATGCATAAAAACAAATATATATTTGCATTATTACAGTGAATGTTACTGCTTCTTTCAACAAAACTCGTCTTTTAAATAAAAAAAGATATAGAACATGCATAGTAAAAAACGATATTGAAAGCACAGAATAATTATAACTATACATAAAAAGATCATGTGGATAAAAATACGCAACACCACTCAAGAAACAAAGAGCAGTTATTAAAATTTTCTTCCAAAAACTTATAAGACCAATAAAGTCATTCAGTTTATGCGGAAAAATTATTTTAAAACTCTGCATCTCTTAAGACCACATGTTCTTCATTCTAGAGAAAAAACCTTCATCTTTATAGTTCGTATCAATTTCACCAAGTTCTTTATCTAACTGTTCAAACAATTCTTTTTGTTTTTTATTTAATTTTTTAGGAGTATGAATATATGCATGAGCATATAAATCACCTCTAACAGAAGATATCACTTTTGACATTCCTTTTTCTTTTAATCGAACTCGATCACCAGTTTCAGTACCAGCAGGAATTTTAAGCTTTACTTTTGATCCATCTATCAAAGGCACATCAACCTCGCCTCCAAGAACTGCTTTTGTAAAACTAAGAGGAAGCTTAAAATGCAAATTAGCCCCTTCAACCTTATATATATCATGTGGTTTTACAGAAATAAATACATAAAGATCACCAGAAGAACCTCCGCGAAGACCAGCTTCTCCCTCACCAGCAATCCTAATTCTAGTATTATCCTCAATTCCAGATGGAACATTTACCATTAAATGTTTTTGCTTTGAATGACGCCCTTGTCCGTGACAAGTTGAACAAGGATTTTTAATAACATTCCCAGAACCATTACATTTACTACATGTTTGTTCTACAGCAAAGAAACCTTGCTGCATACGAACCGCGCCAGCACCACCACATTGAGGACAAGTATTTGTACCGTTCTTATCTTTAGTTCCCAAACCATCACATGGCGAGCATTTTACTTCCGTAGAAAAATTTATCTTTTTATCAATTCCTTTAAAAGCATCTTCTAAACTTATTTCTAAATTGTACTTTAAATCAGATCCTCTAACTTGTGGAGAACGAGATCTTGCTCTTCCACCGCCACCTCCCATAAAATCGCTAAAGAAATCGCCGAATATATCATTCATATCCGCTCCAGCAAATCCTCCTTGAGCACCAGAACCTTGACCATGGCCACCATTCTCAAATGCGCTGTGACCAAATCGATCATAAGCAGATTTTTTTTGCTCATCTTTCAGAACATCATAAGCTTCACTAAGTTCCTTGAATTTCTTCTCAGCATCAGGATCATCACTATTTCGATCAGGATGGTATCTTTTAGCAAGTTTTAAATATGCTTTTTTAACTTCTTGAGGAGTAGCAGAGCGTGAAACTTCAAGAACTTCGTAATAATCTTTTTTTGACATATCTTTAGTACTAACCTCAAAGAGTTATGCAAAATTGCAGGCTGAGCTTTAAAAGCCCAGACCTGCAATCAAACTATTTATTATCACTTACGTCTTTGAATTCACCATCAACGACTTTTGCATCAGATGCAGCGTCAGCACCACCTGCAGCTTGCTCAGGAGAAGCAGCAGCAGCTTCAGCTTCAGAGGCTGCACCATACATAGCTTCACCAATTTTCATACTAGCAGCAGCTAAGCTTTCTGTTTTTGCATTAATTTGCTCAATATCATCTTCATTTTCCATTACTTTCTTAAGTTCAACAATGGCTTCTTCAACATTCTTCTTATCAGATTCAGCAATTTTATCCGCATTATCTTTCAAATTTTTCTCAGTTGAATAAATCAACGCATCTGCTTTATTCTTAGTCTCAATAGATTCTTTACGCTTTTTATCATCAGACGCATTCTTCTCTGCATCTTGAATCATTTCCTCTATTTCATTATCCTGAAGACCGCCAGACGCTTGAATTGTCACCTTTTGCTCTTTACCGCTTGCTTTATCAGTAGCCGATACATGCACAATACCATTAACATCAATGTCAAAAGTAACTTCAATCTGTGGCATACCACGCGGTGACGGTGGAATTCCTTCCAAATTAAACTGTCCTAATATCTTATTATGAGCCGCAAGTTCACGCTCCCCTTGGAATACTCTAATAGTCACAGCATGCTGATTATCATCCGCTGTTGAAAAAACTTGGCTTTTCTTTGCAGGAATCGTTGTGTTTCTATCAATAAGGCGAGTAAACACGCCACCAAGAGTTTCAATACCAAGTGATAAAGGCGTTACGTCTAAAAGCAGCACGTCTTTAACATCACCCTGAAGAACTCCTCCCTGAATTGCAGCACCAAGCGCCACAACCTCATCTGGATTTACCCCTTTATGTGGCTCACGACCAAAGAATTCTTTAACTTTTTCAATTACTTTCGGCATTCTAGTCATGCCACCAACAAGTATCACCTCGTCCACCTCATTTGGTTTAATGCCAGCATCTTTTAATGCTTTTTTACAAGGATCCATACTACGGTCTATCAACTCTTCAACCAAAGACTCAAGCTTTGATCTTGTTAGTTTAATATTCATATGCTTAGGACCAGACGCATCCGCTGTGATATATGGCAGATTAATATCCGTCTGCTGAGTAGTTGATAATTCCTTCTTAGCTTTTTCAGCAGCTTCTTTTAATCTCTGTAGAGCGAGCGGATCATTCTTTAAATCAACAGAAGTTTCTTTCTTAAACTCATCGATTAAATAATTTAAAATCTTCATATCGAAATCTTCACCACCAAGGAATGTATCACCATTAGTAGCTTTAACTTCAAATACACCGTCGCCAATTTCTAGTACTGACACATCAAAAGTACCACCACCAAGATCATAAACTGCAATAGTTTTATTTTCTGTTTTATCAAGACCATAAGCAAGTGCTGCCGCAGTTGGTTCGTTAATAATACGAAGAACTTCTAAACCAGCAATCTTACCAGCATCTTTCGTAGCTTGTCTTTGCGCATCATTAAAATATGCAGGAACTGTAATTACAGCCTGAGTAACTGTTTCACCAAGAAAATTCTCAGCAGTTTCTTTCATTTTTTGTAAAATATATGCACTAATTTGACTTGGTGAATATTTTTTATCTTCCACTTCTACCCAAGCGTCACCACTATCAGATTTTACAATTTTATAAGGCACCATCTCCTTATCTTTCTTAACCGTTGGATCTTCAAAAATACGACCAATCAGTCTTTTAATTGCAAATAATGTATTACTTGGATTAGTTACTGCTTGTCTTTTTGCAGGCTGTCCAACTAATCTTTCATCCCCGTCTTCTGTAAATGCTACCATTGAAGATGTTGTTCTTTCACCTTCAGTGTTTGCCAGTACTTTGGGCTCCTTACCATCCATAACGGCAACGCACGAGTTAGTGGTGCCTAAATCTATTCCTATAACTTTTCCCATAAATTCCTCTCAATCAAAAATTGTTTTATTGACTTAAAAGCTATAATCTGCTCTTGTTATCATCAATCCATGTATGTTCATATAGGATATAATATTTAATTTACAAGAGCCCAGAGCAAAAAAATGTTAAAAATATTAAAAGTTTTTGCAGTTATCGTATTTTTTATAAGTTCAACTACAAATGCTAAAGATAAAATCGAAAACATTGATAAAATAAGAAAAGCAATTGTCACCATTAATAGTAGGGTTCCTGTATCAGCATATCAAAATACTGGTGGATGGTCCGGCACTGGTTTTATTGTTGATGATAAAAATGGATATCTTATTACAAATAATCACGTAGTGGGAAGGGCAAGCGTTGGAACATATTTCATTACTTTCCACAATGGCCAGCAAGCAGAAGCAAAAGTAGCCTATTATGACATGTATGCAGATTTTGCTATTTTAAAAGTTAATCCATCCGATTTTCCAAAGGAAATTGAGCATATTGATTTCACCGATGAAATGCCAAAACTTGGAACAGATGTTTTTATTGTTGGCAATACTGAAGGACAAGGTTTTTCATTTCATAACGGTTATCTTTCAGATTTATACGAAATCAATGGAGAAATGCCTCAAGGATCATATGTTATTAATATGAATTCTACCGGAGGCGCAAGTGGCTCGCCAGTATTAAACTCTGATAATAAAGCTATTGGCGTTTTATATGGAGGTGGAAAAACACACACACTTGCACTAAAAGGCTCTTATGTCCAACATGTATTAGCTGAATTAAAAACTGGAAAACAAACTCCAACAAGAAATCATATTGGAATTATAACTACTCTATATTCTTTAGATAAAGCTGTAAAGCATCATGGGTTTGACAAACAAGAAATGGAAAAATATATAAAAGAATCTCCAGACTCCAGGAATAGAGTAATTATAATACACTCAATATTGCCAGGGGGAACAGCTGAATCAACTCTAAAACCAGGCGATATATTATGGGAGATTGATGGAAAAAAAATTGCAGCAGATCTAACAATATTCGATTTAGGAATGAATAACGCAAAATCCAACAAAATATCACTTACAATTATTAGGGACGGTCAAAAACTAACAAAGAACATAAAATTATATGATATAGAAAAAAATAAAGTATCTAGAATGCTTGATTTTGCTGGTGGTCTATTTTTTGAAGCAGACGATTTTGTAACATCAAAATCAGGAATACCTATTGGTAGCGTTGCTCTTGCAAACGTACAAACAGGTAGTAGCTTCAGTAGTATTCCAGAAATGTTTGTACAAAATTATAAAAGCATTTATCGCATATGGATAAAGTCATTAAATAGAAGTAACATTAGTAATTTATCAGATTTAATATCTGTTACTAACAAAGCAATATCAGATAAATTTATAAATGTTGAATATCGCAACTTTCAACCATATTACCCATCTTTTGCACCAGATAGTGGGTTTATATCTGCTCATAAAGATCTAATGCAAGATATTACTTTTGATAGTATTGACACAAAACCAAGAATCCTAAAATTTGATAAACAAAAATCAGAATGGGTTTCAGAAGGGATTTAAATATGCATAATTATATAGTAGCTACTGAATGTGCAATTGAATATGAAGGAAAGTTCCTAATCATCGAGCGCCCCAAAGGTGGTCATGCCGGAGGTTTATTGTCATTCCCAGGTGGAAAACTTGAAACAAATGATGCAAACAACTCTGATGATGTGGCAAAAAGTGTAATAAGACGCGAAATATTTGAAGAAGTTGGCTTAGATTTAGTTGATCCAATCAACTACGTTCGAACTAGCTACTTTCTCGGCAAAAATAACCAACCAGTCATTGATATTATATATCATTGCAAACTCAAAAAAACCAACCCAAAAGTTACTCATTCTCCAAGAGAAGTAGCAAGATACTACTGGCTAACATATGGGGAGATTATGTCAAAAGATAACTGCCCAGACTGGCTTAAAGATTATATGAAAAATATAAGTTTTTCAAACCATCATACAAATAGCACTTTATAAAACATATTTGTAATAGCTCAAAATTTACTGAATAGATGTGTTGTCATTCAATTATTCTATTCTTTCTAATTTATTAGTGAAGCTTTTATAGCTCAAAAGTTAGTAGTTAAGCAAGCTCAAAAAGTTAATATTTTTTAGATAGAGCTAAGGATTTATATGCTGCAAAATATACAGAAGCTAATATTATTCCTAAAATTGATAAGTTAATAAGTAATCATACTGATAGTAGCGAAATTCCTGAAAGTGAAATTAAAGACACCTTTAAAGATATAATGACTCAAAGTGAAATGGAAGCGTATACTGCTCCATCAAGGCTTCCTTTACAAACAGAAGGATTATTTAGTGTTTTTAAGAAAGCCAAATATGTCGATGGCCATCTCAGTTTGAGGTGGATATTGAAAGTACAAGGAGGTTTAATGAAGCTGGAAAGTTGGAGTCACCGAAACTTGATTCATTTAAAGATAAATTAATGAATACGTTAGCTAAGGTTTGTAACTCCTTGGGTCTTAAAGACTTAGCTAAATCTTGCCGTCAATCAATTAGCAAAGAGAACTTAGAAAAGGTATACGAAGCGGAGAAAGACATGTCAAACTTAACTTCTAAAGTTGCAAAACAAGCTAAAACAATAGGTGAAAAAACAAAAGGGCCTGAAGCTGAACGTGTTGCAAAAAGAACTAATGACGCATTGGCAAAAAGGCAGCAACCTAAAAACAGTGGTCATTCTAGGTAGAAAAATTTAGTAATAATTTATTAGAATATACCTAAGTTTACTGGAAACAAAAAAAGAGTCTGCAATATAAATTGCAGACTCTTTTCTATATAATATCTAATAGATATTTACGCAAGTTCAATCTTAACTGCAGAAATCTTACCATTCTGCTCTTCAAGATCGAAAGTAACAGCTTGATCATCATTAAGATTATCAATGCCACTTCTTTCTAGTGCGCTTATATGTACGAATACATCTTTCCCACCTTCATCAGGTTGAATAAATCCGTATCCTTTAGTTGGATTAAACCATTTTACTTTTCCACTAGCCATAATTTACCTCATTATTGTTTATAGTGTTTTTTTGAGCATCAAAATTGGTGCATTATAATATTGTCGAGTTAGTTTAATATTCTAATACTTCTGCAGAAAAATAGGCTTATATCCAAGATCTCTTATTAAAAAAAATGAATTTAGTAACGTGACATTTGAATAAAATTTTATAGTCTCTAACAGTAAGTTTTTTAGTATCTACTCTAAAAACTCATAATCAGCATACATTATAATCCTTATATTGCAACCACTTAAAGCATATTCTTTTGTATTATTTCTACTACTTTTGTTATTTCTGACAATGGCTGGTAGTTATAACGCTCTAAATAATTAGTATTTTCACTCAATCTTCGAACAATACCAAGATCAACTAGCTGTTGAATGAAAAAATTATGCTTCTTTAAAGTAAAATTATCTGGACAATATACGTATACAGGCGTGCCAGTACTAGCAGCTTCACTACACATAGAAATTGAATCAGTTGTAGAAATAATAAACTCAGCAGAGCCAAGTATAGCAGGATAGGGGTTAGAATCACCACTTTCTGGATCATATATAATATTTGGCCAAGAAAAATTATTCTGAAAATATTCTTTCACATTTTTGGGGGTTCTTCTACTAAAAGTGATAAATAATGCTAATGAATGATTATCTGCAACTGCGCTCAATGCACGCCCTAATTCTTTTGCATTCTCCATAGTCAATTTATAATTTTTAGTAGAACCTCCAATAATAACAGCTACAAAGTTTTTTATATCCGGATATCTATTTTCAAATTCTATTTTTACTTTTGGAAGTTTTTCTTGAACATTTGTTAGTGCACCTATTATTCTAACAATATTAGGCAAAGTATAATTATAAATATCATGCTGAGGTAGTATGATCAAATCAAATTCCTTTGGATCTAGATTAGGACGCATAATTTGAATGATTTTAGATCTATTACCCGAAATCTTTTTCAAGTGAACGGCAAGCGCCGCTGTGCGTCTTCCAGCTGAAATAATAATATCTGGTATCTTTTCAGCCTTGAAACCTTTAAGAATAGACTTTTTAACATGAATAGGAAATAAGGACAACATAGAGTTTGGCAATTTACCAAAATGATTATATTCAATATGCTTTATCTCAAACGATTCACCAATCTTCTCAGCAAGAACGATTGCCTGATTTGCATTACCAATCCTGTTATCAACTAGAACCCAAATTTTTGGTATTTCTTCACTGTTTTTTACTACATCCATAACACCATTCTAGCAAATAAAAACCATTTAGAACAGGTCTATTTTTGTGCATAGGACTTCTATAATATTATTGATTCGATTTCTTTTACTTTTTCAGATATTGATATATGTCGCCCCTTAGTTTCAAGATTCAAACGTAAAAGTGGTTCTGTATTAGAACCACGCAAGTTAAATCTCCAATCAACAAATTCAACACTAATCCCATCTACATAGTCGATTTTTGCCTCCTGAATCAAAAAATATTTCTCTATTTTTCTAAGAGACTCTTCTGTACTTATTACTTTATAATTTATTTCACCACTACAAGGATAGGAGGATATCATTTCTTTTACTAAATCTGATAATTTATTACCAGAATCACACAGCAATTCAGAAACAAGAAGCCAAGGAAGCATTCCACTATCGCAATATGCAAAATCCCTAAAATAATGATGAGCGCTCATTTCTCCGCCATATACAGCGTTCACTTCACGCATTTTCTCTTTAATAAAACTATGACCAGATTTGCTTTCAATAGCTGTTCCCCCACCATTATTAACTATATCTAGTGTATTCCATACAAGTCTTGGATCATGAATTATTTTCTCACCAGAATTTTTGTTTAAAAAACCTTGAGCTAACAAACCCACTAAATAATATCCATCAATAAATTGCCCCTTTTCATCAAACAAAAAACACCTATCAAAATCTCCATCCCAGGCAATACCAAAATCCGCACCATTTGCAATAACAGCTTCAGACGTTACAGCTCTATTCTCAACTATCATAGGATTCGGCACACCATTTGGAAAATTACCATCAGGAACGTCATGAATATAAACAAATTCAAATGGGAATGCACTTTCTAATAAATTAATAATTTGACCAGCTGGACCATTACCAGGATTTACAACTATTTTTAATGGACGTAAATTCTTGCTATTTACATAATTTGAAATATGAGAAATATAAGATGATTTATCTTCCTCAAAAATTACCTTACCCTTACGCTCATCTGGCATAGTTCTATTTCCAGCACTTTGTAACATCAAAACATGTTCTTGTATCTTTCCAAGATCTCCATCTCCAGACATAGGGCGACTGCCAGACTTAACCATTTTCATACCATTATGGCCTTTAGGGTTGTGACTAGCAGTTATCATTATACCACCATCAACATTTTCTTTTTCTCTTGCAAATGTATGAAAATATACTTCCTCAGTGCCACATAATCCTATATTGATAACATCAACTCCTGAATCTGTAAGCCCTTTTATCAAGGCATTTGATAAGTCAATACTCTCAAGTCTTACATCATATCCAACTATTACTTTTCTAGGGGTTATTATTTCTGCATAAGAAACACCAATTAAATAGGCAATATCTACATTTAACTCTTCCGGAATTTTACCACGGATATCATAAGCCTTAAAGCACTGTAACTTTTCCATTTTTCATCTGACCAAAACTATTTTCTAAACGTATGATACCATTTTCTAACATATAATCATCTACTTGAATAGATAATATAATAAGAGGAGCTGAACCTACGTTTGTAATATATGCATCCATATCAGGAGAAATATATTTTGACTCATTATCCGATAGAATCGTAACTGACTCATCGCTAGAAAATTCTACAGAGCCATTTACTACAAGCCAATTAGCAGAAGACTCAAAATAATCTTTTATTCTGAAACCACATCTAGAGCTTATAGTAAACTGTGTAATATTTGGTCCATTATTTTTACTAAACTCCTTAACTTTTCCCCAAGTAAAGTTTTGATATTCTTTTATAGCCTTCTCACAAAATAAATCTTTTACTTCAGATACGCGACTTCTATCAGCTACTAAAACTCCTGCATCAGAATTTATAATAGTCAAATCCTTAACACCAATCACTGTAATATTTTTTCCACTATTTTCAATATAACAATTTTTCGCGTCTTTTAATTTAGCAGAGCCGTTAATTCTATTGCCATTTATATCGGATGAATAATGCAAGCAAAGCGACTCCCAATTACCAACATCCTTCCAATCAAAAACGCTAGGCACTACTGCTAAATTCTGTGATTTCTCCAATAACTCATAATCAACCGCTCCTTCTTTGATAGAAGCAAAAGAATCCGAATCTAATTTTAACTCAATATAATCATTACTATTCGATAATTTTGATAATGAAATACAATGCCTTGCTTCTTCAATAATTTCGGAAGAGTGTTTTGTCATTTCCTTTAAAAAACAACCAGCTTTAAAGCAGAATATTCCTGAATTCCATAAATATTCTTTACTTTGAACAAACTCTTCTGCCGCTTTAATATCAGGTTTTTCAATAAATTTTTCTACATTATCACCAGAATATTTTATATATCCATATCCCGTTTCTGCGTGACTTGGCTCAATTCCAAAAACTACTATTTTATCTTTTTCTACATGATTTATGGCTCTATCAACAGAATCCTCAAACCTAACCTTATCTTTAATAAGATGATCTGAAGGTAATACCAACATCACCTCATCTAATCCATATAATTTCTCTATTTGTAAAGCTGCAATTGTAATAGCAGCAGCGGTATTCCTGGGCATTGGTTCAGATATAAAACTATTTTTTACAAACCGATTCACAAAATGGTCAGCTTTATAATATTCATTACTAATTCTAGATATAAACTTATGATTTGCTACTGTGGTTATTCCAGATACAGAATCTAAATTTTTTGCTCTTAAATAAGTTTCTTGAAGTAAACTAAGCTCATCATTAATTTTAATAAAAAATTTTGGATGGTTAATATTAGAAACTGGCCATAAGCGACTCCCATTGCCACCAGCCAAATTACAGCTTGCATATAATTATAGCACCCCTTTGCATTCTAGTTTAGGGGATTCTATATACAAATAGTCAATATTAAGTTAACAAATCAGTGTATTTTGATAAATATTTTTATATACAAGAGCAAACCCAATATATAAATTATTTTTTTATAAAATGAGAAAGTATTTCTTCATCAGAAATAGAATTGTTTTTTGTTTCTACCAGATATGTCCTAACCGTATTTAATACTGCATCTGTAAACTCAGCACGCATTTCATCACTAACTTTATCCTTTTGATTATCAATAGATTTAATTGCAGAATCTTTCTTACGAGCCAACATTAATTCCATTTCTTTGGTTCGTATTTCAACTAATCTTTTAGTACTATTATCTGCACTTTCTAATATAGATTCTTTTCTTTCTTCAAAAATTTCCATCTCTTGCTTGATTTCATCCAAAAGCTGCTTTGCATCTTGTTTCAATTTTTCAGTTTCAGCTAATTTTGTCTTTATTTCATCAATTCTAACATCAAGCGACGCCATTATCGCCTTCTTAACCGGCTTATATGCAAAATATATAAATATTATAAAACAAATAGCTACTACAAAACTTTCATCAAAAAAATGCATTATTTTTTCCTCGTATGAATTGCTTTAAGAAGCTTTAAATCAGCAGGTTTATTCGTAATCTTTTGAATCACAAATGCAGCAAGATCAACACAGGAATCCAGTTCATCCGCATGAAACTTATCAATATATTGATCTATCTCAGCAAGCGCTGTTTTCTTTTTATGGTCAAGGGTCAAAGCAAGCTCTTCTCTTTGTTTACCAAAATAAGATTCTAATATATTCATCGCTCTCTTTTGCATTTCCTCAACACGAAAATTAACCTCAGCAAGCTTTTCCTGCTTTTCAATATCAAGAGTTTGAGCTTTTCTCTTATAATCATCGGCGTATCTTACATCTTCTTCCATACAGCGATTTCTAGCTGCTAGAATAGATTCTGCTTTTGGTGCAATGAATCTGCTGACAATAAAATATAATACAGCAAATGTAATAGCTAACCAAAAGAACTGAGAACTAAATGAAGATACGTCAAACTGAGGCATAATTTTTCTTAGCTACTTATTTTTTATGTAAAAATTAATAGCATCGCAATAACAAATGAGAATAAACCCATTGCTTCAGCAAGACCAGCACCAATAAAGGCCATTCTTTGTAATTGATCACTAGCTGACGGATTACGCGCAATTGCATTAAGAAGCGAACCAAATATATTCCCCACTCCAATTGCCGCACCAAGCATACCAAATGCCATAAGACCAGCGCCAATAAACTTTAAAGCCATTCCTTCCATAATTTTCCTCCTTAAAAATTAACAATAACAGAGTTTTTTACCATCCAATTCCCCGGCAAAAACTCCAACAAAACCTTCTCTATCTACTAGTGAAGATTAATCGCATCATTGAGATACACACAAGATAATATAGTAAATATATATGCCTGCAATACCGCAACAAATATCTCAAAACCAATTAATATAACAATAAATGGTATAGGTAAAAATTTCAAATAAATTACCATTGAAACTACAAATCCTGCCATTACCTTTAGCAACACATGTCCCGCTACCATATTTGCAGCCAAACGAAGCGATAGACTAACTGGCCTTGCTAAATATGCAAATAATTCAATCACCACCATCAATGGAGCTAGCCACCACGGAGTTCCCGCCGGTAGAAAAAGTGAGAAAAAGCGAAACCCATGCAAAAATAAACCAAGCAATGTAACAAGCAAGAAAACCATCATTGCAATAGCAAAAGTAATAGAAATGTGGCTAGTAACCGTGAATCCATAAGGAATCATTCCTAGCAAATTACACGTTAAAATAAACATAAATAAAGTAAAAATAAGAGGAACAAATTTACAACCACCAGAACCAACATTTTGTTCAAGCATATTTGAAATCATTCCGTAAACTAACTCTCCACTTATTTGAAACCTAGTTGGTATTAGTTTTTTATTTTTAAATGCTAATGTAAAATAAAAGAATATAAATGTACCAGCAATTAGCATAAACAAAGAAGAATTGGTTATGCTAATATCATAACCAAATAGCTCCACATCAACTATTTCTTTAACTTTAAACTGATCTAAAGGACTATGTGCCATCACTCTTAATGTTATTTTTCCAAATTGACCTAAAGGACGCAACCATTGCAAGTATTATACAGATTATAAGGAAGATTGGTTTCGAATCAAACAAATTATCAAAAAACATACCTATTATTAAACCAACAATAGCACCAGCAAGTAATTCAACTGCAATATTAAATGCCTTACTACTATTTACTCCTTTTTTTAAAGGAGTGTTTTTTATCCTATATTTGTCTATTCTCTCTTGGATTTTACCAAACTTATCCTTGTTCATCAGCTATAAGCACCGCATCTATTGCATTCGACAATTCATCAACAGTATATGGTTTTGTAAATTGTTTTCCATTAACAAAAAATGTTGGCGTTCCAATAAAACGTGGCTCTTTTGCTACAAGTTTTGTGTTTTCTATAAAGTTCTTAATTTTAGATTCATCATTCAAACATATTGCATATTGCTCCGCCGAGACCCCACCCATTGCACCAATATTAGTCAAAATCTCACGATAGTTCTTACTATACGCCCAGCTATCTTGTTTTTCTAAAATTACATTCATAAATTTGAAGTAAAGATCCTGATTATCTAAGCACCTAGCCAAAATAGTAGCATCTAGATCTTGTTTATTTCCTATAAATTCACGCATAACATATTGAATCTTATTATTATCAATATATTTTTTCTTAATCTCTGGAAATATACGCTTATGATAATTTACACAATGAGGACAAGTTGGAGAGAAATACTCAACTAAAACCACTTTTGCATCATCATTACCAAGAACTATGTCATCAGGCTCTGCAGTGTAACCACGCCCAAATACTTTTTTTATAACCTCTGCCTTTTCCTTCTCTAACTCTTGTTTAGACTTTACTTCAGCAGCGTTTTCCTTACAATCATCAAGCTTTTTACTATATTCCTCAATTTGATCTTTAGCTGGAGAATCCACGTCTTTTTGATCCGAGCAAGCAAAAAGCACAAAAACACTCAATAAAAACAAAAGAAAAACTCTTAACATATGCAATAAAAAAAATTTAATGGATAAAACAATTATCTATCACAAATTAATGTCTAAAGTATAGATAATAATGTGCTATAAATATTTTTAGTATATATCTAATTGCCTTTTTCCAACAATTATTGACAACAAGCAATTATAACCATAACATTGAAGAACAACAAATCTATTTTAGGGAATTTTATGAAAAGAATTATCACAATATTAGCGGCTTCCATTTTACTTGTTGGTTGCAAAGGCAACATGTATGGACAAAAACACGATCACAAAGAAAAATTACATAACAAAGGCGTAGCAATCGAAAAACACGCTCCAAGACATGTAAGCGACGTTAATAGAGAAGTTGCAAGACGCGCCTCTTCTGCTTCAAATAAAATGTAACAACATATCTAAAAATAGTATTTTAGAGTGGGGAGTCTATGCGTAAAAGCCGTGACTCCTTAATTGTAAAGCTTCAAATTTAATCTAACAGAGTGGTAAAAAGAGAGTAATATATTTAGTAGTTGAATATATTGTATTTAACCACTCAAACAAGAGATTAAAAATGAGTCAATTAGAAAAAATCATCAAACCCAAATTAGGACTTTTAGAATTAGCGAAACAGCTTGGTAATGTAAGTCAAGCGTGTAACGTTATGGGATATTCAAAGGATACCTTTTATCGTTTTAAAGAATTATATAAAAATGGTGGGGAAGCTGCTCTACAGGAAATCAGCCGCAAGAAACCTATCATGAAAAACAGAGTACCTTCTGATGTAGAACAAGCCGTCATAGATCTTGCTATTTCAAACCCTGCTTTAGGGCAATTACGAGCTAGTAATGAGCTGAAGCAACAAGGTGTTTTAATATCAAGTAGTGGAGTTCGTTCTATTTGGTTGCGTAATGATTTAGAGACAATGCGTAAGCGTCTAAAAGCCTTAGAAGCTAAATCAGCGCAAGATGGTATGATATTAACTGAAGAACAGCTAGCAGCTCTTGAGCGGGCTAAAGCTAGCAAAGTAGCTCACGGTGAAATCGAGACTGAGCATCCTGGGTATCTTGGTTCACAAGATACTTACTATGTAGGTAATATGAAGGGGGTTGGAAAAATTTACCAACAAACTTTTGTTGATACATATTCTAAAGTGGCGCAAGTAAAACTTTATACTGAGAAATCAGCTATTACTGCAGCTGATATACTAAATGATAGAGTGCTGCCATTTTATACAGAACAAGGCCTTAGCATGTTTCGTATACTCACTGATCGCGGTACTGAATATTGTGGTAAACCTGAACATCATGCCTATCAACTTTATTTAGGAATTGAGAATATTGATCACACAAAAACAAAGGTTCGTAGTCCGCAAACTAACGGTATTTGCTAGAGGTTCCATAGAACTATGAAACAAGAGTTTTATGATATAGCATTTCGCAAAAGAATATACGGCTCTGTAGAAGAGTTACAAATTGATGTTGATTTATGGATTAATAAGTACAATACTCAAAGAACACATTCAGGAAAGCATTGTTATGGAAAAACACCTATGCAAACCTTTCTTGATTCAAAACATATTGCTTTGGATAAGAATATTCCTAGCTACGTGAATGAGTGTCAGACACATGATACTCAGAACTTATCTGACAGTAATTATGCTGTATGGTAAGTAGCGCTCTGTCAGATCAAGTGTAGAGTTTTACAGCTTAATAATGGGTGATAGTTTTTAATATACTAATTAAACTCATTTGCTTTGAATCTTTTAATCTATCAAAAGATTCGACCTTTTTGAATATGTTTTCTATTCCAGCAATAGTAATTTTGCAGATTGAAAATTTTTAAAGCCCAGCATGGTCTTAGTTCATTTCTTGATTAGAAGACATTACTAATCAGCTATTTCCTAATAATTTTAAAATATTCCTTTTAATCTTTATAGCAGGAGGAAACTTTGGATTTAATTTAAGCGCTTGTTCTACGCTGTCTAACGCTTCTGTATATCTTCTAAGTTTTGCTAATACTAAGGATTTATTTGAATATACTTCATATATATTATGACGATTCGGGTCTATTTCTATAGCTTTATTACAAGTTTCTAGAGCTTCTTCAAAACGTTTTAAATTATTTAGAGGACAGAATTTATTACTATGAGGTTCAAAATAATTTGGATCTAATATAATTGCTTTATCATAGCTCTCTATCGCTTCTTCATTTTTATGTAATGCCGCAAATGCTGCACCTTTTGTATTATATAAATATGGAGTTTGTTTTATTTCTAACCCTTTGTCACATGTATCTAAAGCTTCTTTATAGCGTTTGAGTTTCATTAGAGTAGCTGCTTTGTTTACATAAATTACGGTACTTTTATTGTTTAATTTTAAAGCTTTATTATGTATATCAATAGCTTCAGAATATTTTTTTAAGTTATCTAGCGCAGCTGCTTTTCCTATGTATGGAAGAACATTATCAGGAGTTAATTCAATAGATTTATTAAAAGATTCTATAGCTTTTTGATTTTGATGGCTTTTGAGTAAAATCTGTCCATTGTTGAAAAAATTAAAACTTTTTTTTGTATCTAAAGTATAATCAGCACTGGATATAAGTGGAAAAGCGATTATACAAAATATTAATAAAATTATATTTCTGGATATCATAACTTCATTTATTTAAATATCAAAAAGGCTATCAATATCTCCGGATAATACGCTATTAGTGAATTGATCAATATCAATCACTGAAACCCCGAAATATTGATTAAAAGTAGCAATACAGTGTGCCATATCTTCACTAATTAACTCTTTGGCTTCTTCTGCCGCTATAGCAAAAACACCGACAGTAACTATTTTTTTGCCAAGTTTTAATTTGCGTACAGGGTTTAAAGAGTTTTTTATTAATCCTGTTGCAACATCTAAACTAACATCTTTAAAAGCTCTTTTGCAATAAGCAAGGTCTCCAAACAGTGCTAATTCAGTTGTGTCTGATAAAGATTGTGCTTTTGCGTGCTGTTCAAAAACGTAATGTGCTGCGCTTTTAATAAAATTCAATACACCCGTTTTATCACTATGTTTTTCTAAAGTTATAACAAGATCTTGTTGTGCAGATGATTGTAAGGCACTCGCTAAAAGACTTTGCCCTGTTTCAGTAAGTTCATTCCCAGAAAGTTCTAAGTGTTTCAGATTATATAAACGATTATGTGTAATAGCTCTACTTAATGCATCTGCGCCATTATCGGTAATTCTATTATTTGAAAGATCTAATATTCTTAAACTAGGCGTAGGGCAATAACCGATACTTCTGCTAAATGGATATGTAATCACATCACACATATCATTATTTGATAAGTCTAAATGCACCAGAGAAAATAAGCTACTATTCTGGTTATATAGAGCGCTTGCAATAGCATCACCTCCTAATGAACCTATGTTGCAATTAGATAAGTTTAATTTAGATACAAGAACTCCTTATCTTAGCTAGCATCCCTTGATAAACATCTAGACCTTTTAGATAAATCCTACTTTGTCCATACAATAGTTGGTCTACACCATGGTACCCTATATCATTATTGCTAAAATCTACCAAATCATAAACTCCTGGGCCACTTAATTGTTCTTCAGATATTTCTTCAAAAGATTTTGTGGCTGTTGCACTATCAGCAACAGGTGTTGGTGGTATATATGGTACTTCCTTAACAGCTCCTTCTACTAAGCTTGGTTGGACACCTAGCAAATGATGGCGAACAGTATCTGTAACAATCCTAAGATGATGTTGTATAGCTTCATTTGCTAAATCCATAGTATCTTAATACATTATATGGCTTAAGATAGGGTTTTGAATTCTAACACAAGTTTTATCATCAAATCCGCTAATTCTCATCATTTCAGCAAGGCATGCCCATTGGTTATCTATGCTACGTGAATGTGTGCTGTAGAAGCTTACTGCATAATCAAAAGCTGCTTTTATTAGATTATCAATATCTGATGTAGATTTTGCCATAAACAATACTTTTAATTATAAAAGTATTAATTTAAAACAACTATTACTTTCGATCAACCAATATATTTTATTGCTCTGATTTAAGGGTGATTAGTTTATTATTTTTTCATAACCTTTCTGCACTAAAAAGCTTCTTATAAAAAGCAGTTGAGCGATCAATATCTGACACATAAAGAAGTTGAAGATTTGGTTTTGGTAAGATCGCTATATAAAATACTCTTTATTTTTCTTGAATTAAAACTACATAAACTCTAGAAACAAATCATTTTCATCCAAAAGATTTTTTGTTTCTTCAGGTTTTATAATAATTACACCAGATTTTTCAATGGCTAAACCATTAAATCCATGTTTTGCCAAACAAAATATCGTTTCAGGACCAATCACCGGTACATCGAGACGCATGTCTTGACCAATTTTAGACATCTTAATCAAAACTCCGCCTTTTTCTTTTTTACGCAGCAAATCACATCTTCTAATTAGATTATCCGTTCCTTCGGCCGCCTCTATTCCAAGTACATACCCATCACAAACTATAACAGACTGACCAACATCAAGGTGACCTAATTTTTTTAGAACATCTACTCCAATTTTTATATCAATGTTATTTTGTTTTGAGGTTTTTTTATTAGTAAAAATCAAATTATCATCTTTAAGCGCAAGAACATCTAAAACTGAAATTACATTAAATCCTCTCTTTTTAATATAATCCATAACAATTTTTAAAACGCTATCATCTCCTAACATTTTTTGCTTGGCAATATTTGCAAGTAGGGCCGCACCACCCCAATCCACCTTCAATGACTTAAGGTCTGGACGCTCAATGCCACCTATGATGATAACATCTTCAACTTTATTTTCCTCAAAATATTCTAAAATTGCGCCAACTGCTCCGATAGCAAATTTTTTATAAGGAACGCCTAAATAACTTCTATCTTTATCAATAGAAGCTATATAACAATCACCAACACCGTTAGTATAAATCTTTGCAATTTCGTCTGGTAAATCACCATTTCCTGCAATAATTCCTAATTTAGGAGGAGTCATAATATCTATTTATACCTACAAAAAGTTCTTGAATCATCCTTTTGCAAAAATTCTACTATCTCCTGAACAACTTTATTTTCCGGATATTTTGCTTTTACATGTTCAATTCTTTTATTAAACACCATGTCTGAATTTTCATCAAATATTTCTTTCATAACACGATTCGCTTCAATAGATTGCTTCTTATCAAAACCCCTTCTATTCATACCGACTAAATTAAGCCCTTCTAAATGAGCACGATCACTTGTTGCCAAGCCATATGGAACCAAGTCTCTGACAATTGCAGAAACCCCTCCAACCATAGTGTGAGCGCCAACTCTACAGAATTGCTGTACTGCTGACAACCCACCCAAAATTGCAAAATCTCCAACTTCAACATGGCCCGCAAGACTTGCATAATTTGCAAAAATTGCATTATTACCAACAATACAATTATGTGCTATATGAACACCAACCATAAATAAGCAATTATCGCCAATCTGCGTTACCATTTTATCTCCAGCCGTCCCGTGCTGGATGGTAACATACTCACGAATAGTATTATTCTTACCAATAATTATTTCTGAATCTTCACCGTCATATTTTAAGGTCTGTGGATACGATAATGATGCAAATGGATATATTTTTGTACCTTCACCAATTGTTACGCGCCCTTCCATAACAACATGAGATTTTAATACTACATTATCACCCAAAACTGCACCATCACCAACAATACAAAACGGCCCAATCTCAACATTTTTACCAAGCTTCACCTTATCGCCAATTATAGCTGTTTTATGAATCATACTAATTATCTATTTATTTTTCACCATTGCAGTAAAAACCCCTTCTGCTGCAATTTTCCCATCAACTTCAGAACGTGCTTTAAACTTCCAAACAGGCCCTCTATTTTGAATAATTTCCGCATACATTGTCAGCGTATCACCCGGTTCAACAACCTTTCTAAATTTTGACTCATCAATCGACATGAAAAACACTTCTTTATCCTCTGTACTTTTCATTGATTTTGCAACCAATACAGCAGAAAGTTGAGCCATTGCTTCAATAATCAAAACTCCGGGCATCACTGGCCTTGTCGGAAAATGGCCGGTAAATTGAGGTTCATTAGCCGTTACATTTTTAATTCCAACAATTGATTTATTCAATTCTATTTCCATCACCCTGTCAATTAACAAAAAAGGATAGCGATGAGGTATTATTGACATTATCTCATTTATATCAATTCTTTCCTGTGTCATTTTATTTTGCCTTTTATTAATTTTTTCATCATTATCGTTTGCTTGTGCCAATCCCTTATCGGAACAGCCGGAGTTCCCCCCATAATTCCTGGCTCTTTTATATCCTGAATCACCCCTCCTTGGCCAGCAATTTGTACGCCATCTGTAATAGTAATATGCCCTGCAACACCAACCTGTCCACCAAGTGCGCAATAAGATCCTATTTTACTACTACCAGCAACGCCAACTTGAGCAACAAGAATTGCACCTTTTTTAATTTGAGCATTATGTCCAATTTGAACTAAATTATCAATCCGGCATAAATCTTCAATAATTGTATCATTCATCGAGCCACGATCTATGGTGGAATTAGCTCCTACCTCAACATCATTTCCAATAACAACTCGTCCAGTATGATATATCTTTTTATGAACACCTTTTTCTGTTGAAAACCCAAATCCATCTTGACCAATTCTAGCACCACTTAGGGCAACAAAATCATCGCCAATCACTGAATAGCTAATAGAAACATTAGAGTCAATTCGTGCTCTATCACCTATTTTAACTTTGAAATCTATAAAACTACCAGATTCAATTATACTATCATCACCAATCTCTGCCTCATCTTCAATAACAACATTATGACCAATATAGCAATTTTTACCAATCTTAGCACTTGGTGAAATATGTGCTGATGGCGCAATTTGAGGAGACAAGTCTTTACCAGATTTATAGAACATATCTAAAATCACAGAATATGCATGATATGGATTATTGGTTTTTAGTAAAATAATATTAGAAACAGTTTCTTCAGAAAAGTCTGAAGGTACTAAGCAGGCAAGAGCTTTACTTGCTCGAAACTCAGATATATATTTTTTATTTGTAAGAAAAGTAATTGAGTTTTCACCAGCTTCTGTTAAAGATTTTACTTCATGAATAAGTATATCTTTATGCTCATCAGCTAAATCACAGCCAATTTTCCTGGCTATTTCTTCTAATTTATGTGGTCCTAAATCTGTAAAAAACACCTGATCTGACATTAGTTTTCCTACTAGTATTAAGTTAATCTATAAAAGAAAACTATATCAGATTAAGAAAAGAGTAAATCAGTTATTGAAATAATTTATTATGCATCACCAAATAGATGTGTTCTAACTGTTTTATATCCATATAAGGTTGTTTCTTTGGCAGATTCATATGCTATAGAAGCAACCCCCCATGCTAAGTCCGTTAAAGAAGGAAAGAAATCTATTTCTTCATTACCAAAAATGTTGAAATCTGCATAACTATGACGTGATGTTGCAAATTCTATAGGATCTTGAACAATTATTGCATCTTTTTCTTCAGCAATAGCTTCAATTTCTGCCGCAATATAAGGTTGGATTAATATATTATTTTTAATATACTTAACATTACTCCCACCTTCAATCGACTGTTTTAAGTGATTAACCAATGGAGAAACATCTTTATTAGTTGAATAATTAATTGTTACGGGTCTATTTTTATTGCCAATAATTTGAATCAAGCTATTCTGGCTATTACCTATTTTATTGCCCTTATAGAAATTTAATAATAGTTTTTTAGGGTCATTAATATCTACTTTATTACCAGAAGTAATTAAAACTAATCTTGCTTTATTTCCTTTAGTTTCAATTTTCGCCTTAATACCCGTATGCTTAAATGATCTATTAATTTTTCTTGCAGTATCTTCTATACTACCACCAATATTTACACTCTTTCCATTAAGCACAACTTGCCCAGATTTAAAAACCTTTCTAGCACTTGCTGAAAAGTGCATGTCGGCACTTTTTTGTATTATAGTTGAAGAATAGTTTGATGCAGAAACAGCCATTAATTACTAACATATATTATTTATATACACATAATCATACATTAATATTTATTAATAATCAAGCTTTCATTAAAATTAATTAATAATTTTTGATTATATCTTAAAATAAGTTTTATATTATCTCAAACCAACTAATGATTCTGTAACGGCTTCCTCAATGTGAGTTGATGTTATTTTCAAATCGCTATTAAAAACTTTGCCAAATTTGGTAGAGCTTTTTGAATATATTTTTTTAGAAATATCGCTTATCAATTCTACGCAATTATGGTGAAAGAACCCTTCATCATTTCCAGTACGCCTTAATAAATCAGTGATTCTTCCACTAACAAATAACTCTTGGGTTTCTACTATTTTAGATTTATTTTCCTTTAAAGACATTACTACTTCAATAGAAATATGCCCCAAAATGTCATTTAAAGCCTGTATCTGATATTGCTGCATCCTAATTACAGCTAGCCTTCTAAGTTCAACTATATCAACTTCAGGCTCAACAATATCATCTTCTAATACAATATCTGGAACATTGTCAATAACTTCATCCTCACCCCCAAGATCTACAGGAATAATATCTGGAGCCTCTGCCTGATATACTCCACCACTAAGAAATACTATATTTTTACCAGATAAATTAAGTGTTAGTGAATTAGCAATTTGTTTGACTGCTTTTCTAGAATAAGTAAACTCAGGAGAATATTTTTTATTTAATCCAACTATTTCAATTAGTTTATCAGAGCCTTTTCCTATTTTATTTTGACTAAAATAATTAGCTAAAATTCCATTTTTATCAACTATAGATACTTTATTCTTATTAGTTTTTAATACCAACCTTTCTTTGCCTTTATTAACATGAATTTCAGCAACAACATCCGTCTTCGCCTTAAATTTATTTAATTTTCTAGCAATATCGTAAAAGCTCCCTCCAATTTTAATTTTCTGACCATTAAGCAATATATCAGATGATTTTACTCTTTGACCTCCTTTTACTCTTGAAGAAGAGACCAATGCACTATCATTAATTACTCTAACTGTAGATATTGAACTTGCCAAACTAAAACTCTAAACTAAATTACGCACCAAAAAATTAACTAAAGATAAATAAATACATATACATTAATAGTTAATATATCTTTTCTTATTTCAGTGAATAGTTTAAATATTTAAAGATGTCAAATTTTTTATGATGATGATAAACAAGTTCATTACTAACATTGGGTTTTGCTTCGGGAAAGCAATATCAACCCATACAAAGATCCAGGAATATTACTTGTCGTTCTTAGGCTAGGCACATAAATCAAGCGCCTCACCCTGCTTTCCTCATAGGTCTCCGCATGCTCTGGAATAAGGCTAGGCTTTAAAAGTGATAAGTAGAGAATATTGTTATACCCTCCCTCAATACCGTAAAAAGAAATCCTCACAGCTCTGTTAACTATAAGAGTTGGAGTTTAAATTAAGAAAACACTGTAGAATTAATAATAATACTAGAATCACCATTCAAATAATCTTTTGATGACATCCTAGGCTTTCCTTCTGGCTTTACAAATTTAATATGCAAAACCCCATAACCACAGGCTACATCAAATAAATTATTTAATATTTGACCAGATTTATAATTATGCTCTATATCAGAATATTCAGCTTCAAGGATTTTTATTTTTTTATCCTTAAATTCAAAATAAACCCCTGGCCAAGGGTTCATTCCTCTAATCATACAATCTATTTTAAAAGCAGAATCATTCCAATCAATTCTACTTTCTTCCTTGGTAAGTTTATGCGCATATGATTCACCAACAGAGAGTTGCTTAATTCTTGGTAAAGTTTCAATATTATCTAAAACTTCAATCAAAAGCTCACCACCAATTCTCGCGCATTTATCATGCAGTTGCACGAGTGTGGTTCTTTGATCCAAAGCAAAATCTTCTTGTAAAATAATATCACCCGTATCCAGACCTTCATCCATTTGCATAATACAAACAGCCGTTTCCTTTTCACCATCAATAATTGTTCTTTGAAGAGGAGCGGCTCCTCTATATTTTGGAAGTTTTGAAGGGTGGATATTTAAACACCCATGTTTTTTAGACTCCAAAATATTTTTAGGAATAATAAAACCATATGCAACAACAACTATGATATCTGCATCTATGGAATCTATTAATTCAAAAGATTCTGCTTTTCGTAAAGTTTTTGGAGTAAATACTTCAATATTATTAGATTTAGCTAATTTATGAATAGGGGATTCAGTAATTTTCATTCTTCTTCCCTTTGCCTTTGGAGCTTGAGAAAAAACAGCAACAACCTTATGTTTTTTTGAAGAAATTAAGTTTTGAAGTGCAGGAACAGCAAACTCTGGTGTTCCCATAAAAATAACATTCACTATTTTATCCTTAAGGTAAGTTTAAGCAGACAATCTTTTTATTTTAGTTAGTTTTCGAAGAGTAACATTTTTCTTTAATTGAGATAAATAATCAATTGTCAATTTACCATCTAAATGATCAATTTCATGTTGAAATGCTCGAGCTAGCCAACCACCTGTTTCCACTTCTTGAATTTCATTATTATAATTCAGGAATCTAACTTTCACACGTTCAGGCCTTGCAACTGGAATTCTTTGACCTGGAACTGACATACACATTTCTTCAGCTTCAATTATTTCACTAGAAGTCTCTACTATTTCAGGATTTATTAAGAATAAAGGATAAAAACCCTTTGGCCTTTCTTGCTCATCATCATCTTGCAAATCCATTACTATAATGCGCTGCAATATACCAACTTGATTAGCAGCTAATCCCACGCCACGATCATCATACATAGTTTCAAGCATATCATCCATGATTTTACGTACACTGTCATCAACAGACTTAACAAGTTGAGCTTTTTTAGTTAATCTTGGGTCTGGAGCTGTTAGAACTTCGAGTTTTGCCATCAAATTATATTTTTTAATTAACAGGCATTATAACACAAAGGTTACAACCAGTAAAGTGGTCAACAAATTTCTATTTTTATTCAAATGGTTTAACAACAACCATGATAACAGCTAATATCATCAAAATAGTCGGTATCTCATTAGCCATTCTATAAATTTTGAACTATGTTTATTCTCACCTTTGGAAAAATCTTTTACCCATTTAGCACATATCCCATGCATAATCGTTAATCCAAGAACAGCGAGCATTTTTATATGAAACCAAACGCCAAGAGCAACAAAACCATAAATATAAGCTGTAAGCAACCCAAAAATATAAGTTGATAACATTGCTGGAGTCATAATTATCTTCAACAATCTTCTTTCCATAATTTGAAATGTTTTATCCATTTCAGAACCAATTTCTGTTTTTGTGTGATAAACAAAAATTCTTGGTAAATAGAACATTGCTGCCATCCAAGAGATCACAGAAATCACATGAATTGCTTTATACCAAATAAAATAATCTTCCATTTATATCTCTTAATTTTTACACGGACATTTTGAATAGCTCGAAGGACATATTCTTTTCATTTCATTCGAATATAAAAAACTATTTTTAAAATTGCTAGCACTAATTACCATATTCTTTAATGAATCAATAAAATAATTATTGCAACTTAATGTTGGAACTCGAACATAATTAATTCCATATTTATCAGCTATTTCTTTATACTCAATATCTAGTTCTACTAGCGTCTCAGAATGTTCGCTAACAAAAGAAATTGGAATAATAACTACATCTTTTCGATCTTTTCCTGCTATCTTTATTTCTTCTTCAGCATTTGGACCAATCCATTCAAGTGGACCAACTCTACTTTGATAACATATCCTATAATCAACACCTGAAAAAGGCAATTGATCCATTACAGATTGAACAGTATTTTCCACTTGCCATTGATATGGATCACCAGATTCTATTATTTTCTTAGGTAAACCATGCGCTGAAAATAAAATTCTACAATTATTTTTGTCTTTTATTTTTTCAAATGACTTAACTATCAAATCAACATGACTCTCAATAAATTTATCATCATTTGGGTAACAACATATGGTTTTATAGTCAATCTTAGGTAATATTCTTTTCATCTTACCTGTAAAATCTTCAATTGAAGAAAGACTAGTTGTTGTTGAAAATTGTGGATATAAAGGAAGTAAAATAACCTCGTCTGGATCATAATCTATAACGTTTTTTACAACTTTATCTGACATAGGGTGCCAATGTCTCATGCAGATAAAAACCTTGTAGTTAGATTCTAACTTGTCTTTTAACACTTGTTCTAAAGCTAATGATTGTGCTTTTGTTTCTTCTAAAATTGGTGATTTATTTCCAATATAAGAATATATTTTTTGTGCTGTTTTTTCTCTTCTTGATGAAATAATCCAAGCTAAACAATAACGAAAAATCTTCGGTATCGAAATAATATATTTATCATTAAACAAATTAAACAAAAAAGGCTTAACAGCTTTTTTGCTATCTGGTCCACCAAGATTAAAAAGAACTATTGCCGTCTTTTTATTTTTTAAATTCTCTAACACGCTTAATTAAATACTCTACGTTACTTGGATCAGTATTTGGCATAATACCGTGTCCTAAATTGAAAATGAAGTTTTCATCTTCTACTTTATATAGTATTTCGTCAACAGCATTTTTTATGTTTTCTTTATTTCCAAGTAAAATAACTGGATCAAAATTACCTTGAACAACTATATCTTTCTGCCATTTTTTCATCTGTGAAATTGGAGTAAACTGATCAACACTAACTCCATCAATTTTTGTATTTTTAATATAATTATCGTAATTATACCCGGAACCTCTTGGAAAACCAATTATTGGAACATTAGGATATTTTTGTTTTAAAGCACTAACTATTTTTTTAGTTGGTTTTATAACAAATTCTTCATAATTAAATCCGTTTAACATTCCAGACCATGAATCAAAAAGCTGTATTACTTCTGCTCCAGCTTCAATTTGACCTGATAAATATTCAATTGTCTTATCTGAAATAATATTAAATAATTTTTTAGCTGTTTGATAATCATTATATAAAAAACCTTTACTCACCGAAAAATCTTGCTTTCCTTTTCCTTCTAGCATGTAGCTAATTACTGTCCATGGACTTCCAGCAAAACCTATTAAAGATACATGTTTTGGCAGTGATGCTTTTACTTTGTTAACAGTAGAATAGACATTATTTATTTTGTCAGAAAAATTATCCGATAATTTTAAAAGATCTTTTTCAGATTTAAATTTTTCTAAGATTGGTCCTTCCCCTTTTTTAAAAGCAACATCCCAACCAAGAGCATGAGGTAATACTAAAATATCTGAAAATAAAATTGCCGCATCAAAACCAAATCTATTTATTGGTTGTAATGTAACTTTTGTAGCTTTATCTGAATCGTAACATAGCTCTAAAAAATTATTTACGTTAGATCTTACTTCCATATATTCAGGTAAGTATCTTCCTGCTTGTCTCATTAACCAAATAGGAATATCTTTATTTTCTTTTTTGAAAACCTTTATAAAATTACTCATATGTTTTTCACACTATTATAATAATATAAGTATATATATATTATAGTTAGTAGTAGGTACAGTGGATAATATGAACTAGAAGTTATTCACATATTTATCAACAATAAAGTTGTTATTTTAGATAAAGATTTTCTATGAAAATGAAGTTTATACTATTTATACACATGTAAAATTATACAGTTGATGTTTTTGTGTATAAATAGGGGATGAAATGTGGGTAAGTAAGGGGAGGGTGAGATGTACTCAATCTATACACAATTTTTACCATATTTCTATTACGAAGTATAATAGTAGATATTTCCTTGAAATAGAGCTAATAATATAGAAGTAAAAAATAATAATTATCCACAAAGAGATGTGTATAAAATGAAAAAACTAATAGTACACTTGGTTTCAGAGTCATCTGGACAAACGGTAAAGCACGCTGCTAATACAGCCTTAGCCAAGTTTAGTGATGTTGATGTTAAAAAATATCATTGGCCAATGACTAGAAATCTTAAGATGTTAAATGAGGTTTTTGAAAAGGTTAGAAGTAAACCAGGAATGATATTATATACAGTTTCTGATGAAGAGATTCGTGATTCATTAAAGAAATTTTGTTTTGAAATGAAAATACCATGTGTTTCTGTTGTTAGTAAAATTGTTAAAGAAGTTGCAGAATATATTGGAGAAAGTGCAGATAGTGGAGTTGGATATACTAATAAATTTGATGAAACTTATTTTGATAAAGTAGAGGCTATAGAATACTCCCTTCGTCATGATGATGGTCAAATGATAGATGATCTTGAAGAAGCAGATATAATATTAATTGGACCATCAAGAACTTCTAAAACCCCAACCTCTGTATATTTATCATATAATGGTTTTAAAACGGCAAATATTCCTTTGGTAAGCGGTTGCCCTTTTCCTGATGTGCTTCCAAAAATGAATCATCCTGTAATTTTTGGTTTAGTGATTAATCCTAGTAGGTTGGTTGAAATTAGAGAGAGTAGAATGAATTTTTTACAAGTTACGGAAAGTTCAAATTATACTGATATAAAAACAGTACAGGAGGAGTGTAGACAAATAAAACGAATTTGTTCTGAAAATAACTGGAGAGTAATTGATGTTTCAATGAGATCGATAGAAGAGACGGCTGCAATTATTATGAAAGCTTACTACGAGCAGAAAAAAGGAATTAGATAATGGTTAATATTGCTATTACTGGAAGCTTTGCTTCTGGCAAAAGTTTTGTTTTAAATTGTGCTAAAAAATTAGGTTACAAAATTTTTTCTTGCGATGTTTTTGTAAAAGAAATTTATAAAGATGTTAGCCTTCAAAATAAAATAGTTGATGAATTTAAAGAGTTAAAAATTTTTGATAAAAAAGAATTATCTAAAATAATTTATGATGATTCTAAAGCAAGAAAGAGATTAGAATCAATAATACATCCTATTGTTAGAGAAGGAATAAAAAAATTTGAAGAGTTACACAAGGATAAAGAATTATTGTTTACGGAAGTACCGCTATTATTTGAATCAAAATTTGATAAGTATTTTTCATATAGTATTTGTGTTTTTTGTAATGAAGAAACTAGGTTGCTTAGAGCAAAAAAAAGAGGTGTAATTGACCTGAATTTATATGAAAAAATTAAAATTGTACAAATGGACCAAGAAGAAAAAAAGAAAAAAGCAGATTTTATAATTGATACTCAGTTAGATCAAAAAGAAATTGAAAAGATATTAAATAATATAATAAAACAAGTAAAATGAACGTTAGAGAAATATTACTAGATACAGAAACAACAGGCTTGAGTCCAAATGATGGTCATAGAATAGTTGAAATTGGTGCGTTAGAGATGGTCAATAAAGTTTTGACAGGAAACAAATTTCATTTCTACATTAATCCTGAGAGAGATATGCCAAATGAAGCTTATAGAATTCATGGCATATCTCATGAGTTTCTTCAAGATAAACCTCTGTTTAAAGAAATAGCTGATGATTTTTTAAAGTTTATCGAAGATGGAAAGTTGGTTATTCACAACGCTCCATTTGATATTAAATTTTTAAATTATGAATTATCTTTAGTTAATTTACCATCTCTAGAGTTATCGGAAGCAATTGATACATTGGTTATTGCTAGAAAAACTTTCCCTGGAGCTAGAGTAAATCTTGATGCCTTATGTAGAAGATTTAAAGTGGATAATTCATCTAGAGATTTTCACGGAGCTTTGTTAGATGCGGCGCTTCTTGCTGAAGTATATGTGGAATTGACAGGTGGAAGACAAACTAGTTTTTCTATGAGTAAAAAATTAGCTAATGAATCTTCAAATCAAGCTTCAACAGTAAAAGTAGAGGGAAATAATATTGTTATTTCTCCAACCGAAGATGAGCTTAATCGTCATCAAGAGTTTATTGAAAAATTTATAAAAAAGTAATTAATAATGGAATCAAAGAAATTATTAAGAGAAAAATTTCTATCCTTAAGAAAAGAATCTAAAGATTTAAGTCACGGTTTACATAATGATATTATTGTTAAAAACACACAAGAAGTTATAGATTCAATTATATCAAATAAAAATAAACGAATTATTAGCGATAAAAAATCTGATATTCTAGACAATAAGACTATTATTGGTTTATATTGGCCACTGAAAGGAGAGGTGGATTTAATAAAGCTTGCTATAAAATTTTCGAAGAAAATTGCTTTACCAAAAATCAAAGGAACTAAGATGTATTATGTTAAATATGGTCTTGGTTCAAAAATGGAAAGAAGTAGTTTTAATAAATTGATGCAACCTCAAAATGAAAATAAAGTTGAACCGAGTATTATTATTATTCCTGCATTGTCACTTAGTTTGCAAGGTGATCGTTTAGGTTTCGGTGCTGGATATTATGATAGATATATCAATAAAGCTAGCAAGAAGAAAATAACGAAGATTGGTGTTTGTTTTCATAGAGATTTGAGTGAATATTTACCTCGTGAGCCGCATGATTTAGCGCTCGATTATGTTATTACAGATAAAACTATAATAGAATTATGACATTTACTATTTTTGATATAATAATTTTGACTATACTCTTTGTTTCATCTTTAATGGGGCTATATAGAGGTATGGTTTGTATAACCATCAACCTTCTAGGTTTTATAGCTTCTATATTTGTTGCAATATTTTTATATTCATACGTTCGGATAATATTTTCTGGATATGTAGCAAATGAACTTGTTACTTCTATTGCAAGTGGAGTTGTTTCTTATATTTTCTCTTTGATTGTTTTTACTTTCTTAACATCGAAGATCGTTTTACTATTTAAAGAGGTAAGCCAGGGAGTTTTTGATCGGTTTCTTGGTTTTGCTATTGGTATTGTTAGAGGTGGTTTAATATCTCTTTTGATATTTGCTGTTATTGCGATTTTCACCGCTGGAACTTATTCTGGAACCGAAAAGCTAGAAGATGTAGTATATAATCTTGAAATGGAGAAATATCCGGAATGGTTAAAAACTTCTATGACAGCTAGGTATCTTGAGAAAGCACTAAAGGATTCTGTTTCCTATATTCCAAAAGATTTATTAAATTCAATTAAATTGCCGAAAGACAATAAAAATGGTGAAGAAGATATGATTGATGTAATAAAAAGGAAAAAAGGGAGTGATGTTAAGTCGTCTATAGAAATTCCAATGGATGATGTGCTTGAAAATGGAATTGATGAAATCCTTCCTGAAAATGAAGAATAGAGTTTTTATAATTAAATACAGTGCAAAAATATACGTTTAAAGAACATTTTAAAGAAATAAAAGAGCGATTTTTGATTGTTGTTATTTTTTTTCTTATTGTTTTTATAGGCTGTTATTTTTTTCGTGAATCTATCTATAAATTTTTTTTAATTCCGCTTATTGATATTTCAAGTAATGAAGGGCGTAGAATTATTTATACTGGTTTGGCTGAAGCTTTTTTTTCTTATATAAAATTATCAGCATTTTCAGCCTTTTGTTTTACTATTCCGATGATTTGTTATCAAGCATATTCGTTTATAGCACCAGGGCTTTTGCATTTTGAAAAATCCTTAGTGAGATTAGTTATGCTTTTCTCTCCAGTTTTGTTTTATGCTGGAAGTTTTTTCGTTTTTTATTTTGTAATGCCTAGAGCTTGGGAGTTTTTTCTAAGTTATGAAAATAATAGTGCCGGCATTCCTCTTATTCTTGAAGCAAGAATTAGTGAATATCTAGAATTAGTAATACAATTTACACTTGCTTTTGGCGCGGCATTCCAATTGCCAATAATTATGGTTATTTTAAATGCTATGGGTTTGGTTCATTCGGGTTCTTTGCGTAAGAAACGAAGAGTTGCAATTGTAATAATTTTTATTGTAGCTGCAATTTTTACTCCACCTGACGTAATTAGCCAGATAGCACTTGCAATACCATTGCTTTTATTATATGAAGTTTCAATCATATTATGTAAATTAGTTGAAAACAGAGGACAGAAGAAATGCTAGATATCAAATGGGTTAGAGAAAACAAAGAAGAATTTGATAATCTTTTGCAGAAAAGAGGGGTTAAAGTAGACTCTAATGAGTTGCTGGTTCTTGATGAAGAAAGAAGGCAGTTAACCACTTTGATTCAACAATTTCAACAATCAAGAAATGCAAAATCTAAAAAACTTGGTAGCCTGAAGGGAAGAAAAGGGCGTGAATTTGAAGATACCAAGCGAGATGTTGAGCACATAAATGAAAAACTATCTGAATTGTCAAAAAAAATGGATGATAATGATAGATATAAAGAAATAATGGATAATATACCTAATTTACCTGATGAAAAAGTTCCTTATGGAACGGATGAAACAATGAATAAGTTCGTTCGTGATTTTGGTAAACCAAAAGAACTTCCAAAAGAAAAAGAACATTATGATCTTGGAAAAGATCTTGGAATGATGGATTTTGAACAAACAGCAAAAATTTCTGGGAGTAGATTCGTTACATTAAAGGGAAGGCTAGCAAAACTTGAAAGAGCCTTAATAAGTTTTATGATTGATATACATACGGAAGATTATGGGTGTCAGGAAATTTCTCCGCCAATATTAGTTAGACCAAATGCGATGTATAATGTTGGGCAATTACCAAAATTTAGTGAAGATTCTTATTTAACAGAAGGAGGAAGCTATAGACTAATTCCAACAGGTGAAGTTCCTCTTACAAATTTGGTAGCAAACTCAATTCAAAAAAGAGAAGATTTGCCTCAAAGATATGTAGCTTATACTGAGTGTTTTAGATCAGAGGCTGGGAGTGCCGGTAAAGATACAAGAGGCATGATTAGAAACCATCAATTTGGTAAGGTTGAGTTAGTTTCTATCACGACTGAGGAAGAATCTGATGCAGAACAAGAAAGGATGCTTGAATCTGCAGAAGAAATTCTAAAGCGCTTAGAGATACCATATCGTGTTATGTTGCTTTGTAGTGGTGATATGGGGTTTTCTGCTAGAAAAACTTATGATTTAGAGGTTTGGCTGCCTGGGCAGAAAAAATATAGGGAAATTTCAAGCATATCTAATTGTAGTGATTTTCAAGCAAGAAGAATGAAGGCCAGATACAAGGAGTTTGGTGATAATCAAACAAAATTTGTTCACACGCTTAATGGTTCTGGATTAGCAGTTGGAAGAACTATCGTTGCAATTTTAGAGAACTATCAAAACGAAGATGGTTCAATAACAATACCAAGCTCTCTTGTTCCTTATATGGGCGGTGAGACGAAGATAGAAAAATTGAAGAATTAAGGTATATGGATATTCATTTTATATCAGATATAGTTGGTATTTTGGGTGTCGGATTAGTGATTTTTGCATTCTTTTTAATACAATCAGAAAAAATTACTTCAAGTTCTTCTATATATTTATATTCAAATTTTGTAGGAGCGATAATGCTTCTCTTTTCTTTATATTATCATTGGAATCTAGCCTCCGTAATAATTGAAATATTGTGGTTGTTAATTTCTTTTTATGGGATAGTTAGGTTTAAAATCCTTAAAAAAACCTCTAAATAGTATAATTTTGTAACAGTAATTTAAATTTGGCTTTATTTAAAAATAACTCTGCTAGGATTGCGTTGTACCTTTTATTGCAATGGGTTACTTTTATAATTAATTACAAAGTATTACGTTGACTGCAATATGAATTTCATTAGATTATTATTCGTTCTTTTTATTTTAACACAACCTTTAAAGATTCTTGCTTCAGAAGTAAAAGAGGGAGTTCAGTGTGCAGAAACAGCTAAAAAGAAAAGCTTATTAAATGGGTGGTATTTATGGGAGCCATATCAATATAACAAAGTGAGCGCTGGTGGCTATAGTTTGACTGGAATGGACATAAAACTTGTAAAACAATTGTCGGAAAGAGTTGGAATAGCAACAGAATATGAACAAGTTGATTGGGGACAACATCAGTTAGATTTACGTGATGGAAAACGTGATATAGCGGCAGGGGCAACGTATACGAAAGCTAGAGCGAATTATGTGTACTTTTCTGAGCCATATCGTTATGAAGAAAATTCACTTTTTGTAATGAGAGATAGTATTAAAGAATTAGATTTTGAATCTATTTCTGAGTTTTTAGTGCAAATTAGGCTGCAGAATTTTAATTTAGGGGTTACTCAAGGTTTTATTTATGCTGATCCTCAGATAAATTTATTTATCAATGATTCTACTAATTCAGATATTATTAAACAGTACCATAATGATGTTGATGCCTTGCAAGCCTTAGTTAAAGGTGAAATTGATGGTTTTATTTCCGATAGAGTTGTTGGTGCAGCAGCTATTTTAAATAATAAGGTAACATCAAAGGTTCGAGAAATTCAACTGCATGTAAAAACTCCTATTCATCTAATGTTTAGTAAAAAATCAGTCCCTCTTGATGTTGTTGATAGGTATAATCATGCGATAAAGGAGTTTTCTGATAGCAATGAATATAAAGACATTGTAAAAACATATCTTTATCCTGTGATGCTTTTACAGACTATTGATTCTCGTTGGTTTTATTTTATTGGAGTAGTTGGAACATTAGCTTTCGCTATTTCTGGTATAGCAATAGCTGCAAAGGATAACGCTACTTTGTTTGGAACCTTTTTGTTTGCGATGCTTCCGTCAGTTGGCGGAGGAATTATGCGTGATGTCTTGATTAATAGAGAAGAAGTTGGTTTGTTTTTAACCCCATCCTATATGTATTATATATTGGTTGTGGTTTTAGTTGGGTTCTCTACTATTAGACTTCTTGAATATTATAATAAAAATGCGAATGAAGATGATGTAATTATGAAGTTCTGGGATAATATCTTGGTTCTTGGTGATGCTCTTGGTCAGGCAGCTTTCATTGTAACAGGAGTTTCTATTGCTATTATGGCTAGAATTGAGCCGATTGAACTCTGGGGTCCTTTCTTTGCTTTTTTAACAGCAAATGGTGGTGGAATACTTCGTGATTTGCTGAGAAAGCAACATTACATTATTTGCTTAAATGGAGCTATAAATGCTGAAGTTTCCTTATTATGGGGGCTTATATTCAGTTTGTATTTAGATATAAATTCACATAATCCGGACCCGAACGGTATAAGGAATGCTGTTATCATAGTCGCCGTTGGTGCTTTTACAACTAGGATGATTGCTTATTATTTTAAAATACCTAATTTGAAGTTTAGAGCTGATCAGGTGGAAACAAAAAATCCGGAAGCACTAGATGTTCAAGATGAAATTCAAGAGGCCGAAGATCAAAAAGAAGCTGAGGAAGAGTTAAAAGCTCCGCCAATTAACTAATAATGCGTTCTTAAACCCTATTGCGTTTGCTTTTTAATTACCTATTAGCGTAGGTTTCTTTTAATTTGTTTTGTTATTAGAATATATCTTCATAGATTAGATAACTTATGTTAATGGCTTGTGGTATGAGGAGTAATAATTATATTATTTAACCGGTAAACAGAGGAATCTAAATAGTATTCTTGTTATAAAGATGAAGGGCTTTACTTGAGGTGTTTATACTTTAGAGGACAAATTCTATAAAAGGATTTAAAATCAAAAGAGGTATAGAAAGATGAGACTAAAACGAAAGATATATACGAAAG